>JABLWW010000014.1 GCA_013178295.1 Anaerolineae bacterium | reverse complement strand
CTGCCCTGAGGACTGCGGCAGTGCCTGCGGCGACGGGATGTGCGCGGATACGTGCGGCGAGGACGCTACCACTTGCCCGGCGGACTGCGGGGGCGATAGCGGCTTCTGCGGCGACGGCGTGTGCGGCGACTACGAAAACACGTGCAACTGCCCTGATGATTGCGGCAGCGCCTGCGGCGACGGGATGTGCTCGGAGATGTGCGGCGAGGACGCCTTTACCTGCCCGGATGACTGCCCGTAATCCGCACGCCGTCAGCGCTGGCTTTGACGGGCATAGACGGCAAGCAGGATGATCAGCACCAGCCCCGAAACCACCTGCCGCCCGGCTTCGCCCATCTTGATGGTGACCAGCAGACCCGAAAGCACGGTGAGCACGATGGCGCCGCCCGCTGCTCCCAGATAACCCCCCGCGCCGCCTGCCAGCGAGACGCCTCCAATCACCGCTGCTGCCACACACGGCAGTACGTATTTGCTGCCGATGTCAATAAACGCCATGCCGATATATCCCAGCAGGAAGAAACCGGCAATGGCTGAGATGGCGCCGCTGAAGGCATACGCCAGCGCCCGCACACGGCGCGTTTTGACCCCGTTGAGTTCGGCGGTTAGCTCGTTGGCGCCCACCCCATACAGCATGACCCCCCAGCGTGTGCGGTTGAGGATCAGCAGCGCCGCGGCGATGACCACCGCCCACACAAACACCATGTTGGGGATGCCGCCGCTGGCTTTTGCCCCGATGGTTTTGAGAAGCTCCGAAGCACTGCCGCGGAAGATGTATCCCTGACTGTAGATAATCACCATGCCGTTGATCACGCTCGACATGCCCAGCGTCATGATCAGCGGCGGGACGCGGAACAGCGCCACGCCAATGCCGTTGAACAGCCCCAGCACAAAACCGGTTACAATCACCGCTGGAAGCGCAACCCAAATCATCTTGTCCTGTCCGTTGATGATGACCGAAGCCATCACGGCGCTGATGGTAGCAATTGCCCCCACCGAAAGGTCAATCCCCTCCCCCCCGGCGATGATGACGATGGACTGCGCCAGCACCAGAATCCCCAGAAACGAGGAAATTTTGAGCAGCTCGAGCACATGCGCTGCCCCAGCAAACCCCTGAGCGACAAACTCCCCGGCAATCAGCAGGATGGCGGCAATCAGAAAGGGGATGATGCTTTTGCTGTGGGTGCGGTAGATGCGTTTGATGCGCTGGGCGGCATTCATTTGCGAAGAGAAAGCGCCATTTTCTGCGGTCATGATGTCTGCCTCCTTGCTCCATTTCTGCGGTAGATGACAGCCATTGCCAGTGCCAGGATGATGATAAAGCCTTTGGTGAATTCCTGGTATTCGCTGGGGATGTTGGCAAAGTAAATCAGGTTAATCACCATGTTCATCACCAGCGCGCCAAACACTGCCCCGATAACGTTGCCCCGTCCCCCTTGCAGTGAGATGCCCCCCACCACCACGGCGGCAATCGAGGTCAGCGGGTACGAAAGCCCCAGACGAGCGTCGCCTGAGGCAGCCTGCAGGGTGATGGCATAGGCGCCCAGCATGACAAAAAAGCTGCCGATCATATAGGACATCAGCTTAACCCAGCGGGTGTTGATGCCGTTGGCAAAAGCTGCTTCTTCGCTGCTGCCCACGGCGTAGATGTATTGCCCCAGCCGTCTGCGGCGGATATATTCCCACAGCAGCATGGCAAGCACAATCACCACCAGCGGGGTGGAGATCAGCCATACATGCCACTTGAAAGCCTCGACTGCCCAGCGGGGGATGACGCCCCCTGGATGCGGCAGGACAAACAGTGCCAGCCCAAAAAAGATGGCTTGGGTGGCAAATGTGGCAATCATCGGCGGCAGGTTCAGGTATCCGGCGGAGAAACCGTTGACTGCCCCCATGCCCACCGCTGCCCCCAGCGCCAGCAGCAGCACCGGCAGCGAGTCGCCGATGCTGTCGCGCATCATGGTTGCCAGAATGACATTGATGAGCGAAACCTGGCTGCCCACCGAAAGGTCAATTCCCCCGCACAGCACAATCACCGCCTGCCCGATGCTGATCAGGATCAGCGGTGTAAACGTTTTGAGATTGGTCAAAATCACTTTGGTAGCAAAAAAGTTCTTTTGCAGCAGCGCATTCAGGAAGATGATCACCAGCAGGATCACCACGCTGGTAAATTCCGGTCTGCGGCTGATTCGTTTTAATCCGGCAGTGAAGTTCATTGATGCATCCTCAAAGTGTTGATGGGGTGGTTCTCGCCCGCAGCGAAGCTGCCACCAGGTTGTCTTCGGTAACTTCTGCCCCCTGCAGTTCTTCTACGATCTGCCCCTCATACATGACAAAGACACGCTCGCAAGCCGCCACCAGTTCTTCGTTATCGCTGGCGTAGAGCAGAATGGACGTGCCCTGCTGTGCCAGGCGGGCAACCAGCTCGTACAGTTCCTTTTTTGCCTGAACATCCACCCCTTTGGCAGGGTCGCACAGCAGCAGCACTTTGGGGTTGAGCGGCAGCCACTTGCCGACCACCACCTTTTGCTGGTTGCCGCCGCTGAGCGTGTTGAGTTCGGTATCTACCCCTTCGGCTTTGATGGAAAGGGCGCGCATGATTTCCTCCGCCTCGCGGCGGTATTTGCGGAAGGGGATGATCCACTCGCCCTTGAGGGAAAAACGGGCGTACATCATATTCATCAGGATACTGTGGTTCAAGAACAGACCTTCTTTTTTGCGGTCGCCGGGCACCAGCACCACACCCTGCCGAATGGCGTCGGAAGGGTGGTGCAGTTTGAGGGGGATGTCATCGACCAGCACGCTGCCGCGTTCGGCGGGCGCCAGCAGCCCAGCCAGCGTGAGCAGCAGTTCCTCCTGCCCCTGCCCCTGCAAACCGCCGATGCCGACAATTTCGCCGCGGCGCAGCGCAAAGCTGATCTGGCGCAGTTTGCCCATACACAGGTCTTTGACGGCAAAGCGCACGCCGCCGCCGTTCTGTTGTGCGCCGTGTTTTTTGGCGATTGCCGCCTGCTCTTCCCTGCCGGTGATGAGGGCAATGATGCGTTCCTCGTCCTGTCCATCGCGCAGCAGGTCAACCGTGCCCACATTGGCGCCGTTGCGGAAGACCACCACATAATCGCAAATCTCTACCACCTCGCCCAGACGGTGCGAGATGAAGATGATGGTGGCGCCCTGCTGTTTGACCTGGCGCAGGAGGTCGAACAGGCGGTTGACCTGCACCTGTTCCAGCGCCGAAGTCGGCTCGTCCAGAATCAGGATGTTGAAGTCTTTGGAAAGCGCTTTGGCAATCTCAACCAGCTGTTGTTCGGAGGGGGAAAGCTCGCTGACCTTGCGTTCCATATCCACCTCCGGACAGAGACGCTCCAGCACCTGGCGCGCCCGCTGGCGGCAGGCGGCGGTATCAATGAACCCCAGCGCGCTGCGGGGTTCGTTGCCGATGTTGATGTTTTCCCAGACGGTCATATCGGGTATCAGACTCAGCTGTTGGTGCACCATTGCCAGCCCGCGCTGCATGGCATCCATTGGCGAATTGAAAGATACCCGTTCGCCGTTGATGAGGATTTCACCATCATCGCAGTTGAGCATCCCCATCAAAATCCGCGAAAAGGTGGTTTTGCCGCAGCCGTTTGCCCCAAGCAGACCGACAATCTCGCCTTTGCAGCAGCTGATGTTGCCGTCTACCAGGGCTTTGACGCCCCCAAAGGATTTCTTAATCGCTCTGGCTTCGAGTACGTTCACGTTTGGCTCCCTGATGAACAATCGGATTTATGTATAGTATAGCATCATGGGTGATACAGGGGTATTCCCCTGCATCACCCATTGGCTGCTGATGGCTATTTATCGTGAAGTTTGCTTCTCATTCAAAGAGCGCATCTGCCGCTTCGTCGGTCAACCACTCATCCAGGAAGTAGGTTTCGGGTTTGTCCTTGAGCATTTCCAGCACCTGGTCAATGTTGGTCTTATCCACGGTAACGCTGATGGGATAGTAGAAGGTGCTTTCGGGCTGTGGTTTGAGCTTGCGCCCCAATGCCACGCGGATGGCAATCTTCATCGCCGAGCCGCTGATGCCGGGCGGGTTTGCCTGGGCAAAGCTTTGGAAGTCGGGGTTTTTGGTCAGTTCGTCCTTCCACATCAGCAGGTAGCCTTTGGTGGCTTCGCCGGTCATGGTGGGGACGGTGCGGTTGGCGGTCTGGAAGGCGCGCATCACGCCCATTGCCATCGAGTCCTCGACAAAGACGCCGTCAATCTGCGGGAAGGCTGCCAGCAGGTCGGCGGTGGCGGCTTGGGCTTTGGATTGATCCCACATGCCGTAGATTTGCTGGAGGATTTCGATGTCGGGATACTGGGCAAAGACATCCTCGGCGGCTTTCTTGCGCGCTTCGGCGGCGGGATGACCGGGCAGACCGTCAATGGTAACGACTTTGCCCTTGCCGTTGAGGGCTTTTGCCAGCCATTCGGCATAACGCTTGCCCCATGCGTAGTGATCCACCGTCACGTTGTAGGCGTAGGGGTTGGTAACTGCCTGGTCAAAGGAGATGACGGGGATACCGGCATCTTTTGCCTCGTCAATTACCTCGTTGAGGGCGGTGGCGGAGTTGGCGTTGATCATCAGCACGTCCACTTTTTCGTTGATCATGTTGCGGAATTGCTGGATCTGCTGGTTGGTATCGGCGCCGGCGTTTTGGATTTTGAGTTCGCTGTCCTGAGCGATCAACCCGGCGGCTTTGGCTTCGTCAAATACCTGCTGGGCGGCATTGAGATGCTGGGTGCGCCAGTCAGTGCCAAAATAGCCGTTGGAGAGACCGATGACGATCTTCTTTGCCCCTTCAGCAGCCGGTGCGGCGGGTGCTTCGGTCGGGGCGGATGCCTCGGGCTGGGCAGGCGCGGCAGTCGCTTCGGGCTGGGCGGGCTGCTGCGGCGCAGGGGCTTCGGTGGCTGCCGGTTGGGGTGCGCAGCTGATGAGCAGGCTCAACACAACCACCATGCTGATCACAACTGATACAAGTTTCGCTTTGCTTTTCATGACCTTTTCTCCTCAATTTTCAGTTTGCTGAAACAGAAAAATTTTTGTTTGCGCCTCTCTGCCAGCAGGCAGCAGGGCGTCGAACTGTGTGGGGATTTAAAACTTAGGGGATTTCCTGCCGAAGAACACCTCCTCCTGATTGAGAAGACTTGCGGCGGCGGTGGGTGCTGGCGAACAAGACATGCCATCCACCCGTGCGGCGTTGATAAATACTATTATAGACATAAATCGATTATCGATAATAGTGACATTTGTCACTATTATCGATAATTGATAGTCGTTTATAATTAATTTGCACGGCTTTTCTTTGGGTTTTGTTATACAATATAAAAAGTTTCCCCCATCTATCCTTTTCACAGGAGGTGAAGCTGTCCCAAAGAAAAAATGTGCTACACATCCCCTTTTATCTGTAGTGCATTAGCGGTTGACTGGTTCGGAACGCATAACCCTAAAAATTGATCTTGATGTCCCCTTTGTATATTGAAACTTAAGGAGAGAAAACCATGTCAGACCCCAATCAAGTTCTAGGAACGTTCTTTGGCGATGCGGACTTCCCCGTGGAGTGGAAGGACGAAGAAGAAAAAAAGCTCTTCTGGTTCTACGATGACAACCACGTCCCACGACCGATTTCGCCGATGTACTGGAGCCTGCACGGCTGGTGGGGACCCACCCTCGACTACATGTACCGCCGCTTCGGCTTCCCGCTGGGCAAAGCCTGGATTGGCAAGCGCGTCAACGGCTATCTCTACAGCGCCATTGTCCCCCGCGAAGAAGAATCGGCTGCCATGCTGGGACCCTACTACGGCTGGATTATGGGCACCTACGCCGCCAACTTCCTCGACTGGTGGCAGAAGCGCTATCTGCCCGAAATCAAGCGCAATTTTGAATATCTGGATACCTATCCCACCGAAACGGCTTCCCTCCAGGAATTGATGGTCTTCCTCGAGGAAGCCATTGACATCCAGGAGCGCCACTTCCGTCTGCACTGGATTCTCAACCTGGCGCAGTTCCAGTCCTCCATGGACCTGGGCGCCGTGGTGGGTGAGGTGATCGGCAAAGTCGACCCAGCCCTCATCGGGCGCATCCTCATCTCCATCAAAGACCGCAACTGGGACAGCCTGGAAGCGCTGTGGAAGCTCAAAGAAAAGGTCAAAGCCGATAAAGACCTCAAAGCCATCTTCGATGCGGGCGAAACCGCCGCCGCCATCCTCCCCGCCCTGCAGAAGAGCGACAAGGGCAAAGCCTTCCTCAAGGACGTGGAGACTTACAACAAGGAATTTGGCTACAAACCCTCGATGTACCCGCACGAGTACATCCACAAGCTGTGGGTAGAAGACCCCACCCCTGCCATCGAGAGCATCAAGGGCTACCTGGCGGCTGATTACGACTTCCCCAAAGAGATCAAGCGCATGACCGAAGACCACGAAGCCGCCATCAAGGAACTCAAGGCGCTGGTGCCGGCTTCTGCCACCCCCGAACAGCGCAAGAAGCTGGACACCGCCATTGAACTGGCAACGCGCATGATGCCGCTCACCCCTGACCACCACTTCTACATGGATCAGGGCACCTTTGCCCGCATGCGTTTGGTGCTGCTGGCGGTGGGGCGCAAGATGGTCAAGGAAGGTCTGCTGGATGACGCCGAGGACATCATGTTCCTCGAATACGACCAGCTGCGCGCGTATGTTGCCAACCCCACCGGCTATGACGGGCGGGCGGTGATCAAGAAGGCGCGCATGGCTTATGACAAAGCCTATCAAATCCGCCCGCGCAGCTGGATTGGCACGGTGACCCACTGGGCGATGTATGTCGAGCCGTACCATACGCTGTGGGGCTGGCCCGAGCGCTGGGACCGCGAGCAGCGCGGTGAGGACAAGGTGCAGGACCAGATCAAAGGTCTGCCCGCCGCGGCTGGGATTGCCGAAGGCATTGCCCGCGTGGTAACCGACCCCGAACACTTTGGCGATATCAAAGACGGCGACGTGCTGGTCTGCATCATGACCAACCCGGCCTGGGTGGTGCTGTTTAGCAAGATCAAAGCCGCCATCACCGACACCGGCGGTGTGCTCAGCCACACTGCGGTGGTGGCGCGCGAGTTTGGCATTCCGGCAGTCGTCGGCACCGGCGACGCCACCGCCCGCATCAAGAGCGGCGACCGTGTGCGCGTCAACGGCAACACCGGCGTGATTGAAATTTTGAGCCGGGCATAACTGCCCCCTGACACGACCCCTTCGATTTGGGGGCGGGGCACATCCCAGCCAGCCCAGCCGCACACCCCGCCCCCGCATTTTTCAGCAATTGGAGAAATAACGGATGACGACATCAGAAGAAGCCATCGGCAAAATGCTCACCATCAATCTGACCAGCGGCGACATTCAAATCCAGCCGCTGAGCATGGCGCTGGCGCGCACCTATCTGGGCGGACGCGGCTACACCTCGCGCCTGCAATATGACCTGCTGCCCAAAAACGTTGACCCGCTGGGACCCGAAAACATCCTCATCTTTGCCCCCGGCGCCCTCACCGGCACCCCGGCGCTGTCTTCCTCGCGCATTGTGGTCGGCGGGCGCTCGCCGCTCACCGGCATCTTGGGCGATGCCAACTCGGGCGGCTTCTTTGGGCCTACCCTGCGCCGCGCCGGATACGGGCTGATGCTCATCTACGGCAAAGCCGCCCACCCCGTCTATGTGCTCATTGACGAAGACCATGTCGAAATCCGCGACGCCCGCCACCTGTGGGGCAAAGACGTCCACGAAACCACCGATGCCCTGCAAGCCGAACACGGCAAAGCCTTTCAGGTGGCTGCCATTGGTCCAGCGGGCGAGCGGCTGGTGCGCATCTCCGCCATCATGTGCGATAAGGAGCACGGCGCCGCCCGCACCGGGCTGGGGGCGGTGATGGGCAGCAAGAACCTCAAAGCCATTGCAGCCCGCAGTACCCGCCCGGTGGCGATGATGGACCCCGCCCGCTTCAATGAGCTGGCGGCGGAACTGCGCGAAATCGAAAACAACGACGCCCGCGCCCAGGATTTCAAACGGCGCGGCACGCTGGGCACGCTGATGGACCACCACACCGAACTGGGCGGCACCAACACGCGCAATTTTCAGTTTGGACAGTTTGAGGGCAAACACAAGATTGACATGGACGCCCTGGCTGCCACCTATCAGGTGGGCACCATCGGCTGTTACCGCTGCTCGCTCAAGTGCGACCGTCTCTCCAAAGTAACCGACGGTGAATTTGCCGGTACCACCGTCGGCGGACCGGAGTACTGCACGGCGGTCTCGTTTGGCTCCGGCGTGGGGGTGGATAACCTGGCGGCGATTCTCAAGGGCAACGACCTTGCCAACCGCTACGGCATGGATACGATTGACCTGGGCGGTCTGCTCGCCTTCTCGTTTGAACTCTTCCAGCGCGGCATCCTCACCACCGCCGATACCGGCGGGCTTGACCTGACGTGGGGCAACTATCACAGCGTGCTGGAACTGACGCGCCAGATTGCCTTCCGCGAGGGTTTTGGCGCACTGCTGGCAGACGGCATCCTTCCGGCGGCTGAGCGCATTGGTAAAAACGCCATCCGCTATGCGGTGCAGGTCAAGGGCATGGCGCCTGCTCCGCTGGATGCGCGCGTCGTGCAGGTGTATAACTTCCGCTATGCTGTCGGTCCGCGCGGGGCTGACCATCTGCGCATCTCGGCGCCCGGCGCCTACGGGCTGGACAGCATGCCCCCCCGCGAAGCCGCCGAAAAGCTGCGCTACTGGGAGAGCGTGGTTGCCATCCCCGACTTGATGGGCACCTGCAAATTTGCCTACACCTACTACACCGAAACGGTGGAGAAAACCCTCTACCGCACGCTCAAAATTTTGCCGCAGATGTATACTGCCGTAACCGGCTTCCCCATGAGCGACGAAGGACTGCTGGAAGCTGGCTCGCGGGTAACCAATGTCGAGCGGGCGCACAACGCCCGGCTGGGGCTGACCGCCGAGCACGATACCCTGCCGCCGCGCTTCACCGAAGACCCCATGCCCGATGGACCCGCCAAAGGCAAGGTGTATACCATTCTGGAGAGCTTTAAACCTGTGTGGTACGAGGTGCAGGGATGGAACACCAAAACCGGCGTTCCCCGCCGCCACAAGCTGGAAGAACTGGGGCTGAAGGACATCGCCGATGACCTGGAAAACAACGGGCTGGATGTTTCCTGACCCGCTTGCTGGGAGCGTATGAAACGCCTGTATGTGATTGAAGATTTGTGCAACGGATGCCGTCTGTGTCAGACGTTCTGCTCCTCGCTGGCTGAGGGGGTCTTCAGCGCTGAGGGGCGCATCCGTGTGCTCAAACCTTCTGGCGAGGCGCAGGATATCCCTATCCTGGACTGTGATGGGAGGTGTCTGCGCCCGCTGTTTGACGCCCAGACGCCCACCTGCGTCTCCGTCTGTCCGACGGGGGCGCTTCTCTACGAGGAAGCCGCGGCGGCAGCCGAACGCCGTCTGCTGCTGGCAGAAGCGCGCCGCAGACACAGCCTGTTCAAGGTGGTGGCGCCGTGGAAGTGGCCGTTTGCCTGGCAGGGCATGCCGCCGCAGAAAGGGGAGACGCCATGAGGACGCGCGCCGCCGCCGAGCAGACCATCCTGCGCGTCAACCTCTCCAACGGCACGATGCGCCGCGAACCGCTGCCCGCTGAGTGGACGCGGCAGTATCTGGGGGCACGCGGGATGCACAGCCGCCTGCTCTTCAATGAAATCCCGCCCCATGCCGACCCGCTGGGTGAGGAGAACATCCTCTATTTTGGCGCCGGCCCGCTGGACGGGCTGCCGGTGGGCAACGGGCGCATGTCGGTGGCGTGCAAATCGCCGCGCGGCACAGTGGCAGAGGGCAGTTTTGGCGGCTTTTTTGGACCTGAGATGCGCCGCGCGGGGGTCGACTACATCGCCCTGCACGGCAAAGCCGACCGCCCGGTGTATCTCTACATCTGCGATGAGCATGCCGAACTGCGCGACGCCAGCCATCTGTGGGGGCTGACCACTGATCAGACCGACGATGCCCTGCGCCGCGAACTGCCCGACGCGGATGTGCAGCTGCGCTATATTGGCCCCGCAGGCGAGAACGGTGTGCACGCCAGTGTTATCCTTGGCAACCGCAATAACAGCGGCGGGCGCGCTGGCTGCGGTGAGGTGATGGGCAGTAAAAAGCTCAAAGCCATTGCCGTGCGCGGTACGGGTGGGATTGGCGTGGCGGATTATCCCGCTTTTGTGCAAGCCTATCAGACCTACCGCCAGCGGCTCGACCTGGCAACCTCGCGCGATGCCTGGACGCCGGTCTGGTCAACTTACGGTGCCCCGGTGCTGGCGCGTCTGTTTGCCGAGCAGGGCAACCTGATGACGCGCAACGCCCAGCAGATGCACTGGGAAAGCGACAAAGCCGTGCGCATCTCCGCCGAAGCCTATCTTGACCGTTATGTCACCAAAGCCAAAGCCTGTTTTAGCTGCCCCTGGCCTGCCTGCCAAAAGCTGCATACCATCCCGGATGGGGAATATGCCGGGTGGCAGGGCGGCAACTACTGGGCTGGGCAGCCGGTGGTGTTTGGCTCGCTGCTGGATATTGACGACCTCGACTTTGTTTTGGCGCTCTCCATCCTCTGCAACCGCTATGGGCTGGACATCTTCCATGTCGGCTTTACGCTTGCCTGGGCGATGGAGTGCTACGAAAAGGGCATCCTCACCCGCGCCGATACCGACGGGCTGGAACTGACCTTTGGCTGCCGTGACCGTCAGGGTCTGCTGGAACTGGTGCGCAAGATTGCCCTGCGGCAGGGGTTTGGCGCTCTGCTGGCGCTGGGGTGCAGTCGGGCGGCGCGCCAGGTGGGCAAGGGCAGCGAACGCTTTTGCCTGGCGGTGAAAGACCAGGAGCTGGAAGCCATTGCCCAGCGCAGTTTTTACATGGTGGCGCTGGGGGTGGCGGTCAGCGAGGTTGGACCCGACCACACCCGCTGGTATCCGCCTTATCCGTGCAACCCTAACCTGCTCCCGCCTGAGGAACTGGCGGCGCTGGGGATTCACCTTGACCTGAAAAAAGCCTTTGAGGGACGCAACCCTGAGGAGAAGGGCAAACTGCTGCGCTGGTTCTCCATCAGCCGCGCGGTGGTCGAAAGCCTGCCGGGCTGCGTCTTTTTGGTGCGCGATACGCTTGGGCTGGACATGCGCCCGTGGTGGCAGATGTTCCGCGCTGCAACGGGTATGGAGGTGGACTATTTTGAATTCCTCAAAGCCGGTGAGCGTGTCATCAACCTTGAGCGGGCGTTCAACGTGCGCGAGGGCTTTCGCCGCGCCGATGACCATCCCCCCTACCGCATGGCAAACGAGGATGTGCCCGTCTTTGGCTTTCGGCGGCTTTCGCCGGATATCTTTGACCCCATGCTGGATGAGTATTACGACGCCATGGGCTGGAGTCTGACGACATCCATTCCGCGCGCCCAAACCCTGCAGGCGCTGGGGCTGGCGGATGTTGCCGCCGCCCTGCAAGCCTGCGGTGTGGAGGTGGAGGCGTGAGCGCGAAAACCCTTACCCTGCGCTATGTGGCTCACTTTTCTACCATCAGCGGGTGTTTGGAGGAGGTTTACACCACCCGCGCCGCAAGTGTGCGCCAACTGATTGACGCGCTCGACCAGCGCTACCCCGGTTTTGCCGCCGCGCTGGTTGACCCCGCCAGCGGCAGACTGCGCCTCAACGCTGCCGTCTATCTCAACCCGCCCGCTCAGCCGCCGCTCTCACTGCTTGACCTCGACCGTCCGCTGGAGGACGGTGCAAAACTCACCTTTTGGTAATTCTCTGCACCTATCTTTTAGCAGGTATTCTTATTCAATACAAAGGAGAAAAAACCATGACCAAAATTATTGACCTCAGTATGGAAGTCAGCCCGGATATGATGGTCTTCCCGCGCGTGGCGCGTCCCATCATGGCGATGCTCGAAAGCTGGGAAGAGTTTGCCGAGAACATCGGCGCGGCGCAGTACGGCGCCAAGTGGCTCACCGCCCACTATGTGGTGGTGGTTGGCGACCATGTGGGCACGCACGTGGACACGATGAAGCACATGCGCAAGGGCGCCCCCGGTCCGGAAGGGCTGCCGCTGGAATACTGCTTCTGCGACGGTGTGGTGCTCGACTTCAGCGACAAGCCCGTCGGCTACGGCATCACGGTGGACGACCTCAAAGCCGCCCTGAAGAAGATCAACTACACCCTCAAGCCGCTGGATATCGTCCTGATCAAGACCGGCGCCTCGCGCTACAACAAAGAGGAGCGCTATCTGACCGAACACTGCGGCATGACCGGCCCGGCGACCGAATGGCTGATTGAACAGGGCATCAAGGTGACTGGGATTGACGCCCCCACCTATGACCGCCCGGTGCGCTCGATGTTTGAGACCAAAGAGTTCTGGCCGGCGCACTGTGTGATGATTGACAAAGAGTATTATCACCTGGAAAACATGGCGAACTTTGACGCCCTGCCCAAACCGTTTGGCTTTAAGGTTTCGGTGCTGCCTATCAAGTGGAAAGGCACCACCGCTGCCCCGGTGCGGGCTGTGGCGATTGTGGACGATTAGACGGAGCACTGCCGCATGCCGCCCAAGATTGCCATCCTTGCCTCGCTGGATACCAAAGGCAGAGAAGCCGAGTTTTTGCGCTCTGCGGTGGCGGCGCAGGGGTGCACCCCGCTGATTGTGGATACCGGCGTGCTGGGCGAACCCGCCGCTGCCGCCGAGATTGACCGTCATCGGGTTGCCGCCGCGGGGGGCAGCAGCATTGCCGAGCTGATTGCGGGCGGCGATAAAACCCACGCCCTGCTGGTGATGGCGCAGGGCGCCGCGGCGCTGCTGCTGGAACTGCTGGCAAAGGGCGAACTGGGCGGCGTGCTTTCGGTGGGCGGCTCGCGCGGTACGGCGCTCAGCACGCGCGTCATGCAGGCGCTGCCGGTGGGCGTCCCCAAACTGATGGTCTCGACTATGGCAAGCGGCGAAAACCCGTTTGGACCCTACACCGGGACGCGGGATGTGACCATCATGTACTCGGTGGCGGATATTCAGGGGCTGAATGCGGTCACACGCACCATCTTTACCAATGCCGCCGCGGCAGTGTGCGGGATGAGCCGCGTTGGGGCGCCGCTCCGTGCTGGCGAGCGCCCGGCTCTGGCGGCTTCGATGCTGGGCGTCTCTACCGCACTGGTCAGCGATATCCAGCAGCGCGTGGAGGCGCTGGGGCAGGAGCTGATCGCCTTTCACGCCGTTGGCCCCGGCGGGCGCTCGATGGAAGAACTGATTGCCGCTGGTCTGTTCTGCGGTGTGCTCGATGTCACCCCGGGCGAGATCGTCCAGGAACTGGTGCACAGCCCGTTTTCCGCCGGACCCGACCGCATGAAAGCTGCGGCCGCCGCCGCACTGCCGCAGGTGTGCGCCCCCGGCGGGGTGGATTTTATCATCCACGGACCGCCCGACCGTCTGCCGCCCGAATACCGTCAGCGCAAGACGATGCAGCACACCCCCACCATTACCCTGGTGCGCACCTCCATCGAGGAGATGGCGCAAGCCGGGCGCATCATCGCCGAGCGTCTCTCCGCCTCGCCCGCCCCAGCCGCCATGATTCTGCCGCTGCAAGCCTTTGGCTGGTTTGCCATGCCCGGCAAACCACTGCACGACCCGCAATCCGATGCGGCCTTTATCCGCGCCTTCAAACAGCATGTTGCCCCGCGGGTGGAGGTGGTTGAGCTGGATACGCACCTCAACGATGGGCGCGTGGCGCAGACGGCGGTGGAACTGATGCAGACCATGCTGAAGCGGGGGAGGGGGTAGCCGTGCGCGTGCGCGTCAAGCTGCTCTCTTCGCTGCGTCAGCTGCTGCCCGCCGAATGCCGCGGCGAGCAGACGCTGGAACTGCCCGATGGCGCCACGCTGGCGGATGTGGTAGCGGCACTCCCCTTTGAGGAGCATTTTGGCGCCGCAGCACTGCAGGGCGGGCTGGGCAATGTGGCGCAGACGCTGGTCAACCAGGTGTTTGAGGGCAACCTGAGACGCCCGCTGGCGGACGGCGACGAGGTGGTCTTTATCCCTCCCATTGTTGGGGGGTGTGTATTTTCAACTTTCTAAAGGAGAACGTTTATGACAGCATTGGAAACCTATCGCAAACAGTTTGACCTGAGCGGCAAGACGGCGCTGGTTGCCGGGGGCGTGGGGGGCATTGGCAGCGCCATCTCCGAGGCGCTGGCAGCCTTTGGGGCGCGCGTGGTGCTGACCGGCATCAGCTGCCAGGAGGACGACTGCCAGCAAAAGGCGCGCGAGATCACCGCCGCCGGGGGCGAAGCCTACGGCGAGGTGCTGGATGTGACCGATGTGCCCGCCCTGGGGCAGTTTATGCAGAAGTTTGTTGCCCGCTACGGCGTGCCGCACATCCTCATCAACTGCGTGGGGACGCACAAAGAGGCTCCCGCCCTCGAATACAGCGAGGAGGACTGGGACCGCATCTTTGCCATTAACCTCAAAGGCGCCTTCTTCCTTTCGCAGGCGGTGGCGCGCTTTCAGGTGGAACAGCAGACCGGCGGGCGGCACATTCACATCAGTTCGGTGCGCAGTTTGCTGGGGATTGGGCGCGGTTATATCTCTTACTGCGCCAGCAAGGGCGGGATGAACCTGATGGTCAAACAGCTGGCAACCGAGTGGGCAAAACATCATATCACGGTCAACGCCATTGCCCCCACCTTTACCCGCACCGAGCTGGTGCGCAAATATCTGGACGACCCGGCATTTTATAACCCGCTGGTGGCGCGCATCCCGCTGGGGAGGGTGTGCGAGCCGCAGGATATTGCCGCCCTGGCAACCTATCTGGCTTCGCCCGGCGCCGATTTTGTTACCGGGCAGATCATCTTCATCGACGGCGGTCTGACCGCTACCCAGTGATCGGCTTTTTATGCCGTTTTGTGGAGAAGGATTGTCGAGCATGTCATCAGAGAAAACCATACTGTCTTTTGAAGAGGTCAACCGCAACGATACCCCGGTGGCGGGAGGCAAGGCGGCAAATTTGGGCGATATGATCCAGGGCGGACTGCCCGTGCCGCCGGGGTTTGTCATCTGCTCGCCGGTTTTCCGCCGCGTGGTGCGCGAAGGGGGCGTTGCCGAGCAGATCAACGCCCTGCTCAAAGACCTGGATACCAGCGATATCCAGCAGGTGCAGCAGGTGGAAGCCCCGGCGCGCCGCCTGGTGGAGAGTGTGCCCATCCCGGCGGATGTGGCAGAGGAGATTGTGCGCCGCTACCATGCGCTGGGCGGAAACCCCCTGGTGGCGGTGCGCTCCAGCTCAACCGCCGAAGACCTGAGCTGTGCCAGTTTTGCCGGTCAGCAGGAGACCTACCTCAACATTCAGGGCGAGCAGGCCCTGCTGGATGCTGTGCGGCGCTGCTGGTCTTCGCTGTTCACCAGCCAGGCAATTTTTTACCGCTGTCACGGCGGGTTTGACCATGCGCAGGTTTCGATGGCGGTGGTGGTGCAGAAGATGGTCAACGCCGAGAAGTCGGGCGTGCTCTTCACCGTTGACCCGGTGACGCGCAACCGCTATGTGATGGTGCTGGAAGCCGTGTGGGGGCTGGGTGAGGGGATTGTCTCCGGGGCGATTACCCCTGACCACTACAAGGTGGACCGCGACGATTTGAGCATTGTCTATCAGCTGGAGGCGGTCAAGACCAAGATGTTTGTCAAGGGCGTCAACGGCGGGGTGGAGGTGGTGGACGTGCCGCCCGAAAAACAACACCGCCCGGTGCTGACGCAGGATGAGATCGCCGCGCTGATCCGCATGGGCAGCCGCGTCCAGGCGCATTTTGGCTGTCCGCAGGATATCGAATGGGGCATCGAGGGCGGGGAGTTGTATCTGCTGCAGAGCCGCCCGATCACCACGTTATGAAGGGACACATGCCAGCCAGCCTTTGCCCCGCCGAATGTTTGCCCTCCCCCGTCCCCTCCCAGAGGGAGGGGAGCCGTAGGACGGGGTTCACCCAGCCGATGCCGATGGCGATGGGGCAAGCCCCATCCTACGGATATCGTGTTGCCGTAGCCGATGCCAATGGTTGCGGGCTTACAGAAAGCGCAAACATCCGTTATAATATCTTTTTCTTAGAGGAAACATCATGAGCATCTTTTCACAGGAATATCACTCGGTAACCGCCCGTCTGCGGGTGGATATCAACAGCAGTAAGCCGCACGAGAGCGTGCTGGATGAGATGACCTTTCTCAATTACCGTCTGGCAAGTGTGGAGGTGCACAACGCCGTCACCCTGCCGCAGGCGGATATCCTCTGGAACGAGGAGGCGGCGGTCAAGGACATCCGCTACGACGGGCGTCTGCTGACGCTGGACGGCGAATGGTTTCAGGGCGAACTGCAGAAGATCATTGTTACCATGCTGGCGCTGCGGCTGGATGAGGAGGGGTATCACCCCTTCCACGCTTCGGGTGTGCGCTACCGCGGCAAGACGATCATGTTCATGGGCGGCGAAGCCAACCACGGCAAGACCATGTCGCAGATCGAGGGCTGCCGCCGCGGCGGGCTGGTCGTCTCGACCGAGACGCTGGTGATTGACGGGCGCGGCTGGGTGATCACCGGATCGAAAAACGTCTTTTTGCGCATGCGCGCCAAAGGCACCGAACGCTCCGACCTGCCTAATCAGGATCAGGGCGTGGCAAAGTTCTTCGATAAGACCCCCGAGTTTAAGAATTATGACGAAGCGAGCAACGTTGACCTGGTGATTCTGCCCGCCATTGACGGCAACTACGATACGTCGGTGGTACAGCTGGGGCAGTTTGAAAGCGAATACCAGGCATATCATTCGATGATGAACTACTTTGGCTTGCATCAGGTGCTGGCTTCGGGGCTGGCGATGCCGATTGTGGATACGGACGCACTGCGCCGCAAACGGGCGGCGTTTGGCGCGCAGTTTGCCGCCGGGCGTCCGTTCTATCTCATCCGCGCCAAAAACCCGCAGTTGGTGCTGGATGAGGTCGAAAAGCTGTTGTAGAAAGAGAGCCGATGAGCGCGTCCACCACTCCCCACACTTCCCGCGAAAACAAATTTTCTCCCCGTCCGGTGCTGCGTACGCAGATCAAGGAGTACATCGTGCAGATGATCCTCAACCGTGAACTGCAGCCGGGCGAGCGGGTGGTGGAAAGTGTGCTGGCGCGCAAGCTGGGTGTCAGTCAGGCGCCGGTGCGCGAAGCCATCCGTGATCTGGAACTGACCGGTTTTTTGGTGACCGAACCCTTCCGCGGGGCAACGGTGCGGCTGTTTACGCCCGAGGAACTGGAGGAGGTCTATTCGGTGCGTGCGGCGCTTGAATCGCTGGCGGGCGAGCAGGCGGCAAAACACATCACCGCCGAGCACGAAGCCGAACTGCGCCGCATTCTGGATGAGATGATGGCAGCCGCCCGCGCCGGGGATATGATCCTCACCAGCAAGCTCAACAATCAGTTTCACGAGATGATCTGGCGCATCTCGGGCAACAAGTTTTTGCACAAGTTTTGGGAGAGCCTGCAGCTGGCGCAGTGGACGGTGATCACCTCGAGCCGCTCAAAGAAGTCGCTGGTGGAGCTGGTGGAGCGCCACGAGGAGATTCTGGAGGCGCTGAAGAGCCGCGACCCGCAGCGCGCCTCGCAAGCCATGCGCGCCCACATCGAGCGGCTGGAGAAGCCGGTCAACGGCGGAGGGGGCAAGACGGAGTGAGGGGTTTTTGTGGAGAAATTCGCCACATTTTATCGGGATTTGCGTACCCCCCCCTCGAAAATGGGTAAAAATAGGCAAAAACGGAGGGGGGGTACGCAGAAAGTGGAAAAGTGGCAAAAAAGGGGAGCAGACGCCCCACAAAAAGCTTGCATTGGGAGGGAGGATGTGCTAGAATATGGGCAGATTTGGATGCGGGAGGCAGCCCGCGGCGGGGCGGCTGGGAAGCCAAAACGCAGTCTGAATCATCCTATGCCCGTCAGGGCATTAAGACTTTCAAGGCTTGGGCTGACGCAAACACTATCACAATTTGTCTGAATCATCCTATGCCCGTCAGGGCATTAAGACATACCGCGGCGGAGTTCTTGATCCAGGCGATGAAAGTCAGTCTGAATCATCCTATGCCCGTCAGGGCATTAAGACGGAAGCGCCGTTCCAGAAAGCAATGCAGACGTCGGTCTGAATCATCCTATGCCCGTCAGGGCATTAAGACCCAGATGGAACAACCAGAACAGGACGGCTGGATGTTACCGTCTGAATCATCCTATGCCCGTCAGGGCATTAAGACCAACCTTTTGGCTTGCTGATTTGGGAACGCCTCCCCGGCGGTCTGAATCATCCTATGCCCGTCAGGGCATTAAGACGGCTTGCCAAAGCCGCCTGCGCATCGTCCCCCCATAGAGGGTCTGAATCATCCTATGCCCGTCAGGGCATTAAGACTCTCCGCCTGACAGGCGGAATTATACCTCGAGTTTTGTGTCTGAATCATCCTATGCCCGTCAGGGCATTAAGACCCCGCCCGTCTGCATATTACCCCGCCCGCCATACCAGTCTGAATCATCCTATGCCCGTCAGGGCATTAAGACCACCTACCCAATATGTTTCTTTGATTGTACCGATTTTCATGTGTCTGAATCATCCTATGCCCGTCAGGGCATTAAGACCCACTTCCAGAATTTTGCCATCCCAATCGGTGAAGACGTGTCTGAATCATCCTATGCCCGTCAGGGCATTAAGACGGGACTCTTGTGTGCCAGCAGGCTTAGCCCTTTTAGTAGTCTGAATCATCCTATGCCCGTCAGGGCATTAAGACCGAAGCCCAACATGGTTGCTACAGCAGCCGCGTCGAAGAGTCTGAATCATCCTATGCCCGTCAGGGCATTAAGACATTCGATATTGCGTTTCAGGGTCGGCGATTGTGCTCTTAATGAGTCTGAATCATCCTATGCCCGTCAGGGCATTAAGACATCAATGTGTTGCGCATACAGCATCGCCGCGCTAGGGTGTCTGAATCATCCTATGCCCGTCAGGGCATTAAGACATTCGCCCGTTTGTGGCAAACAACACGATTTTTTGAGTCTGAATCATCCTATGCCCGTCAGGGCATTAAGACCACTAGCCTATTATCCACGTGTTGTTTCTTCATATACATATAGTCTGAATCATCCTATGCCCGTCAGGGCATTAAGACCCGTCCGTGCCACCATCCGCCACCGCGGGCGCAGGGGGTCTGAATCATCCTATGCCCGTCAGGGCATTAAGACAGGAGATCGAAATTGATTGTGCCATTTTTGCCGATACAACGTCTGAATCATCCTATGCCCGTCAGGGCATTAAGACAGCGCGGATGACCCCGTTATTGCCTACCTCAACCCGCCGTCTGAATCATCCTATGCCCGTCAGGGCATTAAGACGTTTCGCACCTCCTAATCCATTCGTTCACGCTGAACTCGTCTGAATCATCCTATGCCCGTCAGGGCATTAAGACCTGCAAGAGTTTGAGCACCTGGGGATTGATGTTCTCAACAATGTCTGAATCATCCTATGCCCGTCAGGGCACCTCACCCCTGGCCCCTCTCCTTTGCAGGAGAGGGGAATCAAGCTCCCTCTCCCTCGCGCAGCACCCCCGTAGGGGGCAGGGAGAGGGCGGGGGGGAAGGGGGGGATCCTATGCCCGTCAGGGCACGCCTCACCCCGCAGCACTCCCCTCCCTCTGGGAGGGGTTGGGGGAGGGTAGGCTCCCCTCCCTCTGGGAGGGGTTGGGGGAGGGAAAACACCCCCTATGGGGGAAAATCGTGTATCATTAAAACCGACTAACCTCTCATGACACCCACATCCCCTGAAATTCTGCGCCGGGCGCGTCGCATGCGCCAATTTCCTACCAAAGCCGAGCAAACGCTGTGGTCTCATCTGCGTCAGCGGCGGCTTGGCGGGTTCAAGTTCCGCCGTCAGCATCCCATTGGGCATTTTATTGTTGATTTTTACTGCCCGGCTTGTGCGCTGGTTGTGGAGATAGACGGCAGCGTTCATTCGCAAGAAGATCAGAGAGCGTATGACAATGAAAGGACAAAGCATCTCAATGCGCTTGGCTGCCGCGTTCTGCGTTTCACCAACCGCGAAGTGCTTGAACAGCTGGACACAGTTCTTGACGCCATCCTGTGCAATTGCCTTCCCAATGACTCCCTTTGCACTTAGGCTGCTGTCAAGGACATCTCCATCATCTCCCTCTCCCGTAGGGGGTAATCATCCTGTGCCCCTCAGGGCATTAAGACAAAAGATAAGATGATAAGCCGATAGAAAGCAACATGATTTTCGGCGATCTGGATACGCGTTGGATGCCTGCCGTCTTCACCTTTAGTAAAATTGGCAGCGAGAGATAAAAAAGATCAAAGGGAGGTTGTTTGTGGCGGTAAAAAAAAGAAGAAGAGTGATTTTTCTTGATATTGATGGCGTACTGAATTCAATAAGTCGTCAAAACGAGTGCAAGTGGGAGACCGACCCGCACAATGTTGATGTCTTGAACAAGATTGTCAAAGAGACCGGCGCGGTTGTTGTCATCTCCTCTGGGTGGCGTTTTGTGTATTGGTTGGGGGAAATACGCAGATTCTTGCTTGAGAATGGCGTTGAGGCTGACATCGTAGATGTGGTATCTCCATTTTTGGAGAATAAAGGGGATGCCGTTGAGGCATGGCTGATGAGACACACAAAAGATGTTGATTCCTATGTTATTCTTGACGATTGTTCTTTTTTGTTCCACGAAGAGCAGTTGGATAAACTTGTGGAAACAGATTATCGAGTTGGACTTATGATGTCTGACGCTCAGAAGGCGATTTCCATGTTGTCCGCTTCGACCGGTTTGGTCGGTTAGCCTTCAGGGCACCTCACCCGCAGCACTCCCCTCCCTCTGGGAGGGGCTGGGGGAGGGTAGGCTCCCCTCCCTCTGGGAGGGGTTGGGGGAGGGCAATCTCCCCTCCCTTTGGGAGGGGCTGGGGGAGGGTAGGCTCCCCTCCCTCTGGGAGGGGTTGGGGGAGGGTAGGTTCCCCTCCCTCTGGGAGGGGTTGGGGGAAGGGAGAGGGCGGGGGACAAGGGAGCACCCTATGCCCATCCGCCAATGAAGTGGTGGGGCAAGCCCCATCCTACCCGTGCGGCTGCGTCAGGCGGCGGTTGATATCCGCCACACACGCCAGCGCCTGGTCGGCCGGCACCGGCTGCGAAAAGTAAAACCCCTGTGCCAGGTCGCAGCCCAGCTCGCGCAGCATTTGCAGCTGCTCCAGCGTTTCCACCCCCTCCGCCACCACATCCATGTTCAGGCTGTGCCCCAGCAGAACGATCGCCCGCGTCAGCGCCGGAGCACTGCACACCGAAGTCTTGGCTGCCAGCGGATCGGGTTTGAGCGGTGAGGACACCCCCACCCCCGAACCGGAAGCGCCGCCCGTCTGCGCCGTCCCGCCGTTGCCCGTCAGGTCTTGAATAAAGATGCGGTCAATCTTCAGGCTGTCCACCGGCAGTTTGCGCAAATAGGCGAGCGAGGCGTAAATCGTGCCAAAATCGTCAATATCCACCTTGGCGCCCATCTGGCGCAGCCGCTGCAGCCGCTGTGCAGCCGCCTCCAGCTCGCCCATAAAGGTGCGCTCGGTGATCTCCAGCGCCAGCCGCCCGGCTTCCAATTTGCACAGCGCCAGCGTCTCCTCGATGTAATCCACCAATTCCTCCTCCTCAAACTGCGCCGGAGAGATATTGATGGAAATGCGCAGCGGGGGATGCCCGTTGCCCTGCCACAGCGCCGCCTGGCTGCACGCCTCGCGGATCACCCAGCGCCCCAGCGGGTGGATCAGCCCGCTCTCCTCCGCCAGCGGGATAAAACTATCGGGAAAGACCAGCCCGGCGTCGGGATGCAGCCAGCGCGCCAGCGCCTCCAGCCCTACCACCTCGTTGCGGCGCAAATCCACCAGCGGCTGATAATACAGCTGCAATTCGCCGCACTCAATCGCCTGACGCAGACGGTTGGTCAGGCGCAGCTTCTCCAGCGCCATGGCGTGCATGGCAGGCTCAAACGCCATCACGCGGTCTTTGAGATTATTCTTGGCAAAGGTCAGGGCGCTGGCGGCGTTCTTCACCAATTCCTCCGGCGTGCTGCCATCGCGCGGATAGATGGCAAACCCAGCGCTGGCATCCAGATAGACATGGTGCGGCTCGGCGGTGAACGGCTCGCGGAACACCGTCAGCAGTTTGCGCGCCACCCGTTCGGCGTCCTGCGCTTCCTTCAGATGGTTGAGCACCACCACAAAATCGTCATCCGTGCCGCGCGCCAGCGTATCGCTCTCGCGCACCATCTCACCCAGCCGCCGCGCCGCCTGCATCAGCAGCTGGTCGCCCACCTGACTGCCGATCAGCTCATTGATCTCGCGGAAGCGGTGGATGTCAATCAGCACCACCGCCAGCAGACTGCGTGTGCGCCGCGCATGCGCCAGCGCCTCGCGCAGACGGTCTTCCAGCAGGCAGCGGCTGGGCAGCCCGGTCAGCCCGTCATACATGGCGTTGCGGATCAACTGCTCCTCCAGCACCTTGTAGCGGGTGATGTCCATCAGGCTGATCATCTGCACACGCTCGCCCCGCCAGTCAACCCGCCGCGCGCTGACGTCCACCCATGCCCGTCCGCCGCCCTTGCGCTCCAGCTGCACCTCATAATGGCTCGAAGGGCGGTCGCTCTCGATCGCCGTTGCCACGCGCAGCAGCGGCTGATGCTGCGGCAGGATCACCCGCTCGAGCGCGGTCAGATCGCACAGCTCGGCGGGAGAATAGCCGGTTACCCCGCCAATGGTGCGGTTGAAATACACCGTTCCATCTTCGCGCCGTAGAACAATCCCGATCGGCAGTGCATCTGTCAGTTCCCGTAGATGTTCGAACATGCTGTCCTGCGGACTATGCCATCCCTCCTTATGTTGCTGGGTCATCGTTTCTCTCCGTAGATTACTGTATTGATATGCAGCATTTCAAATCTCACCGTTGGATATTGTGCAAGAAACGTTCCAGCGCCCCGCCATGCGCCTACGCGTGATACCTGTCTTCCCCACATTGCCCTGTCTGCCCGTATCGCAAATATCCTCAAATCGGGCTATAATCATGGTAAGATTTTTATGCCCGGCTGCCCATGCGCTCGCCATTCGACCTGCCGTTTGTCTTTTTGTACTTTGCCACCACGCTGATTGCTCTGCTGGTGGTCTGGCGGGCGTGGAAGCTGCGCCGCGCTCCGGGGGGGCGCATGCTGGCGCTGTTTGCCGCGGCGGTGGCAGAGTGGAACCTGTGCGCCGGGATCGAAGCACTGGTAACCACCATACCGGCAAAGGTGCTCTGGTCGCAGCTGGAATACATCGGCACGGTCAGTATTGTCCCCACGCTGCTTGCCTTTGTGCTCGATTATCTCAACATCCCGCGCACACGCCGCCTGACCCTGCTCACATGGGGCATCTCACTGCTCACCCTGCTGTTTGCCTGGAGCAACCCGCTGCACGGCTGGATGTGGAGCGGCTTCCGCTGGGCAGACCAGGCGCGCAATATCCTCATCTACGAGCACGGCTGGTGGTTTTGGGTGCTGGTGGCATATATCTATCTGGCAACAGGATGGGCGCTGATACGGCTGGGACACGCCTGGCGCAAAGCTGCGCCGCCCTACCAGCAGCAGATGAGCATCATGATCATTGGTCTGCTCTCGCCGCTGGCGTTCAGCATCATGTACCTCAGCGGGCTGAACCCCATTCCCTATCTGGATATCACCCCGATGGGGATGCTGCTGACCGTCTTGGGGTTCTACATCGGGCTGACCCGCTACCGTCTGATCAGCCTCTCGCCGGTAGCGATCGAGCAGATTTTTGACGAGATCGACAGCGGCATTCTCATCTTCAACAGCCGCCTCCAGCTGGTGGAAATCAACCGCACCGCCCGCCAGCTGCTCAACCTGGAAGGCGATATCCTCGGCAAGCAAAGCCGCACCCTGCTGGCTGCCTGCCCAGATGTGGAAACTGCCGTACAAAGCGGCAAACCCAGCTGCTTTGAAACCACCCTGCCCGGCGACCCGCCGCGCTGGGTGGATGTGCGCCTATCCCCCCTGGCAGACCCCCGTGAGGGCGGCTATCTGCTGACCCTCCATGACCGCACCCAGCACAAAGCCGCCGAAGAAACCATCCGCCAGACGGCGCTCGACATCAGCGCCGCCCTCGACTATGACCGCCTTTTTCAACTCATCCTCGAGCGCATCGTACACGTTATCCCCTTCGATCATGCCAGCATCACCCTGCAGGACGGCAACACGCTGCGCGTGGCAGCCGGTTACAGCCGCCTCCCGTCCCCCGCCCCGCTCATTGGGCAGCGCTTTTCGCTTTCAGCCACCCCCTACACCGCCATCCTCGCAACCCGCCAGACACTGCGCAGCGCCGAAACAAGCGACCCGCTGCCCGGCTTCCTCCCCCCGCCGCAGCCAGCCCAGCGCGCAGTCATGACCGTCCCGTTCTTCGACCAGGAAGGCTACAACGGCTTGCTGCACTTCGACCGCTCCGCCGCAGCCCCTTTCAGCGCCCGCGAACAGCATCTGGGCGAGGTCTTTGCCGCCCAGCTTTCGGTTGCGCTGGCAAATGCCCGCCTCTACGCCGAAGCACGCCGCACCGCCACCGAGCAGTCCGTCCTCATCGAAATCCTGCACGCCATTACCGCCCAGCTCAACCTGGACGAACTGCTCACCACCGCCGACCAGCAGCTGCGCCGTCTGATTGACCTGCCCATGCTGCTCATCGTCCTCTACCATCCCGAAAAAGCCGAATGGGAGCGCATTTACCTGCGCGGCGCAGACGAAAGCCGGGTTGTCCCTACTGCTTCCATCCGTCAGGGCATCACCGGCTATATCATCCAGCACAACCAGCCGCTGCTGCTCGCCAACCCAGAGGAGATTGACGTCTTTCTGCGCCACCACCGGCGGCAAAACCTGGGGCTGATGCCCACATCGTTTATGGGCGCGCCGCTGCACAGCGGCGGGCGTCTGCTGGGGGCGGTCGCCAGCGAGCATTACCAGCCCGGCAGAAGCTTCAGCCAGACAGAGTTTGCCCTCTTCTGCCAGGCTGCCGAACAGATCAGCATCGCCCTGCACAACGCCCTGCTCTACCGCCAGCTGGAGCAGCTCGCCACCCACGACGCCCTCACCCAGCTGTACAACCGCCGCCACTTCCTCCAGCAGGCGCAGAGGGAATTTCTGCGCGCCCGGCGCTACAAAAAGCCCCTGGCGGCGGTGATGATTGACCTTGACCACTTCAAACAGATCAACGACACCTACGGGCACAGCAGCGGCGACCAGGTGCTGATCCAGTTTGCTGAGGTCTGCCGCCAGTCGCTGCGCGGCAGCGACCTGCTTGCCCGTTACGGCGGCGAAGAGTTTGTCCTCCTTCTGCCCGAAACCCCGCTGGCAGAAGCCCGCGAAGCCGCCGAACGGCTGCACCGCACGATCGAAGCTCGCCTGTTCCGCATCGAGCAGGGCAGTGCCCGCATCACCGCCAGCTTTGGCGTCTCGGTCATGCAGCCGGAGGATGCCAGCATCGAAGCCCTCATCAACCGCGCCGACCGGGCGCTCTACACCGCCAAGCAGAACGGACGCAACCGCGTCGAGTGTGTTTGACTGCCCCCCATAGCCCCATCGCAAGACGCCCGCCACCCGCAGTCTCCCCTCCCTTTGGGAGGGGCCGGGGGAGGGCAAGGCTTGCCCCATCGCCCCATCGGCAACGGCGGGGTGAACCCCGCCCTGCGAACATGCGTAGCCCAATACAAAAGACCCCGCGTTGGCGGGGTCTTTTGTCGGGAATACATTGGGTAGGTCGGGTTATGCCTAAATGGCGTTGATGATGTTGCTGAAGATGTTACCGATTGCAGGACCAAGTAGAGCAAGAATAACAATCACAACGACAGCTACCAAAACAAGAATTAAGGCATACTCTACCAGACCTTGACCTTTTTCCTTCGGTGCGAATAACATGACTGCTCAACTCCTTTCTTTTCAAAATTTGGAATAACCCGCTTCCATGCTTTATATTATAGGGTGAACCACAAAAAATTCAATACCTTTGACCTTGCAGACACCTTACAAAAACGAATCCGCCGCTGAGGTATTATGCTATAATATAAATGGTGGTTGTCGGAGCGCACCGCACACAAGAACCTTCATCGCCGCCGCCACGGGGGTCTTCCAGTCAACCGCATGCACTTTTTTCCGCGAGAGGGAACATTTTGGATCCGGGTTGGCAAACAAATATCGAGCAGGAACAGGCAAAGGGCTGCCGCCGCGCGCGGCAGCGATTACTGACGCGCATCGTCGCAGAGTCGCTCAACGAGGTGTATGTGTTCGACGCCGCCAGCCTGCGCTTTTGCTACGCCAACCGCGCCGCCCTGCACAATCTGGGCTACACCATGCGCCAGATGCGCACTCTCACCCCGCTGGATCTCAAACCCGAATTTGACCCGCCGCGCTTTGAAACCCTGCTGACGCCCCTGCGCGATGGATCACAGCCGGTGCAGGTCTTTGAGACCATCCACCGCCGCAAGGACGGTTCCACCTATCCGGTTGAGGTGCATCTGCAATATCTGGGCGATGAAACCCCGCCGCTGTTTGTCGCTATCATCCTCGATATCAGCGTCCGCCGCGCCGCCGAGGAAGCCCTGCGCCAGTCGTGGCAGTTTGTGGATACCCTGCTCGATTGTTTGGGCGAGGGCGTCATCGTCTATGACCGCCATCTGCGCTATAAGATGTGGAACCGCTACATGGAAGAGATGACCGGCGTGCCCGCCAGTCAGGTGGTGGGCAAATGCCCGTGGGAAACCTTCCCCTTCCTCAAAGACTACGGCGCCGAGGGGCTGCTGCGCCGCGCCCTGGCGGGCGAGGTGGTGCAAACACCGGAAATGCGCTACGTCATCCCGCACAGCGGCAAAAGCGGCTGGAACGTGAGCATCTACACCCCGCTGCGCACCGCGCAGGGCGAGATTGACGGCGTGGTGGCAGCCGTGCGCGATACCACCGCCTACCATCAGATGCAAGCCCAACTGCAGGAAAACGAAAAAATGGCGAGTCTGGGCACGCTGGCGGCGGGCATCGCCCACGAAATCAACACCCCGCTGCAGATCATTACCACCGCCAGCGAGCGGCTGCTGAGCGAACTGGCAAAAGGCACACTCGACCTTGTGCGCCAGCAGCGCTACCTGCAGAGCATCTCCGAAAACGCCTGGCGGGTGGCGCGCATCGTCAGCGCCGTGCGCTCGTATGTTGCCCCCGGTCTGCCAAGCCTGACGCCGTGCGATCTCAACCAGGCAGTGCATGAGGCATTGCTGATGGTCGAAAACCGCATCAAAGCCCTCCCCGTCCAGCTGGAGGTGCATCTGGCACAGGAACTGCCGCCGGTGGAGTGCGACCGCGCCCAGGTCATCCGCGCCCTGCTGCACCTGCTGACCAACGCCGTGGACGCCATGCCGCGCGGCGGGCAGCTGACGGTGCGCAGCAGCTTTGACACGCAAAGCCAGCAGGTGCTCCTCAGCATTGAAGACAGCGGCGAGGGCATCCCGCCGCACCTGCTGGGACGCATCTTTGACCCCTTTTTCACCACCAAGCCGCTGGGCAAGGGTGACGGGCTGGAGCTTTCGGTGGTGCGCGGCATCCTCAAGGCGCACGGCGGCAGCGCCGAGGTGTACAGCGAACCGGGCAAAGGTGCGCGCTTCACCCTGCGCTTCCCCCTCCACCCGCCGCAGACGCCGCACACGGACGCTGCCACCACCGCCGGGCGCTTTGGCGAAGAAATGTAAAAAAACAGCCGCGCCGACGGCATAGCTTTTTCTTCTATTTCATACTACAATAAAAAAAAACAGATCCTCTTTTGCGGGACGGGCTGCTCTTTTGTTCAAGCGCTTTCAAACCATCCGACTGCAGGTCATTATCCCTATCACCCTGCTCCTGGCGCTGGGGGTAGTGCTGCTCTCGGTGCTGATTGTCCTCGACCGCCACCTCACCGGACACCCCGAGATTCTGCGCCATGCCGAACTGCACCAGCCGTTTATCCAGCAGGTGGTGCTGTGGGTGGCTGTCCCCCTGCTGTTCGTCTTCTCCCTGCTCATCTTTCTCGCCCACAAGCTGGTCTATCAGCCGCTGCAAGCCATTACGCAGCGCGCCATGCAGACCGCCAGCGGCGGCGCACTGCCCGATCAGCCCCTCCCCCTGCCACATGCCGAGGAACTGCGTCAGATCACGCACGCCTTCAACGCCATGACGGAGCGGCTGAGAAGCGAACAGCAAAACCTCGAGGCGCGCATCGCCGAGCGCACCGAACGCCTGCAGACCCTCACCCAAGAACTTGAACAGCAGGTGGAGGAACACGAAGAAGCCCTGTGCGCCCTGCAGGAAAGCGAACAGCGCTACCGCCTCCTGTTTGACGACTCGCCAATCCCCATCATGGAAGAAGACCTCTCCGGCGTGGCGCAGGTGGTGCGCCAGCTGCAAGCCGAAGGCATCAGCGACCTGCGCGCCCATCTGCAAACCCACCCCGAAGACGCCGCCCGCGCCCTGCAAAGCGTGCGTGTCATCGAAGCCAACAAAGCCGCCCTGCAGCTCTACGACTGCCAGAGCGCCGCCGAGCTCGACCGCCAGTTTGCCGCTTTTGTCGGTGCGGGCAATGCAAACCTGCTGGTAGAAGATATGATCACCATCGCCGCCGGCGAGACGCGCCACGAGGAGTGGAAGGTCAACTACAACCGTCAGGGCGAACCCATCTATATCCATCTCATCTGGCAGGAGCTTCCCAACACGCAGCAGCCCTATCAGCGGGTGATTGTCACCCTGATGGACATCACCGAGCGCAAACGCGCCGAAGACGCCCTGCGCCAGAGCGAGGAGCGCTACCGCAGTTTGTTTGACGATTCGCCGGTTGCCATGACGGAAGAAGACTACTCGGCAACCAAAGCCATGCTCGAAGACCTCAAAGCGCAGGGCGTGGACGACATCGCCGCCCACCTGCGCGCCAACCCGCACATCCTGCGTCAGCTGCACGCCGCCGTGCGCCTGGTGGATGCCAACCGCGCCGCCCTGCAGCTCTATGGCTATGACAGCCTGGAGGAGATGCAGCGCGCCTTTATGGAGTACACCGCTGGCGGCATGCATGAGGGCACCATCGTCAGCATGGCAGCCCTCGCCCGCGGCGCAATCCGCCACGAAATGCAAAAGGTCAACTACACCCGCCAAGGCGAGGAGCGCATCATCCAGCTCATCTGGAAGGTCGCCCCCGGCTACGAGCAGACCTACGGCAAGGTGATCAATACCATCCTGGACATCACCGAACGCAAACGCGCCGAAGACGCCCTGCGCGTCAGCGAGCAGCGCTTCCGCACGCTGTTTGAGCAGTCGCCCGTCCCGATGAGCGAAGAGGATTTCTCGGCTGCCAAAGCCATGTTCGAAGACCTCAAAGCACAGGGCATCAGCGACCTGCGCGCCCATCTGCACGCCCACCCGCAGCTGATGCAGCAGATCCACTGCGCCATCCGTGTGTTGGACGTCAACCGCGCTGCCCTGCAGCTCTACGGTTACGCCGACCTCGAAGACATGCGGCGCGGCTTTACCCACTATACCGCCAGCGCCGACGACCAAACCATCGCCGATGGATTGATTGCCATCGGCGAGGGCAAACTGCGCTATGAGGGCGAAAGGGTTAACTACACGCAAGACGGCAGGATGCTCTTTATCCGTCTGATATGGCAGGTGGCGCCCGGCAGTGAGCAGACCTACGACAGGGTCATCGTGACCGCCCTCGACATCACCCAGCACCGCCAGGCAGAGCTTGCCCTGCAGGAAAGCGAGCGGCGCTACCGCAGTTTGTTTGAAGATTCCCCGGTCGCCCTCATGGAGCAGGATCACAGCCAGGCGTTTGCCATCCTCAAACGTCTGCAGGCGGAGGGGGTGGAAGACATCGCCGCATACATGCGCCAGCACCCCGATGAAATGCAAACCGCCTATACCAGCTTGCGCCTGATCTCCGCCAACAAAGCCGCCCTGCAGCTCTACGCCTGCGAGACGCTCGCGGAACTGCAAGAAATCTTCACCCACAGCATCGGCGACGTCATGCAAGAACCCAACCTCACCACGCTGACCACTATGGCAGAGGGCAAACCTTACTGTGAACTGGAAAAGGTCAACTACAACCGCCGCGGCGAACCTTTTGACGTGCGCCTGCTGTGGCGGGTTGCCCCCGGCTGCGAAAACGACTACCGCAAGGTGCTTTACACCATCATTGACGTTACCGAGCAGCGCCGCACCGAACGTCTGCGCGACCTGCAGCGCGACCTGGCGATCAGCCTGCGGCGCGCCTCCGGGCTGCACGCCAGCCTGCAAGCCCTGCTGGATATCCTCATCCAGCTGCAAGAGTTTGACAGCGGCGGCATCTATTTGGTGGACCCGATCGGCGGCGGGCTTGAACTGGCTGCCCACCACGGGCTTTCCGAAGGGTTTGTGCAGCGCGTTGCCCGCTACGAAGGCGGGTCGCTCCACTCGCAGCTGGTGCGCAGAGGCGAGATGATGTACCATCCCGCCGAGGAATTCCCCGCCCCCATCTTCGATGATCTGCGTGAGGAGGGCATCCGCACGCTGGCGGTCATCCCCATTGCGTACGGCGGCAGGGTGATTGCCCTGCTCAACCTGGCATCGCACACGCGCCAGCGCATCACCGCCAACGAACGCAAGCTTGCCGAAGCCATCGCCGAAAGCCAGCTGGGCGGGCTGATCGCCCAGATCGTTGCCGAAGAGACGCTGCGCCAGAGCGAGGAGCGCTACCGCCTGCTGTTCAACACCGAGTCGGACGCCATCTTTCTCATTGACAACGAGAGCGGGCTGATCCTGGACGCCAACCTGGCAGCCGAGGCGCTCTACGGCTACACCCGCCGCGAACTGCTGCAGCTGCGCAACGTTGACCTCTCCGCCCAGCCGGATGAAACCCGCCGTGCCACGCTGACCGGTCTCACCTCCATCCCCGTGCGCTACCACCGCAAAAAGGACGGCACTGTCTTCCCGGTCGAGATCACCGCCAGCCACCTGACACTGCGCGGACGCCCGGTGCACATCGCCGCCATCCGCGATATCACCGCCCGCATGCAGACCGAAGAAGCCCTGCGCGAGAACGAAGCGCGCCTGCGCGCCTTTATGGACAACGCCCCCAGCCTGGTGCTGATCAAAGACCACGAGTCGCGTCCCATCTATGTCAACCAGGCTTTCCGCCAGATGTTCCCCGCCGAAGACTGGCTGGGCAAGTCCCCGCACGAGACCTTCCCGCCCGAGACTGCCGAGGAGATGCTCGCCAAAGACCGCCAGGCGCTGGAAGAGGGCTTTATCCAATATGAAGAGACCTGGAAGGCGCTGGACGGCAAAGAATACATCTTTGAGACGCGCAAATTCCGCATCGAGCGCCCCGGCGCCCCGCCGCTGATCGGCGCCACCATCACCGACATCACCGAGCGCAAACACGCCGAAGAAGCCCTGCGCCGCACCAGTGAGGAGCTGGAAGGCTTTTTCAACGCCGCCCTTGACCTGCTGGCAATCCTCACGGTGGACGGCATCTTCCTGCGCCTCAACCGCGAGTGGGAGCGGGTGCTCGGCTGGCGGCTGGACGAACTGATCGGGCATCAAGACCTGGAATTCCTCCACCCCGATGACCTGGAAGAGACGCTCAAGGTCATCGAGGTCATGCAGCGCGAGGGCGAGCTGCGCGGTTTTGTCAACCGCTACCGCCACAAAGACGGCAGCTACCGCTGGCTTTCGTGGCATTCGCACCAGATCGGCGAGCGCATCTACGCCGCCGCCATGGATATCACCGAGCAGCGCGCCACGCTCGAAGCGCTGCGCGAGAAAAACGAGGAAATCGAGCGCTTTTTCGCCTCCTCGCTCTATCTGCTGTGCATCGCCGATACCGACGGCTACTTCCGCAAGCTCAACCGCGAGTGGGAGCGGGTGCTTGGCTACCCGCTGAATGAGCTGGAGGGCAAACGCTTTGTGGACTTTGTTCACCCCGACGATCTGCCCGCCACGCTGGAGGCAGTCGCCGCTCTTGATCAGCAGAGCGAAATTCCCAGTTTTATCAACCGCTACCGCTGCAAAGACGGCAGTTACCGCTGGCTGGAGTGGCGCTCCTTCCCGCACGGCAAGAGCATCTACGCCGCCGCCCGCGACATCACCGAGCAGAAACGCACCCTCGAAGCACTTGCCGAAAGCGAACAGCGCTACCGCACACTGTATGAAACCATGGTACAGGGCGTGCTCTACGGCGACGGTGAGGGGCGCATCCTCTCCGCCAACCCGGCCGCGCTGCGCATCCTTGGGCTGACGCAGGAGGAGATGTCAACCCACACCATGACCGACCCACGCTGGCGCGCCATCCACGAGGACGGCAGCCCATTTGCCCCTGAAGAGCACCCCAGCGCCCTTGCCCTGCGCAGCGGCAGCCCTGTGCTCGGCGTGACCATGGGCGTCTTCAACCCCCGCGAAGGCGCATACCGCTGGGTTCTGATTGACGCCATCCCGCTCTTCCGCCCCGACGAAGAGCGCCCGCATCAGGTCTATGCCACCCTGACCGACATCACCGAGCGCAAACAGCTGCAGGAAGCCATGCTCGCCAACGAGAAGATGGCCGCCCTGGGCACGCTGGCGGCTGGCATCGCCCACGAGATCAACTCCCCGCTGCAAATCATCACCGGCACCAGCGAAAACCTCATCCGCCAGATTTCCGCAGGCAACCTGCCCGATGCGGCGCGGCTGCAAGCCAAGCTCGAAAACGTCCACCGCAGCGCCTGGAGCGTGGCGGAAATCGTCCGCTCACTGCTGGCTTATGCCCACCCCTCCTCGCAGAAGTTCGACACCCACGACCTCAATCACATCGTCCACGATACGCTGCTGCTGATCGAGCATCAGCTGCGCAGCTGGAGCAGCGTCTTTGTCCTCACCGAACTGACGCCCGACCTGCCCGACCTGTACTGCGACCGCAACCAGATTTCGCAGGCGCTGATCAACCTGCTGACCAACGCCCGCGACGCCATGCCCGGCGGCGGACAGATCGTCATCCGCACCCGTTTCGACGGCGAACACCGCCGCGTGGCGCTGGAAGTCAGCGATCAGGGCAGCGGCATCCCGCCTGCCATGCAAAAGCGCATCTTTGACCCCTTCTTCACCACCAAAGAGGTGGGCAAGGGCACCGGGCTGGGGCTTTCGATTGTCGCTGGAATTGTGCGGCTGCACGGCGGCGAGATCGAAGTCCACAGTCAGGAGGGCATGGGCAGTACTTTCACCCTGTGGTTCCCGCTCGAGCGCCCCAGCGAGGAGGAGAATCCCTCCGAGATCGGCAGATACTAAGACATACAGCGGGCAGTGGACTCGCGTACCAGCAGTTTGCCGCGCAGCAGCCGCGCGGCGGGCGCCGCCCGCTCATCGTCCCCGCCACTGCCGCGGCGGTTGATCAAATCCAGCAGCATACCAGCCGCCTCGGCGCCAATCAGCCGTTTGGGCTGGTCAAAGGTGGTCAGCGCCGGAAGAGTATAGGCAGAGTAGGTGATGTTGTCAAAACCAGTGATGGAAATCTCCTGCGGCACGCGAATGCCCATGCGCTGCGCCACCTGCAATGCGCCAATGGCAATCAGGTCGTTGAAACAGAAAACGGCGGTGGGTCTGTCTTTGCGCCTCATCAGGGTGGTCATTCCCTCCACGCCGTTCTCGATCTCGCTCCACTGCAGATTGATCATCAGATTGGCATCCAGCGCAATCCCGGCGCTCTCCATCTCCTGTTTGAAGCCCACAATGCGGTCATGGTTGATCTGCGCGGCGCGCATGTTGCCGATATAGGCAATGCGGCGGTGTCCCAGCGCAATCAGATGACGGGCTACCTGCCGGGCGCCATAGACATCATCATGAGCAATGCAAAAGCGGTAATCCTGCGGTGAGGAGGAATTGATGGCAACAATGGGAATGCCGTAACGGCGCAGCAGGTGCACCTGGCTGCGGCTAAAGGAGGCAGTTGCCACGATGACACCGTCCACGCGATGCTCACCAAACGCCCGCACGATATTCTCCTCAACAGCGGCATCCAGATGCGAAGAAGCGACAAAGATGCTGTAGGCTGTGCCCTTGAGGGCATCCTCGATCCCCTGAACAATCTCGCCAAAATAGGGGTTGCCGATGCGGCTGACGATCACCCCCAGCACATGCGAGCGGCTGGTCTTCAGCCCGCGCGCCGCGGCGCTGGGCAGGTAACCCATCTCCTCCGCCAGCTTGCGGATGGCAAGCGTGGTCTCTTGCGAGATCAGCGGACTGCCGTTGAGAGCGCGCGAAACGGTGGCGTGCGAGACACCCGCTTTTCTGGCGATATCCTTGATGGTTACCGGCATGGCAGTCTCCTTGATGCACACGTGTGCATTCACATTATAGCAACCTTCACACCCCCCGTCAACCAAAAATGCGGACAAACGACTGCGCTACATCTGCGCCATCTGTGAACCCTCTGCGTCGTCTGCGGCCATGCCCGGCGTATACACCCGGACGCGGTTGCGCCCCATGCGCTTGGCTTGCAGCATCGCCTGGTCGGCATTGACCAGCAAGGCATCCAGCGTCTGGCATTCACCGCCCAGCACAGCCACGCCAAAGCTGGCGGTCACCTGCACTTCGCCCTGCGGGGTGGGCATCCCCATGGCGGCAACCTGCTGGCGCAGCCGTTCAGCAGCCTGGCGGGCACCCCCCACGCCCGTATCGGGCATGAGCACAACAAACTCCTCGCCGCCGTAACGCCCAAAGATATCTGTCTTGCGCAGCACCTCGTTGCAGCAGCGCGCCACCGCCCGCAGCACGCGGTCGCCCTCGGCATGACCGTAGCGGTCATTGACCTGCTTGAAATGATCCAGGTCAAACATGACCACTGCCAGCATGCCGTGATAGCGCAGGACGCGCTGGACTTCTCGTTCGGCTTCGGCAAAGAATTTGCGCCGGTTGAAAATCCCCGTCAGAGCGTCGGTATCTGCCAGCTCTTCCATGCGGGTAAAAAGATAAGCATTTTCGAAGGCAACCGCGATCTGGGCAGCGATGGTCTTGAAGAAGTCAAAATCCTGCAAGGTGTAAAAGTTTTCGCGCTCGTAATTCTGGGTCGCCATCACCCCCACCACCTGGTCAGAGGCAATCAGCGGGACGCCCATCCAGGATTTGGGGACAATCCCTATAAAGGATCGCCCGGTACGTTCGAGGTATGCCTGATAGTCGTCGGTGCTGATGAACAGCAGCGGGGTACGCGTCTGGATGATATAGCCGGTGACGCCCTCGTCAGAGGGATAGCGCTGCTGCAACGCGGCAATAGAGTCGCGCTCTGCGCGGGCAAAGATGGTGTACCACTCGTCGGCGGCGGCATCGTAGCGCGCCACAAAAAAGTTGCGCGCCGGGATAAAGCGGTTGACCTGCGCATAGACCACCTCCAGCAGTTCTTCCAGCTTGAGCTTAGACGAGATCGAGCGGCTGATTTCATTGAGAATGGACTGTTCGGTGGCACTGCGCTGGGCTTCAGCATACAGGCGGGCGTTTTCGAGCGCAATGGCAGCCTGGTCGGCAAAGGCGCACGCCAGACGGATGCGCTGCTCACTGAAATAGCCCGGCAAGGGCGAATCGAGCGCCAGAATCCCCAGCACACGCCCCTGAAAGACGAGCGGCACGCCCAGCCACTCCGCCATCGAGTGATAGTCGGGCAGGTCAAAGTTCGGGTAACGTCCAGCGGGGTCTGTGACCAGCAGAGGGCATTTTTGGCGGTAAATTTCGGCGTTGGGCGTGCCAGAGGAGATCGAAAACCGTTTGCCCAGCAGCACATGCGCTTCCACGCCGTGCGCCCCCACCACCTCCACCTCTTCGCCGCGCACCAGCTGGACAGTGGCGCTGTAATAGGGGACGACACGCTGCAGATGCTCAAGGATGCGGTGGATGATTTCCTCGGCGTTGAGGCTGGAAGCCACCGCCGCGCCCGCCAGCCGCAGGGTTTCGGCTTCGGCGGCGCGCTGCTCCGCCACGCTGCGCAGGGCTTCGGCTGTCTGGCGGGCGCGGTAATACTCGCTCAGGTCTTCGATGCACACCACGCTGCCGGTAATGCGTCCGTTCTCGTCCAACAGCGGCACAGCCGAGTAAGCCGCTGTCAGACGTTTGCCAAAGGTGGTCTCAAAGGTCAGCTCGACTTTGAAGGGCTTTGCCCGCTCAAACAGCTGCCGCCACAGACGCTGCGCCCCGGCTCTTTTCATGCTCTCCAGTTCGGGCATTTTGACCTTGCCCACAATCGCATCGGCGCGCCCCTCGCCGCCGATGATACGCAGGTAGGCGGCGTTGATGGCGGTGACCAGCCCGTCGGCGTCGGTGGTGAGGATGCCGATCGGGCTGTTTTCAAAAATAGCCCGCAGGCGCGCTTCGCTTTCGCCCAGCGCCTGCTCCATCTGTTTGCGCTCGGTGATATCGTGCCCGATGCCCACCAGCCCGATTACCTCGCCGTGCGCATCGCGCAGGGGGATTTTAGAGGTGAGCAGCCAGCGCTGTTGGCCGTCGGGTCTGACGAGCAGCTCCTCGCGCCGCAGCAGCGGCTCGCCGCTGCGCATCACCGCCTGGTCGTCGGCGTGTGTCTGACGGGCAAAATCGGGCGAAAACACCTCCATATCGGTCTTGCCCAGCGCCTGGGCGGGGTCGCTCAGTCCGGCGTTGCGCAAATCCGCCGGGTTGGCGAGCGTTTTGCGCCCCTGGCGGTCTTTGACATAGATGGCATCGGGGAGGTTATCAATCACCGTGCGCAGCAGGCTGCGCTCGCGGTGCAGGTCTTCCTGCATCTGCGTCAGATCGGTGATGTCGTGCAGCAGCAGCATCCAGCGTGCCGTGCCGCGCTTGGAAATAGAGCTGAGACGGGCTTCAAAACTGCGTTCCTTCCCATCCTCCAACCAGCAGGTGCGCCGCAGCGTCCCTCCCTGTGCCTGTTGCACCCATTGCGGCAGCAGGTCGGCAAGCCGCGCACCCTCCCCCTCTCCGCACAGCAGGCAAGCCGCCAGCCGTCTTCCAGCGGCATTGCCCTCCAGCACTCCCCCGGCCGCGTCCAGCAGAAGGATCGCCCCATCCGATTCTTCCATAAAGGAAGGCAGAAGCCTGCGCGCCGCGCTCACGTTTCCCTCCAGCGCGGGGGCAGCGGCTCCTCCGCCGCGTCGTCCGGCGTTTCCTGCGCGGGCGGCGGCTGAAGGGGCAGACACACCACAAAGGTGCTGCCCTCTCGCGGGGCGCTCTGCACCGCGATCTCACCGCCGTGCGCACGCACGATGCCAAAGACAATCGAAAGCCCCAGCCCGGTGCCCTTGCCCGGCGGCTTGGTGGTGTAGAAAGGATCAAAGATGCGCTTTTGCACCTCAGCCGACATGCCCTCGCCTGTGTCGCTGACCGTCAGGGTGAGCATGCCGCGTTCGGCGTCAAAGCCGGTGCGCAGGATGATACTTCCGCCGTGCGGCATGGCATCGCGGGCATTGGTCAGCAGGTTGAGGATGACCTGCGTGATCTTGTTGGCATCGCAGGTCAACTCCGGCAGGTCAGCGCCAGGCTCAAACATCACCTGCACGTTCGACCACACCCGTATCTGGTGCTCCACCAGCAGCAGGGCGTTTTGCACCAGGTCGTTGAGGTGATGCCGCCCCATCTGCCCCTCGCTTTGACGGGCATAGGCAAGCAGCGATTTGACGATAGCGGCGATGCGCCAGCCGCTGGTGTGGATGTGATCCACCCGCCGCTGCAAACTTTCGATCTGCACCTCTCCGCGGCGCAGGCTGGCAAGCAGGTTTTCGCTGCTGGCGGTGATGACCTGAAGCGGGGTGTTGATCTCGTGGGCAATGCCTGCCGCCAGCGTGCCCAAATCGGCAAGCTTCTGCGACTGGATCATGCGCTCGGTCATCTCCTTGCGCTCGCTGATGTCAATCACCAGCCCGCGCAGACCAATCGGTCGGCCGTTGTCGTGGATCAGCGAGACGTACACATCCGCCGGGAAGGTGCTGCCATCCCCGCGCAATGCCAGATACTCGCGGTGTTTGCTATGCTCCTGCAGCAGGCTACGCAAATCGTCTGCCACCTGCTGGCGCTCGCTGGGGGCGATGACATCGAACACACTCACCCGCCCATCCTCGACTTCCTGCGGCTGGTAGCCAAAGGTGCGGTACGCCTGCTGGTTGGCAAACGTCACCCTGCCCTGCAGATCGGCTTCGAACAGCGGCTGGGGCAGCAGGTCTGCCAGCTGACGGAAGCGCTCCTCGCTGCGCGCCAGACGGGCAACCGCCCGCCGCCGCTGGAGAAAGTTGAACACCAGCCCCGCCAGCAGGATGGTTTCGACGAGGATAAAAGCCGCCGCCGCCCAGATATAGAGCGCATACCGCTGATAGAAGGTATCGGTGCGGTTGATCACCACGCTCTCCGGCGGCAGCAAAGAGGACGAAATATTCCAGCGTTTGAGCTGGCGTGCGTCAAAGGTGTAGCGCGTCACGGGGTCTTTTTGCACGGGGATTTGCGCCGCGGGCGTCCCCTGCAGAATGCGCAGCCCAAGCCGGGCGGCTTCCTCGCCCTGATACCTGCCCCCGCTCACCTTGCCGCCCACTGCCCCATGCCCCAGATACATCGCGCCATGCACAAAGACCGGCACAGGCGCCGCCCCCGAAACAGCTTCCATCACCTGCCCCGGGTCAAGCGTCTTCCCACTGCGATCCTGAAAAAAGTCGGCGTAGTAGATGACGCTGTCAGGCGGGGCGCGGCGCACCGCCTCAACAAGCTCGCTCAGCAGCAGCCCCTCGCCGCGGTCGAGAAACTCCAGCGGAACGTCAAAAGAACCGCTCTGCGCCAGACGCTGGACGTACTGGCGGTTGAACACTCCGGTGGTGGTGTTATCGGTGATGACCAGCACGCGCTGCGCTTTGGGCCACAGCTGCAGCGCAACCTCAATCGTCTTCTCGTTGTCCAGCGTCTCCACCACGCCGGTGTACTGCGCATGCCCCTCCAGCATGGCATCCTCAAAGCGGTTGACGCCGCAAAAGACCACCGGCGTATCGGGAAAAAGGGCATCGCCGTATTGCAGCAAAAAGTGCAGGGCATCGTCATCCAGCGAGAAGATCAGGTCAAAACGCTGGGTGGCGTATTTCATCTGATAGGTTTCAAACAGCAGACGGCGGTAGGCATCGCTGGCAATGCGCTTGGAGTCCATGTACTCGATGCGGTAGATCGTATCGGGCGGCAGGGTGGAGCGGATGCCCTCCATTTCGCCATCCGAAAAGGGCAAACCGGGATGGTAGGAATTGAGGATGAGCACCATCGCCGGGTGGGCAGGCACGGACTGAGCGGCATGCGCACCACCAGCCAAGGGAAACGCCAGCAGGACGAGGGCAAGACACACCCCCGCCCATCGCCGCAACACAACTGCGGCAACGGATGAACAGCGGCGGAGCACAGCAAGCCCGTTCAAACCCTGTTTTGCCCCTTTTCCCTTTCATAGGCTGCGCGGAGAACTGCACAGCCAGCTAGCAAGATTTGTTAACGCACCATCGTTGTTATTATAATTTTACCATTGGTTGTCAAACAGCAACAAACGCCGCACACAGAATAAGCAAGCCGCCGCCCGGCGGGAACGCAAGCGCCCCTTGACTCCGCTATAGTATTAGCATATACTAATATTAAAACTTAATCCACACAAAACACAAAGGGCTAACCATGACAACTCCCCCCCTACCTCTGTGCGATCTCAAACCCGGTCATCAGGGCACACTTCTGGCGTTGAATGGCGGGCGCGGGCTGACCGCCCGCCTTGCCGCCTTGGGCTTTACCCCAGGGGTGAGGATCGCCATGCTGCAAAACTACGGACATGGCCCGCTGCTGGTCGAGGTGCGCCAGACGCGCGTGGCGCTCGGACGCGGTGAGGCGCAGCGCATCCTCATTACGGAGCAGCAGTCATGAACGACGCCCTCCGCAGTGCACAACAACACAGCGCCCCGGCCGTCCACCCGCCAGCCGAACGTACTGCCGTGATTGCCCTGGCGGGGCAGCCCAACATGGGCAAATCCACCCTTTTCAATCTGCTCACCGGTCTCAACCAGCATGTGGGCAACTGGCCCGGCAAGACGGTCGAACAGCGTCAGGGCGGCTTCGTCCATCACCAGCGCACCCTGCGTCTGGTTGACCTGCCCGGCACGTACAGCCTCTCGGCAAATTCGCCGGAGGAGATCATCGCCCGCGAGTACATCCTGCACGAAAAGCCCGACCTGGTGGTGGCGGTGGTCAGCGCCGCCCATCTGGAGCGCAGTCTGTATCTGGTGGCGGAACTGATTGCCCTGCCCGCCCCCCTGGTGGTGGCGCTCAACATGATGGATGTCGCCGCCCAGCAGGGGATTCAGATTGACGTCCCGGTGCTGGAAGCCGCCCTGGGGGTGCCGGTGGTGCCGCTGGTTGCCACCCGCGCCGAGGGCGTGCGGCGTCTGCTGGACGTGATTGAAGACTGTCTGACGGGCAGCTATCTCCTTCCGCCGCGCCGTCTGCCCGCCATCCGCCCCGACCATCAGCAGGTGCTCGATCAGGCGCAGCAGCTGATCACCGGCTTTGTCCCGCCGGACTACCCCGCCGCTTGGACAGCAAGCAAACTGCTGGAAGGCGACGGCGAAATCCTGCGTCAGATGCAGGCGCACCTCCCCGAAGAACGCTGGGAGAGCCTGCACGCGCTGCTCAAAGCGCACGATGACGCCGGGCTGGCAATCGCCTCGGGGCGCTATGCGTGGATCGAACGCATGCTGCGGGCGGCGGTGCACCGTCCGATCGGCGGGCAGATGAGCCTCACCGACCGTCTCGACCGCTTTGCCACCCACCCTGTGCTGGGTCTGGTCATCCTGGCGCTCATTCTGGGGGCGGTGTTTTGGCTGACTTTCACCATCGGCGCGCCGCTGCAGGAATGGCTGGAAAGCGCCCTGCTTATGCCGCTGACAGAAACCGCCCGAGGCTGGCTTGCGGCGGCGCCCTTCTGGCTGCGCGGGCTGGTGATAGACGGCTTGATCGGCGGCGCGGGAGCGGTGATCACCTTTTTGCCCATTCTGGTCATCTTCTTTTCTGTCTTTGGGCTGCTGGAAGATGTGGGCTACATGGCGCGCGCCGCTTTTGTCATGGACCGCTTGATGCACGCCATGGGGCTGCACGGCAAGTCGTTTCTGCCACTCTTTTTGGGGTTTGGCTGTAACGTCCCAGCGGTGATGGGGACGCGGGTGATCGAATCCTGGCCAGCGCGCCTGCTGACCATGCTGCTGGCGCCGCTGGTGCCGTGTGCGGCGCGTATGGCGGTGCTGGCTTTTCTGGCGGCTGCCTTTTTTGGCGCACAGGGGGCACTTGTCTCGTGGGGACTGGTGCTCTTTGCACTGCTGCTGCTGGTCGTGAGCGGGATGGCGCTCAACCGTCTGCTGTTCAAGGGTGAACGCTCGGCATTCATCATGGAACTGCCGCTCTATCACATCCCCAACCTGCGCACCATCGCCCTGCTGGTGTGGCAGCGCTCGCTGGCATTTATACGCAAAGCCGCCACGCTCATCCTGCTCTTTTCGCTGGGGGTGTGGGCGCTTGCGGTGCTGCCCGGCGGCGAGATGGAAACCAGCTACCTGGCGCAGATCGGTCGATTCTTTGCGCCGCTGGGACGTCTGGCGGGGCTGGACTGGCGGCTGACGGTGGCGCTGCTTTCCAGCTTTTTGGCAAAGGAGAATGCCGTTGCCACGCTGGGCGTGCTCTTTGGGCGCGGCGAAGACAGCGGGCTGGCGCAGACGCTGGCAACAACCTATTCACCCGCCTCCGGACTGGCGTTTATGACCATTGCACTGCTCTTCATCCCCTGCGCGGCAACGCTTGCCGTCCTGCGGCAGGAAAGCGGATCGTGGAAGTGGGCGGCGGTCAATGTGCTGCTGATGCTGGTGGTTTCGTTTGCGGCTGGGGCGGGCGTGTATACGCTGGCGCGGGCGCTGGGAGGTTGAGATGCTCGAACGCCTGCTGGAAATGACCCGTCAGGGAGGCGTATTCACCCTCGCCGACCTGGCGCGCCGACTGGACGCCGACGCGGAGCTGGTGCGCGCAATGCTGGCAGATTTGGAGCGGCGCGGACGGGTGCACACCGTTTGCAGCAGCAGCCCCGCCGCGGCTTGCTGCGGCTGTCCGCTGGCAGGCGGCTGCCACTCATCGAACACCTAAACCAGCCACCATACAGCGGGCAAAAAGCGGACAGCCTGCTTGAAATCTGCAAATTTTCTATATATAATGTAAAAAAACAAGCGTTCGCTGGAGGACAAAATGCGAAAATTCGCTCTTTTGGCAGCTGTTTTTGTCTGGCTGCTCTCCGCCTGCGACGTCATGCAGCTTGCTGCGCCGCCGCCCGAACCAACCCAGCCGCCAACGCTTACTGTCCCCATTCCTACCCTCACCCCGCTCCCCACACTGGGTGCAGCGCGCGCCCTGGACGCCGCCTTCTGCTGGAAATCGCCCATTGACGAGGACGAGTTCAACATCGTGCGTTTCTTCCCCGGCGGCGAGGTGATTGATTTGTTTGTGCAGGGCTATGGCAGCTGTCAGGAGTCATGGAAAGCGGTGGCGGGGTATCTTTCGCCCGCCACGATGAGCAGATACAACCACGGCACCTATCAATTTGACGGAAAAGAAGTGCGCTTTGCGCTTGCCCCGCCCAATTCCGACCAGCTGATGGGCACGATCAGCGGCAGGATGCAAGAAGACGGCAAACTGCTGCTCCAGCGGCAGGGGGCAGAGACGTGGGAATATACGCTTGTTTATGCGTCAGGAGGCGAGTAAGATGGAGAGTCAGAATGTCTCAAAATCACAGCCGCGCAGCACAGGGCGCCGCGCGGCTGTGATTGTGCTGGGTGTGCTGTTTGTCATCACCGCGGTTGTGGGGGCGGTGGGGTTTGACGTCTGGCGGGTGCTGTTCAACCCGCCGCTGGTCAAACAGACACTGACGGATGAGATGGTCAAATCAGACCTGGTTGCGGCGGTGCTGCAAGCCTTCTCCGAACAGCGCGCCCGCCAGCGTGTGGAACGCGGCGAAGCGCTGAGCGGCGTGGACGAGCCTGATATTGCCCTGCTGCTGTCTTTTGTCAGCCTGGACGACTGGCGCGCCATCAAAAAACTGCTGGTGACCGATGACTTCATTAACCATCTGGTTTCGGTCAGTGTGGACGCCCTGTATACATGGATCGACTCGCCCGACCCCGCTCCCAAGCTGGTGTGGAACATGCAGCCGCTCAAGGCGCGCGTGAGCGGCAATGAGGGCAAAGAAGCCATCCTCACCGCTTATGCCGCCCTGCCGCAGTGCAAGCCCGAAGAGGTGGCAGATTTTCAGGCGCGGCTGTCGCAGGTGCCGCCCGGCGTGGAGGTGCTCTATAACCTGTGCCAGTTCCCCATGCCCTACCGTACGGATCAAATTGACGACTACGTCCACGCCCTGGAGATCGTCAACGAGAACGTCCCACTGGAATTCAACTTTGGCAAAATGCTGGAAGAAAGCCCATCTGCCAACCCGCAGGCAGTCAAAACGCTGCTGCGGCGGGTGCGTTTTGCAGCACACTGGATGTGGGTGCTGGCGCTGGTCTTTCTGCTGGCGCTGCTGGCGCTCAGCCGTTTCGACCGCCGCCGTTTGGGGATATATGCCGGCATCCCGCTGCTGGTGGCAGGCGCGCTGACGCTGCTGCTGGCAGGCGCGGCGCAGCCGCTGCTGGCAAACCTGATAAGCAATGCCCTTTTGGCGCAGACCTCAGAACTGGTGCGCGCCGAAGTGTCCGCCAGCCTTGCCCGTCTGGCGCGGCTCTTCTTCCAGCCCTTGTGGGTGCAGGGAGCCGTCATGGCGCTGGGCGGAGCAGCCCTGCTGATCATCGCCCGCATCCGCGTCCGCCAAAACGCCTAGCGCAGACGCACAAACGCCGACCCCCGCACAGCGGGCATTCTGCACATTGTGAGCACAGCGCTTGTTAACCTCTCCAAGCGCAAAATGTGGTAGAATTGCTTCTTGTTGCCTGTGGGGCGTATCCCCCGCAGCAACCATCTGTGCAGAACGAAGGTCAATGGCAATGAAAGCTTTTCATAAAGGTGTATTATTATCGTTGTGTCTGCTCACGCTGCCGGTGATCGTGCTGGCAGCCTGTTCTTCTCCCTCGGCAGTGGCACAGCCGCCTGCCGCCCCCGCCGCCGAAGAAGCGCCACCCGTCTCCCCCACCGCCGCCGAGCCAACCCAGCCGCCCCCCGCCGAGCCGACCCAGCCGCCCACGGCCGAGCCCTCACCCACCCCCACCGCCGAGCCGACTGAACCCCCGCCCGGCGCCACGCGCACCTCGCCAAAGGACGGCATGGTGCAGGTCTATGTCCCGGCTGGCGAGTTTATCATGGGCAGCAACGACCCCGACGCCAAGCAAACCGAAGAAGGCGGACGCGCCTACCCCGAAATTCCGCAGTTCACCTACTCGCTGCCCGGCTTTTGGATTGACAAATACGAGGTCTCCAACGCCCAGTTTGCCAAATGCGTCGCCGACGGCGTTTGCGACCCGCCCAACTACACCCGCTCCTACACCCGCGAGTGGTACTACGGTAACCCCGAATTCGACAACTACCCCGTGCTGTATGTTACCTGGTTCACGGCGCGCAAATACTGCGAATGGGCTGGCAGAAGGCTGCCCACCGAAGCCGAATGGGAAAAAGCCGCCCGCGGCACCGATGGGCGCCGCTACCCATGGGGCAACGAACCGCCCACCGGCGAACTGGTCAACTTCTGCGACATCAACTGCCCCAAGACGCACGCCAACCCCAACTATGACGACGGCTATCCCGAAACCGCCCCGGTGGACGCCTTCCCCAAGGGCGCCAGCCCCTACGGCGCGCTCAACATGTCGGGCAATGTGTGGGAATGGACCAGCACGCTGGTGCGCCCCTACCCCTACGACCCCAACGACGGGCGTGAGAACATGGACGAGATGAGCGACGAGCACATCTGGCGCGGCGGCCCGTGGAGCAACGGCATCTGGTGGATCCGCGCCTCCATCCGCTACCGCTCCGTGCCGGTCTACTGGTATGGCAATTTAGGGTTTCGCTGCGCCTCTTCCGAATGAGACGCGCAAACCCGCTACGCTTTTTAACAAAATACATCGCTGCGGCATTTCCTCCCCGCCTTGTGCCCGGGGGAACACTGGTTCAAATACAGGAGAGAAAATGTTCCCGAAAGGTTCGCTGGCAATCTACAACGCCAACATCCACAGCATGGATCCACGCCGCCCCGCGGCCGATGCGCTGGTCATCTATCAGGGATATATCGTGGCGGTGGGCTGGTGGCGGCAAATCAAGGAAACTATCCCCGACCGGCTGCCGCACATTGACGCCGCCGGGGCAACCGTACTGCCGGGGCTGATCGATTCGCACGCCCATCTGGCGCACAGCGGGCTGATCGCCAGCAGCGTTGACCTGACCGACATCCCCAGCGTGGTGGAGACGCTTGACCGCATCCAGCAGGCGGTAGCAGCCGCAGCGCGCGGCGAGCTGATCTACTGCACCCAGTATGACGACGGGCACGTGCGCGAAAAGCGCTACCCCACCCTGCAGGAGCTTGACCTGATCGCCCCCGCCAACCCGCTGGTCATCGTCCACCGCACCGGGCACAGTTCGGTGCTCAACAGCATGGCGCTGCAGCGCGCCGCCATCCCCGCAGACACACCCGGCATCCAGCGCGACGCGGCTGGCAACCCCAACGGGGTGCTGCTGGCGCAGGCAAACGCCGCCTGGCGCGATACCTTCGAAGAGGCATTCACCCGTCAGATCGGCTACAGCGAACTGGCGCGCCGCGCCGCCCGTCAAGCCGCCGAAGCCGGAATCACCACCCTGCACGCCATGGACGACCCGCCGTTTATTGCCGAGGTGCTGCCCCTGCTGGAAGAACTGCCGGTGCGGGTGGTCTTTTACCCGCAGACGCGCTCGGTGGAAGAAGTTGAAGCGCTCGGTCTGCCGCGCATCGGCGGGTGCGGCGCCAGCGGGCTGGATGGCGACATCGGCAGCCAGATGACCGCCGCCCTCACCCAGCCCTATCTGCAAGACCCAACCACCAGCGGCTGTTTGTACTTCTCCGATGAAGAACTGACCGAGATGATTTTTGAAGCGCAGAGCTGCGGGATGCAGGTCAGCATGCACGCCGTGGGCGACGCCGCCGTTGCCCAGGCACTGCGGGCAGTCGAAGCCGTGCAGCAGCGTCTGCCGCAGCGCCCCAAACGCCACCGCATTGAACACTGGGAGGTCTCCAACCCTCCGCTCACCCAAAAGGCGCGCCGCCTTGGGGTGATGGTTTCCATCCAGCCGCCGTTCAACTACTTTTGGCCGCACGACGACGGCTATCCCGAACTGCTGGGCGTCGAGCGCAGCCTGCTGATGGACCCCATCGCCGAGCTGATCGCAGGCGGGCTGCTGGTGGCGGGCGGATCCGACAGCCCGGTCACCCCGCTCAGCCCGCTGCTGGGCATCCATGCCGCCGTCAACCACTCCAACCCCAGCCAGCGCATCTCTCCCCACCAGGCGCTGGAGATGTTTACCATCAACGGCGCAGAGATCGCCTTTGAGGAACATCGCAAAGGCAGTCTGACGCTGGACAAGCTGGGGGACGTTACCATCCTGGCGGAAGACCCGCTCAGCGTGCCGCCGGGGCACATCAAGGATATCAGCGTGCTGTGCACCATCAAGGGCGGAGAAATCACCTACCGCCACCCCGACCTGCCGCCCCCCGACCAGCGGCGGGACTATGGGGCGGCAGGAGACACATCTCTTGCCGCCCCATAGTAGCCAAAATGCGGCGGCACCTCCTCCCCAAACCCTCTGCCCTAGCTTTGCGCCTTTCTGCCGGTCAGCGCCACCGCAAAAATGATGATGGCGCCGCGTACAATCATCTGCTGGCTTGCTTCCAAACCCATCAGTATCAGACCATTGTTGATCAGACCAATCAAAATTGCTCCGATGATGGTGCCAATTACAGATCCTTTCCCGCCAAACAGACTGGTACCCCCCAAAACCACCGCCGCAATCACCGATAGCTCATCCCCCTGCCCCCACTGAAATCGCCCCGAATGGAGACGTCCAGCATATAGCATCCCTGCCAGAGCAGCAATCATGCTCATGACCACAAAGGTAATGTACTTGATCTTTTTGGTGTTGATGCCACTGTACCTTGCCGCTGTCTCGTTGCCGCCAGTGGCGAGTACCTGGCGTCCAAACGGTGTTGCTTTGAGACATAAATGCCCCGTTAGGAAAACTGCCAGAGTCCAGATAAACAAAGTTGGGATGGGGCCAACGTTTCCGGAGCCAAAGATGTAGGTGTACATTTGGTTAGCAATGGGGATAGGGGCAGTTTGTGTTACCCACATGGCGGTGCCAGTCGCAATCCCTTGCATTCCCAATGTTACCAAAAACGAGGGGATACCAATGCGAGTTGCCAAAAAACCATTTATCAACCCCACCAAAAGCCCTGTGGTCAAACCCGCCACAACGCCAGCAACAATACCATACCTGGCAATGCTCATTGCGGTGACTACCGAAGCCAAACCCGCCACCGCACCAACCGAAAGGTCAATCTCTGCCGCCGCCAGTACAAAGGTCATTGCCACTGCCATCACCGAGATGGTAGCGGTTTGTCTCAAAATATTGAGCAGATTGTTGGGATTGAGAAAGCCACTGGGATACAACGCCACCGCAAAGATGGCAAAGATGACTACAAAGGTCATATAAACAACGTAATCCCGCCAATAAAACCGCCTGAAAAAATGAGTAAAAGCGGCAGAAATGGAAACAGGGGGATGGTTGTCGGAAGAAGTTTTTTCAATCACTGGTTTCACGCTCCCTGAAGAATATGATGTAGTTGCTGTTCGCTTTGAATGTCACTGCGCTGCATTTCCTGCACGATGCTGCCCTCTTTGAGGATAATTATACGATCGCTGACCGCGAGCAGTTCCTGCAATTCAGAAGAGATGATGAGCACGCCCTTGCCTTTATTTGCCAATTGCCGTACACACTCCAGGATCTCCGTTTTCGTACCAATATCCACACCAGCAGTTGGCTCATCCATAATGAGAATATCGGGGTCGGTACTGAGCCACTTGGCGATAACAATTTTTTGCTGGTTGCCTCCCGAGAGCAAACGCACTTCTTTGTAGATTGAATCAGTGCGCACCTTGAGCTGCTGTACGTAGGTCTCGGCAAGGCTAGCAGAGCGACGGTCATCCACCCATATTTTTCGCTTTGCCAATCTGCCTAAAACCACCAATGGAAGCTCAAAATTATCCTTGATGGTATGCATGGTAATTAACCCTTGCTGACGCCGGTCTTCGGGAATAAACGCCATGCGCGCCCTCATGCTGTCTTCGGGACTGGCAATGACAACTCTCTTTCCCCGCACGTAGATCTCACCCGACTGCGGCGGGGTAATGCCAAACAGCGTTTGAGCCAGTTCAGTTCTGCCACTACCCATCAACCCGGCAATGCCCAGCACTTCACCAGAATATAGACGAAAGCTGACATCCCGCACACCCCTGCCGCAGTTCATACGCACTACCTCAAGCAAAGGAACGTAGCCGGGCTCATGCTGGAATGCAGAGCGAGGGACTTCGTCGTTTGCCTTGCGTCCAAGAATATACTCAATGACCTGTTGAATGGTTAAGTTTTGGATATCTTCGGTAATAATATTTTTACCATCCCGCAACACAGTTACGCGGTCCGCAATCTGAAAGACCTCTTCCATACGGTGCGAGATATAAATGATGGAGATACCGCGCTCCCTGAGTCTGCGCAAAAGGCTGAAAAGCGCCATCGTTTCAGTATGGGTCAAGGAAGCAGTCGGTTCATCAAGGATAAGAATCTGCGCATCCTGTGAGAGAGCGGCAACAATCTCGGTGAGCTGGCGATAGCCCGTGCTCAATTGTTCCACCCGCAGTCCCGGATCCAACTCCACCCCCATTTCCCGTAGCAACGCTGTCGCTCTTTTTTTATCGCGACGGTCGTCAATCAGCCCCAATCGGCTGCGCGATTCGCGTGTCAGAAAGATATTTTGGGCGACTGTCAAAGAAGGCACCAGACTAAATTCCTGAAAGACCATTGCAACCCCGTTGGCGCGCGCATCTTGCGCCGAACGCAACCGCACGGGCTTTCCTCCAATCAAAATTTCGCCTTCTTCGGGGTAATAAACACCTCGCAATATCTTCATCAGGGTTGATTTGCCTGCTCCATTTTCCCCGAGCAAAGCATGAATCTCACCCTGCTGCAGTTCAAAATGTACCTGATCCAGCACTCGAATATGATTAAACTCTTTAACGATTCCCCGCATAGCGGCGACAATCGGTCTCATCTTGTTGGGAACCTTTCCACACCTATCTGGGAATACACCGGTCGTTCTCCCCAGCGGGTTGCCCCGCCGGGGAGAAACAGAGCCTGTCAAAAAAAATCACTTTGCCGCATTGACAAGGTCAGCAGGAGGATCGGAATGATAGACCGTCTTCCACGCTTCCAGAACGTTGTTCTTATCCACTGGGAGCATGTACAGCGCCACATAGGCAGGGGCTTCCTTACCCAACAGCCCGTAGCCTGCCAATATAGCTTCGGTAACACCCTGATCAAACGGACGCTGCGCGCCAAGCCCTTTGACCATGCCATCTTTAGCAATTTCCACCGCCACGTTCAAGCCAAGGTCAATGGTGGTAATGACCAAATCCTTATCGCGCCCCATGGCGCGGGCAGCCGCCATCACCCCCTCAGCAGGCACATCCCAAACCGCCCAAATGCCCTTTAGGTCGGAGTGCTTAGTCATCATCGCCGAGGCGGCTTTCTCCGCATCGCCAGCAAAATCTGGCCCGGTGATGCCCTGCTCCTCGACAATTTCGATAGCAGGGTAATTATCTTTGATGGTTTTGGTGAACGCCTGATAGCGCTGCTTGGTAACAAAGAAATCAGCTTCGTGATAGATCACGCCAATTTTTCCTTCACCGTTGATGCTCTTCGCCATCAGATGTGCCGCGGCAATGCCGTTGCCATAATTATCGGCAGAGACGACACTGACATAATCCTTGCCTTGCTCTACTTCATTGGGAACGTTATCCATAAAGACCAACTTAACGCCGGCGTCCGCAGCGCTCTTATAGGCGGAAGCCGTCGCGACCGGGTCGGTAGGAATAGAAACGATGATGTTGGGTTTCATTGCCAGAACAGTCTCAATATCTGACACCTGTTTTTCAGGCTTGAAGCCGGCATCAGTTACGGCCACTACTTCTACTCCCATTTTCTCAAACTGACTTTTCAGCCCTGCCACCTGAGCGCTGGACCAGTCATTGCCGGCGTAGTGCAGGACAATAGCGGCTTTGGCTTTCATTTCCTTGATTTTTGCCAGATCCTCCTCCGAGAGGGCTACCTCGCTGGCAGCCGTGGGGGTCTCGCCGCGCGGCCCGGTGGAAAAGACTTGCCCTTCGAGCGCTGACAGAGCGGCAACAGGGTCAAAAGCGGCAGGGGCTTCTGCTGGCGGAGCAGCAGGCGCCTCGGTAGGCGGGGCAGCGGGGGCTTCTGCTGGCGGAGCAGCAGGCGCCTCGGTAGGCGGGGCAGCGGGGGCTTCTGCTGGCGGAGCAGCGGGGGCCTCTGCTGGCGGGGCAGCGGGGGCAGGCGTGCAACCCGTCCCCATCAAGCCCAAGACCAAAGTCAAACCTAACACAATATAAAACCATCTACTTTTCATCTCAATTTCTCCTTTCTTCACTATGTATATTTCAAACAGACATCTGTTTGATTGTATGGCATGACTTTACCTGTGAGACAAAACAAAAGGTGTCCCCTCCTCAGCCCAGCGCCTCGCTCAGCACTGCTGGCAGTGGATCAATCAACAGACCGCCCCGTTGGCGCGCTTCAGCAATCCGTTTCATTTTCTCCTCATCTTTCAGAATGCGTTTAGCATCCTCAAGACTGGTGAAGACGCCAATCGCACAGCGTGGGTATTTTTTGTTGACCCACTCGACCAACTGTTTCGACTGCTCTTGCCAGTCTCCCGTTAGAGAAAGCTCGCTGGGATCGGCGGTGGTGATGATGTCAATCTTCCTCTCGGCGTCAAAACCCAGCAACAGGCTTGCCCAAAGGCGATTGCCCTCAAAAATGCCAAAGAAGACAGTGCTCTGCGGTGGGACAAATCTGCGCACGGCTTCTTGGACGCTTTCGTACTTGGCACCCACCCGCCACTGTAAACCGAGATTGACACGGGCGCGCCCCGGGTAGGTAACAATGCCATCGGGGTACTCATCCAGCATGGCAAACATGCGGTGAACATAGACATCCAGATCCTCTGCGGCTGTCCACGAATCTTGAACTTTGGCAAAGTAGCGCTCAACACTTTTGCGCTCTAGCACCATCACAAAATCGGTAATGGCGGCATTATCTTTATACACCTTTTCAGCAGTCTTTTGCGGATCATCCACACGCTCAACACGCTTGACAATCTCCAGCCGTTGTGAATGGATAAACTTCAGAATCTCGCCCTGTTCATGAATAATGATAATTCTGCGCTTGGTTTTGGATGATTCCAACAGCAACTGCTGCATATTTCTCCAATGATCAACATCAATATCTGCCATCAGGGGGTTTTCGTGTAACATGGCAATTCCTCCTCAACCTTTTACAAAGTGCATTCATAAACCATAATCTTGTGTGCCGGCAGGGATTCAGAAAACGTCCCTGTGGTATGTCTGACCAAGCGGTCTTCCCAAATTTCGCGAATGGTTTTGACTTTTATCTTGAGATCAATCTCGGCTTCAATGGGGCTAGCAGTAGGATTACACACAAATACCACCATCTTATCCGGCTTCTTGGGAGATTTGTGAATGGTTACATCCAATCGCGGGTCGCTTTTAACAACACGGGACAGTTCTAGTCTGTCCAAAGCCGCCGGAAGCGCTTTGGGAAGGAGGTCAAGACTCTGGAGCACCATCACACAGCCTTTCCCAATCTGATAGATATGGGCAAGCTCCACCCCATCTTGCACGAGAAGGCGCTTGTTAGCGGCAACCAGATGCGTCATCAGGGTCAGGTCTTTGTGCATGCGCTCGTTCAGCGTAGGGATTCGCGGCCCAAGCAACACGGCGCCGCCCTCCTCTGCAAATTGAACCAGCTTTTTCTGCAAAGCGGTGTTCATGTACTCAAACGAACCAAGCACCAGCGCTTTGTATCGTTTTAACCTCTCCAGCGGCAGATCAGTATCGCTGATGAGGAACTGATAGCCGCTTTCGGTAAGGGTCTTGTAGCTTTGAGAGAACCAGTTGGATTTTTGCACCTGTACTGCCTCGGAGAAGCCAAGCGTCTTTTCGGAGACAGTCATATAGTTGGGATATTCCGAAAAGCCAAACAGCACCTCCAGAAAATCACCAGGGAAGGTCACCAGGACGCTGGCGGCTTCCAGACGGTCATACTCACGATTGGCAAGCAGCAACACATCCGCCACACGCTCATTGCCGACAAAGGCATTTTCCAACGCCATCTGATTGACACGCTTGAACATATTGTAGTTATCGGGGCGCACACGCCCATCACGGCGAACAGGCGAAGCCAGCCAGCGGTTGCGCTCCACAATCATGTAACGGCTGGAGCCTTTGATTCCGTTCATGAGCGCTGCCTTCGTAACAAATTCCTCATCTTCAAATCCACCGGGGTTGAGATACCATGGCCAGACACCGGCAATAAACTCAGGGATAAAGGGAAAGCGACTGGTACCCACCACGTATGAAACCACCGTCTTGACATGCTCGTATAGCTCACGGCGCGAATAAATATCAAAACCGACAAAATTCAGCTTATCCTCCAGTGCAAGCAGGTTAAAGGGAGTGGTGATCCCGCTAGCAGCGCCACCTGGGCCCAGCGGATGGGGGTAATTGTGGAAGAGAGGAATATTTTCCAACCCGCGCGCTCGCATCATATCTGCCAGGCGCGAGAGCGAATCGACCAGATAACGCTCGCGGTATTCGATCCAGTCAGTATAGTAGGGAATGTCTTCCTTTTTCTCGCCCTCAAACCGCTTGGGGGGCTGCACCTCTTCAAAACTAGCATACCCGCAACGGTACACCGAATTGAGTTCGTCCAGACTGCCGTACTTTTGCTGCAGAAACTTCTGATAGTTGCGGATGGCATCAGCACTGAAGTCGCATTCATACGGGTTGATGTGAAAAAAGAAAGCCATCTCGTTATCCACCTGAACAGCAACCAAATTACCCTTTGGATAAGCATGTTTCGCCAAAATGGGCATAATGGCATCAAACCAGATAGCAGTCTCCTCGAAGAATTTGTCGCAGGCGTAGTTCAGTGCCGGGATGGGCTTGGGCACTTGGGTCAGAATGGCTTTACTGCCCATAGCAGTCTTTGCCTGAAGCTCAGGATCTTCCAAAATGCGCCGCGGATAGCCAAACCAAGTCAACTCGGAATTGATTTGCGGACCCGGGCGGACAATCATCCTCATACCCTTCGATTCGACCAGCGTTATAAAAGCATCAATATCATTGCTTGGGTTGATTTGGCCAAAATCAAACTCACCGCGACGGATTTCGTGCACCTCCCATGGGATATATGAGGTGATAGTGTTGAATCCCATCCCTTTGACCTTTTCGAGGATGTCATCCCATTTGTCGCGCTCCAGCCGCCAATAGTGAACAGCGCCGCTGTAAACGGGAACCTCCTCTCCATTAATTCGGAACTGGTGATCCCCAACCAGTATAGGTAAACGACCCGGCATAGATAACCTCCTGTGAAAAAGAAATAAAAGACGTGACTGTTGTTTGCTGAGAGCTGTGCCGCAGAGTTTAAAAGACAATGTAACATATTTCTCCCTCCCCACAGTGTAGAGAATAACCCCCTCCCCAGCTAGAAAATTCCCTCTTTGGGGATAGGGGAAAACCCCCATCCGTATCACAACGAAGATGTGTTAAAATGAAAGTATGCCTTCCACGAGGATATTAATCGCTGATGATCACAGCCTGGTACGGCAGGGCATCCGCGACATTTTGGAGCAATACGAGGACATGCTCATCGTGGGCGAAGCATGGGATGGTCCCTCGTTGTTTGCTCAGCTGGCAGAAACAGCGCCGAGTCTGCTCTTACTGGATGTTACCATGCCCGCCTTTGAACCAGTTTCCTCATTGGGTAAGATCAAAGCCGCTTACCCCAACCTGAAAATTCTGGTCATCAGCGCCTACGACGATGATTTCTACGTCAAGGGGCTGCTATCGGCTGGCGCCGATGGATACCATCTCAAAGGTCAGCCCATTCCTCAACTCAAAATGGCGGTCGATCAGGTGCTGAGCGGCGAGAAGTGGATCGCCAGCCCGCTGGTCAACAAGCTGCTCCATCCGGACGAACGCAAAAAGCCCCCTATCGTGCTCACCGCGCGTCAAAGCAGTCTGCTGCAACTGCTGATGCAATCGTTGGATAACCGCAACATTGCCCTCAAAATGGGGATTAGCGTCAAGACAGTAGAGAACTGCCTCACCAAGCTCTACCGCCTGTTGAACGTGCAGAGCCGCTTGGAAGCGGTCAATTTTGCCCTACAACACCCCGAAATCCTCAGCGCGGCGTCCCCACAAGCAAACATAGAAACGGAGAAGGTTAATTTTACTGTGCAATCAATGACATCCATTCTACTGGTAGATGACAACGCCCGCTTCCGCTACGAACTGCGTCAAACGATCAACATCGTCTCTCCCAAGACAATGGTTTATGAGGCAGAAAATACATGCGAAGCCGTGCATCTGATCGAGCATATCTCGCCCAATTTAGTTCTTGTAGATGTCATTTTGGGTAAAGAAGACGGCATCCAGTGTGCCAAGTTGCTACGCAAGAAGGACGCCAACCTCAAAATTGTAGTCATCAGCGCTTACCCCGATAAAGAATTCCACCGCATGAGTACTGAAGCTGGGGCAATAGCTTTTTTGGATAAAAAGGATATTGATATTGCTTCCTTACGACAAATTATTGCGGATGTGTCCCTTTCTTGATGACGATGTACCTCTGTTAAAGGTCAGCAGACTGACCAAACATCTAGGCCCTTTGCTGGTTCTCAAAGATATCAGCTTTGAAGTCTTTGCCGGTGAGGTGGTGGGGCTTGCTGGATGGGGCGGCGCAGGAAAGTCAGTTTTGGCTTCTATCCTGGCTGGCATTCACTTCCCTGATCAGGGCGAGATGCGCTTTGACGGCAAACGGCTGCGCTGGCCCTTTAACTCGCGCAGTTTTGGGTTCGAGGTTATCCACCAGGAGCCGCGCATTGTGGAAGATCTCGACATTTGTGCCAACATTTTTTTGGGCAATGAGCTTGGCTTCCCACAGTGGAAGGGCAAAAGGCTCATCTCTCCGCAAAAGAAGATGGACGAGATTGCCAGCGAGGTGCTCAGCCAGCTGGATGTTTCGCTGCCATCGCTGCACGACAACATCAATACCCTTTCCATCGAGTACCGCCAGCTGATTGCCATTGCCCGCGCAATGATCAAACCAGCGCGCATGATTCTAGTGGACGACACCGCTGCCCTGCTTGGGTTTCACTATCAGCAAAGGCTGCTGACGCTCATTCAGCAGTGGCAGAGGGAGGGAAAAGCTGTCATCTTTAGCAGCAACAATCTCGACCATCTCTTTACAGTTACTGACCGCATCCTTGTACTACGCGAGGGATGTCTGGTGGCGACTTACAGAACGGACGAAGTCAACCGCGAGACCCTGGTAGCCGATCTGGTTGGCACCACTGACCAGCAGCAAATCACCCCGCTGATTTGGGCACTAGACAGCTACTATCGGGCACGTGAACGGGCAGAAATTCTGCGCCACAACCAGATTCTGCTCGAAAGAGACCTAGCCGCTCAAGACTCCTTGAACAAACAGCTCCTCAAACAGCTCAACGAACAGGTGTTGGCGCTGAACAAAGCCAATCAGGCGCTTCAGGATGCGCACCGTCGTTTGCTCTCCAACCGCGAGGACGAGCGCAAATCGCTGGCAAGGGAGCTGCATGACCAGAGCATACAAGACCTGCTGCGGCTCAATTACCAATTGGAGCGGATTGAGCAGAACGAAAAAACCCCTGCTAAAATTCGAGAATCCCTGCGCTTTATCCGCTACGATATTCGTAAACTGGTGGAAGGACTGCGGCAGATATGTAGCAATCTGCGCCCACCGACAATTGATAGTTTAGGGCTGGGTTCAGCCATCACCTCCTTTGTTGATGGTTGGAAAGAGAGAACCAACATTCCCGTTGAACTGAACATTGACCCGCGCCTCATCCGGCTACCCGAAGCCACCGAACTTTCCATCTTCCGCATCATTCAAGAAAGCTTGAGGAACATCGAAAAACACGCTAACGCGCAACATGTTCGGATCAGCCTCAAACATTCCACACCGCGCACCATTCTGCTCTCTGTTGCGGACGACGGCGTAGGCCTGCCAGCGGATTTTGACCTTTCCACGATGGCAGCAAAGGAACATTACGGTCTGCTGGGAATCACTGAAAGGGTAGCGTTGCTAGGCGGGCATCTGAGCATTCAGAACTGCAATGGCAGCGGAACCCTCCTTCAGGTGGCAATTCCCCATCCGCGCTCTCGACAGAAGAAAACCTAACGTGGCACGACGACAGATATGAGAAGCCTGCCGCCCCCCGACCAGCGGCGGGACTAGGCGGCGGCAGGAGACACCCCCCTACTCGCCCAGCCGCGCCAGCAGCAGCCCGGCGACGATCAGCGCCGCCCCAACAATCTGCGCCCCCAGCAGCCGCTCGCCCAGGATCACATACGCCAACAGGGCGGTGATCACCGGCTCGAGCGTGGCAATCAGGTTTGAGACGCTGGCTGCCAGATATTTCATCGAAAGCACATACAGCCCATATCCCAGCACGCTGGCCGTTGCCAGCCCGCCCAGCGCCAGCCAGCCCGTCAGCGGGATGCGCGGCAGCAAACCACCGCCCGCCCCGCCGCCCAGCACCAGGTTGGCAAGCAGCAGATATCCCCCCGCCAGCCCAAACGAATACAGCTGCGCCGTCCACGAGCTGATGCCGCGCCGCGCTGTCTCCTTGCCCATCAGGTTATAGACCGCATACAACAGCGCCACCCCCAGCCCGGCAAAGATGCCCCACCCGTTCAGCCGCCAGGCAGAGGCGTCATACGCCCGCGCCACCAGCAGCACACCCGTTAGGCTGAGCGCCACCGCCGCCAGGCGCGTCAGCCGCAGCCGCTCGCCAAACAGCAGGCGCTCCAGCAGCACGGTGAATGCCGTGGCGCCATACGCCAGCACGGTGGCTGCCGCCGCCCCGTTGAGCAGCACCGAAAACGCCCAGGCGCTGTTGAACAGCGCCAGCACCAGCCCAAACAGCAAAAAGAAGCGCACATTTGCCCGCCCCAGCCGCAGCAAACGGCGGCTGATCAGGGCAAGCCCCACCAGCAGCAGAAGCACAATCCCAATGTTGCGCCACAGCGCCATCAGCAGTGCCGCCATCCCCACCGTGCGCGTCAGATAGCCGATGAAAATCGCCGTCGTTGCCAAAAAGGTGGTGGCAAGCACGGCAATGGGATACCCTTTGCGGATGTTGGCGCTCACCCCCCTATTATACTATGCCCGCCTGTAGGATGGGGCTTGCCCCATCGGTTTGCCCCATCACCCTTTGACAGCGCCCTCCACCATCGCCTTGAGAAAGGCATTGCGCGCAAACAGAAACAGCACCACCATCGGCAGCGCAATGATGATACACGCCGCGGCAATCACCTGCAAATTGATGATGTTCTGGCTGAGAAAATCATACAGCCCAAACATGGCTGGCTTCAGTTCATTCTTGCTCACCAGCAGATACGCCACGATAAACTCATTCCACACATTGACAAAGGTCAGCAGAAACACCGAAGCCATGCCCGGCAGCGCCAGCGGCACAGTGATGCGGAACAGCGCCCCCAGCGGGGTGCAGCCCTCGATCATTGCCGCCTCTTCCAGTTCGCGCGGGATGGCATCAAAAAACCCCTTGACAATCCACACGCTGATGGGCAAAAAGAAGCCCACATACACAAAAATCAGAAAGACGCGGTCATCGTAGAAGGGAAAATTTTTGCGCAGCGAGATGCCCATCTGATACAGCGCCAGCAGATTGGTCAACAGCGGCACGCCGGTCACCGCCATAATCGCCGCCATGAGGGCATTGTGCCCGCGAAAGTGATAGCGCGAAAACACAAATCCCGCCAGGCTGGCAGCAATCATCACCAGCAGAGCAGTCGAGACGGCATACAGCAGTGTATTGGGGATATAAATGCGCACCAGCTTGCCCGTCAGGACAAACCCCAGCGGCGAACTTTCGGACGGTTTGGGGGCAAACACGCGCTGATACCCCTCCGTTGCCCAGCGGCAGGCGCTCAAATCAAAGCGCTTCTGCGGCGTATCGCACGGGAAGAGCACCGGCGGGTTGCGGGTAATATCGGCTTGCTTCTTGAATGAGATAATCACGGTGGTGGCAATGGGCAGAATGGCGACCAAACACGCCAGCACCAGCAGGAGATTGGTCAGAAAAAGACCCCATTTTTTTCGGTTGCCAATCGCAGGAGAAGACATCTCAGCGGCTCCTTTCGTTTACACGGGTGATACGCAGCACCCCCACAATCAAAAGCCAGTTGACCACCGCAATGATCAGCGCCAAAGCTGCTGCCCGCCCAAACTGCAGGCGCGACCAGCCGATCGAATACAGCAGATAGCTGAGGATATAGGTTGAGGTGCCCGGACCGCCTCCCGTCAGACTGAAGACCATCCCGACGCCGTTCATCCCGCCTAGAATTAAATTAAAGAGCGCCACCACCATCGCAGGCATAATCAGCGGGATGGTAATATGGCGGATGCTCTGCCAGCGGCTGGCGCCGTCAATCTGGGCGCTCTCCAGCACTTCTTTGGGCACCGTTTGCAGCGCCGCCAGGATCAGCAGGGTAACAAAGGGTAACGCCCGCCACGCCGCGGCGATAATCAGAAACACCATCGCCGGAGAAGGCGGAAAGGGAAACTCACCATACCACGGGTCAGGGCGGTTTGCCGTCAGCACCGAAAGCCCCGCAGGCGGAAACAGCGCCGGGTTCTGCAAAATGCCCGAAAGCAAGCCATAATCGGGCACCACCAGCAGACGGAACACCAGCCCAACCACAATATCGGCAATGATCCACGGAATGAAAAGAATGGTGATATAAGCACCGGAAAAAAGCGTGGTATTTTTGAGCAGCAGCGCCACACCAAAACCCACGGCGAGCGTCAGCGCGGTGTAGCCCACCAGAAAAATCACCGTGTGCCCCACACTTTCACTAAAAATGGCTGATCCGAGCAGCTTTTTATAGTTGTCAATCCCCACAAAAACCCAGCCACTGCCCTTGCGCTCCTGCAGGCTCAGCCAAACGGTATACAGCGCCGGGTAGACCTGCACCACCAGCAGAATCACCAGCGTGGGCAGCAGCAGCCAAAAGGGATAACTCCTGCGCAGACGGTAGTTTGCCTGTCTTATCATGCAACAGCCCGCCTTTCTATCACAATCAAAATCCGATAACCCGATTAAATATTAACCCCAGTTGTTTAAATGAGACCCTTAACCGGCACCAAAAGGAAGAAAAAGCGCTGCAAGGTGAAAAGCTTGATCCATCTCGGTACACTTTTCACCCTGCAGCATCCTACATAGCTGATCCGTGTCGGTTCGCAAAAGAGGAGGATCAGTTATTGGTATTGTACTCTTTTTCTGCCTGTGTGAGTACTGTGGCAATATCGGCTGTGGGATCTTCCTTCACCAGTTTGTAGATGGCGTTGACGATCAGCACACCCGCCTCCTCGGGACGCTCCAGCGATCCAAACCACGGGGTGCAGGCGCTTTTTTCCACCGCTTTGGCGGCTTGCTGATAGAAGGCGGTCTGGAACTTGGGGTCAGACATAGCGCTCTTCAGCACCGGGATGCCGGCGCCGGGGCCAAAGACGAACTCGGCATTGCGGGTCGGATCCATCAGCCAGTTGATATAGTCGTATGCGGCTTCGGGGTGCTTGGCGCCCACCGGGATCGCCAGTGCGGAAACATCATTGTTGCAGCCGGGGACTTTGCCAGGCGCCGCAAACGAGGGCGAGATGATCACATCACCGGCTTCAATGGCATCCAGCATATCATTTTCGTTGCCCTTATCATACTTCTTGCCGCTGGGTGCGGTGAGCGGGTTGATGTAGCGGTAGCCAAAGATGCCGGTCGGGATCGAAGCGGCTGAAGCATCCTTGAAGGCTTCTTCTTCCTGGAAACCACCGGCAAAGATGATTTCGGGCATATACTGCTTGTTAACCAGCTCGCGGATAAATTCAATCGCGGCGACATTCTCGGGGGTATTCAGCCGCAGGTTGCCCTCACCGTCATCGTAGGAGCCGCCAAATGAGTTGATAATGGTGAAGTAACCGCGGTAGACCGCCGCACCGTCAAACGCCGTCGAGCCGAACAGCGTCATGGAATACAGCCCTTCCTTTTTGAGCCGCTCGGATTCCTTGAGGAATTCATCGGTGGTGGCAGGATACCCCGCCGGGAAGCGGTCTGCCCAAACAAAGGTAACAAACGGGCGCTGTGCAAAGGGGATGCAGTACAGCTTGCCATCGCGCATACATGCCTGGACGGCATGCGGGTCGAGATCGTTGTACCACGGCTGCTGCTTCGCCCAGTCGGTCAGGTCCATGGCAACCCCATTGTTGTACATCAAGTTGAGGTTCGAAGCGCCGCTCTCAAAGACATCGGGCACATCCCCGCCGGAGATCGAAGCCGCCACCAGCTCGGTGTAGAGCTTGTCAAAGGCTTTGGGGATGTTCACCCAGTTCCATTTGCCTTCAAAGGCGGCGTTGAATTCCGGGATGGTCTTGCGCAGATAGGCATTGCCGACGCGCTCATCACTGGCGGGGTCTTCGTTGTTCTGGTCATATTGATACCACGAGATAAAGTCGGTTTCCTGCGCTGGCTCAGCTGGAGCGGTTGGCTCGGCAGGGGCGGCTGGCGCGGCAGGCTCAGCGGGAGCAGCAGGCGCGGCGGGTTCGGCAGGCGCAGCGGGCGCCTGAGGGGCTTCGGCTGTGGGCGCTGCCGGAGCGCCGCAAGCCGCCAGCGACACCGCCAGCGTTACAAAAAGACACACGCTCATCAAAACATTGATTCTTCTTTTCATCTCTTTTCCTTAATCTAAAAATTTGGGTGAATAGATGCGAACAGGGTCAGCAAAAAAATATCAACCGAACTGGCATCGCCTCCTCTCACACTGTCAAGCTGAATGGCGCATCTCAAAGATCAAGCCCTGCGCCGCATAAAATTTTCTTTCCCACACTACATATCATAAAAGATTTATCACCGCCTGGACTAACATTTTTTATGCGTCTTATAACAATTCTTCTGATTCCGCCGCAGCGGATCATACGCGCGGGGGGTTTGATGGTATAAAAGAAAACAGAGATAAACACGCGCGGATTCACTTCCTGATATACAAGACGGGAATACCAGGAAAGAGACATGAATGCTTTGCCAAATCACCCAAACCAGCCTGAACAACCCGCTTTCAGCACAAAAGCGTTTCGAGAAAAATACACCCAACAGGCACGCCGCATCGTAGCCCAAATGAGCCTGGCGCAAAAGGTGGCGCTGATGGGGGGCAAAACCAACATTGATGCCATGGTGGGTTTTGAAATTGGCGTCAGCGACCGCTACAACCTGCGCCCCTACCCGGCTGGCGGGTGCGAGGCGTTTGGCATTCCCGAAATTCAATTCTGCGATGGACCGCGCGGGGTGGTATGCGGAAACTCCACCTGTTTTCCCGTCAGCATGGCGCGCGGCGCCACGTTTGACGTGCATCTGGAAGAGCGCATTGGCGAAGCCATTGCCAGGGAAGTGCGGGCACATGGGGGGAATTTCTTTGGCGGGGTGTGCATCAACCTGCCCTACCATCCGGGCTGGGGCAGAAGCCAGGAAACCTACGGCGAGGATTCCTTTCATTTGGGGCAAATGGGCAGCGCGCTGGTAAGAGGGGTGCAAAAACACGGCGTCATCGCCTGCGTCAAGCACTATGCCTTTAACAGTATGGAAATTTCACGCTACAAGGTCAGCGTGGAATGCGCCAGGCGCACCGAGCGCGAGGTGTTCCTGCCCCATTTTGAGGAATGCATCCGCGCTGGCGCCGCCAGCGTGATGACCGCCTACAACCGCTATCAGGGCGTCCATTGCGGGCATCACCACTATCTCATCCGCAGCGTGCTCAAAGACGAATGGGGCTTTGACGGCTTTGTCATCAGCGATTTTGGGCAGGGAATCCGCGAAACCGTTGCCCCAGCCAACGCCGGACTGGATATCGAAATGTGCGATACCAAATTCTATGGCGAAAACCTGCTGCGCGCCGTACAGGCGGGAGAGGTCAGCCAGACGGTCATTGACGAGGCCGCCCTGCGCATTGTGCGCACCATGCTGGCGCTGGGCGCAGACCACAGCGCAAACGAGACCTATCCCCCCGCCGTGATCGCCTGCCAAGCCCACACTGCGCTGGCGCTTGAAGCGGCGGAAAAGTCCATCACCCTGCTCAAAAACGAGCACCGCACCCTGCCCCTTTCCAAACACAACATCAAAAAGCTGGCAGTCATCGGCGCTTTAGGCGATCAGGACAACATGGGCGATCACGGCTCCAGCCGCGTCTTTCCCCCCTATGCAGTGACCCCCTTTGACGGGATCGCCAGTCTTAACATCTGCGAAGTTTTTTACAGCGACGGCAGTAACCTGCAAAACGCCAAAGAACTGGCGCAAATGGTGGACGCGGTGGTTTTCGTTGTTGGCTATACGCATGAGGACGAGGGCGAATTCGTCCCCCTCGATCATCTCCCCGCAGATACCTCCTCCACCGCACGCCCATCACGCACACACACCGGCGGAGACCGCACCCAGTCGCTTTCCCTCCACCCCAGCGATATCCGCCTGATCAAAGAAGTGGCGCCGCTCAACCGCCGCTCCATCGTCGTGCTCATCGGCGGAAATATGATCCTCATCGAGGAATGGAAGGACGACGTCGCCGCCATTTTGATGGCATACTACCCCGGGATGGAAGGCGGCACCGCCCTCGCCAGAACCCTCTTCGGCGAGGTGAACCCCAGCGGCAAACTGCCCTTTGCCCTCGTCAGAGATGCCAAACACCTCCCCCCCATCCAATGGGATACCGAAGAGCAGTTCTATGAATACTATCACGGCTACACCCGTCTGGAAAAGAAGGGGATTGAACCCGCCCTGCCGTACGGATTTGGTCTCTCCTACACCACCTACCGCTACAGCGACGCCGCCTTTTGGAGCGACGCCGAAGCGGTGTATGCCGCCTGCGATGTGGAAAACTGCGGCAGCATGGACGGCGAAGAGGTGGTGCAGTTTTACGTCGGCTTTGACCATTCCAAAACCGACCGCCCGCACAAACTGCTGAGAGGTTTTGAGCGCCTGCCGCTCAAGGCGGGGGAGAAAAAACGCGTGGTCATCCGCTGTCCCATCCAAAGGCTTTGTTGGTATAATGATATCAAAGGCAGCTGGGAGCTTGAAAACATGCTCTACCAGGCATATATCGGCCCAAACGGGTCGGATAGACACCTGCTCAAAGGGTCATTCACCCTGTAACCCGCTCGTTTGCAAAGACAAACGCCTTTTGGAGAGAACAGTTGTATATTCTTGAGAGCATCAGCCACATCAAGAATCTGCCCTTTAAGTTCTTCATCGCCAACATCGAAAGCTGTGCCTTTCACTGGCATTACGATTACGAAATCGTCTTTGTCCTCAAAGGCAGCCTCAACATCCGCAACGAAAACAAAGAGACCATGCTGACAAGCGGGGATATCTACGTCTTTAACAGCCGCCAGGCACACGCCCTCACTGCGCCGGGCAACAACATCTGTCTCTTTATTCAGTTCTCGCCCGAGATTTTTGAGAAAATCGGCAGTGCCAGACGCCGTTACCTTTTCAACATCAGCCAGACCAACGCCGAGCGCGGGCAAAAGTACACCGAGATTGTCGGCAACATTTTAAATATCTACATCTACCTGCAGGAAAGAAAGCCCGGTTATCAAATCCACATCGAAGGAGAATTTTACAAACTGGTGGGCAATCTGCTCGATACCAGAGAGTACTCGATTGTGCAGAACAGCCCGGTAGCCTCTGGCGAGATTGATTTGCTCAACCAGCTGAACGATTTTATCGAACAGCATTACGCCGAGCAGATCGGTGTCGAGGATGTCTGCCGCGCCCTGGCGATGAGCCCGGCGGTTCTCTATCCGCTTCTGAAGAACGTCATCGGTCTGACCATCGGCGACATGATCCGCTTCTACCGCATCCGCGCGGCAAAACGTCTTCTGCTCAACAGCGATTACTCCATCTATCACATTGCCCACCGCTGCGGCTATCAAAACGAGATAACCTTTTACCGCGCCTTCAAAAAAGAACTGCACATGACCCCCAACGCGTTCCGTGCGCAGGGGGAGCCTCCGTCGGCGCTGGGGCACATTCAGGGATACCTCGCGTACGACGGCAATGAAGCCGATCGTCTGGTGAGAGCGCTGCGCGAGACGCTGCGCGCCGCATAGGTCGGTTTTGGCACACGCCGCGCGCCGGGCAAAAAGCGGCAGCAACGCGTTCCGCCGGGGCGGTGCAACACCCCGGCGGTGGAGCATAAAATGTCCACAACCCAAACCGCCGCGAGACCCGTTCGGCGGTCTGAGAAGAGACCACAATCAGATCAGCTTGCTGAGATGTTCAAAGCTCTTGATGGCATCCGGAACGTTGCCGCACTCGACGCTGAAGACGATGTCGTTGGGGCAGGTCTTGCAGATGTCAATCACCCGCTTCCAGTCCACCACGCCGTCGCCGCAGGCGCAGCCCACCGGCGTGCCGGTGACCTTGCCGCGCTCCTCGCCGCTCTGCGCAAAACTGATATCCTTGGCATGCAGATGCACCAGGCGGTCTTTGACCCGCTCGAGCCACTCGTAGGTGTCGGCAGTGCCTGCCAGATAGCTGTTGCCCGTGTCGTAATTGATGCCGATGGCGGGCGACTTGACCAGGTTGTAGATGCTGTCCAGCCCGTCAGGCGATTTGCTGTACTGCTGATGCGGCTCCAGCCCGATCTTGATTCCATAGCGCTCGGCAACCCGCGCCGCCTCGGTCAGGGTGTAGGTCATCAGCATATAGTCCTGCTCTTTGGTCGTCCACAGCGGTTTGGGGCCTTCATCGGTGTTAACCACCGGCGCCCCGGCATCGGCCGCCCAGCGGATTGCCAGTTTGAGATATTCGACGCTGATTTCCGGCTTGCACAGCGGGGTGTGCGAGGATAGCCCCGACATCTTGATGTTGTGCTTTTCGCACAGTTCACGCGCCCACAGCGGATCATCATACATTGAGACGCTGTGGAAGTAGCCTGCCTCGCTGAGCAGTTCGCGCCCCCAGTGCACCATCGGCTCAATATACTGATAGCCGATTTCCGCCGCCTTTTGCACGCCCCAGGCAAAGGGTTTGTCGTGGTGGCGGACAAATTCCATGTTAATGCCCAAATAGATTTTTCCCATTCCTCACAGTCTCCTTCCTCTACCACTCGCTTCGCATCCTCCGCCGCGGGCGGAGTGTTCCTCTTGTGCAGGCGCTATTTCTTCATCCGCCGGTTGGCGTCATCCACCAGCCCGCGCACAAACGCCAGGCTCTTTTCGATCATTGGGCCGCCCTGCCCTTCGCATTCCAGACTGACGACGCCGTTGTAGCCGATCTCAACCAGAATATCAAAGCACTTCTTGATGTTTTCCACATTCACGCCGTCGCCGATGGCGCACTGGCTGACGGCAATCCCGGTCAGCTCGCCGCGCAGGGCTTTCGCCAGCGATTCGCTCACATCTTTGACGTGGACATGGCTGACCTTGTGTTTGAACTTTTGCAGAAAAGCCACCGGGTCCTGACCGGCGATAAAGGTGTTGCCGGTATCCATGTTGAGGCGCAGATAGGGGCTGTCCACAAACGCCAGCATCTTCTCCATAAATTCGGGTTTGGTGGTGTAGTAGCCGTGCGGCTCGATGTCGATGATCATCTTGTAGCGCTCGGCAACTTCCATGATCTGCCCGTAGGCGCGCTTCATCATCTCCATCGCCTGATCGTCGCTCAGCCCTTTGGGGGCATAGCGGTCGTCGGTGGTGTCAATGTGGTCGCACCCCGCCAGGTACGCCCAGCGGATGGTGCGCAGGGTATATTCGACGCCCAGCGAGGCGCCCTGCGGCAGCGACATGGGGAAGGCGGCGTCAATCTGCGAAAAGCGCACGCCGTACTTCTCCATTTTCTCGCGCCACATCAGCGGGTCTTCCCACATGGCGACATGCGGCTGGTAGCCCAAACCGTGGATCCAGCTCACGCCGTCAATCATCCCGCACTCAATCCAATGCACATCGTTCTTCTGCGCCCATTGCAGGCACTGCTCAAAATTCCAGTAACTGCTGTTAAACGCATCGGTATGAAAACCAATCTCAATCATGGGGAACCTCTTTCTGTTCCGGCGGGCAACCCCCGCCGCATGAAGGGCACAGTATTTTGAAAAAGAGCCCGCCCGAAAAGGACGAGCGGGCTCACACAGCATTAATTTACCGGTTTACTCCAGAACATCCACGTACTTGGTGGTGTCGGGGTTCTTCCAGGCATCTGGCCAGTTCTTCATGTCCTCGGCGCCGCACAGTGCGTAATGCAGCGGGGGCATCTCGGGATTGTAGTACTTGTCCAGATTTTCCTGGGTCACATCCGGCTGCGGCAGCACCCAGCGCTTCTGCACCGTCTCGCCCTGCAGGATCATAACCGAAGCCAGAACGGCCGTGCGCCACTGGAAGGTGGGGAAGGTGGGGGCGATGGCGGTCAGGTTGTTCTCTTTCCAGAACTTGAGGTAGTCGTTCTGGTCTTCGCCAACCATGACGGGGAAGGGCAGACCAAGGTCTTGATAGGCTTCGAGGGCGCCCACTGCGGGACCACCGGCATCCATCCAGATGGCGTCAATGTAGCCAAAGCGGTCAATGTAGTCGCGCACGATGGTGTTGGTCTTCTGGGTGTTGTAGTCGTCAAACTCGACACCGACCACGTCAATGTTCTTGGCTTGTTCAAAGATCTTTCTCGCTGCGCCCCAGCGCTGTTCGAGCACGTCCACGCCGGGCAGGATGCGGAATGCCAGCACCTTGCCGCCGTTGGGCAGGTTGTCAACGATGAACTGCGCACCGGAGATACCGAAGGCATAACCACCGATGGTCTTCTCAAAGACGGTCGGGCAGTCAGTCAGCACGCCGCGGTCAAAGACCACCACCGGCAGACCGGAGGCGCAAGCCTTTTCCACTGCGGGGGTGAGGGCTTCGGAGGTGTTGGGGGAGACGATGAGCAGGTCGCATTTGCCCTTGGTGGCGATCAGGTCTTCGATGTCGGCGATCTGCTTTTCATCTTTACCCTGCGCATCCACATGGATGAAGTTCTTGATCAGACCCTTCTCGCGCAGCTCTTCCACCTGCTCGCGCATGGTGATGTAGCCGACCACACGCCACGGGTTGTTGACGCCAGCGTTGGAGAAGCAGATGTTATAGGGGGGGTCCTTCTTGAACTGGGTGGTGTCCACCGGGTTCTCGATGAGGTACTGCAGGTAGATGGGGGCATCCGGATTGAGGGGTGCCTGCTTCATCAGCTTCAATGACTCTTCAAAGTCAGCGTCGTTGAAGAACTGCGGGGCAACCTTGGCAGCGTCCATCTGAAGACCAGCGTTCTTGGGGCCTTCTTCTTTGGCTGGCTCGGCGGGTGCAGCTGCCTCGGTCGGTTGGGCAGGTGCAGCGGGTTCAGCCGGTGCGGCCGGTTCAGCGGGCGCAGCGGGTTCAGCCGGGGCGGCTGGCTCGGCAGGTGCGGGCGCCGCTGGCTGGCATGCGCTCAACAGCATCCCCAGCACCATTAACATTGATACAACCAACAACATGCTTTTTTTCATTTTCTTTTCTCCTTTGAACATACAAAAATGTTTTGTTTGCAAAAACGCACTGATGTTTGACAACTCTGCTTTGCTTCCAATCACCTCCTTTATGCTTCCACACTAGAACGTCAACTTGTATAGAAATCTCTACTGCTTGCGGCGGGTTGTCAGGGCGGCATACGCCACCGCGCCGATGATGATCAAACCCTGCACCGCATCGCGGTAGGGTTTGGGCAAGCCAATCAGGTTGAGCAGGTTGAAAAGCGCTTCGAGGGTAAAGGCGCCAAAGACCACATTGGGCACCGAACCCTTACCGCCCAGCAGCAGCGTGCCGCCGATCACCGCCGCCGAAACCGCCTGAAATTCCATGCCATCGCCCACGTTGGTCGAGATGCCGCCGTAGCCACCGTAGAGGATGGCGGCAATCACCGTCAGAAAGGCAGAGAAGACAAACGTCAGCACGCGGATGCCGCGCACACGCACCCCCGAAAGCTGGGCAGCGCGCACATTATCGCCGATCGCCAGCACCTGCTTGCCGTAGTTGGTGCGGTGAAAGATAAAGTAGAAGACGACGGCAATGACCAGCATGATAAACAGGGCAATCGGGAATTTGCCAAAAATGGGCACGTTCTCAAAGTTGCCGCGCCCAAACACGCGGAAGTTATCGGTGAAGTAGCCCTTGGGCGCCCCGCCGCTCCAATACATCGCCACGCCCTTCACCAGCAGCAGCATCCCCAGCGTAACAATCAGCGACGGGATTTTGAGAAAACTGACCGCCGTGCCGTTGATCAGCCCCACCAGCACCCCCACCGCCATCATGATGCCGATGGTGGAGTAGGCTTTGGCAGGGTCGTTGCTGAGCAGCATCGAGCTGCCGACGATGACAAACGTTACCAGCGACCCCTGCGAAAGGTCAAAGCCGCCCGAGGCCAGCACCATCATCTGCCCAATGGCAAGGATCGCCAGCGGCGATGCCCGCCGCAGAAAGACAAAGATGCCGTTCATCGTCTGATAGTTGGGGTTAAGAAAGCCCACCGTGATGAAGATGGCAAAGAAGACCGGGTAAATCGGCGGTATCCTGCGGATGAAACCCCAGATCGCCGCCAGAACCGAAACCGCCCGGGAAGAAAAAGTAGGTGTTGTCGTAGTCATGCGCTCCACTCCATCTCTCGCTTATGCCGCTTCACGTTTTGAGCGGATGGTATAGCTGGCAACCGCCAGGATAATGATCAAACCGCGCAGGATGTTCTTCATAAAGGGATTGATGCCCAGCTGGTTGAACAGGGTATCCAGCACGCCAAAGATGAGCACACCGCCCAGCGTGCCCCACACCCCGCCGCGCCCGCCTGCCAGCGCAGTGCCGCCGATTACCGTAGTGGCTACCGACTCGAGGTCATACACGCCGTCCGTGCCGATCCACGGCGCCCCGGCGCGCAGACGGCTGACCACAAACAGCCCGGTCAGCACGGCGGTCATGCTGCAGATGATGTGGGCGATGATGATGACGCGGTCGGTGCGCAGACCCGAAAGGCGCGCCACCTCGCTGCTGCCGCCCGTGCCGTAGAGTTGAAACCCGTAGCGTGTGCGCGCCAGCACAAACCACCCTGCCAGAACCACCACCAGCAGCACCAGAATGGAAACCGGAATCGGTCCAATCCGCCCGTAGCCAAAATACTCAAAACTGCGCGGGATGGAACCCTTGAAGTTGGCAAACGTGGCGTTGAGCACGCCGCGCAGGATGAGCGTTGTGCCCAGCGTGGCGATAAACGCATTAACCTTGAGCTTGGTGATAATCAACCCATTGACCAGCCCGGTAAAGGCGCCGATGAGAAACACCACTGCAATCGCTTTGGGGACGTTTTCGGTTTGCCCGTTCATGATGAACGAGGTCATCACCGCCGTGACGCTGATCACCAGCGCCACCGAAAGGTCAATCGAGGCACCGATCATCACAAACGTCTGCCCAACCGCCACAATCCCCAGCGCCACCGAGCGCACAAAGATATTGGTCAGAATAGCCGGGTTGGTGACCATCTGCCCATCGGCAAAGATAAAGTCGAGGATCGCCCCGCCGACAAACACCACCACCAAAAAGTAATACACCGGCGGGATGCGCAGCGAACGAAAGAAGTTCTTAGAACCGTTTGCGGGAAGCGTTGTCGTCGCCATCGCTTTTTATTCCTTTCCTGCTTCAGCCTGCACGCTGGAATGATTGTTTTCTGCCTGACCGTGACCCGTTGCTACCAGCATAATTTCCGCCTCGCTCGACTGGGCGGGCAGTTCCCCAGCGATCCGCCCGTCGCGCATCACCAGAATGCGGTCGCTCATGCCGATGATCTCCGGCAGTTCGGAAGAGATCATCAACACCGCCACGCCCTGTTTGGTCAGTTCGCGGATCATATCGTGAATGCCGGCTTTGGCTTCCACATCAATGCCGCGCGTCGGTTCATCGAAGATGAAAATATCGGCTTTGGATGCCAGCCACTTTGCCAGCACCACCTTTTGCTGGTTGCCGCCGCTGAGGAACTGCACCTCGCGGTCGTAGCTGTCGGTGCGGATGTCCACGCGTTTGCCCAGCCCGGGCACCAGTTTGCGCTCTTTGGGCAGCCCGTCCTTGAAGATATAGCCAAACACTGGCTGAAGCGAGCGCACTGCCAGGAGCATGTTATCGCAGATCGCCTGGCGCGGGAACAACCCTTCGGACTTGCGGTCTTCGGTAACAAACCCCATGCGCAGGGCAATTGCCTGGGTGGGGTTTTTGATCATCTGCACCTTGCCGTGCACCTCCAGCGTCCCACCCTTAAAGGGCACCACGCCGAAAAGCGCCTGCGCCAGCTCGGTGCGCCCGGAGCCTTGCAAACCGGCTACCCCCAGCACCTCGCCCTTGCGCAGTTCAAAAGAGATGTTTTTGAGAAAGTCGTTTGACCCGTCTGTGACACGCAGCACCACCTCGCCAAAGTCTTCGGGCTTGCCCAGCGGCGGGTAGTAGTGATCCAGTTCGCGCCCGACCATCATAAACACCACTTCCTGCGGCGTGGTATTTTTGGTGAGCACCGTGCCCACCAGCTGCCCATCCTTGAGCACGGTGATCTTATCGGCGATATCAAACACCTCGCCCAAGCGGTGCGAGATGAAGATGATTGCCATGCCGCGCGCCTTAAGCCGCTCGACGAGGTCATCCAGCATCTTCACCTCCACCGAAGACAGGGCGGCGGTGGGTTCATCCATGATCAGCACTTTGGAATCGTATGAGATGGCTTTGGCAATCTCCACAATCTGCTGGTTGGCAACCGAAAGCGAACTGACCAGCGCCGAGGGGGAGATTAGGTTTTCGACCCCCAGCTCCTTGAGGACGGCTTCGGTGTCGCGGTGCAGCTGGCGGCGGTCAATGATGCCAAAGCGCGACGGCTCGCGCCCCAAAAAGATGTTCTGCGCCACCGAACGCTCCGGCAGAAGGTTGAACTCCTGAAAGATGATGCTGACTCCTTTGGCATAAGCTTCCACCGGGTGGGCAAAGCTGACCCTCTCGCCCTGCAGGATGATCTCACCTGCATCGGGCGTATAGGCCCCTGCAATGATTTTCATCAGTGTGGATTTGCCCGCCCCGTTCTCGCCCACCACAGCGTGCACCTCGCCGGGGTAGAACTTGAGCGAAACATTGTTGAGCGCCACCACGCCCGGAAAGCGCTTGGTGATGTTGCGCACTTCCAGCAGCGGCTGCGTCTCCGCTTGGGTCTCCTGTACCGCCATTGTTTGTGTCTCCATATTCTTTCTGCTTGCTCCTTTTTCTCTTATGCTCCTGCAAAAACCGCCCTGCTCACGCCAGCAGCCGCTTGAGGAACGCCAGCCCCTGCTGGGCAATGGCATCCTGACTGGGGGCGATCTCGCGCCAGATGCACACGGCGCGGGCAATCTCCTTGACTGCCGGGGTAAAGGATTCGATCACCACCGGACCGTCATAGCGGATGTCCTTGAGCGCCTGCGCCACCTCTTCCCAGCGCACCTGACCGCTGCCGGGTACACCGCGGTCGTTTTCGGCGCAGTGGAAGTGAAACACCTTCTCCCCCGCCAGACGGATTGCCGCCGCGCTGGATTTCTCCTCGAGGTGCATGTGGAAGGTATCCAGATGCAGCCCGACGTTGTCCATGCCGGTGGCACGCGCAAATTCCAGCCCCTGAGCGGCGGTGTTGAGCATATCGGTTTCAAAACGGTTGAGCGTCTCCAGCGCCAGACGCACACCCTTAGGCTGGGCGTAGCGCGCCATCTCCGCCACACCGTCCACCGCCATCTGCCATTCCGCCCGCCGCGCTGCCTCGTCCATCAGATGCTCCTTGCCCACCGCCGAGTACATCGGACCGCACACGGTCGGCGATCCAAGCTCAGCCGCGGCGTCAATCAGCCAGCGGATGTAGTCTTTGGCATTCTGGCGGATGGCGGCATCCGCGCTGCACAGGTTGCGCTGCGGTCCAAACGCCCCGCAGACGATAGCCCCCAGCCCGTGCTGTGCCAGGATGGCTTTCACCTGGCGCACGTCAAGGTCTTCCACCGCCTCCACATCCAGCTCAAGCAGGTCAAACCCCATCTGGCGCAGGCGCGGGGCAAGCTCTGCCACTGCCTGCGTGGTGCAGGGCGAAACATAGACAAATGAACTGATGCCAAATTTCATCTTTCCTTGTGCTCCTCAAAAAAAAAACGCGTGCTACTCGCTGTATCCTTGAACCACAAACAGATTTTCCACCGCCAGTGCCATGGCACCGGTGACCCCGGCTTCATCGCCCAGCTGTGAAAAGATGATGCGCATATCGCGGGTTGCCAGCGGCAGCGAGCGGTGCAGCACCACCTGACGGATGGAAGACAGCAGCAGATTGCCGATCTTGCTCACCCCGCCGCCGATGACGATCATACCGGGGTTGTAAAAGTTGACCAGGCTGGCAAGCACATCGCCCACCAGATGCCCGCTGTTGCGGATGATGTCAATCGAGACCGGATCACCCTCGCCTGCCGAATACCCCACATCTTCGGGGCGCAGAAACCCGCCGTTGGCTTCATAGTGACGCAACAGGATCGGGCTTTTGCCCTCCAAGGCGGCTTTTTGCGCCGCGGCGGCAATCGCCGGTCCGGCAGCCATGGCCTCCAGACAGCCAATGTTGCCGCAGCGGCAGATGGGACCCTCTTTGTTGACGCAGATGTGCCCGATATCCCCGGCGCAGCCGTTGCTGCCGCGGTAGATTTCGCCGTTGCACAGAATCCCTGCCCCAATCCCGGTGCCGATTTTGACAAAGATGAGATTATCCACATGCCGCGCCGCGCCGCCCACCTTTTCGCCCAGCGCCATGATGTTGACGTCGTTATCCACCGCCACGTGCGCCGTCGGAAAACGTTCCTGCAGCGTGGCAATGATGGGGAAGCCATCCCAGCCGGGCATGATCGGGGGAGAGACCAGTTTGCCCAGCTTGAAATCCACCGGGCCCGGCACGCCCACGCCGATGCTCAACAGCCGCTGGCGCGCAAGCCCCCCCCCAGCCAGCATCTGCTCAAGCAGTTCGCCCACCCGCCCCAGCAGCAAACGCGGCCCGTCACGCACATCGGCTGGCTCGCCCAGCCGCGCATAGATTTTGCCCGCCAGGTCTGCCAGCGCCAGGTCAACGCTGGTGGCGCCGATATCCACACCTGCTACCAGCGCCGCGCTGCCGTTGACGCTGTAGGTTACCGCCCGCCGCCCGCCGGTGTAATCGCCCGCCCCAGCCGTCTTGACCAGCCCTTTCTCCAATAGATCGGCAATGCACTGGTTGATCTTGGTGCGCGAATAGGGCAGACGGTTGACCAGCTCGGCTTTGGTGGCTTCGCCCTGACGGCGGATGCGGTCAAAGATTTCCTTTTCCTGCCAGGCGACTGCCACGCGCTGCGGCGGTATGGCTGCCGCGGAGTTGTCATGCGGCAAAACGGTCATATCTTGAAGGGGAAGGGGGATACTCATACGGCGTTTGGGAGTTCCTTTTGCGGCAAAACATACCACCCCGACACAAGCGGCGTGATGGTCTTTCTCTCCTGCTCTCCTTAATCTCTTGTTAACATTATAACCAGATTTTTTTTAAAGTCAATAGGTTTTTGTTAAAGTTCTGCATCTTTTAACTTTTTATGTCAAAAGTGTCTGATAATTGAAAAATCTTTTGACTAAAACCGATAAAACGGGCGCCGCAACACCCCTGCGGTTGCAGCGCCCTCCCAACGTCACGACAGCACCTGGCATTGCAGGTCAAACACCTGCGCCAGATACTCCAGCGAAGGCAGGTTATCGCCCACGGTGACGATATAGTGATGCGACGCCAGATCCTTGACCATGCGGTGGCCGTTTGCCACGCGCACCACCGCCCCGTTGCGGCAGTCGGAGCCGGGGAACTGGGCATATTTGACCAGATCGCCCTGCACCACCGAGAGGCGGTCAAACGGCGGCAGCAGCTTGACCAGCGTTACTGCCCCTTTCGGCAGGCGTGCATCCAGCGCATGGGCATTGTCGTCCACAATCGCCAGCACCTTTTCGTTCACCTTCCACTGTGTGGCAAACGACTGCGGCACCACGCCCAGATAGCCGCAGTGCGCCATGAGGATGTGATCCTGCGGACGCTCGTCCACCTGCGGGAAAGCCGGGATGCGCTCATGTTTGAGGGCTGCCATCCCCATCAGGAAGGGGTAAAGGTTGGTCATCATAAAGGGCACACCCAGCGCCTTGTGCACCAGATACTCGGTCACCATCACCACCAGGTCGGCCTCGCACCCCCACACCAGCTTCTGCTCCTCAAACAGCAGATTCCACGCCAGACAGGGGGTGGTATCCGAATACGCCGACTCGTTGAGACAGTTGATCCCGGCTGAGACGATATCCGGGTCGGCTTCCAAATCCTGCTTGAGCGCCAGGTACACCTTCATGGCGCTGTAGATGGCTTTTTCGCTCAGCTTTTCCACCGGGATGTTGTCTTTGCGTTGGCGCCAGGCTTCCTTTGCCTGCGCATCAGGGATGGCTTTGGCGCGCTCGGCAAGCTCCTTGAAGCTCTTTTTGACCAGCGTGAACCCAAACTTTGCCGTCAAGCTGCGGATGCACTCCTCCTCCCACCAGTAGAAGCGCTTGAAGATCTCCGCCTGAAACCCCTCGCCGGGGTTATCCTGATACACCAGGAATTTGGCGCTTTTCAGCTCTTTCTTCAGCGCCAGGCTGCGGCAGATGTGGCGCGCCTGATCCAGGTTGTAGGGCGCCATCACGGCGATCCCCAGCGACGCCAGATAGCTGTTGATCTCCCAATCCCACATCGAGACGGTGCCAAATTCCGAGGTGATCACCAAACGCGGCAGTTTGATGGCGCGTATCTGATCAACACGGCGGTAGGCATCGCCCAGCATCTGGGGGAAGATGACCGCATCCGCCGCGGCGGGCGGTTTTTCGCCCAGCGCTTTGGGCGGCAAAAACTCGGCTTCCTCCGCCAGCACAGTTTGCAGATGCCCCATCTGTTTGACAAAATCGGGGTCTTCGGCGCTTTGAAAATACAGCGGTTGCAGTTTGGCTTTCATATCCGTTGGACGGCAGCGAGCATCGCTCCCCATCCTGCCGTCTGTTCCTCCTTTCCTCTACCTCTATGTGAGGGCAATCCCTGCCTGCTCCCGGCTGCGGCGCGCACGGCTGCGATGAACGAGAGCAGGCGTCTTGCAGATATTATAATGTTATAACAATATAATGTCAAGATGTTTTCGCATCCTGCGCAAAAGACCTGACAGACGCCAGCCTGCTGCCCCTGTCAGGTCTCGCAAACGCACGGCTATTGGATTTCGCTGACCGCCACCTTGCGCCCGCTCTCCGAGGAGAGGATGGCGGCTTCCAGCACCTGCATAATGCGCATGCCGTCCTCAAAGTTGGGTTTGATCTTGCTGCCTTTGTCGAGGGCTTTGAGGAAATCCACCACGGCATGGGTAAACTCATGCTCATAGCCGATGATGTGCCCGGGGGGCCACCAGCCGCCCACGTAGGGGTGCGTGGCGTTGGTCACCAGAATATCGCGGAAGCCCTGCTGGTCGGCGGGGTCTTCCAAATTGAGATACTGCAGCTCGTTCATGCGCTCCAGGTTGAAGACCAGACTGCCCTTGCTGCCGTAGATTTCAAAGTAGTTGTAGTTTTTGCGCCCGTTGGCAAAGCGGCTGGCTTCAAACGAACCGAGCGCCCCGTTTTCAAACTCAGCCACCATAAAGGCGGCATCGTCCACCGTCACCTCGCCCATTGGGCCGCCGCCCTCTCCGGCTTTGAAGGTGCCCGCCCCGGCGCCCGGCAGCGGACGTTTGGCAATAAAGCGTTTGAGCATGGCGCTGACGGCTTTAATCTCGCCCACCAAAAAGCGCGCCAGGTCAACGCTGTGCGAGTTGAGGTCGTAGTGTGGACCCGCCCCGGCGTTTTCCTTGCGCAGATGCCAGGTGAGCGGGAAGTTGGGGTCGGTGATCCAGTCCTGCAGATACGCCCCGCGCCAGTGGTAGATGGTGCCGATCTTGCCCTCCTCGATCATCTGGCGGGCGTAGCTCACCGCCGGACAGCGGCGGTAGTTGTGGTTGAGGTAGTGCAGCACACCGGCTTTCTCGGCGGCATTGTACATCTCCTTGGCTTGGGCATAGCTGAGCGCCATGGGCTTCTCGCAGAAGATGTGTTTGCCGTTCTGCGCCGCGGCGATGACAATATCCTTGTGCAGATAGGTGGGGGTAGAGACGTCAATGATGTCCACGTCCTTGCGCTCGACCACCTTACGCCAGTCGGTTTCCACCTCCTGCCAGCCCCAGTTGGCGGCAAAATCTTCGGTGCCCTTTTTATCCTGCCCGCAGGCGACCTTCAGCACCGGTTTGAAGGGCACGCTGAAGAATTTGGGGGCGTTTGTCCAGGCATTGCTGTGTGCCTTGCCCATGAATTTTGTCCCGATAATGGCGACATTTACCGTTTTCAAGGTTTCCTCTCCTTTCTATTTGTAACCACCAACAGACGCTGGAGCGCAGAGACAAACGATACTCTGCGCTCCACAATGTCCACTGTTTACTTGAGCGAAGCGGCGATCTTCTTGAGGTTCTTGACGCTGATCGAGACGGCTTCGTCCTCCAGGTCAGTCCAATCGGCGTGCGGGTGATCAATTTCCACCGCCAAAAAGCCCTGAAAACCGGCTTTGTGCAGCAGCTGCGCCAGTTTGTAGTTATCCACCAGCCCCCAGCCGACCGGCACACCGGCAAAGAAGTGCCAGTCAAGCGGGCTGGCGGTCTTATCGGGCATCAGGTCTTTGACGTGCGTGGCATACACATAGGGCGCCAGCTTCTCCATGCCCTTGACCGGGTCATCCAGCAGGCGCAGGAAGTTGCCGGTGTCGAAGTTAAGCCCCAGATACTCCGAACCGACGTTGTTGAGCAGCTGCAGAATCTCCTCGGCGGTAAAGTCAATGTGGTTTTCGACCGCCAGCTTGATGTCATAGTCTTTGGCAACCTTGACCGCTTCCTTGAACCATTTGGTCAGGGCTTCGATCTGCGGTCCGTGCGGCTCGTGGCGGAACATGAGGCTGCTGCCGACCACGCGCATCACCGTGGCGCCGATGGCTTTGGCGCGCGGGATGCACTCGAGCATCTCCTTGAAGGCGGCTTCGTTTTTGCCGCGCTCCAGCCCATCGGGGTGTCCCCAGGCAAAAACGCGGTCAAAGCCGTATTCATCCAGCTGGGCTTTGAGTTCCTTGAGCCATCCGGCGTCAAAGGTGGGGAAGAAACACGATTCAAGCGAGACGCCGTCCACATCCAGCTGTTTGGCGCGGGCAAGAAAATCCTGCATGCTCATGTTTTTGGCAGGGGGTTTCTGGTCAGGGTACACCTCGCCAAAGAAACGATGGTAACAGTAGCTGTCAATACCGACTTTCATCCTATTTTCCTCCATTCGGGTTGAGATAGATTTTGAAAAAACGAACTGCGTTTGACGCCGAAAACTTGTTATTACAGGATGACATTATTATATCCCCTCACGTTTGGGGAGTCAATAGAATCGGCGGCAGATTGCCGCGCCCACGCCCGCGCCACCGGCAGGATGGGGCTTGCCCCATCGCAAGCATTGGCTCCCCTCCCTTTGCGCAGCACTCCCGCAGGGAGCCGGGAGGGGCTGGGGGAGGGCAACGCCCCGCAACCCAACGCCATGCCGACGCGGGGGTGCTACGGATTCAAGACCCCACCCTGCCCTCCCCTTTCAGGGGAGGGTTCTCTCCTTGCGCCGTAGGATGGGGCTTGCCCCATCATCTCATCGGCTGCGTGCCGGGAGGGGCTTGGGGGAGGGTTTTCCTCGCACAGGCAGCCGCCCAGGCGTGCCGTGTCATCTGCGGCACATGTGCATCACGTGTATGCCGCGCTATATTTCCAATAGTTCTTCGCCATCTCGTGCACAAGATCAATTTGCACACAGCGCATTGATCCCGTATTTTGAACCGACAAGCCGCCGGTAACATTTCCATAGCGCAGACAGAGGTCTATCGGTTCTCCTGCCAAATAGGCATACAGAAAACCAGCGTTGAAGCTGTCTCCGGCGCCGGTGGTATCCTTGACAATCGTGTCAATCGCAGGCACCTGCCAGGTCTGGCGTCCCTGCTTTGCAATAGAACCTTTGCCGCCGCGCTTAATCACCACCGTCGGAACAATCTCGGCAAGCCTGTCGAGCGCACGGAAGACATCTTCTTCGCCGGTGAATGCCAGCGCCTCACATTCATTGGGCGCAAAAATATCCACCTTTTGCAGGGCTTCTGCCAGCCCGGGGGTGGTTAATGTCAGGTTAGTATGCTGACAGTCCATGAAGTGAACAAAGTCTTTGCGTCTTGGATGACGGCTTACTGTCGCAACCTGTTCCCAATCGCTGATGCCGGGGGATAAATACGCCCGGAAATTGTACGCGGATAACTCTTCCAGGCCCGGGTGGCGGTATTTTTCATCCTCGTAGCTCACGAACCCGCGATCATGCGCAAACGAAAAGCTGACAGCCACCACTCGTTTCGGACGGTCATAACGGCGGCATGTGGACGTGTTGACGCCCGCTTTCTCGGCTTCCGCCAGCACAAAACGGCTGAAGATATCATTCCCAAAATCGCATAACCAGGCAACCTTCATCCCCAATCGGTTCAAGACCAACACAATATAATAGGTGCCTCCCGGCACCATGTCAAAGCCCCTGGCGTAGATATCCGCCCCGACGCGCGGCATCTCCGGCAGGTCTGTGAACACAAGGTCGCAAAAATATGTGCCTGCAACTAAAACATCATAGGTCAGATTCGCACACATACGTCAATTCCATTCGCCGACAAATTCTCGATGGGCATCCAGATACTCATCCACCAGCGTGCGGGCAAGGGAATATGACATCACCAAAGGATGCGCCATGAGCGCCATGTACGCCTTGCGGCGCGAACGGGTCAGGATCGCTTCGGAAGCCAGGCGCTCATATTGTTTTACGCTGCGCATCAGCAGTTCCTGCGCTTCGGGCACCTTGCCAATCTGCAGCGGATGTATTCCCTCTTTATCCACATCGCAGGAAATCTCGACCACATCCTCATTGCGCATACAGGCAATTGCGCCGTTGTTGGGCACATTGACGGCAATATGGACATTCTCACCCGATTCAAACGCTTCCACAATCCTCAAAGCCACCCCGGCATATCCCTCGCTGGCAGCCTCATCCGCGGCGCCGGAGTAGCTTGAACGATCCGCCTCCTCCATGGAGATACCATCTGGACGGGCGTAACTCATATAGGTCACGCCGCGCCGCTCGTTGTATGCCCAATATGCTCGACTGGCTTCTTCTGGATAGCGTTCCGGATCAATTTCGCTGAGCATATCAATCAGGTTTTTGTTGAGTTCCATTATCTCTTCACCGCGCGTACGCCGCTCGGCAAGAATACTGTGAACAGCCTGATCGGCATAATAGTAGTAATAGAGATACTCATTCATCCACAAACCGATCTCTCTGACCAGCGAAGGCTCAAAGACGCGCATATCACTGCTTTTGAGAAAAGCCTCATCTGCCAGCAGGCGGGGAAGCATCTCTTTTCCATTGACCTGGATGCTGTCTGACCAGGAGAGATGGTTCAAACCGAAAACCCTGGTACGCACACTTTCAGGGGGTACTTGCAAATATCTGGCAGCCGAATGCTGTGCCCCATTGGCGCCATCACAAATCCCGACGATTTTTTCAAAACCGCTGTCCCGCAGTGCCTGGGTTACCAGCCCTGCCGGGTTGGTAAAATTGAACATATACGCCTTTGGACAAATCTCCTGCATCAGGGCAGCATAATAACGAATGGCAGGAATACTGCGCATTGCCATGGCAAACCCTCCTGGTCCGGTCGTCTCCTGACCAAGAACGCGGTGCGCCAGCGCAATACGCTCATCCAAGACACGCCCTTTCTCCTTACCCACGCGAATGGTGGTAATGACATAGTCAGCGCCTTCCAACGCTTTGCGGGCATCTGTGGTGAACGACAAGCGCACCGCGGAAGCGGCTTGTTTCACGGTGAGCTGGCAGATTTTGCCGATCAGTTCCAACTGATGGGCGTCAATATCCATCAAACAGATTTCGTCCAGATGGATCTTCTCCGCCCTTTTTAATGCAGATTGTATTACCAGGGGAGCGCGTATCCCTGCGCCACCAATCAATGTAAGCTTCATAGACACCTCGATATCACGTTATTGACCGTGAAGCGTCCCGGAAGTAACGCCACGGGTAAATTGCCTCTGAAAAAGCAGATAAACAACGATGTTTGGCAGGGCAACAATGGTAGCTCCAGCCGATACCAAAGGCACGTTGGCAGTGTGCCGTCCCTGGAAAAACGCCAGACCCAGCGGCAGTGTGCGCAGCGCGTCCGAAGAGACGTTGACCAGCGCAATCATAAAATCGTTCCATGTCCAGATGAAAAAAAGGACACACATGGTGGAGACTGCCGCCCATGCATTGGGCACCAGGACGCTCCACAGCACCTGCCAGGGGTTGCATCCGTCCACACGAGCAGCGTCAACCAAATCGCCGGGCAGCGCCGCAAAGAACCCGCGCATCCAGAAAGTGCCAAAACAAACGCTCATGGCAATCTGCGGGAGAATCATGGCAAAATAGGTATCGTTCAGCCCCATATCCACCAGCAGATAGTAGAGCGGGATGATATAAGCCTCCTGCGGCGCCATAATGCCCAAAAGGAAGATCGCAAACAGGACTTTGCTCAAATCAAACTTCATCAGGGCAAAAGCATAGCCTGACATGATGGAGAGAACAGTAGAAATGACCACCACCGGCAGTGCCACAATGACGCTGTTGCGAAAATACCAGTCGAAATGCGCCTGCTTCCAGGCATTGACATAATTAGTGAACAGCCACTGCTTTGGAAGCGTAAAGGCGCCGCCCACCAGCTCGACGGGGGTTTTAAAACCTGCCATCGCAATGGTCACGAAAGGCACCACAGTGAAAACAAGAAAAGCCAGCAGGAGAACATAGATCACAACGTTGCTGACGGCGTTCAGCAATCTAAAATACACTGGAGATGGCGAAGCCTTTGCACTGCCGTTCATGCTGTTCCTCCCTGCAGTTTTGAGCGGTTGAGGAGAAAATAAGAAATTGCCAGGATAATGAAGGTCTGCACCACCGCGATGGCTGCCGCATACCCAACACGGTTAATCTGGAAGGCATTGGTGTACAGCCACAGGCTGGTAACCATGGTCTCCGAGCCGGGACCGCCGCGCGTGGTGACAAAAATCAGGTCAAACACGCGCAGCGCGGCAATAAACGTGGTAACCAGCGCCACCGATATTTCGGCGCGAATGCCGGGAATGGTCACATGGAGGAGTTGATGCCACGCGTTTGCCCCATCCACTTTGGCGGCGTCGTACAACGCTTCATCAATGCGCTGCACGCCAGCCATAAAGAGGGTCAGACAATAACCATATTGCACCCAGGTGGCAATGATGCCCACCGCAATAAAAGCCAGCGAAAAATCTCCCAGCCACGCTTTTGCCAGCGTCTGCAAACCAACCGACTTGAGGGCGGTGTTGAGGGGGCCAAAGACCGGGTTGTATATCCAGCGCCAGACAACGCCCACCACCACCATCGGCATCACATAAGATACAAAAAAGCTGACGCGGAAGATGTTTCTTCCCCACAGTCGCCGTCGCGATAGCGCCGCAGTCAGCGCCAGCGCAACGGCAATGGGAAGCGCCGTGAAGAAGAAAATAAATTTGAGGTTATTGAGAATACCGGCTAGAAAATTTTGATCTGCAGCTAATTCGCGATAGTTGCTCAGCCCAACAAACACCGCATCACTGAAACCGGTCCAATCGAAAAAGCTGTAACGCAGGGTATTCAGCACCGGGATAAGGATGAAGATAAAAAAGAAAAGAAAGGCGGGTAGAACAAAGAGATACGGCATTAGCCGAAACTTTCGCTTGCTGCCTGCTGCCTGTGCCTGATCCATTGTCAGCATCCCTAACGCTTGGGGCAGGCAGGCCGAAAGATCAGCCTGCCTGCATTGCTCGTAATGAGTCTTATTGGATACCCTTTGCTTCCAGCCCCTTGACGTAGTCGTCATTAACTTTGGCGACAAATTCTTCCGGGGTAATCTTTCCACCCATCAGTTCCTGCAGCGAGGCGGTGATGGTATCATACATGGTCGGGGTAACCCAGTCCATATAATAGCCAACCGAGTTCGTGGCGCCGAGCATGTTCCATGCGGCGACGATATCCGCCAGTAAGCCACTGGAAATTTGGGCATCCTGCACTGGATAGACGGGGAGAAAACCTGCGGCTAACAAATCTTTGGCGGTTTCTTCCGAATACAGATAGTTGATGTACTCGGCAGCCAGGTCGGGCTTCTGAGATTTTGCGCTTACGCCAAAGGCAAACCCGGTGCCGCCAACCGTCAGCTTGTAGCCGCCTTTCTCGAGCGGCGGCACGACAAAGAAGCCGATGTTATCTGCCATGGGGCTGGCAGAAAGATCGCCGCTGAGCCAGCTGCCGGTGAGAAGCATGGCGCCCTGACCAGCGCCAAACAGCTGGTACGAATCATCATACCCAACACCGGCAAAGCCATCCATAAAGACGCCCTCCTCTGCCCAGGTTTTGAGGGTTTGGGCAGCTTTCAGGTTTTCGGGGGTGTCAAAAGTTACTTTTCCGGTCATGAACATAAAGTCGTCGTACCACGTCCGGCTGGCTTGATAGACATTTTGCAGCTCGCTGTAGGTGTGGATTGCCGGCCAGCCATCCAGGTTGCCAAAGATGATGGGCGTCTCGCCATTGGATTTCAGCGTGGCGATGGCGGCTTCAAATTCGGCAAACGTGGCAGGTACAGCAATGCCATATTTCTCAAAAAGGTCTTTGCGGTAGTAGACGCCGACCACTTCCGCCAAAATGGGGATGCCGTAGAAGTTGCCCTCGCCCATTTTGGCGCCATCCTTCGTCCAGCTGTTGAGGCGAACCAGGCTCTGCGGGAATTTGTCAAACCAGCCGAACTTCTTGGCATAATCGTCCATCGGCAGCAGCAAACCCGCTTTGACATAAGCGCCCATGTCCGATTCGCCCTGATTGATCATGGCAACATCTGGACTGTCATCACTCTTCAGGGCAAGTGCAAGCGTGGCTTTCAAATCATCCATGCTTTTGGCTTCCCGAACGATTTTGACGTTGGGATGGTCAGCCTCATACTTCTTAACGACCGCCTCCATGATGGCGGTCTCAGCCGGGCGGGTAAAGTTATCCCAAACCTTCAGAGTAACCTGTTCGGCGGGTGCGGCTGGGGCAGCCGGTTCGGCGGGTGCGGCTGGGGCAGTCGGCTCGGCGGGTGCGGCTGGGGCAGTCGGCTCGGCGGGTGCGGCTGGGGCAGCCGGTTCAGCAGGAGCGGCAGGCGCAGCCGGGGTGCAGCTAACCGCCCCAAAAACAAACACAAAAACCAACGCGATGTAAAGCATTCTTTTGATATTCATTTGAATTTCTCTCCTTGTTTATCATCTTAATCATCAGGTGTGATACTAAACCAGTCGAACGAAAGTGCGCTTTGCCAATCACCTCCTTAAAAAACTTTTTCCACTTCATCCGGGTTAAAATATTTGCCCCTCATCATAACGTGTGCAATACATATCCCCGCGCGATAGATTCACGCTGTATTCGATCACTTCCCCTGTTTCAATGAAGGTTACCTGCTCTCTAAGCAGCAAAGCCGTCGTTTCCGTCAAGTCCAGCAGGCGTTTGGCTTCATCATCTGGAACAACCGCGGAGACTGTATTGCGGCTTCCCACCAACTTATACCCATACTCTTCTCGAAGCATTTTAAATAACGACTTTTCAGCCAGCCCTCTCTCGATAATGTCAGGGGCAAGATACAGAGGAATGTACACTTTGTACAGCGAAATCGGGCGTTCGTCTGCAAACCTCAGGCGGTAAACGTAAACGATCATCTGCCCGGGTTGAATGCGCAGGATTTCGGCAATCACCGTAGGCGCCGGCATGCGTTTGATTTCCAGCGTTTGCGTGCGCGGCTTCAAGCCAAGCCGCGCCATCTGCTCTTCAAACCCAATCAACGTTCCATAATCGGTTTCCTGTCTTCGAGGACTGACATAAGTCCCCTTGCCGGGAATGGAGTGGATGACCTGCATGCGGTGCAGCTCATCCAGCACTTTGCGCATGGTCATCAGACTGATGTGATACTGCTCGCACAACTCCCTCTGCGTGGGCAACTGCTGCCCGGGCTGATAAACACCATCGCGGATGGATTGCAGAATCGACTCGATGATTTGTAAGTATACTGGGGAGGCTGAAGTGTTCATCTGGTATATATTGATATATACAGGTTATGTAATAAATATATATCAATTATCCCCCGTTGTCAAGTCTTATGGCGGCTACACCCTTGTTGCGAACATCAGATATTCACGTTGGTGCGGCGCGCCGATTCCCCCCCCGCACAGCACTCCCCTCCCTTTGCGCAGCACTCCCGCAGGGAGCCGGGAGGGGCCGGGGGAGGGCACCCCCGCCCCGCAACCCAACGTCATGCCGCCGCGGGGGTGCTACGGATTAAAGACCCCACCCTGCCCTCCCCTTTCAGGGGAGGGTTCTCTCCTCGCGCCGTAGGTTGGGGCAAGCCCCAGCCTACAGCCCGCTACATCCCGCGCGTGCGGCAGGCACGGTCGAGGGCAGCCAGCAGGTCAGGGGTGAGCGTCTTGCCGCCAAGGCGCAGCGCCAGCAGAGCCGCCCCCAGCAGCGGCGGGTAGCGCGGCGGCAGCAGGCGCGCCTGCGGCAGCGCCGCCGAGAGCGCACGGCGGAAGGGTTGCAGAATCACCTCCCCGGCGGCAAACACCCCCCCGGCAAAGCTGACAGAGGGGTCGCGCCATTCCAGACGGCGCGCCACTGCCAGAACACACTGCGCCAGGTCTTCGCCAGCGCGGGCAAAAATCTGCTGTGCCACCGCGTCGCCTTCGCGGGCGGCGCGGGCAACCAGCGGCGTCAGGCTGGCAATCTGCGTCCGCCCAATGCTGCCTGCCAGCAGCGCCTGGTTGAGCGCCATCAGATCGGGGTAGCCCAAATGCCCGGCAGCCCACTGCGTCAGGCGCGTGGCTTCGCCGCGCCCGTCGCTTGCCTTTGCCGCGCGGCGCAGCGCCTGCAGCCCGATGACATACCCGGCGCCCTCATCGCCCAGGATGGCGCCCCAGCCCCCGGCGCGGGCGGTGGTACCGCGCGGCGAAACCCCATACGCCACCGATCCGGTGCCTGCCAAAACCACAATGCCCGCCTCCCCCGCCAGCGCTCCACTGTGGGCGGCAATCACATCCTCCACCACCTCCAGCCAGGCGCACTCTACACAGGCGCGGATGGCTTCCTGCGCCCGATCCCAGTTATCCGAAAGTCCAAAACACGCCGCCGCCACCTGCCGCTGTTCCCCCTCCAGTCCGGCGCTGGCAAACGCCCGGCGGGTGATCTCTTCCACCGCCCGGCAGAACCCCGCCTCGCCGCCCTGCGGGTCAAAGTGATTGCACGCCCCGCCGCGCCCCACGCCGAGGATGTTCCCGGCGCCGTCCACCAGCGCCGCCATGCTGTGCGTCTGCCCGCAGTCGGCGCCCAGATACAGATCCGCCGCCCGCTCTGCCGCAGCGCTCATCCCCTCTCCCCCTGCACCGCGCCGGGCAGAAGATCCTTCAGCCAGCCAATCTCCAAATCCTCCAGCGTGGCGGGCAGCGGCACCCCGGTGCGTGCATCCCAGCCCATCAGGTCATAAAAGTCGCTCAGGGCGCGCTCTGACTGCTGCGGGTCAAGCGCTTTACCCACCGATGGACCCTCGTCAAAGGGGCGGAAAAAGACCTGCGGCACACGGTCATCGGCGCGGGTCATCCCCTCACGCAAATTAAACACGCGTGCCATCGTATACAGCCTGCGCCCGGCGCGCAGCAGGTCGTTCATCTCCACCTGCCAGCCGCACACGGCGTTGACCAGATCCACCACCTTGCTGCGGTCGTAGGACTGATGGATGAACAGACAGAACCCCAGCACATTGGTCAGCAGCGCCCAGGGGATTTCCACCGCCGCCAGCCGCATCTTCTCACGGCTCAGGTCATCCACCGCCAGCGGGCGGTCAATCCCCAGCGCCCTGAGCGGGGCAATGCCCTCTGCGCTGGTGTAGTCGCTGTCGTGAAAGTTGTGGTTGTGGTCGGCGCCGGTGGGCGAGACAGCATAGCCGATCCCCAGCCCAAACTTGACGCGCGGCTCGTGCATGGGCGCCTCCTGCCCCTTGACCTCCACCGTCAGCGCCTGCGTGCCGCGCCCCAGCTGTTGGGCAGCGCGCCGCGAACCCTGCGAAAGCAGCGCCCCAAACCCGCGGCGGCTGCCCATCTGCTCCACCATCTCCAGCAGCGCGGCGGCGTTGCCAAAACGCAGTTCCACGCCCTCCGTGTCGGCGGTGGTGATCAGACCGCGCTCAAAACAGTCCATCGCCCAGGCAATCGTACAGCCGGTAGAGATCGTATCCAGCCCGTAGGCGTTGCACAGCTGATTGGCATACGCCACCACCTCCAGGTCAGCGATGCCGCACAGCGCACCAAAGGCGGCAACCGTCTCATATTCCGGACCGCCGTAGCGCGGGTCGAGGGGGTGTTCGCCGCTTTCTTTTTCCACCACGCGTTTGCACCCCACCGGGCAGGCGTAGCAGGTATCGCGCCGCTTCAGGATGGTATCCACCATATAGTCGCCGGTAAGCGTCTTCCAGCCGTCAAAGACGCCGCTGCGCCAGTTGAAAGCCGGCAGCCCGCCCGCCATCTGATGTGCCGCCACCCCCCCGGCGGTGCCGCTGAACTGCAAGCCCTTTGCCCAGGTGGTGGGAAAGTGGGCGGCATACCAGCGGGCAATCTCGCTCACCCGCTGTGGATCGGCGGGTGTGATCCTGCCGCTGCCGCGCACCGCCACCGCTTTGAGGCGCTTGCTGCCCATCACCGCCCCCAAACCGCCGCGGGCGGCGGCGCGGTTGACGTCGTGCATCACCGCCGCAAGCGGCGCCAGCCGCTCGCCCGCTGGACCGGTCTGCGCCACGCGGACGCGCCCATCGCCCAGCTCCTCACGGATGCGCTCCTGCGTCTCGGCGGTCAGCATGCCCCACAAGTGGTCGGCGCGGCGCAGTTCCGCCTGCCCATCGTGCACCCACAGGTAAACCGGCTGATCCGCCTGCCCCTGGATGAGGATGGCATCAAAACCAGCCCGCGCCAGCTCAGCGCCAAAAAACCCGCCCACATCCGCCTCGCCAAAACCGCCGGTGAGCGGCGATTTTGCCCCCACCGTACTGCGTCCGCTGCCCCCCACCGGGTTGCCGGTCAGGGCGCCGTTGGCAAAGATGAGCAGGTTCTCGGGTGAAAGCGCATCCACCCGCGGCGGCAGTTCGCGCAGCAGAAAGTAAGCGATCAGCCCCCAGCCGCCCAAATAGCGGCGGCGCAGGTCTTCGTCCCACGTCTCCACACGGCAGACACGGCGGGTTAAGTCAACACGCAAGATTTTGCCATTGGCGCCATAGGTCATGGTGTGTGCTCTCCTTTCTGGCTGCGGCGCAGACGGCGCGCCAGCCGTTCCTGGTCGGGTGTGCTCGCCGCCGAAAGCGCCGAACGGTCGGGGTCTTGATAGGGATGACGGCGGGCAACCTCCTCATTCAAGCGCACCCCCAGCCCGGGGCGGTCGGGGATCGCCAGCTGCCCGTCGTGCAGCGTTTCAATGGGCGGGGTGATGATCTCCTCGCGCCAGGGGACATCGCACAGCGGCAGTTCCTGGATGAGAAAATTGGGGATACAGGCATCCAGCTGCAAACACACCGCCGTACCCAGCGGGCTGGATGAATTGTGCGGGGAAAAACTGATATAGTGCGTCTCGGCCATGGCGGCGATGGCGCGCGTCTCCAAAATTCCGCCGCAGTGCAGCGGGTCGGGCTGGATGATATCCACCCCGCGCCGCTCGAGGAGCGGGGCAAATTCGTATTTGCTGTACAGACGTTCACCGGCGGCGATGGCAAGCGGCGAACGCTGACGGATTTCCGCCATGGCGGCGGTATCCTCAGGGGGAATGGGCTCCTCCAGCCACAGCGGGCGGAACTCTGCCAGCTGCTCCGCCATGCGCAGCGCGGCGGCTGGGGTGAACAGCCCGTGCGCCTCGATCAGCAGGTCAACATCCTCGCCCACCGCCTGACGCACCTCCGCCACCTCACGCACAGCGCGGCGGGCATCGCGCGGCAGCATCCAGCCGTCCGCCGCACCCGCAAAGGGGTTCCATTTGAGGGCAGTGAAGCCCTGATCGGCGGCTTGCCGCGCCAGCTGCGGCAGTTCATGCGGTGTGCGGGCAGCCTCAAACCAGCCGTTGCCATAGGCGCGCACTGCCGATCGCAGCCTGCCCCCCAGCAGCTGATAGATCGGCAGCCCGGCGGCTTGCCCAAGGATATCCCACAGCGCAATCTCAAGCGAGGCGATGGCGGTCATCAGCACCACCCCGCCGCGGTTGTGAAAATCGCGGTAGAGCGTCTGCCAGTGGGAATGAATCTCAAACGGGTCTTCGCCCACCAGCACACGGGACATATCCTCCACTGCGCCCGCCACGGCATGCTCGCGGCTGCGCAGGGTCGCCTCGCCCAGCCCAATCAGCCCGGCATCGGTATACACCTGCACAAACACCCAGTTGCGCCAGTTGGCAAACACCAGCGTGGTGGAAATGCGTTCGATTTTCATCCTGCCTCCTCAATCATCATACCCTGTTTTCTACCGTTATGTCCAGAACAAGCGAAGCCAGGCTGCGCGCAGCGATGTGCACACCCAGGCGACTGCGGTCTTCCACATCCAGTGCCCTGCGGCGGCGCTCAAGGGCATCCGTCTGCCAGGCGGCGGCTATGCGCAGCGGCAGCGCAACGCCCACCTGCGCCTCCACCTCCTGCGCCGCCGGGTTCCACAAGCGCAGCAGCACCCCGCCCGCCTCCGCCGGTTTGAGCGCCGTCAGGACAACCTGCGGCGGGGTGATCTCCAGTGGGCTGAAAGCGCCGCGCGGCAGATTCCCCTCCTGTCCCGGGAAGAGCAGGCGCGCCTGCGGGCCATTGTTCATCTGGTAGGCAAACTGCAGCGCCTCCAGCGTGTGCTCGCCGCCCTCGTGAGCGCGCAGACTGAAGCGGAAGGTGAAATCCGTCTCGCCGCCCTGATCGCGGATGGCTTCGTCCCAGTCCACGCAGTTCTGCAGAGCAACTGCCATCACCAGCCCGTCCAGCCGATCGGGCGGCGGCGGATCGGCATGCAGGGGATGATCGCCAAATTTGATCAGGTAGCTGTCGGCAGGCGCCAGCGTTACGCCCAGCTGCGGGGTGAACAGATGCACAAAACGGCGGATGGCAAAATATGCCCACCCGGCAAGCGGGAGAAGCTCGCGCGGCGGGTCGAGGATGACACCGGGAATTTCGCAGCGTGCCTGACAGTTGGCAAGCGCAAACGGAAAGGCAAACGCCAGCTCCTCGCGCCCGGCGTACGGTGCTTTGCGCAGGCGGCAGGTGATATCCACCCGATCCAGATGGGCATACAGGCGAAAGGTGGTAGTCAGCTCCATCTCCGGCAGCACAGAGCGGGTGATCAGGTCGGCAAACAGCGCTCCGCCCTCGCCGGGGCGCACGCTCTCCAGGCGCGGGGAGTAACGCACACCGTCGCACAGATACACCGCCTCGCCCAGACAGTAACCGTGCGCGGTGTCCACCAGTTCCACGCCGCGCCGCAGGTCGTAGAGGCTGCGCACCGCCCCACACTGCGGGTTGACCTGCAAACGGTAAAACTCGCCTTGCAGCGTATCTTCCCCCACAAACCAGCTGCGCTGAGTAAGCGAAGCCGTCTGACGGCGCGCAACGGCAAACGTGCGGTAGCCCAGCGGCGGAAGCTGCGGTGTCAGAAACCAGGCAGCTCCCTCCGAAAACTGATGCGGCAGATGTTCGCCGCTGGCGCTGTCCACCAGCCAGGCGCCCTCCCCCAGCACCGCCACGCTCACCAGGTCGCTGCGCTGCCAGGGCAGCGGGTTGAACACCGCCACCTCTTCCTGTTTGCCGCCGCGGATGTGGGCGCACAGACTGCTCAGCGCCTGATCGGCTGTCTGCCCAAACCCCTGTTCGGCGCGCTGCAGCCACTGACGCCGCAGCCGCAGATTGAGGGCGCGGTTGGCGTCATTTTCGCCGTTCCAGGCATGGTCTGCCAGACACAGCAGGTTCTCCCAGGCTTCCTCCAGCGGCTGGCGCAGGGCATCTGCTGTGGGGGGGTGCAAAACAGAGCACAATGCCGTCAGCGCGTCCGTCTGACGGGCGCGCTCCTGCACCTGCCGCCAGCGTGCCGTTAGAGATGCCAAACTGGCAGGCCAGGCTTCCCAGGCGGCGCCAAAATCGCCCTCCCAGCGCGCCAGCCCGGCCGTCTGCAGGGCATCGCCCAGATGTTCCCAAAACTGCATCTGGGCAGCGTTGACCAGGCGCGGATACTCCCACCCCTGCTGGTGATAAGCAGCCACGGCAGCGTTTTTCTTCTCCACCTGCCGCCAGCTTTCGGGGGAAAGGTCACCATATACCCCCAGCAGCGCCACGGCGTCAAAAGGATACGCCCCGCCCAACTGTTCGTAGGACGGCAGGATGCGTTCATGCAGGGCGGCGTTGGTCTGCCGCAGACCAGCCAGCAAAAAGGCGGCTTCGACATAATCGCCCACGCGCAGCCGCAGCCACACCCCGCGCCCATCTGCTCCCTGCCAAAAGAGCAGCGGCGGCACAGGGCGGCGCGTCATCCAGCTGCACTCGTAAGGCAGCACCGCCTTGACCAGATAGGGAATGCTGCAATCCGCCAGCAGGCTGGCAGTGAACCAGGTGATGGCGGGCGTCTCCTGATGGTTGGCGCAGCACAGCGGCAGGTTGTGCTCCTCCGCCAGCCGCCGCGCCGGGTAAAACTGACGGATCAATTCCTCCAGGCTGACGCACCCCGTCAGACACATGTTGTAAAACGGGCTGAGCGTCAGCGCGCCATTGCGGATGGCGGCAAACAGACGTTCGGCTTTTTCGGGGAAGCGCTGCAGATAATACAACACCTGGCGGGTATGCACCAGGTTGTAACGCTCGCGCAGCGCCGCGGGCTGGGCGGCGGTCTGATCCATCAGGTCAAGCGTGCGGTCGAGCAAGGCGGCATCATCGGCACGCATCTGCGCCTCGTCGTCATACACCCATGTGCTGTCCGAGCAGACATCTGCCAGCACATACACCGTCCACGGGCGGTATCCGCCCACACGAATCTGGGTATGCACCGCGCTCTGGCGCGCTTGCAGCGTCAAACGGGCTTGCGCCGCGCCTGCGCCGTCGTAAGGCGCCCAGCACAGATAGCGGTGCGTACCGGGCTGCAGGGTCAGCGCGGTACGCACACTGTGCTTGCCAAGCGCAATGACCACCTCGCCGGGCAAAGGGCTGAGGGCGCGCAGATCGGCGGTCAGTTCCACCCGCTGACAGAGCGCCCCCTGCTGGGTATCGAAAAAGCGCGTTGCCTGGGCTGAGAGAATGCTGAGCGGGCATATCTCGGCGTTCATGGTTACCCCCCATGCGGTGTCTGAGAGAGATAGTCCACCAGCTGTTGACCGGCGGCAAACGCCTGCGCCAGCGCTTCCGGGCGCCGCGCCGCCGGACGAGCATCGGCATCGTGGAGCTTGACCACCGCCAGAGTGTGAATGCCATAGTAAAACGAAAGCCGCTCGCGCAGCCAGGCAACCACCTCTTCATACAGGGCGGGGTCGCCGTCGCCATAGCAGACGGCAAGCACCGCCGCCACCCCCCGCGGGTAATAATGCTCCAGCTGCGGACCAAGATAGGCATACAGCCGGTCGAGAAAGGTCTTGGTTTGGGCGCTGACATGGTCAAAGTAAATTGGGGTGCCCAGCACCAGCCCCTGCGACTGGTTGAGGGCAGCGTAGAGCGTGTGCATGTCGTCCTTGATGACACACTGCGCGGTGTGTTTGCACGCCTCGCAGCCGTTGCAGGGGGCAATCTGCATCTGGCTGATGGTATAGCTGGCGGTGTGCGCCCCGCGCTCGGCGGCGCCTGCCAGCACCTGCCCAACCAGCACGGCGGTGTTGCGTTTTGGGCGCGGGCTGCCGATGATCCCGGTGATGTGCATGGTGATCCTCCTCCGCAGCAGGGTGAGCGCTCAGATGCGCGTGGTGCTAAACATGCGGCGCGGATTTTCGACCAAAAAGATGTGAAAATCGGCGTCGCCAAACCCCCAGCGGCGCATCAGCATCTGCGCCTGGCGCAAGCCGTAAACATAGGTGCGCACGGCAGTTTCGGGGTGCTCCTTCTGCGCCTCCAGCCACAGACTGCCGTCCTCGTCCACGGTGAAGTTGGTATCCATGCCGTAGAGGATGCGGTGGCTGTAGCCGCGGTCAGCCAGGAAGTGCATCAGGTACATCAGGTCTTCGTGCGGGGTGTCAAACTCAAAGGCAAAGTTGTTGAAGAAGAGACTGCCGCCCTCGCGCGCAATGGCGCACAGATACTCCGCCTGCTGGCGCAGCGTGCGCCCCTCCCAGCCAAATTCGGCTTCCACATGGCTGAGGTAGATGCGCTGCGGGTCAGCGCCGGACTGCACCAGCAGGTCAAACTGGTTGCGGGCGCCAGCACAGGCGTGCGTGCAGATGGGCACCCCCGTTTGCTGCTGGACACGCGCCGCGGCGCGCAGAGCGCGCTGCTCAAAGGGGGTCAGTTCGGGCAGGTCGGCAGCCACCTTGATTACCCCGGCGCGCACCCCACTGCCGCCAATCCCCTCGCACAGTTCGGTGAGCATCATCTCCGCCATGCGCCCCTCGTCCCAAGCGCGCATTTCAGGGAAGACATACTGCGGCAGCTTTTCGAGGTAAAAACCGGTGCTCAAAATGATGTTGAGGTCAACCTGCTGCGCCAGCTGCTGATACCAGGCGATGCGCCGGTCGGGTTTGGGCATCACATCTATCAGCGTCCTGCCCCCGGCGTGCACCAGCTTCCACAGTTCGGGAAGGACAAAGTCAAAGATTTTCCCCTTCCACTGCTCATCGTACTGCATAAAGATATGTTCGTGCATCATGGTGCATCCCAGCGCTTCGAGCGGGACGCCGCCGCACACAGTTTGAATGGTGGTCATGGTTCACTGCTCCTGATCAATGGGGAAACGCCTCATCCTTCCACATCCTGCGGGCTGACGACCATGTCCCAGGTGTAGGCGGGTTCAAAACCGATGAGCTGCTTTGCGCGGCGGCAGTCAAGCGGCGACATGCGTCCGCCAAAGCCCTCGGCAACCCGCTCGACCGGCGGGAAGTAACGGCGCACCAAATCGAGCGTCGGCTGGCGCATGAGGGTGTCGCGGGCGGCGATATAGCAGGCTTCAAACCCCGGGTGGAAGGTCTCCATCGCCAGGCGGAAGGCGGCGGCGCAGTCGCGGGCATCAATATACGCCCACAGGTTGAAGCTGTTGCGCCCCTCATCCGCCCACGCCTGACGCAATTCTTCACGATAGTCCTCCGGGCGCAGGACGTAGGAGAGGCGCAGACAGGTGATGGACAGGCTGGGGTCGCGGCGGGTGTACCCCTGTCCGAGCGTCTCGTAGATGATTTTGGAAAGCCCATAGGCATCCTGCGCCAGCAGCGGGTGGGCTTCGTCAATCGGCAGATAGTGCGGGGCAAAGGGAATGAAGAAGAAGGGAAACCCCAGCGCCGACTCGCTACCCGCCAGGACGATTTTTTTCACCCCCAGCACACACGCTGCCTGCAGGACGTTATAGGTGGACATGACGTTGTTGCGGAAGACCACCTCGGCGGCATGCTCGCCCGCCCAAGGGTAAGCCGCCAGATGCAGCACCGCATCGCGCCCTTCCATCACGCCAAACACCTGCCCCAGATCGCACAGCTCGACCTGAAAGGTATGCACCTCATCCGAGGGCTTCCAATCTACATTGACCACGTCGTAGCCGTGCGCCAGCAGTTCGCGCACCACAAAGCGCCCGGCTTTGCCGCTGCCGCCGGTCACCAGCACTTTTTTAATCGAGTTCATAGACACCTCACTTGAACAAAAATGACGGACAACCCCGTGTGCGCCCCACCGCAGATGCCCGCTTACTCGCGCCGCACCAGCGTGACCGAATATTGATAACGGTCGGCGCGGTAAACATCCAGCGACGACTCGATCGGCGTGTCATCCTCCGCATAGGCAATAGAAACCATCACCAAACACGGACTGCCAGCTTCAACTTGCAGCAGCTGCGCCTGATCCTCATCCAGCAGCGCCGCCGAGACCGTCTGACGGGCATACGCCGGGCGGTAGCCGTAACGCTGTGTCATCAGTTCGTAGAGCGATGTCTCCAGCGTCCACGGGCCATCGAGGATATCGGGGAAAAGGCGCAGCGGCAGATACGAAAGCTCAATGACCAGTGGCTCGCCATCCGCCAGCCGCAGACGTTTGAGCAGGTTGACCTTCTCGCCGGGCTGCAAGCGCAGGTCGGCGCGCACAACGGCGTCCGGTTCGATGATCTCGCGCTGCAAGACAACAGAGGAAGGGCGCATCCCGCGCTGACGGACGGCTTCGCTAAAGCTGGTGAGCGAAGAACCGAGCAGGACCTTTTGTGAACTAACATACGTGCCGCTGCCCTGGCGCAGCGTGATCATCCCCAACGCCTGCAAACGGCGCAGCCCCTCGCGCACTGAACTGCGCCCCACACCCAGCTCATCAGCCAGCTGTTCCACTGAGGGCAGCTTATCACCCGGCTTAAACCTGCCCTCCTGGATAGCGCTCATCAGCCATGCGGAGACTTCATCGGAAACATTGGTGCGCGAAATTTTCATAGAAATCAGGTCATCTGATGTTTTGATTATTATAGCACGCCAAAAAAGTCTGTCAAGGGCTTGAAATTGGCTAAAACTTGTGGTAAGATAAACAAAATCATCATATCATCTGATGACTTTTTGCGAGGACACCCCTTTGACCCAGCCGCACACCCTTCCCAACCCCTTCTTTGCGGTGCTCAACCAGCTGCTCGAAAAGGTGCAAACCACCCAGGGCGATGCCATCCGTCAGGCGGGGCTGCTGATCGCCAAATGTGTGATGGGTGACGGCATCATCCACGTCTTTGGCACCGGGCACAGCCATATTCTGGCAGAGGAGATGTTTGTGCGCGCCGGGGGGCTGGTGCCGGTCAGCCCCATCTTCGACGGCGGGCTGATGCTCCATGAAAGCGCCCTCACCAGCACCACTCTCGAACGGCTGGAAGGCTACGCCCACATCGTCCTCAACCGCTATCCGCTCTACCCCGAAGATATCATGATCATCATCTCCAACTCGGGGCGCAACGCGGTGCCCATCGAAGCCGCCATGGAAGCCCGCGCCCACGGGCTGCCGGTCATCGCCCTTACCTCGCTGGAGCAGTCGCGGCACAACAGCTCGCGCCATTCCAGCGGCAAGCACCTTTACGAGCTTGCCGATGTGGTGCTGGATAACTGCGGCTACCCCGGCGACGCCGCCGTTCAGCTGGACGGGCTGGCAACGCGCATCTGCCCCACCTCCACCATCATCAACGCCGCCCTGCTTCAGGCTGCCGTGTGCGAAGCCGTCCAGGAGATGCTGCGCTGCAACTTCCCCCCGCCGGTGCTCGAATCGTGCAATATCGACTCTGACCAGAACCCCTGGGATATCTACGAACCCTACTGGAAACGTATCCGTCATCTCTAACCCTTTTTTCACCATAAGGAGGCTGCTATTTACACCTGCTATCTGATTGACCACGAGTATCTTTACGACCCGCGCAGCCTGCATGCCACCATGGGGCATCTGCTGGTGTTCAACCCCGGCGATGTGGACGCCGAGGTCAAGGTAACCCTCTACTTTGAAGACCAGCCGCCGCGTGCCTTTGCCCTCACCGCTCCCGCCCAGCGCTCAACCGAGACCAACTACACCCTGTGGCCTGTCCAGCCAAATGTGCGCTTTGCCCTTCAGGTCGAAAGCTCACAGCCAGTGGTGTGCCAATCCACCAACGGCTGGAACAACACTGCCAACGACTACACCCCCAGCGCCAAGACCCTCTCGCCGCACGGGGTGCGCGAGTGTGCCAAGTCGTATCTCGCCATCACCACCCTCAGCCGCGACTGGTATCTGCCGGACGGCATCGTCATTGACCAGCCCGAAGAGTGGTGGGTGCGCGAATCGGAGTGGGCGGTGATCCTCAACCCCAACCCACTGCCGACTGAGGTCGAAATGCGTCTCTACTTCGACTCGCTCCTCACCCACACGGTGCGGGTCGAGCCGCAGCGGCTGGCGTGCGTCTATATGGACGACATCGCCCATCGTAACCAGCACTACGGCGTGCACTTTCGCAGCGCGCAGCCGGTGGCGGTGCAGTGGCTGCGGGCAGTCAAATGGAACCAGGGCGACGAACTGATGTGCTACTGGTCGGTGCCCTGCGCCCCCAGCCTGCACGGATAAGCCGAGGAGAAACCACATGCTCCCCCTTCCTCCTAAAGGAAAGCTCTACGCCGGGACGGCAGAGGTTGACCTGGAGCCCGAACTGGGGCTGGTAACCGGCGACGGCGCCCCAATCGCCAGCGGTCAGCGCACCCCGCTCTACGTCCGGGCGCTGGTGCTCGCCAACGGGCACACCCAGCTGGCGCTGGTGACCCTGGATGAACTGGGAATTGACCGCCCCGACGCTCTGCGCGCCGCCCAGCAGGTCGAGCAAGCCACCGGCATCGCCGCGGATGCCGTGCTGCTTGCCTGCTCGCACACCCACGTTGCCCCCTCCATGCTCCCCACCCTGCACACTTACCGTCAGGCGTTCAACCCGCATTGGAACGAAGAAACCGCCCGCCGCGAGCGCCAATGGGTGGAAAAAGTCATCGGCAAGGTGGTCAAAGCTGTCTCTCAGGCGCAAGCCGCCTGCGCACCGGCTTCGCTGGGAACGGTCTGCGCTGACCTGCCATGGCTGGTCTTCAACCGCCGCCGCCGTACCAAAGATTACGGCATCTGGACGCACTGGATGGGCATCCCTTCCAATCAGGCGTATGGGCAGGAAGGCGAAATTGACCCGCAGCTGGTGCTGCTGGTGGTGCGCGATGCGCAGGACGAACCGTGCTGTCTGCTGTGGAACTTCACCGGGCACAACTCGTTCAGCTTTGGCGAGGAATACTCCGCCGACCTGGCATACACCGTCCAAGCCGCGCTGGATGAGCGGCTGGGGCGGCATCTCCCCTGTTTCTACCTGGCGGGGTGCAGCGGCAACACCAACTATCACGACTATCTGCAGCCCATCGGGCTGGAAAAAGCCACCGAGGGCATCACCAGCGCCATCATGGCAATCCACCGCCGCGCCTGCACCCTGCCCGAGGTGCGGCTGGGCTACCGCAAGATGCCCCTCCAGTTTGCCCAGCGCGATGTGACCCGCAATTGGTGGAAAGCCGACATCGCCGCCAAAATGCCCGATTGGAACGATTACGCCGAGCGCGAATTGGAGCGCTTTCGGCGCGAACTACAGGAAGAAGAAACCTACACCGCCGATGTGCAGGTGCTGCGTCTGGGTGAATGCGGGCTGGTGGCGCTCTCTGCCGAAGCCTTTGTCGAATTTGGGCTGATGATCAAGGCGCAGTCGCCCTTCGATACCACCCTGGTGGTTACTTACGCCAACGGCTATGCCGGGTATGTTGCCACGCGCAAAGCGTTCCTCGGCGGCTCTTACGAGGTGTGGCCGACGCTCAACGCCCGCGTTGGGCGCGAGGGCGGCTATTGGATGGTGGACAAAGCCGTGCAGCTGCTGCGTCAGCTGGATGGGCAGGGAGGGCAGCCATGAGCATCCCGCGCCTGTATGCCGCCGCCGCCGAGACGGACATCACCCCGCAGGGCACGCCCATGCTGTGCGCCGAGTTTGCCCCGCGCCGCGCCCAGGGCGTGCACACCCCGCTGATGTCGCGCGCCCTGCTGCTCGAAGATGGGCAGACGCGCCTTGTCCTGCTGACGCTCGACCTCTACGGCTTGGAAAAGACCGCCGCTGACGCCCTGGCGCAAGCCGCAGCCGACGCCGCCGGGGTCTCGCCCGAGGCAGTGATGATTGTCTGTACCCACACCCGCGCCGCCCCCGTTACCGCCCACGTTGCCGGGTGCCCCGAAGCCGACACGGGGTATCTCCAGCGCCTCGCCGAACCCATTGCCGATTGTGTCCAACAAGCGCAGCAAGCGCTGCAACCGGCTGCGCTGGGGCTGGGCAGCGTCCATCTGCCGCATCTGGTGCACAACTGCCGTCTGCTGACGCGCAACTACAAAGCCGTCTCCACCCGTCTGCCGCTGCCCGAAAACGAAGTCCTCCACCCCGAAGGCGAGACCGACCCTTATATCCGCGTCATCACCGTGCGCGATGGGCGCGGCTTTCCCATCTGTCTGGTGTGGCATCTGGCGGCAGACCTGCCCGCCGGACGCGGCGATCGCATTTCCGCCGCCGTGCCGGGCAGCGTCCAGGCAGCCGTTGACCAGCGGCTGGGCAAGCATCTGCCCTGTCTCTATCTGGGCGGGTGCGGCGGCGACGTAACCGCCACGCTGGACGCCGAACACACCGCCCGCTGGCTGACCGACGCCGTCCTGGCAGCATCCTTCGAAACCCCCGGCGACGCGCACATCCGTCTGGATGCCTGCGCCGAGACGGTCATCCTCCCCGCCCGCGATGTCAGCCAGTTTTGGGATGAAGCCGACATCACCCTCAAATATCCCGCGGTGCTCTCCCTGCTGGGCGATGAGAGCGAATGGCTGCGCCGCACGGCAAAACCCGCCTGGCACGCCAGCCTGCGCCTCTTCTGTCTGGGCGAGACCGCCCTGGCTGGGCTGCCGGGCATGCCGTTTGTGGCTTTTGCCCAGCACATCCAGGCACATTCGCCCTTCCGCCATACGCTGGTAGTGGGCAACGCCCACACCCACCTCGGATGGATCCCCACCCAGCAGGCGTTTGACGGCGGCGGGCTTGAGGTGTGGGCTTCGCGCTCGTCGCGGCTGGAGCGCGGCGCGGGGGAATTCCTTGCCTGGCACACCGTGCGCCTGCTCAGCGCACTGTCAACAGCATCATTCAAGGAGAAAGACTATGCGTGAACTGACTAAAGAAGAAATTGACACCTTTCTTGCCCAGCCGCTCATCGCCCGCATCGCCACCGTGCGCCGCGACGGACGCCCGCACATCGCCCCCATCTGGTTTCTTTGGGACGGCGAGACGATCTGCATGGAGACCTCGCCGCGCTTTCTCAAGGTCAAAAATCTCAAAAACAACCCGCACTGCGCCATCAGCATTGATATCACCGAGGGCGGTCTGCGCTTCAAAGCCGTCATCCTTGAGGGCGAAGCCGAACTGCTGGAAGACGACCAGGAATTTGCCCGTCAGACGGCAGCCAGGATTTACACAAAGTATCTGGGGTCGGAGGGTATCCTTGCCCCCACCCCGCAACGCATGATCAACAGTCCGCATGTCATCATCCGTCTCAAACCACAGCGCATCATCAGCTGGGATTGGACTTCCAGCGGCGTTGCGCCTGTCCCGTGAGATGTTTTATGGAAGGAGGTTAACCGACGCAGAAGTTTGCCCACAAACCGCATGCAATGCCGCCCGCGGGACAATCCGCGGCGCAAATGCCAATCCTTGTTTAGAAGATTTGGGAGATAAAAAGATGAAACAGAAGAGATTATCACGACGCGACTTCCTCAAAACCAGCCTGCTGGTTGGCGGCGGCGCCGTGCTGGCAGGCTGCAAACCCGCCGCCCCCACCGCCGCGCCCGAACAACCGCCCGCCGCGCCACCACCCACCGAAGCCCCTGCCGCCCCACCCCCCACTGAAGCCCCCGCCATGCCCTCCGATGCCACACTGGAGGAATGGCTCAAACCGGTCACACAAGACCCCATCGAAATCCGCATTGCCCACTGGTTTGACCCCAACAACCCCGCCGAGCACAACCAGGAGCTGATGGACTACGCCACCGCCCAGTGGAAAAAACGCTACCCCAACGGCAAAATCAACTGGGAACTGATCGGCTGGGGCGAGATTGACCAAAAAACCCCCGCCTTTGTCATGGCAAACGAGCCGGTGGACATCACCTACAACTGGGGCGGCGCCACCGAAAACTGGTGCAACGCCGGTTTCCTCGTCCCGCTGGACGGACAGATGCCCAAGTGGTGGATGGACACGCGCATCCCGGATATCCTCAAACCCCCCGCCAACGACTTGTGCTCCGATGGACGGCTGGTGATGGCAGCCCTTGGCTATGAAAATCAGGGGCTCATCATCCGCAAAGACCTGATGGAGCAAGCCGGGGTGGACCCCGCCAGCATGGGCAGCTATGACGGTCTGCTGGCAGGGCTGCGCAAGATCGCCGAAAAGAGCGGCATCGCCAAGCCGTACGCCCTCAAGATGGGTGCCGATTACTCGGTGATGGATTCGATCACTTTCTTCTGGCTCTCCAACGGGCTGACCTTTGGCGACTTCCGTGAAGACGGCTCCGAAAAACAAGCCTGGATCGAAGCCGCCACCTTTGTCAAAGGGCTGATGGACCTTTCACCCGAAGCCTGCCTCAACTGGAACTGGTCGGAGTGCGAACAGGCGTATGCCACCGGCGAAATCGCCGCCGTCGAGCACGGAACATGGTACTTTGGCGTTGGGCGGGCGCTCGACCCGGACGGCAAGATCGTCAACGCCGAAAAAACCACCATTCTCCCCTACCCCTACGGTCCCAGCTCGCCGCAGCAGTCGCCCTTCCACTCCTTTAGCTGCACCGGCTTCTACCTGCTCAAGACCAGCCCCGAAAAGAACCGCCGCGCCGCCATAGACCTGATGGCAATCCTCTCCGAAACGCGCACCGTCTGGCATCACTCCGACGGCACCATCCCGCCCACCACCGATTGGACCTCCGCCGACCGTTTGGAATTCGCTTATGATAAAACCATCGAATGGTGGTGGAAAGCCTGGGAAGATGTGGTCAAAGCCACCCGCACCATCCCCTATCAGGGCTTCCTGGCGCGCGATGAGATCACCGGCGCCGCTTTCCCGCAAATGGTCTCGCTCTTCCGCTCGGAGATCACCCCCGAACAGCTCTACACCCAAATGCGCGACCTGGCACTGCCGCTCATCCAGGCGGCAAAGGCTTCCTAAGGCAGAAACGCTTCTCCAGCGCTGCAAACGACTGCGGGCGGGAGCCTCCCCCCGCCCGCAGCCTGCGGCGGGAGCACCTCACCCCCATCCGCCATTCTCTCATGACGTCAAGCACCTTTTCCACTCCTGATGTCCTTGCCCCAAGCGAGTGCGCGCCGCCGCCCACAACCCACCGCCGTGGGCTTTCCTTCCGCCAGCGCGACACACTGCAGGGCTACCTGCTGCTGATCCCCAGCTTTGTCTTCATCGGGCTGATCATCGGCTATCCGCTGGTGCGCTCGGTGCTGCTCAGTCTCAACCGCTTCAAAATCACCGCCGGGATCGATTCGGAGCGCTTCTGCGGTCTGTGCAACTACATCAGCCTGGCGCGCGACCCCTACCTGCACATCTACGTGCGCAATCAAGCCGTCTGGGTGCTGGGAGCCACCTTTCTGCCCATCCTGCTGGCGCTGGCGCTGGCACTGTTGATGAACCAGGAACTGCGTCTGCGCTGGCTGTGGCGGGCGGTCATCCTCATCCCGTGGATGATGCCCGTGGCAACCTCAGCCCTCACCTGGCGCTGGATTTACGATAAACAGTGGGGGCTGCTCAACCACTATCTCAAGCTCAGCGGGCTGATCAGCGAAAATGTCGGTTTTCTCACCGAGCGCGCCTGGCTGTGGCCTTCGATTTTCCTGGTGGCAATGTGGATGTGGTTCCCCTACAACTACGTTGCCCTGCTGGCGGCGCTGCAGTGCATCCCCAGCGAACTCTACGAAGCCGCCAAAGTGGACGGCGCCACCCCGCTGGCTTCCTTTTGGTATATCACCCTGCCGGGCATCATGCCGGTGCTCAGCCTGCTGACCATTTTGGGCGCCATCTGGTCAATGAACGACTTCACCACCATCTATCTGCTGACGCAGGGCGGTCCGGGGGTCGATTCGACCACCATGGCGCCGCTGGTGTATAACATCTCCTTCCGCTACCTTGACCTGGGCAAAGGCGCCGCAACCGGCGTTACCCTGATGAGCATCAGCCTGATCTTTGCCATCATCTACATCCGCCGCAGCCAGACGGAGAACTAAAGCCATGCACACACCCCTCTCTTCCCCCTCCCCTGCCGCACGGCGGCGCAGCGCCCTCCTGCGGCGGGCAGTCAACCGCATCCTTACCTACGGCGCGCTGATGGCTCTAACCACGATCATCGTAGCCCCGTTTTTGTGGCTGCTCACCTCCACCCTGCGCCCGGTGAGCGAGCTATACGTCCAACCGCCGCGCTGGATCCCCAGCCAGATCACCCTGGCGGGCTACGCCAAGGCACTCAAGGTGTTTGCACTGCCGCTGGTCAATTCCATCACGTATGGCATCGCCACCGCCCTGCTCTCGCTGCTGGTCGCCTGCCCAGCCGCCTACAGCCTGGCGCGCTATCTCTACCCCGGCAAACGGGCAGTCATCACCGCCCTGCTCATCACCCAAATGCTGCCCTTTGTCCTCCTGCTGCTGCCGCTGTATATCGCCTATCTGCGTCTGCACCTCTATAACACCCGCATCGGGCTGATCATCGGCTACACCGCCCTCACCATCCCCTATTCCATCCTCCTGCTGCGCAGTTACTTTTCCACCCTACCCGCCGAACTGGAAGACGCCGCCATGATTGACGGGTGCACGCGCATGGGCGCCCTGTGGCGCGTCGTCCTGCCGCTCTCCAAACCGGTGCTGATGGCGGTCATCCTCAACAACATCGTCCTGGTGTGGAACGATGTCCTTTTTACCATCTTTCTTTCCAAAGATATGCCCAAGCAGACCGCCTCGGTGGCGCTTTACCTGTTCTATACCCTGCGCCAGCAGTCCGGCGGGATTGCACAAAAAGAGATCATGCTGGCAGGCGGCGTGCTGCTCACCCTGCCGGTGATCATCCTCTTCATTTTCCTGCAAAAATACCTGGTAAAGGGTATGACGCTGGGCGCCCTCAAAGGCTGACCCAGAGTGCCCCGACCCGATCAACACAAACCGCCTTCAAAGGAGCCTTTTCACAATGTACACGGAATGGTACGCAACCGAGTTCTTTTCGCAATATGAGCCTTTTCAGAGCTGGGTCAACGGCGAGACGGTGCAGAGCATCAACGTCTATGACGCCTGGGTGCTGCTGCTCAACCTCAGCACCACGCACGACGCCCACATCACCGCCACCTTTTTCTACGCCGATGAACCCCCGCAGGATTTTGCCTTCACCCTCAAGGCAGGCCGCCAGGGCAGGCTGCACCTGCAGGACGACGTGGACAACCTGGGCACCGGCAACCTGCCGCCCGGCTGCAACCCGCGCAAACGCTTTGGCGTGCGCATGGTCAGCGACCAGCCGATCGTCGTCCAGGCAACCGCCGGAGACCGCATCGGCGCCGAGCGCATCACCAACAGCATGGCGACCTATCTCTTCCACCCCGGCCCGCTGGGCGAAGCCGAAAAACAGTGGGTGTATGTGGACTGCCTATATCTCGTCTCGGAGAAATTCCCGCTGGAAGAACGCGAGTGGCTGACCATCCTCAACCCCAACAAAACCCCCGCCAGCTGCACGCTGACCTTTATCCCCGGCGGCGATGTGGAAGTGGGCGGCAAAGCCGCCACGCCCTTCAAAGAAGACGTGCCGGTGGTGCAACACCGCGTCAGCGTGCCGGCGGAGCGCATCCTGCCGCTGCTCATCTCCGACCTAGCGGGGGTGATCGCCAACCAGCCCTACGCCGCCCGCGTCACCAGCGATGTGCCCGTCACCGTGCAGGGCATCCGCCACATCTTTGAGCGCGGCAAATATACGTTCTCGCGCTGCTGGGCGGTGCTCGACGCCCTCCCCATTGCGCCCATGTAGCGCCCCCCTGCCGCGAACCCAACACCAGACCGATGTGCCGCGACGGGGTCAAAATGTTGGGGTTCGCACACGCTGTAGCGCCCAACCTAACCTACGGCTACCGGCAATGGGGCAAGCCCCATCCCACACGCGGGAGGGAGGACATCTGCGGATAACAACAACCCGGCGGCTTCGTCAGCGCCGGGTCGTTGTTGATGAAATGAAAAAGTATCCGCTACTGAGACGCCAGGATGATCGTCCCGCTGCTGTTGTGCACGCCAAATGCCGCGCCGCCTGTCACCGTCAGGTTGACCGGCTGCCAGGCGCTGCCATCCCAATACAGCCCGGCTGCACCCGCCGCACCGCCCGCTGCAAACGTCCAGGTGATGGTAACCCCTTCGGGCAGTGGGCTGAGCGTCTGCAAGTTGGCGGGGTCGCTGCCCTGCAGAATTTGCAGGGTCATGCCGCGCACAAAGGAATATGGAGACTGCGGAGCGCTGGGAAGCGTCTCGGCTGTATCTGCCACCAGCACCGCCCAGTAGTTGCCGCACAGTCCGGAGATGGCAACGCTGTCGCCGTTGGGCAGAACAAGCGTCACCACGCCGCACGGCAGGGCAACCGCATCTGTACCGGTCACCGGGATAAGCAGACCGCCCCCAACGACAGGCGCTGCGCCAGCCGCGCCATCACCTGCAGAAGGCGTGCCGCCCAGCCCACCAGACGCAGGCGGAGGGGTAAGCGCTTCGGGGCGTTCGATGCTGTCCCAATCGTCCTCATGCTCGACAAAGCCAATGTGCGGGACAGCGTCCAGGTCAGTATCCGTACCGTCGTCGCCAAAGAGCTGGTCATTCCCCGCGCCGCCGGAGAGGCTGTCGTCGCCACCGTTGCCAAACAGCACATCATCGCCCTCTTCGCCATAGATGGTGTCGTCGCCTTCGATAGGGCCTTCCTGCTCCTGCTCCCGCAGAGCCGCCGCCTCGCCGCCATCGCCAACCAGCCAGTCGCTGCCCGCCCCGCCGCGGATGGTGTCGTTCCCGCCGCGCCCATAGATTTCGTTATCCAGGCTGTTGCCGGTCAGTGTGTCGTCACCATCCGAGCCAAAAACGCTGGTGAACAGACCAATCAGGGTAACCCACAGATGATTGAAGCCGCCGTTGCCGTCATCCAGCGAGGCAACCAGCTGGCGCGCGCCGCTCGCCAGGTCAATGGTCACCGGGGCGTTGTAGCCGCTGAAGTCAAGCGTATCCACCGCGCCCTCTGCTGATTCGAGGATAAGGTCGCCATAAGCGCCCGCCATAAACTGGAAGTAGTTATAGCCACCGCCGCCAGTGATGTAGGTTTCGTTGCCCTCGCCCAGCCCGTTGCTGCCTTCAATGATGAAGAAATCATTTCCATCGCCGCCGTCAATGCTATCCGTGCCGGGGGATGTGTACAGGGTATCGTAACCCGCGCCGCCGTTGAGCGTATCATCGCCCAGACCACCGCTCAGCGTGTCATCGCCGCCTGCGCCGTTCAGCGTTACATCCCCACTGAACCCGCTGGCGTCAAGGGTGTTGGCGCCCGCCCCGCCGGTCAGGATGGCTTCCTCGATGCTGTCAAGGGCATCCTGCCGTTGCCCGTGAGCGAGGTATCCGTCAAGGTGAAGTCCACATCCCCGCTCTCTGAGAGCGTATCCATACCATTGCCGCCGTTGAGCGCATCATCGCCCAGCCCACCGGTTAATGTGTCATTGCCCTCGCCGCCGTTGAGCGCATCATCCCCCGCACCGCCGCTCAGCGTGTCATCGCCGCCTGCGCCGTTCAGCGTTACATCCCCACTGAACCCGCTGGCGTCAAGGGTGTTGGCGCCCGCCCCGCCGGTCAATATGGCTTCCTCGATGCTGTCGAGGGCATCCGTGCCGTTGCCCGTGAGCGAGGTATCCGTCAAGGTGAAGTCCACATCCCCGCTCTCTGAGAGCGTATCCATACCATTGCCGCCGTTGAGCGCATCATCGCCCAGCCCACCGGTTAATGTGTCATTGCCCTCGCCGCCGTTGAGCGCATCATCCCCCGCACCGCCGCTCAGCGTGTCATCGCCGCCTGCGCCGTTCAGCGTTACATCCCCACTGAACCCGCTGGCGTCAAGGGTGTTGGCGCCCGCCCCGCCGGTCAATATGGCTTCCTCGATGCTGTCGAGGGCATCCGTGCCGTTGCCCGTGAGCGAGGTATCCGTCAAGGTGAAGTCCACATCCCCGCTCTCTGAGAGCGTATCCATACCATTGCCGCCGTTGAGCGCATCATCGCCCAGCCCACCGGTTAATGTGTCATTGCCCTCGCCGCCGTTGAGCGCATCATCCCCCGCACCGCCGCTCAGCGTGTCATCGCCGCCTGCGCCGTTCAGCGTTACATCCCCACTGAACCCGCTGGCGTCAAGGGTGTTGGCGCCCGCCCCGCCGGTCAATATGGCTTCCTCGATGCTGTCGAGGGCATCCGTGCCGTTGCCCGTGAGCGAGGTATCCGTCAAGGTGAAGTCCACATCCCCGCTCTCTGAGAGCGTATCCATACCATTGCCGCCGTTGAGCGCATCATCGCCCAGCCCACCGGTTAATGTGTCATTGCCCTCGCCGCCGTTGAGCGCATCATCCCCCGCACCGCCGCTCAGCGTGTCATCGCCGCCTGCGCCGTTCAGCGTTACATCCCCACTGAACCCGCTGGCGTCAAGGGTGTTGGCGCCCGCCCCGCCGGTCAATATGGCTTCCTCGATGCTGTCGAGGGCATCCGTGCCGTTGCCCGTGAGCGAGGTATCCGTCAAGGTGAAGTCCACATCCCCGCTCTCTGAGAGCGTATCCATACCATTGCCGCCGTTGAGCGCATCATCGCCCAGCCCACCGGTTAATGTGTCATTGCCCTCGCCGCCGTTGAGCGCATCATCCCCCGCACCGCCGCTCAGCGTGTCATCGCCGCCTGCGCCGTTCAGCGTTACATCCCCACTGAACCCGCTGGCGTCAAGGGTGTTGGCGCCCGCCCCGCCGGTCAATATGGCTTCCTCGATGCTGTCGAGGGCATCCGTGCCGTTGCCCGTGAGCGAGGTATCCGTCAAGGTGAAGTCCACATCCCCGCTCTCTGAGAGCGTATCCATACCATTGCCGCCGTTGAGCGCATCATCGCCCAGCCCACCGGTTAATGTGTCATTGCCCTCGCCGCCGTTGAGCGCATCATCCCCCGCACCGCCGCTCAGCGTGTCATCGCCGCCTGCGCCGTTCAGCGTTACATCCCCACTGAACCCGCTGGCGTCAAGGGTGTTGGCGCCCGCCCCGCCGGTCAATATGGCTTCCTCGATGCTGTCGAGGGCATCCGTGCCGTTGCCCGTGAGCGAGGTATCCGTCAAGGTGAAGTCCACATCCCCGCTCTCTGAGAGCGTATCCATACCATTGCCGCCGTTGAGCGCATCATCGCCCAGCCCACCGGTTAATGTGTCATTGCCCTCGCCGCCGTTGAGCGCATCATCCCCCGCACCGCCGCTCAGCGTGTCATCGCCGCCTGCGCCGTTCAGCGTTACATCCCCACTGAACCCGCTGGCGTCAAGGGTGTTGGCGCCCGCCCCGCCGGTCAATATGGCTTCCTCGATGCTGTCGAGGGCATCCGTGCCGTTGCCCGTGAGCGAGGTATCCGTCAAGGTGAAGTCCACATCCCCGCTCTCTGAGAGCGTATCCATACCATTGCCGCCGTTGAGCGCATCATCGCCCAGCCCACCGGTTAATGTGTCATTGCCCTCGCCGCCGTTGAGCGCATCATCCCCCGCACCGCCGCCAGCGTGTCATCGCCGCCTGCGCCATTGAGCGTCACATCCCCGCTGAACCCACTGGCGTTGAGGGTATTACCGCTCGCCCCGCCGGTCAGGATGGCTTTCTCAATACCGGAAAGCGTGTCGCTCCCCAGTCCGCTGAGTGTGGTGTCCGTCAGGGTGAAGTTGACATCCCCGCTCTCTGAGAGCGTATCCGTGCCGCTGCCGCCGTTGAGCGTGTCGTTCCCCGCCCCGCCGCTCAGCGTGTCGTTGCCCGAGCCGCCGTTGAGCGTGTCGTTGCCATCGCCACCGTTGAGCGTATCGTTGCCCGAACCGCCGGTCAGCGTGTCATTGCCGCCTTCACCGTTGAGCGTTACATCCCCACTGAACCCGCTGGCGTTGAGGGTATTACCGCTCGCCCCGCCAGTCAGGATGGCTTTCTCGATGCTGACGAGGGTATCCGTCTCCGAGGCGCCCACCTGCAGCTGGCTGTCGGTAAGGGTCATGTTGGCGTTGGCTTCGCGCAAGACAGTATCAACACCGCTGCCGCCGTTAAGGTAATCGTTGCCGCTGCCGCCGTTGAGAAAGTCATCCCCGCCATTGCCCCACAGCCCGCGGGTAACACCGCTGGCTGTACCGCTGTCATCGCCGGCGCCGCCGTAGAGATAATCGCTGCCGCTGCCGCCCAGCAGTCGATCTTTGCCCCCCATTCCATACAATTGGGTCTCGCCGGTAAACTCCGAGGCGTCAATGGTGTTATTGCTGCCGCCGCCGACAAGGATCAGCTGTTCAACGCTGGTCAGAGCATCGTAGCGGCTGCTGTTGTTTGAATCGCCGTAAAGGCGGTCGGGGTTTCCGCCCGTCCCCGCATCGAAGGTCTGATTATTATCAGAAGTTTGCACCACCGTATCCGTGCCTGCACCGCCATCGACAGAATCGCCCACACCGCTGTTGCTATTGCGGGTGCCGCTGTCAATGACATCATCGCCCGACCCGGCATTGATGGTATCATTTCCGGCGCCAGTGGTGATGTAGTCATTCTGATCGCTGCCGGTAACGGTATCGTTTCCGTTGGTGCCGGTGATCGTGTTTGTCGTCTCGCCCGGCGGTGGGATCGTCGGCGGGGCGTCATCATCGGCGCGCACCACGCGCAGCGGGACAACCGCCACCAGCAGCAGCGCGCACAATAGCAGCGCGGTCAGGATGCGCTGTGTCCGTAGAGAACTCGTTTTCATTTTATGTTCCTCCTCACCCAGTTAAAAGCGCTTTTCAGCGTTTAAAGATAAAAAAACCGGCAGACGAAAACGTCAGCCGGTTTCGCTATTTAGCTCCCCGCACCGCCCGCGCCATCAGAATCAAGGGGCGCAAAGCGACCAAATCAGTGGTGCGGATCCCCGCTTCTGCCAATCAATACATGATTACCCAGTACAATAAGAATTTTATAACTAAAATTATTGTACCTGCTTTTGACACGCCTGTCAAGCGCCAGTTGCTGGTGGGCGAAGATGCGGCGACTCCCTGCAGGACGAGGGAGGGGCACAGCACGTAGGGTGGGGTTCACCCCACAAATTCCAACGGGGCAAGCCCCTACACGTGGGAGCGATGGGGCAAGCCCCTACATGTGGGAGTGCGGGGCAATTCGCCCTCCCCCAGCCCCTCCCTATGGGAGGGGGGCAGCCAATGGGGCAAGCCGCATCCTACACGCGGGGCGGGGGCGGAGATTGACGCAACGCGGGTTGTAAACTGTCTGTAAAGCGCCGCCGGGCATCTCCTGCCGCGCTTTATGGTATGATATTGGCACACGGGGAAATCCCCCATGTTCAACATGTTCTGGGAGCAGGAAGCATGAAACTCAAAATTCGCGGCAAGCTATTGCTTTCGTTTGGGGCAGTGGTGGCGCTCATGGCGCTGCTGGGAGGGAGCGCTTTGTTCTCCACAGGGCGGCTGGGCGGCGATTTTGCGCGCCTCACCGCCGTCAGCGCGCCGATGGTGGACAACGCCGCCCGGCTCGAAAGCCTCACCTGGCGCATCGTCCACGCCGCCGAGCAGGCATACAACACTTCTCAAAGCCAAACCCTGGATGCGCTGGACAGCGAGGTCAAGCGCACCACAGCACAGTGGGATGAGACCGCCACGCAGCTGGCAGCGTTGATCAAAGACCCCGAGTTGCAGGTGCAGCTGGCATCCGCACGCGACCAGCGCGGACGCATTGAAGGCTACTACAACCGCATCAGCCAGAGCCAGCGCCAGCGCGTCGCCAGCGAAACCGCCCTCAAAGACCTGTTTGCCCGCCATGATGAGCTGAGCAAAACCTTCCAAAGCAAGCTGCAATCCGTCCAACAAACCCCTGAGATGATCAACGTTGACCGTCTGCGGCTGCAGATGGCAGCTCTGGCAGCGCGCAGCTTGACGGCAAGCGACACCACCGAACTGGTTACCCTGCGCGGACAGTACACCAGCCGCCGCCAGGAGCGCGAGGCGCTCATCGCCAGCAGCACGCTGGACGAACAGACAGCCGAACTGCTGCGCCAGCAGGACGAACTGGTCACTGGTAAGGACGGCATCATCGAGATACGCACCACACAGCTGGAAACCGCCATCGCTCAGCAAGAATTTCTGGACGGGCTGGAAACAGCCATTAACACGCTCATCGGCAACACCGAAAGCATCAAAGCCGCCGCCGATGAGCAAAACCAAGCCGCCCAGCGCGGGGTGGAGGAGCGCATGGGCAGGATGCGCAGCATGGTCGTCACCATCACTATTCTGGCGGCGCTGGTGGGGATGGGGCTGGCGGTGTTTATCTCGCGCTCGCTGGCAAACGCCGCCCGCCAGGCAGCGCGCGCTGCCGAGGGCATCGCCCGCGGCGAACTGCATCATCAAGTGCGCATCCGCTCCGGCGATGAGATGGGCGAGATGGCGCAAGCCTTTGAGCGCATGACCGACTATCTCCAGCGCATGGCGCAGGCTGCCCAGCGTCTGGCGCTGGGAGACCTGACGGCTGCCGTTCAGCCAATCTCCGCCGATGACGTGCTGGGCAGCGCCTTTGCCCGCATGGTTGCCAGTCTGCGCGAGGTGATTGCGCAGCTGCGCAGCGAGGCCGACAGCCTGCGCGGCAGTTCCGCCGGGCTGGTGGAGACGGCGCGCAGCGCCGCGCAGGCGGTGCAGCAGATCAGCCTCTCACTGCAGCAAGCCGCCGGGGGCGCCAGCCAGCAGGCCGAAAGCGTGGGCAAAGCCGCCATGTCCATGGCGCAGATGTCGCTCGCCATCGAGGGTGTGGCGCGCGGGGCACAGGAGCAGGCTGTTTCCATTGGCAAAGCCGCCGAAGCCAGCCAGCGCATCCGTTCCGCAGTGGAAGACATCTCCGCCGCCGCCCAAGAGCAAGCCGCCAGCGCCGACCAGACAGCGCAAGCCGCACGGCAGGGGGCTGCTACTGTTGCACAGACCATCGCCGGGATTCAGACCATCCAGACGCGCGTGGATGAAGCCGCGGCAAAGATGCAGCAGATGCAGGAACGCTCGGCGCGCATTGTGGATATCGTCTCCGCCATCGAGGATATTGCCTCGCAGACCAACCTGCTGGCGCTCAACGCCGCCATCGAAGCCGCACGGGCAGGCGAGCACGGGCGCGGGTTTGCTGTGGTTGCCGACGAGGTGCGCAAACTGGCGGAAAAATCCGCCCTCTCCACCCGCGAAATTGCCGCCCTGATCGGCGAGGTGCAAAAAGCCGTTGCCGAAGCCGTCCAGGCGATGCAGGCAAGCCGCGGCGAGGTGGAGCAGGGGGTTGCCCGCGCCGGGCAGGCGGGGGATGCGCTGCAGCAGATTGACGCTGCCGCCCAAAAAGCCGTGCAAACCGCCCAAAAACTGAGCAAACAGGCACAGGAGATGGGCAGCCTTACCGTCCAGTTGAGCGAGATGATGGAGACCGCCTCTTCGATTGTAGAGGAAAACACCGCCGCCAGCGAGGAGATGAGCGCCAGCACAGCCGAAGTCAACACCGCCATCGAGAACATCGCCAGCCTGAGCGAGGAGAACACCGCCGCCAGCGAGGAAATCTCGGCCGCGGCGGACGGGATGAATGCTCAGGTCAAAGAAGTCTCGGCAGCTGCCGAAGACCTGGCACACATGGCGCAGACACTGCAGGATATTGTAGCGCAGTTCACGCTGGAAGAGGAACAAGAAGAAGAGAAAGAAGACGCGCCTGCGGCACAGGAAGAGAACAGCGAGGAAGACAACGAAGAGAAAACGCCGCTTTTCGCCGCGTGATTCTGCGCATCCCCGCCGAGCAGCCTAACCCGCTCAGGCGCAGGCGCACACAAGGAAGCCATCATGTATCTTTCATTTCTGCTGCGGGGGCTGATCATCGGCTTTTCCATCGCCGCGCCGGTCGGACCGATCGGCGTGCTGTGCATCCGCCGCACGCTGGCAGAAGGGCGCGCCCGCGGGCTGGTCTCCGGTCTGGGCGCCGCCAGCGCCGATGCCCTCTACGGCTGTGTTGCCGCCTTTGGGCTGACGTTGATCTCCGACGCGCTGGTCAGCCAGCAGGAATGGCTGCGTCTTGCCGGGGGTGTCTTTCTCTGCTATCTGGGGATCAAAACGCTGCTGACAAAACCGGCGCAGCAGCCGCTTGCCGCCGCGGCGGGCGGGCTTTTGGGCGCCTATGCCTCTACCTTCTTCCTCACGCTGACCAACCCCATGACCATCCTCTCCTTTGCGGCGGTGTTTGCCGGGCTGGGGCTGGCTGGCACGGGCGGGGATTACGGCGCGGCGGGTGTTGTGGTGCTGGGGGTGTTCACCGGCTCTGCCCTGTGGTGGCTGCTGCTCAGCGGGGCGGTCAGCCTGGTGCGCCAGCGCTTTACCTCCGCCGGGCTGCAATGGGTCAACCGCGTGGCGGGCGCTGTCATCACCGTCTTTGGTCTGCTGGCACTCTCCAGCGCGCTGTGGTAAAGCAAGCCTGCCAAGCCCCCCTCAAGCGTTGCGCCAGAAGGAGGTTGCCCAGGTGAGCGATCCATCCCAGACGGAGGCGAGGTAGAGGTCGGGGTCTGCGGGTGGGTAGTAGGTGCCGGCGTTGTTGAATTGACAGGTGATGATGGACAGGGGCGCAAAGTGTATTTCGGTTGCTGAATGGCCGGAGGCGCCGACATTGGAGAAGACCCCGGCGGAGGTTTCGAGTTCGAGACCGCTTGTCTGGGCAAGGTATTCAAGGATTTTTGAATACATTTCGGCTCTGGTGTCGGTGTGCTCGGATCCATCGGGGTTGATGAGTTGGTCGGCGAGGAGGACGGAGAAGAAGATTTTGATGGTGATGTCGCCATCGGCGGAGGTGGTGCGCTGGATGGATACGGCTGGGCCGCGGTCGCGGTCTTCTGAGTGCAAAATAAACCCGTAGGGGTCGCCGCTGTTGACATTGGGATGGGTGAGTGTGATGTGGCAATTTTGGTTGAGGGAGTAGGTCATGGGATTTGAAGATGAATTTTATGTAAGTGAGTTTTCGGAGAAGTGGGATGTTATTTTGTGGCTGTTTGCGCGCGGCTGGCAGCCTGACGATTGGGAGGATGACGATGTCAAATTTTTGTATGACCCAAGAGATGGTAAACGCACCTGGTGGACAGAAGCTTTTGTTACGCAATGGGTGCGTGAGGAACGCGCGGGACAATGAGGGGTTGTATGAGGCGATCTGGGGGGCTTTGGAGGCAAACCCGGAGGGTTTGACGCTGACGGAGATTCAGAGGGCGGTTGGGCGGCAGTTTTATGTGGGTAGGGCGCTGGCTTCGATGGAGAGGCGGGGGTATTTGCTGTATGAGGAGGGGCGCAAGTATTTTGCATATAAGCGAGTGGATTATGTGCGGTTGGATGCGTAGATGGAGGCGGGGCGTGGAATCTCGGGACGCGGGTTGAGGTGGTTGTAGGGGGTGATGATGCCGTCTATTGCCTGGACGATGGGGGCGGGGTGGGTGAAGGAGGGTGATGTGAAGTCGCCGGATGTGGTGCGTGAGAAGGTGCGGCGTGTTCCGCCCATTGTGGTGGTGCCGGTACCGCCGGAGTGGTAGCTGCCTTTGCCAGGGCGGTGTGTGCGAACGCTGGATTCGTCTTCGTCTTCGTGTTTTTTTGCTTGACCGGCGGCAAGGATGCGGGAGAAGATTTTGTACATGGAGGAATAGGGGGCGTTGGTGATGATTTTGGCGAACATGCCGGCATCGAGCATCCAGTTGAGGACGCGGGCGAAAACGCGGGTGGTTTGGTTTTCGGTGAGGGCGGCGGCGACAAGGGAGCAATCACAATTGGGGTGAAAGCCTGGCAGTGTGGTTGCTTCCCAATAGTCGAGGGGGTGGATTTCTCCTTCGAGGGATGCGCATTCGGGGCAGTTTTCGCCATGACAGACCCATTTGTAGAGGGCGGAGAATTGGAGGGGGCCGGTGAAGTAGAGGGGCATTTTACCCTCACCCCTAACCCCTCTCCCAGAGGGAGAGGGGTACTAATCTGCATCCCATTGGTCGAGTCTCCATAGGCCGGGGAGGCGGTTTTGGGCGATGGGGGTGGTTTTGAGGTCGGCTAACATGCCGCGAAAGTTGGTCATGAGTTGGTTACCCCATTGGTAGAGTTGGTTCATATCGGATGCGCGTGAGCCTTGGTATTCGGAGATTTGGGATGAGCGAAAGATGGCGGCATAGGCGGCTGCGCCGGTGGTGAGGAGGTAGGCGAGGTGTTCGGGGAGGGTGGTTTGGGCGGCGGAGTCGAGGTTTTGGATAGTGTGGGTGGTGATGTATTCAAAGGAGATTTTATCGCCGGACTGCGGAATGCGGCTGCCTTGGATGTAGAGGAATGGAGACCCGGAGGAGGTGTAGAAGTAGAAGGCGTCATGATAGGTAGATTCGGGGTCTGCGGATTCATCGTGGGGGAAACGAATAGAAACGATTGCGTGGATGGGGAGACCCTCCCCTGACCCCTCCCAGAGGGAGAGGTCTATATCTCTGCCTGGTGAGGAGAGGGTGAGGGAGCCGGAGGTGAGGTTGGGGATGATGCGGGAGATGTCGGTGAGTGCGCGGCGGATGGCATCGTCTATGCTGTCGTTGGAGTAGCGGGCGGCGGATGGATCGCCAAGGATAAGGCGGATGCTGGAGCGGAGAGAGGCAAGGGTAAGGGTCATGGTTTTTGCTTATCGTGTTCTTTTTGGTATTCTTGGGTGAGGAATGCGTGGAGTTGGGCGGCGTTTTGTTTGGCGGAGGTGAGTTTGGCGGCGGCTTGGTCTTTGAGGGTGAGGTCTTTATCGGGTTTTTGTTCGATGACTTTATCCCAGAGGGTGAGCACCATTTTGATGAGGGTTTCGGTGGTGATGGATGAGATTTCGAGTTCGGGGAGGGAGGGGACAGGGACGTGTGCGGCTTTGATTTGTTCGATGGTGGCGATCTGCTGGGGTGTGGCGTCTCCTTCGATGGTTACACTGCCGGTTTCGTCAACGGAGATGACGGGGAGACCGGCATCTTTGAGTTCTTGGTGGAGTTTGAGGGGGAGGAATTTTGACATGGGGGTTTATCCTAAAAATTCTGCGAGTGAATAGACTTCGTTGTAATAGCCTGTGTAGGTAGCGTTGCCGAAGCGTTCGATGACCTGCATGTAGTGGTAGCCGGGGGTGATTTCCCAAATAGATGTGCCGGTGCGGGTGGAGAGGGTGGTATTTGAATTCCAGGCGAAGCCGTACCATTTATAGCCTTCAGTGGTGGTATCGAGACCTCCGGCGTAGATTTCTTGTGTGGAAGCGTTGACGTAGCCGCAGAGGGTGATTGTTGACCATATAGAGGTTTGGAGACCTAAGACAAAGTGGTAGCGGATGTTGTTATCGTTGTTCCAGGAGCGATAGGCGACAGTTGAGTAGGTGTGGTTGGTTTGGTCGTATACGTAGAGTTTGCGCTGTACTTGGTTGAGGTAATTCCAGAGGTAGCGGCGGGACCAGGAGTCTTCGCATTGACCGGCGGTTGCGGTGGTGCGCATTGTGCCGAGATAGCGGCGGGTTGGGTCGCCAGATTTTACGTAGATGCCATCTTGGAGGGCAAGGGCGGTGGCGCGTGCGGTGGCGGAAGACCAGGCGACAGTTTCGAGGGCGAGGGAACCGGCGTTGTTATAGCCGAAGATGTCGTAGTTGGTATCGGCTGTGTAACCGGCGAGGGAGAGGTAGGTTTCGGTAAACTGCATGGGACGCCAGATGCCGCCATCCTGGTAGAGGCTGATCCAGTTGCCGAGATAGGGGGTGTAGAAGACTTCGGTAGCGCCGGTGATGTTGGTTGTGGGGACAGGGGTTGAGGCGGAGAGGGTGAGACGACCTTGTGCGAGGATGGTGTTGGCGATGCCAAGAGAGGCATTGAGGAAGTTTTCGGTTTCGGTTTGGAGTTTTTGGATTTTGGATCCATCCCAGTAAAATTTGCCGATGCGGCGGGCGAGGGCTGGGGCGGTTGGTGAGGTGTTGATATCGAGGGTGAAGGTGGTTGACCCGGCAGTGCGTTTGGCAAAGACATACCACCAGGCGGCTGAACCGGAGGGTGCGGAACCGGCGGAGAGGTCAACGTTGGAGGTGGCGGAGACGATAGCGCCATCTATGACAAGGTAGACGGGGTCGGAGGTGGTGGCTGGGACGCGGACGCGGTTTGTGGCGAGGTATTGAAGGGTGAGGTTGACATCGTGTTTGTAGAGGAGGCTGCCGATGTTGAGTCCATCAGCAGCGGATTGGCCGAAGCGGAGGGCATCGGCGCGGAGGTTGTTGTAGTGTGCGGATGCGGTGGGCTGACCGGCGGAGACATCGGAGGAGGCGGGATAGGACATATAGGGGAGACCTTTCTAGTCTGCAAGCTTGCACAGGGTGTTGTTCTCGTAGGTGAGGGCGATGTAGGCTTCGACTTTTAGCCAGGTATTGCCGTCGAGTTGGAGGACATCGAGGACGCGGAGGCGAGCGCCGGGGCGGATGAGGGCTGTTGCGGTGGATGCGTTGACTTTGGGGGCGCTGCGGAGGAATGAGGTGTAGATGGGGGTGATGATGCTGCCTACCCTCACCCCTTCGCCCTCTCCCCCCTTTTCATTCCCCCCTAAAAGGGGGGAAGAAACATCGGGGAGCAGATCGGCGGGGTCGATGGGGGTGTTGTTGTAGCGGATCTCAAAGTGGAGGTGTGGGCCTGTGGAGCGGCCGGTGCTGCCAGAGCGGGCGATCATCTGGTTGGTGGAGACGGATTGACCGGCGGTTACGAGGATGTAGTCGAGGTGGGCGTAGATGGAGATGTAGCCGTTGTCGTGGTCAATGTAGATGACTCTGCCGTAGCCTTCATCGTGGTAGTTGACGTATTGGACTCTGCCGTCGCAGCAAGCGTAAACTGGAGTGCCGGTGGGGACGGCGTAGTCGATGCCGGGGTTGTATTTTTTGTAGCCTTTCTGCTTGCCGTAGGCGATGTGGTCGGCGTAGGTTTGGGTGATGGGCGGGCTGCCGGTGAGGGGTGGGGAGATGTTCATACGGAGTCGATCTCTTGTTTGGTGAAGAGGAATTTTTTACCTTCCCAAGTGATGACGGAGACATCGCCATTGGGGCGGATGTTGTAGGCGAGTGGGGGTTTGCCGGTGATTTTGGTGAGGGCGTGGAGGATGCCCTCACCCTGCCCTCTCCCAGAGGGAGTTCCCTCACCCTGCCCTCTCCCAGAGGGAGAGGGTGTGCCCTCTCCCCTTTCCTCTCTCCCTTTGCTCCCCTTTTCATTCCCTTCTGAAAGTGGGGAATTGGGTGTGGTGTGTGTGGGTTTTTTCTTGGTGGTGGTCATGGTTTCTCCTTTTTGGGTTTTATTTACCCTCACCCCTGGTCCCTCTCCCTTTACCCCCCCTTTTCATTCCCCCCTGAAAGGGGGGAAGAGGGGATAGGGAGGGGGTGGTAAGGAGGGGAGGAGGCCTCCCCTGACCCCTCCCTAGAGGGAGGGGGACTTTGGGGAGATTTGATAGGCGGCTTGGTTGGCGATAAGGGCGGCGATGAAGATGTTGATGAGTTGGAGGAGGCCTTGACGGTCGCAAGTTACGTTTTGGCTGTATTCGGTGATGCCAGCACAAGAGAAGATGTAGATGGCGGCGGCGGTGAGAAAGAGGAGGGCAGCCATGATGCCGCGTTTGGTGGTGGGGGCGGCTTTGTTCCAGGAGTCGGAGAGGCCGGGGACATAGGAGAAGACAAGGGATAGGAGGATGCCGGAGATGGCGGCAAGTTGTTCGGGGGTCATGGGGTTTTATCCTTTCTGGTTTTTATTTGCCCTCACCCCTGGCCCCTCCCTTTACCCCCCTTTTCATTCCCCCCTGAAAGGGGGGAAGAGGGGATAGGGAGGGGTGGGCAAAGGAGAAGAGAAGAGTAGAGGAGTGGAGGTTATGCGACATTGGACTTGTGGAGCGGGCGAAAATCGTTGACCCAGACGGCGAGGAAGTGGCGGACTTTGAGGCGGTGCTCATCGTTGGTGAAGACGGCAGGGGAGAGTTCACTGCCGGCGATGAAGACTTCGGGCATGAGACCAAAGCGTTCGCCGATGTAGATGGCTGGGGCGATGGCTGGGTCGCAGACGGCAGCCCAGTCGGTGGCGTCAGTCCATTCGGGGACGGTGATAACATCGCCGGGTTTGCCGCGCTGGAGGTTTTCGGAGTAGATGGAGGTTTTGTTTTCCAGCGATGGGTAGAGGATTTTCATGGCGGTGAGTTGAAGCTGACGCGGGACAAGCAAGTAGCGGGGGTTGATAGCCATCTTTGGGCCTGTGCCGTAGTAGCCGCTTGCGTTTTTGATGAGCATGGGCTGGTTGTAGACGGCGGTACAGACGGCTTCCCATTCATCAGCGGAGAGGGCGGTAGTGCGGAGGTTGGCATGACCGCCAGCGGTGGTTACGGCGGTGGCGTTGAAGAGGGCGCCGCCATCTGCCATTGTGGGGCCGATGCCGGAGTTGGCGGTGAAGATTTCGGCGACAAGGGATGAGATTTTGCGGAGACCGGCGGAGGCGAGTTCGCGGGCGTAGGCTTGGAGCTTGCGGGTTTCGTCGCGGTCAATGAGTTCGAGGGTGAGGGGGATGTAGCCGCCATACTTTTTGAAGGTAGCGGTTTCGGGGCTGTCGCCGATTTCGAGTTCGGTATACTCTGCACCTTCTGCGACTTCGGGGAGGGATCCGACAGTGCCGATGAGTGTTCCGGTGATGGATTGCAAGGTGTTGAAGTGTTCTACGGTGGCGATGGCTCTAAACCAGTCGTAACCAGCTCTGCCGAGCATGTCCCAAGTGTTGATGACAATCTTGTTGAGGGCGTTTTTGATGAGTCCTGTGAAGTCGGCTGTGGTGGCAAGCTGGACGCGGTCGGGGTAGTAGCCGCCGTGAAGGTCGTAATCGCCGGTGAGGGTGAGGTAGAGTTCGCGGATGCCGGAGAGGCGGGGAGTGGAAAGGGTGGCGTGTTCTGGGGAGCGGGGGATGTTGAAGAGGTCGTCAACGGCTGCCTGGAGGCGATCTGCTTCGGAGAACATGGCGTTGATTCTGCCGGGGCCTTGGACAGTGAGCGCGCCGGTGAGGTCAGAGACAAGCTGACGGGCGTCTTCGATGGCAGTTTGGAGTTCGGCGGCGGTGAAGACTTTGCCGCTGAATTGTTTACGGACTTGCTCTTGCATGGGTGCGGGCAGGCGGGATGCGGCAAGGCCTGATTCGAGGAGGTAGGAGCACATGGCAGCGTGGGTCTGGCGTGCTTTTTCGGCTTCATCGGCGAGGGCTTGCTGCTGGCGATGGGCATCGAGGAGAGAGAGCATTGCCTGGCGTTCGGCTTCGATGTCTGGGGTGGTGGGGGTTTGGGTTGGGGTTGGGTCTGGGGAATGGTTTGTCATGATTGGTAATCCTTTCGATAGTTTGCTATTGAGAAGACGAATGAATTGACCGCCGCGTGCTGGGTCGAGGACAAGGTCAACGGAGTGGACTTTGAGGATTTCCTGCACTTGGTTATTGATGGCAGTGAAGGAGACATCGGCGGAGAAACCGATCCTCACCCCCGGCCCCTCTCCCTGACTCCCTTCGGGAGTGCTGCGCGAGGAGAGGGGGGAATTGGTGGAGAGGATTTCTTTACCGATTTCGGTGAGGAGATCTGCGGAGGGGCCTGCTGGTGTGAGGGTGAGGATGATACCTTGCTGGTCATCGTTCCAGCGCGGGTTGGAGTAGGTACCGGCGAGGTCGCGTACAGAGCGGGAATAGAGGGAGTGGTCAATGAAGCATTGGGCGTTATTCCAAAGGGGGAGGGATTGTTTGAGGCAATCGGGGGAGAAAAGCCATCCGTTGCCTTCTCCGGCGGTGATGGCGAGGACTTCGAAGCCGGAGGGGGTTGGTGTGCCAGTGGCGGTGAGGCGGGATTGATGTTGTTTTGGAGATGTCATAGGCGGTGTAATCCTTTCGTTTGCCCCTCTCCCCTGGTCCCTCTCCCCAAAGGGGTGTGGGGGGGGAGCAGCAAGGGCAGCCCTCTCCCTTCAGGGAAAGGGAAGTAGACTCTGGGGTGATGTCGGGGCTGAAGATTTTGGGGGTAAGTTTTTTGATGATGTCGAGGATGGCGGAGTCGTCTTTTGGCGGCCAGTCTGGGGCTTCGGCGGTGAAGATTTTTGGGATGATTTTTTTGATGGTTTCCCAAAGGGCGGGTTTGATTTCGGGCGGGCGTTGGGCTTCGCTGGTGAGGATTTGCGGGGTTAGGTCATAGACGATCTCCCAAATAGAGGGTTTGGGTGGTGGGGGTTTGTTTTCTTTGCGGCGTTTGGCGATGACGGCGAATGCGGCGACGGCAAGGGCAAGGATGATGTCGAGGATGTTCTCTCCCTCTCCCTCATTCCCTTCCCCTAAAGGGGGATGGAAGGTTTCGGGGATTTGGATGGGTTCGTCTTGTATGTCGGTAGGGATTTCGTCAAGGAGACGTTGTTCTTCTGGGATGAGAAAGGGGTTGAGGGAGCAGCGGCAATGGGGGAAGCAGATGAGAGCGGGGCTGTTTGGGTAGAGGTCGAGTTCTTGCCATACGTAGTTAGGCAGCATTCTGCCCTCGAGGGACATACAGGATGGGCAAGGGTTGGTGGAGTGGACGCGCCAAACAGACCAGGGGGCTGATACTTTCATGGGTTAGCGATGCTTTCTTTGAGGTCTCCAGTTTGCGGGTCGAGTGCCCTCACCCCTAACCCTCTCTCTGAAGGGAGAGGGGAGGGGTTGGAGGGTAAGATGATGGGGGGCGATGAGGCGGCGGCATCCTGGAGGATGGATTGGATGTCAACGGTTTCGCCGGAGAATTTGTAGATGAGGCGGAGGTATTCGGCGGGAGAGATGAGCTGTCTTTCGTAGGCATCTTTGGCGATGCTGTTGATGTGTGTGGCAGCCAAGCCAAGAGCGACATTATCACGGGATGAGATATCGGAGGCGGTGATGGAGAATTCGGGGCGTGCCGGGATGCGTTTGTCGTAGGCTCTGCGGCGAGAGATGGCGGCTTTGCACAGGTCGGTGAGAAGCCAGACGAAGAAGTTTTGACGCTGTTCAAAGTGGCGGAATGTGGGGCCGCCAGCAGCTTCGGCGGTGGTGCGGGTGGAGGATTCGGGTTCGGCGAGGAAGTGAAGGGGGATGCCTGCGCCAGCGCAGATGATTTTTTTGAGGGAGAGACCATCTTCAGCGGCTTCGTGGGCTTCGAGTTTTGGAGAGATGATCTCCCAGTTTTCGGATTCATCGGCGACAAGGATTGATCCTGGTGATGGCGGGTTGGTGTTGAGAAACTGCTGGCGGCGGATGCGGTCGGCTTCGGAGGCGTATCTGCCTTTGACAACGTAGAGGAATGCGGTGCGGTAGCGGTTGAGGCGGGCGCGGTCTTCTAGCCAGTTGGCATAGCGGGAGAGCCATTTGAGGAGAGGGGCAAGGTCGGATTCGCCCCACTGTGCGCCGACAGGTTTGTTGATGGCGTAGTGGAGGATACCCTCTCCCCTCCCCTCTCCCAGAGGGAGAGGGGAGTTGTAGTTGAAGGCTGGGATGGGCTGGGGGTTGAGGTTTTGGGCGGAGGGTTTGAGGTAGTAGAGGGTGGGTTGTTCGATGTCGTGGGGGGCGTGTTCGATGCGTTCGATGTTGGCGGCTGGGATGGCGCGGATGTAGGACATGCCGGCTTGGTCGGTGGTGAGGAGGAGAAAGAGGTTGCCGGAGCGGGTGAGTTCATCGCACCATTCATAGGTTTTGATGGGGATGTTGTTGAGCGGGTGATGCCAGAAATCTTGTAGGAATTTATTGAGGACAGGGTGCTGGCAAGAGATGGAGATGCCGCCGCCGACAACGTATTGGGAGGTGAGGGCGACAATGCGGCGGGCGAGGGGGTTCTCGCGCCAGGCTTTGAGGGCGAGTTCGAGGGTTTCGGAGCGGTCGTAGGTGAAGCGATCTCTGTCGGAGGCATTGAGGGAGGATGCGCCGATGTAGAGGGTGTTGTCATCCTCGCGTGGTGAAGAGAAGGCTTTGCGGATGGAGCGGATGGCATTTGAGAAGAAGTTAGAAGCCATGAGATAAATCCTCTAGGGGGTCGCTGGCTGGGATAATGAGGGGTTCGCCGGTGAGTGGGAGGATGAGGTCATCGAGGACGGCGACAAGGGCAGCGGAGAGGACAAGGTCATCGTGAACGAGGCTGCCATCGGCGGGGTTGCGTGTGCCTTCTGGGACAGACCATTTGATGCGTTTATCGGGGCCTGTGGCGATGTCGTAGGAGGTGAAGGTGCATTGTGTGGTGAAGAGTTTTTGGAGGTCATCGGGAGGGGAATAGTCTTTGAGTCTGCCGGTATCAATGATGGATAGGAATCGCCATCCGAGAGTAGATTTTGTGGCGGCGTTGAAGGTGAATTGCGTCACCTGGTTGGGGTAGGCTTTGGCGAGGAATGAGGCGATGCCAGCGCCGATGCCGGTGGCGTCAATGACGATCTGGTAGGGCTGCCAGGTATCGGCAAGGGCTTTGATGAGGGCGTAGAGTGCGGTTTGGGATGTGCCAGTCCAGAGTTGGCGGCGGACAATGCGGTAGGATGGGGCTTTGATGAGCGGGTCATCGAGGGTGGAGCGGTCAATTTCAACGATGGTAAGGGCGGTGGAGTCGTGTTCTCTGCCCTCACCCTTCCCTCTCCCAGAGGGAGTTCCCTCACCCTGCCCTCTCCCAGAGGGAGAGGGAGAGATCTCGCCACCGACATCGAGGAGGAAGGCGTAGGTGTGGTTGGGGATGGGTGCAAACTGCGGGGGGTGCGCGCCTTGCATGAGGGCGAGGCGCTGGGGTGGGAACATCCCTCCCTGTGCGTCAATTTCTTCGCAAAAGAACTGCGATTTGACCATAGGGTTTTGTCTGCCGAGACGGCGGATTTGCTCTTGGACGAATGCGCCGTAGGCGGGGACTTCTTTAGCGACATCATCGGCGGTGATGCGAAAGACGCGCTGGATGCCGTCTTTTTCTTGGGCTTCGAGGGCGGAACGCATCTCGCGCGCCAATAGGGTATTGTTTGTCCAGGCAGTGCCCCAAAAAACGCGCGTGGCGTTGGTGGAGGCGGCCATGGGGGCGATGTCTTTGTCGTATTTATCGATTTGGATATCTTGGGCTTCGTCAATGGAGAGGAGGGTGGAGGCGGTGGCGCCGACAATGTTCGACTCGGGCGCGCCGGAGAAAAAGAAGATACGGGCAGATCCGATGCGGTAGATGTAGCCGGATTCTTTGCGCCAAAGGGTGCGGGTGATGAGGTTGGTTTCTAGGACGCGTTGGAGGCGGCGCATGGCGTTGAGGGTTTGGGGTTTGAAGGTGGGCGAGATGCTGATCATTTCGCTTTGGGTCTGCGAAAACAGGGTTAACAGATAGGCGAATATTTGTGCCTGCAACTCATTCTTTCCACTCTGGCGCGGAAAAAGCACCACCAGCGAAAGCCCCATCGAACGCAGACAAGAGCGGATAACCGTCTGCGCCACAGGCAGCTGATAGGAGCGCAGGGTGAGGCCGGAAGCATGACGGCAGAACAATTCAATGCGGCGCAGCAGGCGTTTAAGACAGTGGGAGAAAGTATCGGGCATGTGGTCATGGGACAAAAAACAGCGAACGCACAAAAGCAAACACAGCCAGAATGGCAGACCCGCCCGAAGCCAGCCCGGAAAACATCTTAAACTGCGACACCCCGTCGGTGGCGCTGCGCAGGCGCGCTTCTTGATCTTCCAGGCGTTTTTCAATCTGGGTCAGACGGTGAGAAACAAACTCGCTTTCATGCTGCAGGGCACGGCGCAGCACCTGATGGTCGGCGCGCAGCAGGTCAAGAGCATGGCGCAGCTGCTCGCCCAGCAGGGCAATCTCTTCATCATTCATGGCGCAGTTCCTCAAAGATGGTGTACACCGCCTCGGCAACACGCAGACGGAAGTCCTCCAGCAGCGGACAGGCGGAGCCGCGGCAGGTTTCGCAGCCCTGCAGGGCGCGGCGCAAACGGCGCATCGCCCGCGCCAGCGAAAGCGCATGGCGCGAGACAGCCCGAGTCTCCTCGCCCACCGCGCAGACACTCCCCGGCGGCAGCGCGGCACACGCCGGACGGGCTGGGTCAGGCACGGCGCTCATGCCGTCTCCTCCCCGCCCAGCTCGCGGATGACCTCCGCCAGCGCATGCTGCAGGCTGTGGGTCAGGTCTTCCTGCCCGCCCAGCTGACGCTCGGCTTTGAGCAGCCCCGCCAGACGCGTGGCGGCTTTGCTCAGGTTCTCCATCAGACGCAGCAGGTCATCCAGCCCGGCAATCTCTTCCAGGCGGTCGTTGGCGCGGCGCATCACCTCGCGCAGCATGGCAATCTCGCCCTGCAGGCTCTCGGCAGAGGGGACAGGCGGCGGTGCGGCGGTGCGTTTGCGCGTGCGGGCGGCGGTCATGCTGTCCTCCGCAGTGGTGTTTGCGCATTATAGAACTTTTGTTCGGTCATGCGCACAGTATGACCGATTCTGGCAGGTTTGACAAGCCGTCCTTATGGACAGTTTTTTAGCGGGGGGTGGATAGTAACCACCCTATTTGTCTAGACAAGTTATCTTTTGATACCCCCGGCGTTATGTGTCCCGCGCCCGGCGCAGGGCAGGCGCCCAACCTCAGCGCAGCCAGTAAGCAACCGCCACCAGCGCCCCGATGACCACCACCACGCGGCGCAGTGTATCGGGGGCAATGCGTCCCGCCAGCCTGCCGCCCAGCGCGCCGCCCAGCAGGGCAAACAGCGCCATCACCAGCGCCGCGCTCCACGCCACCCGCGCCGAGAAGAGAAAAAAGACCGCCGCCGCCACGTTGACCGCCAGGGCAACCGCCTGTTTGAGGGCATTGAGGCGCGTCAGGGTATCGCCGACCAGCACCCCCAGCGCCGCCAGCACAATCACACTCAGCCCGGCGCCAAAATAGCCGCCATACACCGCCGCCAGCGCCAGCGGCAGAGCCGCCCAGCCCTCCTGCGCAGCCGAGACGCCCGCCTGGTGTGCGCGCCGTTCCAGCCAGGCGCGCAGGCGCGGCTGCAGCGCCAGCAGCAGCGCCGCCAGCAGGATGAGAAAGGGCACCAGCTGTGCAAAGAGACGTTCGCCGCTGTGCAGCAGCAGCAGCCCGCCCGCCACACCGCCCAGCGCCGCCGCGGGAAGGTAGAGCCACAGCCGCCGCCCCTGCCCCTTGAGATCGCCCGCCTGCGCCAGAGTCGCCCCCAGATAGCCCGGACAGAGCGCCACCGTGTTGGTCACGCTGGCAGCCAGCGGCGAAATCCCAGCCGCGGTCAGCGCCGGAAAGGTGATCAGCGTCCCGCCGCCCGCCAGGGCATTCACCGCCCCGCCCAACAGCGCCGCCAGGGCAATCATGGCATAGTCCGCGATGTGCATCCCCCTATTGTACCCGATGCAGGGGTTCAGCAGGCAAGCAATGGGGCGGCATGCCCTCCCCCTGCCGCGCCCAACTCCCTGCGGGAGTGCTGCGCGAGGAAGGGGGGTAGGGCGGCTTCCTGCGGGAGTGCCACGCAGGATTCACTCCGCCAATGCGGCAAGCCCCAGCCTACTCTGTTCCCTGAGCGTCATTGGATATTGAGGATAGAAGACGCGGGCGGATATTCTCAAAGGGGGGTATAATGTTTTAATATCAGACTTACCTGTATTTACTGCTCTTCGTCCAATATTGAAACAAATGCTTTATCAGTGAATAGCGTTCCCCTTAAGAAGGTTTAGAATGATAAAGCCGCACATTGTGTTTGACAACAATATCATTCGGATTTTGAACGACGACGTTTTGACTACCAGCTTAATCGAAGACGGCAGCATTGATCTAATTGTTACGTCTCCCCCATACAACGTAGATATCCAATATAACTCACACAAAGACGATTTATCCTATTCAGAATATTTGGAATTCAGTCATCAATGGATGAGCCGCTGTTTTGGGTGGCTTAAGGAGGACGGGCGTTTTTGCCTAAATGTCCCTTTAGATAAAAACAAGGGCGGTCAACAGAGCGTTGGCGCAGATTTAACAACAATTGCAAAACAAATTGGCTTTCAGTATCATTCAACCATTATCTGGAACGAAGGGAATATCTCTCGCAGAACTGCGTGGGGGTCTTGGATGAGCGCTTCCGCTCCGTATGTGATCGCGCCGGTTGAATTAATCATTGTGCTGTATAAAAAGCGATGGAAGAAAACCAGCGGAAGCAAAATATCTGATATCACGAAAGCCGAATTTATGGAATGGACAAACGGCGTTTGGACATTCAACGGCGAAAGCAAGAAAAAAATAGGGCATCCCGCCCCATTCCCGCTGGAGCTTCCCAGAAGATGCATCAAGATGTTTTGTTACCTTGGTGATACAGTGCTCGACCCATTTAGCGGAAGCGGGTCAACTGTCATTGCAGCCGCCTTGAACAATCGAAAAGGAATAGGGATCGAAATTGACGAAAAATACTGCGAACTCTCGCGAAAGCGAATTATCAACTTGACCTCAGCAATTCAAGGACAATTCCATATCATGCAGGAGAAAGCATGACAAAAACGATTCGGGATTTAATCCTGGAATATTTTCAAAAACACCCTAATCAGGAACTTGAACATGGCCCCGTTGTGGATTGGGTAACGAAACAGTGGTTACAAGACCCAAAACACCACACACCGCCCAGAGATCCATGGCGAGCTATTCGAGCATTACATCAAGAGGGCATCTTGATAAAGATCAAGAAAGGGGTCTATCAATATGACCCAAATGCGGTTGTACAAAGAGAACTTGACGACTTCACCCCGGAGCAAAAAGAGCAAATCTTTTTGCGAGATGATTATCGGTGTGTTATTTGTGGAAGGGGCAGACAAGATGGAGTAGAAATTCATGCCGATCACATCAAACCAAAAGATAAAGGCGGTAAAGCAACAATTGAAAACGGTCAGACCTTGTGTGCCGAACACAACCTGAAGAAGAAAAACTACCGTCAAACTGAAACTGGGAAGAGAATGTTTATCCGTCTATATGAACTTGCCAAAGTACAGCAAGATGAAAGTTTGATGAAATTTTGTGCTGAGATACTGGAAGTATTTGAAAAGCATGACATGAATGGTCATATCGTTTGGAAACGATAAGAAAAAAGTGTATTGGTCAAGCTTTCTCGTCTGACACACCATACCAATCACATGTCTCTTGAACCCTTTGGTTATGTCTGCTATACGAAACGTGTCAAGGCGCGTACCTGCGGTAAAGGCAGACGATTCCAACATAGGTGAGGTACCACCAAGGGTTGTTGGCGATCCTGTAGGATAAACAAGTTTGCCCCCCTTGACTTTTTTGTCCCCTCCCCCTGCCGCGTTCAACGCCGTCAATCCAGATTTGAAACTCGCCCTGGTAGGTGGATATCTCAAAGAAATGCCATTTCTCATCGCCATAGCTGCCGGGAAACTGAAGCGCAGTGAAGCCTTCGCCCCCCACGAACTTATCCAGCCGCCCGCCAAAAGCGTTTGGTTCGCCGTAGATAAAGGCAACATAGCGCCCGGCGGGACTGTTATGCCAGTTGAGATGATAATGCTGCCGCCCGCGGGCGAGCACGCGAAAGCGCACCACCGCGTCGCCGAGCGGCTGGTCATAGCCGCCCACATCATTAAAGCTGCCTTCACCCAGGCTGAAGATGCGCAGCACCCAGTTGCCGGGTTGTTCGGGGTCTTGCACAATTTCAATTCCCGGCACGCCCGAAGCGAGCTTTGCCGATAAATCTCCCCAACCCTGCATGGTCTGATCCTGCAGATCCTCGATCATCAACGGCGTTTCGCCTGCGGCGCACGCCTGCGACGGTAACAGCCCATAGGGGTCGCGCTCCAGCACAAGATCAACCTGGTTTTCGCCGCGCACAATGCTCTGCTGGCTCTCGGCGGCAAAATAGCCCTGGGCGGCAGCCTTGACCGTGAACGTCTCGCCCGGCAGGTCGCCAAACGCGGCCGTGCCGCTCTCATCCGTGCGCGCTTCAAGCCCCTCGCCCGCATCCAGCATCACCAGCGCGTCGGCAATCGGCTCGCCCTCGGCGTTCTTCAGCGTGATGCGCACATTGTACGGCACTGGGGTGGCTGTGGGGGTGGGCAGCGGCGTTGGGGTGGCGGTCGGTGGCACGGGGGTGGGCGTCCAGTCAGCCGCCGTCTGGGTGGCAGCCGCCTCTGGCAAGACGCCACACGCTGTCAGCACCCCCCCCTATCATGATGACCATCAGAAAGACAAATGTGTATTTCATCTTCTCCTCCGTAAGAACATAAAACTGATTAACCTGAAAACCCGCGCCAAATCAACTTTGCCGACAAACGCACCCCGCAAGGATAAAGTCACGGCAAGACTCATCTAAATCACCATAGCACACCTTTTCGTGATTGTCCATCATTTTTTTTTTTTTTTTTGCAACCATTTTTACAAACAGGGCAAAATCCTCCCCTTTTAGCCCCCTGCGGGAGTGCCGGGCGCGCTTCTCCCCGGCGACAGCGTGATGGGGTAAGCCCCATCCTCCCCCGTCCCCTCCCTCTGGGAGGGGACGGGGGAGGGCACCCCCGCCCCGCAAACCCACACCATGCCGACGTTAACGTTGGGTTTCGCCAAGAACGCTCAACCCAACCTACGACTACGACTGTTCGCCCTCCCCTGCAAGGGGAAGGACGGGGTGGGGTCTGTCACCGCGGGCAAGTCCCATCTACCGTGGGAGGGCACCCATCTTCTGGAACAAAAATTGCACATCCTCCATGTGGAGGACAATCACCATGCCATACACACCCGGAATTGACGTTTCGAACTATGAGGGCGATATTGAGTGGAGCAAGGTCGCCGCCGCCGGTTACCGCTTTGCCGTGCTGCGCGCCACTGTGGGCGACTACTACACCGACCCGCGTTTCTATTCTTACTGGACAGACGCCAAAGCCGCCGGGCTGATCGTTTCTGCCTATCATGTGCTGGTGGCAACCCGCTATGCCGAAAAGCAGATCGGACGGCTGTTCAACGTGCTGGGCAGCCGCCGCACCGATTTTCCCCTCATCCTGGATGTCGAGCGCGACGACGGCGTCTCCAACGCCGCCCTCACCGCCTGTGTGCAGGACTGTCTGCGCTTGATGCAGGAGAAGGACGGACGCCGCCCCCTCATCTATACCGCCCATTACTTCTGGCGCGATCACATCCTCACCTCGCCCGATTGGAGCAAATATGACCTGTGGGTGGCAAATTACAACGCCACCACCCCGCTGCTGCCGCCCGGCTGGACAACGTGGAAGTTCTGGCAATATTCCCCCAACGGCAAGGTGCCGGGCATCAGTTCGGATACCGACCTCAACTGGTTCAACGGCAGCTACGCCGACCTGCAGGCATACGCCGCCGGGACAACGCCCGACCCCCAGCCCGAAAGCGTGCCGCTCAAAGCGCGGGTCACCGCCACCCGCCTCAACGTGCGCTCCGGGGCAGGGGTTGCGTTCAAGGTGATCGGCAAGCTCGATCAGGGCAGCGTGCTGCCCATCCTCAACCTGGGCGGGCGGGATGTGTGGGTGGAGTTTGCGCCAGGAAAATGGTCAGCGTGCATCTACGGCGGCAAACCGTTCATGGAAGTCTATCAGCCGCCCGCTCCTGAAACGGGTCTGCGGGCGCGCGTGATTGTGGACGGGCTTAACATCCGCAGCGGACCCGCCATCACCTATGCCGACATCGGCGATCAGGTGCGCGGCGCCGAGCTGGTCATCCGCAACATTGGCGGGCGCGATGCCTGGGTGCAGCACGATCTGGGCAAGTGGTCGGCGTTTGCCTACGGCGGCGAGCGCTATATGCAGATCGTGGAGGCATAGACAACGTTAGGGGGGCGCAGAGCCTGTCCGCGCCCCCTTGAACCTAGAAAAGGAGGAAGTTTGCTTTGGGGGAGATGTCAGGATTCGCGTATCCCGTAGGGGAAGCCGTAATGCTTCATGCGCTCCATAAACGGGATGGGGTCGAAGGCTTCGGGTCCTAATACGCCTTTCCCCTTCCAGATGCCGTGCGTCAGCAAGTCCCAGCCGATGACGGCATTGAACGCCGTCTGCGCCACCACTGCCTGACAGCCCCAGCGCCGCATGCATTCCTCGTTATCGGCAACCTGATAGATGTACACCTCTTTCTTCTTGCCGTCTTTGATGCCGCGCACCCACGTCCCGGCACAGGTCTTGCCTTTCATCTTGTCGCCCAGCGTGGCGGGGTCAGGCAGGCAAGCCGCCACCACATCGCGCGGGGCAACCTTGACGCCCTTGACGTTGATCTTTTCCTTGTTATCCAGCCCGAGCATGTGCAGGGTCTTGAGCACGTTGATAAACTGGTCGCCCAGCCCATACTTGAAGGTAACCCGTTTGGTCTTGACCCAGCGCGGGACAAGCAGCACCTCTTCGTGCTCAACGTTGACCACCTCGATCTTGCCAATGCCTTCGGGGAACTCGAACACCTCCGGTTCGGAGAAGGGCGGGGTGGTGAACCAGCCTTTGCCTTCCTCCCAGATCACCGGCGGGTTGAGGCACTCCTCGATGGTCGTCCAAATGGAGAAGTTGGGGGCAAACTCGTAGCCCTCGATTTCGATATTGGCGCCATCGCGGATGCCAATTTCCTCGATTTCATCGAAGAGATAATCCTGCGCATAGCGGGCAAAGACATCCGCCATGCCAGGCTCCACACCCAGCCCAACCAGCGCCAGCAGCCCCTTCTTTTCCCACTCGCGGGCGCGCTCAAACTGATAATCGCCCAGCTTGACGCCGCATTGTTCAAAGGGCTTTTCGGGATGCGGTTTGGAGAGGGTCATTGCCATATCCATATAATTGACGCCCACGTTGAAGGCTGCATCAAAGATCGGCTCGTTATAGACCGGGTCAACGGCGTTCATGATCAGGTCAACTTCGTGTTTCTTTGCCAGGTCCTCCACCTGCTTGCGCTGGCTGGCGTCAATTTTCTCAACCGGGAAGCGCTTTTTATCGCCAACGTGCTTTTGCACGGCTTTGGCGCGCTTGAGGTTGTAATCGCACAGGACAACTTTCTTCACCCATGGGTGTTCGCGGGCAATCATGGCAATCGCCTCGCCCACACCACCGGTGCCAACAAGTAAGACCTTCATAATCGTTCCTCCTGAGAATTAGAAATAGACTTCCTTGACGATTTTGAGATGGACAAAGGATTCGGCTTCGTGCACGCCATCAATCTTGTAGAGCTTTTCGGTCAAAAAGTGCAGCAAGTCCTCCTGGTTGCGGCAGGTAACCTCGGCCAGGATGTCAAAGCGTCCGGTGGTGATGACCAGATAGTCAATTTCCTCCAGGGCGGCAATCTGCTCGGCAATGGCAACCAGACGGCTGCCATCAGCGCGGATGCCGATGATCGCCATGGTGTGGTACCCCAGCCGCAGCGGGTTGGTGATGGCAACCACCTGCAAATAGCCCAGCTGCACCAGGCGGTTGTAGCGCACACGGATCATGCCGGGCGAGACGTTGAGCTGCTGGGCAATCTGTGCAAATGCCGTGCGCCCATCCTGACGCAGGGCGGCGATGATTGCATGGTCAACCTCATCCAGATCGGCAGGGGAGAGCATATTGTTTTTGAACTCCACGCATATATCGTATAACGATTATGCAGAAAAGTCAACTGTTTTTTAATGATTGGTTATCAATGTCAGCTTGATACATGGCATCTGTCATACCCGGCGCAGGGTGCGGCGCGTTTAGCCGCCCCCCTGTCCTCCAGCCGCCTTCAGCGCTGCGCTGATATTTTCCAGCCCCTGCGCCAGCTCCTCCAGCGGCGGCCAGCCATAGCCAATACGCATATAACGCCGCTCCATCTCAAACCAGTGCCCCGGTCCAACATAGGTGCCGTATTCCTCGTTGAGCAGGCGGTAAAAGCGCTCCACATCCACCCCGCTCTCGGCTTTGATGCGCGGAAAACACACCACCCCCCCGCCCGGCGGCACCCACTCCATATCCGTCTGCCGCGCCATCCACGCCTGCATCACTTCCAGCGCCTGGCGGTTGCGCGCCAAAATGGGCGGCAGAATGCGCGCCTTACTCTCCAGCACACGCAGGGCAATCTCCTCATCCACCACCGAATTGCAGATAAAAATCTGTTCCTTGGCAGCCAGAAACAGCTGCTGCAGCGCCGCATCGCGGGTGATGATCCACCCCATGCGGATGCCCGGCAGCCCATACGATTTGGAAAGCGAGGAAATGCTGATGCAGCGCGGCGAAAGCGCAGCTGCCAGCGGCGGCAGGCTGCCGTAGTTCATCTCGCGGTAGGTCTCGTCCACCAGCAGATAACAGCCGCGCTCCTCTGCCAGCGCCACAGCCGCCTCCAGGTCGGCTTGCGAAAAGACCGCCCCGCTGGGGTTGTGCGGGTTGGTCAGGCTGATCAGGCGCGTCTGCGGCTGAACAAGCTCGCGCAGGCGCGGCAGCGAAAGCTGCCAGCCCTCCTCAAAACGCAGGTCAAGCGGCTGGAGCTGACAGCCAATGGCGCGCGGTGTCTCCAGATTGGTGGCGTAATTGGGGCGCATCACCACCAGATGGTCGCCCTCTTTGAGCAGCGCGGTGGCAACGATAAACAGCGCCGCGGCGGCACTGGGCGTCACCAGCACATCGGCGATGGTCAGCCCGTCTCCCTCGGCGGCAATCCGCTCGCGCAGCGCCGGATTGCCGACATGGTCAGTATACGAAAGCAGCAGGCGGCGCACGTCCAGGTCAATCCCCAGCTGTTCCAGGCGCATATCCGCCACCGAACTTTCGGTCAGGTTATAGCGGATATTACCATACCCCAGCTGTTCGGGCGATTCGATCTCAATCGGCATCCGGCGGTATTGCATCGGCATTTCCTCCACAGGGCATTCGAATACGTCCTCTCATTGTATCACACTGCCCGGCGGGCAGCGGCAGACTGCGCCGTGTTATAATCCGCCCGCAGGTATGACACACAAACGCCCCTTTCCCCGCCGCGCCTATCACCGCCCTAGCGAAGCGCTGCAAGACCTGCGCTTTCTCTGGCAGCAGCGCGCCCGCATCCGCCGCGCCATGCGTCAATTGATCTCCCCTGCCTTCCGCGAGCGGCTGATGCTCACCGTCACCCAGGTCAACGGCTGCCGTTATTGCAGCTACGCCCACGCCCGCATGTCGCTGACGGCCGGGCTTGCGCCTGAGGAACTGCGTCAGCTGCTGCAGGGCGTCATCCCCGCCGACACGCCCGCCGATGAACTCCCCGCCCTGCTCTACGCCCAGCACTGGGCAGAAAGCGACGCCCATCCCGACCCGCAGATGGAAGAGCGGCTGGAGGAAAGCTACGGCGCGGAGACGGCGCAAGCCATCCACATCATCCTGCGCATGATCCGCATGGGCAACCTGCTGGGCAACACGCTCGACGCCGTGCTGTTTCACCTCTCCGGCGGGCATGTGGGGCTGACGGAGAGCGAAGCCCGGCGGCTTTGAGGCGGAGGCGGCGGCATAGCAGGCAAAAACGGCCGCGCGGCGCGCAGCTTACAGCCGCAGCCCCTCCGCCCACATTTGTATCTTCCCCCAGTCGCGCTGGTCGCCTTCGGGCCACACGCCCAGCAGGACACTGAGACGGAATTTGAGACGGTCGGCAAAGGCGGGGATTTTGGCAATCTCCAGCGCCCCGGCAAACAACCCCTCGCTGACGGGTCTCACCAGACTGCGCACCGGCTGCATCCAGGTAGCAACATGACTGCGGTAGGCTTCGCCGTTTTTCATCGCCAGCGTCATGCACACCAGGAAGGCAGCAAAGGGTCTTTGCGCCAGAGCAGTGCGCTGGTCTTCCACAAACTGCATGGCTTCGGGCAGCCATTTGCCGCCCTGGATAGCGCTCCCCGCCACCACCGCACGGTAGGGGGTGAAGTCGCTGACCTGCTGCATGGGGCGCACATCCACCGCCGCACCCCGCGCGGCAAGCGTTTTGCCAATGGCTTCTGCCACACCAGCGGTGGAACCCGCACGGCTGGCATAGACAACAAGGATTTTTTCAGTCATGGTGTTTCCTTCCAAAGAAAGACTGGTTTTCAGATAGGGGCAGGGCGGCACAGGGCAGTCACTGCGGTTGCCCTGCGCCGAGCAAGCCAGCGCCGCACCGCCCAGCACCGCGGCGCCAAGACGTAAAAACTGACGGCGGGTCATCCGGGCAGGACGGCTCATGTTTCCCCTGCGATGTTTTTGTACAGCAGACGCAGAATCGCATCCCACGCACCAGCACTGAGGTGCATGGCAAGCCTGCCAGAAAGAGGCACAGCTGCCAGATAGCGCGCCTTTGGGCGGGGCGAACGAATGGCGCGGACAATCACACGGGTAACCGCCTCGGGGCCAGGCTCGCCGCGCCGCATGGACTGCACCACACGCTCATAGGCGGCATACAAGGCGCGGTAGGGCGAGGCGGGATTAGCAAGAATCTGCCCGCTGCAATCTTCCACCGTCTGGTTGAAGCTGGTGCGGATGCTGCCGGGTTCGATGACTACCACACGGATGCCAAAAGCCGCCAGTTCAAAGCGCAGCGTGTCGCTCAGCGCCTCGAGGGCAAATTTTGTCGCCGAGTAGGCGCCGCCAACCGGGGTGGGAAACTTTCCAGCAATCGAGCTGATGTTGATGATGCGCCCTTCGCCCTGACGGCGCATGTGGGGAACAACGGCACGCACCATGCGCAGAACGCCAAAGACGTTGACATCAAACAGCCTCTGAATCTGCGCGTCGGGAATCTCTTCGAGCGCACCGCACACAGCAAATCCGGCATTGTTAACCAGGACATCCACTCGTCCGAATTTCTCCAACACCGCATCCACCGCCGGTTGAATGCTGGCTGGGTCGGTAACATCCAGCGCCAGCTTGAGCGCCGCAGGCAGATCATCCAGCGTTTGCGGGCGGCGGGCAGTAGCTGCCACCGCAAAACCCGTCTCGCTCAGCGTCTGGGCAAGATGGCGTCCAATCCCCGATGAACAGCCCGTAATCAAGACAACTTTCGACATGCACCCTCCCAAAATGGTTTTATACGTTTTCGCCTTCGGTGCGGCGGATGCCGTGCGCAAACAGCCCGCAGGGGACAAACACCGCCAGCCCCATGATCAGGATGACGGCAAAATCCGCCGCCGCAAAGCTACCCCCCGCAACCAGCGGCTGCAGGAGAAAATAGACCAGCAGAGCGATAAACAACTCCGCCGCCTGAAAAAGCAGCCCCGCCCCAAAGGCATATCCCAGCGGCTTGCGGCGCAGCAGCAAAAACCCGCCTGCCGCCCACAGCGGCGCGGTGATCAGGTCAGCCACCGCCGTGCCGCGCTCGGCAGCGGTCAGCACCGCCTGCCCGCTCAGCGCTTGCAGCAGCAGCGCCCCGCGCCAGAAGAAGAACAGCACGCCAAACCCCGCCAGCGCCGCCCCGCCAAAACGCTCCGCCACCCTGCCCAGCAGTCTGCGGCGCAGACGCTCCACATCCATGCCCGCCAGCACGCCCAGGGCGGTATACAGGCTGAGCACAGCCAGCGCCAGATAGAAGACAAACAACAGGCTGCGCGGCATGGCAACCGTATAGGCAACGGCATTGTAGGCAACAAACAACAGCGCCCCAGGCAAGAACAGCCGCCCCATCAGACTGCCGCGCCGCCACAGCCACAGCCAGCCCAGCACAAAAGGCAGTCCAATGAGCAGGGTAACCACATCATTGGCAAGAAAGGCGCGCTGCAGCGGTGCGGAGGCGTACACGCCCCGCGGCAACAACAGCCCCGCCAGCGCACCCGCCCCCGCCAGCGCGGCAGCGGTCAGCGCAAGCGCGCAAACAGAGCGGCGCATCGCATCCACCGGCATCACCCCGCCCGCGCGGCGAATGCCAGCAGATACACCGCCACCCCCAGCGCCACAGCCAGCGCCGCAGGCAGCAGGCGGTGAACACCGTGCAGGACGGCGTCATCCAGCTTACCGGCGCTCATCAGCGCCCCGCTGATAAACAACCCCAGCGCACACAGCGCGGCGACCGCCAGCAGGGCAATCACCAGCGCCGGGGCGGCTTTTGCCAGACGCACAGCCTGCAGCACCGTCAACACCAGCGCCGCCAGGGCAATCAGCTTGTGCAGGTTGAACAGAGCGGCGTTGTAGGGTTTGCCCACGCGGCTCAGCCACACCCCCGCCGCCAGGGTGAGCAGAAACATACCGCCGGGAAGATAGAATTTTGAGAGTGTTTCCATACGCTTATCATACCCCCGTCAGCCGCTTTTTCCTATGCCCATTTGTGCACGTTTTGTATCTTCTCATGCAGACTTCTGGTATCATTGTCCACATGACCGCCGCCCCCGAACCGATGTGCATCTCAGCCACCCTTCTCGCGCAGATGTTTCTCTATCTCAACGCCCTCGGCGTGGACGTGGACGCATTTCTGCGCTCGCTGGGACTGCCACCCGCAGAGATCAAATCGCCAGACAGCTACATCCCCGTGGACACCTATCTGATGATCCAGGAAGAAGCCGCCCGTCTGACCAACGACCCCTGTTTTGGGCTGCATACAGGCGAATACGCCGAGGCGGGCAGCTGGTCAATTTTGGGGTATCTGATGATGAACTGCAAAACGCTGGGCGAGGCGTTCGAAAAGTCGGGACGCTATGCGCGCATCATCGGCAACATGATTGAGGCAAAAGCCGAACTGTACGCTGGTTACGTGCGCGTGGTGCTCTTCACCCCACCGCACACCCCGCAGATGTCGCGCCACTGCTACGAGGCGGCGCTTTCCAGCAGCGTGCGCATGATGCGCACCCTCAGCGGTGTGCAGGTCAACCCGCTCAGGGTTACCTTTTCGTACCCGCAGCCCGAATCAACGGCGGAGTATGCACGCGTCTTTTGCTGTCCGGTGCTGTTTGGGCAAAAACAGACCTCAATGGATCTCGACTGGGGAATTGCCCGTCTGCCAGTGCGCATGGCAAACCCCGCCCTGCTGGAATATTTTGAGCGCTATGCGCAGGAGTTTCTGGCAGAGATGGAACAACACAATACATACACGCGGGCAGTTACGCGCATCATCCTTGAGCGGCTGGACGATGAGAAACTCTCACTGCCCAAGGTGGCAAAGGAGATGTCGCTGAGCGTGCGCACGCTGCAAAAGCGCTTGGAAGAGGAAGGGGTGGTGTTCAGCGACCTGCTCGACTCAATCCGTCAGCGGCTGGCAAAGCAATATCTGCGCGAAAACTACCCCGTGGAGCAGATCACCTATCTGCTTGGCTTTTCGCAGCCCAGCGTCTTCCGCAAGGCGTTCAAAAAGTGGTCGGGGCTTACCCCGCGCCAGTACCGCGAGCATCAGCAGACGGCGGACAGCCGCCGCGGCACACCAGGCGGGTGAAGGAAATAGGAAACAACCTCTAATGAACATCCTCATCCTGATTGGCAGTTATCGTAAAAACGGCAACACCGAGCGCGTGGCAAAGCTGATCGCCGAACGCCTGGACGCGCTTGCCGCCGCACACCACGCTGACCTGCAGATGGAAACCATCCGTCTGGGGGAATGGGATATCTCTTCCTGCCGCGGCTGCCGCGTGTGTTTTGACCGCGGCGAGCAGTTCTGCCCATTGCGGGATGCCCTCCTCCCGCTCAAGGAGAAGATCAAAGCCGCCAACGGGCTGGTGCTGGCCAGCCCGGTGTATGTAGATGACGTCAGCGGGCTGGTCAAAAACTGGATTGACCGCCTGGCACACGTCTGCCACCGCCCGGAGTTTGGCGGCAAGGTTGCCATCCTGGTGGCAACGGTGGGAGCATCGCCCACCGCACACACCCTGCGCAGCATGGCTTCTGCCCTGATCACGTGGGGCTTTCAGATCGTGGATCAGGTGGGGTTCAACTGCGGGGCGCGCATGGACGATGACGAACTGCACGCCCAACACACCCGCCGCGCCCAGCGGGCTGCCAAACGGCTGTTCACCGCCCTGCACCAGCAGCGCTACCTCAATCCCCCCTTCCTTGCGCTGCTGACCTTCAAGATACAGCAAACCGCCTGGCGGCGCGAAGCGCCGGGATCAGTGGACCGCGAGTACTGGGAAACGCAGGGCTGGCTTGCGCCGGGCAGCACCTATTACATCCGCCACCGCGCCGGGCCGCTCAAGGTGTGGCTGGCGCGCCTGGCAGGCAGTGTGATCGAGAAATTTGTCCTCTAAAGGGGCTTGCTTTTTTCACAGAAATCGGATATAATTAGTAATAATTCGTTAGAGATAAGCCTTCTTTTGTGATAAAGACTATGATCGACCCAGAGACGCGTTACAACCAGATGCTTGCCGAACTGCGCCAGCGGGATTTTCGCCTCACCCCGCAGCGGCTGGCATTATTGCGCCTCATCGCCTCCAGCGACCGCCACCCCAGCGCGGCGCAGCTCTACGAGCAAATCCGCCCGCAGTTCCCCACCATGAGCCTGGCAACCGTGTATAAAACGCTGGCAATGCTGTGCGAGATGGGCGAGGCGCTCGAAATCCCCCTGCCGGGCGACAGCCACTACGACGGCAACGACCCCCACCCCCACCCGCATCTGGTATGCACCCGCTGCCACACCATCATGGATGGCAGCGCCCCGCTCGACGGCAGCGCCATCCAGCGCATGGCGGAAGAGAGCGGGTTTGCAATCATGCGCGCCCAGCTCACCCTCTACGGACTTTGCCCCGCCTGCCGCAAGGCAGAAGCACAATAAGGGGCTTCTTTTTTTTCTCCATTACGGAGAATAATTCTTTTTAGAAAATATTATCAATAAAAAGAGGTGTCTATCGTAAGAGAAAAAACCCGCCCCAAGTCTTTGAGCCGCCGCGCTCATGTCGTTGATGAACCGTATCCGTCTGTAAAATAAAAAAGGAGAAAGTATTATGGCAAAAGTAGCTCGCGAAATGGTCGAAAAAGCTGGTGTGAATGTGGATCAGCTGCTTGAACTGCTGGTCAAAAACGCCTCTGCTGAGTTGACCACTTACTATTACTATACCATCCTGCGCGCCAACCTGATCGGGCTGGAAGGCGAAGGGCTGAAAGAAATTGCCGAAGCCGCCCGTATCGAAGACCGCAACCACTTTGAAGCGCTGATGCCGCGCATCTACGAACTGGGCGGCAAACTGCCGGACAGCATGGTGGACTTCCACAACATCTCCGCCTGCCCGCCCGCCAAACTGCCCGCCAACCCCAGCGATATCCGCGCCATGCTCACCGTGCTGGTGGAAGCTGAACGCTGCGCTGTGCGAGGCTATACGCATATCTGCAACCTCACCGCAGGCAAAGACCACCGCACCTACGACCTCGCCCTCGCCATCCTCAACGAGGAAGTCGAACACGAATCGTGGTTCTCCGAGTTCCTCGGTGAAGGTCCCTCAGGGCACTTTATGCGCCGCGGCGAAACCTCGCCCTTTGTCGGCAAGTTCCTGCGCTAAATCCGCACCCCCAGCGCACCCCGCCCGATCTGGAGATGCCCATGCACGCCCCCCAGCGCACCTTCACCCCCCGCCAGCTGCGCCGCTACGACGGCAAGCACGGACGGGCAGCGTATGTCGCCTGCAACGGCATCGTCTATGACGTCAGCCGCAGCTATCACTGGCAGACGGGCATCCATTGGGTGCAGCACCGGGCGGGGTGCGACCTGACCGCCGAGATGACGCACGCCCCGCACGGCAGCGACCTGCTGGAACGCTTCCCGCGCGTCGGCGTGCTCATCCCCAAAACACACCGCACCGATACAGCGCGGCGCAGCAACACAAGCGATTGACAATCACAAAATGATCGTATAGAAAGAGAGGGCAACATGCACATTGTACGCACATCCAGCGCCGAATGGCAGGGAACGCTTAAAGAAGGCGGCGGACTCATGCGGCTGGGCAGCGGAGCGTTTGAAGGCAGTTTTAGCTTTGGCTCGCGCTTTGAAAGTGCCAGCGGCACCAACCCCGAGGAGCTGATCGGGGCGGCGCAGGCTGGCTGCTTCTCCATGTTCCTCTCCGCCCTGCTGAGCGAAGCCGGTTTTGCACCCAAACGCATCCACACCACCGCTCGCGTCCATCTGGGCGAAGGACCGACCGTCACCCTGATCGAACTGGAATGCGAGGCAGAGGTGCCCGGCATCCGCCAGGAGGCGTTTTTGCAGCACGCCGAAAACGCCAAGCAAAACTGCCCAATTTCCAAAGCCCTGGCAGGACCAGAAATCCGTCTGCAGGCGCGCCTGACCGGCTGAGAGCGGCGCCCCTGCAGCGCAAGAGAAAAACGCCGCCCGCGCCCCAGCCAAACGGCCGTTGGCGCGGGCGGACAGGTGCTACGTCAAGCGGAAGCGCTGCACCGATTCTATCAGGTGCTGTGCCATCTCGTCCATCGTTCGTGAAAGCGCCATCAGCTCCTCGGCTTGGGCGTTCAGCTCCTCGGTCGCTGCGCTGACGCTCTCGATGGATTGTGCATTGCGGGCGCTGACCTGGGCAGCACGCGCCAGCGATTCGCTCACCTCTTTGGAGCCAGCCGACATCTCTTCCGTGGCAGCGGTGTTCTGCTCCACCACGGCGCTCACCGATTCCATCGCCGACCCCATCTCTGCCGAAGCCGTGTTGATCTGGCGCACCGCCGCGGAGACCTGACGCAGCTGCGCCGAAACTGCCTCTGCCGATTGGAGAATCTGATCCAGCATCTGCCCCGAATCGCGCGCCTTTTCGACACCCACGACAACGCCCTGTGAGCCTTCGCGCATCGCCGCCAGGGCTTCGTCCACCGAGTTCTGAATCTCCTTGACCAGGTTGGCAATCTCGCCGGTAGCATTGGAAGCGCGTTCTGCCAGCTTGCGCACCTCGTCGGCAACCACAGCAAACCCCTTGCCCGCCTCACCAGCGCGGGCGGCTTCAATGGCTGCATTCAGCGCCAGCAAATTGGTCTGCGAAGAAATGTCGTTGATCAGTTCAACGACACCCACGATCTGCCCGGAGCGCTGCCCCATCTCCTCTACCCGCTGTGCCAGCACGTCCACCTGCCGCTGGATGGACTGCATGCTTTCCACAGTCTGCAACACGGCTTGTGCCCCGCGGCGGGCATTTTGCGCCGTGCTCAAAGCGCCCTGCTCCACTGCCCGAACACTCTCCTCCACCTGTTCAATGGCTTTGCCGATTTGTGTGGCGCTCTCTGCCACGCGCCCAACCGACTGCGCCTGCTCCTGCGCGCCGCGCGCCACACCATCAATAGCGCGCTCCATCTCGCCCATGGCGTCCACCGTGTGCGACATCACCTCGCCCTGCTCAAAGGCGCTCTGGGCAAGCTGCTGCACCACCTCGACAATATCCCCAACAGCATGACCCGACTGCTCCATTGCATCCGCCAGGTTGCGGGAGAAGTCTTTGAGCGCTGTGGCATTGCCTGCCACCTGCCGCAGCACACTGCGCAGGGTCTCTTTCATACGGTCAAAGGCGGTGCCCATCTCCTGCAGAGCAGCGATCATCTGGTTAAGGGCGCGGGCCAGCGCGCCCACCTCGTCCTCGGCGGCGCCTGCAATCGGCTGTGCCGAAAGTGTGAATCCGCCACTCCAATCGCCGCCCGCCATCCGTTCCATCTGTTGCGACAAGGCTTGCAGGTCGGTTTCTGCCACCTGCTGTGCCAGCGCCATTGCCACCCGCAGCGGACGCACCACCACCCGCTGCAGGATGACGTAGATTAAGGGCAAGATGCCGATCAAAACTGCCAGGATAAAGAGCAGGTTCAAGTTACGGCTACGCGCAATCAACGCCAGCGTCTCGTCGCGCGGCACAAAAATCTCTGCCAGCCCAATCACCTCACGCTGATAATCAAGGATCGGGGTGGTAACAACGGCAAATGAATTCCTGCCAACATTAACATAGGAAATACGCTCAACGCCTTCTGCAAACACCTGCTGGCGCACGTCCTCAGCTACCAGCGGTGGGTCTTGCACAGTAGAGGCATACAGCGTCAAACCAGCGGCGCTCTTTCCCGTCTCTGTCTCTGCTCCCCCTGCAGACGCCGCAGCAGGGTCAACCACCGTCTTTTGCAAATAGACGGCTACATCCGCACCGACAATCTGTTTGTATTCGCCGAGAAACTTCTGGTCAAAATTCATCCCGTATTCAAAACTGCCAATGTGTTTCTCTTCAAAGAAAACCGGCGTCACCCCACGGATCCCCACACCGCCAACTCCCACTTCCAGCCCGCTGGCAGTTTCCCGGCGGGAGTTGGCAACCACCACCGTTTTGCGAAAGGAAGTCAGGTCATCGCCGAACTTCTCTGGTTTGTGTAAACGCAGAAACGAGGTGGCTGGGGGCAGATGAAACTGTGCCTGCGAAACCCCATAGACATCAGCGATCTTCTGATAGCTCGGCAACATGATCTGCAGCAGCGTGTCACGATCCTGTTTTGCGAAGGCACGCTGCACTTCGGGCAGCCCGGCAACGCTGGCTGCCATCGCCGCCGCCATTTGCCCACGCTCGTCAATCAGCGCTTGAAACTCATGTGCATAGCTGAGCAGACGTTTTTCTTCTTCCATACCCAGCAGATGGTTGGCGCTGACCACATTGTTGAGAATAATCGCCGCCGCACCCAAGAGCAATAACACCGCCAAAGGAATAAACACTTTGAGACTGATGCTGCGCAGCTTCATGTTGGTCATCCTCCTGATGTCAATTTTAGGAGGCAGATTTTACCATCATTTGCTTTTTATGACCAGAGAGCAAGCCAGCGCCGCCCTCACCTGCCCAGTTCGAGCACGTCGCTGGTCGCCACACAGAAGGCTACCGCTGTCTCGCCTCCCAGTGCCCCGGCAAGGAAGCGGCGGATGACCGCGCCCAGACGGTCTTCTACCCATTCACAGGCATAGCGGTTCGCCAGCCCAAAGATCAGCTCGCCCTGTGCACCGCGCCCCAGCAGACGCGCAGGGGCAAACCAGGTCTCATAATCGGCGCGTGACATCTCGCCGCGCAGATAGCCGCGCAGCTGCTGGACGGCGCTGATCTCGGCCGCGCTCAGCCGCTGAACAGCGGCGCGCCAGCCCTGCAGGGCATCCGTCTCCTGCGCGGGGGAGGAAAGCTCACCCGGTGCCTCCTCCCCCGCTTGAAGCGTCGCATGCGGATTGCCGCGCGGCAGCGGCGGGCTGGCTTCAAGGGCAGACGATGCAAGCGGTTCTCCCGTCTGACGGGCTGCCCGCTTTTTGAGCGTATGGCGCACCAGCCCAAAGGCGCGCTCAAGCGGCGGTGGGTTGGGATAGCGCGCCACCTCGTCAATCGCTGCCCGCAGGGCGTCCTCGCCGTATTGTGCCACCCACTCCCCCATCTCGCGCACCTGAATGTTGGTCAGTGGTGAAGGCTCACTGCGCCAATCGCTGCGCCGTGAGAATGCCCAGCGGAAATATTCCACCCATTCCTGCCCGTTTGCGCTGGCAGGAGATGTTTCAGCAAAGGGAAACGGTATCTTTTCTTCCCCTTTGTTTACTGATTCGTTAATTAAAACAGGCATTGAATCGGTTTGCGCCACAGATTCACCTGCCCGAATCGGTTTGTAGGACAGGCGCATTGTCTGCTCTGAATCGGATTGTGGCACAGACGGATTGCGAATCGGTCTGTCGAGCGCGCCGATCGCGGCGGCAGAATGCGATTGTGCCACAGACCGTTGCTGGGTAGGATTGTCGTACAGACCGATGGGCGGGGTGGTTATGCCAGAGGCGGACGCGGCAGAAAGCTGGTCGAGGGGGGCGGGCGCAGGGTGCGGCAGGGGAGATGCGTCCGTCGGCAGAGGGGCGGCGCTTGGCTTGGTGGGGCTGCGGCGGGCGTTGGCAGAGGGGGCTGCGGCGGCTGTGGGTGGAGTGCGGCGGCGGGTGGGGGCGGCGGAGCGTTTGTCTTCCAGGATGCGGCGCGCTTTTGCGGCGCGCGCCTGGTTGACCTGGTCGGCGGCGCTTTTTTGCTGCTGGATGGCGTCCCAGTTCCATTCGGCAAAGTTGAGCTGCAGTTCCCACAGACAGCCGTATTCGCCGTCGCCGCCCTTTTTGGCGCGGCGCGGGTCGCCAATGCGGCGGATGATGCGCAGTTCCTCGAGGGCGTTGAGGGTTTTGATCACCGTGCCGCGGTTGCAGCCGCAGCCCCATGAGACGCGCCGTCCGTCCACCCAGTAACCGGCGGCGATCTGGGCGGCTGAAAAGCGCCGCTGGTTGCTGGGGCGTCCCTCGCTGTCCACCCCGCTGGCGTCGTGGGTGATCAGCCAGTTGAGCACGGCTTGCATGGTGGGGGTGAGAAATCCTGCCAGGTAATGCGAGAAGATGACATGCACTGCGGCGCTGTTGGTGCGGGCGGAGTGCTCGCCCACCATCAGGTTTGCCAGCAGTTCCTGACAGCCAGCCAGAGAGGGAAGTTCGTTGTCTTCGTTCACATTGCCTGCCTTGCCAGTCTTTCAGCGTTTCGGTCTTGGTTTGCGGGCGGGCAGGCTGGCGCGTGCAAAAAAGGGGTACTTGACAGCCGCGGGTGCGTGCCGTACAATAACCATACATCTGGCGTTGCTGCGCCAGCCTGGTGAGCGCCCCCCTGCCGCGCAAAAGCCGTGGGGCGCTTTTCTGTTGGGGGTGTGTGCATATCCTTTACATTAGCACAAAATTTCTACTTTGACAAGCTGTCCACTTGGACAGTTTTTGCCGGTGCTGGAGAACCTCCTTTCGCACAGTGTTGGTCGAGGAACGCCGCCAGACGGGTGAAGTTTTCCACCTCATCCAGCGAGGTCGCTTCGGCGGCGTGGGTCAGCTGGTCGTAGAGACGAAATGCCATGAAGGCGATCAGGTTGCCGCGGTGGACGCTGCCTTTCATTGTCTTGGAGAGCAGTTCCACCAGCGCATCCAGGGTTGCCAGTTCGTCGCTGGTCAGGGTGATGTGGACGGCTTCGCGCGGGAAGGGGTTGCGCGGGCGTCCTCTGCCGCGCTTGATGCTGGGGCGTTCGCCGCGCTGAAAGTCCAGATCGAGCAGCCGCAGCCAGGGGTAGATATCACCGCGAGCGGCAGTTTCCTTGTTTTCAGCGCTTCTTATTTTTTTAGCCATAATATTTGCCTTATTTTTGTGTCCATGTAATTCGGGTCTTTTTTATGGCTTTGGTTATGCCCCGCGGAAGAGCGACTCCTGGCGCAGCGGGGTGTCCACAGCCGCTGCCAGGCTTGCCTGATAGGATTCGATCGCCAGCCGCACCACCTCATCATCGGCGGTGGTTTTGCCCTGCTGCCCCAGCTCGTCAATCACCTTGGAGCACAAGTTGACGATCTCGCGCGGGATGCCGCGCGTCATCTCCCACACCTGAATGAAGGCGGATTGGGTGAGCAGCGGCTCTTTGCGCCCGGCGACGCTGCAGCGGAAGCGGATCAGCTCAAAGGTGTCTTCCAGCGAGAGGGGATTGAGGCGGAACCACGAGTCGACCCGCGAGAGCACCTCGGGGCGGGCGTTGAAGATGCGCTGGATTTCGGGCTGTCCAAAGAGGATGACCTGTGCCAGCTTTTTGGAGATGTCGAAGTTGTAGATGTGGTGCACCAGGTTAAGCCCTTCGGGCTGGATCATCTGGGCGTCGTCCAGGATCATGACCACGTTGCGCCCTTTTTCGGCTTCGTTGACCAGAAAGGTCTCGAACTCGCGCCACTGCATGGTCATTCCCTTGCGGCGGGTGAGGTTGAGGGCAAAGGAGACGTCCAGCAGGGCAGCATATTCGGATTCGTAGCTGGCGGTGTGGACGAAGACGATCTGGTAGTCGTCGGGGATGGCGCGGTAGATGGATTCGAGGCGGCGGGCGACGGTGGATTTACCCACGCCAAAGCCGCCCTCGACCACTGCCAGACCGCGCCGCTCTTCGATGACCTCCTGGGTGCGGTCGAGCACCTCGCCATGCTGGGCGGAGAGGTAGAGGAAGCGCGGGTCTGCCGAGCGGGTAAACGGGTCTTCGAGGAAGCCCAGTTCTTTGAGCGTCAGACGGCGCTTGGGGTCTCGGTTTTTATTTGCCATGGCACATCCTCACCCTGCACCCCTTGTCAAAGGAAACGCAGCGCCCCCGTCCATTGGAGCGGCTGGCGGGGGCTGGAGGGGATAGAAACAGACGCAGCGCCGCTGGGGTGCGTTTGGCGGGCTTTGGTTTTTGTCCGCATCCGTTTCCATTGCTCGATCTGTGTCCCGGTAGCTATCATTGACCATTGATACCGTTTTGATTATACAATAACGGCGAGAAAAAGTCAATAGATCGCGATTGGGGAGTTGAAAAAAGCGCTCAATCGGTTTTCGAGTATATCTGCGCCGCCTGCTTTTGCGGCGCTGGTTATGAGGCTTAGAAGATTTCAGTGAAGACGGCGGTAAGCAGATGCTCGATATCCTGCGCAGGGGGCGAAAACGGCACTTGTAGCTCTTTGAAAATTTCTTCGATTTTCCTGTAGCCGTTTTCGCTTCGCAACTCAACCCATCGCACGCCGCGTTGCCGTAATTGTTGTTTGTTCAAGTCTGAAAGCTTATCTGCAACAAAGATGTCGCTGTCTCGGGCAACAACGGCGTCGGCGCTTTCGGGGTTGCCTTTTCCCATCAGTTTGACTTCACAAAGATATCGTTTCTTGTCCCTTCCGATAAGGTAAAAATCTACTTCCCGTCCCTCGCTGGAGGTTCCTCGGTATTCGTAATATTGCTCGGACACTGCATATAGTTTGCACAGCACCAGCATTAGAATCTTCTCTATCCGTTTTCCTGCTGTACTCCAGGCGCCGCCGCGCAGTTCTGCCCGCTTCACTGCCAGGGAGTTGATGACGATCAAACTTTCGTTGACGTTTAAGTCCACACTGCACCCGCGAAACTTAATGGTGAGGGTGATGTCAATATCGCTGCCTTGTTCTACCAGACTGTTAATCACCTGGTATAAATGTTCGTAGTGCTGTTTTGTCGCTTCGATGACAATCTCACGTCGGGCGGAATTGTACATGTTGGAGATGGTTTTTTTGTTAAGCCCCGAATGAATAGTAAGTTCATCAGAAGAAAGGCGGGGGTCAAGAAATTCGTCTGCATACCAATCCGTAGATACTGCCCGATTATTCAGTTTTGCGTCCACTATCTTGCGGAAGAAGTCAATGGCATACTGCAAGAACTCGGCGTTGATTAGTGAAATAATTTCTATGCGATAATCTTCTCCTTTGAGCAGATGAATGATTATCTTCTTGATGATGGACTCGGTCAAGGTAATCATGATCGGCATCCTTGTACCAGCGAAGCAAACTCTGCGAGCGTCAGGAACTGT
>JABLWW010000013.1 GCA_013178295.1 Anaerolineae bacterium | reverse complement strand
TGGGATAGACCTTTAGCCCCAGCAGTTCGGAAGCGCCGGGGTTGATGGGGTAGATAGCGCCTTTATAGCCATCTTTGATGAGACGTTCGGTAACGGTATAGCCGATCTTGCCGGGTTTGGTCGAGGCGCCGACCACGGCAATGGATTGGGGTTGGAAAAGCGCATCGAGTAATGTTTTGTTCACTGTTTTCCTCCAGGGTTTGAGATATGAGAGTAAATCAGGCTTCCGAAGAGTTTTTGAACTTCAGAAGCCTGGTTGGGTTACGACGTTTTTGCCCTTTTGCGGGTGGGGGAGAAGAGAAGCTTGGTCATTTCGGCTGCCAGTGAGGGGAAGATGATCAGCGGCAGAATCTCCTCCCACTGTAGCCAGGTGAGAGGCAGGGTGTTGAAAATGGGATTGAGGAAAGGCACGTAGATGACGATAAAGATCAGCGCCAGAGAGGCGAGCACCGCCCAGTTCATCCACTTGTTAGCAAAGACACCAATCTTGAGCAGCGGGTAGTACTCAGAACGGGCGGTGTATGCCCGCAGCAATTCGGAGATGCTGAGGGTGGCAAAAGCCATCGTTTCGGCATATTCACGGTGGATTTCATCTGAATAGATGCCGATAAAATACGCCGCCAGGGTAACAGCGGTGATGGCAACGGTCTGGATGCCGATCCCCGTCCACATGTAACGGTTGATGATAGGTTCTTTGGGCGGGCGCGGCTTTTGAATCATGATATCTGGGTCGCCTTTTTCGGTTGCCAGCGCCAGCGCTGGGGCGCCGTCGGTTACCAGATTGAGCCATAGCAGCTGGATGGCGGTGAGGGGCGAGCCGCCGCTGATCAGTGTGCCAAGAAAGATGGTGCCGATTTCCGCCAGATTGCAGGAAAGCAGATAATAGACAAACTTGCGGATGTTGCTATAAATGATGCGACCCTGTTCAATGGCGGAGACGATGCTGGCGTAGTTGTCATCGGTCAACACCATATCAGCGATTTCTTTGGCAACATCGGTGCCGGTGATGCCCATTGCCACGCCGATGTCGGCGCGTTTAATAGCGGGGGCGTCGTTGACTCCGTCGCCAGTCATGGCAACGATCTGGTCGTTACAGCGCAAAGCATCCACAATGCGCATCTTGTGTTCGGGCGAGACGCGGGCAAAGACGTCGGTGCGCATGACCTCCTGACATAGCTGCTCATCGCTCATAGTGTTGAGCTGTGCGCCAGTCATCACCTGATGATCCTCGGTCAGCAGACCGATGGTGTTGGCAATGGCGCGGGCGGTGTTTGGATAGTCGCCGGTGATCATGATGGTGCGGATGCCTGCGCCGCGCGCCTTTTCGAGCGCTGGATGGACTTCCATACGCGCCGGGTCAATCATCCCCACCAGCCCGCTGAAGACCAGTTCTTTTTCAAGCCGCTGTGCTTCGATCTCGGTTGGTTTTTCAGGCAGCAGACGGTAAGCAAGCCCCAGCACGCGCAGTGCGTCTTTGGTGAGGGTATCATTGGCTGCCAGGATGCGCTCTCTGCCAGCCGCGTCAAGCGGGAGCACGCTGCCGTCCATTGTCTGGTAGTGGGTGCACAGATTGAGAACAATATCCGGGGCGCCTTTGACAGTTACCGCATGCCAGTCGCTTTTTTGTTTATCATATACCGGATAGGTGTAGTTGATAGAGGTGCCCTCGGTGGCGGCATGAATGGTTACCATGCGTTTGCGCTCGGAGTCAAAGGGGATTTCATCGCGGCGCGGAAAAGCCTGATTGAGTTCCGATGCCAATATACCGGCTTTGGCGGCCGCGATCAAAATCGCGCCTTCTGTTGGGTCGCCGATCATGCGGCATAAGCTTTCGCCGTTCTGTTCGACCATTTCCAGCGTGGCGTCGTTGTTGAGCGTCCCGACCCACAGGGCGTTGAGCACAGCGGGATAGTCTTTGGGGTTGATTTTGCTGCCGTCCAGCAGAAAATCTCCTCTGGGGGTATAGCCGGCGCCGGTGATTTCAATCGTTTTTCCATCCACCCACATGCGGGTGACGGTCATTTCGTTTTGTGTCAGGGTGCCGGTCTTATCCGAGCAGATGACGGTGGCGGAACCGAGCGTCTCTACCGAAGCCAGCTTGCGGATGAGGGCGTGACGGCGCACCATCTCGCGCATCCCCAGCGCCAGGCTGATAGTAACCACCGCTGGAAGCCCTTCGGGGACAGCGGCAATGGCAAGACTGACTGCCACCATGAACATATCCTTGACGGCGGTCAGGGTAACGGCACCCATCTGGCGATAAGCCACCCACAAGCCCTGTAAAAAGACAAGCCCGCAGATTGCCAGCGCGGCATAGCCAAGCACTTTGCCAAGCGCATCCAAACGCTGTTGCAAGGGGGTTTCTTCCTGTTCTACCGTTTGCAGCATATCGGCGATCATGCCCAGCTGGGTGCGCATCCCAGTGTTGGCGACAACGCCCACACCGCGCCCATAGGTAGCGGTGGTGCCCATATAGGCGGCATTTTTTCGGTCGCCAATGGGAATATCGTCTTCCAGGAGGAGCGAGGCGTTTTTCTGCACCGGAACGGATTCGCCGGTCAGCGCGGCTTCATCCACACGCAGGTTGACCGCCTCCAGCAGACGCACATCGGCGGGAATAAAGTTTCCGGCTTCGAGAAAGACGATGTCGCCCGGCACCAGCTCGCGCGCCGGGATAGAAACGCGCCGTCCGTCACGCAGCACCTGGGCATCGGGCGCCGCCATGCGTTTGAGCGCCGCCAGCGCCTCCTCAGCGCGGCTTTCCTGCACCACACCCAGAATGGCATTGAGGATAACGATGGAAATGATAGCAATGGCTTCCACCGTATCACCTAGAATGGCAGAGACAATGGCAGCGACAATCAGCAAAATGACAATGAAATTGTTGAGTTGTCCGATCAGCAGCTGGAAAAAGCCCGGGCGCGGTTTTTCAACCAGTTGGTTGTAGCCGTAGATTTCGAGGCGTTTTTTGGCTTCTTCGGAGGTCAGCCCACTTTGTGGGGTAGTGTTGAGTTTTTGCAGCGTTTCTTCTGCGCTGAGCGCATGCCAGGCGATGTTGATATCAGGGGGGTCTTGCGGAACAGGCGTCGTTTGTGGGGTAGACATAAGCGGTGTTCCCTTTCTAAAAGCTTAAAAATGGATTGCTGACAGCAAGAATTTTTTTTGTGCTGTTGTTATAACCCGTGAATTTTCTTTATAAGGCGCATTGTTCCTATCAGATACCTAAAAAACTGTCTTTATTCGCTCCTTGTGCTGATTTTTGTCATCTTTTGTACGCCGCAAATTTTCAAAAGTTGTACAATATAGATATCTTGTGAATGATTACGAGAGTCCACCGAAACCAACAGGAGATGCAGCATGATTGTTGTCCGAACGCCAAAAACCAAAGAAGATTTTAAAGCCTATTATGCTTTGCGCTATCATGTGCTGCGCGAACCGTTCAACCAGCAAAGAGGCACCGAGAAGGACGATTTTGAACCCATCAGCCAGCACTTTATGGCAGTGGATGATGCAACCGGCGAAATTGTCGGTGTTGTCAAGCTGTTTGAGAAAGAGCCTGGTGTAGGTCAGGTTTCGCATATGGCAGTAAAGCCTTCGCGTCAGCGGCAGGGAATTGGGCATATCCTGGTGGAAGCCGTAGAGGCGGCGGCGCGTGAAAAGGGGTATGAGGTACTGGGTTTGATGAGTCGTTTGACGTCAACCAAGTTTTTTGAAAAGTTTGGCTATCGGGTGGTGGGGTTGCCGACACACTATTTTGCCACCGTCCAGCTGGTCTGGATGGAAAAAAGTTTGAAGAAGCCTTCACCATAACGATACCGATCGGGCAGGCGGGTTCTTAAATGTCATGCTTGCCAGTTTCCACAAGCCTTTGAGCAGTGCCAGAGGCGGCACCAGTATCCATTCAATCAGGGCGTTGAAATTGGCGAAGCCCTGTCCCATCCACACCAGCGCCGGGCGCAGGGCTTGCAGCGGCTTGATGTGGGCATACGCCAGAGTGAGGGCAATGGTGGCGACCGAGATGCCAAAACGCATCCAGTCCGAAATTTCGACATGCGCCAGGTCCTCGAGGATCAGTTCAACGCCGATGTTGAAAACGAGAATGTAGGCGGCTACCTTGAGAACGGGTTCGCGTTCCACCACGTAGCTGAAGATGCCTGCCGCAAAGCGCATGGTGAGGATACCCAGCGCAACACCCAGCATCACCACCCACAGTTTATCCGAAAGAGAGACAGCTGCGACCACATTGTCGAGGCTAAAAGCCAGGTCCATCAGTTCCACGCTCAAGACGGTTGCCCAAAATGATTTTTGCGGAACACGGCGCAGGTTATCTTCTTCGCCTTCGCTGGTGTGGGTGGAGGCGCTCAGGTTTTCAAACGCCAGCCGCAGCAGGTAAGCTGCACCCACCAGCTTGAGCCACGGGTTACGGATAATAAAACTTGCCATCACCAGCATCAGCCCGCGCCCCAGATAGGCGCCCAGCAGACCGACTTTGAGCGCTGCAGAGCGCTGGTTGCCCAGAAATCCATGCAGCGCCTGCCCCAGCTTTTTCATCCCGCCTGGCCAGGGCACAGGCTGGTGATCGGGCAGGGGAGTGACCATTGCTCCCAGCACGGCGGCGTTGTCAATAGAGAGGATACCCTCTAGAAAGATCAGCTGGATCACAATAACGATGAAAGACCAGTCCATAATTCCTCGATGATGGGTGTTGTCTAACGTTCACTTCCTCTTCCCCCTGCCCCTACTTGGCAAGGCAGCCGTTTGGGGCAGGAGGACATTCTGAGGAGGATGAGAGCAGGGTTTATACCAGAACTTCCTCTGGCAGGCGCATGACCTCGTTCTTCTTGCGGATTTCGTCCGGGACGTTGAATTCCAGGTCGGTGCCGGTCATCTGGCGCACATATTCCTTGACGGTGGAATCCCAGTACTCTTTGGTGACATAGTACACGCGCGCCCCGCCCAGTTCGTGCTGGTACTCGGGCCACGGGTAGCTGGGCTGCGCCATGCCAAGTCCCCAGCGCATCCAGCCGTTATAGCTTTCATAGGTTGCCCACCATTCCTTGTTGCCCAGGATTTCAAAACCGTAGTAGGCTTTGGCGTAGTACATGACCGCGCCGATGCGCCCGCCGCGGATCAGCGCCATGGTATGCAGGCTGATGTTGATGTCTTCATTGAGCAGACGCCCGTTGGCAAATCCAGCCCACAACCCATCAATCAGACCGACCAGGAAATAGGGGTCTTTGAGGCGCTTGCGGTACCAGCCAACGATTTCTGCCAGAACGCGGGCGCCGACCACATCGTAGAAATCGTGTTCGGCTTCCATGACGCGCTTCATGTAGGACATCATCATCGGCGCTTCTTCCAACTTGGCTTCGCGAATGTAGAGGATGCGCCCGTCTTTGAGCTTGCACATCGCACCGGGCCAGGGCTTGATGTCCATGGCAGGCGCTTGCAGCAGGGGTTCAATTTCGCGCACGTCAAATGTCATGCTGTCAACAGAAATTTTCTCGGGGGGATCGATTCTCACGTTAGTCTCTCCTGATATAGAAATAAGAAATTGTCATTGAATTGCCTGTGCCGGGCGGGCTTTGGTTCAGGGGTAAGCGCCCGGCGATGCGTCAGCATCTTACACCACAACCTCTTTGGGGATGCGGAAGGTGGCATTTTTCTTTTTGACTTCCTCGGGAACGTCAAAGGTCAGCTCGGTGCCGATCATGGTGCGCAGGAAGTTTCTGATCACCTTCTGCCAGTATTTCTGGTTGAGGTAGTAGATAGGCGCGCCGCCCAGCTCATGCTGCATCTGCGGCCAGGGCTTCATTGGCTGTGCCATTTCAAGCCCAGCCATCTTCCAGCCGTTGTGGCTTTCGAAGGTGGACCACCATTCCTGTGCGCCGAGAATGTCGAGGACGTAATAGGTCTTGGCGTAGTACATCACCCAGCCCAACCGTCCACCGCGCGCAAAGGTCATGGTGTGCAGGCTGATGCCAATATCCTTGCTGAACATACGTCCGTTGGCAAATCCAGCCCATTCGCCGTCAATCAGCCCAACCAGCTGGAAGGGGTCTTTGAGGCGTTTGCGGTGCCAGCCGAGAATTTCTGCATAGATACGGGCGCCGACGATGTCGTAAAAGTCGTGATCTACTTTCATCACGCGTTCCATGTATTCGAGCATCAGAGGGACGTCTTCGGGTTTGGCTTCGCGGATGTAGAGCACACGCCCGTCTTTGAGGGTGCACATGGCTTCAGGCCAGGGTTTCATCGCCATTGGCGGCGCCTGCAGCAATGGTTCAATTTCCTGAATATCGAACGTCAGTTTTTCTTCCGTTACTTTGCAAGGGGGTTCAAGTCTCACGTTATCACTCCTTTTTTAAGATAATGATCTTTTTGTTTTGTATTGTGTCATTTGTAATTCGTGCAACCAACTCTTTTGAATGCCACCTCCTGAAAGGGGATTTATAGCACACCAGCGATCAGCGCCAGCACAACCCCGCCAGCGACGACGCTGCCCAGCTGCCCGGCGGCATTGGCGCCCATAGCGTGCATGAGCAGGAAGTTTTCAAAGTCGTACTGCTGTCCAAAGCGCTGGACAATGCGCGCTGACATGGGGAAAGCGCTGATACCGGCTGCGCCAATCAGCGGATTGAATTTTTTGCCGGAGAGGAAGTACATGATCTGTCCAAAGAAAACCCCACCGGCGGTATCAATGACAAAGGCGAGCAAACCCAGCACCAGAATCCCCAGCGTTTTTGCCTGGATGAAAGCGGTGCCCTCCATGGTTGCCCCAATGGTGATGCCCAGAAACAGCGCGGTGAGGTTGGAGAGGTCATTCTGAGCGGCATCATTGAGACGGTCAACCGCACCTGATTCGCGGATCAGATTGCCGAACATCAGGGCAGCGATCAGCGGCGAGGCTTTAGGCGCAATCAATGAGACCACGACGGTTACGATGATGGGGAAGAGGATGCGCACTGGCTTGGAAACGGGTTTTTGGGTGTAGGGCATGCGCACAGTGCGCTGCTGCATGGTGGTCATCAGACGCATCACCGGCGGCTGGATGATGGGCACCAGCGACATATAACTGTAGGCGCATACGGCGATAGGGCCCAAAAGCTCCGGCGCGATACGCGAAGAGACGTAGATTGCCGTCGGGCCATCAATAGCACCGATGATACCAATGGATGCGGCTTCATTGAGGGGGTATTTTAGCAGCAGGGCAAGCATCAGGGTGCCGAAGATACCGAGCTGTCCAGCGGCGCCCAGCAGCGCCATTTTTGGGTTTTCCAGCAGGGGACCGAAATCGGTCATGGCGCCGACGCCGATAAAGACAAACAGCGGGAAAAGCTCAGTTTTGATGCCAAAGTTGTACAGAATACGTAGAAACCCCGCTTCGCTGGCGACGCCTTCAAAGCCGGGCCACAGCCGCGCGCCTTCGTCAACGAAGATGCCGGTGAGGGGCAGGTTGGTCAGAATGGCGCCAAAACCGATGGGCAAAAGCAGGATTGGCTCATAATCTTTGGCAATCGCCAGATAGATGAGCACCCCGCCGATTGCCATCATGACGATGTTCTGCCACGAGAGCAAGCGAAAGGCTTCGAGAAGGATATTGAGCTGCGATAGGTCCATAATATGCCTCACTCAAAGCGGACTAAAACTTCGCCATAAGCCACCTTTTGCTTGTCGTGCACTTCCACGCTGGCGATGACTGCATCGCGCGGCGAGCGAATGGCATTTTTCATCTTCATTGCTTCGAGTGCAAGAAGCTGCTGTCCTTTGGTGACTTTATCGCCGGCTTTAACGGCAATATCCAGAATGACACCGGGCATTGGAGCGCGCACGTCGCTGGCATTGGCAGAAGCGGCAGGTGCAGCTGCTGCAGCGGCTGGCGCAGCGGGGGCAGGCGGAGCAGCCACCGGGGCAACCGGGACGGGAGCGCGCACCACCGGGGCGGCGGCTACCGGCGCGCCGCCTTCCAGCGTAACGCTATACGGTTTCCCATTCACCACCACCTCGATCGGTGAGGCGGACAGGTCGCCGATTTCAACTTCGTAAGCAGTTCCATTGACATTAATATTCATTTTTTTCATCGTTTTCACCTCGTGTATTTTCTTTGAAGACCTGCATCCTGACGGGCTGCCATACGGTTGGCAACCCACCAGGTCCCGCGACCGGCGAGAAGCGCCGAGCCTAATTCGCTGTGGCTTGCTGCCCGCATTTGACTCAGGGCAACGGCGATGGCGGCAATCACTTCGCCCTCCGCATCGTTTTGAACGGACATAACAGGCGTTTCTACTTCTTCGCTTTCAGCTTCTTCTGCCTCTTCGCGGTAGGGGAACAGTTTTTTCAGAACAACCATGGTCAGGATGAAAAGGCTCATGGCGAGGAATGCCAGCAACAAACCGACCACGGTAATCGTTAGACCTTGCATAATAGGATTGGGTTCCAAAACGACACCTCCTTGTAGATATCCGTCTCAAATTACAGCGGGATATTGCCGTGCTTCTTGGGCGGCAATTTTGTCTGCTTATCGCGCAGCAGTTCCAGCGCAGCGATCAGGCGCGGGCGGGTTTCCTCAGGCAGGATGACGTCGTCAATGTGCCCGGCAGAAGCAGCCGCGTATGGGTTGGCGAATTTCTCGCGGTATTCAGCCACCAGCCGCTCACGTTCGGCTTTGGGGTCGGCGGCATTCTTCAATTCTTTGCCAAAGAGGATGTTGACCGCACCGTCGGCGCCCATCACAGCGATTTCAGCGGTTGGCCAGGCATAGACCATATCGGCGCGCAGATACTTGCTGCCCATGACGATATACGCGCCACCATAGCCCTTGCGGGTGATGACCGTCAGTTTGGGAACAGTAGCTTCGGAGTAGGCATAGACGATTTTGGCGCCGTGGCGGATGATGCCGCCGTGTTCCTGTGCTACGCCGGGCAAAAAGCCGGGCGAATCGGAGAAGGTGATGATGGGGAAGTTGAACGCATCGCAGAAGCGCACAAAGCGGGCAATTTTATCGGAAGCGTTGATGTCAATTGCCCCGCCCAGGAAGTTGGGCTGCTGCCCGACCACGCCGACGGCTTGCCCGTGCAGGCGGGCGAAACCGACAATGGCGTTCTGGGCGTAACCGGCGTGCACCTCAAAAAAGCTGCCCAGATCAAACACCTTGTTGATCACCTCGCGCATGTCGTAGGCTTCGGACGGGTCGGCGGGCACAATGGTGTTCAGCGACTTGTCCGTGCGCATGGGGTCATCGGTCGGTTCCACCGCAGGCGGCTGTTCGGCGTTGTTGAGCGGCAGGTAGCTGACCAGATGGCGGATCATGCTGAAGGCTTCGTCTTCACTGTGGGCGGTGAAGTGTGAAACGCCGCTGATGGTGGCGTGAGCGTCTGCGCCGCCCAGCGTCTCCATGTCCACCTCTTCGCCGGTAACGGCTTTGATCACCTGCGGACCGGTGATGAACATGTTGCCGATGCCTTTGACCATGAGAATGAAGTCGGTCAGCGCCGGAGAATAGACGGCGCCGCCAGCGCAGGGACCCAGCTCAACGCTGATTTGCGGGATAACGCCGCTGGCAAGCGAATTGCGGTAGAACAGTTCGCCAAAGCCCCACAGGCTATAGACACCTTCCTGGATGCGCGCCCCGCCGCCATCGCTCAAGCCGATGACGGGCACCCCGGCTTGCACTGCCATGTCCATAATCTTGGACACTTTCCAGCCTGCCACTTCGCTGAACGAGCCGCCCAGAATGGTGAAATCCTGAGCATAGACGCACACCCGCCGCCCAAAGATTTTGCCAAACCCGGTAACGATGCCGTCCCCCAAAAAGCGGCTTTTGTCCAAATCGAAGTCGGTGATGCGTCCCTCCATGAAGGGCATCACTTCCTGAAACGTGCCGGGGTCAAGCAGTTTGTCAATGCGCTCGCGGCAGGTCAGTTTGCCTTTGGCGCGCTGGGCTTCGATTCGGTCAGCGCCGCCGCCTTCCTTGAGCTTTGCCCGCTTGTCCAGCAGTTTTTGTATCATTGCTTCATGTTCGTTTTTTGTCATGGATATGCCTCCAAATAGAATAAAAAGTTAACGGAATGCGCCGGTGTCGGCGCGATTTTCCTACTCTTGAAGGTACGCGCTCTTGATGACTTCCGATTCTTTGAGCACGTCCACACTGCCCTGCACAATCACCTCGCCTTTTTGCAGCACATAGCCTTGCGCGGCGTATTCCAGCGTGAGATTGGCGTTTTGCTCCACCAGAAACACGGTGGTGCCTTCGCTGTTGATGCGAGCAATGGTTTCAAAATTCTGTTCCACCAGAATAGGCGCCAGCCCCAGCGAAGGCTCGTCAAAAATCATCAGTTTGGGGCTGCTCATCAACCCGCGTCCGATGGAGAGCATGGATTGCTCGCCGCCGGACATGGTGCCAGCGATCTGGCGGCGACGCTCCTTGAGACGCGGGAAGAGTTCAAACACCCTCTCCATGTTCTTCTCAATTGTCTGCGGGTCGGTCTCGTTGAAGGCGCCCATGCGCAGATTTTCAACCACAGTCATTTTGGGAAAGATGCGCTTGCCTTCGGGCACAATGGAGATGCCGCGCCGTACAATTTTGTGCGTCTTTTCGCCGGTGATGTCTTCGCCGTCAAACAGAATTTTGCCTTTGGTAATTTTGACCAGCCCGAGGATGGCTTTAATCAGGGTGGATTTACCTGCACCGTTGGAACCCAGCAGACAGGTGATCTTCCCTTTCTCAATCTCCAGGCTGACATTACGCAGCATTTCATTGCGCCCATAAACGGTGGTTACGTTTTCCATTTTCAACAGGATATCGCTCATGTTGACCTAACCTCGCTTCCCAAGATAGGCTTCGCGCACTTCGGGGTTATGGGAAATTTCATGAAAAGTTCCCTCGGCGATCTTGCGCCCAAAGTTGAGCACAACCACGTGGTCGGTGATGGTGCGGATGACCGACATGACATGCTCGACGATGATGATGGTGATGTCTTCGGATTCTTGCTGCACTTTGCGGATGTCATTCATCAGTTCGGTGATTTCTTCGGGTGTCATGCCCGCCGAAGGCTCATCCAGCAGCAACAGTTTGGGGCTCATTGCCATGGCGCGGCAAATCTCCACCCGCCGCCGGTCAATTTGCGGCAGCCGTCCGGCGGGCTCGCTGGAGCGTTTAACCAGCTCTGGGTTGAAGATATTGAGCAGATGCATGGCTTTTTCGTATGCCTGGTACACTTCTTCCGCCAGCGCGCTGCGGCGGAAAACAGCGCTGGTCAGCCAGTGTTTTTGGCGCGGATGCATCCCGATAAACACGTTATCCAGCACCGAAAGGTCAAGACATAGTCGGCTGGACTGAAAAGTGCGGGCAATGCCTTTGCGGGCGATTTCGTAAGGCGGTTTGCCCAACAGTGATTCGCCCTCAAAAAAGAAATTGCCGCCGGTGGGGATGTACAGCCCGGTGAGCATGTTGAAGATGGTGGTTTTGCCAGAGCCGTTCGGACCGATCAGTCCCAAAATCGTGTTGCGCTGAACTTCGATGTTAACCCGATCAACTGCCACCAGACCGCCAAAATGAATGGACAAATCTTGGGTATATAAGATTTTATTGTTGTTCATGCTTCCTGCCCTCCTTGCGCCTTTTTGCCTTGCAGCAGTTTATGACGGTAGCGCTGGATGAGTTCTGCATAGCTGCGCGGGACAAAAGGCAGCAGCCCGCGCGGCTGGAAGATGAGCATCACAATCAGAACAATACCGTAAATCATGAAACGGTAATCCTGAATGAAGCGTAGCTTTTCGGGCAGGATGATGAGCAAAAAGGCGCCGAGGATGATCCCCAGCACGTTATCCATGCCGCCCAGAATAACGATCGAAACCATCACCAGTGATTTGTCAAAAGCAAAGTTGGGCGGGGAGATAAACCCAACCATGTGCGAGTAAAAAGCCCCTGATAGCCCAATAAAGCAGTTGCCCAAAACGAAGAGGGTCAGCTTCCACTTGTTGACCTGCACGCCGTTGGTCTGTGCGGCGACTTCGTCATCGCGGATGGTGGCGGCGGTAACGCCCACCCAGGAGTGATAAATGCGGTGTGCGGCGATTCCCAGCGCAAACAGCAGCAACAGGGTAAAGTAATAGTAGTTGGCGTATTTGTGCAGGGTGATAAAGCCCAAATTCAGCGGTTCGTTGAAGCTGTAGCCGAAGAAATTCATCAAGGGGATGTTTTTCAATCCTTGCGGACCACCGGTCCATTCCATATTTTCCACAAGAATAACGACCATAAATTGAAAGGCAATGGTTACCAGCGCCAGATAATGCCCTTTGGTTTTGAGCACAGGGATAAAGAGCAAAATGGAAAACAAGCCGGTAACCAGCGCGCCTGCCAACAGCGTCAGCCAGGTGGGCAGCCCGTAGTTGAGCGCCAGCAGACCGGCGGTATAGGCGCCAAACGCCTGGAACGCTGCCCCTGCCAGATTCATCATGCCGGTGCTGCCTAATTGAATGTTTAACCCCAGACAAGCCATCATGAACAAGCCCGCAGTGATGACAATAAACAGCCAGTAGGCGCTTGCCTGAAGGACAAAAGGCACCGCCAGAAGCAAGACAATGACACCGATCCATGCCGCTTTGCGGTTGGCGGCAAGGGTGGCGCTAATCTTGTCTGCCAGCGCATGGTTGCGTTTGAAATAGACGATCGCCGCGGCAGCCAGGATAACGTCAATAATCAGCGTTGTGCCGCCATGATCGAGAAAAATTGCCATGATAAGGGCATATAACACAAGCTCTATGCCCAGCGTGAGGAGAAGACCGCCTGTCCCGCGAAACGCTTCTTTTTCGTGCTGATTGTTTGCCATGTTCTTTCTCCTCTCTGCTTACACCCGTTCGTAAACCTTCTCACCCAAAATGCCGGTGGGTTTGAAGACCAGAAACAGGATGACGATGAAGAAAGCGAACACCCGCTTGTTTTCGGCGCCCATAGGCAGTGTTGCGGCGGCAAAAGTTTCGAGCAAGCCGAAGAGAATACCGCCCACAATGGCGCCATACACATTGCCCAAGCCTCCAATGACCGAGGCGGAGAAGCCGATGACGCCCATCATGGCGCCCATGTTGAACATGATTTGCCCGTAATAAAACCCGTTCATGATGCCCGCCACGGCGGCGACCGCCGCACCAATCAAGAAGGTAATATCAATGGTGCGGTCCAGGTCCACACCCATCATCATCGCCGCTTCACCATCCTGCGCAACGGCGCGGATTGCCATGCCCATTTTGGTTTTGGTAATCAGGTAGTTGACGACCACAATGACCAGAACGCCTAGAACAAAAATAATAACGTTCTCATAGCGGATGACAATGTTGCCAATCGAAAGGCTGCCCTGCGGCAGCAGCGTAGGAAAGCCTTTGGGGTCTGAACCGCGCGGGTAAAACACGCGCACTGCTTCGCGGATGGCAATGCCTAGACCCAGCGTTACCAGCAGGCTGATCAGCATGGGGGCTTTGCTCACAGGCTTGACGCAGATACGGGCGGTGATGATGGCGATCAGCGCGGTCAGGATCATCGAGCCGAGAAAGAGGTAGATAATCAGCAGCGGCACGTTCTGCGTCCAGCCCAGGGTGTCGGCGATGCCGTACAGAATCAGTGCCATAAAACCGCCCAGCATAAAGAAATCGCCGTGCGAAAAGTTGATGACGTTCAGTACGCCAAAATACAGCGTGAACCCTACCGCAACCAGTGAATACATGATACCCAGCATCAACCCGTTGATGGATTGTTGGATGATCATATCCAGAACCGACATAGATGGTTTCCTCCTGTGAAACCCAAGATGAGGCAGGTTGAGCGATTGTCAGCATCGGAGAGGGGCGAACCCCGCCCCTCTCGCTGATCTGGTTATGGATTTAGCGGCGTCCCTTTTCTTTCATAAAGGTAATGCCGGGCAGTTCCTTTGTACCGCCCTCTTTGTAGCTCGACTGGCTGAGCGGCACCCACTGTCCATTTTCGCTGACATAGGCGGTTACCAGCGGGACGATGTTCTGTCCATACTCGTCGAAGGTCACTTCGCCGATGATGGTGTCTTTGCCCTTGGTGGTTGCCAGCTCATCTACCACTTTCTGGCGGTCAGGACCGACTTTCTCGATGGCTTCGATTGCCAGTTGGGCGGCGACATAAGCAAACGGACCGTAAGCCTCCGGCGGCTCTTTGTAACCGGCGGCTTCGTAAGCTTGTTTGAATTTCATGCCACCGGGTAGTTCTTCCAGCGGAGCGCCTTCCAGATAGGAAATCACACCTTCCGCATCGGGTCCAAGCGCCTCGTTGAACGAGTTATTCTTGATGCCCGATGTGCCGTCAAACTGCGAGCGGATATCCAGTTTGACCATTTGCTTGCGCAGCGGGATGCCCAGCGGTGCAAGTCCGCCAAAGTAGATGACATCCGGGTCTTCGGCTTTTATCTTGGTCAGTTCGGTGGTGAAATCCTGCTGATCGGTTACCACACCCTGCACCGAAAGGATTTGCAGACCGACTTCTTTGGCGGATTCGCTGAAGTATTCCATGTGCCCGCGCCCGTAGTCGGAAGTATCATGAATGATTGAAACTGTCTTGTAGCCCCATTTGACCATATCTTCAGCATGGACTTTGTTTTGCTGGATCATGGTGCCGTTGACGCGAAAAACCTCTTTGTAGTCGTTGCCGTAGGTGATGGCGGGGAGCACCGCACCCCAAACAATATCCGCCAGACCGTTGTTGTGGAAGGTGTCTACGGTGGAGATGGCAACCATAGAGCAGTAATGGCTAACCGAGGCGATGACTTCGGGATCGCTGGCAGCTTTGAGGGCAGCCTGGACACCGACTTCGGGTTTGCATTCATCATCAATGAACACTGCTTCATAGGTGTATTTGGAGTTGGGGTTGGCATTGGCTTCTTTGATCGCCAGCTCAAACGAGTTGCGGCCGCCGATGCCAGGTCCGGCATTGCCGCCCGTCAGGGGGCCAATCCAGGCGATCTTGACTGTCTTTTTAGCGCCGCCTCCGCCGGGACCACATGCGGTGAACACCAGGCTGAGGATCAGCACTACACTGAAGATGACCAGCAAACTAGCAAATGTTCGTTTTTGCATTTTCTTCTCCTTTTGACAAAAACAGTTTTGTAAAAGATAACAGTTGCTCGCTCGGCTTGCAGTTGGTTTTGCATGATGATATTGTTTCCTGCTTGTATTGTTGCGGGCTTCAACACACATTGACTTGTTTCGGGCATCACCTCCTTGTGCAAAAGCGTTTGCTTCTTGGCTAATGTTTTTGGCGCAGACTTGCGTTTTCTAGGTGTTCTTCTTGCAGGCGTCTGATCAGCTCGCTGAGCTGTGCCATCGAGAAACCTTTGATAAGAACTTCGCTGGCGCCAGCTTCAAGAACCTGGCGTCTCTGCTCTATGCTGTCTATCAGCGCAATCAATCGGGCGCTGGGGTTTTCGTTTTTCATCTGCTGGATGAGTTCTGTGGTCTTTTGCTTTGCAAGACCAGCGTCCAAAAACACAAGCGCTGGCTGATTTTCCCGCGACATCATCAGCCCCAGTTCAATCTCTTCGGCGGTATCTACGGATGCAATTTCGCTCATCGAATGCAGGACAACCAGCAGCGAATCGCAAATACGTGTCTCTGCAATGATCAGGGTTTTGATCGCCATTCCGCTTCCTGGTTTTTGCTTGTGCTTAAATCCAACTCCGCGTGCCAAATGCGCTCTTAAACGATACCAGAAGCGGCAATGGGTAACAATAGACTTTTAAGTAGTCTTTGGGGGTAAAAATGTCATATCTGTATGGGTTAAAAGTAGTAGAAACGGGATTTTTCCCCCAGGTTATTGGCGTAACAGCACCGCCGCGCTGAATGGGGGCAGGGTGATGGTGCGCACCTGCTGGTACTCCAGCGTGCCGCTGGTGCTCCCGTCCTCGGCAATTTCGCCGCCGCCGTGCGTGACTGCCAGCGGATATTCGGCGCCCAGATCAATGGTGAGAGTTTCTCCGCTTCCATCCCATGGGTTGGTGGGGTTGACAAAGATAAAAGCGTTGTCGAATTCACGGCGGTAGGCGCCGCTGATCGAATCATAGAGTTCGTCAATGTTTGTGGGCGGGGGCGTCAGCGCGGCGCCGATGGGGATATCATATTCGGGGTACCACTCCGGCATCAGGTCAAGTTCAATGTTGAGATAAGAGCGGCTGCCCTTGACCAGCAGATAACTGCCCAGAGCGAACATGCGTTCCTGATCGCCATAGACGTAGGTTTGCCCAATCATGGCTTTCTCCTGCGCCGTCCAGTCCAGGATGCGGTTCATTTGCAGCTTCCAGTCCTCCAGCGTGTAGGGGCTTTGGTCAGCCTCGATGGCGAAGCCCTCGACCATGACACCGTCGGCGGGCGAGTAGTCTGTGATGTCGCGCCCATTGATCCAGCTTCCTACATTGGGGACGATGGCATAATCACCCAGCGGCTGGGTTTGCAGCCAGCTCAGCCAATCGGTGATGCGCTGTGACCAGGCGGTTTCAAAGCTCTCATCAACTTCGGGCAGGGGGGGAACAAAACGATCTGCGCCCATGTAGTTGGGGACGCTCAGGCTGTCCATAAAGACGCCGTCGGCGGCATTTGCCTGTACCTGACTGAGGACAGTTGTCTGCCAGTAATCGCGCCAGCTGGGGTTATCCAGGTCTGCCAGATACCAGCCCCAGTCGCAGTTGAGGATGCGTGTGGTGCTGTCCTGCGGCTGGTGATAAAACCATTCTTCCTGCACGTTTTCGTCACCGGGCCATTCCTGTACCCAATCTTCTCCAACCACAATTGCCAGCCATTCGCCGCTGGGCTGACAGCCGTTTTCGATGGCGCGGTAGCCCAGCCCCAGCCCCAGACGGTAGTGCAGGATAAAGAAGTTCGGGTTGATAGCGCGCAGCCGCTCGGCTTGGGGGCGCGGCATTTTCTGCGTACCGGCGTAACGTGTGGCGGAAAATTGCCACTGGGCATCGCTCATCACCGTGGCAAGCTGATCGTTGAAGACATGTATCCCGCTGGTGGTATCTATCCAGCGGCTGGCGTTTTGGCTGCCAGCCGGTTGAGTGGCAGCAGCTGGAAATGTTGGGACAGCTGTTGGCGGGGGGGCAGGCGGGGCAGAGGTGGGTGCAGCAGTAGGGGCAGGCATGGTGGGTTCGGGCGCGCTGTCGGGCGTGGGCAGGTTGCAGGCGAGCAGAAAAGCCAGCAGAATCAGCGGCAGCCGCCAGCGGGGTAAAAATATGCTCTTTTTCATGATATGCCTCTTGGGGGGCAAGTATTGTTTTAACGCTTTATCTTTTTTAAGCCGTTTTGCGTTTCATCATCTGGTATACCGCTGGACCAACCAGTCCCTTCAAGGTGCGCCCGCGCAGCGCCTGGTCGAGGTCAGCAATCAGGTCGTCGGCGCTTTCCAACCCAACGCTGATGCGCACCAGCCCGTCGCCCGTCCACTGGCGGATGCGCTGTTTGTGGGTAGGTGTGTAAAAGGGCATGGCGTCTACATACAGGTCGTATGGATAGTAGAAAAGCAGACTGGTGGGGTGTCCCAGCGAGGTGGCGTAGGTGAACACCTTGACCTTCTCTGCCAGGGTGATGGCAGCCCCCATTCCGCCTTTAAGGCGCAGCGCGATCATCCCGCCAAAGGCGCTCATTTGCGTTTTTGCCAGTTCGTGGTGCGGGTGGCTTTCAAGACCGGGATAGAAGACGCGCTCAACGCGGGGGTGATTTTCCAGAAAGCGGGCGATCTGCAGGGCATTTTCGCAGTGTTTTTGCATGCGCATGTGCAGCGTTTCCAGCCCGCGCTGGATGAGCCAGGCATTGAACGGGCTGAGCGCTCCGCCAAGATGGACGAGCATCTCGCGGCGGATGCGCTGCACGCCTTCAGCTTTGCCGAGGATGACGCCGCCCAACGCATCGCCGTGTCCATTGAGATATTTGGTCAGGCTGTGAATGACATAATCGGCGCCTAGAGCGATAGGCTTTTGCAGAGCGGGGGTGGCAAAGGTGGAATCGACCACGAGGGGAACGCCTGCTTCATGGGCGATAGCTGCCAGGGTACGGATGTCGGCAATGCGCAGCACTGGGTTGGCGGGGGTTTCAACATAGATGAGGCGTGTGTTGGGGCGCAGAGCGCGGCGCACCTGATCGGGGTCGCTGGTATCTACCAGGCTTGTCTGAACGGCAAAGCGCGGCATGTGTTGACCGAGCAGTTCTACTGTTCCGGCGTAGCACACTTCGCTGGCGATCACATGGTCACCGCCGCTGAGCAAGGTGAAAAAGAGCGCCGATACAGCCGCCATGCCGCTGGCAAAGGTGACAGCGCTTTCGGCGTCTTCAAGCAGCGCCAGGCGTTTTTCCAGCGCACGCAGGGTGGGGTTGCTCCAGCGTGTATACACGTGGGCAGCCTGATCGTTTTCCAGGTTGAGCGCTTCAAAGAGCTTGATGCCGAACGGCGGCAGTTTGTAAGTAACCGCCATGTGCAGCGGCTGGCGCACTGCCCCGGTTTCAGCGTCTGGCGGTTCCCCGCCGTGGATGGAGAGCGTTTCAAAATCCATTAAAGAGATTATACACGGGTTTGGGAAACACTGCCCAATGGGTTGAAAAATCAAAATCCCTATTCAGCCACCTTCAGTGATGGGTACACCCCGTTCCCCAACTCCCACTCCTGACGGGCAGGCAGCACCTGAACGACCCGGATGCGCTGGCTGGTGGTATCCATAAAGGCGGTGAACAGGTTGCCGCGCTGGTCAATGTCGGCAGAGGGGAAGCCGCTTGCCTGCCCTTTGGCGGAGAGGGTTTCAAACCCCCAGCTTCCATTTTGCTGGGCGGCATGACGCACGGCGTAGCCGTATTCGTTTTGATAGAAGATGTGCGCTGTTCCGTCCTGCGCCAACACCAGCGAGGTGTGTCTTCCGCTTTCCCATGTATCGCCGATATATTCGCTCTTGAAGCCTTTTTCTGTGCCGCGCGCCAGCTTGAGGCGGTAAGAGCGCCATTCGTCTTTATAGAAATAGTAACTGATGACGGGGTAACCCTGCGGGTCAAATGCCAGCGAGCAGTAACGCCCGGAGACGGATTCGCGGTCAACAGATTGGACGACAAATTTGCCTTCCTGCCAGCGGGCAATCTTCAGACTGTATTGCGGGTGGTTGTAAAACGCGATGGCGGGGTTCCCCTGCGGGTCGAGTGCCAGGGAGGAGGTGTAATGAATGCCGTTTTTATCGAGACCTTCCACGCCTTTGGATCCCGCGACGGGTTCGATGGGGATCACCTGCCATTGACCGTCTATGCGGCGGGCGAATTTGAGGTAGCGGCTTTTCTTGTCATAGTAGCTGATCATCGGGTTTCCGTCGGCATCCAATGCCAGCGAGGGAAGCATACCGGTGGGTGCTTCGCCATCCACTACTTCGATGTGCCAGCCGTCATTTTCAGCGTGTGCGTATTTGAGCACATTGTTGCTCTGGTCAAAGTAGGCAATGTGCGCGACGCGATTGGCATCCAGGGCGAGTGACGAAAACAGCCCGCTGTTGTCCTGGCTGTCCACCGTGTCGCTGACCCATGTATCGCCGCGCAGACAGGCAAATACCAGATGTTTTTGCTGCTGGTCGTAATAGGTCAGACAGGGGCTGCCAGCCAGCGCCATGCCTGCTGCTCCCTGCGGTGTAGGGCTGGGGGTAGCGGTGGGGGTGGGCTGGGCGGTGCGTGTTTGGGCGGCAAAGGCTTGCTGTGTGGCTGACTGGGCGGTGAAGGTTGCCCTGACCAGGCTGGCGGCTTCTGTCTTGACGCGCAGCACTTCGGCGGAGGCGGTTTGTGCGGCGCGTTCTCTGCTGCGCTGCGCCGCTTTTGATCCTCCCCAGATGAGAAGGGTAACGACTGCCAGCGCGGCAAACACAGCAAAAGCCACAAAAAACAGCCAGCCGCGCCGTGAGGGGCTTGATTTTTCCTGTGCTGAATCGGAGTCAATCTCTTGTGGTTTCATCTTGCTTTCTCGCTTTCAGGGTGTTTCGGCATAAAACCGCTGGCTGAATGATTGGGCATCGAGCAGTTTGAGGTGAATGCCGCGCGCGGCGAGGTTTTCAAGCGCCTCTGCCGAGATGGTCGTATTGCCGCCTGGCTGAAAACCCCAAAAGATGCCTTCCTGGTATATGGCGGCGGGGATAAAGCTTTCCTGCATCCAGCGCTTGATTCGCTGGGGGTTGCCGATGACGGCTTCGTAATACAGCGAGCCGTCAAAATCGCCGTAGAATGTATAGTGGTCAATATCCAGCGTTGTATCGGCGGCAATGGAGCGCAGGCTGAACTGACTGCCGGGAAGACTTTCCACCAATTCCATTAACGTGAGAACCTGCTCATCTTTTTGGTCGGTAAACATCAGGTTGTTATCCAGATCATACAATGCCCAATGTCCCAGATCGCCGCGGTACACTTCCAGCATGACGTGCCCGTCGTCAAAGCCGTCAAAATCCTGCAAGGGGAAGGTGTGCACCGCGCGCGAAGGGATGCCATATGCGTCCAGCAACATCCGCGCCATCCCCACGATTCCGCCGCAGGTCAGAGAGAGCTTGCGGGTGCGGGCGGCATACAGCAGCGCAGTTTGCGGCAGGAGGTTATCGCGCTCGCCGTGCGTGGTAATCCATGCTACCGCCGAAAGCAGGGCGTGCACATCCTGTGCAAAGACAATGCGCTGATGATTTTCGCCATAGGGGTCAATAAAACGGTAAAGCCCCTCTTTTTTCAGACGGTAGGTTTGATCAAGAAAGCGGTAATCTCCCGGCGGGATCACCAGGGTATCGGGCAGGCTGGCAGGTGGATTGGGCTGAGGCGTTGCGCTGCTGGAATACGCCCGAACCTCCCCCACTTTTTCATCCAGCATTCGGAAGACATAGGCGCGGCGCACAGGCACAGAGGTGTAGGTTTGCTGCACATATTGGTAGCGTTGGCGGGCGCGGATATCTGCCAGCTCGCTTTCCAGCGTTGCAGCAATGTCTTGCATCGCACGCTTTTCGCTGACAAGCGCTGCGTTGGTGGCTTGCAGGTCTGCCATTTGGGTCTGCTGGATTGGATTTTGTGGCAGCTGGCTGGCAGTGGAAAGCAGATGGGCGGTAAACTGTCTGGCTGTCAGCCAGCTGCTCAGCGCAGAAAGGAGAACGCTCAGGGTGAGCACCAGAAAAACCAGCGGGATAATTGTCCGCCAGGAATACGTTTTCATCTCAGATCAGATACATTGTACTGTAAGGCGAGGGAATCTCAAAGCGTTTCTTCCAGCCGGGCAGCGATCTGCTCGCGCAGGGCACGGTGGCTCTCACGGCTGATGGGATAGCGCCAGGCAAACACAATGGAGAGCAGGATCAGGATGGCGGGCGCCAGTCCCATGGTCAAACGGATTGCCTGTACGGCGGCTTGCGGTTGGAGAGGGAGCGGTGCGCCCTCGACGGGGGTGATGTAGCCTGTGGCTGCCAGCGCCTGCCCCAGTGCCCAGATGGCGATACCGGTGCCCAGTTTTTGAAAAAACGAGGCAAAGGCATAGAATGAACCCTCACGGCGCTGACCGGTTTGCAGCTCATCCAGTTCGATGATGTCGGGGATCATTGACCAGGGCAGCACGTAAGCGGTGGCAATGCCCGATCCGCTGAGGGCAGCCAGGATGTATGCCAGTGTTACCTGCTGTGGGCTGAGGGCGGAAATTCCCAGCAAGACAACCAGCCACGAAGCCATGCCCAGAATAAAAGCGCGGCGTTTATCCAGACGGCGCGCTGCCCAGACCCACAGCGGGATAAAAGCGATGGCGCACACCTGCGAGACAAGCACAAAGTAGTTTGCCTGTTCGGGCACGCGCAGATAGTAACTGGCAAAATACACCAGCACAGCTGCCAGGATGCTGGCAGTCGTCCAGCTAAAGAGATACAGCCCCATCACCATCCAGAAGGGACGGTTGCGCAGCGTGGTGAGCACTGCCTGCCGTGTGGGCAGCGCGGCGGGGAGCGCTTCGGCGGGTCTTTCGCGGGTAACTTTGAAGACGATCAGCGGCGGGATGGCAGAGACGACGCCCAGAACAGCGCCAATGATCATAAAGAGGAGACGCTTTTCGCTGATGAACCAGCCCAACACAGTGGCAAAGATGATTGCCAGCAGCCCTCCGCCAATCGAATAGACCATGCGGAAGCCGTTCAGCGAGCTGCGTTCGTCGTAATCCTGCGTCAGTTCGGGGGTGAGGGCATTGTAACTAACGTGGACAAAGGTGAAGGTCGAGTCAAACAGGATGAAAGTCAGGGTGTAGTAGATGGTGAGCGCCAGCGGCGGCAGGGCAGGTGTGAGCCACATCAGCATGAAGCTGACCCCCAGCGGGATGGCGGCGTAGAGCAGCACCACACGCCGCCGTCCAAAGCGGCTGCGGATGCGGTCGGAAATCTGCCCAAAGAGCGGGTCGTTGATGGCATCCCAGACGCGCCCGATGCCCACCGCCCAGCCCGCCAGGTCGGGGCGCAAACCGGCGACGTCGGTTAGAAAGTATAGCTGGAAGAACATCAAGATGGTCAGCGGGATGCTGGTGCTCAAATCACCGCTGGAATAGAGCAGTTTGGTTCGCCGCGGGAGACGGTCGCTGCCAGGATGCATAGGACTCCTTTTGCACGCGGGGGATGATGCGAATTGTATCACGACAGCCCGCCATCCTGTAAGCTGACTGTAAGTTGACCCGTGCCTGAAAGCAGTTATAATGAAAGCAGTAAGACTCAAAAATCAAAGTAATTGTTAGAGGTACAGATGATTTCAGCAGTTTCCAATTCAGGTGCAGCTTCTCCCATGCAGGCGGTGGGTTCTGTGAGCAAATCGCCGCTGCAGGAGCATATCAAAGAGATTGCCAAACCCGGCGGCGCGCCAAAACCGCCAACCGTCCCTATGAGCGCACCCAAGCCAGCCTCCACCGATACGCTGGCGGCGCTCAACAGCCTGGCTGCCAGCAGCCCGGAAATGACGCGTTTGACCGCCCATTTGACGTATGCCAACCAGCCGCAGGCGATGAAAGCCTACGCCGCCGCGGCGAGCATGTTGGGGTAGCGCGTTATCGTTTTTTTCGTTACTGGTGAGCAGACAGCACCTCCTTGAAAGCGGGGAGGCGCTGTCTGCGCGGTTTTGGGGAAAAAGAGCATTAAAACCTAAAAATTGTTTATTGTAGTATAATTAATTTATGAAAATTAAGCGGTTTTTGCTGTCGCAACTTAAAGAAATGCTTCAGCCCGGCAAGGTGTTGGTGCTGTATGGTCCACGGCAGGTGGGTAAGACAACCTTGCTGCATGACTTGCTGGCTGTTATTAACCTCCGCAGCCGCTTTATTAACGCCGATGAGCTGGCTTACCGCGAAGTGCTTGCCAGCCAGAGCCGTCAGAAACTGGGCGAACTTTTAGGGGATTCGCAGCTTCTTGCCATTGATGAAGCGCAGCGCGTGCCAGATATTGGCATTAATCTCAAGATTTTGGTGGATAGCTTTCCACAGGTGGCGATTATTGCCACCGGTTCGGCGTCGTTCGAACTGGCGAACAAGATCAGTGAACCGCTGACAGGGCGCAAGCTGACCTTTACCCTGTTCCCGGTCAGCTATGCAGAGATATACCAGTCGCTGGGCGCTTTTGAAGCCCGCTCACAGCTGGAACGCTGGTTGGTGTGGGGTGGTTATCCGGCGATTGTTACGACAGATGACCCTTCGATGCGCCAGCGGTTGCTGGGCGAACTGGTGGGCTCTTATTTGTACCGTGATATTTTGGAAATGGAAGGCGTGCGCCGCGCCGAAAAACTGGTTGACCTGTTGCGCCTGCTGGCATTCCAGATTGGATGGGAGGTCTCGCTTGCTGACTTGGCTTCCAGCCTGGCGCTTAACCGTCAGACAGTAGAACGTTATTTAGATTTGCTGGAGAAGGTGTTTGTCATTTTTCGCGTGGGCGGTTTTTCACGCAATCTGCGTAAGGAAGTAAGCAAAAATCCGCGTTATTATTTTTATGACAATGGTGTGCGCAACAGTCTTATTCAGAACTTTAACCCCTTGGCGCTGCGCAGCGATGTGGGACAGCTGTGGGAAAATTTTTTAGTCGTCGAACGGTTTAAAGCCAACCAATATATCGGGCGGGCTGTCAACACATACTTTTGGCGTACATACGACCAAAAAGAAATCGATTGTGTTGAAGAGTGGGGCGGGAGGTTGTACGGTTACGAGTTTAAGTGGCAGGGGGAAATGAAAAAATCTGTGCGGCGTGAATTTACGTCTGCCTACCCGAATGCCGAACTGGCGACCATCACCCCGCAGAATTTTGAAGGGTTTTTGGGGGTATAGCAGACTTAACCAGCTCCCGCAACCAGCGTTCGTTAGAGGAAAGTTTCTCTCTTTCTCTTATTGCGTCAATGCCCAAACGCTAATGCTTTGAATTTCTCGCGCTCCACCAGTTTGCCGTGGCTGATGACATGGGCTGGGGCGTCGTGAAAACGCAGCGCCTCGAGGACGTCGGGCTGGTTGAGCACCACCAGGTTAGCGGGCGCACCGACCTGCAGGGCAAAGTTTTTCAATCCCATGCATTGCGCCGCGCGGGTGGTAATCATATCGTAGAGCAGTTCAAGGTCTTCGCTAGTGGTGAACCACAGGGTATGTGCCGCCAAAAAAGCCACCTCAAGCATGTTATTGCGTCCAAAGGGATAATACCCGTCGGTGATGTCATCCTGTCCCAAACACACCAGGTTGCCCTCGTCGAGCAGTTCGCGCACGCGGGCATGCAATGGCCCCGTATGCGGGTCGCTGACAACCCCCATGCCGGCTTTTTTGAGCAGAGCGGAAATTTTCTGAAAATAGGGCTGCGGGTAGAGCGCCATGGCGCGGGCATGATGCGCCAGCGAGCGCCCTTGCCACCCACAGCGGATGGTTTCCAGCGCCATCATCTCAAGTGAACGCAGACCGGGATCGCCAGCATCATCCACCAGCATCGAGACATCTTTATTGTATTGGCGTGCCAGACTGAAGATGAAACGCACATGCTCCTGCATATCGGCTTCGCTGTATTCAATCCATGGGATTCCGCCGACAATATCTGCCCCCATCTCCATTGCCTGACGCATCAATGCCTCTGTGCCCGGCTCGCGCAGCACGCCATCTTGGGCAAAAGCCACCACCTGGATATCCACCACGCCGCGAAATGCCTCGCGCACACGCAGCAAGGCTTTTACCCCTTCCAAACGCCCTTTGCTGTCCACATCGGCAAAGGCGCGGATATGGGTGTTGCCATACCAGATCGCCTGAGCCACAGCGCGGCTGGCATTTGGGGTAATCCAGCTTTCATCATATTTTTCCTTGACCTTTGCTGCCAGTTCGATGCCGGTCATCGCTTTGCCCATGCCGGCCCCATGATAGGCGCGGGCTGCTTCATCACCCACCATACGCAATGTGTATACCTTACATAAATGCAAATGCGGGTTGACAAAAGATTCGGTTACCAGCATACCGCCAGCGTCAATTTCCACTTGCCCCTTGGCTGCGCTGCCAGCGGCGCGGATGGCGGCAATCTTTCCATCTTGGATGGCGATATCTGCCAGGTCTGCCGCCAGGCGGCGCAGACGGGCATTTTTGATGACGATTTCAAAAGTTTGGTTCATCTTTTACGCCTCCTTGAAACCCTTTTAATCGCTGAAGCGTCCGCTGTCACGGCGGGAGAGTTCAAATTTCAGGGCTTCGGGCATCTCTTTGGGGAAGAGCAGGCGGAATGTGCTGCCTTTGCCGGGTGTGCTTTGCATTTCGATTCTGCCTCCGTGTGACTGCACAATCCCCGCCACGATCCATAGCCCCAGTCCCTTTGCCTGCCCCGGCGGCTTGGTGGTGAAAAAGGGGTTAAAGACCTTTTCTTGATTTTCCCAGGCGATTCCCTCACCGGTGTCGCTGATTTCCAAGAGGATGGGCAGGTCGCCGCTGATCTCTGCGGTGCGCAGGGTGATTCGCCCGCCGTCGGGCATGGCTTCCTGGGCGTTGTTGATGAGGTTGATCAATGCCTGCACAATCTGGCTGTATTCGCATTCGATGATCAGTGGGACAGGGCTCAGTTCGTTGACTACCTCGATCGGCTGTTGGCGTTCAAATTGATGTCCCATCAGCAGGACAGTTTCCCTGACAATCTCGTTCAGGTCGCGCCTTTCATAAGAACGCTCGGGGACGCCAGCGTAGTTGCGCAGGGCAGCCACGATGTCGGCGATGCGCCAGGCGTTGCGCGCCAAAAAGGCTAACTGATTCACTGCATGTTCTTTGTCGGGTTGGTCTTGCTTTACCTTCTCCAGCAGGGAATCGCCAATGCCGGTGATGACCTGCAGCGGCGAGCTAATCTCGTGGGCGATACCCGCCGTCAGGGTACCGAGATCAGACATCTTGCGGCTGGAAATCAGCGCATCTTCCATCCTCTTTTGTTCGGAAATATCCTGCATTGCACCGTAGATGCGATCAACGCGTTTGGCTTCTGCATCCCAGAGGGGTTTTTTATGATCGCGCAGCCAGCCAACGCTGCCATCACGGCGCATGATGCGCACCTCCACCGCAGCCTTTTCACCGCGCTGGAGCTTTTTGTTTTGGTCTTCGAGCATGTGAAGGTCTTCTGCGATGGTAATGGCTTGCAAGCCGCCCATTTTCTCCAATTCGCCTGCGTTGTAGCCAGTAATTTGCTCCAGAGCGCCAGCCGTCCACTCAAAACGCAGGTTAAAGGCTTCATCGGCGCACATGGCATAGGCAAAATCGGAAATGCTTTCGGAGATCATGCGGTAACGTTCGCGCTCGGCGGCAAGTTCGTGATTTCTCTTTGCCAGTTCGCGCTGTGTTTTGATCAGCTCGTTGTTGAGGCGTGTCAGGTCGGTATAGATCAGGGTTTCCTTTTCTCGATCTTCTGGCTGGCGCTCCAGCAGGCTGCGTTCTTTGAGGGCGTTGCGCAGCTGGTTGGTCTGCTCGTTGATGATGCGCATCATCTCTTCAAAGAGCGCGGTCATGGCGCTGCTGTCGGAGGGTGAAGCGATGATGAGGATTGTATCGGTAACAAGTCCGCCGACAAAGAGCAGTTTGTTCCTGTAATCGGCGGTGTGCACTAGCAGAGTATAGCCAAAGCTGGCGTTGTGCTGGCGGATGTCGTTGAGAAAGTTTTCGGCTTCGGCGCGATTCTGCGGGTCAATGATGCTGCTGAACGGCTGCCCTTGGGCAAACGTGCTTCCGATTTTTAGGTCATCACGTAGCACCTTAATCAGTCTGCTATCTGCATCGCAAAGTGCAGCCAGAATGGCGACGGGTTCTTTTTCATGCATCATCTGGGTGCCCTTTCCTGCGACTTATGCGCAAAGCTGCTGTGCAACCAGAATCCCAGTCTCGGCGTCAGGCGCAGAACCATCGGCGCCGATCTCTCTCCATAAGTTTGGCGCCAGGTTGAATGGGTAGCCGCCCACCAGAATCTTGACTGCCCCAGCCGCAGAGTTGCGGACTCTGACGATCAACTCTTCCAGCCTGTCCAGATGTGTCAGCAGCGTTACCGAAGCCGCCAGCAGGTGGGCTTGATGGCTGTTGATGGTTTGAATGATATCCGCCGCGGGGGTGTTGGCGCCGAGATAAAACGTGTCCCAGCCTGCCATTTCAAACAGGTCTGTCACCATGCGGATACCGATTTCGTGCAGTTCATCGCCGACGCAGGCAGCGACCAGCACCTTTCCCGTTTTGGGCGTGGCAAAGATATGCTCATAAAGCTGTGACATAATCTGCTGTGTTACGGCGGTGGCGTAATGCTCCTGCGCCACGCTGATTTGGTTGGTTTGCCACAGCCGCCCAATTTCATGCTGCACTGGCTGAAACACGTTGAGGTAAATATCCTTGACGGATACGCCGTTTTTTACCGCATCGAGGATCAGGCGGCGTGCCTGGCTTCGATCGGGGACGAGCAGTGTTTCCAGATATTGCTTTGCCAGTTTGCCATACGCCTGGTTTTCATCAACAATGGGCTGGCTGAAGGAGGGGTCGGGCGGCGATTGCAGACGGGCAAGAGCCGTTTGGAGAAAGCGGCGGATGATCTTGCCTTGTTCGCCGTCAAAGTGTTTTGCCAGAATCTCCTGGGTGCACTCGATGGTTGTGATAAACAATTCGCTTGTCAAGCCATAGGCTTCAAGCACCTGGCGCGACCACTCGATATAGTTGACAAACAACCCTGCCTGATTGAAGGCGATGGTCTGCGCCAGATAGGTGAGGTGGTATTTTTGATCGCGCAGCGCTGCATTCCAGCCAGCCTGTCCGTAGCGCTCCAGCAGGATGGGCTGCAAGTCATATTGTCGTCTGACGATTTGCTCTGCCAGAAGCTCTTTTTGGTCGAGAAGGGTTTGCGAAATTTCCTTGTATTTGCTCATACTCAATTCTAGATTTTACAACATGGATACGCAGTTTCACAATAGAGGGATTCCACTTTGGGCGTCCCAGCCGAACTCCTGATAGGCGGCGGTGAGCATTTCTTCCAGATTGGGCACGTTGCCCTCTGTGCCGCCTTCCAGCGGTTGAAGGAGAATTTTGGGCAGGCTGTCATCCTTGCGGGTGATGCCGCGGCGCAGGTTGATGCGGCGCTTCTGCGTTACAATGCGTTTCCCGATGGGGATGAGTTCTTCGACGGTGTAATCCCAGCCTGTGGCGGCGTTGAGCGCCTGCAACACCAGATCAACGCCGGGATTTTGGAATTGACAGAGGATCAGAGCATTGTAGAGACTGCGCCATGCCTGACTGAGGGCGGCGAGACGCCCTTTTTCCTGCGAGGAATCAAAGCGTTCGCCGGGGAGGATGCCCAGTTCGGGCGCCAGACCCTGTCCGGTATCTACGCCGTAGATATCGCCCTGCATGTGGCATGCGCCGCGCGGTGAGAGGGCATAAATGGCTGCCATGCCGGAAAAGGCGCGCGGATCATGCATGGGCACTTCCAGACGTTTGACGGTTGCGGCAAGATCAGGCACGCCAAAGCGCTCTGCCAGCGATGCGCTGCCTTCTGCCAGCACATCACCAAAACCTTCGCGCCGGGCGGTTTTTTCCACCAGGCGCAGCAGCGTCTCGGCATCGCCGTAACGGATTTCCATCCCATCGGTGTCGGCGGGCGAGAGGATACCGCGCTCCGACAGCTCACACGCCAGGGCAATCGTGCAGCCTACGCTGATGGTATCCATGCCGTACAGGTTGCAGAGATGATTTGCCATGATGACGGTTTCCAGGTTGTCTATCATCAGCAGAGAGCCCAAGGCGGCGACAGTCTCATATTCCGGCCCGTCAACCTTTTCCAGCTGATAGCTGGGGGCGCGCGTCTCGCGCCCGCAGGCAATTGGACAGCGGAAACAAGCCGTATTGCGGTTTTGATACTGTTCCACCATCAGCACACCAGAAAGATTCTCCGCAGGCTCCCACTCGCCCTGCTGGAAGTAGCGGATGGGCATATCGCCGTACATTAAGCCCATGTTGACGTATCCGGCGGTGCCTGCCAGTTTCATCGCCTGCGCGGCGAGGTCATCGTTGAGGCGGTGGGCAATTTGTTTGACCGTCTCACGGAACATCGCGGCATTTGCCAGCTGAACGGCGGCAGAACCGCGCACGGCGATGGCTTTGAGGTTTTTGGCGCCCATCACCGCTCCCATGCCGGTGCGGGCGGCTGCGCGCCCGTGATCATTGATCACAGCGGCGGTTTTGACCAGCTTTTCACCGGCAACACCGATGCAGGCAACGCGGGTGCGTTCATCACCCAGCATCTGGCGCACCCTGCGCTGGGTCTCGTATGTGTCGCAGCCGATTAACCCGCTGGCATCGTGTAGTTGGACTTTGCCCTCAACAATGGAAAGCCAGGTGGGCTTTTCTGCCTTGCCGGTGATGAAGATGCCGTCATAGCCGGAGAAGCGCAGTTCGGGCCCAAAGAAACCGCCGCTGTTGGCTTCGCCCCAGATGCCGGTCAGCGGTGAAAGGGCGCATACGGAGTAGCGTCCGGCGGAGGGCATGGCGGTGCCAACCAACGGGCCGGTCATGAATATCAGCGTATTTTCGCTTCCCAGTGGGTCGGTCTGATGGTCAATGCGCTCGTCGAGATAACGGGCCGCCAGCCCGCTGCCGCCGATGTACTCGCGGGCGAAATCCAGGTTGAGGTCTTCCACCCATGTCTTGTGATTGCTGAGGTCAACATGCAGAAGTTTGCCTGTATATCCGTTCATGGTGTCTGTCTTTGCCTTTGCTGGTAAAACGGGTTAGAAGTCCACTGGTGTGCCGTAGTAGGCACAGCGGAAGATCTGGCGCAGTTCGTCATAACCTGGTGAGCGCGAGGAAGAAACCATCGAAGCGTCGTTGAAGGCGTCGTCAATCATCTTTTCCAGCGCGTTCTCGAATGCCTTCTCGTCCAGCCCGGCTTGATGCAGGCTGAGAGGCTCGCCAATTGTCTGGCAGAGGCCGCGGATGGCTTGCGCCAGCTGGCGGGCGCCAGCCTGACCGTCCTGGTTGACGCAGCCGATGAATTTTCCCAAATCAACAAAACGCTCAGGGGCTTCGGCAGCGCAAAACTCGATAGTATAGGGCAACACCAGCCCGACTGCTCTGCCGTGTGGGATGTGGAAAGTGGCGCCCAGTGTGTGCCCCATGGCGTGCGCGACAGAAACCAGCGCATTGCTGAACCCCAGCCCAGCACAGGCGGCAGCGTTGTGCAGATGCTCGCGCGCTTCCATGTCCTTGCCGTTGGCGACGGCGCGCGGCAGATAGGTCATCACCAAACGCGCCGCAACCAGGCACATCCCATCGGCAAAGTCGTTGTGCCAGGCGCAGGTGTAACCTTCCACGGCGTGGGTGAGGGCATCCAGACCGGTGTCAGCGGTTAGCTGCGGGGGCATCCCGGCTGCCAGCGCCGGGTCAACGATGGCAATATCGGCAAGATTGGCGCGGTTGCCCAGACCCATCTTGCGCTGCTCCGCCTGATTGGTGAGCACGATGCCCCATGTTACCTCAGAGCCTGTGCCGCTGGTGGTAGGAATGGTTGCCAGATGGGCTTTGCTGCCCATTTTGAGCTGAACGATAGGGGTGATTTCGCCTGCCTGCATTTCGGGGTGCTCATACAGCACCCAGATGCTCTTGGCGGCGTCCATCGGTGACCCGCCGCCCAGCGCCACAATCCAATCGGGCTGGTACTGGTTTGCAATTTGGACGCCGCGCTGGACAGTTTCAAGCGAGGGGTCAGGCTCCACTTCGTCAAAAACGCGGGTGTCGAAACCGTTGTTGCGCAGACGGGATTGTATCTTTTCCACAATCCCCAGTTTGACCAGCGTTTGATCGGTAACGATCAGGGCGCGGCTGCCTTCCAGCTCTTCGAGCGCGTCCAGAGCGTCCTCGCCGAAGACAATTTTCGGTGAGACAAAATACCACATGGGTTTTTCTCCTCAAAATAGGGTGCTGCCGCAGTTAGCTGTGATGACCGTCAAAATCGGTAGGGATTTTGGCGCAGCAGGCGATGATTTCTTTGGCGGCTTTGGGGTAGCGCATGATCTGCATCATATCGCCTTGAAGCTTCAGTTTGCGCGTCATCATTCCCTGAATGGGGTCAAGCTTGCCCTCGATGACCTTGCGCCAGGCAGAGAATGGAGCTGCCAGCGTGTATTTGGCAGGTTTTTCGTCCACGCTGTTTAAAATTCCCGCGCTGGGGCTTTTGCCATGGAAAAGATCAAGATAGAGATATGCTGTCTGAGGGTAGGCTTCATCAGGTTCAACGATAAAAGCAAAATCGCCTTCCCAGTCTTTGGCAGAACGTTCATAGTCTGCGCTTTCGTTGAGCTGTTTGCTAAGCTCCTTGATCCATTCGTCAGAGGGGAATTTGAGCATCGTTTTTTCTCCTTGTGAAAATTTTTAACCCGCAAACAAGTCAGGATTATTATATATAAGAACACGGGATTAAGGAAGCAGATGTAAAATCTAAGGAATCCATCCCCGCATAACAGTGATATACTACTTAAGAGCGCGGTTTGTGAAATGCTGCATGCGTTGCAGGATTTGTTTGAAGGATGCGTTGTCTGTTGTTAATTTCGGTATGGTGTGTTTGGTAAAAACATAAGTGCATCTGGAGCTGTTGGATGATGCAGTCGTCAGAAATTTTTGATTTGCTCAGACAAAGCAATCGGATTGCTGAAATTGCCGATCTGGAGACTCTGCTGGTCAAAGCCACCCAGTGGCTGGTTCGTCTTTCGCAGGGGGAGGCGGGGGCGCTGTATTTGCTGGATCACGATGCGCAGGAGCTGGTGCTGCGTGTGGCGCATGGTTTGCCAGATGCGGCGCGTCTGCTGGGAAAACGGATTGACCTGGAGAAAGTTGGGCAGGAAAAGCTGGAGTTAAAGCAAATCAAGCTCTTCACAAACGGCGGAACGCAATGGCTAACTGACCCCTGGCAGCAGCACAAGCTGCAGATCAGAAACACGCTGTTGATACCGCTGGTGGCGGAAGAAAGGACGTTTGGCTTTTTGCAGGTGTTCAATATTGGTAGCCCGCAGCTTGACCTGGTGGAGGTCGCCGCACAGCGGGTTGCTTTGGATATTCACAGGGCGCTTGGTGCAGCGCGGGCGCAAAAGCGTATTGAGCGTTTGGAAACGTTGATTTCTAATTTTGAGAAGATTGTCTCTAACCTAGACCGCGATCAGCTGCTGAGCGTGATTATCGATTCTGCCAGCAAACTGCTGGATGCCGAATCCAGTTCCATCTTCTTGATTGACCCGGACAACCCAGCCTGCGGTGATCTGATCCTGTACATGGCAAGCAACCTCAAGGCGGGAGTGGAAAAACCGCGCGTCCCAGCTGGGAAGGGGATCATTGGGCATGTGGTGCAAACTGGCGAAACGGTCATTTCAAACAACGTCCGTCAGGATAAGCGCCACTATGCCGGGATTGACCGTCAGACGGGGTTTGTGACCCGTTCTTTGCTTGCCGTTCCGCTGCGCACGCATCAAATTGTGCTGGGCAGCGAGCGCGGCATCATCCAGCAGCGCATCATTGGCGGGCTGGAAGCCTTCAACAAGCGCAGCGGTGTCTTTACGCAGGAGGATGCTGAGGCTCTGCAAATCTTTGCCAATCAGGCAGGCACAATTTTGGAAATCACCAAGCTTTATGCCGATGCCAACAACCTGTTCCTGGATGCGATTAAGGCATTTACCACAGCCATTGACGCCAAAGACCCGTACACCGAAGACCATTCCCAGCGGGTGAGCGAATACTCGGTTGCTATTGCCCGCGAGCTGGGTCTGGATGGGGAGATGATCCACCGTGTGCGCCTGAGCGGTCTGCTGCATGATATTGGCAAGATTACGATCCCGAGTGTGATTTTGACTAAAGCCACGCGGTTGACCAATGAGGAATTTGAATTGATCAAAACCCACCCTGAGATCGGCGCCCGCATCGTCAGCGAGATTCGCCTGCTGAGCGACGAATCTTCTGCACTCTCGGAACATCACGAGCGGTTGGATGGCAGCGGTTACCCCAAGGGGCTGGGGGATGGAGAAATTTCCCTCACAGCGCAGATCATTTCGGTGGCAGATGTGTTTGATGCTATGACCTCTGACCGCACATACCGCAAGGCGCTGCCTGTGGAAGATGTGTTCCGTTATCTCCTTTCTGAGGCACAGGTGCATTTCAATACCAGATGTGTTGAGGCGTTGATTGCTGCCTATCGCAAGGGAGAGATTGTGACTGAGCACGAAGAAAACCATTTGCGTGAAAACTCGTCCAAAGACGCGTAGGCAACAGGGGTTGGAAGTGCCGTCTTTTTCTCCAGCCCCTGCGGAATATTTGCAAAGCCTTTTTTATCAGTCTCCTAACCCGCTGTTGATTCTGGATGCAGGCGGGGTTGTCCGTCTGGTGAACCCGGCGGCGGAGCGTATCTTAGGCAGACCGTTGGAAGCGCTGTGCGGTACCCCTTTGGCTTTTGCTTGTGAGCCAGGCAAGACCATTGAACAGTGGGTGGTACGTCCGGACGGCGTTCAGGCTCTTTGTGAAGTGCACACCGCAGCGATTCATTTGCAGGGCGAGGCGTGTTTTCTGGTGACGCTGCACGACATCACCACCCACAAAGAACTGCTGCACGCCCTTGAGGAAAGCGAAAAACGCTTCCGTATTTTGATTGATTTTACCTATGACTGGGAGTATTGGCTTTCGCCGAACGGCGACCTGTTGTATGTCTCTAATGCCTGCAAGCGTATCACTGGTTATGCGGCAGAGGAGTTTATGAGCGATCCCTTACTTTTTGAAAGGATTATTCATCCCGAAGACCGCAAACGCGTGCTGGCGCATGTTGCCGAAGAACTGGAATATTACAATCTGTCCTCGATTGATTTTCGGATTGTTACCCGCGATGGGCATATTCACTGGGTGAACAGCCAGAGCCGCCCGGTATTCGATGCACAGAAAGGGTATCTGGGACGGCGCTTTAGCAACCGCGAGATCACCGACCGCAAAAAGACCGAAATCAAGCTGCTGGAAACGGAACAACGTTTTCGCAGCTTTATTGAGCAATCGCAAGACGGCATGTTTCTGGTGGATGTGAATGGGAATGTCATCGTGTGGAATCGTGCTCAGGAGGACATCAGCGGTCTAAAAAGCGAAGCCGTGCTGGGGCATCCGCTTTGGGAGGTGCGCGCGGAGTATCTGGGCGAGGATGATGTGACCGGGCTGCAGAGCCAGAAAGGCAAGGAGAAGCTTTTGGCGGTTTTGAAAAGCGGCAGCGGCGATTTGCTGGGGAGGCTGTGGGAAATCGAGCTGCCTGCCCTGTTGCGCGGACCGGTTGAATCTGGTATGCGTTTTATCCAGGAGCGTTACTTTTGCATTCCCACCGAACGCGGTTATCAGATAGGCTGTATTGTGCGCGATATCAGCGAGGAAAAAAATGCCCAAAGCGCTCTGCAGCAAATGAATTTGGAACTGGAAGCGCGTGTGGCAACCCGTACCCGCCAGCTGACCGAAGAGATTGGCGCCCGCAAAACGGTTGAACAGCAGCTCAGTCGGCGGCTGCAGCATGAGCGCATTGTGGCTGAAATTTCAGCACATTTTATCCGCAACGATGAATTTGGCACAGCTGTTGGCGCGGTGCTGCAACTGCTTGGCTCGCTGACAGGGGCAAAACGCATTTTGTTCTATGCCGCTCAGGAATATGGCGGCACTTTTGTTTGCACGCATATCTGGCAGCAGGGCTTGTTCACCACCCGTCTCAAACAAACTTCGCAGATGGCGGCGCAGGCTTTGCCGTCCTGTCTGCTGCCGCTCAAAACCGGACAGCGTATGTATCTCAAGGGGGATGAATTACAACGCTTGCCAAAAGACTTTTTTGGAGCTGCCCTGCACAACGAGGAAAAGCCAAACAATCTGCTCTTTCAGCCGATCAATGCCTATCTGCACTTTGCGGATTCGCCCGGCATCGTCGGGTTTTTGGCATTTGAAGAAATCGCCCTGAACCTGGAAGAGGGGACAGAAGAAATTGGCTTGCTGGAGGTGGCGGCGCAGATGATCGCGGCCGCTATGGAGCGCTCGCGTTTTATGGAAATGCTGGAGCAGCGGGTAAGAGACCGCACGCGCGAACTGGAAGCTTTGTATGAGGTGGCTGCAATGACCATCCGCTCGCTGGGGGTGGACGAAATTCTGCAAATGTCGCTGGAGAAGATGATGGACGTGATGGGCAGCGCGACGGGTTTTGTACATCTGCTCGCCAAGGATGGCAGGACATTTTACCTGGCGCAGCAGTGTAATGTTCCCCCTGCGGCGCTTGAGGCGATCCGTGTGCTGGTGTGGGAGGACAGCCCGCTGGGCAAGGTGTATGGGCGTTTTGACCCGCTGCTCATCTCCGATCTGGGCGCCGATTCCGGCTGGCCTGCGGATTTGTATTGCCGCTACCCGGCGTACATCGGCGTTCCCATGCGCATCGGCGGGCAGCTGCTGGGGGTTTTCAGCCTGCTGCAGGAGAACGTGGCGCAGCTCAAATTGGAGCAGTTGACCCTGCTCTCGGCGATTGCCGATCAGGTGGCGGCGGCGCTGGAGAGCGCCCGGCTGCGCGAGCATGCACAGGAAGCGGCAGTGATGGAGGAGCGTCACCGCCTGGCGCGCGAATTGCACGATTCGATCACCCAGTATCTTTACAGTCTGACCCTGCTGACGCGCGGCTGGCAGCGCAAGCTGAGAGAAGCTTCGGGCGACGAGGTGGCTTACTGGCTGGAGCGCGCTGGCAGCATTGCCAACCAGGCGCTCAAGGAGATGCGTTTGCTGCTCTATAACCTGCGCTCGCACACGCTCGAACAGGATGGGCTGGTGGGGGCGCTGCGCCGCAGGCTGGAGGCGGTCGAAGGGCGGGTTGAGATCAAGACGCTGCTGCAAGTGGATGAAGACCTTGAGATTCCGGCATGGATCGAAAGTGAGCTGTATGGCATCGCTCAGGAGGCGTTGAACAACATTCTGAAACATGCCGAAGCCACACGCGTTGAGATTCACCTGCGCAAACAAACTGGGGCGGTGGTGCTGGAAATCAGCGACAACGGCAACGGATTTAACCCCGCGGCATTGGGTGAAGACGGCAGGCTGGGCATCACCAGCATGCGCGAGCGCGCCAAAAAACTGGGCAGCCAGCTGGTCATTGATTCCAGGGCTGGCAAGGGCACACGCGTCAAGGTGCACGTCAGGCTGTGAGACGGCTTGACCATCACTCAATTTCACACGCGCTCTCTGTCGCATTCCCGCGTGTTCCCTGAGCAATCTCACCGTTGCGGTAAAACGTGTTTTTAATCAACACACTCCAAGCAGAAGGCGGCTGTGGTAATATTGTTACAAAAGCTTTGTCTGTTTTCATGAGGGAGAGATGTCAGAACCAATTCGTATCTTGATCGCAGATGACCATCCGGTGGTGCGCGAGGGTCTGATGACCATGCTCTCCAGTGAGGCTGGCATGGAGGTGGTGGCAACCGCAGTCAACGGCATCGAAGCGGTGGAGAAGGCGCTGGCGCTGCTGCCGGATGTGATCCTGATGGACCTGCTCATGCCGCGCAAGGATGGCGTCCAGGCGACGCGCGAGATCGTTCAGCAAAACCCCCAGGCGCGCATTCTGGTGTTGACCAGCTTTGGGGATGACCAGCGTGTGCTGCAATCCATCCAGGCGGGGGCGATGGGGTATTTGCTTAAAGATTCTTCCCCCGAAGAACTGGTCGAAGCGGTGCGCAAAGTGTACCGCCATCAGGCGGTGATGCAGCCCGAAATCCTTATCAAGCTGATGAAAAGCTATCAACCGGCGGGCGAGGAGCGCGCTGGAGCCGGACAACAGCATCTTACCGAACGTGAAATTGAGGTGCTGCGTGTGGTGGCGCTGGGCTGGAGCAACCAGGAAATTGCCAGACGGCTGAACATCAGCGAACGCACCGTTACCAAGCATATCAGCAATATCTTAGCCAAACTACATCTTGAAAACCGCACCCAGGCGGCATACTATGCCATCCGTCAGGGTCTGGTGCAGCCGGAGGAAAGGTGAAAACCAGCCGTTTTGAAGTGCTCAGCCCGTCCGAGATTGAAACCATCCATGCCGCTTCGATGTGCATCCTGGCAGAGGTGGGATTGAAGGTGGAATACCAAAAAGCGCGTCAGATTTTTGCTGAAGGCGGGGCGCAGGTGGATGATGCTGCCTGCTGTGTGCGTCTGCCGGAGAGCCTGGTGCGGCGGGCGCTGGCACAAGCGCCGCGTGCTTTTACCATGTATGGCGCTGACGGTAATTTTCATATCGAGATTGGCGGCAGCCTGCCGCATTTTGCCGGGCTGGGAACGCCAACGCGCATCATTGACCTGGAAAGCGGGGAGGTGCGTCCGACAACCATGCAGGATGTGGTGCGTCATATCAAACTAATTGACAGCTGTGATTTCATCCACAATTCGCAAATGGATATCTGGCCAAACGATATCCCCATGACCACCATCCATACCCAGTCCATTCTGGCATGGGCGCGCAACAGCCGCAAGACCTATGGGATGGGGTGCTACGGCTATCTGCCGACCCTGGATATGATGCGCATGACGGCTTTGCTGGTGGGCGGAAAGGAGGAGATGCGCCGCAGACCGCGCTTTTTGGCGATCTGCTCGGTGCACAGCCCGCTGCAGATGGCGCAGATGCAAGCCGAAGGGCTGTTGATCTGCGCTGAATACGGACAGCCGCTGGCAACCTCGCCGGAAGCTATCGCTGGGGCGACTGCCCCTGCCACGCTTGCCGGGTTGCTGGCACAGGAGAACGCCGCCATTCTGGCGCACATCACCCTGGCGCAGCTTTACCGCCCGGGCACGCCGGTGTTGTATGGCACGGTTTCGACGATTGCCAACATGCGGCATGGGACGGTGGCGCTGGGAGCGGTGGAAACAGGGTTGATTACGGCTGCCTCTGCCCAGCTGGCGCGCCACTATGGCTTGCCCTGCCGCAGTGTTGGCGCGGCGACCGAATCCAAGCTGGAAGATGTTCAGGCGGGGATGGAACGCACCCAGACGCTGGCGGCAGCGGTGCTGGCAGGCGTGGATTTGATCACCTGCGGCGGGACGCTGGACAGTACCATGCTGGAAAGCGAAGCCATGCTGCTGCTGGATGATGAACTGTGCGGCGCACTGCTGCGCATGGAGCGCGGGATTGAGGTTAACGAGGAGACGCTGGCGCTTGACCTGATCCGCAGGATTGGCTATGCGGGCAACTACTTGGCTGAGGAGCACACCGTGCGACATTACCGCAGCGAGCACTATATCCCGCGCCTGGCGCGGCGTGAACCTTATGACGCCTGGGTGAAAGAAGGCAGCCGCTCGGCGCTGAAGATGGCAAAACAACGCGTGCGTGATGTGCTGGCAAAACATCAGCCGGTGCAGCTTGACCCGCGTTTGGAAGCCGAACTCGAACAGTACAGTGCGATGGTCGCTCAGCGCAGCCTGGAAGAGTTTTACGCCTTTGAAGATGTGGCGCGTCAGGTGTGGGAGGGGCTTTAGGGCTGCTGTCGGCTCTCGCTGCGCGGGTATGACCCCAGCACGCGCAGGGTGAGGGCGTATTCCTGCAGGTGCGCCAGCGCCCGCTGCACCACGCCATCCTGCGTTGAACCGGCAAAATCAATGTAGAACTGGTATTCCCACGGCACGCCGATCAGCGGGCGCGACTCGATCTTGGTCAGGTCAATGTCACGCAGGGCAAAGACGCTCATCGCTCGAAAAAGCGACCCCGGCACGTTTTTGAGGGTGAAAACAATGGAGGTCTTGGCTTCGCCCTGCGGCTGCACTGGCTGGCGGGCGATGATCAAAAAACGGGTGATGTTGTTGGGGTTATCTTCGATGTTCTCTGCCAGAATCTTCATTCCGTAGAGATGGGCGGCACGGCGTGAGGCGATGGCAGCGGTGGAATTGTCATCCTGCTGGCTGATGATCTTGACGCTGCCAGCAGTATCGTAGACCGGCTCGGTGGTTACTCCCATTGTTCGCAGACGGCGCTCGCATTGCGCCAGCGCCTGCGGATGGCTGATGACGCGGCGGATGTCTTTGAGCGCTGCACCGGGACGGGCGATGAGGCAGTGATGTACAGGCAGATAATGTTCGCCCACCACCCATAGGTCGTGCTGTAGCAGCAGGTCATAGTTGCGGTGGATGCTGCCTGCCAGCGAGTTTTCGATGGGGATGAAGCCCGCATCGCTGCGCGCTTCGACTACAGAAGCAAAAACAGCGTCAAAACTTTCCTGTGGCAAAGTCTGCACGCTTTCGCCGTAGTGCTCATAGATGGCAGATTCGGAATACGCGCCCGGCTCACCCTGAAATGCAACGATCATGGTCTCACTCCTGCTGGGTTAACATGCTGTAAAGAATTAAGAAATGATCCCGTTTTTCTATTGACAAATCGAACAAGCACACATATAATACGGCGAAATTTACCACAAAATTCGTATTTTATGTTCAACAAAGCCTATTCCTTTTATTTCTATTTTTACTTTACACCGGCACGAAGGTTGCTTCATGGCGGCGTGAGGTCATTCGAGGGATAGGCAAGTTCCCAATCAGACCAGAAGATCACCCAAACGTGGAGCAACCTGCTCCACGTTTTTTGATTAATTCTGGGTTTGGACGCAAAACAGGTAGGTTTGCCCAAGACGGAAAGGAAACGAGAGACATGACCACAAGAGGAGTGCGCGGTGCCATCAGCGTGGAAAACAACCGGGAGGAGGAGATTCTGACTGCTACGCGTCTGCTTTTGGAGCGCATGGTTGCGGCAAACCAGATGGACAGCGAGGACATTGCCTGTGTGTATTTTACCGCCACGTCCGATCTGGACGCCGTCTATCCGGCGCGGGCAGCGCGTGAGATGGGCTGGGCGCATGTGCCGCTGATGTGCGCCCAGGAGATGAACGTGCCCGCCAGCCTGCCGCGCTGCATCCGCGTTCTGATTTTGTGGAATACCCACTTGCCGCAGGGGCAGGTCAAGCATATTTATCTGGGTGAGGCAACTCGCCTGCGCCCCGATCTTGTCGAACAGTAATCATCTTTTTTTGCAGGAGGAGCAATGATTGTCGTGATGAAACATGAAGCTACGCAGGAGCAGGTTGACAGTGTGGTGGAGCGCATCGTGCAGATGGGCTGCCAGCCGCACACCTCGCTGGGCGAGGAACGTTCGGTCATCGGGATTATCGGCGATGTGCGCAAAATCAACCGCGAGCAGATCGAGATGATGGATGGCGTGGAACATACCCTGCTGGTCAGCAAGCCGTTCAAGCTTGCCAGCCGTGAGTTTCACCCGGATGATACCCGCGTGGTGGTGAACGATGTCACCATTGGCAACCAGCGGGTGGTGGTGATGGCGGGACCGTGTGCGGTGGAAAGCCGTGAACAGCTGATGGAAACTGCCGCGGCGGTCAAGGATGCTGGGGCGCATATTCTGCGCGGCGGGGCGTTTAAGCCGCGCACCTCACCCTATGGCTTTCAGGGGTTGGGTGAGGAAGGTTTGCGGCTGCTGGCAGAGGCGCGCGAGATGACCGGCTTGCCGGTGGTTACCGAGGTGATGGACCCGCAGATGGTGCCGCTCGTGGCGGCGTATGCTGATATTCTTCAGGTGGGAGCGCGCAATATGCAGAACTTTGCCCTGCTGCACCTGCTGGGTGAGATGGGACGCCCGGTGCTGCTCAAGCGCGGGCTGATGTCCACCATCGAAGAACTGCTCATGGCAGCCGAATATATCCTTTCGCACGGCAATGCGCAGGTGATCCTCTGCGAGCGCGGCATCCGTACCTTTGAGACCTATACCCGCAACACACTGGATATCAGTGCCGTGCCGCTGCTCAAACAACTGACCCATCTGCCGGTGATTGTTGATCCCAGTCATGGGACGGGCAAATGGGAACTGGTCGAGCCGCTTTCGCGGGCGGCTGTGGCGGCGGGCGCTGATGGGTTGATTATTGAGGTGCACCCGCACCCTGAGCAGGCGCTTTCGGACGGGGCGCAGTCGCTCAAACCGGCAAAGTTTAGCACCCTGATAAACAGTGTTCGCTCCGTAGCAGCGGCGGTGGGGAGGGAACTATGATTGACCTGCGCAATTTGAAGATCACCATTGTGGGGATGGGGCTGATGGGCGGCTCATTGGCGGGGGCACTGCGTTCCTGCGGCTGTCTGCTGGTGGGTGTGGATCGGGATGTGGAAACCAATGAGATTGCCATGGCGCGCCGTCTGGTGGACCGCGCTACCACCGACCTGGCGGATGGCGTGCGCGGGGCGGACATGGTGATTCTGGCAACACCGGTGCGCACCATCCTGCGTTTGCTGGATGATATTGTGCCGCTGATTGATCATGCCTGTGTGGTGATGGACCTGGGCAGTACCAAAGCGCGCGTGGTTGCCAAGATGCAAAGCCTGCCGCAGCATTTTCAGCCGCTGGGCGGGCATCCCATGTGTGGGCGTGAAACTTCCGGTATTGCCGCGGCGGACGCGCTGCTTTATCGCGGCAATGCCTTTGTCCTCACCCCACTGGAAAGGACTTCTGGGGAGACGCTTGACCTGGCGCACGCTATGGTGAAAGCTATTGGGGCGCACCCCATGCTGCTGGACGCAGAACGCCATGACCGTGTGGTTGCCATGACCAGCCATCTGCCCTATCTGCTGGCGTGCAGTCTGGTGGCGGCGGCGCAGATGGGCGCAGCTGTGGAGGATAAAGTGTGGAACCTGGCTGCCAGCGGGTTTCGCGATACCTCGCGCCTGGCAGCCAGCAATGTGGAAATGATGCTGGATATTCTCCTGACCAACCGCGAAGCCATCCTGCGTTCGCTTTCCATTTACCGCGTGCAGCTCAATGACCTGGTGGCGCTGATTGAGCGCGAAGATGAGGATGGTCTGCGCCGCATCCTTAACCAGTGCCAGCAGTGCCGCAGCGGGCTGGCGGTGTGAGTGCGGCGGGTTTGTGAGGCGATGATGAAATCTCTAACCGTGCATCCGGGTAAAAAGCTCAATGGCTGTGTCTCGCTGCCAGGCGATAAATCCATCTCACACCGTGCCTTGCTGTTTGGGGCGCTGGCGCTGGGAGAAACACACGTTACCAACTTCCTGCCGGGCGGCGACTGCATGGCAACCCTTGCTTGCCTGCGGGCGATGGGAGTGGAAATTGAGACGATCCGCCCCACCGAACTGATCGTGCGCGGGCGCGGTTTGCATAGCTTGCAGCCAGCACAGGGCGCTTTGAACTGCGTGCGCTCGGGCACGACCATGCGTTTGCTGGCGGGTATCCTTGCCGGGCAGCGTTTTGACAGCCTGCTGGATGGCGAGGAACAGCTGCGCCGCCGCCCCATGCGGCGTGTGATTGATCCGCTGCAGCGCATGGGGGCACATATCGAAAGCCAGGATGGGCGCGCCCCGTTGAAAATCTGTGCCCGCGCCTTGCGTGGCTGCGATCACCAACTGGAGATTGCCAGCGCTCAGGTGAAGAGCGCTTTGCTGCTTGCTGGTTTGTTTGCCGAAGGGATAACCCGTGTGCATGAGCCTGGACCTTCACGCGACCACACCGAACGCATGTTGCAGGCGATGGGTGCAGCCATCCATAGCGATGGCAACACGGTTCAGATAGAAGCCGGTCAAGCGCTGCACGCCCTTCCTCTGCGCATTCCCGGTGATATTTCCTCAGCGGCTTTTCCGCTTGTGGCGGCGCTGCTCGCGCCCCAATCTGAGTTGACGCTCAAAGATGTGGGCGTCAATCCCACCCGCACCGGGCTGCTGGATGTTTTGCAAATCATGGGCGCTGCGGTTAAAATAGGAAAAGTACATTTTCAGGGAAGCGAGCCGACAGCCGATCTCACGATATCCAGTTCAACGCTGCGGGGGACACAGGTGGGCGGTGAGACCGTGGTGCGCATGATAGACGAATTTCCGATATTCATGGTAGCTGCCACGCAGGCGCAGGGTGTTACGGTGGTGCGCGACGCAGCCGAACTGCGGGTCAAGGAGACCGACCGCATTGCCACTGCTGCGGCGGAATTGCAGGCAATGGGCGCCAGGGTTGAAACCCTGCCGGACGGCTTTATTGTCGAAGGTGCGACACCTCTGCGCGGCGCACACGTCAGCAGCCACGGCGATCACCGTCTGGCAATGGCGCTGGCGGTGGCGGGGCTGATCGCCAGCGGCGAGACGGTCATTGACGATATAGATTGTGCTGAAGACTCGTTTCCCGGGTTTGTCAACCTGATGCGCACGATAGGAGCACAATATGATTGATGGTCGCACACAACTTACCGGTTTGATTGGCTGGCCTGTTGAGCACAGCCTCTCTCCTGCCATGCAGAATGCTGCCTTTTCGGAGGCGGGGCTGAATTGGTGTTATGTTCCTTTGCCGACCCCGCCGGAGAAACTGGAAGATGCCCTGCGCGGTTTGGTTGCACTGGGATTTCGCGGGGTAAATGTAACCATTCCACATAAACAGGCGGTCATTCCGCTGCTCGATTCGGTATCGCCCAATGCGCGTGCACTGGGGGCGGTTAACACCATCTTCTTTCAGCGCACTGCCGATGGCAAGACACACATGTATGGCGAAAACACCGATGAAGAGGGGTTTATTGATGCGCTGCATCGTGTCGGTGTTCATTTTGGCAGCAGCGACAGTGCCATCATTGTGGGTGCAGGCGGCGCGGCGCGGGCGGTGCTTTCCAGCTTGATGAAAATGAACCTCAAAGAGGTGTACGTGCTCAACCGCAATGAAGAACGCGCCCGCTTGCTGGTACAGGAACTGACAGCCGCGCAGGATACCGCGACGACAGAGGTGCATGCCCTGGCGCTCTCGGATGATGCGCTGGTGGAACTTGCCCAAACTGCCAGTTTGCTGGTCAACGCCACGCCGGTGGGGACAATGCCCAACGTGGATAAAAGCGTTTGGCCTGACAAGGCGCCCGTTCCTGGGCATCTGGTGGTTTTTGACCTGGTGTATAACCCGCGCAGCACGCGCCTCTTGCAGCAGGCGCGCGCCTCGCTGGCGCGCGGTGTTGACGGTCTGGAAATGCTGGTGCAGCAGGGCGCGCTGGCGTTTGAATTCTGGACAGGCAAACCGGCGCCGGTGCAGACGATGCGGGCTGCCTGTTTAGAAAGGCTGGGGAGGTAAACGGCTGTGCTGCGTTTTCTCACCGCTGGCGAATCGCATGGGCCATGTTTGATGGCAATCATCGAGGGGCTGCCTGCTGGTCTGCAAGTGGATGTGGAGCAGATCAACCAACATCTGGCGCGCCGCCAAAGGGGCTATGGGCGCGGTCACCGCATGAACATCGAGCAGGATCGGGTCGAACTGCTGGCAGGGGTGCTGTATGGCAAAACAACCGGCGCGCCGCTGGCATTGCGGATTGAAAACAAAGACTGGAAAAACTGGAGCGAACGCTGGGCGAGCGGCGACCTGCCGCGTCTGACGGTGCCGCGTCCGGGGCATGCTGATTATGCTGGGATGGTCAAATATGGTCTCGAAGATGCCCGTCTGGTGCTGGAGCGCGCCAGCGCCCGCGAGACGACTGCCCGCGTGGCGGTGGGTGCGGTGGCGCGCCAGCTTCTGGCAGCCTTTGGGGTTGAACTGGGCAGCTATGTGGAACAGATTGGCGATGTGCGCGCCGATTTGTCTGACCCGTCGGATGATACCCTGGAAGCCGTTGAGCGCCGACGCTGGGAACTGGCAGAAGCCAGCGATGTGCGCTGCCCTGATCCTGACGCGGCGGAACGCATGCGCGCTGCGGTGGATGCCGCACGGCGCAGCAAGGACAGTCTGGGCGGGGTGTTTGTGGTTTCTGCCTGCGGCGTCCCGGTGGGACTGGGCAGCCATGTCCACTGGGATCGCCGTCTGGATGCCCGTCTGGCGCTGGCGATGATGTCCATTCCTGCGGTAAAAGGGGTTGAGATTGGCGAGGCGTTTGCCAATGCAGGCTTGCCGGGCACGCGTGTGCATGACGATTTGTATCCGGACGGCAAAGGGGGCGTGCTGCGGCGCACCAACCGCGCTGGAGGGACTGAAGGCGGGATGAGCAACGGCGCGCCGCTGCGCGTGCGGGCTGCGATCAAGCCCATTCCCACGACGGGAACGCCGCACTGCTCGGTGGATTTGCTCAGCGGTGAGGCGGCTGAGCCGCAGTATCAGCGCTCGGATATTTGCGTTGTACCGGCGGCGGCAGTGGTGGGCGAAGCCATGCTTGCCTGGACGCTGGCGGAGGCGCTGGTGGAGAAGCTGGGCGGCGATTCGCTGCAGGAGATGATGCGTTGACGCGCAGCATTGTGCTGACGGGGTTTATGGGCAGCGGCAAGAGCAGCGTTGGGCGTCTGGCTGCCGAAAGGCTGGGACGTCCCTTTGTGGATATGGATGTTGAGATTGCGCGCCGTTTGGGCAAACCGATCGTGCGCATCTTTGCCGAAGATGGTGAGGCGGTCTTTCGTCATGCCGAACGGGCGTTGTGCGCCGAACTGGCGGAGCGTGAGGGGTTGGTGATCGCTGCGGGCGGCGGCGCGTTGCTCGACCCTGCCAATTATTCCGCCCTGGCGGAACGGACAGACCTGATTTGTTTGCAGTGCAGTGTGGATGAACTGCTGAACCGCCTGGATGGCAGTCATGACCGCCCGCTGCTGGAGGTTGCCAACCGGCGGGCGGAGATCCAACGGCTGCTGGAGGAGCGCCGTCCCATCTACGACATCATCCCCTGGCAGATTGATACCACGCATCTGACGCTGGAGGAAGCCGTTCGGCAGGTGGAGGCGGTTGCGCTGCGGCGCAGTCTTCCGGTGCGCTATTTTACGGAGGCGTACACGATTCACATTGCGCCGGGTCTTCTGGATCACATTGGCGCATTGCTGCGCAGGGAAAAAGTGCGTTTGACCAGCACGCTGGCGCTGGTAACCAACCCGGTGGTGGGGGATATCTATGCCGCACGTGTTATCCAGTCGCTGGAACGCATGGGGTATCAGGCGCTGCAATCCTGCCGCATCCCGGACGGTGAAGAGCATAAAACGCTGCAAACAGTGGCGGCTTTATACGACCAGTTTACCGCTGCCGGGATGGACCGCCACAGCTACGTGCTGGCGCTGGGCGGGGGCGTTACCGGCGACATTGCCGGGATGGCAGCTGGGACGTATCTGCGTGGCGTGGGACTGATCCAGATACCCACCACGCTGCTGGCAATGGTGGATTCGAGTGTGGGCGGTAAAACCGGCGTGGATTTGCCGCAGGGCAAAAACCTGGTGGGTGTGTTCAAACAGCCGCGCACTGTGCTGATTGACCCGCTGGTGCTGCAAACGCTGGCAGTGGAGGAACTGCGCTCAGGAATGGCGGAGTTGATCAAGCATGCCGTCATTGCCGACAGTGCCTTGTTTGATGATCTTGAACGCGGTTCATTGACTTTAGATGCGCTTACCAAAGGCGATATTGTGTTGATGGATTGGATCGAGCGCGCCGTGCGGGTTAAGATCAAGATTGTTGAAGAAGACCCATTTGAAGAGGGGCGGCGGGCGCTGCTTAACCTGGGGCATACGCTGGGGCACGCGCTCGAAAAGCTCAGCGGGTATCGTTTGCGGCATGGCGAGGCGGTCAGCATTGGCATGGTGGCTGCGGCGCGCATTGCGGAGCGGCTGGGGATGACCTCAGCGCATTTGCCGCAGCGCATCGAGCAGGTGCTGGCGCGTTACGGGCTGCCGCAGCGCTGCCCGGCGCAGTACAGTGCCCACAGCATCCTGGAAGCGGCGCAGCAGGATAAAAAACGCAAACACAACCGCTTGCGCTGGGTGCTTCCGCTGGAGATAGGCAGGGTGGAGGTGGCAGACGGCGTGCCACAGCAGGTAGTTTACGAGGTTTTAATGGAAATGGGCGCCTGCCAAGACTGATCATTGGGCAGGCGTATACCGCATATCTGCTGGATATGCATGCTATTCCCATCAAATATAATGCGTATAGCCACTATATATAAACAAAATGAACAATAAATCCACACCAAAAGACAAAACCCTACACATCCTCATCCTGCACGGACCAAATCTCAATCTGCTGGGCAGCCGCGAACCGCAGCACTACGGAAAAACCAGTCTGGAGAGCATCAACGCCATGCTGGAGGAGGAGGCAAGCAAACACAACGCCGAACTGCGCATTCTGCAAAGCAACCACGAGGGCAGTCTGATCGACGCGCTGCATCAGGCAATCGGCTGGGCAGACGGGGCACTGATCAACGCCGGAGCATACACCCATACCAGCATCGCCCTGCATGACGCGCTGCGCGCCGTGGGGTTTCCGGCGGTGGAGGTGCATCTCTCCAACATTTACGCCCGCGAGCCGTTTCGTCATCACTCCTATATCGCCGCCGCCTGCATCGGGCAGGTGAGCGGTTTCGGGGCGCGCAGTTATCTGCTGGGACTGCACGGGTTAATCGCGCACCTGCGGGAGACATGATGAGCGCTTTTGACGAAAAAATCCAGCCCGCCCAGCGCATCCACGACTTCAAGCCCTACTTCTTTGCCGACCTCAACCGGCGCATCCAGACGCTCAAAGCGCAAGGGATGGATGTCATCCGGCTGGATGCCGGTTCGCCCGACCTGCCGCCGCCAGATTTCATCATCCAGCGGCTGATAGAAAGCGCCAGCCGCGCCGATGCGCACGGCTACGCCTCTTCTGGCGGTTCGGCAGCCTTCCGCCGGGCGGTCAGCACATACTACCGCCAGCGTTTTGGGGTAGAGCTTAACCCCGAAAGTGAGGTGCTTGCTCTCATCGGCGCCAAAGAGGGCGTCTTTCACCTCAGCCAGGCGCTGCTCAACCCCGGCGATGTGGCGCTCGTCCCCGATCCAGGGTATCCGGTCTATAGCGCCGGGGGAAGAATTGCTGGGGCAGAAATCTATCCCATGCGGCTGAGGGCAGAGCAAGGCTGGCTGCCCAGACTGGACGACATCCCGCCGGAGGCTGCGCGGCGGGCAAAGATTCTATGGCTCAACTATCCCAACAATCCCACCGGCGCAGCTGCCACAATGGACTTCTTTGCGCAGGCGGTTGCCTTTGCCCGCCAGTGGGGCGTGCTGATTGCACACGACGCCCCTTACATGGAAGTGGGGTTTGACGGCTACCGCGCTCCGAGCCTGCTGCAGGTGGACGGCGCAAAAGATGTGGCGGTGGAGTTCAATTCGCTCTCCAAAACGGCAAACATGGCAGGCTGGCGGGTGGGAATGGTCGTTGGGAATGCACAGGTCATCCGTCTGTTGGCAATTTACAAAAGCCAGGTGGACTCGGCGGGTTTTCTGCCCATCGAGGAAGCCGCTGCGAGCGCACTGATGGGCGACCTCTCGTGGATACACGCCCGCAACCGCATCTATCAGCAACGCCGCGACCTGGCGGTTGACTCCCTGCAGGCGTGCGGCTTCAACGTCGAGAAGCCACACGCTGCCATCTACGTTTGGGCGCGTTTGCCCGGCGGCTACGGCGACGATATGCGCTTCTGCGCCCGTCTGTTGGAGCACTGCGGCGTCAGCATCACCCCCGGCAGCATTTACGGCGGCGGCGGGCAAGGCTACGTGCGTCTTTCGCTGTGCACGCCCGAAGAGCGTATTTCAACCGCCATGCAGCGGGTCAGAGATTTTCTTTCCGCAAATAAAAATGGGGAAGATACGCTATAATTTTATCGAAGGGATTGCCGAATGATCGGTCTGGAGCGGATCGCTTCATCTTCCCAAAGCCTGTTAGCCGCGCTGGGAAAACTCCAGTGCGGAGATCACCTGTGCTGTCTCTACGAGAGCGAGGAGGAGCGGCTCTCGGCGCTGCTTGCTTATACCCTGCAGGGGCTGCAAGCGGGGCAAAAGGTGATGTGCTTTGCCGACGCCAACACAGCCAGCCATATCCTTACAATACTGGATGCGCAGGGCACTGCCGTGCACGAGCACACCGCCCGCGGACAGCTTGTCTTTTTGGAAAAAGAAAGCGTCTATCTGCCAAAAGGGTACTTTGACCCTGAGGATATGATTGACCGGCTGCGCGCCGAAGAAGCCCAAGCACTGGCAGAGGGCTACACGGGGCTGCGCGTTGCCGGAGAGATGCGCTGGGCGCTGCAGGGGGCGCCCGGCAGCGAGCGCCTGATTGAATACGAGGCAAAGCTCAATCGCTTTTTCCCGGGCAGCCATTGCCTGGCGCTGTGCCAGTACGATATGCGCCGTTTTCCCGCACAGATTCTGCTGGATATTCTCAGCACGCACCCGCTGGCAGCCGTGGGCAGCGTGTTGTATGAAAACTTCTACTACATCCCCCCGGAGGAATTTCTCAGGTCCGACCGCGAGGCAGCCATCCTGCACCGGCAGCTAAAAAACCTTACCGGACACAGCTACGAGGCGCAGCAGCTGATGCGCGCCGTGCTGGATAACACCCAGACGCTGATGGTGTACATGGACACCCGTTTCAACATCATCTATGTCAACCGCGCCTTCACACAGCTATCTGGGAAAGAAGCCGAGCAGTATCACGGCAAAAATCTGTTTGATGTCTTCCCCTCACAGCCTATGCGCCCCGTCCTGGAGCATGCGCTCGTCAGCGGGCAGCCGCAGCGCGGCTGCTTCGAGGACAGGCTTGGCTGGTGGGATTGGTGTCTGGTGCCGATCAAAAATGCCGCGGGCGGGGTGGAAGCGCTGCTGCTTACCGGCGAGAACGTTACCCAGCGTAAACAAGCGGAAGCCGCCCTGCAAGCCAGCGAAAAACGCTTTCGTGACCTGGTCGAGACCTCACCCAACTGCATCCTGGTGGTGCAGGACGGCAAATACGTGTATGCCAACCCCGCCAGCACGCGCCTGCTGGGGTACACGCCGGAAGAGTTCATCGGAATGGAGGCTCTCTCCATCATTCATCCCGATGACCGTCCCAAGCTGGTGGAGCGCATGCGCAGCGTTGCGCAGGGAAGCCCCAACCCGCCGCTTCAAATGCGCGTGATCAAAAAAGACGGACAGGTTTATATCGCCGAATCGACTTCGCTGCCGCTGATGTTCAACGAGCGGCCAGCAGCTCTGGTGATCAGCCAGGATATCACCGCCCGCAAACAGGCAGAAGAAGCCCTGCGCCTTTCAGAAGCGCGCTGGCGGGCGCTGGTCGAAAACGCCCCCGCCATTATCGCCCATCTCGACACCCAGGGCAACTTTCTCTTCGCCAACCGCACAAGCGGTGTCCCGCTGGAGAAACTGATTGGCACGCCGGTGTATGCCTATCTTCCGCCCGCTGAGCAGGAAAAAGCACGCCATGCCATTGCCCAGGCGGTCGAGCAGCGCCAGCCTGTTGTCTATGAATCATACTTTGAACGCCCAGATGGCAGCGCGGTATGGTATGAAAACCGCGTCTCGCCCGTGCTGGATGCAGAACAGCGCGTCGCTTCGGTGATGTACGTCTCTACGGACATCAGCGAGCGCGTGCAGACAGAGCAAGCCCTGCGGCGCGGCGAGGAGCGCTTCCGCGCCGTTTTTGACCAATCGCTGGCGGGCGTTGCCGACGCGCACGGGCGGCTGGTGGAGGTCAGCCCGCTGTACTGCGAACTGCTGGGCTACAGCGCCGAGGAGCTTGCGGAGATGACCTTTCAACAGATCACCCACCCCGATGACCTGCAAGCCGATATGGACATGCTGCAGCGCATGCAACGCGGTGAAATTGACTCCTATATTCTTGAAAAACGCTACCTGCGCAAGGATGGTCAACCGGTGTGGGTCAACATGCACCTTTCCGCCGTGCGCGATGCCGCAGGCGGGATTTATCAGACCGTGGGAATCTTTCAGGATATCACCGCCCGCAAGCGCGCCGAAGAAGAGAACGCCCGCCTGCTGGAGCAGACACGCACCCGGGCGGAGGAAATGAGCGCCATGGTGCAGCTTTCGGCGGCGCTGCGCCAGGCGCAGACCTTCAATGAGGCGCTTCCCATTCTGGTGGAGGCATCCGTCGCCGCACTGCAAGCCGAACGCGGCACTCTGCTGCTGCTGGAGGAGGAACGCTTTCGGATAGTGCACACCTGGGGGGAGGAAACAGCCTGCCCGCAGCCCATGCCCGATGAACACACCCTGCTGCAGGCGCTGCGCGGCGGCAAGATCGCAATCAGCCTCTGCGGCGGCACACCAGTCATACCAATTGACACACAAACATCCTCGGCGGATGGCGACTGCCTCCTCATCCCGCTGCGCGCCAGGGAGAACCCCATCGGTTTGCTGGCGCTGCAGTACGCCGCGCAGCGGGTCTTCAGCCCGCAACAGATGCAGCTGGCAGGCAGCATTGCCGATATGGCAGGCAACACGCTGCAACGTATGCGTCTGATGGCGCGCATGGAGCGTATGGTTGCCAGCCGCACCCGCGATCTGGGGATGTTGTATGAGATCATCTCGGCTGCCAGCGCTTCGTTCGATATCCATCAAGCACTCAGTGATGCGCTTGCCAGAATCATTGAAATCACTGGCAGCACACACGGCGCTTTTTACATGCTCGACCCGCAAAACCAGCGGCTGGAACTGTATGTTCACCAAAACACACCGCCGGGCAGGGAGATACAGCTAAGAAATCTCCCGCTCGAGAACTCGCTGGAGGGCTGGGTGGTGGAAAACGACCAGCCGCTGCTCATCCACGACATGGCACTCGACCGGCGCGCGCTGCCCTGCGAGGCATACCTCAACCAGGCACACAGCTATCTGGGAACGCCCATGCACGCCCGCGGGCGGGTGATTGGGGTGATGAGCATTGTACGGGCAATGCACCCCTTCAACCTGGATGAAATCAGCCTGCTGGCTTCCATCGCTGACCATTTGGGGTTGATTGTGGAGAACGCCCGGCTGCACCGCCAGGCGCAGCTGGCTGCCGTGCTGGAGGAACGTGCGCGCATGGCGCGCGACCTGCACGACTCTGCCACGCAGACGCTGTTCAGCGCCGCCATCTTTGCCGATACCTGTCTGGCGCTGGCAAAAAGCGACAACCGCGACCAGCTGCAGCATTATCTGCAAAGGCTGACGCTGGCGACTCATCAGACGCTGCGCGAGATGCGCCTGATGCTGTATCAGCTGCGTCCCGCCAGCATGCAGCACAAGGGTCTCGCCGAAGCCCTGCAGGAGCGTCTGGAGACGATTGAAAGACGGGCGGGCATCGAGGTCAAGTTTTTCTTCAGCCGCCGTCTGCGCCTCAACCCGCAGACGGAAGAGGCATTGTACTGGATTGCCAACGAAGCGCTCAACAACGCCACACGCCACTCTGCCGCCACACAGATGGAGGTCTCGGTCAGAAGACGCGCCGGGTGCGCTGTGCTGCAGGTAAGCGACAACGGCAATGGGTTTGATCCGGCGGCGCCAAAACGCGGCGGGATGGGATTGATCAGCATGCGCCAGCGCGCCGAAAAGGCGGGAGGGGTGATCGAAATCACCTCTGCCCCACGCAAAGGCAGCACCGTGACGGTGCGCATTCCGCTGGAAGCAGCGGATGCCGCCACGCACGGCAGCCAGGAATAGAACAGAAACGCCCCCGTCTCAGACCTGGCGCGGATCAGGGGTAAGTGGTTTTTCGGGACGGGCTGTGGCACACACACGGCAGATAGTCTCATCAGGAGCAAAGGAGACGCCGCAGCCGGGGCAGTTGTAATAGGCATCCCAGGCGGCTTCCAGGGCGGCGCGCTCGCGGCGTTCTTTCTCGCGCTGGTCGCGGTAAGCGGTCTCGATCGCCTCAGCCGTGATGCGGATTACCTGCCAGGCGCGTTCCTTGAGCCTGAGGGTGTGCACCACATCCGCCAGACCGGCGCCGCTGTCGAGGGCTTCATCCGCCTGAGAGAGCGTCTCGCCAATCCCGCGCCCGCGCAGCAGCCCAATACCCTTCTGCGCCAGGTCAATCAGCTTCTCGCCGCCCTCTTTGAGCGCCTCAACCACGCTGCGGCTGGAAAGATCGTTGACCTTCACCTCGCAGCCGTTTTCGACACGCGTCAGATGGATGGTCATGGCAGGGATGCGCCCGCTTTCGCCAAGCAGAAAGATGGTGGCGGTCAGCGCCTCGGGGCTGCCGCTGGAGGCAAAGGTAGTACGCGTGCCCTCAAACTCGGTGCGCAGCGGGGGGATCAGGTCGGCAGGCTGCACGCCCTGATAAAAGGCGGTGTTATCGGTTACGGCGACAGCCGCCGCCGTGCCAAGCCCCAGCGCCGCAGCCGCACCAGTGAGAATCTCTCCGGCTTTGTCCTCGCCGGGCGGAATCTCAGCCGTGCGGGCAAAATCGGCGCGGATTTTCTCAAGACGCTCGCGGTCTGCCTGATAACGCTTGATGATTTCGGCTTTGCGCGCCAGCGCCAGGGGCAGGTCTTTGGGGGTAAAGGTGCGGGCAAAAAAGTCCTGGTCGCTCTCCACCAGCATACAGAAAACGGCTTTTTGTTCATCATCCAAAGCAGCCAGCTGCTCTGCGCTAAGTTTTGACAGTGCGGGGTTATCCATGAAAAGTTCCTCCTGTAACGATAGGCAGGGACAGTGCCGTAAGATGCGTACATCCCTTTAGACGCGATTGAATGCAACGTTGCTCATATTGTATACGGTTTTCCCGCAAAAATATATCCTCATCTCAAGCATTTTTTGCTGTACAGCCCCCAATACCTGTTGCACTGACCCGTATTGTAAATCTCCTCCTTAGCGTTATAATGATTCATAGAAACACCCTCCCATTGTCACCAAAACAAAATATCCTTCAGCAACGTTGTTTCAGCACACCTCAGGGTGAAGAGGGTGTCGCTGTTTGTCTGTTGGCGCAGGAGAAGTAAGGAGCATTTCCGATGAAACACCTGTTGGCGACGATTGTTTTAACGGTCTGTCTGGTTGTTTGTTTCAACTGCGGTGCGCTGGAAAAGTTATCTGCCAAGCAAGCCCCGCCGCAACCCTCCCCCACATCCGACCAGGGTACAGCGATTCATATCAGACTGGGAAAAGATGCGCCGCAGTTTGACCCGGCGCTGGCTTCAGCATACGAGCCACGCGGCGCTTGCCTGCCGCTGGTATTCTCCAGCCTGACGGGGATGGACGGGCAGGGTAAAGCCATCCCCAGACTGGCAGAGACATGGGAAACACGCGACGGGCTAATCTGGACGATACGGATAAGGGCAGACATTGTATGGGCGCGCTATAACCCGCAAAGCGGGGCAGTGGAAAGCGTGCGCCGCGTGACCAGCCATGACGTGGTATATGGTTTCCACACCCGGCTAGAACTTTATCTGACGGGTGAACTCGTGTACGAATGGCTTATTCAAGGCGTTGATGAAGCCCTCTCCGTCAAACGTGTCTGGGAAGATACCGGCATTCGCGCTGTGGACGATCGCACCCTGGAGATTACGTTCACCCAGCCGTTCGAGGACTTCCCCGCCGCGCTGGGATTGGGTATCTACCCCATCCCGCAGGAGCTGGTCGAACAGTACGGCAAAGACTGGGCAAAGCCGGAACATCTATGGAGCAGCGGGCTGTACCTCCCCATCCTTCCACAAGAGGAGGGGCGCGTAACGCTGATCAAAAATTCGCTGCACCCCCTTGCCGGAGATAGCAGAAGCCCGCAGCGCATTGCGGTGATCTATGGTCTTGATCCCCATCAGGCTTTGGAGATGTATGACCAGGGCACGCTGGATATGGTTGCCCTGCCCGCCAGCGATGGCGCTGGGTTGAGCGAGAAATACGGCGAGGCGCTTCATTATGCGCAGCAGATGCGTGTGGTTGGGATGATCTTTAATCCCTTCAAGCCGCCCTTTGACAACCCCGCCATGGTGCGGGCATTTGAGCAGGCGATTGATCTACAAAAGATTGGTGAAATCGTGGGCAAAGATGCACCCGGCGTGTTTCCCTGTCCCAAGGTTTTCAGCGCGCCTGAACACACGCCGCTAACATTTGACCCCGAGCTGGCACGATTGGATTGCCAGATTCAGGGGTGGTGCGCCGATTACCCCGATCAAAACCCTTGGGGTCTAAAGGTACAGGCGCCAGCCGATGAGCGCGCCTGCATGCTTGCGAAGAATCTGGGCGAGGGCTGGCGCGAGCAGTTTGTGCTGAGCGCAGAGGAGATCGCATGTGTTGAAGATGACTTCGAATTTGAGCTTATTGACGCATTCGAACGTGAACTCATCGCCCACGCCCTGACAGGCGACCCGCAAGCCAGAGAAAAGCTGGCTGCGGATGAGGCGCCCAATATTTTCATTTTCAACTATCCGCTAATCGTCAGCGAAGACGCACCGCAAACATTTCAGATGTCCCTAGAAAGAAGAGAAAGAATGGTTGAGGGCGAGGCAGAGGTGCTTCTCTATCTTGAATGCCCGGACATCTATCTGATCAGACCCGAAACAAAAGAAGCTTTGACCGCCATGAACTGGAAAGAATGTATGGGGGTCAGCGTTTCAGGCATGTATGATTGGGCAACCGGTTGTATGCCGCCTGCACCGCCGGGCGCTTTGCAGCTGGGGGCGCAATGCATGGATGCGGTAAAACAAGCCCAGGAGGCTGAGAAGCAACACGATTGTGAGCGCTGGCTGCCGCTGGCAGCCAAAGCTGTTCACCTGGCAGACAAAGCGCTCAGCCAGGACAGCCGCCTGGCGGAAGCCTACTACTGCCGCGGACTGGCGGAATATCTGCTGGGAGAACTGCCCAAGTCGCTTGAAGACTTTCAACACGCCCAAGAGATTGGCGTGTCTGACGATGCTGCATATCCGCTGGAGACATGGCTGCCCTATGTCCGCCAGCGGCTCGAGTCGCCCGCCTGCCAGATCAGCAAGATCAGGTTTGTCAGCGGCTGGCAGAACGGCAAACCCATTCTCTCGGATACCTACGACGGCAAAGACCTGACAAAGATCGAGGTGTCCTGGGAGTTGAAAGGCGACTGCCCGAGCGAGTGCATGGTCATCTGGACGCTGAATAACACCACAAAGTGCTGGCACAACTACGGCAGCCAAGATATTCCGCACAGCAAACAGGAAGGCAGCCTGTATTACGAAGAAGAGGGGCAGCTTAAGCCCGGGCGCTGGGAGGTGAAAGTGGTATGCGGCGGCAAGGAGGTTGGGGCGGCTGCGGCGGAGGTGCGCTGAGCGGCGGTCAATTGCTGTGCGGCGGGCTGGCGGTAGAATGGCGCACGACGATGTGCGAGGGAATAATCACCTGGGTATTTTGCGGCGCGCTGCCCTTGAGGATGCCGATCAGCAGCCGCACCGCCTGTTCGACAATCTGCTCCGAAGGCTGATGGACGGTGGTCAGACCGGGGAAGACATATTTGGAGAACAGCAGGTCATCATGCCCGCAGACCGAAACCTGCTCGGGAACACGGCGTCCGGCTTCCTGCAGGGCAAACAGGGCGCCAAAGGCGGCTTCGTCGTTACCGGCATAAATGGCGGTGGGCATGTCGGGGCGCTGCAGCAGCAGGCGCGTCGCCCAGTAACCGCCGTCAAAGGTGAACTCGGTGTCAATCTCCAGCGACGGGTCGGCAGTCAGCCCGTGCGCTTGCAGCGCGGCATGAAAGCCGTCAAGGCGGTCAAAACTGGAACGCATATTGCGCGGGCCGCGCAAAAAACTGATGCGGCAGTGACCCAGTGAGATGAGATACTCGGTCATCTGATACGCGCCGCGGTAATCCTCTCCAGCGACATAGGGGATGCTGCTGGAACGATCCAGCGGGTTGACCTGCACCAGCGGGATTTTATAGGTTTGCAGCAGGTCAGCCACAAACCCGTCGGCATCGCAGGGCGGGGTGGTGATGAAGCCGTCATAGCGGCGCTCGTTGACCAGCTCAGCCAGTTTGTTGCGGGCGTTGACACGGGTAGGGAAGTAGGTCTGGATGAGAATTTCGTAGTTCTCTTCATAGCCAATATCCATGATGCGGGTCAGCAGCTGCGAGGCAGGCTGGTAAAAGCCGGGGTACATCAGGATACAGATGGAGAAAGACCTGTTCTGCACCAGACGGCGGGCAGAGAGGTTGGGGGCGTAGCCCGAAGCGCGTATGGCTGCCAGGACGCGGGCGCGCGTCTCGGGGGTCACATAGGGTTCGTTGTTGATCACGCGTGAGACGGTCTTAATCGAGCATCCCGCCAGGCGGGCAACATCTTTGATAGTTGCCAAGCATCCCTCTCCATCCAAAAGGCAAAAATGGCTCTCCCGCCGCGCAAAAGCGGGCGCAGAAGGCTTGCAGATATTATATGTCAAAAATGCGTTGTGCAAGAAGCGCGCGCCAGGCTATTGACAACGTTGTCATTTCGTTGTATAGTATATCATAGAAACTGACAACGTTATCATATCCTGATTTTGGAGTGAAAAACAATGGACGAATCCCTCAAACCAATTTTCGATGGCATCCTCGAAGGACAAACCAGCGAGGTCGTCTCCGCCGTGCAGAATGCCCTCCAGCAGGGCGTTGACCCAGCCGTCATCCTCAACGACGGCATGGTAGCTGCCATGGCAGAGGTGGGCAGGCTCTTTGAAGAGGGCGAGTATTTTGTCCCCGAGATGCTGATTGCCGCCCGTGCCATGCAAGCCGGGCTGAGCGTGCTCAAACCGCGCCTGGCACAGGAGAACGTTCAAGCCGCCGGGAAGGTGGTGGCAGGCACGGTCAAAGGCGACCTGCACGACATCGGCAAAAACCTGGTGTGTATGATGCTCGAGGGCGCCGCCTTTGAGATCATTGATCTCGGATCGGATGTGCCGCCGGAAAAGTTTGTTGAGGCAGTGCGCGAGAGCGGCGCCAATCTGGTTGCCCTTTCGGCGCTGCTCACCACCACCATGCCCAACATGCAGACCACCATCGAGGCGCTCAAAGCCGCCGGGCTGCGCGATCAGGTCAAGGTGATGGTCGGCGGCGCGCCCATCACCGAGACGTTTGCCCGCCAGATTGGCGCCGACGGCTACTCCCCCGATGCCAGCCGGGCAGTGGCGCTGGCAAAATCGCTGGTCGCCGCATAAACACCCGCAGTGTTCTTTTCAAACAGGAGGTGCTCTCATGCCGCAATATCAATCTCTTTCGATTAGCAATCTAAACGATTTCATCTACGGTCGCAGCCCGCGCCCGGTGCGGCTGAAGAACGGGATGGAAATCGGCGGCGGGGTGGTGTATCCCGAACTCAACTTCACCCTGCCGGACATGATCATTGACGCAACCACCCTGCCGGAGGTGCGCAGGCAGTACACCCAGATGATCCGCGAAGCCTGCAACCGCGCCGTCGAACTGCGCGCTCCCGGTCTGCAGGTGGAATTTGAACTGCTCCCCGACCAGACGCTGGTGCCAGAGTGGGGGGCAGAGGTGGTGCGTATTCTGCGCGACACGCTGGACGAAACCCAGTCGCGGCATGGGCTGAAAACCGCTCTGCGCGTGACCCCCAACGACATCCGCGAGTTCACCCGACCGCCGCTGATGCGCCGCGGCGAGTATGTCGAAAACATGTTTCGCAGCTTTACCCTGTGCGCTGAGGCCGGCGCTGATTTCCTCTCCATCGAATCCACCGGCGGAAAGGAAATCCACGACGACGCCATCCTCAACGGAGACCTGGCAGGCGCCGTGTTTGCGCTGGGCATCCTTGCCAGCCGCGATATGGCATACCTGTGGGATAACATCGTGGACATCAGCCGCCAATACGGTGTCATCCCGGCGGGCGATACCGCCTGTGGGTTTGGCAACACCGCCATGGTGCTGGCGGAGGGACGCTTTATCCCGCGCGTCTGGGCAGCCGTGATCCGTGTGATGACCGTGCCGCGCAGCCTGGTGGCGTACGAGCGCGGCGCCCAGGGCCCCAGCAAGGACTGCGCTTACGAGGGCGTGTATCTCAAAGCCATCACCGGCTGTCCGATCGCTATGGAAGGCGCTGAAGCCGCCTGTGCCCATCTCTCGCCGGTGGGCAACATCTCACGGGCAGTGGCAGACCTGTGGAGCAACGAGTCGGTCAACAACGTCAAACTGCTGGGCGGGATGGCGCCCACCGTGTCGCTGGAACAGCTGGTCTATGCCACACGGGTGATGAACACGGCCGCCTCGCACGGGGCTGAAGCCGCCCGCAGCCTGCAAAGCTGGTGGGTCGAATCCGATTCCACCTACGACCCGCAGGCGTTTATCCTGCGCCCGAATGTCGCCCTTGATCTGGCGGCGGAAATCATCAGCGAGCCGACGCCCTACCTGCGCACGCGGCGTGCCGCCATCGCCGCCGCCGAGCGTCTGCGCAAGGCAAACGCCGAAGGGCAGCTGAGCCTCTCCAACATCGAACTGCGCTGGCTGGATCGCATCACACGTCAGGCAGAGCAGTTGCCTGGTGACGAGGAGGCATTTATTGACCAGATGATCAAAAGCGTAGATACCAATAAGGTGCGGCTGGAAGAGTACGGGTTGGCGGGCTGACACCAGGCGAGCGGGTCATGCTATAATCAAAAACAGAGGAAACGCATCTGAAGCCACCCAGGCATCTCTGCAAACCATGAAAACAGGGCATTCGTTATCTCAGTTCAGCAAAAAATATCTGCCGCTGATCAAAAGCCCGCAGACGGCATTACTGCTGGTGACCGGGGTGAGCGGGTTTTTGAGCGCTGACGCGCCGCTGAGCGGCACAACGCTGATGGCGCTGGTCTTCAGCCTGTTTTTTGCCATCAGCGGCAGCACAGTGCTGAACATGTGGTACGACCACGATATTGACGCACGCATGGACCGCACCTGTCTGCGCCCGCTGCCCGCCGGTCTGATCAGCCGCGCTGAGACGCTGCGGCTGGGGACAGCGCTGACAACGCTGGGGCTGGGGCTGGCTTTCATCACTGCCCCGCTGTTTGGTGCTGTCATTCTTACCGGCGTGGTGTGCGATGTGGTCATCTATACCCTCTGGCTCAAGCGGCGCAGCGCCTGGTCAATCGTGTGGGGCGGCATCTCGGGCGGGATGCCCGTACTGGCGGGGCGCGCCCTGGCAACGGGCAGCATTGACCGCATTGGCGTCCTGCTGGCTATGGCGGTGCTGTTCTGGATCCCCACGCACATCATGACCTTCAATATGCGTTATCTGGCAGATTACAAAGCTGCTGGCATCCCCACTTTTCCCTCTGTATACGGTTTTGGCGTTACCCGTCTGGCAATTGCACTTTCCAGCATCCTGGCAGCAGCCAGCATTACCGCCGCGGCATATCTCACCGGCGCTACAGAGGGATATCTGCATCTGATGGCGGTGCTCTCTGCTGGGCTGCTGCTGCTGGCGGCGGTGAGCAACCTGCGGCCTTCCGAACAGGTCAATTTTGCGTTGTTCAAGTACGCCTCGCTGTTTATGCTGGCGGTGATGGTCATCATCGCCCTCTGAGGTCTGCCATGTATGATGCGTTCAGCGATGATTATGACCGCTTTGTCAACTGGGAAGCGCGTCTGGCATTCGAGATGCCCTTTATCGAGACACAGCTGCAAATGCTGGATGTCGCACCGCAAGGGGCGCGGCGCGTCCTGGATGCCGCCTGCGGAAGCGGCATGCACGCCATCGCGCTGGCGCGGCGCGGCTATATGGTCTGCGGCGCAGACCTGAGCGCGGCGATGATCGCCCGCGCCCGGCAGAATGCCGCCGCGCAGCTGCCCGACCCCCGCGCTGTGCAATTTGCCGTTGCCGGGTTTGGCAGCCTGGCGCGGGCTTTTGCCGCCATGCTCCCCTTTGACGCCGTGCTGTGTTTGGGCAACTCACTGCCGCATGCGCTCACACCGCAGGCGCTGGCAGAGACGCTGGCAGATTTTGCCGCCTGTCTGCGCCCCGGCGGGCTGCTGCTGGTGCAAAACCGCAACTTCGATGCCGTGCTTGCCGAGCGTCAGCGCTGGATGGAGCCGCAGGCATATCAGGAAGGCGACCGCGAGTGGATTTATCTGCGCTTTTACGACTTTGCCGAAAGCGAGCCTACCATTCAGTTCAACATCATCACGCTCGAGCGCCAGGCAAACAGCGGCTGGCAGCAGCGGGTCAGCACCACCCCGCTTTACCCCCTGCGCAAAGACGCGCTGGAAGCAGCCCTCGGCGCGGCAGGATTTGGCGCAGCGCGCTGGTATGGCAGCCTGAACGGCGCGCCGTTTGACGCCCACAGCAGCGGCAACATGGTAGCCGCAGCCCGCAAAAACGGCTAAAAACCACGCCGTGCGTTACGTGTAGCGCCCCAGTATCAGGTCTTCGCTTTCTGACGGCGGCGGGGGGGTAAGCGGCAAACTGACCTTGAAGACGCTGCCCTGCGGCGAGGTGCTTTCCAGTTCAATATCGCCGCCATGCGCACGCAGGATGCTTGCGGTAACCGAAAGCCCCAGCCCCATACCGCTGCCCACCGGCTTGGTGGTAAAAAACGGGTCAAAGATGCGCTTGCGGATGCCCTCCGGCACGCCCAGTCCGCTGTCAATCACCCGCAGATACACCTGCTCGGTCTGCGGGTCATAGGTGGTTTGGATGCCAATTCTGCCGCCGTGCGGCATGGCTTCATGGGCATTGTTGAGCAGGCTGATCAGCACGCGCATGATCTGATTGCGGTCGCAGGAAATCTGCGGCAGGTTCTCATCAAGCTGCGGTTCAATCATCACGTTTTTCCACGTTTTGGTCTGGCTTTCCAGCAGCGTCAATGTGGCACTCACAATATCGTTGAGCGAGTGCATGGCAACCTCCCCCGCCGCCCCAGCGGTAAAATCGAGCATCGAGCGTACGATATCGCGTATGCGCCAAGCGTTATCCGCCAGCATGTCCAGCCTGCGGATCATATCCTGGCTGCTCATTTGACGCCCCTCCTGCAGACGCTTCTTGAGCGATTCGGCAACGCCGGTAACCACCTGGAGCGGCGAATTAATCTCGTGCGCCATGCCAGCCGCCAACGTGCCAATGCCCGTCAGCTTCTCCTGCGCAATCAGCGTGCGCTCGGCGTTTTTGAGGGCGGTGATATCCACGGCGGTAAAAACCATGCGGGAGTAATCGGGAGCTGCCTGCCCGCCTGTCTCTTCCCCAACCAAGGGAATATCAAAGCGGGAGATGGTAAACAACGGGCGTCCATCCAGGCGGCGGCTTTGGGTTTCCATTTCAAAGTGCAGTTTTCCCTCCCACAGCGCCGCCAGTTCTTCGATCAGCACCTTCACAGTGGCTTCAGTGATCGTCTGCGCCAGGTTTTCCAGCAAATGCTGTTTGCTGTGGGCGGCGTTCATCTCCACCGCCGCCTGGTTGACATCTAGCACGCGCACCAGACCGAAGACATCCGTTACCTGATCGGGGTGTTGGGCAAAATAGGCGCGCAGGTCGCTCACCCCCTCGCTTTTGCGCTGCTGCATCCACACCATTACGGCGGTGATATCCTCCAGCCAGATAGCAACCGGCGCATGTTCGAACAGGTCTTGGAAGCGCTGGCGCTCCTCCTGCAGGGCTTGCTCTGCGAGTTTGCGCGGGGTAATATCCTGCGTAACCCCAATACGCTGCATCAGCTTGCCGTTGGAATCGCGCACGGCAAATACGTTAAGGTTGACCCATACGACGCCGCCGTCTTTGCGCAGGTAGCGCTTCTCGATCACGTAGCTGTCCAGCTGCTGCATTTGCATCTTTTCTTTCATTTGACGGTGCAGAGCGCGGTCTTCGGGATGGGTGATTTCCTCGCTGTTTTTGCCAATCAATGCATCGGGCGCATAGCCCAGCAGGTCGCACAGCCGCTGGCTGACGCGCACCACCACCCCCTCTGCATCCGAGATTCCTACAGCCGCCCCCTCAAACAGGGCGCGGAAGCGCTCCTCGCCCTGGCGGACGGCCTCGACCGCCTCCATACGCTCCACCACCTTCCAGGCGGCATCCATCAGCAAGGTGAGCTGGAGAACGTCTCCTTCATCATACGGGCTTTCTTTGTTTGCCACCCCCACCACCGCCGCCACGCGCCCATCGCTGACCACCGGAATGCCCATAAAACGTCGCAGTTCGGCGTGTCCATCGGGATAGCCCTTTTTGAGCGGATGCGGCGCTTGAAAATCGTTGACAATGATCGGGCGCAGCTGACGCACCACCTCGCCCCACAATCCGGCTTCCTCCAATGGGCGGACAAAATCCGTCTCAGTGATAGCACACACCTGCATCACCTGCCGCGACCATACCTTGAATGAAAACTCTCTGCGCTGCGCATCGTACTTGCTGATGAAACCAATGGCGCTTTGCGTCACACGCAGAACTTCTTCCAACGCATATTCCAAAAAATCCTCAATGCTCTTCGGCTGGTACTGAAACATACGCACCAGGCTCTGCAGACGCGCGGTGTAAAACTCCACCTCCTGCTCGGCGCGTTTGCGGTCGCCGATGTCCTGAATGATGCCAATCGCCTGCTGCAGCGCTCCACTGGAATCGCGCCGGGCAATCACATTGGCGTTCGCCCAAACTACCCCTCCGTCTTTGCACAGATAGCGCTTCTCCAAAACGTAGGTATCTATCTCGCCGCGCACCAAACGGTCAAACATCTCTTGGCTGCTAGCGCGGTCATCCGGGTAGGTCAGCTCCGGGATAGTTTTTCCGATCAGATCGTCGGGCGCATAACCCAGCAAGTCGCACAGGCGCTGGCTGACGTGCACCACCACCCCCTGCGCGTCCAGGATTCCCACCGCCGCCCCTTCGAACAGCGTGCGGAAGCGCTCCTCACCCTGACGCAGCGCCTCCTCGGCCTCTTTGCGGGCGGTGATGTCAGAAACCGTCAGCAGCAGATGCACCAGGCTGCCCGTCTTGGGACGACCAAAATCGCCGCTGACTAACTGCCCTTCCAGGCGGGCATAAAACCCGCCGCCTTGGGTGCGCACAAGACGCAGTTCAAAGTTTTTCAGCTGCGGACTTTTATAAAAGGCGCGGTAGCGCGCCAGAAACGCCTGGCGGTCAGGGGGGGCAATCCAATCTGCCAGGGCGTGACCGATGATCTCATCTCGCCCGCGCTGTACCATCTCGCAGAAGGTCTCATTGACCTGCTGCACGATGCCCACCTCATCCAGCACCAGATACCCCACCGGCGCCTGGTTGAAGAGGGTGAAAAAGCGGCGCTGTGATGCTTCCAGGTCTTCCATCACCTGGCGCAGCTCCTCGTTCTGCATCTCCAGCTCCACCTGATGTACCTGCAGCTCATGCGCCAGCTTACGCGCCTCCTCCAGCGAGAGCGAACCTACATCGGTCATGCTGTGGCGCAGGCGTTCTTCCGCCTTCTGCCGCAGTGTCTTTTCGGGGGGTGTGTCTATGCTCATTGTTTTTTCTTTTTAGCCATTGTGATCCTCCTGGCGCAGGATGATGGCAGCTTTGACACCTTTGGCAAGCTGATAGGCTTCGGTGATGTCGTTAAAAATCGAGTAGACCTGATAGGGTTTGTCTTCACCGGGGTGGAAGAGGGGAATGGAATTGACGCGTATCCAGCGGGTTTCATTCAGGCGGGGGTTGAACACGCCCATCACCAGCCCCTCCACCGGTTTGCCGCTGTGCAGGGCAACCATCGCCGGATGTTCCTCGCCGGGCAAGTCCGATCCATCCTCGCGCACAGCGCGCCAGCGCGGGTCCATCGAGGTGCGCCCCGCCATCTGGTCAAGCGTCAACCCCAGAATGCGTTCGGCGGACGGGTTGGCGGAAAAAATCTTGCCCTCCGCATCCTGATAGACCACCCCTTCAAGCATAGTCTCAAACAGCTGGCGGTAAAGCGCCTCGCTGCGCTGGGCATCCGCCTGCGCCTGTTTGTGGGCGGTGATATCCAGCGCGGTGAAGGTAAAGCCTTCGGCGGGTTTTTCGGGGTCAATCGGCGCCAGGCTGAGCAACACCGGGAACACACTGCCGTCCTTGCGTTTCCAGTGGGTTTCCACCGTGCCCACGCCAAAACGGCGCACCTGATCATAGATCAGATCATCCGCAAGGGTAAACTCTTCTGGCGAGGGGTAGAAGATGCGCGTGCTCTGCCCGATCAATTCCTCGCGGCGGTAGCCGCTCATCTCACAGACGCGGTCGTTGACCTCGACCAGTGTGCGGTCAACCACGCGTCCAATGCCCACCGGGGCGGCGCGGTAAAGGCTCGCCAGCCGCGTCGCGCTTTCGGCAAGGGCGTCCTGCGTCCTTTTGAGCAGGTTGATATCCACAAACGCCAGCACCACGCCGGAAGCGGTCATCCCGCCGACAAAATAGGGCAGAACGCGCAGCAGATACCAATCGCCCTCCTGGGTGCACACTTCGATATCCTGCCCCACACTGCTCTGCTCGACACGGCGGATGATCTCCATCAGATCAACATCCACCAGCGTGTGGGTGATATGGCTCAGCGGACGTCCAATATCGCCTTCCAAAATCTTGAAGATGCGCTTGAGTTCGGGGGTGAAACGGCGGATTTCGAGATTTTCATCCAAAAACAGCGTGGCGATGCGCGTGCTCGCCATAAGGTTATCCAGGTCATTGGTCAGCTCGGTCAACTCCATGATCTTGCTCTGGTATTCGGTGTTGACGGTGTGCAATTCCTCATTGACCGATTGCAGTTCCTCGTTGGTGCTTTGCAGTTCCTCGTTGCTGGCAAGCAGTTCTTCGTTGGTGGCTTGCAGTTCCTCGTTGGAGGTTTCCAGTTCCTCAATGGTGGCTTGCAGGTTCTCGCGGGTGAATTGCAGTTCCTGCTCCAGGTCGTGGATGCGCTGTTCAATTTCCTGCCCGATATCATAGACGCGCACCTCGCTGGAAGAGGCTTCGCGGGGAGCGGTTGCCATTTCCTCGATAAACACCGCCGCCAGCGGCTCCTGGCTCTTTTTGCCGGGCAGCAGGCGGATGCGCATCTGCACCGCTTTGACCTGGTCGCGCCAGTTGAGGCGGATGTTGGTATATTTGATCTCTTCGCCGGTTTTGAATGCCTTTTGCAGCCCGGTTGCCAGCGGGATAGAAAGGTCTTTGACCGCCATTTTGGTTACATCGCTGGTCATTTTGCCGGAGGGAAAGCGGAAATAGCCCTCGGCGTCGCCGAGGATGTGCAGCACCTCCATCTGCTCGTTGACCACCAGCGCCAGCGGGACGTAATCCCCGGCAAGTGTCTGAAGAAAGCGTTCAAGCATACGCTCCTCTTCCTGCGTGCGCAGCGGCCGCGCACCGACGCGCACACGGTTCTGCCAGGCGCGCGCTTCGGGAGCGGCAGGGAACTCGTGCACCTCGCCCGGCGGACGGCGTTTGCCTTTGGACTGGTAAATCTTGAATTTTTGGTGCAGCGGGTCAAACAGGTCGGAAAGCTCGCCGGTCGTCTCGCTGGTGCCCAGCAGCAGGATGCCCTGCGGGTTGAGCGAAAAATTGAGCAGGTCAAGCACCTTGTATTGCAGCACCGGCTGGAGGTAGATCAGCAGGTTGCGGCAGCTCACCAGATCAATGTTGGTGAAAGGCGGGTCTTTGACCAGATTGTGCTGGGCAAAGACGACCATCTCGCGGATCGAGCGGTCAATGTGAAAGTGATCATCGCGGCGGTGAAAATAGCGTGTCAGCAGACGCGGGGGCACATCGGCAGAGATGCTTTCCGGATAGCTGCCACTGCCAGCCCGCTGGATGGCATCGCGGTCAATATCGGTAGCAAAAATCTTGAGGTCAAGATGGATGCCCATTTTTTCCATCACTTCACGGCTGAGGATGGCAAGCGTGTAGGCTTCCTCGCCGGTCGAGCAGCCTGCCACCCAAAAACGCATCTCGCGCCTCTCGGCGCGCTCAAACAGGCGCGGCAGGTGTTTTTCCTCCAGTTCTTCAAACACCTCGTGATCGCGGAAGAAACTGGTTACACCAATGAGCAATTCGCGGTAGAGCGCCATTACCTCGCCGGGGTGGGTTTCCATATACTTGACATAATCGCGCAGATCATTTGCCTGATTAAAGGTCATGCGGCGCTCGATGCGCCGCACCACTGTACTGGGTTTATAAAAGGTAAAATCCACCCGTGTGCGCTCGCGCAGCAGGGCAAAGATGCGCGCCATGCCGTCTTCATCCGAAAGCAGCGCCTGCGGAAGGTCGGCTTTGACAGCCGAGGGATGGCGGGCAAACGAGAGCAGTTTTTCGGGCATCTCCTCCGGGGGCAGGATAAAATCCGCCAGTCCGGTGGAGATCGCCGAGCGCGGCATCCCGTCAAACTTAGCCGATTCCTCGCTCTGCACCATGACCATCCCCCCGGCTTCCTTGACAGCGCGGATGCCGCGCACGCCATCGCTGCCGGTGCCGGAGAGGATGATCGCCACCGCCTTCTCCGCCTGGTCATCCGCCAGCGAACGCAGAAAGACGTCTATCGGCAGGTTGATGCCGCGCGAGTGGTCAATTTCGCTCAGCAGCAGCTTGCCGTGAAAAATGGAGAGCTGTTTCTTGGGCGGGATGAGATACAGACAGTTGGGTTCCACCAGCATCCCCTCTTCGGCGCGCTGGACGCGCATCTCGGTGCGCTTGGAAAGCAGTTCCACCATCATGCTTTTATAATCCGGCGAAAGATGCTGGATGATGATAAACGCCATGCCGCTGTCGGGCGGCATGTGGGTAAAGAAGGTCTCCAGCGCCTCCAAGCCTCCCGCCGAAGCGCCAATCCCCACGTAATAGATGGGCGGCTGGGGTGCTTCACCCCCCCGGCGATTTTTCTTTTCCATAAGAAGAGCTCCCTGCCAAGAATTTTTTAGATTCTACAACAAAAGCGGTAATTTGCGCAAATTTTGTCGGATATCAGACCGCCATGCAAAGCGGTGAGCATGGATGGGGAGAAACTTGCTCCATGCTCACCAGAACCACAAACACCAATAAAAGCAACCGATAAATCCTGTTCACCTCCTGGCTGCATGCCCATTGCCGCCCAGCGCAATGGCATGTTCCAGGCTCTCCAGGTCAGCGACAACCTCGCGCGAGAGGGTCGCAAGCTGATCTACGATGCGCTGCGCTTCGTGTCTATCGCCGCGGTTGAAGCTGACCACCGCCTGACGACACATCTGGTGCATACGGGTATGCGGTTCCTCAATGGCTTTGAACTGCGCCATCCCGCCAAATTCGGAACGCCCGCGCCCATAGTACCACTTGCCCAGGTCGCAGTTGGTGTGGCTGGCAACCTCTTCCTCTTTCAAACGCAGCTCTCCGGCGAGCATCTTGCGCAGCTTTGCCACCCAGTCAAGATGCGCTTCTTTGAAGACTTCCACCTGTTCAACAAAATTTTCATTTTCCGAGAGCTTGAAGCGTGCCACCAGCGTCTTGAGCTGTTTTGCCATTTCCGCCAGTTCGTGGGCAGAAGCCGAAACCTCCTCGACCTGCGAGTTCATTTCCTCCGTCGAAGCCGAAACCTCTTCAATGGCGGCGCTGTTCTCCTCGCTGACGCTGGCGATGCTTTCGATCGCCTGGGTCACCTCGCTCGAACCGGCGCTCATCTGCTCGGTGGCGGCGGTGTTTTCCTCAATCACGGCGGAGACCGAATCGACCGCGCTGACCAGTTCGGCAGCCGCCTCATTCATGCGCAGCGTGGCTTCGGAGGCTTGCTTTGCCTGCTCATAGACCGTCTCGGCTGCATCCAGAATGGCAGACAGCGCTGTTCCGGCTTCGTTTGCCAGCGCTACACCGTTCTGCACGTCCTTTGCCCCCAATTCCATCGAGTTGACCGCCTCATTGACCGTCTCCTGGATGCTGCGGATCAGCCCTCCGATCTCTTTGGTCGCCGCCGAGGCACGCTCTGCCAGTTTGCGCACCTCATCCGCCACCACGGCAAACCCTTTGCCGTGCTCGCCCGCCCGCGCCGCTTCGATGGCGGCATTCAGCGCCAGCAGGTTGGTCTGCGAGGCGATGTCCTCGATCGTTTCCACAATGGCGCCGATCTGGGTGGAGCGCTGCCCCATCTCGCCCACGCGCTGCGCCAGCTCATCCACGCGCTGCTTGATCGCCTGCATGCCTGTCAGGGTCTGTTCGACCGTCTGCGACCCCTTGCGCGCTGCTTCGGCCGCCTCGGCTGAACGCTCGGTGACCTCCTGCGCATTGCCTGCTACCTGCTGAATGGCGGAATTCATGCGCGTGGTGATCTCGGAGGCTTTGGCAGCCGCAGATGCCTGCTCCTGCGCACCGCGCGAGACGCCCTCAATGGCGCGGCTCATCTGCTCGACCGAGGCAGCGGTTTTGGTGGTGGCTTCGGTCTGCTGCGCCACCCCGCGCGCCACCTGTTCAAGGGTTGTCACAATCTGCGAGGTGGCTTGCCCGGCCTGTGCCGCCGCCGCCGAAAGCTGCGCCGAAGAGGCGCCCAACTCGACGGCGCGCTCCTTGACCGCCCCGCACACCTCGCGCAGCCCGGCAATCATACGCTCAAAGGCAATCCCCAGTTCATCCTTAGCGGATTTAGGCTGCACCACCACCGTCAAATCGCCGTTGGCAATGCGCTCGGCTTTGCCCGCCATTTCGAGCATGTAGTTTTCCGCCGCCGCCAGCCCCTTGCCCGCCATGCCGATCTCATCCTTGCGGGCGCAGATTTGATCCTTGACCGCTTGGGGGACATCGCGGTTGAGGTCGCCCAGCGCCAGGTTGCCCAAGGCAGCGCTCATGATCTTGAGCGGGGTATTGATGCTGCTGGTGATCAACAGCCCCAGCCCAAAGGCAACAATCACCGCCACCAGCGCAATCACCAGGCTGATAATCCCGGCCTGCGCAAAGGCAACGTCCGCCTGTGCTTTCAGCCGTTCGGCTTCGGCGCGGTTGATCTCAATCAACGCTTCGGAAGATGCGCCCACCGCCTTGCGGGAATTCGAGGCAGCCCCGCCCTCCAGCAGGCTCTGGATGGCAGCCTGCTCATTGCCGGCTTCGACATCTTTGATAACCTGCGCTACCGCAGCCTGATAATCCGCCCAGGCACGGTCAAATTTTGCCAGCTCCTCTTTCTCACTTTCCAGCAGGTTGGTGGCGCGGTACATTTCCATACTGGCATTAACCTGCGCAATACTGTCGTTAATCATTTCCTGGCTTTGGGCACGCTCATCCGGCAGAAGGACATACTTATATACATCGCCGCGCATCTTATACAGATACGACTCGGCTTTGCAAGCATAGTCAATCGGCAGCAGACGGTCAGCGTATATCGATTCGACATACGCATCAATGCGCGCCATCTGGGTGTAGTTGATTACCGCCACCACAATCAGCAGCACAGTGACCAGGCTGAAGCCTCCCAGCAGTTTGGTGGCTGTTTTGAGGTTGTGAAAAGCTTTCATCGTTTTACCTCCTTGGTCTATACAAAAACAATCCCTAAAGGGGGGAAGGCTGTCCCTCAGGGTTTTCGCCATCGTCGGGGTCAGCGCGCAGCAAGCGGCGCACGCCGTCCAAGATGGTCTCAATCGGCACATCGCCTTCCAGCGTCAGGTCTGGCTGGCTGGCATTCGCCGTACTGCGCAGCGACTGGCTGCCGCCCAATTCGATGCAGCGGATGTGCGGGTATCGGCGGCGCAGCGCCACGCTGATCTCCTGCACATTTTCACCCGGAAACCAATGGTCAAAGATCACCAGCGCTGGCTGCAGGTCAACAATACACCTCCAGGCGTTGTGATAGTCGCTCAACTGAATCCGGCTGATCTCAGGCAGTCTGCGCAGCAGCGCATACAAACTCTGCCGCCGCTGATGCCAGTTGCCCACAATCAACACACTACCGGGGGTTTGCATTTTTGCGCTCTTTCTCCCTTCCCAAAGAACGTCGCCCCTCATGTTCCTCTCCACATTCGTCAAAACGGGACAGTCCCATACGCCGCCAAAACCAAAACAATCCGTCTCCACAGCATGATGATAACAAACCGCGGGGGGGAGTACATCCCCCGCCAGAGGGAATTTGAAGCACCAAAGCGGGTCACCCAAAAGGGTGACCCGCTCTACCTCATTTGTGGTATGCGGCGCAAAGCGCGGCTAGTGCAGCGAATCCGCCAGCCCCTCACGCAGGGCATACAGAGCCGCCTGGGTGCGGTTTTGCAGATGCAGCTTGCCCAGGATGTTGCGCACATGGGTGCGCACCGTCCACTCGCTGAGCGAAAGCCGCTGAGCAATTTGGTGATTGGAAAGCCCCTGCGCCAGCAGGGCAAGCACCTCTTTTTCTTTGTCCGTCAGGGCATCAGGGGAGGGCAGGGAGGTATTTTGCAGCCCTTTGACCAGCGCATCCACCACGCGCGGGTGCATCACCGTCAGCCCGTGGTGGACATCGCGCACCGCCTGGAGCATCTGCTCGGCGGTGGACTCTTTGAGCAGATAGCCCGCCGCTCCGGCGCGCATGGCAAGGGTGATCTGCTCATCCGCGGCAAAGCTGGTCAGCACCAGAATACGCGCGGCTGGATTTTGCATCAGGATGCGACGTATGGCTTCAACGCCGTCCATGCCCGGCATGAGCAAATCCATGAGAATGACATCTGGACGCAGTTCCAGCGCCAGCCGCACCCCCTCTTCGCCGTTATCCGCCTCACCCACCAGTTCCACATCCTCACGGGTGGTCAGAAAGGCACGGATGCCCTCGCGCAGCAGGGCATGGTCATCCACCAGCAGCAGGCGAATTTTTTGCGCCATCTGTTTAATTATAAACTTGAATTGCAAATCAGGGATGAAACCAGCTGTGATTTTTGACCTATAATATAAGTGTGCACGGCGTGGCATTGGCAGCCAGCGCGTGCACAGAAACCGCAGAGATGGCAAAAAACGCCGTACGAGAGTTGGTAAAAACAAAATGGCTGCTGGCAGGCATCGCGGGCTTTGCCGCTGGGATGCTGGGGATGTGTCTGTTGCTTGCCGCCGCGGTGCTGATCCTGCGCCCGTCCTTTCTATTCCCTGCCTCGCAGACACCACTGCCCGCTGAAGAGACACCAAAGGCGGTTGAGCATCACACGCCCACGGCACCTCCCACTCCCGGACTGTGGACGGATGTCCCCCTGCCGCAGAACAACGGCGATATGAACAGCTTTAGCCAGGAATGCGCCCTCAAAACGTGCGCGCATTTTGTCTTCTCCACCTCTCTGGCGCTGGAAGATGTGGCTGACTTTTACCGCACCCGGCTGGCAGCCGCGGGCTGGGAGCTTGCCCAAAGCCAGCAATCCGCCGATGGCAGGCTGGCTGATCTGATTTTTACGCGCCCATTTCTGGAGAACAGCACCCGCACGCTCAACGTGACATGCTACCGCTATCAGGTTGAAACGGACAAAAAGACCGTTGTTCATCTTATCCAGTCGGAATAAAACTGCGGAGCAAACGATGGCAGACCTCTCGGGAACGTTTCTCGGTCGTTACAAACTGATTGCCCTGCTGGGCAAAGGCGGAATGGCGGAGGTTTACCGCGCCCATGACGCCAGCCTCGACCGCGAGGTGGCGGTCAAGGTCATCCGCCTGGGCAAAGAAGTGGAGGAGGAGTTTCTCAAGCGCTTTGAACGCGAAGCCAAAGCGCTGGCAAAACTGCTGCATCCCAACATTGTCCCCATTCACGACTACGGTGAAGCCAACGGCGTGCCCTATCTGGTGATGGATTATCTGCCTGGCGGGACGCTGAAGGACGCCTTGAACGTGATGGTGGATGGACAGCCCGCCAAAGTCCCTCCCATGCCCTATCAAAAAGCCGCCCGTCTGCTGGCACCCATCGCCCGCGCCCTCGCATACGCCCACCAGCAGGGCATTATCCACCGCGATATCAAACCCGCCAATATCCTGCTGACCAAAAGCGGACAGCCGATGCTTTCCGACTTTGGCATCGCCAAAATGCTTGAAGGGGAAGAAGCCACCCAGCTTACTTCCACCGGCGCCGGGATCGGCACGCCCGACTACATGGCGCCTGAGCAGTGGACCGGCAAGGTGGACGGGCGGGCGGATATCTACGCCTTGGGGGTGGTGTTCTACGAGTTAATTACCGGGCAAAGACCGTTCAAAGCCGATACCCCAGCAGCGGTTTTTCTCAAACACCTCAACGAACCTCCTCCGCCGCCGCAGCAGTATATCCCCGACCTGCCGGCGGTGGTGGCACAGGTGATTGGGCGCGCCCTGGAGAAAAAACCCGAAGACCGCTACCAGAATATGGGTGAGTTTGCCTCTGCCCTCGAAAGTCTGGCGGTCAGCGGACAGCACACCGTTTTGGCGGCGCCAGCCCAAGACGCCGCCCAGGCGCGCAAGACACAAGCCGCTCTGGCTGGTGTTGGGCTGCTGGTGGTCGGGGTGCTGGTTGTATGCGCCCTGCTGGGGATGGGCGCACTGATTTTGCGCCCGGCGTTTCTTTTCCCTGCGGCAAAGACGCCCTCCCTGCCAGCCCAGACAACCGCCGAGACATTGCCCGCCGCCGTGCAAACCCCGCAGGCGGATACCCCTGCGGCGGTCATCCCCACCCCGCCTGCCGTCAGTGTAGATGCCTGCGCCGAGCGCATGCCGCCTCTGCCCGCCAACAACGGCAACGCCGAAACCGACCGCCGCGACGCCAGCAGCGGGCAGGGTTCGATCAACACGCGCTTCACCACTTCGCTTGCGGTGGAGGAAGTCTCGGCATACTACAAATCGGCGCTCGAATCCGGCGGCTGGGAATGGTGGAGCAGCAACACACGCAGCGACGGCTCAATAGACCTTTCGTATGTCATCAAGAACATGAAGTGCATGGTGCACATCTATATCTCGCCCGGCTACGGGAAGGGAACGGAAGTGAACATCGGCTTGAACACTGTCAGATGATCCCTGTTCAGCAAAAAGATCAACCGATTTTTGGAAATACGGCGGTAAAAACATGAGCGATTTGAGCGGCAAGAGCATTGGGCGTTATCACATCAAAGCTCTGCTGGGCAAAGGCGGGATGGCAGAGGTCTATCGCGCCTACGACACGCTGTTGGAACGCGAAATTGCCGTCAAGGTCATCCGCGCCGAAAGAAGCGGCGATGAGAGCTTTCTCAAACGTTTTGAACGCGAGGCGCGGGCGATCGCCAGTTTGCAGCATCCCCACATTGTGCGCGTGCACGACGCCGGTGAGACGGATGGCGACCCGTATTTGGTGATGGATTATCTGCCCGGCGGGACGCTCAAGGAGTACATCGAGCGCGCTGGGCAAAACCGTCCAATCCCCGTGCGTCAGGCTGCCCGGCTGCTGGCGCCCATCGCCCGCGCCCTCGAATACGCCCATCAGCATCACATCGTCCACCGCGACGTCAAACCCGCCAACATCCTGCTCACCGCCAACGGTGAGCCGATGCTCTCCGATTTTGGCATTGTCAAGCTGCTGGAAGATGACGCCACGCAGCTCACCGTGCGCGGTATGGGCATTGGCACCCCCGAATATATGTCGCCCGAACAATGGAAAGGCGCCGCCGATGCGCGCAGCGATATTTACGCCCTGGGGGTCGTGTTCTACGAAATGGTCACCGGCGTGCGCCCCTACACCGCCAACACCCCCGCCGCAGTGATGCTCAAACACCTTACCACGCCGCTGCCGCCCGCCCGCCAGCACGTCCCCAGCCTGCCCGAAGCCGTGGATGCCATTCTGGCGCGCGCGCTGGCAAAAGACCCGCAGGATCGCTACCCCGACATGGGCGGCTTTGCCGCTGATTTGGAAAAACTGGCGCAGGAAGAAAAACCACTGATTATCTTTACCCAACGCCAAAGCGAGCAAAAAGCCGCAACTGAGGGCGGAGCGCGGCGCTTTCCGCTGTGGGCGGCAGGCGGCATAGGGGTAGTTTTGGGAGCGCTGACCGCACTGTGCGTGTTTGGCGCTCTGGCTGCCGTTCTGCTCTCCCGCGCCGCGCCAGAAGGAAGCACACTGAGCGGGCATACGCCCCCGCCCGCCCTGTTTGGGCGTCAGCCACAGCCCACGCTCGACCTGACACAGGTGGCGCAAAGCCTGAACTTGGATACACATCAGCCCTTCACCGAAATTCCCGGTCTTCCGCCGGGCATCCCCGTTCTGCTCGAAAACAACGGCGACCTGACCAGCGGCGAGACGGGCGAGGGCGCCATCAGCTACAACTTCTCCACCCGCCTCAGCGTGGAAGAGGTCATCGCCTTTTATGAAAAGGGGCTCAAAGACAGCGGCTGGCAGCTTGCCTTTGGCAACGACACCAGCACCGCAGAGATGACCAGCAAAAGTTTCACCTATCAGCGCGTACAGGAAACCACCTGCCCGGACGGAAGCCAGGTGGAATCTCCCGAGGTGCTGATGGTGTTTGTTAGTCTGATTAAAACCAGCCCCGATACGTACGTCTCGCTGATGTACACCGGCAAAAACCCATGTGCGGTGGATGGGGAGTAACCGCTACGACTGCAGAAGATGTTGCTGCAGCCACAGCATTTGCGGCTGACCATCTATCTTCTCTTGTTGATGTGATACAATCAACAGGGTCTTGTTTTTCTCATGACAGGGAGTTCCTTTATGATACACACACGTATCGAAATCAACCCAAAAATTATGTTCGGTAAGCCGGTGATCAAAGGCACCCGCATCACGGTTGAATCGCTGCTCCGCAAACTGGCGGGGGGGATGAGCATTGAGGAAATCCTTGCTGATCATCCGCACCTCACTGCACAAGACATTTATGCAGCCACAGCATTTGCGGCTGACCATCTTGCTGAAGAAGAAATCATTTTTGCAGATGGTCAGCACCTATGAAATTTCTTGCAGATGAGTGCTGCGACTCAGACCTAGTCAATGCTTTGCGTCAGCAAGGTCATGATGTGCTGTACGTGGTTGAATCCATGCGCGGCGCAACGGACGATGAGGTTTTGTCCTGCGCTTACGCTGAAGACCGCATCTTGCTGACTGAGGATAAAGATTTCGGCGAACTTGTGTATCGTCTTCGTCTTCCAACAAAAGGGCTCGTTTTGCTGCGCTTTGAGATTGCCGACCGCAGGTTAAAAATTGCCCGTCTGAACACATTTCTCAAAGAGAATGAGCACAGGCTGGCACGGACTTTTGTTGTTCTGGAGAAGGACAAGGCACGCTTTCGCCCGCTGCCCAGTTTGGATTAAAACACCCATAACAGCGTCATCAGCGCCGCCACCAGCAACCGGGCGCTGGGCGCGCTGCCAGAACTTGCGCCAGATGGCACTCAGTTGTGGGCGCGGCTGGGTTTGAGAAAGACAAACGCCAGCAGCGTGAGGAGAAGAAAAATGACAATTACAGGCAACAGCGCCAGTACAACAAGCCACAGGTTGATGAGGTGTCCTTTGTAAATGGGGATGACCAGCGCATTGATTATAACGGACATGTTTTATCCCGGGCTGAAAACTGGTAAAATGAATTTGCCAAATGGCAGTTTCTGAATGATCCGTTCCACAGGAGCATTGATTGACTACCCCTTCAAACTCCGAGTCCTCGCTTCCACAACCTATAATCAATTTATGCATCTGCAGATTCTCTCCGAAAACTTAGACGCGCTTCTTAAAGACCTTCCGGCGATCGGTCTCGTCTACCTTTTTGGCTCGCAGGTCGGGGGTTTCACCGGACCCATGAGCGACTACGACTTTGGCATCCTGGTGGACAGCACAGCCGATGAAGAGCAGGTGCGGGCACAATTTGCTCATCGTCTCAGCGGGCTTTTGCAAACCGACCGGGTGGACGTGGTCTTATTGCGCCACGCCCCTGTAGAACTTGCCTATCACATCATCGCCCAGGGCAGGCTTCTCTATGAGCGTAATATTGCCGAACGGGTTGAATTTGAAAGCGGGGTGCTAAACCGTCATGGCGACTATATCCCCGTGCTGCGCAACCTGAACAGCCAGATACTCCAAGGAGGCGAATATGCCCGACGAGCTGAACGTTATCACGCGGCGCTTAGACGAACTGAACGAGCGCTTGGCGAGATTACAGCCACTCCAAAATAAAACCCGTTCTGATTTCGATGGCGACCCCTACCTGCGCGATATCGTCGAACGCAACCTGGAGATAGCCGCCCAGTGTTGCATTGACATCTGTCACCGTATCATCGCCCTCGAACAAGCTCGCAAGCCGCGGGATTACCATGAGGCCATCCTGATAATGGGTGAAATGGATATTTTACCCGCCGATTTTGCCCAACGCCTGGCACCGCTGGCTGGCTTTCGCAACATCCTTGTTCACGAATATCTGGGGGTCGACTGGGAGCACGTTTTTTCACATCTCCACAATTTAGACGATCTTCTGCGCTTTGCCAGTATCATACGAAAATGGGTGTCTGAGAGAAGTTAACCAATCTCCGCCAGCGTGATCCCATCCCAGTCCGTACAGCCCAATAAAACGGTATAATTCGCCGCATGACTCACGCTGAAGCAATTGCCCAAACATTGTCCATCCGTCCGCAGCAGGTCACCGCGGCGGTCGAACTGCTGGATGACGGTAACACGCTGCCCTTTATTGCCCGTTACCGCAAGGAAGTTACCGGCGGGCTGGATGAGGAACAAATCCGCCAGATTGGCGAACTGATCCAAAAGCTGCGCGCCCTCGATGAGCGCCGCGCCGCCATCCTGGCTTCCATCGAGGAGCAGGGTAAGCTCACTCCCGAACTGCGCCAGCAGATTGAAGCCGCCGAGACGCTCACCGCCCTGGAAGACCTCTACCAGCCCTACCGCCCCAAACGCCGCACGCGCGCCAGCATCGCCCGCGAGAAAGGTCTCCAGCCGCTGGCAGACCTGATCCTCCAGCAGCCGCACACCAAAGACAGCCTGGAAAAACTCGCCGCGCCCTTCCTCAATGAAAACGTCCCCACCAGTGAGGACGCCTGGAGCGGGGCGCGCGATATCGTCGCCGAAACCATCAGCGACCACGCCGACGTGCGCAGCCGCACGCGCCAAAGAGCCATGCAGTGGGGCATCATCCGCTGTGAAAAAGCCGCAGATGCCGCCGACGAGCGCGGCGTGTATCAGACCTACTATGCATTTGAACAGCGGGTTGACCGTCTGCGCCCGCATCAGGTGCTGGCGATCAACCGCGGCGAAAGCGAAAAGGTGCTGCGCGTGCGCCTGGAAGTGCCCGAGCGCGATTGGCAGAGCATTGTGGCAGACGTCTTCCGCCCCGACCTGCTTTCGCCGCTGCACGACCAGCTGATCATGGCAATCAACGACGCCGCCGAGCGTCTGCTGCTGCCCGCCATCGAGCGCGACGTGCGCCGCGCCCTCACCGAAAGTGCCGAAACCCATGCCATTGCCGTTTTTGCCGCCAATTTGCGCGCCCTGCTCAGCCAGCCGCCGCTTGCCGGGCACACCGTGCTGGGGATTGACCCCGGCTACCGCACCGGCTGCAAGGTGGCAGTGGTTGACCCCACCGGCATGCTGCTGGATACCGCCACCATCTACCCGCACGAACCGCAAAACAAGTGGAAAGAGGCGCTTGAAACGCTCGCCGCGCTGGTCAAGACACACGGCGTTACCCTGATCAGCATCGGCAACGGCACCGCCTCGCGCGAGACGGAAAAGCTGGCAGCCGAACTGATCCAACAACATACGCCCAATGTCAAGTATCTGATCGTCAGCGAAGCGGGCGCCAGCGTGTACAGCGCCAGCCCATTGGCGCGCGCCGAACTGCCGCAGCTGGATGTCTCGCTGCGCGGGGCGGTCTCCATTGCCCGCCGCGTGCAAGACCCGCTGGCGGAACTGGTCAAGATTGACCCCAAATCCATCGGTGTGGGGCTGTATCAGCATGATGTGGATCAGAAAAAGCTTGCCGAGAGCCTCAGCGGGGTGGTGGAGAGCGTGGTCAACGCCGTGGGGGTGGATGCCTGCACCGCCTCACCGGCACTGCTCACTTATGTTGCCGGAATCGGTGCGAGGCTGGCAGAGAAAATTGTAGAATACCGCAATCAGAATGGGGCTTTCCACAGCCGCGAAGCACTGCGCAACGTACCCGGACTGGGTCCAAAAGCTTTTGAGCAGGCAGCCGGGTTTCTGCGCATCCGCGGCGGCGATAACCCGCTGGATGAATCCGCCATCCACCCCGAAAGCTATCCCATCGCCGAAGCCGTACTACAAAAAGCCGGTCTCTCCGCCCACATACCGCCCGCAGCGCGTAAACCCGCCCTGGATGCGCTTCTACAGCGGCAATCTATTGAAAAACTGGCAGCCGAGCTGAGCGCTGGTATCCCCACGCTGACGGACATCTTTGAGCAGCTTGTGCGCCCCGGACGCGACCCGCGTCAGGATACCCCACCGCCCATCCTGCGCTCGGACGTTCTCTCGATGGAAGACCTTGCCATCGGGATGCGCCTCAAGGGCACCGTGCGCAACGTGGTGGATTTTGGCGCTTTTGTGGATATCGGCGTCAAACAGGACGGCTTGCTGCACCGCTCGCAAATTCCTGCCGGGACACTACTTCAGGTGGGGGATGTGATCGAGGTGGAGATTCACAAGATCGAGCCCGAGCGCGGGCGCATCTCGCTGGGATTGTAATCCGCTGACAAAGCTGGCTTTGACAACAAATGAACATAAAAACTCGTCCCAACCACACATTTTTTATTCTGCTTGCCATCCTAACCATCGCGGTTGCGCTGGCTTCCTTTCTTCCACAAACGGACAACGCAGCCCCTCAGATGCCCGCTGTAAACATCCCCACCTGGCTGCTCTCGCTGGTCAGCGCCGGGGTTACCCTGCTGCTTTACGGCGGGCTAGGCTATCTCGGTCTGACTCTATGGCGCAGGCTGGACTACCCAGAGATGTGGGAGGAGAACGTCTCCAACCGCCAGCGCTTTCTCAACCCCGCCCTGGCAGGCGCTGTGCTGGGCGGGGTGTTTATCATTACCGACCTGCTCTTCAGCCGTATCAACGGTGTTGGACGGCTGATGCACCCGCCATTCCCCACCTCGCTGGTTGCCTCCGTCTCGGCTGGCATTGGCGAGGAGATGCTCTTTCGCTTATTCTTTATCTCATTCTGGACATGGCTGGTCGGCGGGGTCATCCTGGGTGGGCGTCATCTAACAACGGTGTACTGGGTGGTAGCAGTTTTCTCGGCGCTGGCATTCAGCGCCGGGCACTTCCCCTCACTGATGATCCTGCTCAACGTCAGCAGCCCGGCGGAATTCCCGCCCATGCTGCTGGTACAGATTTTTCTGCTCAATGGGCTGCTCTCACTCTTCGCCGCTCACTATTTCAAAAAATTTGGTTTCCTCGCCGCAGTAGGTATTCACTTCTGGGCAGATATCATCTGGCACGTGGTGTGGGGGCTTTTGCAAAGCATCTAACCGCATCCGCGCCACTTAACCCGGCGCAGCTGTGTCTCAGCCGGGTGTCAATTGGCAAATGGCAAGCAAGTCCTCAAGCAGTGCATAACCAGTCGCCAGCCGCCCGGCACCGGGGCCGATGAGGGTCACTTCGCCAAGCAGGTCGGTGGTGTAGTGAATAGCGTTGGTCGCCCCGCCTACACCCGCCAGGGGGTGCGAGATGGGGATTGGCTGCGGGCGGACGCTTGCGTATAGCCGATCATCTTTCCATTCCAGCGTGCCGATCAACTTCCAGCGCCGCCCATCTTGCTTTGCCTGCCGGATATCCTCCGGCGTGAGATGGGTGATACCCTCACGATCCACATCCTTCATGCCCATCTGCACGCCCATCAGCAGGCGTGCAAGGATGACCACCTTGCCAGCCGCATCGTAGCCTTCCACATCGCCAGTCGGGTCAGCTTCAGCATATCCCAACGCCTGCGCCTCGTGCAGCGCTTCGGGGTAGGGGGCTCCTTCCTCCATTTTTGTCAGGATAAAGTTGGTGGTGCCGTTGAAAATGCCCTCCACGCGGCGAATACCGGCAGCGGCGAGAATCTCGCGCCCCAGCCGCAGGGCAGGGGTGCCGCTCATCACCGTGCCTTCCACGCCAAGCTGCACACCGTTCTCCTGCGCCAGCCGCTCCAGCTCGCCGTAGTGCAACGCCACAGGCCCCTTGTTGCTGGTAACGACATGCACACCGCGCCGCAGCGCTTCTCGAATATAGGTGGAAGCAGGCTCGCCAGTCTTGAGATCGGTGTAGCTCATCTCCGCCAAAGCGTCCATCTCCGCCTGCTGTGCCAGCGTCAGCGCATCCCAATCGGGTTGTGCATCCGGCAGACCTTTGAGTGTGCGGTCTTTCTCGACTTTTGCCAGTAGTGCGGCAAGATCCAATCCCTGCGGGTGATAGACGCAGCCAAGCCGCATATCCGCCACTGCAGTGATGACAAAGCGCACGCCGAACTTCTGTTCATACGCGGCAGCATAGTCGCGCAGGATATGCGCCAGTCCCTGTCCGACATTGCCAAAACCAACCAATCCAAGACGAACCTGCTGCATGGAAGCCTCCTTAAAGTTTTACCAAGATGGGAATATTTCGAAGCAAAGTATATCACAGCCGCCGTTGGGGATGGTTCACTTTGCAGTCTATTTTGTTTTTGATAATTTATATTATCAAAAACAAAAATCATCAACAAAAAAAATATCGAGCTTCAGAAAGGTTTCCTTATCTTTTTTCCAACTAAATCCAGCGCTTCCAACAGCCCCACCCCGACCAGCAAGAACGAATACCCAGAAACCGAAGGCTTTGGACGGCTTTTCCTCCCCGGCGGCATGGATGATCATCTTTGCTCTGGTGCTCGTTTGCGCAGCCCCCTGCTCCCCTGCCCCACTCCATAACATTCAGTATTGATATTATTAGATTTATATGATAATATTTGTAATAATATAAAGGATAATGCTATGTCTGCCAATAATCCCCGAGCGATAAAACACACCTTCAAAAACCGCCCCACCCTGGAGGGCGCCGGCGTGCACCTCAAACGCGCCATCGGGTTTGGCGATCCGTATCTCTTTGATCCCTTTCTCCTCCTGGATGACTTCCACTCGGATGACCCACAGCAATATTTGGCGGGATTCCCCTGGCACCCACACCGCGGCATCGAGACCATCACCTACATGCTCGAAGGCCGTGTGGAACACGGCGACAGCCTGGGCAATCGCGGGGTGATTTCTGCAGGCGACGTCCAATGGATGACTGCCGGTAGCGGCATTATCCATCAAGAGATGCCCAAGGGCGATGCACAAGGACGCATGTACGGTTTCCAGTTGTGGGCTAACCTGCCGGCTTCACACAAGATGATGGCCCCGCGATATCAGGAGATCAAAAGCAGCCGGATACCTGTTGTAACCCGCTCGAACGGAACATGCATTCGCGTTATATGTGGCACCATCGACGGGCAGCAGGGTCCGGTGCGGGATATTATCACCGATCCACAGTACCTTGACGTGGCTCTGCCAGCCAACAGCCAGTTCTCCCACCCCACCCCGCGTGGTTACACTGTATTTGCCTATGTCTTTGAAGGCGTGGGGCAATTTGGGGCACAAGAGTCCACACTGGAGAACGGGAGCGTGATATTGTTCACAGATGGCGATCAGGTGCAGATTTCAACCGTCGGCGAGGGAGTACGCTTTCTGCTCATTTCAGGCAAACCCATTGGCGAGCCCATCGCATGGCGCGGCCCAATCGTGATGAACTCGCAGGAGGAATTGCGCCTGGCATTTGATGAGCTGCAGAAAGGCACGTTTATTAAACACGGTTAGCAGACGTCGTAAATATCTCGCAACCGTACAACCTTTTTGTCAGAATAGCCAGAGGCATGGAAAGGCTGTCAATGATAAGCCATTTGCGGGTTTTCCAGCGCATTTCTTCTCACGAGCGCAACTCCGTTTGGCAACATGCCTGATTTATAATAGGCGATGAAAGGGATTAATCATGAAGACATATCAAAAACTTCGCTTATGGACAATCGTTGTATGGCTGTTGTTAGCGGGCTGCGGGCAAGCCGTTTCTCCACAGGCAACACCCGAGCCGCCTCCCCCGCAGCCTTCTCCAACCCCCGTTCTCACTGCCACAACACCGCAGCAAGAAAACCCTTCAGATGAGTGGTGCAGGAAAATCGCCTTTGCACTTGCCAGCGAAACGGTCACGGATATTTTCTCCATCTGCCCGGATGGCAGCCGGATGACAAAGCTTACCGATTCAACCTCCATGGATACCATGCCCGCCTGGTCGCCCGACGGAAAGCGCATTGCCTTTGCTTCCAACCGAACGGGGAGCAGCCAAATATTTATCATGGACGCCAACGGAAACAACCCGATACAGATCACATTCGATGGTCAAAACGACTTTCCCATCTGGCTACCGGACAGCAGGCAGATTGCTTTCCGCACCAGCGACGGACAAGGTTTATGGTGGTGGCGCATCGTTGATATCGAAAGCCAACGGATGACACAATTCAGTCAACCCTCGTATGATTTTTTCTTCCAGACTCCGGCGTGGTCGCCTGATGGAAAGAAAATCGCCTACATGTCCCTGCTGGAACAGCAGCAGCGCAACGACGGTTCCAGCCAGATTCATGTAAAAAATGTGGACGGGACGAATGATACTGCCCTCACTCACGACACCTGGGCAAACATTCACCCCGTCTGGTCGCCCGATGGAAGCCAGATCGCCTTTTTATCAGAAAGGGACGGCACATACAACCTGTTTGCCCTGTACGTGATGTCCAGCAATGGTCAAAACATCCGTAAATTATCAGACGCCGTTTTTTCTGAAAGCGCCACCCTGAGCTGGTCGCCGGATGGTCGAGAAATCGCCATTGACAGCGATGCGTCGACCGGAAAAATCTTCATTGTGGATGTCAGCACCGCTAACCAAAGAGAGCTGCTTTCCATGAAAGCAGGTGAACGCGCTTCCCGCCCCTCTTGGCAGCCCTAAAAACCGGGCAACCATAGCATCTTCTGCCGCCCCTTGTTTTTTCTCAAACAATGGTATGATTAGCGCATCTTGAGATGTTGCTGAGATGGAGTATATATGCCCAAACGTCTATCCGTGATTGATGTTGAGCGCTGCGTGGGCTGCCAGTCGTGTATGTTTGCCTGCACGCGGCGGCTGGGCAAGGGCGGACTGGAAGGCGCCTGCCTCCACGTGCGCTCGGCGGGTGGCATTCGCAAGGGATTTGTGGTTGTCGTCTGCCGCGCCTGCCCAGACCCGCCCTGTGCGCGTGTCTGCCCCACCGATGCGCTCGAGGTGCGCTCCGGCAGCGGGGTGCGCCTGCGCGCCGAGCGCTGTATCGGATGCGGAAACTGCGTTAAAGCCTGTCCATTTGGCGCTATGTTCTGGGATGACGAAAATAATAAACCGCTGGTGTGCGTTTACTGCGGCTACTGCGCCGACTACTGCCCCTACGAGGTGCTGGCGCATGAAGAAATCGCCGCCAGCGTGGAGGCAACACCATGAGTCTACACCTGATCCCCGGCGACCCGCTGCCGCGGGTGTTGTATATTGACCTCACCCGTCTGCGCTTTTGGGTGCAGGAGCGCCCGGACATCTTTGAAAGCGGCATGGGCGGCGCCGGGGCGGCGATCCACCTACTGGAAGAGGAATGCCCCGCTGGCTGCGATCCGCTTGCCCCCGAAAACCCGATCATTTTTGCCGTCGGTCCGCTGGTGGGGTATTACCCGCTAGCCTCCAAGACCGTCGCCATGTTCAAATCGCCGCACACCGGCAACTTGGGCGAAAGCCACGCCGGTGGGCGCAGCGCGGTTGCCCTGCGCATGGCAGGCTACGGCGCGCTGGTGATACGCGGACGCAGTCAGCGCCCGCTATACCTGGAGATTGACGAGAACAATGTCCATTTTCGCGACGCTTCTGCATTGTGGGGGCTGCGCAGCAGCTACACAGCCGGGGCAGTGCTGCGTCAGAACAGCACGGGAAGCGGTTATCGCACCATCCTGCGCATTGGACGTGCGGGTGAAAGGATGGTCAGTTATGCCTGTGTGATCAGCGAAACCTACCGCCATTTTGGACGGCTGGGGCTGGGCGCCGTCTTTGGCAGCAAGCAGCTCAAAGGGCTGATCATTGGCGGTAAACGCTCGCTGGAAGCGACAGATAAAAAAGCTTACCGCGCCGTTTATGACGAGATTTACCGCGCTGCCACTCAGACGGATGTGATGAAAAAGTATCACCAACTGGGAACACCGGTCAACGTGGAGCCGTTGAACGCCATCGGCGCCCTGCCAACCCGTAATGTGCAGTCGGGGCGCTTCGAACACGCTGACGCTATCTCCGGCGAGGCACTTGCCGCTGGCTATTTGGGAAGGCGCGTTGCCTGTGCCCACTGCCCGGTGGCGTGCATCCACCTGGCGGCGCTGCGTCTCCCCTACCCCAACGACCCCTACTTCTTCAAAACAGCCATGATCGGCTATGACCATGAACCCATCTACGCCGTGGGCAGCATGTTGGGGATTGGCGACCCGGCGTTGGTGCTGCAAGTGATTGACGAGTGCGAGGTGCAGGGGCTGGATGTCATCAGCAGCGGTGTTGCTCTGGCATGGGCAAGCGAGGCGCTGGAAAAGGGGCTGATCGGCGAGAAAGAAACCGGCGGACTGGCGCTGCGCTGGGGAGAGGCTGAAGCATATCTCCAAGCGATCAGAAACATCGTTTTGCAGCCAAACGACTTTTACCGCGCCCTGGCAAAGGGTACAGAACATGCCGCTTCTATCTATGGGGGAAGCGATTTTGCCATGTCCTTTGGCGGCAATGAGATGGCTGGTTACCACACCGGGCCAGGCGGCTATCTGGGCTACCTAACCGGGGCGCGCCACAGCCATCTCGATAGCGCTGGCTACAGCCTCGACCAGAAAACGCCCGTATCCTCCACCACCCCTGAAGAGATTGCCGCTGCCCTGCTCAAAGAGGAGCGCTGGCGGCAAGTGCTCACCAGCCTCAGCGTCTGTCTGTTTGCGCGTGGCATCTACACCCCCGACGTGGTCACGCGCGCCCTGCAAGCCGCTGGTTTTGGCTGGGGCTGTGCCGATCTGGAACAGATGGGCAGCGAGACACTGCAACGCAAAAACGCTTTCAAACAGCGCCAGGGCTTTGACTTCTCCAATCTGCGGCTGCCGCGGCGCATTTTTGAGACCCCCGCCCCGGCTGGGGAATTTGACGAGGCGTTTATGCGCCGCGCCATCGCATCCTTTGCCGAACACGTCAACCCGCAGCGTTAAAAGCGCAAACGAACGGATGAGGGGGGCATCCGCCCGTTTGCACTTATACTATACCCTAAATTGCATTGAAAAACAAGTCCTGCCCAAACAAACTTTTTTTGCCGGGCAGAAATTGGATATAATCACAATACCGATTGCAGTACAATGTCTCTGCCGCGTAAACCCTCTTTTGAAGAATTTGTACAAACTTGCACCCCTCTTCTGAAACTCCCTGAGTTAGAAGAGGCAATGCGCCGCCGCGTGCGGACAATCGTCAAAGAATTGCTCGACTTTCAGCCACAGAATGACCCCGCCCAAAACTTAAAGCAATTTATTCAAAAAGATGAGAATTTTCTCGGTGTTCTTCTGGCTTTAACCAACCTTTCCCAAGAAAAGTTTTTACGTATTCTTACCGCCCAGCGCTTTGCTGTCAACGATTTCGGGCCAGAATGGGGAGCATCTTATATCTATCGCAAAGCAAAAAAAGACGATACATTTGCAGAAACAATTGCCCGGCTGTTTCTGGAAGGAAAAAGTAGCAAACTGCTTGCTGACCAGGTAGCAGACTTTTATCTGGATCAACTTTCACTACCCGCCAACTGGTCAGAGGTAATCCATGATGAGAATCTCATTGGAAATATCGTCCGTAAAAAGTTGACCGGCGAATACATTGACCAAAAGGGCGCGTTTGTTGAACAAAAAGTGGCACAGGTGCTTGATCGTTTGCAACACACGTATGGCGTGCCTCATACGAAAGGGCAGGTTGCGTTTCTAGGAAAAGAAATAGACCATGTGCTTCCATCCACAAAGGAGCCTTATGTGATGATAATGGTCTCTTACATGGAAACTACTTCCAGTAGTCAAACAACGCGTGCCAATGAACAACAAGCTATGTACGAAAAAATTGAGGGACAAAATGTCCGTCATCCCCGTCAACGCCTTGTGTTTGTCAACATTGTTGACGGGGCTGGTTGGTTGGCGCGCCGTTCCGACCTGCGGAAAATGCACGCCGGTTGTCATTACTGCCTCAATATCAAAACCCTTGATCAACTTGAAGAAATTATTGTTGCGCATGTTCCAGATAGATTTCTTGCACCCCCACCGCAATAAAACAGAGGTTGTGGTCGTATGTTAGCCGAGTATCTAGATAGCATTATCAATGGCGATTGTCTGGATATCCTGGCGCGTATTGAGGATAACAGTGTTGACGTCTGTTTCGCTGACCCCCCATTTAACCTCGAGAAGAAATACACCACTTACAACGATCAAAAGCCAGTCGAAGAATATCTGAACTGGTGCAGGCAGTGGCTGCGCGAACTGGTCCGCATTACAAAGCCAAGCGGGTCTATCTTCGTGCACAACATCCCCAAATGGCTGACATACTATGCCAGCATCTTGAACGAAATTGCTCACTTTCGTCACTGGATCGCATGGGACGCCATGAGTAACCCGCTAGGAAAGACTCTTTTGCCCGCCCATTACGGCATTCTGTTTTATACAAAAGAACTCAAAGGATATAAATTTTATGAGGTACGCGCCCCGCATAAGCGCTGTCGGGTGTGCAACAGCTATCTCAAAGATTATGGCGGCAAAAAAGACCAGATGCACCCATTTGGCGCTCTGGTTAGCGATGTGTGGACAGACATTCACCGTATCCGACATAACGTCCGTCGCGACGAACATCCCTGTCAGTTACCGGTACCTTTGTTGGAAAGGATTGTTTTGATGAGCACTGACCCCGGAGATATCATCCTTGATCCATTTCTGGGGACAGGCACAACAGCCATTGCTGCAAAGGCTCTGGGGCGTCATTTTGTGGGGATTGATCTTGATGCAGAGTATGTCAAGATGGCTACCGAAAAGTTGCAAAATGTCCATGAGACAACCTATCAAGGTTTTTACGTTTCTTATTTTTTAGGCAAAATACAAAGCATCCGCGACATTGACGCTGCTCAACTATTTCCGGCTCAGCTTACCTCTGTTGAGAAAAAACGGATGCGTCAGAAAGATAATGGCAGCAAACCCATCACTGACAAACAGGTCAGCCCAGCGCTCCAGTCAAGATTGCTGGAGCAGCCCGGTGAATATCACACCGACGCTGTCCGTGACCAGAAACGCTAATGCCTGATATTTACAAAACAGGAGTATAATAAGCACCAGTTAATGCTCGTTCTCCACGCGCACTGGAAACCTCCTTCCACTCCAGCGGATACGGGAGGCTTCCTCTTTTGGGCTGAAACTTCCAGCGGCGCGACGCCGCGTGGGCAGCGTGGGCGGATGCCACAAAGACCCCGTCCGCACCCTTTTTGCGCGCCTCCAGATGACCTCTCTGTTGCACTGGGAATCGAGGGCGATCAACGTCAGATCACCCTGCGCCTGCCCACCACCCGCAACGGACCGCAGCCTTCACCGCGCCTGCTGCACACCTGGACGCTGGATAACGGCAAAAAGCCCTTCCTGGCGCCGTGGATTGTCAAAGGGCTCTGGCTCCCCCCGGCAAAGGCTTTCATCCTGCTGATCAACCTGCCTCTGCACACCAACCCGGCGGAAACACCGCACCATTTTGTCGCCGCTGATGACGCCCGTTTCTGGCACACCGCCGCATCGCTGGCGCTGGAGGCACTCTCCGCCCAAAAGCTGATCCCGATGCTGATTGCGCTTGACCACGGCGGACAGGCGCGGCTGGATAAAACAGTGTTCCATGCCCGCTGGCTGCCGGTGCTGGATGACCCGCGCGACGCCCAGCGGCTGGCACAGCTCGAAGCCGCCATGCCGCCCATCTGCCGCGCTGAATACAAACCCAAACGCGAGCCGCCCGCGCCGCATGCCCTGCTTTCTTCGTTTATCAATGGAATATGCGATGCTCTGGTACGCAGCTGGGCGCGCTCGGCCATCCCCTCGCTGCTTATTCAGGATGATGACCCCGCCAACCGCTGGCTGGCAGCCCTGTTTGATGACGACCCGCTTGTCAAAGCCCCACCCGCCCGTCTGCACGCACTGTCCATCAGCCATCGCGCCTGGATGCGCAGTCTGCATGCCGCCGGGGACGCCAACTTCTGCATCTCCTTCCGTCTCGAGGCACCCCATCAGCAGGGTGATTCGACCGCCAGCTGGAAGCTCGATTATATGCTCCAGGCACGCGACGACCCCAGCCTGATCATCCCCGCCGAAACGGTCTGGAAAACCCGCAGCAGCGCATTGACCCATCTCAACCACCGTTTTAAGAACCCGCAGGAAAAACTGCTTGCCGGTTTGGGTTACGCTGCACGCCTTTTCCCCCCCATCGCCACCAGCCTGAAAGAAAAGCACCCCACCCACCTCAGCCTTTCCACACAGGAGGCATACACGTTTCTGCGCGAGGCGGCACCGCTGCTGCAATCCGCCGGTTTTGGGCTGCTGGTGCCCCCATGGTGGAATAAGCCCGGCTCGCAGCTGGGCGTGCGCCTCAGACTCACGCCAACAGGAGACAAACAAACAGCAGATAGGGTTCCCAAAGGCGACCTATCCCTGCGCAACCTGGTTAATTACCGCTGGGAACTCTCGCTGGGCGATACCATCCTCACCGAAGAAGAATTCAACGCGCTGGCAGAGCTCAAAACCCCGCTGGTGCAGGTGCGCGGTCAATGGGTGCGGCTGGATGCTGATCAAATCGAAGCCGCCATCCGCTTTTGGCAAAAACAACAAACCGAAGGGCAAATGGGAATGCTCGAGGCACTGCAATATGCGCTGGGCGCCCACACCAGCGAAGGCGGGCTGCCCATTCAGGATGTCTCCTCGGAGGGCTGGCTGGCAGATTGGCTACAGCAATTCGACCGATCGGAGAAGATGGATATCCTCTCCCAGCCCGCCAGTCTCAACGGTCAGCTGCGCCCCTACCAGCGCTTTGGGTATTCGTGGCTCAACTTTCACCGCCGCTTTGGACTGGGCGCCTGTCTGGCAGATGACATGGGGCTGGGCAAGACCATCCAGGCGCTTTGTCTTTTGCTTCACGAGAAAGAACAGCTGGGCACCCTCCCCGCCCCCACCCTGCTCATCTGCCCCACTTCGGTTGTAACCAACTGGGAGCGCGAGACACGCCGCTTTGCTCCTTCGCTCACCACCATGATCCATCAGGGCGCCAACCGTCTGCAGGGAGAAGATTTCCGCAAGGCGGCACATTCGGTAGACCTGGTGCTGACCAGCTATGTGCTCGCCCGCCAGGATGCAGACACCCTGCAAGCCGTCCAGTGGCATGGCATCATCCTGGATGAAGCGCAGAACATCAAAAACCCCTCTGCCAAACAAAGTCAGGCGGTGCGCAAGTTCAAGGGAACGTTTCGCATGGCGCTTACTGGCACACCGGTGGAAAACCGTCTTTCCGAGCTGTGGTCTATTATGCACTTTCTCAATCCCGGTTATTTGGGGACGCGCGAGAAGTTCCGCAGTGAGTTTATCCTGCCCATTGAACGCTATAACGAGGAAGAAGCCACCCAGCGCCTCAAAAAGCTGATCGCGCCCTTTATCCTGCGCCGCGTCAAAACCGACCCGCGCGTCATCCAGGACTTGCCTGAGAAGGTGGAGGTGAAGGAATACTGCACCCTGAGTGAGGAGCAAGCCACCCTCTATGAAGCCGTTGTGCAGGACGTGATGAAGAAAATCGAAGAAGAGGAAGGAATCCAGCGGCGCGGGCTGGTGCTGAGTATGCTCACCCAGCTCAAGCAAATCTGCAACCACCCTCTGCAGTACCTGCATCAAACTTCCGGCAATGGTCAGATCAGCGACGATCTGGACGGACGCAGCGGCAAACTGGAGCGTCTGACCGAACTGCTTGAAGAAGTGCTGGCAGAAGGCGACCGCGCCCTGATTTTTACCCAGTATGCCGAAATGGGTGAACTGCTTGCCGCTTATCTGCCGCGGGCGCTGGGCTGCGCGGCGATGTTTTTGCATGGCGGCACCCCGGTAAAAACACGCGATTGGATGGTCAGGCGCTTTCAGGAAGATGAACACGCCCCATCGCTGTTTATCCTCTCGCTCAAAGCAGGCGGAACCGGGCTGAACCTCACCCGCGCCAGTCATGTCTTTCACTTTGACCGCTGGTGGAACCCGGCGGTGGAAGACCAGGCGACCGACCGCGCCTTCCGCATCGGACAGAAACGCAACGTACAGGTGCGCAAGCTGATCTGTGTGGGAACGCTGGAGGAGATGATTGACAACATGATTGAAAACAAAAAAGGTCTCAGTCAGGCAATCATTGGCAGCGGCGAACAGTGGCTGACCGAGCTTTCCACTGACGAACTGCGTCAGCTGGTTACATTGAGGAGGTCGTGAGATGAAACGTCGGCGACCCAATTATTCCTATTACTATCCGGAACGCCCCGAGCCGATTGAAAGCGCAGAGGGCATCAAAGCCCTCAGTCGGCGCGGCGCCTTTGCCCGCAACTGGTGGGCAACGCGCTGGATTGAAGCGATGGAGCGTCTGCTGGACTACGGACGCCTGGCGCGCGGGCGCAGCTATGCCCGCCGCGGGCAGGTGCTTTCAATCGAAGAAACCAAAGACGGCATCCACGCCCGCGTACAAGGCTCGCGCCCCAAACCATATACGGTTACTATTCGGGTGGAACCGCTGAGCGACGCCCAGTGGGAACAGGTGATTGACGCTCTGGCGGAACAGGCGCTGTTTGCCGCCCAGCTTCTGGCTGGCGAGATGCCCCACGACATCGAAGACGCCTTTCAGACAGCCGGAGTCAGCCTCTTCCCCGCTCGGCGCAGCGACCTGGCAACGCACTGCTCCTGCCCCGACTGGGCAAACCCCTGCAAGCACATCGCCGCCACACATTACATCCTCGGCGAGCGATTCGACGAAGACCCCTTCCTGCTTTTCCGTCTGCGCGGCAGAAACCAGGAGCAAATTCTCGAAGCCCTGCGCCAGCGCCGCGCCGGGATAGGCGAGACAGACGAAGCCGAAGAAGAGGAAGCGGATGCATTGGAGACATCCCCGCCCCTTACAGAAAACCTTGAACGTTTCTGGAGTCTGGCAGCCCCGCTGGAACCGTTCCCCATAGAAATTAAGCCGCCCGCCATCACCATGCCCCTGCTCAAACGGCTGGGCGACCCGCCCTTTGCGCCCGACCTGCAATCGCTGCTCTACCCCGCTTACCACGCTGTCAGCCAGTTTGCCCTGGCAGTCGCCTTTGCCGACAGCGAGAAAGAGGAGTAAGGAGCACGAGAAAAAGCGCAAAACAGCAAAGGGGTAAAGAGCAAAGAGCAGGATCACCTTCTTACAACAAATAGGGTGGACCTAAAACCCTAAAAAGATGATATGATTTAAGGGCAATGACTTACCAAATCCTATGCGGTGATTGTTCTGAACTACTGAGCAGTCTGACCGTTTCAGTAGATCTCACCTTTTTGGATCCCCCTTTTAATCAAGGAAAGGAATATCATAATCATAACGATCATCTTCCAGAGTCTTTATATTGGCAATGGATGGAAGAAATTTGCCAAAAGGTACATCTCCTGACCTCAGAGGGTGGGGCTTTGTATTTCATGCAGCGTGAAAAAAATACAGAGTATGTCTTAAGCTGCTTGCGAAGATCTGGGTGGAATTTACAAAATCTGATTATCTGGAAAAAGAAAACCTCTGCGGTTCCAAACATCAACAAATTTGGTAAACACTATCAAATCATTGCCTTTGCGATAAAAGGCAGGAAGCCAAGATTGTTTAACCGCTTACGGATAGACCCCCCTTTACCGCCCAATTACAAAATGGAACGCAGCGAGGGAATGTACGTTACTGATGTGTGGGATGACATTCGAGAGTTAACCTCCGGGTACTTTGCCGGTGATGAAGCGATAAGAAATGCAAAAGGCGAACGTTTTCATAAACAACAATCCCCTATCCAACTTCTCCTACGCATCATTCTCTCTTCGACAATGCCAGGCGATTGGATTTTAGACCCGTTTGCAGGAACAGGAACGACTCTAGTTGCCGCAGAACAACTGAGCCGCAACGCAATTGGAATTGAGAAGAGCCCGGAAAATGTGGAGTGCATTCGGGATAGGCTGGAAAACCAACGGGAAGCGGATAACGTTAATACATACTATAAAGACTATCTTTACACCCACAACCTGGACAGAATATGGGGAAAAACGATTGCCGTTTCAATGGGGAAGATTAAGATCAAACAACCCTCCTTTTTATAAGCTAAATTCTGATGTCTTCCATTTACCATTTCTTTTTTTCTCTGGTGAAAACAAAAAGCGAATTTGTTCGTGTTGATCACCTAGATAATTTCCCTTTTGACGAGCGTTTATTATCTTGCAGGAATAAAGGGGTTTTTCCAGACCTCGCGATTCGCATCTCCAAACAAGGAGAGACATATAGCGGCGGAGAGTTGATAGAACTCAAAGATAGCAAGACTTACTCCGTCGCCTCTTTTAACTCCACCATTCCGAGCAGTAGAAAGAAGACCACGGATATCATTGTTAACACAAACAGTCTTATTTACAAACAAATGCGGGAAAAAGGAGAGAATCCTGAAGATTTACCTGAAAGACAAGTGTTCTATTTGGTACGAGGCAGAAAGTCAGGCTGTGTCAAAGTTTGTTTGGTTCATGGAAGTTTTTTCGAAACTGTCCAAATCAAAAACTTGATACAGCAGTCATTTGCCCAAGTTCTGGAAGAGGGGTTAATGACCTCAGGCGAGCACCTCTCAGAAGAGGTTCAGCAAAAGTTAACTGAACTACTGAGTCGGCAGGATTATTTTCGCAGGGTTCGCGATGTTCCTAATGCATCTGTCAAACTTCGATTTAGGATTATGACAGAGGTCAAAGCACAGGCGAATATTCTCGACTCTCGAAGATACCCCCAGATCAAGGAAAACTCACTCAACCTTATTTTACCTCTACATGGCAACCGGGAACAATTATTAGAGCAATTCCAATCTGTGGGCAAAGAAGAAAATGTGCCTGAAGCATTCGAAACGATCTGCTTCAAGCACCCATTGAACGGGGATTTTCTCGTTTTTCAGACAATGCTATTGAACGAACAGGGTTAAGCATGCAACCTTTCGTGCCATTGCCTGCTCAAATGAACAACCGTGATGATCTCAAAAGGCGTCTTTCGGCTGTTCTTTCCCTCTACCCGGTCTCTGCCGCGTACCTGTATGGATCGGCGGTCAGCGGCAAAATGATGCCGTGGAGCGACATTGATATCGCCTTGGTGATGTCCCCGCAGACCTTTGACCCAAAGCGGCGTCTTGAACTGGAGTTGGAAATTGAAGATAAGGTCGCCTGTGATGCCAATATCCGCCGCGCCGATGTGCGTATCATCCTTTTATGCAACTTGAAAGAAGCTCAGTCGCATCTCAAGGACATTGCCAGATATGACCGTCAGACATTTCTCAACGACGCCACGCTTCTTGGTGCAGCAAAGTTCGTCGAAAAAACTCAAAATCGAAACACGCAAAGCTGATACTGGAAGGGCACGATGATTGACTGCCACACCCATGTATGGGATGTCAACAAACACTTCAGCGAGAGCTTTCTCCAGGATGCCATCGAGGGCACACGCAAAAGAAACGTCAGGCTGAACGCATTGCCTGAGGAACACTGGCAGGATTACCAGCATTTCGACGGCAAAGCCATCGTCTTCGGTCTGCGCAGTGAAGCACTGGGCGTCAATGTCCCGGATGAATTTGTGGCAGACTATGTGAACCGCCACACCGAAAAACTGGTTGGATTCATGGCGGTTGACCCCAACAGCGTGGACATGGTCAGCCAGATTCACAACGGGGTTGACATGGGGCTTAAGGGGATCAAGACCTCTCCCATTTACGCCTTATACCATCCGCGAGACGAAAGACCCATGCAAATGTTCCGCCTGGCGGATGAGCTGGGTCTTCCCATCCTCACCCACCAGAGCTCAACCTTTTCCAAACGCGCCCCGCTGCGCTACGGACATCCCACCACCCTGGACGATGTGCTGGTTGCCCTGCCCAATTTGAAAGTCATCATCGCCCATCTGGGTTATCCGTGGGAAAGGGAAACGCTGCATGTCATCCGCAGATACCCCAATGTGTATGTTGACCTGTCCGCCGTGCATTACAGACCCTGGGATTTTTACAACCAGCTCCTCATGTATCATGAATGGCATCTTACCGAACGCATCCTCTTTGGGTCAGATTACCCCTTCACCACCGCTGCGGCGACAAAAGAGAGCCTGCTAAACATCAACCGGTTTGTCGAAGGGACAAACCTGCCGCGCATTCCCGATGAGGTGATCGCAGATATCCTCAACCGCGATTGTTTTCAATTGCTGGGGATAGAAGACTAGAGGGTACAGCCCCCACCGTCGGGTTTTGCAGCCAAATCGGCGGATCACCCCGCTCCAAAACGCAGCCTCCCCCCAAAAATACGCAAAACGCCTATTGACTCGCGGCGCAAACGGATTACACTGTATTGTGTAGTGGTCTGACCAACATACAACAGGTGTGATTCGATGACGATCAATTTTATCTCCCGCAAGTCGCTCTCCGATATTGTCGCCGGAAAACTGGCGGCTTCCATCCTCGACCATACCTTTGCCCCTGGCAGCCAGCTGCCTGCCGAGCGGGTGCTGGTAAGGCAGTTCGGCATCAGCCGCTCAACGCTGCGTGAGGCGCTCAAACTGCTCGCCGACAGCGGCGTGATTGACGGACGCCAGGGCGTAGGGTGGTTTGTCTGTTCGGTGGACGAGGAAAACGTTGCCCGCCTGCACGAGCTTGCCGGGACGGCGCGCGAAGAAACACCTGCCCCGCCGCGCCCCGCGGCTGGCGAACCGCCCACCGGACCGCGCCGTCTGCCCGCTGCGCCTGAAAAACCGCTGCACATCCCCAATCTGCGTACTGACCGGCTGGGCACCTTCCGTCTCATCTCCTGGTGGGAGCGCGAAAAGGTCGAAGCGGCAAAGGTTATGGTGGTTGGTGCCGGGGCGCTGGGCAACGAGGTCATCAAAAACCTGGCGCTGATGGGCGTCGGGCATCTCTTCATCGTTGATTTCGATACCATCGAGATGGCAAATCTCAGCCGCTCGGTGCTCTTCCGCGAGAGCGACTCGGGCAGGCGCAAAGCCGAGATGGCTGCCGCCCGCGTCAAGGAGCTCAATCCGGCGGTCAAGGTGCAGTACTTTCACGGCGACGTAACCAGCCAGCTTGGGCTGGGGGTCTTCCGCCGCATGGATGTCATCGTCGGCTGTCTGGATAACCGTGAGGCGCGCCTGGCAGTCAACCGTTTTGCTTACTGGATGAACAAGCCCTGGGTGGACGGCGCCATTCAAGAATTTCTGGGTCTGATGCGCGTCTTTGTCCCCGGTCAGGGCGCCTGCTTTGAGTGCACGCTCACCGAGCAGGCACGCCGCGACCTCTCGCTGCGCTATTCCTGTCCGCTGCTGGCGCGCGAAAACGTCCTGATGGGCAAAGTGCCCACCACCCCCACCATCGCCTCGATCATCGGCGCCATGCAGGCGCAGGAGGCACTCAAACTCATCCACGCCATGCCGGTTGAGGCGGGCAAGGTGGTGCACGTCAATGGGCTGACCAACGACATGCACACCACCGCCTACCAGCCGCGCGAAGACTGCGAAAGCCATTGGATATACGGCGAGGTGCGCGAATTACCCGCCCGCGCCAGCGTGACCACTTTGGCTGAAATGATGCGCATTGTGCGCAGCGATCTAGGGAATGATGCAATCATCGAATTGGATCAGGAACTGATCCTCAACCTCAAATGCCCGGAATGCAAAACGATGGAAGGCGTCATGCGCCCCATTGGCGAGATGAGCTTCAAAGCCGCCCACTGCCCCACCTGCGGCACGCTGCGCGAGATTGATATGACCCATATCATCACCGGCGAGGAGGCTTTTCTTCACCTTACCCTCGCCAGCGTGGGCGTGCCGCCGCTGCACATCCTGCGCGCCTGCAACGCCAGCGAGTACCGCTTTTACGAGCTGAGCGGTGACCTACCCGAGACACTGCACTTCCGCAGCTTTGAGAAGACCACACCACCCGAAAAGGCCGAACGCCGCGCGGCTATCCGTCTGGTGGATGATGTTCCTCTGCAGAATGTTCCGCTGCGTGTGCGCCCTGCCGAAAAAATCACCCGCGGGCGCATCTCGCTGCTCAAAGATTAGGCTTCCATGACCACGCTAACCATGTCAGTACACAGCACACCGAGAAAACGCAAACGCAAACCCACCACGTGGAGCAGCATCTCCGATCTTTTCAGCCGTATGCTGCTGGTGGTGATTTTTACCGCTGCTGCGGCGGGCGCTTTTGTGCTGCTCTTCTCACGCCGCACGGCGCTTCACCCCCTGCTGTTCAAAGCGATATCCATCGCCGCCATCGGTCTGGCAGCAGGTTTTTCTGCCCGCTGGCTGTTGCGGGGCAGTGTCCCCTTGCTGCGACTGATGACCGCGCTCGGCACACTGCTGGCAATTCTGGCGGTGCTGGGCATCTGGAGCCAGGGGTTTATGGGAATTGCGCTGCTGCGCGCCAATACCTCTGCCCCCGACTGGCACAGCCTGTGGCAGCTTGCGCTGGGCGGGGCTGCGGTTTGCCTGCCGCTGTTCGCCTGGAGCGGGATGCGCATCCGGCGCTCAACACGGCGGCGGGCATCCCGCCCGCCAAAGTCGCGGCGCAGCGGGTGCACACGCGCCTGGAAGACGGCGCTGCGCAACACGGCCGCGTTTGTGCATGAATTGCAGAGTCCATTTACCCAGCTGTCGGCTTTTGTGCAGCGTGTTTTTCGCTCGGCGCCTGCCCCGGCTGCCCGGCGTTCGTCTTCCCCGGCACCTGCCCGCGTGCCAGCCCCGCCATCCCCCTTGCGGCGGAACTCTACTCCCCTTGCGCCAACCCCGCCTCAGGCTGCGCTGCGCATCCGCTCCGCGGTGCAAAAGCCGCTATCCGTTCAACCCGCCCGGCAGCGGCACCACAAAAACGCCACCGTGCAGCTGCTGGGCATGGAAGAACACCGCTGCCCCTACTGTCTCGACCTGGTACTGCCCGATGACCCGCGCGGCGATGTAGTCTGCGCCATCTGCGGCGCACATCACCACCAGGATTGCTGGGATATCACCGGCGCCTGCCAGGTGCCGCACAATCACGAGTGAATTGGAGATACGTATGCCCGAAATACCTGTCACCATCATTTTACCCAACGGCGGGGCGCGCCGGGCAGAGATGCCCGATGACGTCGCCGTCCGCGACCTCATCGAAGAACTGGCTTCGCTGCTTCAGCTTCCTACGGTTGGGCCGGACGGGCGTCCGATGGGCTACCGTCTGGACAGCAAAGCGCTGGGGCGTGAGCTGACCGAGAACGAGACCCTCGCCCAGGCAGGCGTGCCGCGCGACGACCGGCTGATGATCACCGCCGACATCACCGCCGGAGCCACGCCGCTCGACCAAAGCCCGCGCATGCGCCGTCTGCGTGCCGACCACCAGCTGATGCAGGAACTTGCCGCCCGCAGCGACCTGATCCAGGTCAAAGCCGAATCCGCACGCCCCGGGCTGCCCCCCGAACGCTATATCATCACATTTAAGTGCAAAAGCATCATCGGCGTGGAGCGCAGCGGAAAACCAAAATACGGCGAGCATCATCAGGTGGAAATTTATCTCCACAGCCAGTATCCGCAACGCTGGCCTGGGATGAAGTGGCTTACCCCCATCTGGCATCCCAACATCAACCACCTCAACGGCAGCGTGTGCATTGACGCCGCCTGGTGGGCAGCCAGCCGCAGTTTAGACCGGCTGGTGATCATGCTGGGCGAGATGCTACAATACAAAAATTTTCACGACGACCCCACCAAACCACCCTTCCCATGGGATCCGGAGGCTGCGCGCTGGTGCCGCGCCTACCGGATGCAGTACCCCGATATCTTTCCAGTAGACCGGCGCGAGCTGCTGCGCCCGGAGCGGGTCAAAATCGCTCCCCCAGCGCAGAACAAGCCGCGCGTCAAACTCAAATAGAGCGCTCTTTCAAATTGGATAGAAAAATTCGACCCAACCAGTTTCAAAAAAGGAGTCACCAAAATGTCCGACAAAAATGTAACCCTCGTCCTTCCTTCCGGCGGAAGCCGCACCGCAGAAATTCCCGGCGACGTGCCGATTGCCGAACTCATCCCCGAACTGACCACCTCGCTGCAGCTGCCCACCACCGGTCCTGACGGGCGACCGATCAGCTACCGCCTGGATAGCAAAGCGCTTGGCAGGGAATTGCAGGAAAATGAGACGCTGGAAGCTGCCGGTGTGCCTGCTGAAGACCGTCTGATGATCACCGCTGATATCACCGCCGGATAATCATGCAACCCAGCCTGGTTCGTCTCACCGCTGGCGAAACGCCTGCCCCGCACCCGGCGCGCATTCCATACCGGCGCGCGCTGGCATGGAAGCCCGCATGGGAAGAAGAAGACCCGCCCATGCCCGTCTTTGTAACCCAGCGCGCCTATATCCGCCTGTGCGCGTCTGCTGGCTCTGACCTGGAAAACGAGGTGGGCGGCTGGCTGGCTGGCAAATGGTGCCGCGACCCGCAAACCGACCAGCAGTTCATCGTGATTGAGACAGCCATCCCCGCCCAGCATGTCAACAACGGTGCGGCATATATCACCTTCACCCCAGAAAGTATGCTGGCGCTTCACGATCGGCTGCAAGAGGAAGATGCGCAAAAACGCATCCTCGGCTGGTATCACACCCACCCGCGCATGGGCATCTTTTTTTCGATGTGGGACGCCTGGCTGCACAACAACTTCTTTCCGGAGCCATGGCAGGTAGCGCTGGTGATGGAACCACACAGCAAAAGCGGCGGCTTTTTCATCCGCCAGGCAAACGGCGCCCTTGATCAGCGCCGCTACTATGGCTTTTACGAACTGCTCCACCGGGTAAAAAAGCGCAGCGTGGTGCACTGGAGCAACCTGCTGCCTGTGCAAGCTCCCGGATCGGCAGAAGGAGAAATGTAACCCATGAATCGTTTGATGCGTTTGTACTATTACGGCGTGTTGGGCGGAATCGGCGGGCTGTTTGGCTGGCAGTTAAGCAACCTGCTGGGGCTTTCGTTCACACCCAATTTGTATCTGAGTGAAATCATTGTCGGGGCGCTCATCGGGCTGTGCATTGGGGCGCTCATCGGTCTCAGCGAAGGGCTGGTCACGCGCAACCTGCTGCACGCCCTGCGTCTGGCGCTCTTCAGCGCCCTGCTGGGGGCGGCAGGCGGGGCGCTGGGGCTGCCCATTGCCGAGGGGATGTACCAGCTTCTCGGCGGGCAGGTGTGGCTGCGCCCGCTGGGTTGGGGTCTTTTTGGTCTGCTGATCGGGCTGGCGGCGGCTTTCAAAGGCGGCGCACAGATGTGGAAGGGCGGACTGGGCGGCTTTTTAGGCGGGACGCTGGGCGGTTTGCTGCTCGAAGCCGCCCGCATGGCACTGGCAAGCTCACTGCTCGGCAAGGCTGCCGGTCTGATCCTGCTGGGCGCATCCACCGGCGTGTGCATTGCACTGATCGTCTTTTTGCTCTCACGCGCCTGGCTTGAGGTTACCTCCGGCAAGCTCAAAGGCAGCGAATTTATCCTGGATAAGTTCCTTAAGCCGGATGGACCCTCGGCGTTCATCGGCAGCAGCGCACTCAAAGCCGATATTGTCCTTCCTGACCCGGATATCGCCCCGCAACATGCCATGCTCAAGGGCAATGGATCGCACTTCACCCTCAAAGATATGAGCCTCAGCGGCACATTCATCAACAACAAGAAAATCGAGGTCGCCCGCCTGAGCAACCGGCAGACCATCCGCATGGGCAATACGCAGATGGTGTATCACGAAAAGAGGTAAGACGATGAACATACTGTTTTCATTTACTCCGGCGCGGCGCACTCGGTTGCCGATCATCCTATCCCTCCTGCTTGCGCTGCTGGCGACCAGCGCCTTTGCCCCCCTGCAGGGCACGCCGCCGCCAGATGCACAGCCACAGGTGCACATCACCCAGGTGGATACGACCCACTTTCCCAGCGTCACGGTGTACGTTTCGGTAACGGATGCAAACGGCGAGCCGCTGAAAGTGAACCCGCGCCGCTTGCAGATCATCGAAAACGGCAAAGCCATCAACCCCAGCGCAGTACAGGGCGTGGGCGATGTTGGCGCGCTGACCACCCTGCTGGTCATGGACGTTTCGGGCAGCATGATGCACGCCCAAAAACTGGAATCGGCAAAAAAGGTGGCGAAGGAATACATCGCCCAAATGCGCCCCGAAGACCGCGCCGGGCTGATCAGTTTTCACACGCAGGTCAGCCTGGTGCAGGAGGTTACCACAGACCGCGACCTGCTCAGTAAAGCGGTGGACAGCCTCAGTGCCCGCGGCGACACCGCCATGTATGACGCCCTTATCGAAGCCGTGCGCATCCTGGAGCCGCTGGAAGGGCGCAAAGCCATCATCGTCCTGACTGACGGGATTGACAACCGCAGCCGCTACAGCGCCGATGACGTCATCAACAACATCGGCAGCAGCGGGCTGAGCATCTCGACCGTTGGGCTGGGTGAGTACAGCCAGACCACCGCCCCACAGTGGTCTATTGATGAAAAGGCGCTCAAAGACCTGGCGCAGCGGGCAGGAGGGTTTTATGGCTATGCGAAAGATTATCGCGCCCTGCACGATATCTACGCCCTCTACAGCCGCGCCCTGCAGAGCGAATATGCCCTGACTTACACCTCGCCTTCCACCCTGCGCGACGGCGTACGCCGCTCATTGACCATCGCCCTGACCAGCGAAGCTGCCCAGCCAGCTTCTTCCTCTCAGAAGTTCGACTCCTCTTACAACCCCGGCGGGCTGGTGCCCGAAGTGGCTGAAAAGAATACCTGGGGATTGTTTGCCGGGCTGCTGCTCGGGCTGCTGCTTCTGCTGGCGCTGCCCACACTGCTGCACCGTTTTTCTCCCGCTTTTGCCAAAGCGGCAAAACCTGCTGGGAGAATCAAACTCAGCCCCCCTCCCCCGCCGCCGCGCAGCGCCGCAAACAACAGACGCAAACCCGGCATCAGGCTCAAATAACGCCGCCCCATTACAGCAGCATTGAAGAACACCCTCCTTAGCGGGGGTGTTCTTTGTCTGCGGCATGCGCTGTTAAGCACGTTCTTCGAGGTTTCGCTCAAAGCATCCACCATCTTCCTGCAATTATTTCTCTATCTTGACAAAACAGACAAAGTTTATTAAAATAAACTTACCGAACGTCCGGTAAGTTTATTTGATATTTGGAGGTCATATCATGGAAACCCGACAACGTAATATTACCCTCATCGTTCTGTTTATTGGTGTGCTGATGGGCGCGCTGGACATTGCCATCGTTGGCCCGGCATTACCCGCGATTCGCTCCCAATACCAGTTATCCGAGCGAGCGCTCGCGTGGATTTTCAGCGTCTATGTCCTTTTCAACTTGATCGGTACTCCTCTCATGGCAAAGCTTTCGGATCAATTTGGGCGGCGCAGCATCTATATCCTGGATGTCAGTCTGTTTGCCATCGGATCGTTGATTGTGGCACTCTCTCCCAGTTTTAGCGTGATTCTGGTGGGGCGCGCCATTCAGGGGTTCGGCGCAGGCGGGATTTTCCCGGTTGCCAGCGCAGTCATCGGCGATACCTTTCCACCCGAAAAGCGCGGCGGCGCGCTGGGTTTGATTGGGGCGGTTTTTGGTCTGGCGTTTTTGATCGGTCCAATTCTCGGCGGGATCATCTTATCCCTTGCCACCTGGCATTGGCTGTTCCTGATCAATCTGCCTGTTGCGCTCTTTGTGATCGCGCTCAGCCTGCGTCTGCTGCCATCCACCCGCCATGCGGCAGAGGCGCGTTTCGACTGGGCAGGCGGACTTGTGTTGACTGCCATGTTGGCAGGTCTGGCACTGGCGTTCAACCGCTTAGAAGCCCAATCGTTCTTTGCCAGCCTCATTTCTATGAGGGTTTTACCCTTCCTCGCTGCTGCCTTGATCCTATTCCTCATCCTTCAAAGGATCGAAAAGCGCGTCCAAAACCCGATTGTCCCGCCAACGCTGTTTGACCGCCCACAGCTACGGCTGACGTACGCGCTTTCATCGGGGGCTGGCTTTGCCGAAGCCTCGCTCGTTTTCCTGCCGCTGCTGGCGGTCGTCTCGCTGGCGCAATCAGGGGTCAACGAGAAAAACGCCTCGTGGATGCTTCTGCCGGTGGTGCTGGCAATGGCTGTCGGGGCACCGATTTCCGGTCGCCTGCTCGATCGTTTGGGTTCGCGGACGGTGATTGTCAGTGGGACTCTCTTATTAACGCTCGGGATGGCATTGGTCGGGCTGTCTGCGGGCAGTCTGGCGATGTTTATCCTCTCAACGGCGCTGATTGGCTTGGGTTTGTCTGCTCTGCTGGGCGCGCCGCTCAGGTATATCATGCTAAACGAAGCCCGTGTGGAAGAACGTTCCATTGCGCAAGGCGTGGTTGCCATCTTCACCAGCGCTGGGCAGTTGCTGGGCAGCGCCTTGACCGGAGCAATGGCTTCCTCGCAGGTACTGGGCGTTGGCGCTGCTTCCGGTTACACATTTGCCTTTCTGGTCATCGCCGTCATCAGCTTTTTGCTGATGCTCATGGCACTGCGTTTAAAGAACCGCCAAAACGAGCAGGAAACCATTCGGGCAAATCAGGCGACAGCGCAGTCTATAAGCTAAGCCCTCATTACAATAACACACAAAGGAGAAGGCGGATGGAAACGTCGAACGAGGTCAAGATGCGCCCACAAATTTTAAACATTGCCGCTCAGATGTTTGCAGAGCGCGGCTACGATGGCGTTTCCATCCGCGAGATCAGCGCGGCGTGCGGTCTCTCAAAAGCCGCACTATATTATCACTTTGAGGACAAACAAGCCCTCTTTATGGCTATTCTGCAAGAGCATTTAGAAGAACTCTCCAACCTGTTAGACGAGGCAGAAGCTCTGCCCGGCAACGCACGCCGCCGTCTCTCCGCGCTCATGCGCGCCATTCTGGTCCGCATCCCGCCCGATCGCCGGGCGATCATTCGGCTGGCGACACAGGATATTGCCAAAGTACAGCCTGAAGTCAGACGCCAATTCCAGCAGCAGTATGAAGCGCGCTTCATCCGTCGCATCGAGTCTCTGATTCAAAGTGGAATCGAGAACAGCGAATTTCGCAACATCCCTCCAGCCCTTGGCACATGGGCATTCCTTGGCATCATGTACCCTTTCTTCACCCGCCCCCTTGCAGAACAACAAAACGACGCCGAACACATATTATGCCTGCTTGAAAGTCTTTTCTTTGAGGGACTTGATAGAAAACCTTAAGCGCACCTGCTCTGCCAACCAGGAGGAAAGGAAAAGCCTTTATATCTGTGAAGCTGTGGTATTCTTAAGAGCATGCGCAAGAGGCGCACTGTGGAGACACAGTGTGCGCAGCCCCAATCCGCCAGCGCCCGCCTGCCGCGGCAGAAAAGACACACACTGTGAATCTCTACATTCGAGAAGTCCTCGATCATGCAACGCTGAAAGTGTTTATCCGCTTTGGCAACCGGCTCTATGCCGGAAACCCCTGCCACGTGCCAGCACTGTTCCCTGACGAATACAACACGCTGCGCCGCGACCGCAACCCGGCATTTGACCATTGTCAGGCGCGCTACTGGATGGCATATCTCGGTGAAAAACCGGTGGGCAGAATTGCCGCCATCCTCAATCACGCCCACATTCAAAAATGGGGGCAGCGCTACATGCGTTTTGGCTGGCTTGACTTCGTTGACGACAGACACGTCTCTGCCGCGCTGTTCCAGCAGGTGGAAAACTGGGCATCGGAGATGCACTGCACCGCCATCCATGGCCCGCTTGGCTTTACCGACCTTGACCGCGAGGGGATGCTGGTGGAAGGGTTTGACGAACTGGGCACGCTGGCAACCATTTACAATTTTCCCTACTACCCTGCCCACCTGGAAGCACTGGGATATACCAAAGATATAGACTGGCTCGAATATGAGATCAGCGTTCCGCCGCAGCCCGACCCGCGCATTGCGCGCCTGGCAGATATCGTCCTGCGCCGTTGTCATCTCAAGGTGCTGCAGGCGCGCAGCAAAAGCCAACTGCTCGCATACGCCCCGGCGCTGTTCGAGCTGATCAACGCCGAATATGAGCACCTCTACGGCGTTGTTCCGCTGACGCAGAAGCAGATTGAGTCTTATGTGCACCAGTATTTTGGTTTTGTCAGCCCAGACCTGGTGCCCGTCATCCTGGACGAGAACGACCGCATGGTAGCCTTTGGCATCAGCATGCCTTCGCTCTCACGCGCTTTGCAGAAATCCGGCGGCGAATTGTTTCCGCTTGGCTTTTGGCATTTGCTGCGGGCGCTGCGCCGCAGCGACCGGCTTGACCTGTACCTGGTGGCGGTGCGCTCCGAATATCAGGGCATGGGTGTCAATGCCGTGCTGATTGACCGCATCCAGCGCGCCTGCAACCGCCGCGGCATCCGCTTTGCCGAGACAAACCCCGAACTGGAAAACAATCACTTGGTGCAGGCGCAATGGAAGCATTTCAACACCCGCCAGCACAAACGGCGGCGCTGTTTTATCAAACGGCTTGAGGCAGACCAGGCGCTCCGCGCTTAACCAGCGTCTTGTGCAACTCGCGATTTTGAAACGCTGTGCTATAATTCAAAGCGCGGGATTTTTTCCGGACAGAATGCGTGCCCCTTGTGATTGAGCGGGGTTATTATTTCTGGCGCACAATTTGCAACCAAGAGAAACACTGTATGGGAATTAAAATCGTTACCGATTCCGGGTGCGACCTGCCGGGCGAGATGGAAAGCGGGCTGGATATTCAATACGTCCCGCTCATCTTTCGCTTTGGAATGGAGGAGTACGCCGATAAGTCCATCCCAATGAAAACATTTCTGGAGATGGTCAGCAAAACCTGGCCCTACACCTCCGCCCCATCCCCCGGCGACTACAACCGCGTCTTCCGCCAATGTTTGGATCACGACGATCAGATCATCTGCATCACCTTGACCAGCAAGCACAGCACTTCCTATTCTTCGGCGCTGCTGGCAAGCGGGCAGTTTCCACCTGGTCAGGTAACGGTCATCGACTCATTGAGCCTTTCCATCGGTCAGGGGCTGCAGGTGCGGGCGGCGGCGCAGGCTGCCCAGCGCGGCGAAAGCGTCGCAAGCATTACCGCCATGCTGAACGATCTGCAGCAGCGCAGCAAGTTGTATATCATCCTCGACACGCTGGAGTATTTGGTGCGCGGCGGCAGAGCCGGGCATCTTGCCGGGATTGTGGCAAGCATCCTCAAAATCCGCCCGGTGCTGACGCTGGTCAACGGGCAATTGACCCTGCTGGAAAAACCACGCGGCAGAAACGCCTCCAAACAGCGGCTGCTCGAACTGGCATTGCAAAACTTCCCAGCCGAAGCGGTGCTGGTCGGTCATGTTGACTGCGAAGAGGAAGCGCGGGAAATCGCCGCCAGCCTGGCGCAGCAAAGCGGCATGCCCCTCGAAAATATCCCCTTTGTAGAGACGGGGATGGCAATTGCCACACATGGCGGTCCCGGCACGCTGGGGATTGTTGCCATCCCAAGATAACCAGATGCCCTGGATCATCCTCGTCCACTGTGCACTCATCGGGATCGCCCCCATCATCCCGCTGGTGTATCTGGATGACTGGGCAGTGGCATATTTTAACCGCCGCCTGGTGCTGGCGCTGGCAAAACTGCGCGGAGCGGCGCTCACCCCTGCTGAAGTAGCCCTGCTGGCAGATATGCAGGATTACGGCTGTTTGGGGGCATTAACCGGCCGCGCCGCCTACTCCCTTTTTCGCCGCGCGACGCGCGAGGTTGCCAGCGAGTTCAGCATCGCTTTGGAAATCCAGCGCGGGGTAGACCTCTTTGCACAAGCATACACTTACGCCCATCTGCTCGATTACGCCCTGCAACAGGGGCTGTACCGCCCGGCTGATGTGCAGCGGGCAGCGCAGGTGCGGGCTGCTATCCGCAGCGTGCGCAAAGGGGCAAACCTCACCCTGGTCAAACGCGCTGCCAGCGCTGCCTTTGACCAGAGCCGCCACCTGCTGCGCGAATCGCTCCACATTTCGCTGCGGATGGCAAAATCTGCTTCCGGGCGCGCCGGGCGGGGGCTGCGCACCATTCTGGCGCACAATTACGCTCTGCGTCTGTTCTTCCCGCGCCTGGTACGCCGCTGGCAGGAATCCAATGCGACAACGCCCAGCGCCGAAGACATCGCTGCCGCAGCGCAGAAAGACCCCACCTTCATTGACCTGGTCAAACACTTGCAAGCTGCACTGAGCGCTGTGCCTCAAGAGCATTTTCACGCTCTGGAAGAGAGATTGTCAAAGGATTTGGGATAAGAAATGCCCTTACCGCCCCGAAAACTTTCCTGACTGGGAAAACCGCTACCGCGTTCAAATGCGCTACAAAGGCACACGCCGGGCGCTGCTGGCGACCATCCGCAGCCTGGCGCATACCGACACACTGGCAGAGTACCGCGCCGTCGGACAACGGCAAACTGCGGTGCTGCTGCTATGGGGACGTCACGACCAGACCGTCTCACAAGCCGATATGCAAACCCTGCAGCAGGTAATTCCCGCTGCCAGATTTTACCCCATCGAAGAAGCCGGGCATTTGCCGCATTACGAACAGCCGCAGATCGTCAACCCGCTGCTGCTCGAGTTTTTACAGGCACATTAAGAGCAGCCGCAAATTATCTGCCAGCCGCCATACACCCACTACACCCCAAACCAGAGACGTCCCAGAGCCGAATGATCTCCTGGCGGGTGTGAGCGAAAGCTCATCTGTCTCCGAGAAAAATCAAGGTCAATCGAGCGGCGGTGTCCCAGTTGAAGCGCCAAGGCTGTCCCGCCAGCAAGATAAAAGTGGGGCATAAAACGTTCCGCAGCGGCATGGTCTGTTTCGTGGATCGCTGCAAGCACAGCGCGCAGGTTGGGTGCACCCTGTGCAGCTGGCGCCACCGCTTCCCAATGCAAATTCAATATTGCCAAACTCCGCCACCCTTGTATGTTTCAGAATTCTCTTCAGAAATCTTTAAAAGCACACACCACAGATGATATCTGTTGCGCGGCAAACGTCTTGATCCGTTTTCTTCCACCCAACGGCGGATCGTCTCAGCGCCGTACTGATCGAAAAGCCAGCGCACCTCAGTGCGGTTACCAAAAGCAAGCAGACGCTCAATCATCAGACCAGCATGTGCATGACATTCGAGACGATCAAACACATACTCCTGGAAAAAAACCGCCGAGCTGGGCGGAATCGGGGAAGAGACATGGCTGTTCATCGCAGCGCCTGTACCTCTTCCTGATTTTAGCACAAACCACATGGAGACGGGAAACACCGTCCCACACTTTGCTCTCACGAAACGGGGACTCATCGGGAGCAATGAGTCCCCGTAGAGATATGGACAGGTCGGTTATACCCTGAAATCGAATAAACTGCCTTGATTAAACAAACCGATCTCCCACAATTGGGTCATCAAACTGGTCTGCTGTTCATCGGTCAGATTTGCAAGGTCATATTGATTGAGAATGGACTGAAGAGATTGCAGCGTCTGCAGGTTGACACCGCCCACGCCGCTTGCAGCACCCCAACCTGCCTGCGGCGGGGGAGGCGGCGGCATTTTCCCACTCCCCTGATCAGGCATGCCCAGCTGACGCAGCTTCTCAGCGTCAAAACCGGCTTCCTCGATGGCTTCCTTCAAACCGCGCATAGGGGGAATGCCCGCTTCGCGCAGCTGCTGGAATATTTCTTGGGCATCCTCCTGGGTAATATTGTCGGGGTCATAATTCGAGAGGATGGACTGCACCTGCGCCTTCTGTTCATCGCTCAGCGAAGCAGCAGGCGGGCGCATGCCCATCATTCCCATCATGCCCTGCATTCCCTGCATGGGACCAAAACCTTGAATACTGTTCATTTGACACCTCCTGTGGTGAATAAAAGAAATGGATGACGAGCCAGTTTGCTCCACATAACCCGTTTATCGGAGGCAGATATTTAGAAGTGGTTCACAAACAGAGTAGAACGGGTTTAACTTGTGTTAAAACGCCGTAAAAAGTTTCTCATTGTGCTGCCGATTGTGCCGCGCGGGTCTTGAGCATCTCAATCAGCGCAGTGAGAAGAGGCGAGTTCCAGACACCTGTCCTTGCAGCTGTACCGGTTGTGCTGCTGCCTGTCTGCTGGCTGCCGCCGCCAAAGCCGGGGGGAGGACCGCCGCCTTCCATCGGTATCATCATCATGTCACCGCCGGGGATGCCCTGACGGGTTGAGCTGCCCTGCGTCTGTCCGTTTGTGCTGTCTCTTTGCACAGGCATCTGCATACCGGCTGGCATCTGAATGTTCAATTCCTGCATCAGCTCACGCATATTTGTATTGTTCAGGTTGACACTATCAATCACCTGCAATTGTTCACTTGTCATGGTCTCGCGTATTTGCTCATAGAGCGCCTGAATTTCGAGCTGCGAGGCAGTATCGCTGGCGGAGAGGCTTCTGACTGCCTTCCACAGAGGCAGAAGCTGTGCGGCTTGTTGGGGGGTAACTGCCTGATCGCTGCCTTCAAGCTTGAACGTGCCAATGATCAGGCGGGTTTCATCCGAAAGCTGGGGGTTCTGGGCATTACCGCCCGTTATCGAGGTTAGCAGTGCACTGACACTGCTGCAGGAGGTTAGCGAGAGCAGCACCATCAAGGTAAATATCAACAAGACAGCATACTTTTTCATCATCGTTTTTCTCCTTATCATTCGCTATGGAAAAGACATCTCAATCATGGCGCAGCGCCTCGATGGGATCGAGCCGGGCGGCTGTGCGGGCGGGCAGAAAGCCAAAAAAGATGCCCACCAGCGCCGCCGAAGTGAACGAAAGCGCAATCGAATAAGGCACCACCACCGTGCGCATACCGCTGAACTTGCCAAACAGGACAGCACCGCCAAGCCCCGCCAGAACGCCAATCAAACCGCCCACCAGCGAAAGCATCAGCGCCTCCACCAGAAACTGGAGCTGGATATCGCCGGGGGTTGCCCCGACAGCCTGACGCAGCCCGATCTCGCGCGTGCGCTCGGTAACGCTGACCAGCATGATGTTCATGATGCCAATCCCACCAACAATCAACGAGACGCCCGCCACCCACGCCAGCAGTGTGCGAAACGAAGCCGTCGTGGATTGGCGCGCCGAGATAATATCCGCCTGAGTCTGGATAGAAAAGTCAGGCTCTTCGAGAGTGACCCCGTGCCGTTTGGCAAGCAGTAGCTCAATCTGCTGAATGACGCTTTCCATGTCATATCCTTCAGCAACCGAGACATAGATGGAGCGCACGCGGTCGCCCATTACCCTGCCAAAGAACGACGGCGTAAACTTTTGAAACACCACCGAAATGGGGACATAAATCATCTCATCAAAATTGGTGCCCGAAACCAGCCCCTTTTCTTTGAGCACGCCGATGACCGTCAATTTGACATTCCCAGCATTGATGGTCTGACCGATGGGGTCAGCCTCGCCAAAAAGCTCTTGCGCTACCGCTGAACCCAACACAACCACCTTGCGCTTCTGCTCCTGCTCCTTCTCGTTGATAAAGCGCCCGCTGCCCACGGCTACATCGCGCACGGTGGTGAAATCGGGCGTGGTGCCGAGAATAGTAATCTCATCCAGACTGACATTGCCATACTTGACAGTAGCCGTGGAGCGCTGCTCCACCGAAACGCCAGCCACGCCTTTGATGTTATCGCGGATGGCAGCCACGTCGTCAAACACCAGCCCGCCCTGCGGCGGCGGCTGACCCGGTACCATGCGCACCATGGCGGCATTGATAAAAACGAGATTGGAGCCCAGTCCCTGAATTTGCTCGGCAATGGTGGCTTCGGTACCGGCGCTGACCGCCATCATGACAATGACCGCCGCAACGCCGATGATGACACCCAGCATCGTCAGCAGGGAACGCGATTTGTTGGCAGCAATGCTGCGCCAGGCAATGGTAATGACCTCGCTGAAATTCATGGCTGCGCCTCCTCGCTGAGAGCTGCCAGCGACTGACGCAGAGCAGCTTTTGCTTCTTCAGAACGGCCGCCGTTGTGATGGTCCGAATCCAGCCTGCCATCGCGGATGCGGATGACACGCCGCGTGTGTGCGGCAATATCCGCCTCGTGGGTTACCATCACGATGGTAACGCCTCTCTCGTTCAGCCCGTGCAGCAGTTCCATGATTTCCAGGCTGGAACGGGTATCCAGATTTCCGGTCGGTTCATCCGCTAGAATAAGAATAGGGTCGTTGATCAGCGCTCGCGCAATGGCAACGCGTTGCTGCTGACCGCCCGAAAGTTCCTTAGGCAGGTGGTGGGCGCGCTCGGCAAGTCCAACGCTCTCCAGAGCGGCTTCGGCACGCTGGCGGCGCTCATGTACCGACAGGCGGTTTTCACGCTGGTAAATGAGCGGCAGCATCACATTTTCCAGAGCCGTCATTTTGGGCAACAGATTAAAAGACTGAAACACAAACCCGATACGCTGATTACGGATATGCGCCAGCTCAGCGCGGCTCATATTGCTGACATCTTCTCCGGCAAGCAAGTAACGCCCCTCGCTAGGACGATCCAGACAACCCAGAATGTTCATCAGGGTACTTTTGCCGGATCCGCTTGGTCCCATCACAGCCACAAACTCCCCGGCGAGGATCTGGATGCTGATGCCGTTCAACGCCATCACTTCCACGTCTCCCATGCCGTAGATTTTTTTTAGTTCAATGGTCTCGATAATTTTGGTCTGTTCTGTCATTCTGTCTCCACAATACCGGTGCTGACGGTTTCGCCCATCTTCAAGCCGCTGACAATCTCCGCCTGAATATCGCCAATCAGCCCCACCTGCACCTGGCGCAGTCTGAGTTTGCCATCCTTGCCCACCACAAACACGGCATAATCTCCATCCCCCAGATCGCGCAGCGCGTCAATTGGGATGAGCAGAGCATCTTCTGCCCTGGCAGAAATAATCTCCACACTGGCATTCAGTCCCTGCGGATATGCAAAGTTTTCTAAGTCGGGACCTTCGTCAATGCGGATCAGCCCGCGCAGCGTTTGATAATTGTTGACGGTAACCAGCTCGGGTTCCACCTGGACAATCACACCGCGATAAGTGTTGTTCGGCAGGGCATCAAAAACGACCTCAGCCTGGTTCCCCAGCACAGCCTTATCCATATCCGTTTCATCCACATAAAACTGCACATAGGGGTGCGTTAAATCGGCAAGGGTGATAAACGTGGAAGTTCCCGCCCGCTCGCCGACCTCCCCCGCCACCGAAACAATCGTCCCGTCAAAAGGGGCGCGCAGGGTAGCGCCATCCAGCGTCTGTTGTGCCTTTTCGAGCTTGATCTGGGCATTGGCAACCTTGTTCTGCGCCTGTTCCAGTTCATCCGGGTCAATCCCATCATGAGCCTCCAGCAGAGCAAGCGTCTTTTCGGCTTTCTGTACGGCAGCTGCGGCGATTGTCAACTGCGCATGAGAAGCGTCAATCTCATAGGTGGTGAACTTTCGGTAATATTCGTATGTGGCAAACGCCTCGTCCCGTTTCGCTTTCAGATCAAGATACTCCTGCGGGTTGTACCCCCCGCTGGCAGTGAGCGCGTCATATTGTTGCTGGAGAGCGTACCAGATATCATAATACGCCTCCAGCGTGTCGTCATCCACACGCGCCATCCCCTCCGATTTGAGACTGTCTTTGGCATCCTGATAGGCTTTTTGGGCTTCTGCCAGGGCAAGACGCGCATCCGCCAGGGCAGCAGGCGCATTGTCCTCCAACTCCTGCAGAGCGCGCTGTGCCGAAACCAGCTCCAGGCGTGCGGCAACCACATCCGCCTCCAATTGATCTATCCCCTCTAGTTTGGCAAGAAGATCGCCTTCTTTGACCGTATCGCCAGGCTGCACGTTCAGTTCAGCGACCGTTCCAGCCGCGCTAAAGCTCAGGTTCACCTCCTTACGCGAAACCAGCGTCCCGGTAGCAGACGCAGAAATGACCAGATTACCGCGCCGCACCTGCGACGTTTGCACTTTTTGGGTGCCTTGCGCAGCTGTCTGACGCTGGGTCTGATGCCGCCACACCCAGTAGCCCCCTGCGCCAACAAAAACCAGCAGCACAACCGCTGCCAGAATGTAGAACTTTCTTCCAAAACGTTTGCCCTTGAATAATTGCATGAGTCCTCCAGATTTCAACAAACCCAAACAGGTTAATGTCCTATCAGGTTTGAATATCTCCAACCACCACCTGTTCCCCCTCGCTGAGACCACTGCGAATTTCGGCATAGGAGAGGTCTTGAACACCGACTTCAACCGCGCGCTGATCAATGCTTCCCTGCGGTGTAAGTACGAAGACAATATCGTTGCCATTCTGATCAAGATGGAGCGCATCCAGCGGGACGAGCAGCGCATTCTGCGCCCGCGTGCAGGTTACATCCAGCGCCGCGTTGGCGCCCAAAGGCAAACCCGCATCGGCAGGCGAGTCATCGCCGCTAAAGATAATATCCGCCTGCACCACCTCTTGACCGTTCGACTCCACCAGCTGGGGCAGCACCTGCGCCACCGTACCCGCAAAAACCCTGTCGGGAAGAGCGTCAAACACCACCTGCACGGGGCAGCCCGCCGCGACGCCCGACAAGTCTGTTTCGTCAAAAGTGCTCTTGAGATGCGGGTGTTGCAGATCGGCAATGACCATGACGGTTGCGGTGCCCACTCGCTCGCCAACAGCGGCTGAGATGGCAGTCATCACCCCATCCACCGGGGCGGTTATCTGGGCGCCTTCCAGGTCATGCTGGGCAACGGCAAGCTGCATCTCGGCATTTTTGACCCGCGTCTCTGCCAGTTCAACCGCATCCATATCCAGCCCGCCGTTCTGCTCAAGCTGCTGCAAATACGCCTTGGCGTGCCGCATGTTGGCTTCCGCCAGCGCCAGGGCGGCTTCTGTTTCCCTAATCTCCTGCTCGGTGAAGGATTGACAATACTGCCAGTTGAGATATGCCAGGTCGCGCTCCTCGCGCATGGACACCAGCCGCGTGAGAACAAAATCTGTTCCATACCCCGTGTTGCCATCCAGGTAGCCCTCCCACTCGCTGACGCGCGACTGCGCCTGCAAATATTGGTAGTAATACTCCTCGGTAACCTCTTTGCTGCAACGCATATCGCCGCGGTGGATCAAGCCGTTCTTCGCCGACTCATAGGCAGCTTCGGCTTCCGCCAGGCTTTGGCGCGCCTGGGCAAGGGTAACCTCGCTGTTCTGGTAAAGGTCTTCCAAATCCCTGCGCGCCGTTTTGAGCGCGCCCTCCAGCGTGGCAACCGTGAGCTCCAGCTGATGCAGTTCTTCGATACTCGCCAGCACATCCCCGGCAGAGACGCGGTCTCCCACCTGGACATTCAACTGGGCAAGCGTTCCGCTCACAGAAAAACTCAGGCTGATCTGATTTCCCGCCACAAGCTGCCCCGTACCAGAGGAAGTGCTGACCAAATCACCGCGCCGCACAATGGCGACCTGGTATGGCTGCCCATCTGCATCCGCTGCGGCAGCAGCCGTCATGCGTAAGAGAAAATACAGCAGCACACCGCCGAAAACAGAAGCGATGACCCACCAGACTGCCCGCCAGCGGAAAAGCCGCCCCACACAAGCGCAAATCTGCCATAGCGGGTGCACAGCGGCAGCTTGATTATCTGGTCTCAACAACGCCCGTAGAGACAAGCTCACCTTCTTTCAGCCCCTCCAGAATCTCCACTGAGGTATCGTCCATCAAGCCGGGTTTTACCAGGCGCAGACGCAGGCGGTTATCGTCCCCAAGCACAAAAACCGCATAGTCGCCATCGCCCAGATCGCGCAGCGCGTCGCTGGTGATGAGCAGGGTATCGGTTGACTCCTGGCTGATGATTTCCACTGTGGCATTGAGACCCAGCAACAGCGGACGGTCAAGACGGGCAAAATCTTCGTCCAACGTAACCAGCGCCTTTGCCACCATATAACCGCCGGAGGAAACCAGCTGCGGGTCAATCTGGCTGACAACACCATGAAAAACGGTGTCGGGGATTGAATCAAAAACCACCTCAGCGCGATTGCCCAGCGCAAGTTTATCCAGGTCAGATTCGTCAACGCTGACTTCCACCTGCAAGCTGTCCATATCCGCAAGGGTGATAAACGAGGAATAACTCAGCGTATTGCTGGATGATTCGGTGGAAGAGGTGTTAACTGCCTCGCCCTGGTTGGCAGCAATTGAGATAACCACCCCGTCCATCGGCGCCACCAGCTGGCTGCCTTCCAGGTTCTGGCGGGCAAGCGTCAGGTTATTACGGGCAACCTTGAGTTTGGCTTCAGCAAGCGCAAGCGCGTCAGGGTCAATACCGGCGGCATCTTTCAGGGTAAGATATTTGCTTTTGGCTTCTTTCAGGTTCGCCTCAGCGCGGGTCAGCTTTGCCTGCGCTTCCTCTTTTTCGTCGGAGGAGTAAGCGGCACAGTACGTATAATTTGCCAGCGCAATCTCATAAACGTTTTCCGTTTCAACCCACTCCTGCGATGCGTAACAGCAGGCACGCAGTTCTTTCAGACGGTTGGCGGCATGGTCTCTCTGACCGGCATAGTACATGGTAAGCGAGTCGCTGCAACGCGAATATTGTGTGCGTTGAGACGCGGTGAGCGCATCAGCATAGTCGCTTTCAGCCTGCACATAATCCTGATACGCCTGGGCAAGGCTTACATCCGCATCGGCATACAGGGCGTCGAGTGTCTGCTGTGCCTGCAGGGCTTCCAGTTCGGCGCTGGCAACGGCTGCTTCCAGCTTGCCGGTATCTGCCAGACGGGCAAGCACCTGCCCTGCGGAAACCCGCTCGCCGGTTTTGACATACAGTTCAGCCACGGTGCCTGAGATGGAAAAGCTCAAGTCAACCTGACGGCTGGCAACCAGACTGCCGGCGGCTGAGGCGGAAAGACGAATATCGCCGCGCCGCACAGCGGAAGTGTGATAGCTGGGCTGATCATCCTTTTGAGAGACGGTACCCCGCCCACTCAAAAACCACCATGCCGCCCCGCTGATGATCGTCGTCAGACAGAGAGCGGTTATCAGCCAGACGCTCCTGCGCAAAAACAGGCGTTTGCATATTTTTAATCGTTTCAACACATTTTCACGACCTCCGGCATACGCAGTTCGCCATTATCGTACAAGAGCGTGGTTCAGATTTGGTTAAGAAATGGTACAGATACCATATAAATTGCCAAAAACTATACAGGGTCTGCATTTTTCGTAAACCAAATCTAAACAATTCTGTGATACGCTTTAAACGCAACCGAGATAGTGTATGGAAAAAGGTCATGAGTCAAACCATTCTGGTCGTTGATGACAAATCGAGCGTTCGGCAGCTGCTCCAGGATTACCTCAGCAAGCAAAATTACCGCGTGATCACGGTAGCCGACGGCGAGGAGGCGCTTTACACCGCCCGACGCGAACAGCCTGACCTGGTGCTGCTGGATATCATGATGCCGCGCATGGACGGTTTTCAGTTCCTCAAGCAATACCGCAAGGAGCGGCGCACACCGGTGATTATCATCACTGCGCGGGATGAGGAAACCGACGCCGTGTTGGGATTGGAGCTGGGAGCGGACGATTACGTGGTCAAGCCGTTCCGCATGCGCGAACTGGAGGCACGCATCCGCGCCGTGCTGCGGCGCGCCGCCGAGCAGCCTGCCCCAGCCGAGGTTCTGCGCTGCGGTGAACTGGTGCTTGACCAGAGCAGCCACCAGGTTACATTGGGCGGCAAGGCAGTCGCGCTGACGCCGATTGAATTTGATCTGCTGGCAACCCTGATGCGCGCCCCAGGACAGGTTTTTACCCGCGCCCGATTGGTGGACCATCTGTTGGAGAGCGGCTTCACCGGATTGGAACGCACGCTGAACGTGCATGTGCGCAATCTGCGGACAAAAATCGAAGCTGACCCCGATCACCCTTGCTATATCGAGACGGTCTTTGGCATCGGCTACCGTTTTCACAAGGAGGCATAGCCCCATGCGTCGTTCACTCGCCTGGAAAATGGTGCTGGCGTTTATGCTGGTGGCGCTGCTCACCGCCGGGCTGCTGGTGCTTTTCATCCGCATCCGCAGCGTCGAACACCTGAGCAGTCTGATTGTTGACCAGAAGACCCTCGAACTGCAAAAAAATCTGGAAACTTATTACAGTCTGCACGGGTCGTGGGAAGGACTGGAAGAAGACTGGTCACAGGTATATCCCGGCGCGCCTTTTGTGATTCCCTTTGCGGGAGGAGGAGCGCCGCCCCCCAATGCTGGCGCTAATTTCCCCCCGCCGCAGGAGGGAGAGAATAGCGACCCGCCGCGCATGTTTATTTTGGCAGATGCCAGCGGAGACGTGGTCGTCCCTGCTGAACCCGGCTTTCCGGTCAAAATGCCCCTGCCAGCCGAGGAGATCGCCTCCGGCACGCCGGTAGAGGTGAACGGGCAGCGGGTGGGAACCATCGTCTTTCTGCGCCGCCCGCCGCACTTCACCGCCGCCGAAAACCGCTACCTGCAGCGCTTCAACACTGCCCTGCTCTATGCCACCGGGCTGGCGCTGCTGGCAGCGCTGGGGCTGGGTATGTGGATGGCACGGCGCATGCTGCGCCCGCTGCGCCATCTGACCGAGGCAGCGCAGAACATTGCGCGGGGCAACTACGGCACAACAGTGAACGTGCGCTCAGATGACGAGATTGCCCACCTGGCAGAGTCATTCAACGCCATGAGCCAGGAGGTGGCACGGGCAAACCAGCTGCGCCGCCAGATGACCGCCGACATTGCCCACGATCTGCGCACCCCGCTGACCGTCATCGGGGGCTACATCGAGTCAATGCGCGATGGTGTGCTGGAAGCTTCTCCCGAGCGGCTGCATCTCATCTATACCGAAATCGAACGGCTGCAAAACCTGGTGGGCGACCTGCGTATGCTCTCGCTGGCGGATGCCGGTGAATTGACCCTCAACCCGCAGCGCATGACGCCCGCTTATCTGCTGGAGCGCGCCTGCGCCCCCTACCGCGAGCTTGCCGAACAAAACAAGGTGAAGCTCCGCGTGGCAGCAGCAGACAACCTGCCTGAGGTCATGGTGGATGAGGCGCGCATGATGCAGGTATTTGACAACCTGATCAGCAATGCTCTGCGCTACACGCCTGCCGGTGGGGAAATCACCCTCTCGGCAATGGAGGAAGGTGAGGCAGTGCTGCTGTGTGTGGAGGATACCGGCTGCGGCATCCCGCCTGAAGACCTGCCGCACCTGTTCGAGCGCTTTTACCGCGGCGACCGCTCGCGCCATGCCGAAGACGGTGAAACGGGGTTGGGACTTTCAATTGCGCGCGCCCTGGTGGAGGCGCACGGCGGCAGCATCCGCGCCGAATCGGCGCAGGGCAAGGGAACACGCATGGTGATCACCCTGCCGCGCGGCTGATTCTAATTGCCGCCAACAGAGCTTGATTCATAAAGAACATCGCTAAAGTTTTTCCCAAGTCTCACGATCGAGACCAGCCTGTCTTATCACCCGGGCAAGCAGGGGGCTACCCATTTCGTCCTGATGCAGATTAGGCAGCACCAGGCGCAGGTTGCCCCTGACCATGAACTCATGTTTCCCACCAACCCAATTAAAACTTTGCACAAATGATGCTACACTGATAACACCACCCAATGGAGGCATACCCCAATGACAGCGCTTGTTATCTATGATTCGGTTTTTGGCAACACGGAGAAAATTGCTTTGGCAATCGGAGACGCCCTGAGGGCAAAAGAAGCGGTCAGCGTGCTCAAAGTGGAGCAGGCAACTGTGGACGATATGATGGAAGCCGCTCTGCTGGTGGTCGGCTCGCCGACGCGGGCATTTCAGCCCACACCGGAAATCAAAAAACTGCTGGGCAGCATCCCCAGAAACGGTCTCAAAGGCGTGAAGGTGGCAGCTTTTGACACGCGGGCAGAGATCGAAACAGTGGGGTCAGCCGTTCTGACATTTTTCGTCAAGCTGTTTGGCTATGCCGCCGAGCCAATCGCCAAACAGCTGCAGCGCAAAGGCGGGCAACTGGTTGCCCCGCCCGAAGGCTTCTTCATCACCGATACCGAAGGTCCGCTGAAAGAGGGCGAACTGGAACGCGCCGCACGCTGGGCAAGTGGGCTGATGACGGGCTGATACCTCGTGTTGACTAATTGGCGATATTTTGGCTACACGCAACAACCACCAGAACAATATCCCTAGCACGACCGCATACGAAGACCAGGGGCAGCGACGAATTCCCATTCAGAGAAAGATCAAAACCGGAAACTCAAAAGGCTTGAAGCCGCAGCACAAAAGCGCGATGATACATGCAGACAGGGTTTTGCATGCACCAAGCCTCACCTCATGAATTTCACCCCACAGCGCTTCAGTGTCCGCAATGCGGCGCCAACCTTACCCCCGCCGCAGAAGCCTATGTGATTTGCCAGTACTGCGGCTCGAGCGTGGTGATCGCCCACAGCGCGCCAGATTCCCGCTCACAGGAGGCGGAAGTCAACGCCGCACTGGGCATGCGTCTGAAAGAACTGCGTTACACCGACCGTGAAGGCACCGGGCTGGAAATGTTCCGCATGCTCATTCCGGTCGGGTGGGACTTTCGCGGCGGGTGCCGCTGGGCACTGGATAACCCGGGCATGCCGGCAGTCGCAGCTTTTCAGGTATGGAACCCGCAGGGGGCAGAGATATTCGAGGTACTGCCCAATATGAACTTTACCTGGAATACCGCCCCCCTCACCCAGATGATGTTCCCGCCCGGTTCACGCTACTTTGGCGCCGAGGTGCATCAGCCGGTGAACATCCAGGAGGCGATGTTCAAATTTGTCCTGCCGCGCTACCGCTCACAGATGCAAAATCTGCAGGTGGTTGATTTTTCTCCACAACCCGATCTGCCGCGCCTGGTCAAATCCGAAGCCGCCGCCAGCGGAGGGTGGGCAGAAGGCGGCAGGGTACGCATCCGCTATGGATGGCAAGGCAGTGCGTACGAAGAAGACATGTACGGCGTGGTAGAGGTCTTCCGTGCCCCGATGATCACCATGCTCGCCGCTGCCGAGGTGTTTTTCTGGTTTATTGATTATCTGTTCTCCTTCCGCACTGCGCCGGGTCGTATGGATGCGGCGTCCAAGCTGTTTGGTGTCATGGCATACTCTTTCCGACTCAACCCGCACTGGTATGCCGCCTATCAGTCCATTATTCAATATCTTGCCCGGCAGCAGATTCAGCGCATCCACCACATCGGGCAAATCAGCCAGATCCTGGCGCAAACCAGCCGCGAAATCCGCGAGCAGAACCTGCAAAGCTGGTATCATCGCCAAGAAGTGCAAGACCGCCAGAACCTGGAATGGAGCCGCGCCATGCGCGGTGTGGAAGGCTTTTACGACCCGCACCGCGAGCAAGTGGTTGAACTGCCCTCCGGCTATGGTCATGCCTGGGCAAACAATCTGGGCGAATACATCGTAACCGAAGACCCCAATTTTAACCCCAATCTGTTTTCCAATCTGCACTGGGAAGAGATGCCGCAGCAAAGCTGACGCCGCCTGACCGTGCCCCCCTCTTGCATGAATTTTCCCACTTGACAGACGTGTGAAATTTTGTATAATCTATTTAGTTTGTCCTGACAACAAACTATTCCCTTACCCAAACACCCAAAATGAGCAGACCCAAAACAGCTGACCTGGCGCTGATGCGCAAACTCAACACCACCACCGTGATGGATTGTCTGCGCCGCCATGCCCCGCTTTCGCGCGCCGAGCTTTCTGTCAAAACCGGTCTTAACCGCAGCACCATCTCCAGCATCGTTGACGATCTGATTGACCAGGGATACGTGCATGAAACCATGCTCCAGGATAGCAAAATCGGACGCCCGGGCATCCTGCTTCAGTTCAACCCGCAGGGCGGTTGTGCCGTCGGCGTCGAGATCGGTGTAGATTTCCTCCTGGTTCTTCTGACCAACTTCACCGCAGGCATCCTCTGGCAGCGCCGCGTTCCCCACACAGTGAACGACGTCTCAGACCCTCTCAGGGGGCAGATCGCCGTCCTTGAGCGCGCCGAAACCATGATCAGTGAAGCGCTGGAATTTGGTAAAACGCTCGACCTGCGCCCACTGGGAATCGGGGTAGGCGTGCCCGGATTGGTGGACGCCAACCAGGGAAAGCTGGTTTTTGCGCCCAACCTGAAGTGGCAGGATACCCCTATTCGCCTGATGTGGACGCGCCGTTTCAATCTTCCAGTCTTTGTTGAAAACGAAGCCAACTGCGCCGCCCTAGGAGAGTTTTATTACGGCGTGGCGCACGATGTCAATGATTTCATCCACATCTCCACCGGCATCGGGCTGGGCGGCGGGATCATGCTCAACGGACATCTGTTCAAAGGCGCGCGCGGCTATGCAGGTGAGATCGGACATACCACCATCTACGAAGACGGCGAGGTGTGTGGCTGCGGCAGGCGCGGTTGCTGGGAGACGTATGCCGGACCGCGCGCCCTTTTGCACCGTGTGCGTCAGGTTCTGCAACACATGGACACCGCCAGCGCAGCGCAAAGCCCTCTTTTGGGCATGGTCAACGGCGAGATCGAGCAAATCACCCCCCAGCATGTTGTGGATGCCGCACGGCATGGAGATGAGGTGGCGCTCAATGCGCTCAAAGAAGTCGGCAGACATCTGGCAATTGGAATCACCAACCTCGCCAACATTTTCAACCCCGAGATGGTCGTTCTAGGCGGCGCGCTGAGCCTGTGCGGCCCATGGCTAATCCCTATCATTCGGGAATACACCAACAAAAATCTACTTCCACCATTACGCGGCAGTCTACGCATTGAAGCTTCTGTCCAAGGATTGGATGCGTGCGCTTTGGGTGCAGCCACGCTTGTCCTGGACGACATCGTTCGCGAGCCGCTGTATTCCATTTAGCCCCAACCCTAGTCATTAAGCAACAAAGTGTGTATTGGGTTGAGTTCACTGCAAAGGAGGTAAAAACGTTAGAAAGGATATACAAAAATAAACTCTTTTATCTTATGTAAGCCCAGGTTTGCTAATAGACTGTTATGTATTTAGGAGGAACCAATGAGTAGAAAGATGTATCGTATCGTTATGGTCGGTATGGCTCTCCTCGTCAGCGTCAGCATGCTGCTTGGCTGTGCCACACCACCCCAGTCAACAGAAGCCCCAGGCGCCGCACCCTCTGGGGAAAAAATCAAAGTAGGTCTTTCTTTCTCCGACTTCGCTACCGAGCGCTGGAAAAACGAAGAAGTGCTCATGCGCAAGCTTCTGGAAGAGAAAGGCTACGAAGTCCTCACACAGGAAGCCAATCACGACGTCAAGCTCCAGAATGACCAGATCGACAACATGGTCAGCCAGGGTGTCAAAGCCCTCATCGTGGTCGCCGAAGACGGTGATGCCATCGTCACCTCCGTTGACAAAGCTGCTGATGCTGGCGTGAAGGTCATCGCTTATGACCGCCTTATCAAGACCACCAAGATCGCCGCTTATGTCTCCTTCAACAACGTCGAGGTCGGACGCCAGCAGGCGGACGGCGTCATGAAGGCTGTTGATATCGAAAACTGGGACGTCAACAGCAAGGGCAAACTGCGCCTTGTCAAGCTCGGCGGCAGCCCCACCGACAACAACGCCATCCTCTTCCGCCAGGGGCAGGATGAAGTCCTTGAAAAATACAAGGACAAAATCGAAGTCGTGGCAGACCAGTGGGTGGATAACTGGGATGCTGCCAATGCCCTGAAGCTCATGGAAAACATCCTCACTGCTGCCGGTAACAAGATTGATGCTGTGGTCGCCTCCAACGATGGCACTGCACTGGGCGCCCTCCAGGCAATGAAAGCCCAGGGCCTGGCTGGCAAAGTGCCCATCTCCGGTCAGGATGCCACCGCCGATGGCTGCAACAGCATCGTCAAGGGAGAACTGACCGTTACCATCCTCAAGGACATCCGCAATCTGTCCCCTCTGGCGGTTGACCTGGCTGACAAACTCCTCAAAGGCGCACCCACCGACTTGAAGATGTACACCATGGCTGAACTCACCAACGATCCCTCCAAGACCGGTGAAGTGCCCTGTTACTTCTTGCCTGTTCAACAGGTCACCAAAGATAATGTTTATGAGCTGGTGGTGAAGAGTGGTTTTCAGTCTTACGATGATGTCTATCGCGACATCCCCGAAGCAGACCGCCCCCCAAAAACCGGTGAAGAACCCGCAGCAGCCGCACCCTCTGGGGAAAAAATCAAAGTAGGTCTTTCTTTCTCCGACTTCGCTACCGAGCGCTGGAAAAACGAAGAAGTGCTCATGCGCAAGCTTCTGGAAGAGAAAGGCTACGAAGTCCTCACACAGGAAGCCAATCACGACGTCAAGCTCCAGAATGACCAGATCGACAACATGGTCAGCCAGGGTGTCAAAGCCCTCATCGTGGTCGCCGAAGACGGTGATGCCATCGTCACCTCCGTTGACAAAGCTGCTGATGCTGGCGTGAAGGTCATCGCTTATGACCGCCTTATCAAGACCACCAAGATCGCCGCTTATGTCTCCTTCAACAACGTCGAGGTCGGACGCCAGCAGGCGGACGGCGTCATGAAGGCTGTTGATATCGAAAACTGGGACGTCAACAGCAAGGGCAAACTGCGCCTTGTCAAGCTCGGCGGCAGCCCCACCGACAACAACGCCATCCTCTTCCGCCAGGGGCAGGATGAAGTCCTTGAAAAATACAAGGACAAAATCGAAGTCGTGGCAGACCAGTGGGTGGATAACTGGGATGCTGCCAATGCCCTGAAGCTCATGGAAAACATCCTCACTGCTGCCGGTAACAAGATTGATGCTGTGGTCGCCTCCAACGATGGCACTGCACTGGGCGCCCTCCAGGCAATGAAAGCCCAGGGCCTGGCTGGCAAAGTGCCCATCTCCGGTCAGGATGCCACCGCCGATGGCTGCAACAGCATCGTCAAGGGAGAACTGACCGTTACCATCCTCAAGGACATCCGCAATCTGTCCCCTCTGGCGGTTGACCTGGCTGACAAACTCCTCAAAGGCGCACCCACCGACTTGAAGATGTACACCATGGCTGAACTCACCAACGATCCCTCCAAGACCGGTGAAGTGCCCTGCCACTTCCTGCCTGTTCAACAGGTCACCAAAGATAATGTTTATGAGCTGGTGGTGAAGAGTGGTTTTCAGTCTTACGATGATGTCTATCGCGACATCCCCGAAGCAGACCGCCCCCCCAAGCCATAAATAGTGTTACAACCCACTCCAGTTCCCTCAAGAGAAAGTATCTTGAGGGAACTGGAAGCAAAAATTACCTCAGCTACGATTTTCCATGCCCCGCAATTACTATGTAAAATGGAGATCTTTTTTGCGGAGGGGTACCACGTGAGCGATGACATCATTTTAGATATTCAAAATGTTACAAAACGTTTTCCCGGCGTTACTGCGCTGGACAATGTCTCTATCCAAATTCGGCGCGGTGAAATCCACGGTATATGCGGAGAAAACGGCGCCGGTAAGTCAACTTTGATGAAAATTCTGTCGGGTGTCTATCCCTATGGCACTTACGATGGGAAAATTCTGTACGACGGTAAAGAGCTACAACTCAAAGATAGGTCCATCCAACAAGCTATGGATCAAGGCATTGCCATTGTTTACCAAGAACTAACCCTGGTAACCAACATGACCGTCGGGGAAAACGTGTATCTTGGCAAAGAACCAACGGAACATGGTTCGATCAACTGGAACAAACTCTACGCAGATACCAAAGAAATCTTGAATAAATATCACCTGGACGTACAGCCTCAAGCCATCGTCAAACATTTGGGGGTTGGGAAAATGCAGATGGTAGAAATTGCCAAGGCGCTCTCAGAAAATGCCAAAATCCTGATTCTGGATGAACCGACCAGCGCCCTCACTGAAGCCGAAATTGACAAACTGATGGAGATTCTAAAAACCCTCAAAAGTCATGGCGTTACCTGTATTTATATTTCGCACAAGCTTGAAGAGTTTTTCCGCATCACCGATACAGTTACCGTTCTGCGCGACGGCAAATCAGTTATCACCCAGCCAACTAGCGAGTTAGATCGCGACCAGCTGGTCAAGTATATGGTCGGGCGTGAGATGAAAGAGCGTTTTCCAAAAGGAAACCGAAATCCCGGAGAAATTATCCTCGAGGTTGAAGACCTTCATGCCGAGGACCCCAACCAGCACGGGCGTATGGTGTTGGACGGAGTTAGTTTCAACCTGCGCAAAGGTGAAATTCTGGGGATCGCCGGATTGATGGGTTCGGGACGTACAGAACTGGTAACCACAATTTTTGGCGAGTATGGAAAAATCACAAAAGGAGCTATCAAAATCGAGGGAAAGGAAGTCAAACTATCCAATGCCCGCCAGGCAATGAAACATGGTATCAGCCTTGTCCCGGAAGACCGAAAAGGTCAGGGGCTCGTTTTGATGCAAACGATTTTGAAGAACATCTCCCTACCGAATCTGGAACAGTTCTCCTCGTTTTTCCGTATCAACAGCGACGCCGAACTGGCAGAAGCGAGTAAACAAGCCAAGAACCTGAGAATCAAAGCCCCAAGCTTGCAGATACTCTGTGATTCCCTTTCAGGAGGAAACCAGCAGAAGGTCGTCATTGCCAAGTGGTTAATGTCGAAACCAAAAATCCTTATCATGGACGATCCTACTCGCGGAATTGACGTCGGCGCAAAATTCGAAATCTACAAGTTCATGAATGAACTTGCCGAACATGGTGTTTCCATCATCATGATCTCCAGTGAACTTGAAGAGGTCTTGGGAATGTGTGATCGCGTGATCGTGATGTGCAATGGGCGCTCAAGTGACATACTGGACATTCAAGAAGCAACTCAGGAACGTATTATGGCATTGGCAACAGGTATTGTCTGAGACCAGGTTATTTTTCACTTCAAGGAATAAGACTATGACTGTTTCTTCTGATACAACATCAACAAAAGCACCACATGGTCCCATCGCTGAGCTCGGGCAGCGTTTCCGACAAAATATCCAAACCTACACGATCATCCTGGCATTAGTGGCAATTTGGGTATTTTTTGCCTTTCTAACAAAAGGGGCTTACTTAAGCGCGCAGAACTTTTCCAATCTTTTTCGCCAGATGACTGTTACCTCTTTTCTGGCAATCGGTATGGTGCTGGTGATTGTCACAGGCAATATCGATTTGTCTGTGGGAAAAGTGGCTGGGTTTGTATCGGTGGTGGTAGCCCACTTCCAGGCGCGCGTTTGGAATCATCTGATACCCGACCAACCTATCCTGGCGGCAACGCTTTCGGTTTTGATTGGTCTTGGTATAGGAACCCTTTTTCACTGCATTCAGGGTTACCTCACTGCTTACCTTAACATCCCGGCTTTCATTGTCACCCTGGGTGGGCTTTTTGTCATGCGGGGTGGCATTCTGTTAGTTACCCAAGGCAAAACAATCCCAGCAAACCAGCCAGGGTTTTCCTTCATTGCGCAGGGATACGCTTCGCCTACATTTGGATGGATTGCAGCAGCGTTGGTGGTCATTTTCCTTTTCTTTAATATGGTCAACAGTCGCCGCCGCAAGCGAAAATACGGTTTTGAACTTCAAAATTTTTACATCGATCTTTCAGTAACTATCTTCTTTTCAATCCTGGTGGTTGTATACGTGTATGTAGTCAACCAATACAACGGCATTCAGATGCCAGTTTTGCTATTGGCGATCGCAGCAATCATTATGTCATATATGTCAAACAACACACGCTTTGGCCGTTATGCCTATGCCATTGGGGGCAATCGCGAAGCTGCCAGGCTCTCAGGTATTAACATCAAACGAAATGTTTTTTTGGTTTTTGTGTTAATGGGTTTTCTGTGCGGCGTCGCCGGGGTTGTGCTGGCTTCTTACGTCGGCTACGGCACTATTGCTGCTGGCGAGGGCTATGAGCTTGACGCGATTGCCAGCGCCATCCTGGGCGGTACTTCCACCTTGGGTGGTGTGGGAACCATCTTTGGCGCTCTAACAGGTTCATTGATCATGTCCAGCCTGACCACTGGCCTTCAAATGCTAAACGTTGCACCTGCGTGGCAATATCTGTTGAAAGGGATGGTCTTAGTGCTGGCTGTTTTCGGAGATGTATATTTCAAGAAAAATAAGTAAACGTAAAGGATGGAATGTTATGACCGATTCTTTTCAACCAAAACCAGAACATAAATTTACCTTTGGCTTGTGGACGGTGGGCAGCATTGGGCGCGATCCCTTTGGCGAGCCGGTGCGCAAGCCGCTCAGCCCGGTGGAAATTGTCCATCTGCTGGGCGAGGTCGGCGCCTACGGCGTCAACTATCACGACAACGACCTCATCCCCATTGACGCCACCCCACAGGAAGCTGCAAAAATCCTCAAAGACTTTAAGCAGGCGCTGAGAGAAACCGGGCTGGTGGTGCCCATGGCGACCACTAATCTCTTTGGCGACCCCATTTTCAAGGATGGCGCATTCACCTCTAACGATGCCCGCGTGCGCACATACGCGCTGCAAAAGGTGATGCGCTGCATGGAAACCGGCGCTGAGCTGGGAGCAAAGGTGTTTGTCTTTTGGGGCGGACGTGAGGGCGTGGAAACTGACGCCGCCAAAAACCCGCTGGACGGGCTTAAACGCTTTCGCGAGGCACTCAACTTCCTCTGTGAATACAACCTCCATCAGGGGTACGGCTATCGCTTTGCCCTGGAAGCCAAACCCAACGAGCCGCGCGGCGACATTTACCTTCCCACAACCGGCGCTATGCTCGGCTTCATCGCTACCCTTGACCATCCCGAGATGGTCGGCGTCAACCCGGAAATGGCGCACGAACACATGGCAGGACTCAATTTCCTCCACGCTGTGGCGCAGGCATGGGACGCCGGAAAGCTGTTCCATATTGACCTCAACGACCAGAATTACGTGCGCTTTGATCAGGACTGGCGCTTTGGGATGCAGAACTGGAAACAGTCGTTCTTCCTGGTCAAATTCCTTGAGGACGTTGGGTATCAGGGCAGCCGCCATTTTGACGCCCACGCCCTGCGCACCGAGGACTACGAAGGCGTCAAGGATTTTGCCCGCGGCTGCATGCGTACCTATCTGATCTTCAAAGAAAAAGCGCGCCAGTTTAACCAGGACAAGGAAATCCAATCTCTGCTGGCAGAAATCAACGCCGATGACGGCTCGATGGACGCCTTCAAAGGCAAGTTCACCCCTGAAAAAGCCAATGCGCTCAAAGAGTATCCCTTTGATCGTTCTGCCATTGCACGCCGCGGTCTGCAGTATGAACGCCTCGACCAGCTGGTAACTGACCTGATGATGGGCATTCGCTAACAGAAACCCTGATCAAGTTGCAAAAAAGTCTTCAGAAAAAACGGGGCAGGTGTCCGAGACCCTGCCCGGTTTTTTGCTATCCGCATCTTCCTGTATTATAATGAAAACACCCTTAACCAACCATAAAAAAACGGAGAGCGCAGCGATGGATCCACATGAAATCAGCAATGATCCAACCCCGGTGCGTCTGTTTCAATCGGATGTGCTGGAATTTTTCACCCACATTACCCCGCTGGCGGTAACGATCATCTGGCTGCCGGTGGCGCTCATCTTTCTCGGGGTTGCCATTACCAACCGCGCGGCTTTTTCAAACCCGCTGGTCATTCTGCCAGCCTTTCTGCTGGGATTAATCCTGTGGACGTTCTCAGAATACATGCTGCACCGCTTTTTGTTCCATTTTAAGCCCAGAAATGCATGGCAGGAACGGGTTTCGTTCCTCTTTCACGGCGTGCATCATTATCAACCGCGCATCAAGACGCGCCTGGTAATGCCCCCGGCGGTCAGTATCCCGCTGGCAGTGTTGTTTTATCTGCTCTATCGGCTGATCTTCGGCTTAATTGCCCTGCCGCATTGGACGGCGGCGGTCTTCAGCGGGTTTATCATTGGTTATCTGCTGTATGATCTGACGCACTACGCTACCCATCACTGGCCATTGCCATTTGCGTATTACAAATTTCTCAAACGCTATCACATGAACCATCATTACAAAACGCCCAACGCCCGTTTTGGTGTTACCTCTCCAGTTTGGGATATGGTCTTTGGCACCCAAGCGGCGGAAAAAGCATAATCAAAGCAAACTTCTTTATGGAGGAAATCAATGAGCAACCATGTCTATAAAAAGATTGAACTGGTGGGGTCATCCCCCAACGGAATAGAGGACGCGGTGCAAAATGCGCTGAGCAAAGCCGCCGAGACGGTGCGCAACATGCGCTGGTTTGAGGTGGTCGAGACGCGCGGGTATATCGAAAACGGGAAGGTAGCTCACTGGCAAGTAACGATCAAGGTGGGCTTCACAGTAGAGGACGAAAGCTAAAACCAGCAACCGCTACTCATGAGCACACTTCACGGAGCAGAGCGCACACGCTATGTGCGCCGTCTGTTTGCCCAAATTGCCCCGCGTTACGACCTACTCAACCGCCTGATGACCGGCGGGCAGGATTTGCGCTGGCGGCGCGAGGCAGTTCGGCAGCTTAACCTTCCTGAAGATGGTCTGGCACTGGATGTAGGCGCAGGGACAGGCGACGTTGCCCTAGCGATGCGCAACATGTATCCAAAAGCGCGGATTGTTGCCTGCGACATCACCGTCGAGATGATCGCCCGCGCCCGCCGCAGAGCGCACAGCGAGAGCGTGCATTGGGTGATTGCCGACGCCCAACATCTGCCGTTTGCCAGTCAGCACTTCGATGGCGTCATCTCCGCCTATCTGCTGCGCAACGTCGGCGACCTGGACGAGACGCTTTTGGAACAGCGGCGCGTGCTGAAGCGCGGCGGGCGTATGGTCTCGCTGGATACCACGCCCCCGCCCAGTGGGTTCTTACAACCTTTCATTCACTTCTACCTGCGGCGGATTATCCCGCTGATGGGACGCCTCTTTGCCGGTAACAGCGAAGCGTACACCTACCTGCCCGATTCGACAACCCGCTTTCTGAGCGCCGAAAAGCTTGCCGAACGCATGCAAGACTGCGGTTTTGCCAATGTGCGCTTTATGCGCCGCATGTTTGGCACGATGGCAATTCACTGCTCTTCCAGGAGTTAACCCTCAGTTGGCAGATCATCAAAACGCCCGGCGTCCTCAGCAGAAGTCTCGGGGTGCGGCTGGGGGGGAGTATCGGGCAGGTAAAGGGTAAAGGTTGTTCCCTGCCCGCTGGCGCTGACCAGCTCCACCTCGCCGCCGTGTGCGCTGACAATCCCCTGCACCACTGAAAGCCCCAAACCAGTACCGTTGCCGATCCCTTTGGTCGTAAAAAAGGGGACAAACACTCTGGGTTGCAACTCCTTGGGGATACCCTTACCGTTATCGCTGACAGAAAGCAGCAAGCGGCGGCGTTTGGCATCATAGCCTGTGCGAATGGCAATGACCCCTCTCCCGCTCACAGCGTCGCAGGCGTTGGAAAGCAAATGCAGCAGCGCCTGAGAGATTTTGGATCGGTCGCATGGCAGCGGCGGCAAGTGCGGCGCAAACTCGGTCTGCACCTGTATGTTCGCCCAATCCTTCACCTGGTTGGCGGCAATCAACAGCGCGTCGCTCACAATGCTGTTGAGGTCGTGCAAACCAAGCTCAAGGTGCTGGGGCGATGCATAGGACAAAAGTGAGTGGATAATCTCAGCGATATGCCAGGCACTATGCGAAAGCAGTTCCAGCCGCTGTTTGAGAAATTGCTCATCGCGGCTTTTGATAAAACGCTCAAACAGGGTATCAGTGATACCGGTGATGACCTGCAAGGGCGAATTGATCTCATGGGCAACCCCCGCCGCCAGCGTGCCCAAATCTGCCATTTTCTGCATGGCGATCATTCTTTGCAGCGAGCGGGCATTGGCAACGGCGACGCCGCAAATCCTTGCCACGTTGAGGGCGGCGCTCAAATAGCGGTGGCGGTACTGCGGCAGGGCAATTTGGGCAACTTCTAAAACGCCGATGGTCTCATCCTGTTGGTGAAGGCGAAAAAGGAAACCATCTTCCATTTCAAGAAACTCGCGTTTTTCAGCCGCCCAGCGGATGCGTTCTTCTATCTGCGACGGGGAGACGCTCATCTGCGGCGGACGGGAATGAACAGCGCCAAAGGCAAAATCAAGCAGGGGATAAAACACCAGCCGTTGAGGCGCAAACAGCATGGAGAAAATGTCAAAAGTCTTTTCAATGACCTCATTTTCGTGGATCAGCCCGGTCATCTGGGCGGCTAAATCCAGCGCCATGGCGTAATCCGCCTGGCGCAAGTCTGCGCTGCGACTGCCTTTTTCGAGAATATTTTGCACATAACGGCGAAAGCAATCCAAACCAACAGGGAGAATCTCGCAGGGCAAATCCAGGTAGTGCGCCATCTCCTGCAAATAGGCAGGGCTGTTTGGGTCAGTTTCCGTATCAAGCAGCACCAGTTTTTGGGTCGTCTCGGCAAAAAACTGACGGGCGGTCTGCTGATCAAAGCCCAGTTTTTGTAAATTTTCCTGCCAGTTTGCCAGCCAGCCGGGCGAAAGCAGGTAAGCCCGCTGCTGAATAAGAAAATCCACCAGTGTGCGGTTGACGAACATATAAAAACACTGGTCAAAATAATGCATACGCCAGTCTTCAGGGAACAGCGAACGCTGCACTCCCGCAAGACAGCAAGCGCCAAGTACATGCACCTCATCCACAGCGGCATCGTGATGCGTGGCAATCAGACGGTCTACGCACTGCAAATCAAATGCGCTTTGCGTGCAATCGGAGGGGAAGCAATGCACCTCTACTCCCTCGTGGGGAAGGTCTTTGAGCACCGCTTGCAGTTCTGCGGCGAAGTTCTCGCAAACCAGCAGGCTAATGCGGCGCGGCATCGCCTTTGACCCAGTCGAGCGGATAATTTCCCCAGCGGTGAACAGCTTCCGAAATTGCCATCAAGACTTCTTCTGGCACCTGATAGGGTATCTCACCATGGTTATCGGCAAGGATATACCCCCCGCCCTCCGCGGCGCGGGCAATACAATCTTTGACCGCTACCTCCGCCTGCTGCGGCGTCCAGCGGCGCATCTCGATGGCGTTGAGATTGCCCAATAGTGAAACTTTGCCTGCGGCGGCGCTTTTTAGGGCGCGCAGGTCTTCCTCCACACTGACGCCCACCAGCACAGTGCCCGTTTGGGCAACATCCGCAAGAATGGGCAGGCAGCGTCCAGAGGCAAAATGGGTTACCACCGGGGCTTTGATTTGCGCAATGACACGCTGTGCAATGAGAAAGCCGCTTTGCAGGTATTTCTCGCGCGGGATGATGGTTGTGGAAGAAACGGGGTCAAAATACACAATCGCCATTGCCCCAGCTGCAACCTGGCGATTCGCCCAATCAACGCAGAAAGCCTCGTTCACCTGCATCAAACGCTCAAACAAGTGCGGGCATTCATACATCACTTGCAAATAGTGGTCAAAGCCCATTTGCATAACCGGCAGAGAGAAAGGCGACATGACCACGCCAAGGATAAGAGCATCATCGCCAATGCGTTCTTTAAGCAGACGAAGCACCTCTATCGTGCGCATCATGCTGGGGCAATTCTCAATCTGGGGGGACTGCAAATGGCTGATATCTTCAGGTTTGCGGATGAACGGCTCGCCGGAGTTTGGCGGACCGTCATCGAAGAAAATCACCTCCCCGCCCCAGGCTTCCACCTCCACCGGCGCGTAGAGAAAGCCAACCACAGCGTCATGACGAAACTGGTCGCGGGCGCGCAACTGCCCCTCAGCCACATACTCCGCTTTTGAAAAATACTCGCGCAGCGAAAGCCCCATCTGACGTGCGGCGTGCATGGTGACTGGGAGAACAAAAGGCACGCGATCGGGCGGCTTTTGCCCCAGAGCGGTGAGGATACGCTGCAACGAGGTCATGGTTTGGCTCATGCTATCTCCTTGATCAGCCGTGAGACAACCTCAACAGCCTCTGCGGCGTTCATTCCCACGGCATCCGCGCCAACTTCCTGCCACAGGTTGCGGTCAAAGCGAAACGGCGCCCCGCCAACTACCAGGCGCGGCACGGGAGACAGATGCTCGAGCGCCTCACGCAGGGCTTTGACGCGCAGCGCTGAACGCAGCATCAGAACCGAAACCAGCAGGATGCGTACCCTGTCTTTGGAAGTGCGCAGCACCAGGTCTTCCAGGGAAGCATGTCCGTAATCCAGAAGCTCAAACCCGCTGGCGCGCAGACAGGAATAGACAATGCGCTTGCCAAGCAGGTGATAATCCTCCAGGACGGCGATCGCCATCGGCGGCTGGTCAATGCGCTGGGGGGCAGCCGGGGGAAGAAATTCATCCACCAGCTCTTCGCAGATGCGTCCGCCCAAATACACCTGTGACAGGGCAACCCTGCCCTGCTCCCAGCCGCTGCCAATACGCTCCAAACAAGGCACAATTAGCGCCTCGACAGCTTGCAAAACGGAATACTCCGTCAACGTTTCTTCAAGAATCTGCCGCGCTGAGAGCCGGTCAAGAGCCAGTAGCTTTTCTTCAAATGCTTCAGCTTGTAGGGAAATATTCAATGCAGTATCTCGCTTGGCGGCGCAAATAAAATTTGCTAATTTGATGTAAACAATATACGATGATTTGAATCTTATGTCAAACGGGTTTTGGCTTATGAGATACAATTAAACCCCACATCATCACAAACAGGGAGCATCATTTTGTCTACAACATCCTCAGGCGAACAAAGACAGTCTCTCAATCGCAGTGGTTTGTTTCATCTGTTCATTGTATATGTCGTATGGGGCAGCACCTATCTTGCCATTCGGGTGGGGGTGCGAGAAGGTTCAGGGTTCACCCCCTTTATGCTGGGGGCAATGCGCTCGCTGACGGCTGGGGTCATCCTTCTGGCTCTGGCATGGATTGGAAAACAGCGTTTGCGGTTGAAAGCGAGCGAGTATCTGGCGCTGACGGGTTCGGGGTTGCTGTTGTGGTGGGGCGGCAATGGTCTGGTGATGTTGGCAGAGGTGCGCGCCGATTCGGGCATCACAGCGCTGATTATTTCCGGCGTTCCCATTTGGGTTATGATCATGGAGGCTGTTTTGGATCGGCGGCGTCCGTCGTTGCTGGCGGCGGCTTCGCTGCTGATCGGTCTAGCAGGAATTGCACTGCTCAGTCTGCCATTGTTACGCTCGGGCATACGGGCGGATGTGCTCTCAGTCGTGCTACTGCTATCCGCCTCGATCTGCTGGTCGCTGGGCAGCATGTTGCAGAGCCGCAGTCGTTTGCGGCTGACACCAACGGTTACCTCCGCTTATCAGCTTTTGGCAGGAGGGATAGGCTTTGCGCTCACAGCGCTGGTATTGCGAGAACCCCTGCCCCACCCCATCCCTGAGGCATGGCTGGCGTGGGGATATCTGGTGGTGTTTGGATCGCTGATTGCGTTTACTTCTTATATTCAGGCAATCGATTTATTGCCTATGCGCATTGTGGCAACATACAGCTACGTCAACCCGATTATCGCGGTGGCGCTCGGCTGGGCTATTCTGGGAGAGCGCATCACCGTTTATACCCTTCTGGGGGCAGCGCTGGTTCTGCTGGGGGTTACCGGCGTGTTTCGCGTTAGAGGGAGAGAGACAGCTACGCAGTCGGTGAAGTCAGACAGATGAAACAGGTTCACATCCGCTTCTACGCCGAACTCAACCGTCTGCTGCCTGCCGAAAAACGCCAGCGGGAGTTCGTATGTTGGATTGGAGAGGGCACGACGGTCAAGCATCTGATCGAATCGCTGGGCGTGCCGCATACTGAAGTTGATCTGATCGTGGTGAACGGCGTATCGGTAGGGTTTTCTTTTCAGCCGCAGGATGGAGACCACATCAGCGTGTATCCCGAGTTTGAGTCTATGGATATTTCGCCAATCATCCACCTGCGCCCCAAGCCGTTACGCGAGACGCGTTTTGTACTGGATACACATTTGGGCAGGCTGGCAGCATACCTGCGCATGCTGGGGTTCGATACGCTCTACCGCAATGACTACAAAGACGAGGAACTGGCGCGCATCTCCTGCGAAGAGAAACGCGTCCTGCTCACCCGCGACCGCGGTTTGCTCAAGCGCAAGATGGTTTCACATGGCTACTATGTGCGCGAGACGAGTGCCCACCAGCAGGCAGTCGAGGTGCTGCGGCGCTTTCAGCTGGAGGGGCAGATAAAGCCATTTGAACGCTGTCTGAAATGCAATGGGCTGATGCGTCAGGTGGACAAGGGCGCTATCGAGGGAAAATTACCCGCCAATACCAGAAAGTATTACGATCTATTTTACACCTGTAATGTATGCGGCCAGATATACTGGAAAGGGACACATTACCAGCGCATGAAAACGCTGATTGAGAGAATTGCACAAGAGGTATTATCAGGGTGATTTTACAACAAACCTATACCTATACGCATAGCATGTGTAACCGCGGTAACGCTTTATTTGATGGTAGAATAGCGGCTTATGGATCAGATACAGGCAATTCTTTGGGATATGGACGGGGTGTTGGTAGATACGACCGAACTCCACTTTTTGACATGGGCGCGGGTATTTTCACAACATCATATCCCCTTCTCGCGTGAGAAATTCCAATTTATATACGGCATGAACAACCGTCAGGCAATTGCCATTCTCGGCGGGGAACATCTGACAGACGACTTTAAGGACGCTCTAAGCGAGCAAAAGGAAACTCTTTTCCGTCAAATGCTTTGCGAAAAGGAGCTTCTGCTGCCGGGCGTCAAGACGTGGCTCGAATACTTCCGCTCCAATGGGTTTGCTCAGGCAATTGCTTCCTCGGCACCACGTGAGAACATTGATGCCATTGTTCATTCGCTCGGGTTACGGCCATTCTTTGATACAACCGTCTCCGCCAGCGCCTTGCCCAGCAAACCCGAGCCGCATGTCTTCTTAGAAGCAGCCTCCCTGGTTGGAATACCACCTGGCAGGTGCGTGGTGATCGAGGATACCCCCGTAGGAATTGAGGGCGCCCGTCGCGCCGGGATGAGGTGTATCGGCGTGGCAACAACCAACCCGCCCAATGCGCTGCGGGCGGCAAATCTCGTTCTGCATCGTCTGAGCGATTTAACGCCAAAAGAAGCTGTTGAACGGCTAAACAACAACTAGCTCTGTGCGAGCAGCGCTGCTAAGCCCCCCCCGCAACAAGCCAACAAGCCAATTGCCGCAAATACAATGCCAATGATCAGAAAAACCTTCGAGCCAGCAGCCTGGGGCTCCAGAACAGCTTTGGCGGGGTCAGAAGGGTCATAGAACACCGTGACGCTTGCCCCTTGCGGGTAAGCGGCGGCTTTTCTCTGGGCAGTATTTCGGTCAAAGCGGTTGGCGCCAAAGCTGATTTTACTGCCGTTGTACTGACGTCCGCCCACCGTGTATGTATACTCGACGATGGGTTCGTAACTGTACTCGGTACGGTGGTCTTCGGAGTCATAGTGTCTGTGTTCGCGCACCTCTACCGAGACGACCCTCCCAGTTACAGTTGGCCAGGCTGCCGCGGCAGCGGCTTTCTTTTTTGCCGATTGTGCGACAATAATAAAAACCACGCCCAGGATGCCAAAAATAATGGCAAAAATCAACGCAATGATCAATATACTGCCCATATCCTTCTCTCCTTTTCATCTCTAACAATTTGTTAATTTATCTATTATTGAATATACACCACAAATATGTAAAATAGATAGCAGATATGTTTGAATTGCCTCTCTTTCCACTTCACACAGTTCTTTTTCCGGGAACGCCAATCTATCTGCATATTTTTGAAAGACGTTACCGGGAAATGGTGACCCATTGTCTGGAAACTGACCGCCGGTTTGGGGTGGTGCTGATCCGTCAGGGAAGTGAGGCAGGTGGAGGCGCGATCCCCTACCCTATCGGATGTGTTGCACGCATCATTCACCTCGAGCCACTTCCAGATAACCATCTCAACCTGGTGGCAATTGGAGAGCAGCGCTTCGTGATCAAAAATCTGCTGTTTGACCGCCCTTACCTGTGCGGCGAGGTGGAATTTTTGACACTTGAAGAGCAGCCCCCCGAAGCGTGGTCGGAAGAGGTAAAAAAGCTCAGCCATCAGGTCACAAAATACCTCGAAATGCTAAACAAGGTAAGAACAGCAAATCTTGATCTCAGCCGTGTGCACCTGCCCAAAGACCCTGTGGCGTTAACATACCTTTCCGCGTCCTTCCTCCAGATTCCCGCAACAGAGAAACAGCCTCTGCTATCTTCTCAGAATATCACAGAGCTGATCAAAAACACACAGCGCCTCTATCGCCGCGAGGTGGCCGTTAACCAACGGCTGCTCGACATAAGCGAGCCGGAAGCGATCCGAATTTCACATCTGAATTAGCTGGTCTGCATCCCAATTTGCCAAAAAAAATTGGATTGATACCCGTTATACACCACCCAGAATGCAAAATTTGCATTCTGGCCAGGGTGCAATTTTCACATGTACGCCAGGAGGCATTTTTTGCCTTCTGGCAAGAGTGCAATTTTTACCCGCTGGCAGCCAGCGTGCAAAATCTGCACGTGTTAAGCATGCAAATCCTGCCCATCTTGTGCGTGCAAAATTTGCACGTGATTCAATTTAACTACTTTAAAGCTAACTAAGCTACAGAGAAAAACAAATTTAATATCAAATCGGAGATTCACAAGCACATGGACCTGTAGAGCACTTTCCACAGACATCTGCTTTGCCTAAATATAAATATCCCCGTTCATTTTTCTGACATTGTTGCCAGCAAAGCTGTTTATCCAAATAATTTTCTTGATGTAGTGCTCCAACCGGGCAACTCCAGATACATTCCTGACAACTACCATCATAGAAATAAAGACAACGTTGCCTGGGTTTCAAGTTTGTATAGGGTAGTTCTGCGTTTAGCACCAAGCTGCCAAATCGTCCAGCACATCCGGCATCAGTGATGACAAGTTGATTTAGTCCAAAGCTACCCAGCCCGGCAACAACAGCCACGCTTTTGTGTCCCCACTTGCTGATTAATGTTACCGGATCAAAGTTATGTGTGGCAGGTACAGTTGCCGCCTGTATACCTTGTTCTGCGAGGGTATTTATGATTTGCATGGTAATATGCCCGATAAGAGCGTTGGTTTCAATGTATGCTTTTGCCCATTCGGGAGAGGCTTTTTCTTTGTCTCCGGTGTTGGAAATCACCACCCAGGGTGCAAATGGAATAAAAAATGAAACCACAGAAACAGCGTCGGGAAGCAAATCTTGCGGAAGCATGTGTTGTGGAGTAACCAGCTCGCGCAAGCGATTGAAAAGAGGGTTGTCGGCTGGCGTATACGCAATGAGCGGACGGCGGTATTCTGTTTGGGTATTGGACTCTGATACTGCTTGGAGAATGGTTGTTGAGATAATCTCAGCGATTGCAAATGGGTTTGTATTCATAAATTATTTGTTCAGGTTTAAACCAATGACGCCAATAATGATAAGAAAAATTGAAATAAGTTTTAAGGTGGTTCCGGGTTCGCGAAACCACAGGATACCTATTATAGTGATCAATGCTGTTCCAACCCCCGACCAGATGGCGTAGATCAAACTGATATCTAGCCGTTTTACCGCCAGGTTCAGAAAACCAGTACTGATGACGTAAAACAGGAATACGAGCAGTGAGGGAAGCAGCTTTGTAAATCCTTTTGAAAATTTCATCGCTGTGGTACCGCTCACCTCAAAAAGGATGGCAAGAGTCAGGTAGATCCAGCTCATTTTGAAATCTCTCCCAGGGCGGACAAACGCTGTTCCTTGAAGTGCAGATAGAACGAAATCGCAAAATAGTATATAGGACCAATCAGCGAGAGCCAGACAAGGCGCATATCTACCTGATCAAAGGTAATCACGATGATAATTGATATGACCGCATACACAACACTCATAAAGATGGTCAGGCGACGGAAAGGAATCGTGCTGAAGCTCACGTACTTAATCGGCACCCAAATCATAAGGGCAAAGAATAACAGGATGAGTGTGTTGACTTCGGGTGAAAATCCAAACAGATATAAATAGACCACCAACACATTCCAGAAATTCGGAAAGCCAGTAAAAAAGCCATCAGATGTTTTTGCTGACTGATTACAAAAGCCATAAATTGAAAAGATCAACACAATACCGAGGATAACAACCCCAACTGTCTCTAAGACAAGACCGAAGCGATAACAGAAGAAAACTGGCAGGAAGGTATAGTTAATGTAATCAATAATATCGTCCAGTTTGCGCCCGTCAAAGCTGGCGGCAAAACGTTTGACATTCCAGCGCCGCGCCAGTGCTCCATCTGTTGCGTCAATGATATTGGCTACGGCAAGAAAAATGACCATCTCCTGAATATTGCCCTTAAAGATAGCCATCAGGGCGAGCAGGGCAGCAATGATGCCTAGGCTGGTGTAGAAATGCACCATCCAGGCACGCAGGGTTAGAAAACGTTCTCGGGTCATGGGATGTTTCTCTCCGGTCAAGTTATTGTTCTAACTTTTTAATCAAGCTGATAGGGAGTATCAAATTCCAGTCATAGCGCGGGCTGCGCGAGGGCTGTTTGTACAGACTGAGGTCTATCTGTCCGGATGTATACTGATTGACAAAGTGGATCAGCGCCAGGGTTACGATCTGGCTGGCGGGTACACGTTCGCGTTCGGCAATTTGTTTCACCTCCTGGCGCAAAGAAGGGGGCAGATCATACGTGGCTCGCTGTTCGCGGCGGGCAAAGATCTTTGCCTGCTCGCGTTTTTTCTTCATCCTTTCACGGCGCGGCATTTGCATTTCGGCTTGTTTCTGATCCATTCCGCTGATCAGGTCGGCAACAGCCGGATCAATAATTTGACGGCGGAGAAGCTTGTTTTCGTTCATGCGATCACCTCGATTAATCTTTCCAACACTTGTGCGTACCCACCTAGCAACTGGCGGTTCTCCCGGTAGCCGGTAATTGCCCTGCAGTGAGGGGCGTATTCCCATAACGTTTTTCCATAAGCAGCCGCCTCACGGGCGCGCGTATCCTGCGGCACAGGCGGCCAAACGCGGGCGCCGAACGCCTCTACCAGGTCTTTGATCTGTGCCAGCGTTTCGCGGGTAATGCGATCAAAAAATGTAGGGAGAATTGTATAGCCCTCAAAAGCATGTCCCTGGCGTGCAATCTCTCCCATAGTGAAAAGGATTTCACGCACGCCGTCAACAGCCATCGCATCCAGCCGGGTGGGAATGATCACCCAGTCGCTGGCGAACAAACCGTTGATGTGAAGCACGTCCATTGAGGGCGCCATGTCAATAAGGATGACATCGTACGTTGTTTGACGCAGGTGGTCGAGAAGGACGGTTTCTCGGAAATCGGCAATGGTGATTTGCCGTTTGACCTTTTCGGTGTGCTTGTCGCTGGGAAGGATGTCAAGATTGGGACGCGCGTTGATAATCACACGCTCCAGAGGTTCCTCGGCGCAGATGAGACGATACAACCCGGGCTGCTTTTCCAGCCCAAAGGAGAATCCCACATGCCCTTGAGGATCGAGATCCACCAGGAGCGTTTTGAACCCGTGTCTTGCCAGCCCTTCGCCCAATGTTACAACCGAAGTGGTCTTTCCGACACCACCTTTTTGATTTGCAAACGAAATGATTTTCATCTTGGAAAGGATGGAAGAAGAATTAAGAGTGAATCGTGTATAGGGGCGACCCTTGAAATTATACAGGGTCGCCTCATTAATTGTCAAGCGATGACCCTAAGGGGCGACCCTACACAAAAAGAAGGGTCGCCCCTTAACCCCGACAATGCCTTCAAATATTGTTGTCTTTCAAGAGAGGAATAAATTTGTACGAGGGGTTGCAAAAGTGTAACCGCGGTTACACTTGCGTGCCTAACGGCGGCTGAGGCGGGCGTCCAGCAGGTGTGCCAGCTCCCCCAACAAAAAACTCATACCGTCTGCCTCGCCGGTGCTGACCAGCTCGTCGGCTACCTCGTCAAGAGCCTGTGCCTGGGCGAATTCATCCAGCGCCATGAGCGCATTGGCAAACCGGCGCAGCCCGCTGATAGCCGTCTTGCCCGGAAAGCGCGGCTGGGATGAGCGCGTGGTTGTTGTCGCGCTTTGTTTCTCCTGCGGTTTGAGCGTTTCACCCAGTTCAGCAACATCGCTGGATGTCAGATTTTGCTGGATACTGATGTGTAACATACGCTCCCATTGTTCGCGCGGCATCGAGAGCACCTCGCGCAGCACACGCTCCGGCAGCCGGTAGCGGTCTGCCAGTTCCAGCAGGGGTGTAGGCAGTTGCAGCACATTGAGCAGCTGCACCATGCGCGGGCGCGTCAGTTGCATGATGGGTGTGATCTGTTCCCACAGACCGGCTGGCATCCGCTGGGCGCGCGCCAGGCGGAAATAATCGAAGGTATCTGCGGTCGTTTCGTCCGGATGGATACCCATCTCCGCCAGGATCAAGGCGGCAATTTCACAAGCCTGTCCCACTGCTGATGGCGGTTCAGCGTGGCGATTTTCCAGCACCTGGCGTTGACGGCTGGGCTTTGCCACCACCTCCACACGCAGCAAGGGTTCTTCCTCAAGGTTCTGTATCACCCGGCGCAAACAGGCTGCCCAAAAACGCCGCTCGCCAGTTTCGATGAGAAAGATAAACTGTCCCTGCTGTGCGGCAACCCACGACCCCGTAATAGGCTTGATCTGACCGTGCTCTTCAAACGAGTCACCCATGGCAACCAGCCTGTCAATCTCCGTCTGGTATCCCATATCCTGTCGGGCGGTCTGTATCCAGCGCCTTGCAGCTTCGTAGCAGTCAATCTTGCCTGTAAAGAAGGCGCTGCGGATCGAAGCTGGCAGGAGATGACGCGGCTGAAAGCGGTCTGGCATCATTTGGCTGGGTTTCAGCCGTTCGATGCGCTCCACGGCTGCCGTTTCAACCGGCTTTGTCTGGGTTGAGAGGATGCCTTCTACCGGCTTTGACTCTCCGATTTTCGTGGCGTCAGGAAAATCCTCAAAGGCGCTGAAGCGTTTGCGCGGATTTGCCATCTCAGTACCTCCTTAGGTGAGAATGAGGTAAACCCTATGCGGGCTGCCCGGTGATCTGCAAAATAGTTTCAACCAGAGCGGCATATTCCTGCGTGGCGCGCGAACTGGATGCCAGCTGATCGCGTTGTCTCGCCGGGCGGTAGGTAAAAACATCCATGTGACTGGAATGCGCGTAAGCCAGATCGGTGGCTTTGTGGATGGGATCAAACACCTGCCCTCCATAACGATTTTGCAGCTCTGCCAGGATTTCGTGCGTTTCGCTGCGCTGCTCATCGCACAGCGTGGGCAGATAACCAAGAATCTGCAGGTCTGGGCGCAGATGAAAACAGACAGACTGAATGGTCTGTTGCAGCTCGCGCAGCCCCGAGACACCCAAATAGCTGGTCTCAACCGGGATCAGCACATGTGTGGCTGCCACCAGAGCGTTGACCAGCAGGTCGCCGATGTTGGGCGGTGTGTCAATGATGATGTATTCAAAAAGAGGTTGTACCGGCGCCAGGGCGCGCTGCAAGCGGCTTTCGTTGGCGATCAGAGAAGGCAACAGCCGCGCTGCGCGGCTCATGGCTGCCCGGTTGCCGGGAATGATATACAAATTGGGGTGGTGCACACTCTGGCGGATCATGCGCTGAACGGAGGGCGGGGGGGTTTCAGTCAGCAGAGCCGCCAGCGATTCGCCCGCTTCGGCGGTATGCCGACCATACGCTGTGGAAAGCAGCGCATGTCCCTGCGGGTCAATGTCCACCAGCAAGATACGGCGGTCACCCCTGCCGTCTGCCCGCAAGCGCATTGCCAGACCGGCTGCCAGGTTGACCGCTGTGGTGGTTTTCCCTACCCCACCTTTTTCGTTGGCAATCGAAATGGTCACCGCCATTGTTTTTCTCATCCTTTCCTAGGGGGGATACTATCCACCCTATGGCAAAATATTGTCCAAAAGGACATATTGACATTTGTTCTAAAATGTTGTAGAAAGGTTTTGTATCCTGTGACCCAAAAAATGATCAAAACCATCTTCATTATACCAAAAACATAAATACAGGCGACTACACATGATATTAGCACAGAATACCCTCTTAATCAATATAAATACCCCAATTATCGTGGTTTTATATACAAATTACCGTAAATATATTGATTTTAAACTTGATTTGTGTGATAATGATGGTTGTAAGGAGGAATAATACATGTATGATCGTCTCAGCAATCAGGAATGGCGGCAGGCACGGCTTGACCGCTTTGGCTTAAAAGAGGATCCTTTCAAGCTGTCCGCAGACCCGCGCTATTTGTATCTTGGTCCTGAGCACTTGGCGGTGTATCGTCAGGCGCAGAATGTCATCTCCAGACGGCGCGGGCTGGCGCTGATCAATGGGGATATGGGAATGGGGAAAAGTTCGCTTGCCCGGCGGCTGTATGATATTTACGCCAACGAGCAGGGCATTGATATGTGTTACATTCACACTGCTGCCTTTAAATCGGCAATGGACGCTGCCCGTCAAATTTCTTCCTCCCTGGGCGTTGGACCGCAACGCAGCTTTCAGCGCCAGATGGAAGGATTGGAAAAAGCCATGGCGGATGCCTTCACCGCCGGGCGCAACGTGGTTGTTCTTCTGGATGATGCCCAGCTGATGGAAAGCGAGGCGCTGGAGGTCATTCACCGCCTCTACAACTTTGATTACGATGCCAAGGTGGTGCAAATCCTCGCCTTTGGGCAGCTGGAAATGGAAGCCCTTTTTGCCACCAATAAAGCCGTCAATGCCCGTGTCTTTGTGCGGCTGGTGCTACCGCCGCTCACCCTTGCCAGCGCCTTGCAGATGGTGCTCTTCCGTCTGCAGGTCGCCGGGCGAAACGAACCCCTGATTGATGACGATGCTTTTGAACTTCTTTTTGAACATTCGCGCGGCGTCCCGCGGGAAATCATCCGTCTGTGTGCCCAAGCCACCGACTATCTGCTGCAGAGCGATGAAACCATGATCACCCGTCAAGTTGTCGAAGAGGTATTGCAAACATGACACCCAACCCATCTTCCGCAAAGCCTGCCTGGGTGCAGCTCTATGAAGCACGCCGCCCTTCGGGAGAGGTCAAAACCCGCACGCCGGGACGCCCTCCAGCGCCGGTGCCGCGCCGCAAAATTGGATTGACCCTCTCGCAAGGGGAAATTCACGAGCTGGAGCAGTGGCAGGAGCGCTTTTCCAGCCTCTTGCGCCGCAAAGTCTCACTTGGCGAGACTGCCGGTATCCTTGCCCGTGTCTGTTCAGCCCGTCTTGAATACATCACCAATGGAAAGAACCAGGAAAACCTTGCCGACCTGGTTGATCGGATGATCGGTAGAGAATGAAAAATTTTTTCTTCCAAAAAAGCCCATATTTTACGGAAGAAAAAATTTTTGTCTGTGGAAAACCTGTAGATAACCTGTGGATAAAAAGGGGAGGTCATCATGACCCCACCCACCCGGAAAGGAAGCAAAAACCCCATCATGTCTTATCAACCAGCTGTTTTTTCTCCCCAGCGTGAACGAAAAATTCTCTTTAGAGGCAAAGAAATTGCCACCGCCGACCTCAAAGATGGCAAAGGATACGTTTCCGTCCGTTCGCTGTGCGAGGCATTTGGTCTTGAGCAGCGCTCGCAGCGCAAACGGCTGATGCGTCAGCAGGGTTTCTTTGCCCCCTATACCGCCATGATCCTCATGTCCACCCCCGGCGGGGCACAGCCGACCCTGTGTCTGATGTGCTGGTCGGTGCCCGCTTTTCTGATGGGCGTTGAACTGGAGCGTGTCAAGGACGATCAGGCGCGTTCCCTGCTCAAGGCCTTCATGGAAGAGGGGCAGGCGGTGTTGGCGGAGCATTTTGGCATCAGCGAGCGCGGCGAGATCGAATTCATGCGTCAAGCCATTGCCCGCATGGTTGTTGAGCAGGAGTCTTATGAGGAAGCCATTGCAAAAAAAGTGGAGGCGCAGCTGGCTGAAATCCGTCAGGCACATGAAGAAAAAGTGCAGCAAATCCGCACAGCCTTCAGCGAGCTGCGCCAGCAGGTGGCACGTCTCGAAGCGGTTGCCGTCCCCAAAGCGCGCCTGACCCCTGAGCAGCTTGGTCAGCTGCGCATCCTGGTTGCCACATTGGGCACGCTGCTACAGGAGCGCGGCGTTGCCAAACCCTACCCCGGCATCTACATGGATATCACCCGCCTGACCGGCGTCAGCCGCTCGGAGGACATCCGTCAGGAGGACTTCCCCCAGGTGGTTGAGTTTCTTGAACGTCAGGTGAAAGCCCTTACTGTCGCAGACAGGAAGTAGCCCTTGTCGCGTTGAAAATGGAACCCAGATGGAGTCAACTGTACCCTCAACATTTCTGATCGCATCGCCGGACAATGTTCATCAGGCATGGCAGATGGTGCTCAGCCAGTTGCGCATGGAAATGTCGCGGGTTGATTTTGAAAACTGGGTACAGCCGCTCCAGCCGTTGGATTACCGCGACGGTGTTTTTTATGTCGGCGCCGTCAGCCCCTATGCACGTGATTGGGTCAACGACCGCCTCAAAAGCCGCATCACCCACATCCTCGAAGGCATGCTCAACGCCACCTTGACGCTTGAGGTGCAGGTGGTCAATGCCTACTACCGCCCGGCTGCCGATCAGCGCCCGGCAGCCCCATCTGCCCCGCCGCCCGCGCCGTCGGCATTGGCAGAGGAAAGCAAACCCGAACCGCGCAGCCGCAAGGTGATGTTGCAGCGCGCTTACGGCAGCAAACGCGCCGCCATCATTCAGCCCGACCGCACCCTTCTGGTAACACAGTATTTCTTTTTCAACTGGCTGCCCATTCTGGGGCACTCTGCCATGGCAGTCATCATGGCTGCCCGCTCGATGTGCTATTGGAACCCCATGACCGGGCAGCTGCGCAACACGGTGGAAACCGAAATGGGCGAGCTTGCCCGCAAAGCCTCCGTCAGCGTGCGCACGGTCAAAGATGTGATGAAGAACGAGGATGTGCAGAAATACTTTTTGCGCTATAAGGTGCGCCGCGTCGTAACCGAAAACGGCGTCCGCACTGCCGGCATTGTCATGCAGGTGCGTATGGACGACCCCCTCACCCCCAAAGACCAGCAGGAGCACAACCTGGTTGAAGAGGAAGTGTGGTACTCGCCCGAGTTTGAAGACCCGTTGCAGGAATGAGATTGTTGCACAGACCGATTACCAAAGGGTCATCGTCTCCATAAACAATCGTGTCAGGTCTTCGGCGCTCACCGCGCGCGGCGAAAGTTTGAGCACGCGGTGCTGCGGCAGGGCGCCCGCCACCAGGTCTTCGATATCTTCCATGCCAAATCCGACGGCTTTCAGCCCGTTGGGCATCCCTGTCTTTTTCATCATCTCGATCACCGCTCCTGCCAGCAGGTCTCCGGCGTCTTCATCCCTTGCCCCGCGGGTGTCCACGCCCATCAAACTGGCGGCGTAGAGGTGCAGCCGCGGGTTGCTGGGCGCTGTGAAGCGGAACGCCGCCGGAGCGCCGAGGATCACCGACATCCCGTGCGGCACCATGGGGTGATCGTGCGGATAATCGGGCGGGTAGTAATTGCGCACCTTGCCCGAGATGGGATACGACATCCCATGCGGCAGCGTGACCCCCGCGTTGCCAAAACCGATCCCCGCAAACGAAGCCGCCAGCAGCATTTGCCCGCGCGCTTCGTCGTCGTTGGGGTCTTCCAGCACGCGCGGCAGAAATTTGGTGCAGATTTCGATCGCCTTTGAAGCCCAAATGTGGCTGATGGGGTTAGCCCCCTGATACGCCGGACGCTGGGCGGGGGTCTCGGGCGCGGGACGCTGGTTGTAGGGCAGCGCCAACAGCGATTCCAGTGCATGACACAGCACATCCAGCCCGCTGCACGCCGCCACCATGCGCGGCAGGCTGCGTGTGTTCTCCGGGTCAATGATCCCCAACTGCGGACGCAAAAAGCGGTGCGCAATCCCGGTTTTGACGTGCATATCCAGCAGGTCGCAGATGGCGGTGCCGGTCGTTTCGCTCCCCGTCCCAGCGGTGGTGGGGATGGCGATCATCGGCTGCAGCCTGCCCGGCGGCGGCTGCCCCTTGCCGATCGGCGCGTTGACGTAGGTCAAAAAATCCGCCGGGTAGGTGGCATATAGATTGGCGGCTTTGGCGGTGTCCATCGTCGAGCCGCCCCCCACCGCCACATAGCCGTCAAATTTGCCGTCGCTGGCAAAGCGGATCGCTTCCTTGAAGGATGCATCGCTGGGTTCGATGCGCACTGCGCTGTAGAGCACCGCATCAATCCCCTCGTCCTTCAGCGCTTGCATCACCGTGGCGCAGGTTTGGCTGTGCACCAGGTTGGGATCCACCAGCACCATCACCCGCCGTGCCCCCAGCGACTTCATATCGAACCCCACCTCGCGCGTTGCCCCGGCACCGAACTTGATGCTTGAGGTATCCATAAGAAATGCCGTTTCGTATTGCATCCCTTCCTCCTGTTTTTGTTTCATTGTACCTTAAGTGGCAAAAATGTTGCGACGGCGCGCTTTTCTTATCTTTCTATAACCTTTCTCTGATGATTTTTTAACGCTTTTTGCCTATCATCCAGGCTGAAAAAACAACAGGTTTATTAAGAAAGGAGGCGTTAAACTATGTTTGATCGATTGTATACCCCGTCTGTTTGGAGTGAGATGGAGCGCTTGCAGCGCGAGATGAACCGCCTCTTCAACGCCTTTTCGCCGGGGTGGATGCGTCCGGCGCCCTGCTTCCCAGCGGTCAACGTTTGGGCGAACGAGGAGGGTCAGGTGGTCACCGCGGAGCTGCCCGGCGTCAAAATGGATGACCTGGATATCTCGGTGGTCAACGACACCCTTACCATCAGCGGCAAGCGCGAAACGGCGGAACCCGCCGGAAACGGCAAATATCACCGCCAGGAGCGCGAATGTGGCAGCTTCAGCCGCACCATTTCGCTGCCCTATCCGGTGGATGCCGACAAGGTCGAAGCCGTGATGGAGGAAGGTGTACTGCGCATCACACTGCCGCGCGCCGAAGCCGACAAACCGCGCAAGATCACCGTCAAAAGCGCATAATCTCAACCATTAAACCATCTGTTCAGGAGGTGTGCGATGAGCAAGGAAATTGAGGTCAAGAAAAAACAAGAAATTGCCCCCGCCGAGGGTCAGGAGCGCGCCCGCGACCGCAGCCTGTTTGTCCCGCTGGCGGATATCTACGAAACCGATGACAGCGTCTATGTTGCCGCCGACATGCCGGGCGTCAACGAGAATTCGGTGGATATCACCCTGGATAAGAACGTCCTCACCATCCGCGGTGAAGTGGATGCTGTAGCCCCGCAGGGATACCGCCCGGTGTATCTTGAGTACGGCGTGGGCGATTATGAGCGCAAGTTTGTGCTTTCCAATGAGATTGACCGCGAGAAAATTGAAGCCAGCGTCAAAGACGGCGTGCTCAGCCTCAAACTGCCCAAGGTCGGCCCGGCGATTGCACGCAAGATCACGGTCAAAAAAGGATAATCAAAACACGCGGAGAACAGAAACTTTCTGAAAGGAGGTGACACATCATGAAAGCGCTGCTTCCTTGGAACCGTGGTAAAAGCCTGGCGGTGCGCCGCGAAAGCGACCCATTCCTGACGCTGCGCCGTGAAATGAACCGCCTCTTTGACGAATTCTACGCCAACCCCTTCAGTTTGGCGCCGTTCGAGAGCCTGTGGCAGAGCGAGGGCGAGTTCATGCCGCAGATTGACATCAGCGAGACCGATAAAGAATTCACCATCACCGCCGATTTGCCCGGCATTGATGATAAGGACATCGAGGTCAGCGTCTCCAACAACGTCATCTCCATCAGCGGCAAGAAAGAAGCCCAAAAGACCGAGAAAGGGCGCAACTACTACCATGTGGAACGCTCGTTTGGCTCCTTCCATCGTGATATTCCGCTGCGCATGGAGATTGACGAGGACAAGGTGGAAGCCCGCTTCGACAAGGGCGTGCTGACCATCACCGCCCCAAAACGCCCCGAGGCAATCGAAAACGTCAAGCGCGTGCAGGTCAAGAAGTCGTAAACCGCGCCGCAGCCGTTGTGGCAATATCCGCACACGCCGCAGAGGGATACCCCCTCTGCGTTTTTTTGTTATGCCCCACACGCTGTGAATCCCTTAACTCCATCCCGTGCCTCGCGCGGCGTCGTAGGCTGGGGCTTGCCCCATCGTCCCCGCATCGGCATGGTGTTGGGTTGCGGGGTTGCCCTCCCCCGGCCCCTCCCAAAGGGAGGGGGGTAGAATTTAGCGTGGCGTAAGGAAAAGCTCTGTGCTGCACTGCGCGCTTGCTTGCGAAAAGAAAACAGGTATAATATTGCACAAGCGGCAAGACAGATATTGAAACTTGAGGGGTTGTGCCATGGAAGATTTGAGCGGTACGGTCATTGACGGGCGGTATCGCATTATCGCAAAGCTGGGCGAGGGGGGCATGGCAAGCGTGTATTTGGGGGAGGAGATCAAACTGGGGCGCAAAGTGGCGCTCAAGTTTATCCGCCACACGGCGTTTGGCGCCGAGGTGATGGCAAAGGTGCGCAAGCGCTTTGAGCGCGAAGCCTTTGCCCTGGCGCAGATGACGCATCCCAACATCATCCCGGTGATTGACTACGGCGAGTATGACGGTTCGCCGTATCTGGTGATGCCCTATCTGGCAGGTGGGACGCTGCGGCAGAGGATGGGGCGCAAGATGACGCTGGAGGAAGCCGGGCGTCTGCTGCTGCCGCTGATGCGTGCGCTGGGGTATGCGCACGGCAAGGGTGTGGTGCACCGCGACGTCAAGCCGGGCAATATCTTATTGAGCGATAGCGGTGAGCCGCAGCTGGCGGATTTTGGGATTGCGCGCCTGCTGGAAGATGCGGAGGCAACTCACCTGACGAGCACGGGGATGGGAGTAGGGACGCCGGAGTACATGGCGCCGGAGCAGTGGCAGGGAGAGATCACGCCGCAGGTGGATGTGTATGCGCTGGGGGTGGTGCTGTATGAGCTGTTGAGCGGGGAGAAGCCGTACACGGGGAAGACGCCGGGGGAGGTGCTGTTGAAGCAGTTGAGCGAGCCGCTGCCGGATGTGCGCCAGAAGGCGGAGGGGCTGAATGCGGCTGGGGCGGCGCTGGTGGAGCGTGCGCTGGCGCGGGATGTGAGCCAGCGCTTTGCGAGCATGGAGGAATTTGCGTCTGCGCTGGAGCGTGCGCTGCGCGGTGAGGAAGTGGAGAGAACGGAGACGATGCCGCGCCCTGTGGTGGTAGCGGAGCAGAAGACGCCCGTGCTGGGTGGGGAAGAGGAGACGCGCGACGATCTGGCAGAAGAGCGCCTGAAGGCGCCGGCGGCGCCAGGCGGGGGTGGGAGTGGGGGGCTGGCGCGCTGGGTGTGGGCGTTAGGGGCTGGGGGGCTGGTGGGGTTGATGGGGATATGCTTTTTGAGCGGGCGGGCACTGCTGGGGTTGTTTGCCGCCACCGCACCGACAGCAACAACCACGCCGACGGCAACATTCACCGCCACGCTGACCATAACCCCCACGCTGACGGCGACGCCGACCATGACCCCCACAGCGACGCCGACGCTGGGGGTGGGCTCGACGATGATAGCGGAGAAAGACGGGATGGAGCTGGTGTATGTGCCGGCGGGGGAATTTGCGATGGGGTCGGAGGAGGGTGAGAGCGATGAACGCCCGGTGCACAGGGTGTATCTGGATGCCTATTGGATTGACCGTACGGAGGTGACGAATGCCATGTATGCCAAATGCGTGCAGGATGGGGCATGCGACGAGCCGAAAAGCAGGGGATCTGCCACGCGCAGCGACTACTACGGTAACAGCCGCTATGCCGACTATCCGGTGATCAACGTGGATTGGTTCATGGCAGATGCCTACTGCCGCTGGGCGGGGAGGCGGCTGCCGAGCGAGGCGGAGTGGGAAAAGGCGGCGCGTGGGACGGACGGGCGGGAATACCCGTGGGGGGATGGTGCGCCGTCGTGCGACCTGGCGAATTATGATGCTGGGAATTACTGTGTAGGGGATACGTCAGCGGTGGGGAGCTACCCGGAGGGGGCGAGTCCGTATGGAGCGCTGGACATGGCGGGGAACGTGTGGGAGTGGGTGGCGGACTGGTATGACGCAGACTATTACGGCAGATCGCCGCGTGAGAACCCGCCGGGAGCGTCATCTGGGGGGTATCGTGTGGTGCGCGGCGGCTCGTGGAACCACAACGATGACTACGTGCGGGCTGCCTGCCGCTTCAGGCTCGGGCCATCCGTTACCATCAGCAACGACGGCTTCCGTTGCGCGCTTGGGACATCCCCGTAGGGGGCTCGCCATGATTCTGATATACTGGATGCTGGATTCTGAATTTCTGAATCTGGGGCAGGGGGTCTGGGGGAAGGGGCTTGCCCCGTCCCC
>JABLWW010000012.1 GCA_013178295.1 Anaerolineae bacterium | reverse complement strand
GAACATCGCCCCCTGACGGGGGTCACGGTTTTGCTTTATCACTCGTTGTGCCCCCACGGGAAAGCGAACATCGCCCCCTGACGGGGGTCACGGTTTTGCTTTATCACTCGTTGTGCCCCCACGGGAATTCGAATCCCGGTTTTGGCCTTGAGAGGGCCACGTCCTGGGCCGCTAGACGATGGGGGCGGTCAGTACCGGCGATTGTATCACGGCATGGCGCAGACTGTCAATCAAAAATGCGCGCCCGTTTCCCCGCCACCAGCGGCTGTTTGGATGTACAATACACCTTGACAGGGGATGGTTGAGAATCTTTTTAGACAGAGAGATTGAAAGGAGGAAGATATGCTGGAGAAGCGTAACGTATACCGTTTGCCGTGGTCAATGAACGACAACCCCATCGCCTGGATTGAGGTAACCGATATCTGCGACATTCACTGCGAAGGCTGTTACCGGCAGCATTTGACCGGGCACAAGCCGCTGGAGCAGCTCAAAGAAGAGGTGCAGTTCTTTCTGCGCTGGCGCAACCCGGATAATTTTTCCATCGCGGGCGGCGAGCCTCTGCTGCACCCGCATATTGTTGACCTGGTGGCGCATATTGCCGCGCAGGGCGTCAAGCCGGTGATTCTGACCAATGGGCGGGCGCTGACGCCGCCGTTGCTGCGCGAACTGAAAAAAGCCGGGCTGGCAGGTTTCACCATGCACATTGACAGCCATCAAAACCGCCCGCAGTGGCGCGGGAAAAATGAAAAAGAATTGAACGAACTGCGCCAGATGTATGCCGAGATGGTGGCAGCGGAGGGGGGGTTGTACCTGGTTTTCAACGCCACCGTCTATCCGTCCACCTTTCATGAGATTCCCGATGTGCTCAGCTGGGGGTGCAGGAATATTGAGAAGGTGCAGGGACTGGTGTTTATCACCTACCGCACGGCGACCCTGGCAGATACGGTTGCCACCGATGCCTACGACCGCCGCGTTGATCTGGGGCGTCTGAGCTACACGCGTCAGCAGTTTGACGAACACTTTGTTACCTCGCCGGAGGTGTACCAGATCATCAAAGAGCATCTCCCCGAATATGAGGCGTCTGGCTATCTGGGCGGCAGCATCCGTCATGACAGCTACAAATGGCTGATCGGGGCGCTGGTGGGCAGCCGGCATGGAATATATGGCTCGGTGGGGAAGAGGACGATGGAACTGGCGCAGACCGCCCACCATCTGTGGACCGGGCGTTATCTGGCATATCTTTCCACAGCGAAGATTGGGTCAAAAATTTTCTGGCTGAGCGGCTGGGATGCCACCCTGCGTCAGGCGTGGAAACGCTGGTTTAAGGATGTACTCCGCCGTCCGTGGCGGGCGCTGGATAGGGTTTATCTGCAAAGCATTGGCATCATCCAGGCGCCCGACCTGCTGCCGGATGGGCGTGCGGATATGTGCGACAGCTGCCCGGATATCACCATCTATGACGGGAAGTTTGTCAACTCGTGCCGCATGGATGAGTATCGTCTGTTTGGCGGGTTTCTCTCGGTGGTGAAGGGGAAGCAGAAAGCGAGCGGGTGATGAAACACAAGATCGGTCTGGCGGCGGCACTGCGCAGCCTGGTGCAGATTTTGCGCGGCAGAGCGCACGTCTCCGCTTCGCTGACAGAGAATGCCCTGCTGCAAACCATTCTGCGGCGGCGCAGCGTGCGCTCCTTCCGCAGTCAGGAGATCCCCGATGATGTATTTGCCGCCATCCTGGAAGCCGGACGGCTGGCGCCCTCGACGGTGAACCTGCAAACCTGGTCTTTTGCGGTTTTTGATGCGGCGTTGTGGCGGCAGACCTTTGACCGTCGGCTGCCTTTTGGCGGGCAGCGGGCGGTGATTGTGATTGCCGACACCCACCGTGTGCGTCAGGTGCTGGATGTGTTTCCATACAGCCCGCTGGTGGAGCACACGGTGGCGGTGATGAATGCCTCGCTGGCGGCGATGAATATGACCATTGCCGCCGAGGCGCTGGGGGTGTCTTCAGTGATGCTTTCGGAGAGCGGGCGCAGCGGGCTGCTGGATGGCGGGTATCTCCGGCAGCGGCTGGGGCTGCCGCCCACAACCACGCCGCTGATGACCATCGTCTTTGGCTATGCCCGCCGCGCCTATCCGCCCATGCCGCCCAAACTGCCCGCCGAACAAATCTTCTTCAGCGGGCGCTATCCGCCGGTCAATGAGGCGGTGATGCAAAGCTGGTTGACGCAGATGGTGGCAGGCTATAAAGCCAGCCATCCGCTTTCGTCGTTTGACAGACAGCTGCAAATATACCGCGATAAGATCGAGCAGGCGGAGGCTGATCTGCAGGCGGCAGTGTTTTACCGTCCGGAATCGACGCGCCACGCGCCGCGCTGCTGACCGCAACGCGGACGCTGAAGGTCTTTGGCAGACCTTCAGCGTCTTTGCGAGAAGGAAAAAGATATTTTTGTTGGCGCAGCGGCACTACTTGAGCGCAGCTTGGGCTTTTTCCAGCGCCTGCTGCACGTTGACTGTGGCAAGGATGCTCTCCACATCCTTGAGCGTCTTGATCTCATCGGCGGTGGTCTTTGCCAGCAGGTCAAACTGGCTCTTCTGCACCGCTTCCAGCTCGGCGATCTCGGCGCTCAGGTCAGCTTTGGGGTCAGCGGCTTTGGCTTTCAGCGACCAGAGGGTATCGTAGAGGTCAACATAGCCGACAATGCGCCCGGTGCCCCATGTGGTGCGCTCTTCGCTCTGCTGCAGCACCAGCGCCATGTTCTGGTCAATCACCTCGCGCGAGAAGTTCATGCTGTACCACTCATCTTCGATCGTCCACAGGTCTTCGTCGAGCGCGCCCTGGGCGTTGCCCGCTTTGAGCTTGGTCAGGGCGGCATCCAGAGCGAGGATGTTGCTCTGCGGCTGTTCATGGGGGTAGATGGGCACCTCGATCCAGGTGAGGCGCACCAGTCCGTCTTCGGTGGTGCGGAAGGCTTTGAGCATGGCGGCGGTAGCGGCGGAACCGGCGGCGCGTATCTCATTGAGGAGGGCGGCATCCACCGCTTTGCCCTCACTGCGGGCTTTGATCAGGTCGGCATACGCCTGGTTGAGCTGCGCCAGTTGTTCGTATTTCTCCTTGCCCAGCTTCTCGACGCGCCCGATCTGCTCCTCCAGCGGTTTGATATCCACACCCGCCAGTTGGTAGGCATCGGCGTTGAGCGTGCTGAGGAGATGGGCGCTGTGGTCGGCGGGGTTGAGCGCCAGGGCTGGCGACTGGTCGAGGTCAATCACCAGCTCGCCGTACATCTTGATATGCCAATCCATGGCGGTCTCGTCGTAGATATCCGGCAGGTCATACTGCGAGTGATAAATCTGGTTCTCGAACTCGGGGAAGTTGAACTTGGGGCGCAGGGCGGGGATGCCGGCGATGTCGTACGAAAAGTCATCCGACCAGGTGAAGACCGGCACACTGACGGTGATGCCCTCCGGCGGCAGTTTGTCTTTGGGCGGGTTGAGCGTCTGGATAAAGCTCTCCAGATAGCTCTTGAGATGCGGGCTGGAGACAACCTGCTCGGTAACGCGCAGACCGGGCATTTCAAAGTTGATATACGCCAGGGCTTTGCCCTGCCATTCGGGGTGCTGTTTGAAGGCGGCATACCAGGCGCCGGTGCACCAGTCGTAGCGACTGTTCTGCACACCGTACTCCTCCGATCCGTGCAGGACGAAAACCAGCGTGCGCTCGGGCTGGTAGCCGGAATCGATCAGCGCTTTGGCAATCGCCATGGGGGCGGCAACACCGGTGGCGTTATCCTCAAAGGCGTAGAAGTAGCCGTCGTAGTGATCGCCGACGATGATGTATTCATCTGCCTTTTTGCCGGGGATGTAGCCGATGACGTTGTAGCTCTCGCCGGGTTCGATAATGTTCTCGCCTTCCAGCGTGGCGGTTACTTTGCCCTGGGCGAGCATCTCGCGCAGCATCTTCATATCACCGCGCCCGATGCTGAAAGAGGGGATGCTGGTCGGGCCGGCAAAATCGAAGGAGTTGAGCGTGACATCGTCTTTCTGGGCATAGTAGCCGGTATGGGTGAAGATGATGGCAGCCGCGCCGTGCAGCTGGGCTTCAAGGGTGGGGAAGGACACCCACCACAGGTTCCACATGTCAACATCCGCCAGGACAATCTTGCCCTCGACGTCCTTGCCCTCGTATTCGGGCTTGGTGCCGGTGCCCACATCCACCAGTTCGGCTTCCAGCGTGCCCTGGAAGGTGGCGCTGGAATACGGCGCCAGGGCGAGCTTCTTGATATTGCCGTCCTTATCCTGAATGTTGAGCGTTACGCCCTTATACGTCCAGGCATCCACCGGGAAGGCATCTTTGCGCACATCCTGCAGCCCGATGGCTTTCATTTCCTGATAGAGCATCTCCGCCAGGCGCTGTTCGGCAGGGCTGCCGGCGTTGCGAAAGCCCTGCGGCCCGTTGCCCTCCTGCGAGACCTTGAGCGCCAGGTCGTAGGCGTATTTGACGTCGGTCTTTGCCAGGTAGGCGGCTTTGAGGGCGGCGATATCCGGCGGTGGCGGGGGCGGCGGCTCGGTGGGGGGTGGCGGCGGGGGCGGCTGGGTGGCAGCGGCTGGAGGAGCTTCGACGGGGGCAGGGGCGGCTGGCGGCTGGCAGGCAGTCAGCAGCGTCAGCACCATTGCCAGCGCCATTACAATATGCAGAAAGCGGGTCGGGTACATGGTTGTCACTCCTTGGTTGAAAGTAATATGGAACAGAACACGCACAATGCCCCTTGTGCGCTAAAGGGGTCTGAAAAGTACAGTATTCGGAACGAATATTTGCCGAAAACGGAGCTTGATATCAGTGTATATGAATTCAGGCAAAAAGTAAAGTGAAAAATGTCATGTTATTCATGATACAATAAGAACCATGCTCTCTTCTTTCCTCATCATCATGCTGGCGTTCACGCTGGCGCTGTTTGTCGTCACGCGGCTGATTGCCGAAGCGCTCATCCGCCATCACCATGCCCAAAAGTGCGACTTTTTCCGCGCGTTTCCCGTCCAGCCGGGCGATATCGTCTTTTTGGGCGACAGCCTGACTGACGGGGCGCGCTGGGATGAGATTTTCCCCGACCTGCCGGTGAAGAACCGCGGCATCAATGCCGACACGACGCAGGGTGTGCTGCAGCGGCTGGGGGATATCCTCTCCGGCAGCCCGCGGGCGCTGTTCATCCTCATCGGCACCAACGATCTGCCGTGGTTTACCTACCGCAGCAACAGCGATATCCTCGAAACATACGAGCGCATCCTGCAGCGCTGCCGCGCCGAAAGCCCGCAGACGCAGGTCTTTGTCCAGTCGCTGCTGCCGCGTGCCCGATCGTTTGCCCGCCGCATCCGTCAGCTCAACCTGGGGCTTCAGGCACTGGCAGAGCGCCACGGCTGTGTCTTTGTTGACCTCCACCCGCACTTTGCCGATGCGCACGGGGCGCTGCGCGGCGAATTGACCAACGACAATCTGCATCTGATGGCAAAGGGCTATCAGATTTGGGCAGATGTTGTGCGCCCCCTGCTACAACGTTTGAACGCGGAAGAAAGTTGATGGGGCAAGCTCCATCCTGCGCATGTTTGTAGGTTGGAGTTCACCCCAGCGCCGCGGTGTGTTACAATGCGGGATGGAGGTGTTGGATGAAAAAATCCTCTCAGCCAGAGCGGCAGGCGGCATTTTATTGGTACTGTTTGGGCTGCTGGCATTTGGCGGCACTACAGGTTCAGTGACAGGCGAGCGGAAACGGCTCGTCCATGTTTGCTCATATTTTTTCGGAAAGGAGACAAAACATGCGCTCATCAGGACCTTTTTGGAGAAGACGATTTCCGCGTCCCCGTTTTGGAGCCGCTCCCCCTCCCCCGGCTGTTGAAAAACTTCCCCCGATTCTGCTGGAAGCCAACCGTCTGTTTGCGGAAGGGCAATATTTGCAGGCGGCGCAGTTATTTGAACGCCTGGCGCATGGGGCAGAAACGCGTCAGGTTTTGCGGGCGCCGCATTTGTGGGCGCAGGCGGGACGCGCCCGCATCTATGCCGCGCAGGTTGAGGCGGGAATGGCAAATGTGCAGCGCGCCCTGCAGCTGCTGGCGCAGCAGGGGCGCTGGGTGCTGCTGGAACAGCTCAGCCGCCGTGCGGTGGATGAATTGAACCGTCTTGGGTTTGAGGCGCAGGCGCGGCAGGTGCAAAGCTGGCAGCAGGCGATGCTCCCCTCCTCCCCCGCGCAAGCCGCCCCTGCTGTGGACGCGGCACAGCCCGCCGTGCAGGAAGAGACCCCCAAACCTCCGCTGCCCACCGTTTGCCCGGCCTGCGGCGCCCAGGTGCACCCTCAGGAGGTGGAGTGGGTGGACGAGATGACAGCCGAATGCAGTTTTTGCGGCACATTGCTGCGCGGCGCGCAGTAGCTGCCGCAAACGCAAAACCTCGCTGTCGTGTGTAGATATTCTCCGGCAAGGAGGGCCGAAGTGAACGGCAGGCGCAGACGGCTGGCGATGATTGGGGCTGCTGCGGCCGTGCTGCTGATGCTTTGTGTTGGCGCGGGGCTTGTGGAGGCACGGACCAAATGGGTGCGGCGCTGGGTTGACCTTGCCCTGTATGATAACCGCTATCACTACCTGCCGTGCAGCCAGCAGCCGCCCCTGGCGGAGGTGGAACGGGTGCTGCGCGAGCATCAGGATGTCATTGCGCGCATCGAAGCCGTCCATCCTGGCTTTGTGGGTGTTGAGGTGCATCCCTGCGGGGATGGCGGGAACGGTTCGATCACCTTCTGGTATGCCTCGCGCGCCGACCGCCAAGCCATCGAGCACATCATCGGCAGCAACACGTTTTTTGGCATTCCCTATAACCTCAATAATCGTTAGCCATGGGGCAAGCCTGATGGGGCAAGCCCCATCCTACCGATGTTGGGCGCACACTTGATGGGGCAAGCCCCATCCTACAAATGACGAACGTAGGCTGGGGTTCACCCCTGGCAAGCACCCGATGGGACAAGCACTACGGCCGTTCCCCCTCCCCTGCAAGGGGAGGGACGGGGTGGGGTCTGTCACCGCGGGCAAGCCCCATCCTACAGATCATGGGTGGGCTGTCTCTTCCCCTGTGCGGGCGGTGGTGTTATCATACAGGCGGAGGGTGTCAAAAGCCTCTAAAGGATAGCCGCAATGCGGGCAGACTGCGGCATTTTCGGCGATGATCGCCCAGCAGTGCGGGCAGTAATAGGTCAACACGAGGCGCTATTCGCGTAGATGGCAAGTGTCGTTCATTGACACCAGACTGAACCCCTTTTCGGAGTACTGGATGATGTTGACGGCGCACGGCTCCTGATGCAGATGCCAGAAGAGCTGGGTATTGATGTTGAGGACGGACATCAGCAGCAGGCGGTTGACCACCGTGTGGCTGACCAGGGCGATGTGCTGGTCGAGATGGCGGTGGCAGAGGTTTTTGAGCGTGTTGAAGGCGCGGCGGCGCACCACGCCCAGCGTCTCACCGCCGGGAATGTGCACCTCCTGCGGGCGGTAGCGCCAGGCGGTGATCAGGTCGGGCCATTTGGCGGCGGCTTCTTCGGGCGAGAGCCCCTGCCACTGCCCGTAATCAATATCCACCAGCCCCGGCGCGGTTTGCACGGGGACGTGGCAGGCGTCGGCGATTGCCTGTGCGGTCTGCACAGCGCGCTGCAGCGGGCTGGCATACAGGGCGGAGATGTTCCAGCAGGCGGCGACCAGTTGGGCGGTTTTTTGCGCCTGCTGCAGCCCGGTATCGTTGAGCGGCAGGTCGTAGCGCCCGCGGAAGCGCTCGACGCGGTTCCACTCGGTTTGTCCATGACGGATGAGCAAGACGGTTGTCGGCATGTCATTCTCCACAGATAATACAGACCGGGAAGGGGAATCCCGGTCTGTAAGTGGTGAAAGAGAAAAATTAGCGCACGAACGCCTGTCGTCCGGCGTATACAGCGGAATCGCCCAGCTCTTCTTCGATGCGCATCAGCTGGTTGTATTTTTCCACGCGTTCGCCGCGGCAGGGTGCGCCGGTCTTGAGATGCGCCGTGCCCATCGCCACGGTGAAGTCGGCGATGAAGCTGTCCACCGTCTCGCCCGAGCGGTGTGAGACCATCGCTCCCCATCCGGCTTTGCGCGCCATGTCAATGGCGGCGATCGTCTCGCTCAGTGTGCCGATCTGGTTGAGCTTGATCAGCACCGAGTTGGCGACATTTTCGGCGATGCCGCGCGCCAGCCGCTGGACGTTGGTGACAAACAGGTCATCGCCGATCAGTTCGATTTTGCTGCCCAGCTTCTGGTTGAGCAGTTTCCAGCCGTCCCAGTCGTCCTCTGCCAGCCCGTCTTCCAGGCTGATGATGGGGTACTTCTTGACCCACTCGGCGTACATTTCTACCATCTCAGCCGAGGAGACCTTTTTTCCCTCGGTGCGCAGGTGATAAACGCCGTCTTCAAAGAAGCTGGAGGCAGCCGGGTCAAGACAGATGCCTACCTGTTCGCCGGGTTTGTAACCGGCTTTCTCGATGGCTTTAAGGATCAGTTCTACCGCCTCGGCGTTGGTTTTGAGCGCCGGGGCAAAGCCGCCCTCATCGCCCACGCCGGTGGAATAACCGCCGCTTTTGAGCACGCCCTTGAGCGCCTGATAGATTTCGCTGCCCCAGCGCAGCGCCTCGCGGAAGTTAGGTGCTCCAACCGGGGCAATCATAAATTCCTGCAGGTCGGTGCCCTGCCAGTTGGCATGTGCCCCGCCGTTGAGGATGTTGAAGGCTGGCACCGGCAGCACTTTGGCGTTGATCCCGCCCAGATAGCGGTAGAGCGGCAGACCGACTTCTTCGGCAGCGGCGCGGGCAACCGCCATGCTGACGCCCAGAATGGCGTTGGCGCCCAGTTTGCCCTTGTTGGGCGTGCCGTCCAGTTCGAGCATGGCTTCATCTACCGCCCGCTGGTCAAGCGCGTCCAGCCCCAGCACGGCGTCAGCGATTTCTTCATTAACATTCTCGACTGCTTTGAGCACACCCTTGCCGCCGTAGCGTTTCTTGTCGTCGTCGCGCAGTTCAAGGGCTTCGTGCACGCCGGTAGAAGCGCCGGAGGGCACTGCCGCCCGTCCAAAGGCGCCGCTTTCGAGAATCACCTCCACCTCGACGGTGGGGTTGCCGCGCGAGTCGAGTATCTCGCGGGCGTGGACGTAATCAATCAGGCTTTCCATAGCATAAGTTCTCCTTTGAGAGATGGGATATTCTAAAAGTGCAAAACGCGGCGGGCTGTCGCCCGCCCAGCCGGTATGTGTTGGAATTGCAGTTTCATTTTATCCTGTCCTGTGGCTCTGGTCAAGCCAGATGGAGGAATTTGCGCAGCCGCTGCCACAGCGTGCCGCGCGGTGAGCGGGCGGGCTGCGCGTCTTGTGGGGCGGCGCGCTGCTGTGCCAACTCCTCTCGCAGACGGGCTGTTTCCGCTTGCAAATGACGGATTTCTTCCTTGTGGCGCTGCGCCAGGTTTTTCAGCCCAATGTTCTCGCGATAAACCGCCCCGCTGGAAGTTTCCCAGTCGGCGTTTGCCTGCTGAATTTCGAACAGGCGGTAGCGCATGGCAGCCAGCTGCGATTCGGCGTGCACCAGACGGGTGGTCAGGGCGGCGGCATCCTGCGGCATTGCGTTGGGCGGCTCTTCGGGCAGGCGGTTGGAGCGCAGATACCCCAGTCCGGCGGCGAGGATGATGCGCAGACCGTCTTCCCACTGCCAGCCCCTGGCGCCAATCAGCTCTGCCAGGTCGTCATACGTCTGCGGGGTAACGCGCAGGGTGAGACGCCGTGCCTGGGCATTGGGTGGCTGGGGCGGCTGCGGCTCGGAGGGGGCGCCCAGCGCCAGGGCGGCGCGGCTCAGCCGCTGCAGGGCGGCGTCGCTCAATGCGGCGGTGTCGGCGTCCAGCTTGCCATAGCCGCGCATGCGGTCAGAGCGGCAGTCTTCGAGGGCTGCCCAGGCGGCGTTCATCTCGGCGGCGATGATCTGACGGGTGTCCTCTTCCAGCGGGGCAAACCCAAGCAGACGGACAAAATCTTCCAGTTCGTCCAGCGTGCGCTCAATTTGGGCGCTCAGGGTGGGGTCGTTGTATGCGCGGCGGTGGTAACAGATGCCCGTCTCACCGTCATCCGCCAGCAGACGCTGTGCCTGACGCAGGGCTTTTTCAAACAGCAGCAGTGCGGTTTGCAGATGGCGCTGCTGGGCGGGGGTGAAATGCAGGGGCGGCGGTGCGGGGGTGTCCATCATTAGCTCTGACGCAGCAGGGCGCGCAGGATGCTCTCGCGCGAGACCATCCCCAGCAGGCGGCGCTGTTCGTCGGCTACTACCAGCCGTTTGATGCGCCGCTCAATCATCAGACGCACCACATCGCCCAGCGGGGTATCGGGCAGCACCGAGAAGACCTCGCGGTTCATCACCTCTGCCGCGGTTGCGCTCAGGCTGGGCAGCGGGCTGGGGGCGTGCGCAAAGCGTGCCAGCAGCGATTGCAGTCCGCCGGTCTTTGCCGGTTTGGCGCGGATCAGGTCGGCATCCACAATGATGCCCTGCACGCGGCGCTCTTCATCAATGACCACCACGCGGCGCAGCGGCGTGGCGAGGATTTTGTTGATGACCTCGTTGAGGGGTGCATCTGGGGCGACGGTGGGGACATCGCGGAACATGATGTCTCCGGCGGTGCGCGGCGAAGCTCCGCTGACGGCGGGGAACAGGTTGGAAGACGGGCTGCCGGAGGAGACCAGCGCCAGCACATCCAGGCGGCTGATGATGCCCGCCAGCTTGCCTTCCCTATCCAGCACCGGCAGGCGTTTGATGTTCTTTTCTGCCATCAGGGCGGCGGCGCGGGTAACCGGCTCGTCCTCGCCGATGGTTACCGGCGGGGCGCTCATGATGTCGGCGGCGGTTTTGCCCTCGGCAGCCAGCTGGTCGAGCTGACCGGAGAAGAGATCGGCTGGCAGGGCGCGCTGCAGGCTGATGCGCAGCCCCATGGCGGCGCGGGCAAGCAGGTCGCCGCCGGTAACGATGCCCAGCACGCGCCCGTCCTGCACCACCGGAGCGGCTTTCAGCCCTTTTTCCACCAGCAGTTCCACCACCTGCTCGAGCGGGGTGTCGGGGGCGATGGTAACCACCGCACGCGTCATCACCTCTTTGACACGGATGGAGGGCAGGCTGAGGCGCGTCAGCAGCACCGAGCACGCCGCCTGTTCGCTGATTTTATCCACCGTGCCGCTCAGGGCGTGCTGCTGCTCAGCGCCGATGATAATCAGGTCAACGGCGTGTTCATTGGCGTAGCGCACCACCGTCTGGGCGGCGTTTCCGGCGCGCAGGGCGGTTTTCATCGCCACGCTGCTGTTTTTTGCGGTTTGGATGGCGTTTTCGTGCAGCCGTGCAAAAAACTTTTCAAACTCGCTCTTGACCTCTTCCACTTCGCCCACCGAGGCGGCATAGGCGGGCAGTTTTTCGATGACCGAGATGCCCGTCAGCGCCGCGCCGCTCACCTTTGCCAGGGCAATGGCTTGTTTAAGGGCTTGTTCGCTTTCGGGGCGGCTGTCCAGCACAACCAGAATGTGTTTATACATGTTCGCTCTCCTTTTCAACGGATACCTGCGGCGAGAAAAAACGCTGGGCGATCAGCGTGGGGATGACCGCTGTGCCGATGACGGTGGTAACCAGCACCGAAAACTGTGTCTGGTTGATGATACCGGCGTTCAACCCATACAGCGATGAGATGGTGCCAAAAGTCAGACCGGTGCTCATCAGCAGGGTGGTGTACCAGGCATACGGGCGGGCAAAACGCCGCGCCAGCGGATAGACGCCGATGAACTTGGCGGCTACCTTGAGTGCCAGAAAGATGACCAGCAGCCCGGCGTTGGCGGCAACGGCTGGCAGCGAGACGTTCATCCCCGATTTGAGAAAGAAAAACGGCGTCAGCAGGGCAAATGCCACCACCCGCAGACGGCGCAGCTGGTTGCGGTGCGAAACCAGAAAGCGTGCCATCGCCAGCCCAAAGATAAACGCTGGAAGCACGGCGTGGCTTTCGCCCGCCTCGGCAGCCAGCATGAGCGCAAACAGGGCGGCAAAGATGAGCTTGATTTCGGGTTCGGTGACGCGCTCGCCATAGCGGCGGAAGAACCACGGCGAGAGGCGCGGCACCAGCCAGATGACCAGCACCGAAACGGCGACGAACACCGCCAGCATCACCCCGGGATGGATAAACAGCAGACTGAGCGCCAGGGCGGTGCCAAAATCGGTGATAAAGGTGGAGGTCATGATCAGTTTGCCGATGGCGGTGTTGCCCAGCCCGGTTTCCACCAGCACGGCATACACCACCGCCAGCGAGGTGGTCGAAAGCGCCACCCCGGCGATCTGCGCCGCGGGCAGACTCCACCCCAGCGCCAGACGGGCAAACGCCATGCAGGCGACAAAGGGCACCAAAAACGATACCCCGCCGATGAGAAAACTCTCCTTCCACTTTTGGCGCAGCAGGTCGGGGTCAACCTCTGTCCCCGCCAGAAAGGTCAGCACAATCCCGGCAAACCCCGCCAGAAAGTCCATCCAGGGGGTGGTGTGCAGACCGAGAAAGTTGCCCGCGATGACCCCTGCCAAGATTTCGGTGATGGCAACCGAGATACCCCACTCGACCGAGACCATGCTGGCGAGCAGGATCAGTGCAGCGGCGATGGCAGCGATGATCAGATTTTCCATAACGCATATCCCTTTGCAAGAATGTCTCAGGGCGGGCTGCAAGAACGGGAGCAAAAAAAACCCTGCCGTGCAGCGGCGCCGCAGGCAGAGGCTATCAGCCGAAAGGCGGTTTGGTCTACAACCCAGCGAGCCTCATCGCTGGCGGGTATTATACCCCATCCGCCATGCGGCGGCAAGCAAAATCCGCCTGGCACAATGCGTCATTCGGACTCCAAAATCCACTTTGTAAACTGTCTGTAAAGCGCGGCGGGGTTGAACGCGGCGGCGATTGTGGTATCATCTTAACCGCAGGAGTATCCGCCGGATGGGGGGACTCCTCTTTGTATACAAAGTATACAAACAAATTTGTTTTTGGAGAGGGAAACATGAGGCTGAAAATTCGCGGCAAACTGTTGCTTTCCTTCGGGGCGGTGGTACTGCTCATGGCGCTGCTGGGGGGCGTCTCTATCTGGCAGATGCGTGCGGTCGAAGACCATTTCACCACCCTGGCAGAGGTCAGCGCGCCCACCGTCGAGACGGTGGATGATCTGATTGCCATCAGTCTAGAGGCGATCAACACCGCCCAGCGCGCCTATGCCGCTGAAGACCTCGCCGCACTTGACCAGCAGGATGCCACCATGCGCGCCTGGCTCAAACAATGGGATACAACTTCTCAGAAACTGGAGGCGCTGATTGGCGACCCCACTCTGCTTTCGTATTTGAGCAATGCGCGCCTGATGCGTGCCAGCATGGAGGATGAGTATAACCGCCTGAGCGCCGCCCAGCGCAGCCGCATGTCCGCTGAGATCCGTCAGAACGACCTGATCACGCGCTACGACAGTTTCTCGCAGAAGATCAGTGATCTTTTGGCAGCCTTCGATTCCAGTGAGACCAACCGCCAGATGGAAAAAAGCACCCTGCAGATGCAGCTGCTGGCTTCTGAGATCATGCGCGAGCAGGATAAACAAACCCTCATTGCCCTGCGCCAGCGCTATGAGCAAGCCCGCTCGCAGCGCACACAGTATCTTGAGGAGGGCGGGTATGACTCCAGCGTGAGCGCCCTGACGCAAACGCAGGACAATATGGTGCTCGATGCGCAGGGGCTGGTGGATACGCAGATGACCCAGGCGGAGAACCTGGCGGGGATGCGTAAATCGCTGGGGAGCATTGAAAACTACGCTCAGGCAATTGCGCAAAAGCTGGAGCTGATCAGCGACGCTGCTGACAAGAACAACGAGCTTGCGCGGCGCGGGGTGGAGGGGCGCATGACCAGCGCCACCACCCTTACCCTGGCGTTGACTATCCTGGCGGCGCTGGTGGGGATGGGGCTGGCGGTGTTTATCTCGCGCTCGCTGGCAAACGCCGCCCGCCAGGCAGCGCGCGCTGCCGAGGGCATCGCCCGCGGCGAACTGCATCATCAAGTGCACATCCGCTCCGGCGATGAGATGGGCGAGATGGCGCAAGCCTTTGAACGCATGACCGATTATCTCCAGCGCATGGCGCAGGCTGCCCAGCGTCTGGCGCTGGGAGACCTGACGGCTGCTGTCCAGCCGATCTCCGCCGATGACGTGCTGGGCAGCGCCTTTGCCCGTATGGTCGCCAGCCTGCGCGAGGTGATTGCGCAGCTGCGCAGCGAGGCCGACAGCCTGCGCGGCAGTTCCGCCGGGCTGGTGGAGACGGCGCGCAGCGCCGCGCAGGCGGTGCAGCAGATCAGCCTTTCACTGCAGCAAGCCGCCGGGGGCGCCAGCCAGCAGGCCGAAAGCGTGGGCAAAGCCGCCATGTCCATGGCGCAGATGTCGCTCGCCATCGAGGGTGTGGCGCGCGGGGCGCAGGAGCAGGCTGTTTCCATCGGCAAAGCCGCCCAAACCAGTCTGACGCTGCGCCAGGCGGTGGGGGGTATCCGCGCCGCGGCTGAACAGCAGGCGCAAACCGCGGCGCAGACCGTCTCTGCCGGGCAGGACGGCGCCCAGACGGTGGAGGAGACCGTCGCTGGAATTCTGGATGCGCTGCAAACGGTGGAGCAGGCAGCGCAGAAGATGAACGAGATGCAGGCGGTTTCCGAGCGCATCTTTGACATTGTTGAGGTGATCGAGGATATTGCCTCGCAGACCAATTTGCTGGCGCTGAATGCTGCCATCGAAGCCGCGCGGGCGGGCGAGCATGGGCGCGGGTTTGCCGTGGTTGCCGACGAGGTGCGCAAGCTGGCGGAGAAATCAGCCCTCTCGACGCGAGAGATTGCCGCGCTGGTTGCCGATGTGCAGAAAGCTGCCGCCGCCGCCGCCGAAGCCATGCAAGCCAGCCAGAAGCAGGCGCAGGACGCAACCGAGCGCGCCGCACAGGCAAGCGCGGCGCTGATCACCATCCAGAGCGCGGCGCAGAGCGCTGAGCAAACGGCACAGGCGCTGCGTCAGCGTGCGGATGAGATGAACACCCTTGCTGTCCAGCTGGGTGAGATGATGGAGAATGTCTCTTCGATTGTGGAGGAAAACACCGCTGCCAGCGAGGAGATGAGCGCCAGCGCGGCGGAGGTCAACACCGCCATCGAGAACATCGCCAGCCTGAGCGAGGAGAACACCGCCGCCAGCGAGGAAATCTCGGCTGCAGCGGACGGGATGAACGCTCAGGTCAAAGAAGTTTCGACTGCCGCCGAAGACCTGGCGCACATGGCACAGACCTTGCAGGATATTGTGGGGCAGTTTATGTTGGAAGAAGAAGAGCCGTCCATACAGGAAACGCCAGATGACCCGCAGCAGCTTTCCCCACAGGCAGCAGATGAGCCATATCCACCCGCATGAAAATCACTCCGGCGCCCTGCAGACGCCGCCGTATGGCTTGCGGGGGATGATTGCCACCCTGGAGTATCTGGGGGACGGTGTGCTGATGACAGATGAGGAGGGGCGCATCATCGCCTGGAACCACGCCCTGGAGGAACTGAGCGGCTGTGCTGCCGAAGAGATGATCGGGCGGTATATTTGGGAGGTGCAGGGACATTTTGCCGCCGATCCGGCGCGCCGCGAAGAGGCTGCCGAACAAGCGCGCTGCACCTTGCAGCCCTTTTTTCAAAATGGCGGCGGCGAGTGGCAGGGCAGTCTCATTGAACAGGATATCCGCACCGCCTCAGGCGAGATTAAAACCATTCAGTATCGTGCTTTTGGCATGCCCACGCCCTCCGGCGGCTGGCGGATGGGAGCTATCCTGCGCGATATCAGCCAGCAAAAAGCCGCCGCTGCGCGGGCGCAGGAATCTGCCCGCCTGCTGGAACACCGTGTTGCCGAGCGCACGGCGCGGCTGGAAGCGCTGACGCAGGAGCTGGAGCGCGAAATCGAGGAGCGCCGCCGGACAGAGAGCGAACTCCATGCCCAGCGCCAGTTTCTGCGCGCTGTGATTGACACAAATCGAAATCTCATGACGGTCAAAGACCGCCAGGGGCGCATGGTGCTGGCAAACCAGGCGATGGCAGAATTCTACGGCGTTGCGGTTGAAGACCTGATTGGAAAAACCGAGCGCGATTTTGGCGAAGACCCCGAGCTTTCCGAACTGTTTGCCCAGCGGCTGGAGCAGGTCTTTGCCAGTGGGTCGCCGCTGTTGATCGAAGAGGAGACCATTCACGATTGTCGCGGGCGGCGGCATATTTTGCAGACGCGCATCACCCCGCTGTGCACGCCGCAGGGCGAGATGCAGGCGCTGTGTGTCTCGACTGACATCACCCACCGTGTCGAGCGCGAGCGCGAGATGCAGGCGATCACCGCCATCAGCGCCGCGCTGCGTCAGGCGAAAAACCGCGCCGAGATGCTGCCCATCATCCTGCGCGAAGTGTGCAGCATGGTGGAAGGGCGCGGGGCGCTGCTCATCCGCCGCGATGCGGCGGGCGGCGATGCGCTGGTGGTGGAGATGGGGTTTGGCGAGCTTGACCGCTCGGCTGGAGACCGTCTGCCGCCGGGGCAGGGCATCAGCGCCCGCGTGCTGGAAAGCGGGGAACCTTTCGTCACCGACCACCTCCTGCAGGAGCAGAACTTTGCCCGTCCGTGGGTGCTGGACGAAGACCTTGCCGCGCTGTGTGTCCCCTACAGCCACGGCGAGGAGCGCAGCGGGGTGCTGTGGGTGACGCGTCCAGCGCCGTTTACCCCTGCTGAGGTGCGCCTGCTGGGGACAGTTGCCAACATTGTCGGCAATGCCCTGCACCGCGCCGCCCTGCATGAGGAGACCGCCCGCCGCTTGCAGCAGCTCAATGCCCTGCGCGCCATTGATATGGCGATCAGCGTCAACCGCGACCTGCGCAGCACACTGGATACCCTGTTGAAGGAAGTGGTTACCCAGCTGGGCGCGGATGCCGCCGATATCCTGCTCTACGAACCGCTCACCGGGCGTTTTAAGTATGCCGCCGGGATCGGTTTCCGCTCCAATTTCATCTAGTTCACCGCCCTCAAGATGGGCGAAGGCTTTGCCGGGCGCTCTGCCCTGCTGCGCTGTCCACTGCACATTGCCGATATGCGTATCGAGAGCGACAGCTTCAGCCGCAGCCTGCTGCTGAGCGGCGAGGAGTTTATCGGCTTCTCGTGTGTCCCGCTGATTGTGCGCCAGGAGGTCAAAGGCGTGCTGGAGGTCTTCAGCCGTCAGGAGGCGCAGGTGAGCGAGGAGTGGCTGCGCTTCCTCGAGACACTGGCGGGGCAGGCGGCTATCGCTGTGGATAATGCCGAGCTGCTGGATGGGCTGCAGCGCAGCAATGTTGAACTGGCGCGCGCCTATGATGAGACCATCGAGGGCTGGTCAAAGGCGCTGGAACTGCGCGACCTGGAAACCCGGGGGCACAGCCAGCGTGTGCCGGATATGACCGTCGCTCTGGCACAGCGCATGGGGATCAACGATGAGGAGCAGCTGCTGCACATCCGCCGCGGGGCGCTGCTGCACGATATTGGCAAAATGGGGATTCCGGATGCCATCCTGCTCAAAGCGGGTGCGCTGGACGCTCACGAGTGGGAGATCATGCGCCGCCACCCGATATACGCCAATGAGATGCTTGCCACCATCCCCTTTCTGCGCCCGGCGCGCGCCATTCCCTACTGTCATCACGAGCGCTGGAACGGCAGCGGGTATCCGCGCGGGTTAAAAGGCGAGGACATCCCACTGGAAGCGCGCATTTTTGCGGTGGTGGACGTGTGGGATGCGCTGCGTTCGGAGCGCCCTTACCGTCCGGCTTGGAGCGAGGACGAGGTGCGCCGCTACCTGAGCGAGCAAGCGGGCAAGCTCTTTGACCCGCAGGCGGTGAGCGCCTTTTTTGAGCTGTTTGGGTAAGAACAGATGCGTGTGTTCCGCAAACCAGGTGTTTGCCGATAAAAGACGTCCAGCGGGGATGGTGATCATGCAACGTTGAACTCTTGAAATTCCAGCACAGCATGAAGTATACTGATTGGTGATCCTAAAGGGACGACATTGTTTCTTGCTAAAGCCCTTTTTTCGGGAGGAGGTTGGCAATGAAAGTTTCTCTTGTGTGGCTTGGATTGTGTCTGATGCTTGGCATGGCGTGCAGCTACAGCGGCAAACCTCAGCCGACAGCTGCTGCCCCCCTACAGCAAACGCCGCAAGTTCCCGCTGCCCAAAACCGAAAGCACTGCGGCGACGGTGTGTGCGATGGCCCGGAAAACGCCAAAAGCTGTCCGCAGGACTGCTCCCCGTCGGCGTCCGGGACGCAAAACGCACAACCCAACCCTTCCCTGCCGCCAGCCGCTCAGCCGCAGCAGGGCGGTGAGGTCATCCTCTTTCAAATCGTCGAGCATGAAGTCCATCGTTTTAACAACTGCAATCAATTTAACATGCGTCAGTATCTGGATGGCGGCTATGTGCAGCGTGACGGCGGCAGCAGCCGCATTCTCAAGCTGCAGGGGCATCCAACTTCCATGCTCACGGCAGAGAAGATGGATCGCTACTACTATATCAGCAGCGAGCAAAATCCGGTGGGCGAGTCTGCTGGCTTTCCCACTTTCAACTGGGATGTCGCCGGTCAGGCGCTGTGGACGGCAGATTTTGCTGCCAATACCCCGCAAGCGCTTACCACACCTGGTGCAGAAAGCTTTCCCGGCGATGTGGCAAGCGCACCGCGTAACCGCTTTGTGCTCTACCCGCTGACGCTCCCGACGTCTTCTGCGCCGGGGCAGCAGCCGGGCATGTTGTTTTCCAGCAAGTTTGACCCTTTCGCTTCGGATTCCAGCCTGGTGATTTTCAACCCGGCAAGCGGCACGCACACTGCCATCCTTGCCAATGCGTATAACCGCGCTTTGTTCTCAAGCTTTGGCGATTTTTCTGCTGATGGCAGTGCCTTCTATACCATTTCCCTTTCCGGCGGCGGGTTTCAGTTGGTTAAAATCTCGCTTGAGAATGGCACAGTTAGCGCTTTTGACAGTGTGTTCCCCGCTTTTAACTGGAAGGCGCTCAATTGGAACGAGTTTTTCAGCACCAATACAGGTCTGGCAACGGCGCATTTTCGTATCTCGCCGGACGAAAAACGGCTCGTTGCTTATCGGGCGGTGTTTTCGGCGTCCTCCACACCGGCCACCCCTTGTGCGCTTTCGGGTTCTTATCATCTGTGGGTGTTCCATTTGGATGATGGGCGTCTGGAAGAATATCGCAATCAGCCCGGCGTCGTTGCGGATGCTGATTGGAAGAGCGACAGTTCAGCTTTTGCCCTGGCGATTGTAGATAACACTGGCTGCTACCCGGAATACCTCAACAGCCATATTGCGCTTTTTGATCCGCAGGGGACAATGCTGACCGAGCTGGTAAGCGAACCGAGGAGCAAAATCACCCATATCCTCTGGTCGCCGCAGAGCGATGCGCTTGGCTATGATGTTTACAGCACCGATTATGTTGGGCGCATCAAGCTGGTCAATGCCAGCAATAAAAGCGTCAGCGAGGTCATCAATACAGACAGCTTGAGATATGCACCTAACCTGCAAAACCCCGTAACGCTGTCGTTGGCTGGTTGGATGAAGGCGGGCGGTATGCCGTAGACCGGCGGGGAGAGTATGCGCCCACCACCGGTAGGATGGGGCTTGCCCGCGGTGACAGACCCCACCCCGTCCCTCCCCTTGCAGGGGAGGGGGAACGGCCGTAGGATGGGGCTTGTCCCATTGGGTGCTAGAAATCAAAACTGGGTTTGACCGGCGCTTCTTCCTCGGGGCAGGGGTTGTTGCCCAATATCTCCTCAATGCGTGCCAGCACGTCGGGGGTGAGCTTGTCGCGCAGTTCGACGGCTTTGAGGTTTTCCTGCAGCTGTGAGACTTTGGTCGCCCCCAGAATCACGCTGGTCACCTCGGGCAGGCGCAGCGCCCAGGCGATTGCCAGTTGTGCCATGCTGCCCCCCAACTCGCGGGCGATTGCGCTCAGACGGCGCACCTTTTCGATGTTCTGCGGCGTCAGGTCGGCGTCATATTTGAGCCATGCCACGCGCGGGTCTCCCAGACGTGAGTCTTTGGGAATGCCGTCGTTGTATTTGCCGGTGAGGATGCCGTTGCACAGCGGACTCCAGGTGGTGATGCCAAATCCCAGCCGCCGCGCCATCAAGCGCAGGTCGGCTTCCACGTCAAAGCGGTGCAGCATGTTGTACTGCGGCTGCTCGATAATGGGTTTATACAGTCCCCATTTTTCGCAGATGGCGTGCGCATGGGCAATCTGCGCCGCTTTCCAGCAGCTGGTGCCCCAGTAGAGGATCTTGCCCTGATGGATCAGGTCGCTGAAGGCGCGCACCGCCTCCTCGAGGTTGGGGTCGGTTTGTCCGATGACCGCCGCCTCGTAACGGTGGGCGTAGTAGATGTCAATGTAATCCACCTGCATGTTGCGCAGCGATTGATGCACCTGCTCAAAGATGTGCTTGCGCGACAGACCGCCGTCGTTGGGTCCGGGGCCGGTATCCCAGAAGCACTTGCTGGTGAGCACCAAATCCGAGCGTTTATAGTCCTTGAGGATTTTGCCCATCAGCCGCTCGGCGTTGCCCACGCCGCCGTATTCATCAGCGTTGTCGAAGCAGTTGATGCCTGCCTCGTAGGCGGTGCGTACCAGAGCGCGGGCGTTGTCCTCATCGCCATAGTTTGCCAGGCTGAGATACGCCCCATACGAGAATTCGCTGATTTTCATCGTGCAGTTACCAATGCGGTTGTATTTCATCATCTACCTCCTTTTTTAACGCTAATGAAAGGGTCACAGGTTTTCCAGCAAGGCAGACAGGCTGTGTTCCTGCCCGCCGATCATCCAATGGATGCCGCGCACGCCGCGCATGGCTTTGAGGGCGTGTGCCAGTTCGAGGGCAATGGCGCGCCCCTCCTGCTGCTGGTGGTCTCCGGCAGATGTGCGGCGGTCTTTTTCTTCTGCCGCTTCCATGCGGCGCAGCACAGCAGCGGGGAGAAGGATGCCCGGCTCGGCAGAGAACATGCGTGCCTCCTCTGCTGAGCGCAGCGGCAGTACGCCAGCCAGGATAAAGACTTTTTCCAGCAGTCCGCGTCCATCCAGCGCCTCCAGCCACTCGCCAAAGCGCGCCGCGTCAAAGATCATCTGTGTCTGGATAAACTGTGCCCCGGCGTTGATCTTCTTTTCCAGACGGACGGCGTCAAAACGTGGGGGGGCGGCAAGGGGCGCCGCCGATGCCCCCAGAAAGTAGCTGGGGCGCTGCTCGATTTGTCTGCCGTCGGGGTATTTGCCCTCGTCGCGCAGCCGCCGCAGAATCCACAGCAGCTGCACCGAGTCGATATCGAACTGGTGTGGCAGTGCCTGCGGGGCGGGGGCTTTGTTGTGAAAGTCGCCGCCCAGACAGAGGATGTTGCGGATGCCCAGCGTGGCAGCGCCGAGCGCATCGGAGACGAGCGCGGCGCGCGTGCGGTCGCGGCATTGCAGTTGCAGCACGGCTTCTACCCCCGCCTGTTGCAGCTGCAAACAGCACGCCAGACTGCTCATGCGGCTCATGGCGTAGGCGTTATCGGCAAAGTTGGCGCTGACGACATGCCCGCCCACCCTCTGCGCCAGGGTTTGGATGCGCTGCGGGGCGGCTTCTTCGGGCACTTCCAGGTCGGCGGTGATGACAAATGCACCGCGGCGCAGCGCCTGTTCGAGCGCCGAGACGGGCTGCTCGTACCCTGCGGGGTGGTAGTGGGCATCGCCCTGCCACCACTCCGGCTGACGGATGCGGTAAAGCAGACGGGCATATTCCTCCTTAAAGCGGGCGCGCTGGAAGATCAGGTCAAGCGGGTTGGGCTTGCCGCCGCCTTCACGCCAGCGGCGCAGCAGGTCGAGCCATGTTTCGCGCCCAGCGCGGTTGCCTTCGATGGGGGCGTTCACCTCCAGCAGACGATCCAGCCAGCCCCAGCGTTCGCTGCGCTCATAAATCAGCCGCCATGTGCACGGGCGCGCCGCATCCACCACGCAGCCCTCGCCCGTTTCGCCGCATGGTCCGTTGCGCAACCCTTTGGCGCAGGTCATTGGGCAGATGAGTGCCGTCTCCTGCAAAATACAGTTGCCGCACATACGGCAGCCAAACAGCCAGCCCTTGATAAGGCGCTCCACCCAGGCGCTCAGCCGCTCGCCAGCCGAGACCTTGCCCAGCGGCAGAAACGGCGCTTGGAAGCGGGATGGGGAAAACAGCGGCATGTGACACTCTCCGTTGTGATGACAAAAAACCCTGAAGGTCGTAGAAAAACCTTCAGGGTTTGATTGGGATGTTATTTCCCTTCGCGGCGGAACGCCTGCCCGGATGAGGCTGGCCAGCTGGCTTTGCCCACCACCAGAATCAGGATGAGCAGGGTTACCACGTAGGGGAAGGCGGTCATAAACTGCGGCGGGATGTTGAGACCCATGGGCTGGATGCGCAGCTGCAGGGCATCGGCGGCGCCAAACAGCAGTGTCCCCAGCAGCACCCCGCCCGGCTCCCATTTGCCAAAGACGATCGAGGTGTAAGCAATAAAACCGCGCCCGCCGGTCATGTTCTCCATAAATGAGTTGAGCAGCCCCACCGAGAGGAACGCTCCCGCCAGCCCGGAAAGCGCCCCGGTGACCAGCAGTGAGAGGTAGCGTACCAGATGGACATTGATGCCCACCGTGTCGGCGGCGTGCGGATGCTCGCCCACGGCACGGATTTTCAGCCCCCACGACGTGCGGTAGAGCACATACCACACCAGCGGCACACTCACATAGGCGACATACACCAGCGGGTAGTGGTTGAAGAAGATGGCGCCGATGATGGGGATATCGCCCAGCAGCGGGATTTTGACCACTTCCAGCCCCGGCACCTTGATCACCTGCTGGATGATCTCATCGCCGCGCGTAAACGCCAGCGCATACAGGATGCTGGAAAGCCCGAGCATCCCCAAATTGAGCGCCACGCTGGTTACAATCTGGTGCGCGCCAACGGTAACCGCCATAAAGGCATACACCAGCGCGATCAGCATCCCGCCCAACAGCGCCAGCAGCACCCCCACCCACACATTACCCGAAAGACCGCTGCCGACAATGGCGGCGATGGTGCCCATCAGCATCATTGATTCCATGCTGAAGGTAACGATGCCCGCTTTTTCGGCGACCAGACCGCCGATGGCTGCCAGCAGCAGCGGGGTTGCCATGCGCAGGATGGCAACGTAAAAATCTACGGTGATAAAGATCTGCACAAATTTATCCAGCATGCGACACCTCGCCCGAACCCTGCGGCGGCGCAGAAGGCGCCGCTTCGCGCTCGCGCATCATTCTGCGCTTCTTTAAGGTCGATTCAATATCCAGCGTGCCGCCAGCGATGGCAAACAGGATCGCCAGCGACTGAATGACATACACCACCGCCACTGGAACGTGGCTGACAATCTGCATCTTGTTGGCGCCAGCCCGCAGTGCCCCAAAGAAGAACGAACTGAGCAGCACCCCGTAAGGATGCAGCTGACCGATGAGCGCTACCGGGATGCCGTCAAAACCGGCGTTGACCAGAAAGTTGGGGATGATGCGGTGCTGATTGCCGAGCACTTCCATCCCGCCTGCCAGCCCGGCGAGCGCCCCGCTGATGAGCGCCGTCGTCAGGATGGTGCGCGGTACGTTGATTCCCATACTGCGCGCGGCTTGGGCGTTGAGACCCACAGCGCGCGACTTGTAGCCGGTGGTGGTGCGGAACATGATGAAGAAGATCAAAATTGCCACGACGATCCCGATGACCGGCGCCAGCGTGATGCGCCCAAAGGCGGGGTGGTTGAAAATTGCCTGATACCACTCAGCCTGCCCAAACAGCTCGCCCAAAAAGCCGCTCTGCATCACGCTTTTCAGCGAGGGCAGATAGGCTGCCTCGACGGTGAACGGCGATTTGGGAAACGGCTGGGTGGGGTCTTTGATGCCGATCCAGTTGACCCACGTCCATACTGCCGGAGAGCCGTCATCGAACTTGGTGACGCCGGGCATGTAGTGGTTGACGCGCATTGCCCATTCGGCAAACTGAATGGCAATGTAGTTCATCAGCAGCGTGGTGAGCACCTCGTTGGTACCGCGCCGCGCCTTCATATAGCCGGGCAGCAGCACATACAGCATTCCCACAAGGATGGAAGCCAAAATCGCCAGCGGGATGAGCAGCCAGCCTGGCAGCCCGCTGAGCGTTACCCCCACCCACGTGGCGGCGTAGGCGCCCATATACAACTGCCCTTCGGCGCCGATGTTGAAAAACCCGCCGCGGTAGCCGTACGCCACTGCCAGCCCGGTAAACAGCAGCGGCGTGCCGCGGATGAGCGTGGTGGCGATGGCGTTTGGCCCGCCAAACGCTCCGCTGATCAGCGCCGCGTATGCCTCAAACGGGTTGCTGCCCCATACCAGGATGATGACCCCGCTGACGGCAAATGCCAGCAGCACCGCCACAATGGGGATGGTGATGTTGAACGATTTTTCCAGATAATCGCGCCATAGGGCGCGGACTTTTTTTGTACCGTTCATGAAACTGTCTGCGCCTCCTTTGCTGTGTGTTTTGCTTCTCCGCCGTTCAGGCGCAGAACTCCCGCCATCATCTCGCCGATCTGGTGAATGTCGGCGTCTTTGGCGGGCACAATACCCATAATTTCGCCTTCATACATTACTGCAATCCGATCCGACAGCGAAAGAATCTCTTCCAGTTCGGTAGAAATCAAGAGAATAGCCGCATGTTTGCCGCGCGCTTCGACCATGCGGTTGTGGACATATTCGGTTGCGCCCACGTCCAGCCCGCGCGTTGGCTGGACGGCGATCAGCACCCGCGGCTCGGCGCTCAGTTCGCGGGCTAAGATCACCTTTTGCTGGTTGCCGCCCGAAAGCAGCTTTGCCGCCAGCGCCGCCGAGGGGGTGCGCACGTCGTACTCGCGGATGGCGCTCTCGACAAACTGCTGCACGGCTTTCTTTTGGAACACGCCGCCTTTGGAGATGGGCGGCTGAAAATAGGATTTTCCTACCAGATTCTCGATAATTGAAAAATCAAGCACCAAGCCTTCGTGATGACGATCGGGCGAGATATACGCCATCTTGCGTTTGATCAGCTCAATTGGCGGCAGGTTGGTCACGTCTTCACCGCACAGCAGCACCTTGCCTGCCAGCACCTTGCGCATGCCCACAATCGCTGCTGCCAGTTCGGTCTGCCCGTTGCCGTCCACCCCGGCGATGCCCAAAATCTCGCCAGCGTGCACTGCAAAACTGACGTTTTTCACCGCTTGCAGGTCGCGGTCGTCATAGACGGTGAGGTTTTCTACCTGCAGCAGGGCATCGCCAGGCTGCACAGGGGGTTTATCCACTTTCAAGAACACCTCGCGCCCCACCATCATCTTTGCCAGTTCGCGCACGTTGGTATCGGCTTTGTTGACCGTTGCCACCTTGCGCCCGTCGCGCAGCACGGTAACCCGGTCGCAGACGGCCATCACCTCTTCCAGTTTATGGGTGATAAAGATAATCGAAAGCCCGTCCTTCACCAGCGCCTTGAGGATGACAAACAAATCTTCCACCTCGCCCGGCGTCAGCACTGCCGTCGGCTCATCCAGGATGAGCAGTTCGGCTTTGCGGTAGAGGGCTTTGAGAATTTCGACACGCTGCTGCACCCCCACCGGCAGCTGCCAGATTTGCGCTTTGGGGTCAACCTCCAGATGATAGCGTTTGCCCTGTTCGCGGATTTGCTCCTCCACCTTTACCAGGTCGAGGAACGGCTCGCGCTCCATCGGCATCCCCAATATCACGTTTTCGGCAACCGTCATCGGCGGCACAAGCATAAAATGCTGGTGCACCATGCCAATTCCCAGCGCAATGGCATCGTGCGCCGAGTTGATGGTTACCTCTTTGCCTTTCCAAAAAATCTTTCCACAGGTGGGGCGGTAAACGCCATAGACGCAGTTGGTCAGCGTGGTTTTTCCGGCGCCGTTTTCACCCAGCAGGGCGTGAATTTCGCCGCGGCGGATTTCCAGATTGATGCCGTCGTTTGCCACCACGCCCGGAAAGGTCTTGCACATCCCTTCAAGACGCAGAATGATCTCGGGTTCTTCCATTCATACACCTGTCATTGTGCGGATAGCGTCAAACTTCCGAGAGCACAAGGCTCTCGGAAGTTTGCGGGTTGAACAAACGATTTACAGGTCGGTGCGGAACTGCACGTCGCCCATCAGTTCACACTCGGTGCCTTTTTCCTTGTAGCAGTTGAAGCTGAACTTCGGACATGAGATCGGACAAGAGATATTGAAAGGAGCCTCAAAACCGATAAACTTCGTTTTGTGAATAACAAATCGGCAAGGAGGCTCCCATGTACAAGTATATTCCTCTTCTTGGCTTATGCAGCAAGTATTTGATGATCATCGAACCGCCCGGCAAGCGGCTGAAATTGGAGAAGCGATTCTGGCAGCCCGCTCACTGCGTTTGACAGAGATTGCAGCGAAGATGCGTGGCAGCATGACAGCCAACTACAAACGCATCCAACGTTTTGTGCACCAGGTTGACCCGCGAGCGGTGCTATGGCGTCTGTTTTCAGAACAGGCTGAATTTGTGATCGGTGACCCGACAGAGATCGAGCGTCCGCAAGCGTGGAAGACAGAATATGTGGGAACACTGAAAGACGGCAAGACCAAGGGTTTCTGGGCGATGTTGTTGGCAACACCTTATCGCGGACGGGCGATCCCCTGCGGTTTGATCACCTACTCTTCAAAGACCATCGCCGCTGGGCTGGATTCGCGTAATCTCAACCATTTGCGCGCCTTTGCTGGGCTGAAAGACCTGCTGGGCGGGCGGGCTTTGGTACTAGACCGCGAGTTCAGTTATCTGGAATTGCTGCTCGATCTCATCGCAGAAGGGGTCAACTTTGTCATCCGTCTCAATCTCGGCGCTCATCCGCCCAAATTCTGGGACGCAGACGGGAAAGAAGTCCTTCTGAGCGTGGCGCATGGAGAAACCGTTATCCATCGTCAGGTGTGGTACAAGGGCAAAGTCTGTGTTAACCTGATTGGCGTCTGGGAGAGAGGTTTGGTTGAACCCCTGTGGGTGATGACTAATTTGGACGTGCACACCGCTTTGCGCCTCTACCGTTGCCGCATGAAAATTGAACAGGCTTTCCGCGACCTGAAGAGCCGCTTAGGGATGAAGAGACTGATGAACAAACGCCAAGCGTACATGCAAAAGATGCTCGCCTTGCTGCTGCTCGTTTATGCGGCGGCGCTCTTGGTTGGCGAAAGATTGCGCGACCGTCTATATGGGCAGCCACCTCAAGCGCACATCCCTTGTCCCAATCACGGCGGCTGCTCCCAGTCTCTCCCCTCCAAAAAGAGCAGCAAGCAGAGATGTTATTCGGGGTTATTTGTCTTGTTGTGCCAGAAATGGTCGCTGCCTCTCAAGGAGTGGCGCTTGATCATCACTGACGCTTTGTCTGCTTTCACTACCATTGTTCAGCCATCTGTCCCAACTCATGTCTGAATTTCAATTGAAGACCTTGACAAAGTCGGCTTCGGCTTCGGGGGTCAGCAGACCGTACATGGGGGCGAAGACAATGGCTTCATCCAGCACGCCCACCGGCATGGATTTGCCCACTGGCTTGCCAGAGCTTTGGCAAATTCGGTAACGGCCAGCTCGATCTGCTTCCAGACGTGCTCTTCGTAACCGCCAACGACAAATTCAGGCCCAAGATAGTTCTTGTCCTTGACGCCCGAGACGGCAAACACTTCCTTGCCTGCCTTGCGCGCATCGGCAATGGCTTCGATGATACCGGCATCGCCCGCATCGGCAACCATGATGAAGACGTCAACACCGGCTTCGATGGCGGCGGCGGTCAGCTCTTTGGCTTTGGCCGGGTCAGCCCAGCTGCCCACTTCCAGCCAGTTGACCTCGCAGGGGGCGTCCTTCACACCGGCTTTGACCATGTCCTCAAACGCCACCTTTGCCTGCTCCTGGTTCCACTGCAGGTTGGGGTAGGTCTGTCCGACCACGTAGCCGATCTTGCCCGTCTTGCTCAGGTGGCAGGCGATGCGCCCGGCGAAGTAGCCTTCCTCACCGCTGACAAAGCTCAGCCCGATCACATTCGGCTCCTTGCCGGTGCCGCGGCTGGTCTGGGTGAATTGAATGTCGGGGTATTCGGCGGATACCTGATCAATCTGGTCGGCATATTCAAAGCCGTGGGCGTGGATCACGTTGCAGCCCGCTTCGGCATACTCGCGCATGACATCGGCGGTCTCTTCGGGCAGCGTGTGCTCGCGGTAGGCGATTTCCATGCCGAAGTTATCGCGCAGGTTGACCAAGCCCAGATAAGCGGCGGTCGTCCAGCCAGCGTCGTTCACCGGGCCGGGGAACACGGCGCAAATCTTCTTGCCCTTGAGGAACTCTTTGACTGCCGCTGTCTCATCAACGGCTTCTTTTTCGACCACCACGGTCTTCTCAACAACCTTCTCGACCTCGACCTGCTTTTCGACCACCACGGTCTCAACGACCTTTTCCGGGGTGGGGGCGGGGGCGGGCTGGCAGGCGCTGAAGACCATTGCCGCCACGACCACGATAGCAAACACAACCATCCACTTTTGCGATTTCATTTACTCTCTCCTTATAAAAATATTTGGGACTTTGGGTTAGAACCCATCACGACACAAAAAACCGAAAGACCTGCTCAACCACCTACCGATAACCATCACCTCCTTGCGTTTGATGATCAACACTCCTGCCGCTCGTAGATGCAAGCGGTATCCAGCCATGTAAGGGGATATTCAACGGTGTAAAGCATCTCTTAACAAAGGGAAGGTTTTCTCAATGTTCCTGAGGAAAAAGACCAGGGAAGCCGCAACGCCCGCCGCGCTGTAAAGTGCCACTTCAGCATATTTTATCATACCATACTCTGGGCAAAAGAAAAGGGGATTTTTGTTGTTTGTATCAATGACTTTTGGCGTAGTGGCGGCAGATGGGGCTTGCCCCATCGCAGCCCCCCTCCCTTTGGGAGGGGACGCAGGATGCCGACGGGCGCTTTTTTACAAGGGATTTGTTATACGAACCCTAAATTTCCTGTGATTCTGCCGCTTGGCGAAGTGCTAAGAAAGCTTCTTTGAGTGGTTGGCTGACTGCGCTTTCTGGTTCATTGAGCAACAATTCTTGGTAGGTTTCTAAAAAGCGCATACGTAAGCGATAGAAAAGATGAAGAAAATGTCTTAAGAAACCAATGCAATCTAGAACCACCATTTCGACCCCTGTTTTCTCATATATTCCATAAGCATAATTTACTACTTCTTGGTCAATGGTCTCGGTTGTTACAAAAATGTAGTTTTGAATCAACGGGTTGCTCTTTAAGACCTTCTCTATAGCATGATCGATGTCATTTTTTGTAACTTTGCGAGTTTTCATCTCATAACTGGTTACCACCTGTTGTTCATCAATCAGTGTTATTTCCAGATCACCCAGTGAGCCAGTTCGTTTATCTGCGGCGTTGTGTCTTTGAAGTGGCTGAACTTGCTCTCTGAGATAATCGCTTGCGGCTTCATAAGCGGCTGCAACCACCAGAACAGGCAAGCGGCTTGTGTTTTTAAGTTTTAAATGCTGTTCAATGAGACCGATTATGCCTTCTGCTGGTAATGAAGTTTCGTCTTTTGCTGCTCTCAAACTTGCTAATAGTGACCTCATTCTTTGCCTTTTCTCGTCTCTGACAACCAAAAGCCATCTGACGAGTTCTGTTAATAATTCCTCGGCTGTTATTTTCCTCTGATAAACATCATCTAAAAGCTGTAGGGTTGCTTTGTAGACACTTTCTGGTCGCCCGACAAGATTAACCTCTGGCGTTAAAACTACATTTCGATTACGAAAGGCAGGGGTTAAAAAGGCGGTAGTTGAGTTACAGGGTAATTCATTTTGATTCACAAATTCAGTAATATAGGCTTCGTCGTAAGTGCGTCCCGAGAACGCATCATCATCGCCAATTTCAGTATATGGTTTGCGAATATCTAATCCGGGTTTATCAATTTTTGCCAGAGAGCATGCCAAAATAAATCTTGCACAAGCACGGTTTTGTGTGTTACGTGCGATTAATTCGATACGTTTTTCTATTGCACTGTCATTGATAATGGGTTTTTTGAGACTTTTAGACGCCTTCTGCAGGGCTAAATCAAGGATTGCTGTAACTTTTGAGTTTGCCATTGGCTAATACTCGCTATATTATAGTTTGTCCAAAGAACTTCGGTTCTTTCTTGTTTCACAGAATGGATGATTTTTGTTGGCGCTTCATAGCATTGCCAATCTTTATATAAATTATCCAACAAATCACAATGATAACCAGATAAAGCGACTAGTCCCTTTACAGAATGAAGCATTTCTGAGAGCTTCTTATGGTCATCATTGGTCATTTCATATCGATATGCTTTTGTATCCCCCCTTGAAGCATGAGGGTATGGCGGATCGCAATAAAAAAGAGTTTGTTCAGTATCATAACGTTGAATAACCTTTATGGCGTCATCATGCTCGATCTGAACACGAAGCAATCTTTGAGCAATTTCTGGAAGGTCTTCTACACTACCTAACCATCTTGATACTGCACCTGCCATTTTTGCTCGACTTGTAAGTGTACAGTGTGCCCAACGTCCAGAACTAGCGGTTTGGGCAAGGCCTGTTCTAACCTGACGAGCTTTGATAAAAAACATTCTTGCTCTCTCAAGGTCTGAAAGTTCTTTACCGGATTCGATGATCGCGTTTTCAAACTCCTGACGAGAAAAAGGCGTTAGTCCAATTGCTTCAATGAGAGCATCTTTTTGTTCTCGTAAAACGCGGAAGAAATTCACAATGTCTCCGTCTATATCGTTATATGTTTCGACTGGGGAAGGCTCGCGATTAATCAGAACAGCCGCTGACCCTCCGAAGGGCTCACAGTAATGGAAGGTTTGGGGCAGCAAGGGTAATAGCCAGTCTAAGTGGCTGTATTTACCACCATACCAACCAAATGCAATTAACTTATTTTTACCCATTGCTCTCATACCCTTCTTTTACTTCTCTTATATCATTTTAGCACATTTGTTTGATAACGAAAGAAAGATTTTTTGCCTCAATGTGTTGCCTAGTACTTGATTGTATATATTGGTTGAGTATGGGCAGTGGTCTTTTTGGGAGATCCCAATGTTTGTTATGATACGATTGACGGACTGGTTGTGAATAGAAATGGGCCGCGCCGATGGGCATCTGGGGCAATCGAACTTTTAATCAACCGTTACCGTATCTTTCTCACACGCGGCATCAAGGGTACCCTGGTGTTTTGCGAAGATGAGGAGACCCGTAAGCATCTGCTTAGGCTGTCAATGTGACCATGAATCGGCTTTCCTGCCGCAGTCGGTGGGGCACCCCCCGGTGGTGAACTTCGCGCAGCACTCCCGCAGGGGGGCTGGGAGGGGACAGGGGAGGGCTAGGCTTTGACCTGATCCCACAAGGCGCCGCGGTCCCAGCCGAAGAAGATGATCACATCGCCGATGGTCAGCCGTTTGCGCATCAGTGCGGCGTTGAAGAAGGCAAAACGCACCTGGTCTTCACTGCAGGGCGGGTTGAGCGCATCCCAGCGCAGCGGCGCCCCCACCGCCTCAAGGATGCCCAACAGCTGCTGGGGGGCGCAGGTGCGCTTTTCCAGTTCGCCGCGCAGGGCGTGCCAGTTGCGCAGGGCGTTTTCCAGGTCGGCGCGGTGGGTGTGCCAGGCTTCCAGCTTTTTGCGATAATCTGCCCAGCACTCCGCCCCGGCTTTGCCGGAGGGATCAACCGCGGCAAAACTGCTGCGCACCACCTGTTCCATGGTGTGGGCTGGCGGGTAACACTGCTCGATGTTGAGCTCCGCCGGGTCAAAGGCGTCCAAAAAGTGGCGGTAGAGGCGCGCCCCGATGACCGTTGCCAGCGCCACCTGCGACCCGTGCGCCGCCAGCGGGCGCTGCAGGAGTTCATTTTGCAGGTCAATCAGGTGCGACATGACATGCTCAAACCCCGAAAGCGGGGTGGTGGCGTGTGAAAGCGACATTGCCAGCCCGCCCAGGGCGATGGTCTTTGCCAGCAGTGCCACGCTCTCCAGCTGTCCGCGGCGGATGCCCTGCGCCTCTGCCAGGTAGAGACCGCCGATGTCGCCCAGCAGGCGCTCCGCCAGCGGGGTGTATGTGGAGTCCATCCCCAGCTGGTGCGCCAGATACCAATCCGGCAGGCTGACATAGGGGGCAAGCATATCGCCCACCCCGGCGGCAGTCATCTCGTAGGGGGCGTCGCGCAGCGTTTCCAGGTCGCACACCAGCGCATCGGGATAGCGCGAGGGCAGGGTGCGTTTGACCCCGTCCACAAACAGCGGTGCCATGTTGGAAGTGAAGGCGCTGACGCTGTTGGCGGTCTGATAGACGACATAGGGGATGTGCTCTCCCGTTTCCTGCTGATAGAGATGGCTGCCGTGTTTGGCAATATCGGTCACCACGCCGGAGCCGACCGAAAGCAGTGCACAGCCCGGCTGGAGGGCGGCGCGCACCGTCTCGACGTGCGTCATGCTGGCAAGCACCTGCCCCCCAGCATCGGACTGGAGGGTAATGGTGCGCAGCTGCCAGCCGTGACCGGCGAGCAGGGAGGCGATGAGCGGTTTGAGGTCTTCACCGGCGCGGCGCATGGGGGTAGCATCCCACACCACCACCAGCGGCTGGTCGCGCCGCGCTCCGGCGGCGTCAAGCACATCCGAAAGACGCAGCAGCGCATCCGATTCAAACAACATCTGGCGGATGGGCTGGTGCAGTCCGGCAGGGTAGCCGGGCAGGCGGCTGATGGATTCCCAGAATGCTGCGCCTGCGGCGGGGTCATAGGTCAATTTCATCAGGCATGATCCTTTTGGGTTTGTTTGAGAAATTCGGCAACGGCGCCGAGATGATCGAAGACGTAGGCAGGCTGGTAGGGGCTGCCTTCCAGGTCGCGGCGGGTGGTTTCGCCGCTGAGGACAAGACAGGTGAGGATGCCAGCCGTCTGTCCGAGGGCAATATCGGTGTAGAGCCGGTCGCCGATCATTGCCAGGGCGTGGAGGGGCAGGTTGAGCTTGTCTGCCAGGGCGTCCACGATGAGGCGGTTGGGTTTACCCACGATCAAATCCGGCTCTCTGCCGGTGGAAGCCTTGATGAAGGCGATCATGGCGCCGATATCGGGCATAAAGCCGTTCTCGGTTGGGCAGTTGAGGTCGGGGTGGGTGGCGATGTAGGGCAGCCCGGCGCGCACCAGGTCGCACAGCTTCCACAACTTCGCATAGGTGAGGGTGGTATCGAACCCCAGCACCACCATCTGCGGGTCTTGATCGGTCAGCGTAAAGCCGTGGGTGCGGAACTCTTCCTCCAGTGCTGGGGTGCCAGCCAGGTAGATCCTTGCGGTGGGGTGGTGTTTCTTGAGATAAATGGCGGTGGCTTCGCCGGAGGTGAACACCTTTTCCTCGGGGATGGGCAGTCCCAGGCGGGTGATCTTTTCGGCGTACATGCGGCGGTGTTTGGAGGAGTTGTTGGTGAGAAAGACAAAATCCTTTCCCTGCTGGCGCAGGGTGTCAATGAAATCCAGAGCGCCCTCCAGCAGATGGTCGCCCAGATAAAAGGTGCCGTCCATATCCAGAAGAAAACAGCGCACATCGGCAAGGGTAGCGGTTGTCGCGGGGGTGTCCATTGTGTCATCCTCCTGCAGCGGCTTCGATTTTTGCCGAGTGTTCAAAGACCGGCAGCAGCGAAAAATAGAGGCTGCGGTACAGCTGATAGTATTCCTCGTAGCGGCGCATGTTGTGCGGGTCGGGCTGGCGCGTCTCCTGGATGCGGGTCACTGCCTGGACGCCCTCTTCCAGCGAGGCGGTCAATCTCCCGGCGTGCAGCCCAAGCAGGGCGGCTCCCAGGGCGGTGGTCTCCACCGTTTGCAGCAGGGTGACCGGCAGACCGCACACATCGGCTTTGATCTGCCGCCACAGCGAACTGCGCGCCCCGCCGCCCACAGCGCGGATTTCGCTCAACGCCAGCCCCATGCGCTGCATCTGGTCGGTGATATCGCGCAGGGCATAGGCAGAGGCTTCCATCACGGCGCGGATAAAGTGCTCGCGGCGGTGCGAAAGCGAAAAGCCGTAAAACACGCCGCGCGCCAGGGCGTTCCAGGTGGGGGTGACGGCGCCCATCAGCGTGGGGAGCATGACCAGCCCCTCACAGCCGGGCGGGATGCCCTCGGCTGCCTGATTGAGCAGGTCATAGGGGTTGAGGCTGGCGCGGGCTGCCTGCTGCACTTCCTGCGGCGAAAACTGGTCGCGGAACCAGCGGTAATTCCCGCCGGAGACAAATCCCGGGTTCTCCATCAGCCACAGGTCGGGGTGGGCGTGGGCGTGGGTTTCCACCAGCTTGTCGGCATCGAAGAGCGGCTGACTGCTGGCGGCGGCGACTGGTTCGGCTGTCCCGGCAATATCGCATACCAGCCCGGGTTGGATGACGCCTGCCCCCAGACAGGCGGCGTGTTCATCACCGCAGCCCACCGTGACGGCAATGTGCGGGCGCAGCCCCAGCCGTTCGGCAACCTGCGGGCGCAGCCCGCCGATGACAGCGTTTGCCGGGCGGATGGGCGGCATGCGCTCCATCGGCACATCAAACCCGGCGCACAGCTCGGCAGACCACGCCCGGCGGGTGATGTCCATCAGCAGGGTGGAAGAGGCATTGGAATAATCCACCGCCGCCTCGCCCGTCAGCCAATAGGCGACATAGCTGCACGGCAGCAAAAAGTAGCGTGCGGCTTCGTACAGGCGCGGCTCGTTCTCCGCCAGCCAGCGGATTTTGAGCGCCACGTGGTAGGGGTCAAGGTTGAGACCGCTCAACCGGAAGATGCGGTCGGCGTCCAGCGTTTCGGCGGCGCGCGCATACTGCGGCAGGGCGCGGCGGTCCATCCAGATAATTGCCGGGTAGAGCGGCTTCCCGTGCGCATCCACCGCCACAAAGCCGTCCACCTGCCCGTCCAGCCCAATGGCAGCCACCGCCTCGCCGGGCACGTTTGCCGTTTGCAGCACTTCGGCGATGGACGTCTCCAGCGCTTCGATCCAGCGCTGGGCGGGCTGTTCTGCCCAAGCCGGGCGGGGATAGTCCACGGCATACCCCGCCCCGGCTTCGGCAAGGATTTCTCCCTCTGCCGAAAGCAGAACAGTCTTAACGCCCTGCGAACCGATATCACAGCCGATGACACAGCGCACTGCCATCGCTGCTTATTTTCCTTCGGGCAGGTAGCGCCGCATCTCGGCTTCTGAGGTGCTCTCCAGCCAGTTCCACACCGCCATCATGTTGTCGGCAAAGCTTCCCTGTGGGACGAATTTCTTTTCAAAGAAAGCCCCGCCGATGGTGAAGCCCCACGCGCCTGCCTCCCATATTTCGGCAATGCGCTCGAAGGTTGCCACGCTGCCCGCAGAAACCAGCGGGATGTGCGTGGCGCTGACGACTGCCTTGAGCAGGGCGCGGGCATCGCCAGTGTAGCGGTATGCCAGCAGGTCAAAGCCGTGCACGCCTTTGGCTTCCAGCTGCAGGGCATGGGCGACGATTTCGTCTATCGTGCCGTCCAGGATGGACGGGTGGCTGTGGACATGTCCGGGGAAGGGGTAGTAGCGGATGGGTTTGCCGCGCAGGTAATCGCGGATCGAGTCAAAATATACGGTGCCCATCAGGATGTCAAAACCGGCTTCAACGGCAATCTGCGCCCCGCGCAGCCCTTCGGCTTCGGAGAGGCTGACCACCTCGAGATAGGTGGTTTTTCCGGCGTCTTTCATGTTTTTGACCAGTTGTTTCATCTTGTCCGGCGGCAGCCCGACATCCTTGAACCCCCAATGGATGACGGGCAGGTCTTTCATTTCGTCGAACATTTCAATGGCGTTTGCCACCGTCTGGTCGTGGTGGGTGAGCATGACGATCAATTCAGGTCTCATGGTTTGTCTCCTATGTGTGCAAAACGCCGCCCATTATACTACCCTTTGACGGCGCCAAACGACAAACCGCGCACCAGCTGGCGCTGGAGGGCAAAGATGAGAAACGCCACCGGCAGTGAGGCGGTGGTTGCCAGGGCGCACACCTCACCCCACAGCGTGCCGTGCGGACGGATGAGCGAGGGGATTTGCGAGGCAACCGGACGGGTGGCGTCGCTGGTCAGGATCAACCCGTAGAGAAACTCGTTCCATGAGAAGATAATGGAAAACAGCGCCACTGCCACAATCCCCGATTTGACCAGCGGCAGGATGGCGTGGAAGAATGCTCCGGCGCGCGAATAGCCGTCGGTCATAGCGGCGGCGTCGATTTCCTTGGGGATGTCGTCAAAGAAGCTGCGCATCAGCCAGATGACAAACGGCAGGGTGAAGGTGCAGTGCGCCAGAATGGGGGCAAAGTAGGTACCCAGCAGCTTGGCGCGGGCAAAGAGGATATACAGCGGCAGTGCCAGCACCACAGCCGGTGCCATGCGGAAGGTGAGAATCATGTAGAACCAGCTCTCTTTGCCGGGAATGGGGAAGCGCGAGAAAGCATAGGCAGTGGGCACGCCGATGACAATACACAGCGTGACGGTTGAAACCGCCACAATCAGCGAGTTGATGATCAGCCGCCAGTAGCCTTTGGCGATCAGCACCTCATAGAAGTTGACCAGGGTCGGTTTCCAAATCCAGACGATGGTTGGGCTGAGGATTTCGGAGCGGGTTTTGAACCCCAGACTGAACACCCACAGCCATGGGAAGAGGAAGAGCATCACGATCAGCGCCGTGAGCAGGTAATAGAGCCAGCGCATCAGCCGCCGACCAAGCAGGATGCGCCGCTGGCGGGCATCCAGCACAATGGTTTCCTGAGTTGTTTCAGCGTTCATGTTTCTCTCTCCTGAGGCGTTATGCCGATGATCCACCGGCTCCCTGCCACTTCTGCAGGGCTTTGTAGAGGTATTCCACCATGATGGAAATGAAGACAAACAGCACCATAATCAGCGCTGATCCGTAGCCCATATCCCAGTAGCGGAAGGTGTGGCGGTAGGCATAGACGGCGACGGCTTCGGTCACCGTGCCGGGACCGCCGCGCGTCATGACCCAGATGATGTCGAAGATGCGGAAGGCGTCAATGACGCGGATGAGCATTGCCACCACAAAGTAGGGCCACAGCAGGGGCATGGTGACTCTAAAAAAGGTCTGCACGGGGTTGGCGCCATCCACCTGAGCGGCTTCGTAGGGCTCCTTGGGCAGACCGAGCAAACCGGCGGTGAGGATGACGGCCACAAAGGGTGTCCACTGGTAGGTATCCACGGCGATGATGGCGGGCAGCGCCCATTTGTAACTGCCGAGCACGGCTTCCTTGATTAACCCGCTGCGGTTGAGCCAGATGCCGATGACGCCAAAATCGGGGTTGAGGGTGAGCACACCCACCAGCCCGATGACGACCGGCGTCAGCAGGGTGGGCAGCAGCATGATGGGGATGAGGATGCGCGCCCGCTGGACAGCGCGCGAGATGAGCAGGGCGATTCCCAGCCCAAGCGCGCCCTGAATAAGGATGGACGGCACCATATAGAGGAAGGTTACCTTGAACGAGTTATAAAAGTCCTGGTCAAAGACCAGCTTGCGGTAGTTTTCGATGCCGATGAACTGCCCGGTGGCGGTGGAATCGGTGAAGCTGAAGGCGCGGAAGCTGTAGGTGAGGGCGGTAATGAAGGGCAGCAGGATGATGATGAGAAAGAGAAGCGCGGCGGGCAGCACCCACCACCAGATATAGCGTTTACTGCTCATGATAGGGTCTCCTTCAATCGTTTTCGGTTGCGATGCGGTTTTGGCTGTGGGCGTCGAACAGGTGGCAGTCCTCGATGGAAAAATCCACGCCGACACGCTCGCCGCGCCGCGGGGCTTGCTGGGTGGCAAGCTTGAGGCGTATCTCCAGCCCGTCGCTGGAGAGGGTCACCACAGAGGTTTCGCCCAGCACCTGGATATGTCCGCTTTCGGCATGCAGTTTTGCCTGCGGCGCATCGGGCGGCGTCAGGCGCATATCCTTGGGGCGGATGCCGAGCAAAACGGGTTTTTCGGGCGGGTAGCCGCTGAGAGCGCGGCGGAAGGGTTCGCTGAGCTTGAGGCGCATCAGGCTGTTGAGCGCCAGTTCGTCCCCCACCAGATGGGTGGTGAGGATGTTCATCGGCGGGTCGCCGACAAAGCGGGCGACAAAGACATTTGCCGGGCGGCGGTAGATTTCTGCCGGGGTGCCGCTCTGCTCGATGCGCCCGTTGTTGATGACCGCCATCGTATCCGCCAGCGAGAGGGCTTCCAGCTGGTCAGGGGTGGTGTAGATGGTGGTGATGCCCAGCTCCATTTGGATGCGTTTGAGTTCGCCGCGCATGCGGTGGCGCAGTTTGGCGTCCAGGTGGGCAATCGGTTCATCCAGCAGGTAGGCTTTGGGTTTGCGCACCAGGGCGCGCCCCAGCGCCACACGTTGACGCTGTCCGCCGGAAAGCTGGCGCGGCAGGCGGTCGAGCAGTTCGCCGATTCCCAGCAGATTGGCGATTTCCACCACGCGCTGCTCCATTGTCTCGGGCGTCCATTCGTTTTTGCGCAGCGGCGATTGCAGCGGAAAAGCAAGGTTCTGGCGCACGGTGCGCTGCGGGTAGAGGGCGTAGGTTTCAAACGCCACTGCCAGGTCGCGGTGCATGGGCATCTGGTCGGTGATGTCCACATCATCCAGCAGAATGCGCCCGCTGTCGGCGGCTTCGATGCCTGCCAGCAGTTTGATGGTGGTCGTTTTTCCGGCGCCTGCCGGACCGAGCAGACAGAAAAATCCGCCGTCGCGGCATTCAAGGCTGATGTCCTTGAGTGCCTGCACCTCGCCGTTTTTGTACTGTTTGCACAGATTTTGGATGGTAATCTTAGCCATTCTCAGACCTCTTTCTTGGAAACACCGGGTGTGCGCTGTTTCAGATGAGATTGATGCCGCTTTCCACGTCGAAGAGGTGGATGGGCTGGCGGAAACGGAGAAAAACCGCATCATCCGGCTGGGCGTCAAAGTCGGGCGGCACTTCCACCAAGAACAGCTCGCCGTTTGCCAGACGTGCGCTGAGGATGGTGCGCTCGCCCTGTGGCTCGAGCACATAGACGCTGGCGCGCACACTGTCCTGGCTGGGGGCGCTTTCCACGCCGATGCTCTCCGGGCGGATGCCCAGGCGTACACGCGCCTTCTCGTGCTGTGCGTCCAGCTTGCCAGCTGTCTCGGCGGGGAGCGGCACTTTGAACGAATCGGAGCAGGCGTACAGCGTGCCGTCCTCGCGCTTGAGTTCGCAATCGGCAAAGTTCATCGGCGGCTCACCGATAAACCCGCCGACAAACTCGGTCTGCGGATGCTCGTACACTTCTTTTGGGGTGCCCACCTGCTGGAGCACGCCCAGGTTCATCACTGCAATGCGGTCTGCCATGGTCATGGCTTCCACCTGGTCGTGGGTGACATAGACGGTGGTGGTGCCCAGCTGGTCGTGCAGTTTGACCAGCTCCTCGCGCATGCGGGCGCGCACGCGCGCCTCGAGGTGCGAGATGGGTTCGTCCATAATCAGGATAGAAGGCTCGCGCACGATGGCGCGCCCAATGCCCACGCTCTGCATCTGTCCGCCGCTCAGCCCCTTGACGGACATGGGGAGCAGATCGCTGATGCCCAGAAAGTCAGCCGCCCAGCGCACTTTGCGGTCAATCTCATCGCGGCGCATGCCGCGAATGCGCAGTGGGAAGGCGATATTTTCATAGACGCTCAAGTAGGGGTAGAGCGCATAGGTCTCAAACACCATGGCAACGTTGCGCTCCGGCGGCTCCAGTTTGTTGACCAGCGTCTGGTCAAACCAGATTTCGCCTTTGGAGATTTCTTCCAGCCCGGCGATCATGCGCATCGTAGAAGATTTGCCGCAGCCGGAGGGACCCAGCAGGGCAAAAAACTCGCCATGCTCGATGGTGACGGTAAGGTCTTTGACCGCCAGCACCGGGCCTTCATAGATTTTCCACACGTTTTTCAGGGCAATGGTGGTCATTCTCCACCTCCCGCTTTGTTCGCCGCGCTGTTGAGCGCACTGGCGGGCTGTTTGGTCTTCTTTTTCTGCGTGAAGATAAAATAGCAAATGACTGCCCAGACAATCCAGATCCCCCAGGCAGGAATGTAAGCCTCGATAAAGCGCAGCCAGATGAGCATGAGAATGAAGAGTGAACGATAAGCCCAGGTGATCTTGTCGCCAATGTTCATAATGGACTCCTCTGATACAAAAGGGATGCAGACCCCGGAAGTTGATCTGACCTCCGGGGTCTGACAAGAGCGTGTTTTACTTGGGAAGGATGGATTTCATCTCCGCTGCCAGGTCGTCCAGCGCCTGTTTAGGAGAGACATCGCCGCCGACGGCTTTGTTGACCGCCAGGATGATGGCTTCGGTCAGGCGTTCCTCCTCGGGGAAGGTGGGTTTGGCGATGATGGAGACTGAGGTGTCGCCGGTGGCGGGGTTGACGGCGTCAATGTAGCGCTGGGGCACGCCGTTGCCGCTCGGGTCGCCGACCTGGCGCGCTTTGAGCACCCATTTTCCGCCGGTCTTGAGATAGACGGCGGTGGGGACGTAGGGGATGGCAACCACTTCGGGGTCTTCATAGGTGGTGCGCAGCGCCGATTCGCCGCCCAGCTTCATTTGGGCGATCTGAATGTCTTTGCCCATTGCCCACTGGATGTAGAGCCATGCCAGTTCGGGCTTCTTGGAGCTCTTGGGGATGAAGTAGCTCCAGCCCTCGATCTGGGTCATCTTTTCTTTTTCGATGGGCACGCCGCTGTAGGCGATCTTGCCGCTGGCGGTGGACTGCGAGGGGTCTTCGACGGCAAAGGCGGCGTCATCCCACTGGACTGCCATGGCGACCAGCCCTGACTGCTGGGCGGCTTGCTTCTCATCCCAGGTGTAGCTGAGCACGCCGGGCGGGGCGTAGGGGATCATGCTGATGATGAATTCGAGGGCAGCCAGCGCCTCGGGTGAGTTGACGGTGACCTCGCCGTAAGAATCGCCGCGGTTGTTGGGCAGTTTGATATCGCGCCCGCCAAACGAGTACATCACGTTGAGGAAGTCATACCAGCTGGAAACGTGGCGCGCCGCGCCCCAGGCATGCCCATAGACGTCGTTGGCAAGCGTCTCTCCGGCAAGTTTGTCGCCCGCTTTGCGGGTAAAGAACTCGGCGGCGTCTTTGTACTCCTTCCAGGTAACCGGTGGAGAGGGCAGGTCATAGCCGTATTTGGCTTTGAAAGCCGCCTGCTCGTCGGGATGGTCGAACCAGTCGTAGCGGTACCACAGATACATGCTGATGAAGTGGAAGGGCAGGGCATAGACCTTATCCTGATAGGTGCAGGTTTCGCGGAACCACTCGGTGTTGAGCAGGTCGTTCTCGTAGCTGAACTTGGGGTCGCGCAGGGCGGGGTTGTTGTAGAACTCGTCAATCGGGCGCACCCAGCCGTTGCTGACCAGCTTGCCCAGCGCACGGTGCGGCTGAAGGACGATGTCATAGACGCCCGTCTGCCCGGCAAAGTCGAGGGTAACCTTCTCGACGGCTTCTTCGTGTCCAAGACCCTCGATGATGACTTTGACGCCGGTGATTTCTTCAAACTGCGGTGAAAGCTCCTGCAGGGCTTCGAGCGGGGGCAGGGCTTCGCCGATGACGCGGATGGTCTCGCCTTTCCAGGGTTCGGCGGCTTTTGCCAGCGTCCACTCGCCTGGTGCGGCGGGTTCTGCCGGGGCAGCCGGGGCAGCCGGGGCAGCCGGTTGCGCCGGGGCAGCGGGTTCTGCCGGGGCGGCGGGCTGTGCGGGGGGCGTGCATGCCGCCAGCGAAAGCACAAACAGCACGATGAACACTGCATTGAACCACTTGAAACGTTTCATTTTGATCCTCCTTAAGATCATCACAGGATAAAAAGCGAACAGGATACGGGTGACGGCGGGGACGCATCACACAGTGCTGACGGGGCACCTCCTTTCTTCCACAGAAACAGGGCAGAAATTTGCTCGCCTCAGGCGTTGGTATCAGGAATGTTCAGCGGCGTCGGTAGATAGTAAATGTGCAGAAGTCCGCCACGTGATACTCCAGCGAGAGCATCACCGGCTGACGGTTGCGGTCAAAGTCGAGCTGTTCGATGTAGAACATGACTGACCCACTGGGGATATCCATGCCGATCTGTTTGACGACACGCGCATCCACCTTGATTGGGCGTATCTTGGCAATGCCGTAGTCCACGGCGATGTGCAGTTCCTGCTCAAAGACACGGTAGAGCGAGAGATGGGTTTCGATGGCGGTTTTGAGGTCCTGGATGCTTAAGGGACGTGGGCCCTGATGAAGCAGGGTTTGCGGGAAGAACTCGACCGAAGAGACCACCGGGCGGTCATCGGCGGTGCGGATGCGGCGCACGCACACCAGCGGGGTTTCGGGCGGCAGCTTGAGCTGGGCGGCGGTGCTTTCGTCTGCCTGCACCAGGCTGACTTCCAGCAGCTGACAGCCGGGTTTGAGACCCATGGCAGCGATCAGGTCGGTCACGCCGGTGAAGGTGTCCAGCCGGTTTTCGAGCATGGGTTTTTCGCTGATGTAGCTGCCCAGTCCCTGCCGTCTCCAGATCAGCCCCTGCTGGGTGAGCAGGTGCAGGGCAGCGCGCAGCGTGCCGCGGCTGACGCCCATTGCCGCGGCAAGCTCCACCTCGTTGGGCAGACGCGCGCCGGGGGCGAGCGTCCCGTTGAAGATCATGGCGCGGATGCGGCTGGCGGTCATCTCCGTCAGGCTCTCGGGCTGCAACGGTTCGTATTGACCAAACAGATTGAGCGGGGGGGGTTGGTTCTCGATCACTGAGAAAGATTAATTGTTTAATGTTTAATGATTAACTTATCATATAGAATCTCAAGGCAAAAGTCAAGAGGCAATTTTTGGACTATAATTTATCCCGTGCCGCACAGTGACGGCACTGATTTTCAATCGAAAGAGGAAGTATGGACATACGACAAGAGATTAAACAGCGGGTGGCGGCGCGCCGCGATGACATCATCCAGTTTCTGCGCGATATCTGCGCCATCCCTTCGATGGATTCGCTGATTGGCGAGGTGGGCGAGCGTATTCAAGCCGAGATGCGCCGCCTGGGGTTTGACGAGGTGCGCTTTGACCGCATGGGCAACACGCTCGGGCGCATTGGCAGCGGAGAGCGCGTGCTGGTCTATGATTCGCACATTGACACGGTGGGCATCGGCAACCGCGAGGATTGGGAATGGGATCCGTTCACCGGCAAGGTGGAGGATGGGCGGCTGTATGCGCGCGGTGCCTCGGATGAGAAGGGCAGCACGCCGGGCATGGTGCATGGGCTGGCAATCGCCCGCGATCTGGGGCTGCTGGAGGGGTATACGGTGTATTACTTTGGCAATATGGAGGAGTGGTGCGATGGCATCGCCCCGAATGCCTTTGTCGAAGCCGACCCCAAACTGCGCCCGGATTTTGTCCTCATCGGCGAGCCGACCAAGATGAACGTCTACCGCGGGCACAAGGGGCGCATTGAGCTAAAGGTAACCGCCACCGGACGCTCGGCGCATGCCGCCTCGCACTATCTGGGCGATAATGCCGTGTATAAGATGATTTCGATCATCAACCTGATCCGTGAGCTTGACCGCCGCATGCGCTTTGGCATGGGCAGTCATCCGGTGCTGGGGCATCCTTCCATTGTGGTTACCGATGTAGCCGCGCGCACTGCCTCGCTGAATGCCGTCCCCGATCAGTTTACCATCATGATTGACCGGCGCATCACCCTCAGCGAGCCGCATGACGAGGTGGTCAACCAGATCAAAGGGCTGATCCCCGATTACCTCCAGCAGGAAATCTTTGTTGAGGAGCTGTTCTACGACACGCCCTCGTACACCGGGTTTGTCTTTCCGGTGACCAAGTACTTCCCCGCCTGGCTGCAGGAGGAGACGCACCCGCTGGTGCAGGCCGGGCTGCAAGCGGTGCGCGACCTGTGGGGCGAGGAGAGACCGCTGGGGACGTGGGATTTTTCGACCAACGGCACCTATTGGGCGGGCAAGGCGGGCATTCCGTGCATCGGGTTTGGCCCAGGCGATGAGAAGACCGCCCACACCCTGCTGGAAAACGTCCCGCTGGACGAGGTGGTGGACGCAGCCGAGTTTTACGCCTATCTGCCCAAGGCGCTGTCGGGTTGGTTGTAGCCGATGCCGATGGGGTGATGGGGCAAGCCCCATCCTACAGTGGATTGGCGTAGGGTGGGGTTCACCTCAGTATCCGCTGCCGCTATCTTTTGTATTACAATTGATATTCGATCGAAAAATAAGAACGATGGAAGCGGCGACCATTTCTTCTAAATTTCAAGTGGTGATCCCCAAGAAGGTGCGCCAGCGGTATCAATTGCGCCCGGGGCAAAAGCTGGTTTTTATCCCTTACAAAAACAGCCTGCGGGTGGTGATCGTTCCTTCCCTGGAAGAAGGGTATGGCTTCCTGGAGGGGCTTGATCGTGAGGTAGGGCGCGAAGAGGAAGACCCTGTTGCGGGATGGGGAAGAGGCGTTGAAAGCAGTCGGATGGATGAGCCTGGGCAGGGTGGTTGAACTGACGCAGGAATTGTCTATCCTGGCAGCCAGTCTTTCACTGGAGAAGAAGCTCCCGATGGCAGACAGCATCATTCTGGCGACAGCATACGGCTTTGACGCCACGCTGTGGACGCAGGACGAACATTTCAGGGGGATGGACGGCGTGCAGTTTGTGGAAAAGCGATAGGGGGGCAGCCAGCGCGGGGCAAGCCGCACCGCATTCAGCGCGGCGGGTTGCTGTTCAGCCCCAGGTTGTCGTAGGTGAAGAACGCATGGTAGAGCACCTGCGGCGAGGTTGGGCGGTAGCCCTGATAGGTGTAGTAGTAGTTGCCCAGCAGCCCCAGCTGCGAGATGAAGAGGATGAGCGCCAGCCACACCAGCGCCGCGGCGCGCCGCACAAACAGCGCCCTGCCCGTTTGCAGCAGTATGTCCAGGGCGCGCGCCGTCAGCAGATACACCGGCAGCAGAATCTGCAGGTAGTAATAGTTGATGGTCATCGCGCTGCACTGTCTGCCCTGTGCGGCGGTCATGATTGCCTCTGAGACGGCATACATGGCAAACATGCACGCCAGCGGCACAAGCTGCGCCCGCCGGATGCGGTACAGCCCGCCCGCCGCCCCCAGCCACAGCGGCAGTGGTATGGCGTAGATAAAATGCCCCACCAGACGGGTTTTGAAACACGTCCACAGAAAGGCTGGGGTGATGCCCGCCGCGCTCTGCCGCAGCAGCCCAAACACCGTCTGGCTTTCAATCTGACGGATGAAGGGCGTGATTGCCAGATACACCGCCAGCAAACCCGCCGCAAACACCGCATTGCGTTTGAGATAGGCGCTCAAATTGAGCGTGAAGAGACCATAGAGCAGCAAAAACGCCAGCAGATAGGGCGTTGCGCCCCCGGCAAACATTCCAACCCCGGCTGCAACCCCCAGCGCAAACGAATCCCACAGCTGGCGCGGTGCAGATGGCGGGCGGAAGTGCCCCAGATAGAACGAGAGGGCAATCAGCACGGCTGGGACGGTAAGCTGCATCAGCTCGCCCTTTTGCGAGGCGGAGACGGTAATCACCGCATAGCTGGTGGCGTAGAGCAGACCGGCAATCAGCCCGGCGCGGCGGCTGCCAAACAGATGCCCGCCCAGCCAGCACACGCACAGGCTGGCAAGCCCCCAAATCAGCGCGTTGACCACCAGATAGGCGTTCTTCAGGCTGAGCCACGGCAGGAGGAACGACGCCAGAAACGGCAGCATCAGACGGTACTGGTCGGGAGGGTAGGAGACAAACAGACTGTAATATTTATCGTATTGAAACCTTGCGGCAAACAGATAGGCAATGCGCCCGAGATGATAGGCTTCGACATGCAGCGGCTGGTTGTCCAGGTCGTTATCGTAGGTGTAGGCGTGCGGATAGTGCACGCTGAGCTGGTCGAGCGAACTGGCGCTGATGCCCCCCACCAGCAAAAACTCGTGATGACGGTGGAGGTAGGCTTGCAGCAGACACAGGGCGGCAAACCCAATGAACAACAGCAGGGGTTTCCAGGCGGGGCGCGGGGTGGTCATTGGATGACCCCCAGCACCAGCGGGCTGCCGCGCTCGGTGCGGTAGCGGGTGGAGATGATGTACCACACGTTCTGAAAGCGGAAGCGGCGGTGAAAATAGCGCTGCGCCAGGTCAACCGCCGTCCCGTCGGCGGCAATCAGCCGACTGTGCGCCGTTTGGGGGAGGGGGTGAATCCCGCTGCTGTATGCCTGATGAAAACCGGCTGACGATTGGATGCGCAGGGTGATGCGCTCAGCCCCTTGCAGGGCGTCTTTGGGGATGCGCAGGTAATGGTTATAGACCGGATAGCCGTAGAAGGGGGTCTCTGTGCGTGTATACAGCAGGCTGGCAAGGCTGCCCATGCGGCGTCCGTTGATGAAAATGGACACCTGCTGCGGGTCGCCGTAGTCGCCCAACAGCCGCAGCAGCACTTCGGTATCGTCGCGCGCCATGAGGCGCTCCAGCCGCCAGTCGGAGGGGTCGAGCCAGAAATCCTGCTCGAGCGTCTCGTCTGGGGCAAAAGGCATCACGGCACACACAGTCAAATCCTGGTCGTTGAGGTTGACGGAGAGCGGGAAGAGGCGCGCAAACCCCATCCCGGCAGAGAAGAGGAAGAGACAGGCGGTCAGTGCGCGGCGCGGCAAAGCCCGCCGCAGGGTCAGCGCCAGGGCGGCATACAGCGCCAGCGCCATGGGGTAGAGGATGGGCTGGGCGGAGGAGACGGCAAACGCCGCCACAAACAGGGGCGGCAGCCAGCCAAACAGCAGCGCCCGATCGCCAAACATTCCCGTTCCCAGGGTGCGGTGGCGCATCCCATCCAGCACCAGCAGTGCCAGGGCGCACTGGGCGCACATCAGCGCCAGCCAGATGAACAGCGGGCGCAGCCGTGCGTGATAGGCTGCCAGATGCAAAAAGGGCAGCTGCTGCCCGTGCAGGCTGATCCAGGCAAGCCCCCACGCCGCCAGGCTGAACAGCGTAAAGAGCGCGCCAGCCGCCAGATGCCGCTCTGCCAGCGTCATCAGCCAGCGCGCCGCCTGCGCCCCTCCCCGCCGCTGCACCTGCCATGCGCCAGCCGCCGCCGCGCCGCAGAACAGCACCAACACCCCTGCCAGCGCCAGCCGCGCCGGTGAGTAGCCGAACAGGGTGGCGTGTTTGGCATCGGCTGGGATGGAGAGCAGCAGATACAGACACCCCAGTGCTTCCACCGCGCCGATCAGCAGCAGCGCGGCAAACATGCGGCGTGCGCTGGCGGCAGAAAGCCAGCCGCCGGACGGGGTGTGCCCGTTGGCGCGGTGTGAAAATGCCATGCAGCCCTTCCTGAGGGGGGATTATAACACAGCGCCCGGTGCGTCTTGCAATGCAGCCAAAAAGCGCGATAATCAAAACATCTTTTTTGCAGATTTTCAGCGCCGTACTGTCTGTTTTCCCCTGCAATCAATCATTTTCTTCCCCATTGCTGGCTGCGGTGCGGCAGAAAGGGCTGCCATGTGCGCAAGACGTAGGGTGTGTTCGGGTGCGGGTGTTGCGGTGGTTGGGGTGTTTCTGGCGCTGCTGGCTGGCTGTCATTTGCCCGTCAGTGCGGGCGGCGGACCGATGACGTGGATTGACCAGCCGCTGGCGGGCGATGTTGCCCTGTTAGAGCCGCTTACCATTCAGGTGCATGCCTCGGATGGCGACGGGGTGGCGGTGTTTGAGTTTTTTGTCAACAGCAGTCCGCTGGGCACGCTGGATGCCGCAGGCGGACGGCTGGAGGAAGCCCACCTGGTGTGGCAACCGCCGCAGGCGGGCGATTATCTGATTGGCGTGCGTGCGGTGGATGGGGCGGGCAACAGCGGCGACATGGCGTCGGTGCGCGTGCGCGTTGGCGCGCCGCAGCCCATTGCCGAGACGCCGTTGCCGCAGCCCACGCCCAGCGCCGAAGAAGCGCAGCAGACGCCGACCGAAAGCGCCGAGCCTTCTCCCACCAGCCAGGAGGCGGCAACGCCTACGCCTTCTACCCCACAGTTGACGCTGCTGCAGAACGCCAACTGCCGCAGCGGACCGGATACGGCGTATGATATTGTGGACGGGGTGAAGAAGGACAGTACGGTTGTCATTGAAGGGCGCAACGCCGAGCGCACCTGGTGGTGGGTGGTGCGCCCGTCGGGAACGGGGCACTGCTGGGTGATTGCCAGCGCGGGCAAAACCAGCGGTGATGTGCAGGGGGTGAAGATTGTCAGCGCGCCTGCCCTGCCTGCTACGTCCACGTCAACACCCGCCCCGCCTGCCGATATTACCCCGCCGGTCATCTCCAACGCGGCAGCCGACCCGCAGGTCATCAGCGCCAGCGTTGCCTGCGGCGCGACGCCCGCCCAAGTGGTTGTCTCGGCGCAGGTCAGCGACAATGTGGCGGTGCATTCGGTCATCGCCCGGGTGGCGGGTGTGGGCGAGTATGCGATGTCCGCCTCTGGCGACGTATACCAGCGCAGCCTCGGCCCGTTTGACGCAGCGGGAACGCTCACCATCTTTGTTCAGGCGCAGGATACCAGCGGGAACGCCGCCACCAGCGCCCCGCTGACGGTGCAGGTGGTCAGCTGTCCGGGGTAGAAAAGGAGAACGCCATGTCATCCAGACGCGCCTGTTTGCTGTTGTTGGCTGGGGGGGTGTTGCTGCTGGGGCTGGGCATTTTGTCTCTGGCTGCCGCCCAATATTTATATGTGCGCCGGGCGCAGCTGCGCCTGGAATATCTGCCGCCGCAGGTGCAGATCATTCCGCCGCCGCGGGGGAACGCCGCCCGCGCTGGGAGCTATCTTCCTATCACCGTGCTGGCGTCTGCCGCGCCGCCGCACCCTCTGCGGCGGGTGGAAATCTGGCACAATGGGACGCTGCTGGAAAGCTTTGCGGTCGCGCAGCCAGACCCCGCCGCGCCGCTCTTTATCCCTTATGACTTTCTGCTGCCCGCTGAGGGTGTCCACACGCTGCTGGCGCGGGCGGAAAACGACCAGGGACTGATTGGACAGAGCCAGCCGCTGGTGGTGGTTGGCACGCCCGCCGACGAGGCGGCATATCACGCCGTGACCGTGGAGGAGGAGAGCGCGCTGGAGGACATCGCCGCCCAATATGAGAGCGACGCCGATACGCTCAATGCCCTCAACCCGGCGGCAGGCGAGACGGTTGCCCCCGGCAGTGTGCTGCTGGTGCCTGCCGCACCACACGCGGCGCCAGCCGCCGCCCCGCCCGCAGCGACGCCCTCTGCCCCGATGGTGGCACTGCCCGCGGCGGGCAATGCGCTTCAGCCTGCGGGCAGCCTTTTGAAGCCCCTTCTCACGCTGCTGGCTGCCCGACCGCCACAGCCGCCCGCCAACCTGCTGGCAGAGGCAAAGAATTGTCAGATCATCCTGCAGTGGGAAGACCTTGCCGATAACGAAAGCGGTTATGAGGTCTGGATGACCGCCGCCAACACCCCGCAGACCCTGCTGGCGGTGCTGCAGGCGGCTTCCGGCGGGGTTGTGCGTTACGAGTTTGCGGCGCCCGCCCCGGGCAAACTGACCTTTTGGGTGCGGGCGGTCAACGCAGTGGGTGCCCAGCCCAGCAACCTGACGGCGGTGGAGGCTGCGGCGCAGTGCCCGTCATCTTCCACCGGTTATCTGGAGGTGGATATTGTCAGCCTCAACGCGGGCGGCGCAGCCGAGCGTGTGTACTGCTACATCTCGCTGGAAGAGGCTGCCGAGGTGCGCCTGCCCGCCGCGGACGGCAATTTTGTGGCGGTAAGCAACGGGCAGGGCAACCTCCAGCCATGGCAGCACACCTTTGCCGTGCCGCTTCCGCAGGATGGCGCCCTGGATATGGGCGGTGAATGCTGGGGGTGGGCCGGCGCCGCTCTGAGCAAACTGGGAGACTTTTCTGCCCATCTGGACAGCCAGACGTGGGACGGAACACCGCGCGCGCTGCAGAGCGGGGGGGTCGGTTTGCAGGTCAGCCTGCGCCCGCAGACGGCGGCTTCGGGCAAGACCATCTTTGCCGAGCGCAGCCCGTCCTTGCCTTCCTCTTCGCCTTCCGCTTTTTTGGAAGAATCTGGCCCGCCGATTGACCCTTCGCTGGCGGTGCCCTACGATGTCAACGAGGTGGCGCTCAGCTCAGTCAATGACCCGTGGGTCAATGTTGGCGATCCAGACCCCCGCCAGCGTTATATTACCTGGAAGTGGGACGGCGATCAAAAGAGCATTGCGCGCTTTGATCTCTATCTCAACGGGGTGGTGGTGGCAAGCACCTGGCCCGAAAACCGCGCAAGCGTGCACCGCCTGCACTATGGCTGCGGGATGCCCGTGCGCTGGCAGGTGGCGGCTGCCAGCAAAACAGCAAGCTCGGCGCTGAGCAAGCCTTTTGAATATGACACCCCGCCCTGCCAACACTATGTGCGTGTGCGTTTTTTGGAGGTGCAACTTTACTGCACCGCCGAGGGGTCATCCAGCTGTTACGAAAAGATTTACAGCGACACGCTGGATGCCTATTACACGCTGACGGTCAACGGGCAGACGCGTGCCTTTTGGGGCGGGAATGTGTTTCTCCCCCTGAGCACTGGGGTAAAGTTTTTCTCGGATTTGGGGAGCTGGTATGCGCAGAATAACATCTATCCCTCCGCCGATACGTTTGTGCTCCCCTTTGAGGGCGAAGCGGTGGATGTCCAGGTGGCGGTGAGGATGTGGGATCACGACAGCACCAGCGCGGATGATGTCATCTTCTCCTATGCGCGCAACGATTGGTTTCCCAATTTGCAAAAGGCGTTGGATGACCTGCGGATCACCTCACCGCCGTGTCTTGCTGAGATGGCTTCGGGGTTGCAGCGCACCGGCACGGCAGTGGCAGAGGCGCGCTACACCATTGAGGTGTTCCCCAACACCTGCCGCGATGCGCCGTGAGGGGGTAAATGTGGCATACTCCATTTGTATTACGATTAATATTCGATCGGGGAAAGTAAAACGATGGAAGCGACGACCATTCCTCTAAATTTCAAGCGGTGATCCCCAAGAAGAAGGTGCGCCAGCAGTACCAATTGCGCCCGGGGCAAAAGCTGGTTTTTATCCCTTATAAAAACAGCCTGCGGGTGGTGATCGTTCCTCCCCTGGAAGAAGGGTATGGCTTCCTGGAAGGGCTTGATCGTGAGGTAGGACGCGAAGAGGAAGATTTAGCCTGTGTGCGGGGGAGGGAAGTACCTGACCCCGCGCGCCATGCACCACTGTACATTGAGCTGGCTGTCGAGGCAGAGGATGTCGGCGTCATAGCCCGGCGCCAGCCTGCCCTTGCGGTCTCCCACGCCCAGCTCATCGGCGGGGGTGGTGCTGGCGGTCTGAAAAGCCTGTGCCAGCGTCAGCCCGCCCCAGCGCACCAGGTTTGCCAGACCCTTTTCCAGCGAAGAGATGCTGCCTGCCAGCGTGCCATCTGCCAGACGGGCACAGCCCTCTTCGACGCGGATATCCAGCCCCTCAAAGAGGTAGTCTCCGTCGGGCAGCCCGGCGGCGGCGATCGAATCGGAGATGAGCACACTGCGGGCGGGTGTTTTGCTGCGCAGAAAGAGCCGCACCACCGCCGGGTGGACGTGGATGCCGTCGGCGATGATCTCAGCGGTGATGCGCTCATCGGCAAGCACCGCCCCCAGGATGCCGGGGGCGCGGTGATGCAGGGCGGGCATGGCGTTGAAGGTGTGTGTGGCGTGGCTCAGCCCGGCTTCGACGGCGGTCATCATCTCCTCGTAGGTTGCCTGCGAGTGCCCGGCTGAGACGATTACCCCGGCGGCGCGCGCCAGGCGGATCAGCTTGAGCGCGCCAGGCAGTTCGGGGGCAAGGGTGATAAGACGGATGAGACCGCCTGCCATCTTCAGGTATTGGCGCAGCAGGGGGGCATCTGGGGCGAGGATGGTCTCCAGCGGGAAGGCGCCCGAACGAGCAGGGTTGATAAACGGCCCTTCGAGGTGGATGCCGAGCAGTTCGGCGCCGTGCGGGGCGGCTGCGGCGGCGGATTTGTGATAGCGGCGTGCAATGCGGATGCCGTTGTGGATGTGCTGCGGCGACCCGCCCACGCCTGCCAGAAAGGCAGTTACCCCGTGGCGCGCATACTGCTCGGCAATGCCCGCCATGCGTCCCTCTGCGCCGTCCACCACTTCCAGCCCGCCGATGCCGTGCGTGTGCACGTCAATCAGCCCTGGCCCCAGCGTGCAGCCGTGAGCGTCAATCACTTCCATTCCTTCCAGCGGCTGCCCGCTGTCGGGGAAAACGGCGTCAATTTTGCCGTCTCTGATAGTGAGGATGCCCGGCGCGAGATGATCAAAAGGGGTGAGGATGTGCGCGGCGCGGATGGCGATCATGGGTGTGCCTCCATGCTCTCATTATATCCCTTTGGTGCGGCAAAGGGCGCGCCCGGCAGATGTTTTTACAACATCAGCGCCGGGTTTTCGAGGGCGGCTTTGAGGTCTGCCAAAAAGTGGGCTGCCACGGCGCCGTCCACCACGCGGTGGTCTGCCGAGAGGGTGATGTGGGCAATGGGGCGGATGACGACCGCACCCTCGCGGACAACCGGCTGCTCAACAGCCGCGCCCAGCGCCAGAATCCCGCTCTGCGGCGGGTTGAGGATGGCGGTGAACTGCTCGACGCCAAACGGACCGAGGTTGGTGAGGGTGAATGTGCCGCCTGCCACCTCATCCGGCATCAGCTTTCCCTGGCGCGCCTTTTCGCTCAGCGTGTTGACCTCGGCGGCGATGACCGCCAGCGGTTTAGTTTGGGCGCGGTGGATAACGGGGACGATCAGCCCATCGGGCAGGGCGACGGCGATACCGAGGTTGACATCCGCATAGTGGTAGATGTTGTCGTCAACCAGGGCGCTGTTCATCCATGGATGGCGGGTGAGCGTCCAGGCGAGGGCTTTGGCGACCAAAGCGGTTACCGAGATGCGCGTCTCAGATTGGGCGTTGCGCAGGGCGCGCGTGCGTTCGAGTTCGCTCATATCCACACGGGCGGTGAGGGTGATGTGCGGGGCGGTCTGGTAGCTGGCTTGCAAGCGGGTGGCGATGGTGCGGCGCATGCCTTTGAAGGGGATGACCTGCGCCACAGCGGGCAGCGGGGTTGGTGCGGTGTCGGTCTGAGGGGCAGGTGCAGGTGCGGCAGCCGCCTGGCGCACGTCGTGCGACTGGATGCGTCCCTGCGGTCCGCTGCCTGCCACCTGTGACAGGGGGATGTTAAGCTCTTTAGCCAGTCTGCGGGCGGCTGGGGCGGCGCGCAGTTTTTCGGAGAGGGCGGCGAGGACATCGGCGCGGGTGATGCGCGTCTGGTCGGGTGCGGGCTGGATGGTGGCGAGGTCAACGCCTTCGGTCTGTGCAATGCGCATAGCCAATGGAGTAACCCGCGGAACTGACTGCCCAGAAGCAACAAAAGCAGAACCAGCTGAGGCTCCCGTGACGGGGGCAGGGGGAGTCGGTGCTGCCGCGGGCGGCTGGGCTTGTGCCGCGGCGGAAGCGGCGGCTGTCTCCGTCTGGGCAGGCGCGGCGGGCAGGTCAGCGGCGCTTTCGCCGGGCTGGAGCAGGTAGGCAATCACGCTGGTTACTGCCACGCGTTCGCCTGCGGCAGCGCGGATGCCCGCCAGAACGCCATCGCCCGGGCTTTCCACATCCAGCGTCAGTTTGTCGGTCTCAACGCTCATCAGCGGATCGCCCTTGCGCACCGCTTCGCCTTCCTTCTTCAGCCACGCCATCAGCGTGCCATATTCCTGCGACATTTCCAGTTTGGGCATGATGACGGGAATGGGCATGCTACACCTCCAAACGCGCCAGTTTGCGCGCCGCTTCAACGATATTCTCCACCTGCGGCACGGTGTGATATTCAAGCGTGCGGTTGTAGGGGATGGGCATGTCGCGCCCTGCCAGCCGCACGATGGGGGCTTCCAGATAGTCAAAGGCTTGGCTTTCGGCAATCACCGCCGCCAGTTCACCGCCGTAGCCGCCGGTTTTGGCTGCCTCGTGGACGATGAGTGCCTTGCCGGTCTTGATCACCGATTGGATGATGGTCTCCTTATCCAGCGGTTTGAGCGTGCGCGGGTCAATCACTTCGGCTTGGATGCCTTCCTGCGCCAGCTTTTCAGCCGCTTCGAGCGAGCGTTTGACCATCACGCCCACGGCGATGATGCTCAGGTCTTTGCCTTGGCGTTTGACCTCTGCTGAACCGATGGGCAGGGTGTAGGGTTCTTCGGGAACGGGACCTTTGGTTTTGTAGAGCAGCTTGGATTCGATAAACAGCACCGGATTATCGTCGCGGATGGCAGCGATGAGCAGCCCTTTGGCGTCGTAGGGGGTGGTGGGGGCAATGACCTTGATGCCGGGAATGTGGACGAACCAGTTCTCCAGCGACTGCGAATGCTGTGCCGCGGCGCCGGTGCCGGAACCCATCGGCGTGCGCAGGACAAAGGGCACGGTGGCTTCTCCGCCAAACATAAAGCGGATTTTTGCCGCCTGGTTGACCAGCGCCTCGGAAGCGAGGGTGACAAAATCCATAAACATAATCTCGCCCACCGGGCGCATGCCGGTCAGCGCCGCGCCAGTGATGGCGCCTGCAATGCCCAGCTCGCTGATGGGGGTATCAATGACGCGCTCGGGGCCAAATTCGTCAATCAGCCCAAGAGTCACACCAAAACCGCCGCCGTAGACGCCGATATCTTCTCCGATGAGAAAGACGCGCGGGTCGCGCTGCATTTCCTGGCGCAGGGCTTCGCGGATGGCTTCGCTGTAGGTAATGTCGCGTGTGCTCATGCATACACTCCTTCTTCAATGGTATCGAGGTCGGGTTCGGCGCAGCTTTCGGCATACGCCGCGGCTTCGTCAATGCTGCGGTAGGCGGCTTCTTTGATTTCCTGCGCTTCGGATGGGGTGAGGATGCTTTCTGCGGTGAGCAGTTCCTCAAAGCGGCGGATGGGGTCTTTGGCTTTCCAGGCTTCGATTTCCTCTTTGGTGCGGTAGCGGTTGGCGTCCGATTTGGAATGCCCGCGCCAGCGGTAGGTAACGTTTTCCACCAGCGAGGGTTCGCACTGCTGACGCGCCCGTTCAACCGCCTGGCGCACGGCAGCATACACCGAAAGCACATCGTTGCCGTCCACCGTTGCGCCGGGCATGGCATAGGCGGCGGCGCGGTCGCTGATGCGCTCCAGCGGGCATGACTTTTTGACCGAGAACGACATGGCGTACTGGTTGTTCTCGCACACATACACCACCGGCAGGTGGTAAATGGCTGCCATGTTGAGCGATTCGTGAAAAGCGCCGTTGCTGGCGGCGCCATCGCCAAAAAAGCACAGGTGAATTCTGCGTTTGCCTTCCATTTTGAGACCCAAGCCCACGCCGATGGCAAGCGGCAGACCGCCGCCGACCACGCCGTTGGCGCCCAGGTTGCCGCCCTTGACGTCGGCGATGTGCATCGAGCCGCCGCGCCCGCGGCAGTAACCGCAGGCTTTGCCCATGAATTCCGCCATCATGCGCTTGAGGTCGGCGCCTTTGGCGATGCAGTGCCCATGCCCGCGGTGGGTGGAGAGGATCAGGTCATCGGGCTGGAGCGCCAGAATGGAACCCACAGCGGAGGCTTCCATGCCAATGGAGAGGTGCATGGTGCCGTGGATTTTGCCGAGGGCGTAGAGTTCTTCGGCTTTTTCTTCAAAGGCACGGATGGTGTGCATGGTTTGCAGTACCCAGCGCGCCTTTTCGCCGCCCAGTTCCTTGAGCAGACGGCGTTTTTCGGTCAGAGAGATTTGTCCGTTGGTCAGAGTCAGTTTCATTGGTTGTTCCTTTCGCTAACGGGAGGAGATGTAGATAATTGTGCGAGCACGGCGCGGGCGGTGTCTTCGTCCGTCACCAGTGCATCCAGGTAGCCGCCGCGCAGCGCTGCCAGGATGGGCTGCACTTTCTGGGCGTCGGCGGCGATGCCGATCACCAGGGGAATGCGGCGCAGGTCATCCAGATCCATGCCGACCACGCGGCGGTCAAGCTCGGGGGCACAGGGCTGTCCGCGGCTGTCAATCAGGCGGGCAAGGATTTCTGCCACCGGCTGGGCGCGCTGCAACAGCTGACGGCGTTCATCATCCGCCAGGGCGGTAAAGTAGAAATAGCTGGCATCTTCGGGCTGGAGGCTGCCAACGCCCACCAGGGCGATGCGCGCCCGGCGTGCCCGTTCGAGCACCTCGCTCACCTGGCGCAGGGCGCACAGGGCATCGCGCTCGGCGGGGGTATCGGCAAAGGCGGGGGCGTGCAACTGATAGGCGCTGCCGCCGGTTTTGCGCGCCAGCTCAGCAGCCAGGTTGTTGACGTCGGTATAGTGCCTGCCCTGCACACCCCCCAGGGCAGGGACAAAATGCACATCCGGGCAGGGGGGCTGTGGGGCAAGTGCCTCGACCAGGCTGGCAACCGTGCGCCCGCCGCTGATGCACACCGTGTCGCCGCCGCGCAGCTGCTCACTCAGCAGGGCGGCGCCTGCCTGACCAACGGCTGCCAGCAGCGTTTGCGGGCTGCCGTCTAGATGAGGGACGACCACCGCCCGCTGCAACCCGGCGGTCTGTGCCAGACGCGTCTCGAGGTCAAAGATGTGCTGATGGGGGAGGTTGATTTTGATCTCCACCAGCCCCTGCTGGCGGGCGGCTTTGAGCAGGCGGTTGACCCCTGCCGTGGAAAGCCCCAGCAAACGGGCAATTTCCGCCTGGCTGCGCTCTTCCATGTAGTAGAGGTGCAGCACGCGGCTGATGAGGCGTGATTTTTGCAGTTCGTTTGGGTCGGCGGGGGGCATGCTGTGCGCTCCTTTTGTTCTCAGTATAACATATATTGAAATAAATTTCAATATATGAAATAAATTTCACATCAAGATTGAGAAGCCAGCCGCCGCGGGGCAGGGGAACCATCCTACGCCCGCGCACTTTTGGTGTACAATAGGAAAAGGTCACCCGTTTGGTTCATCTTTTGCATAAAGGAGGAAAAGAAGCATGAAAACCACATCGTTTGTGCGTGTATTGACTGCGTTAGTGCTGGGCATCAGCCTGCTGGCAGCCGCCTGCGCGCCCCAAGCCCAGCCGCCCGAGCCGCAGCCTGCCGCCCCAAGTGCGCCCGAAGCGCCCGCTGCACCGTCAGAGCAGCCCGCCCCCTCTGAGGGCGGAGGCGGTACGGTGGTTCTGCTCATCCCCGAGGAGCCGCCCACGCTCAATCTCTACCTCACCAACGCTTCGGTCATCGAGCAGACGGCCGACGCCACCAGCACTACCAGCCTCTCGGATATCAACGAGAAGGGCGAGTTTGTCCCTGCGCTGGCTGAAGCCATCCCCACCGTCGAAAACGGCGGTCTCTCCGCTGACTACCTGACGGTTACCTGGAAGCTCAAACCGGGGCTCAAATGGTCGGACGGGACGCCGCTGACCGCGGATGATGTCAAATTCACCTACGAAGCCATCAGCAACCCTGCCAGCGGGGCGGTGTTTGCCGAGGGGTTCGATCTGATCGAATCGCTGGAGACGCCCGACGAGCGCACGGTGGTGATCCACTACCGCCAGCCTTTTACCGGCTATGCGCGCCAGTTTGCCTACGGCATCTTCCCGCGCCATGCGGCTGGGACGCCCGAGACGATGACCACATGGGAATGGAACCGCAAACCCGTGTCGGCTGGCCCGTTTGTGGTCAGCGAGTGGAAGGCGGGCGAGAGCATCACCATGGAGCGCAACCCCTATTACTACGAGACGGGCAAGCCCTATCTTGAGCGGCTGATCTTCCGTGTGGTGCCCGAATCGGCCGCCCAAACGGCGATGATGAAGACCGGCGAGGCGCATGTCCACCTTTGGCCTGCCGAAAATGAAGCCGAGTACAACCAGCTGCTCGAAGGAATTGCCGCTCAAAAGCTGGTGCCGGGCATCTGGAACACCGCCATTGACTTCAACCTGAGCATGCCCTTTGACAAACAGCTGGGCGCCGAACCACCGCATCCCATCCTTGGCGATGTGCGTGTGCGCCGCGCCATTTCGCACGCCATTGACTATAAGACGCTGGCGTACGATGTCATTCAGAATGTGGATGTCTCCACCAGCCCGTTTGCCTACGGCTGGTACCAATGCGACATCCCGCGCGTCTATGACTATGACCCCGAAAAAGCGCGCACCCTGCTGGAAGAAGCCGGGTGGGTGATGGGCAGTGACGGCATCCGTGTGGCGAAGGGCGCCAAATATGCCAAGGACGGCACGCGCCTCTCGCTCGAACTGCTCAGCTATACCTGGGAGGTGATGCAGAAAGCGCAGGAATTCCTTGCCGAGAACCTCAAAGAGGTGGGTGTGGAACTGCGCATTCAGGCAATTGACCAGGCGGTGATGTTTGGCAGCATGGCGGATGGTTCACCCATTCTGCTGGGCGATTTTGACCTCTCGCTCTTCGACCGCGGTTTTTCCATCGAGCCGCACGGCTATATCTACCGCCGCTATGCTTCGGATCAGATTCCTTCTGAAGATGATCCCTCGAAGGACAACTTTATGCGCTGGGTGAATGCCGAGGCGGACGCCGCCATCCAGGAAGCTGGCAGCACCTTCGACTTTGCCAAACGCCAGCAAGCCTACTGCCGCTTGGGCAAGGCAATTGTGGAAGATGTGCCGCAGATTTATCTGTTTTTGTTCAAGGACGGTTACGGCTTTTCCAACAAGCTTTCCGGGTACACGCTCAACACGTGGGGGAGCATGACCTGGGATGTGCAGAACTGGAAGCTGGCAGAGTAGCGTTGAATTTTCTCTTTTGATGTCATGCGCTGGCGGGATGCGGGGAGAGCCTCCCGCCAGCCGGGACAGCCGGACAGCGTGAGCGACCGCACCTATCATCTGCTGTGCGCGCTGGGGGCGCCGTTCCGTTACCGCTGTGTGGGCGCAGAACATCTACACACTGCGGGCGGGGCGCTGGTGGTTGCCAATCATCAGCGCGAGCTTGGGCCAATCCAGTGCGTCCTTTCGCTGCCGCGCCGTCTCTATCCGTGGATTGTTGCCGATATGCTCGACCCGCAGCGCATTGCGGCTTACCTGTATCAGGATTTTGTCCATCCCACCCTGCGCCTGAGCGGATTGGCGGGACAAATGACGGCCGCGCTGCTGGGGCGGGTGGTGCTGCATCTGCTGCGCGGGATTGACTGTATTGCCGTTGACCGCAGCGATGTGCGTTTTTTGGGCGCTTTTCGCCACAGTCTGGAGGTGCTGGCGGGCGGTGGGGCGCTGTTGATCTTCCCCGAAGACCCGCGTACTCCGCTGGATGCGGCAACAGGAATGCGCGGTTTTATGAACGGGTTTGTGTGGCTGTGCACGCTGTATCACCGCCGCATCGGGCAGGCGCTGCCGGTAATTCCGGTGGCGGTGTGCCCACAGCAAAGACAGGTGCGCGTGGGTAAGGCGCTGTATGACGCCCCAAGCGGACAAAGACGCGCTGACATGGAAGCCCTTGCCGCACGGGTGCAGGAAGCCATCTATGATCTCTACCGGCAGGCGTAGCAACAGCCTGCGCTCATGGGGCTGGCAGGACACATGCCCCGTCCGCAGGCGTTAGAGCGTTTTACTGCCGTCAGCCTTTGCCACCAGCAAGCGGCGCTGCTCAATCCTTGCGGATGGGGCAAAGAGGCGCACGTTCTCCTCGATTCGTTGTAATTGTGCTTCAACGACTTCTGCCGATATCCCCGATGGGGCGTATGACACATACAACACATGACGGGTTTCTTTTGAGATGGGTGAACGGTTATCTTGCCCATAAAGAATCGTGCAGCAGACACCCTGTCTATCGCGCATTGCCATGTCGCCTTCTCGGAGCAGTCTGGAAGAGCCGTTCATTTGGGTCATCTGGTCAGCGGCGCGTGTCAGATCAATGATCACTGGTTGCTCCAGCTTTGCGGCGTCGTGCCCGGCGGTTAAAACAAAAGTTTCCATTTCGGCAACAAAATTGGCATCTACAAGAGGCGAGACATCCGGCAGGCTTTTGCCTTTCCAGGCAATCGACTCAACCTGAAGTAACACATGATAGGTTTTATCAAAATGCCGGTAGTACCGCTCATACGCCGCCATCACCGGATGAGCAAGAAGGTCTTTGCGCTGCAAACCCGCGAGGGTTTCTCTCAATTGCTTTTCCACCTGGCGCTTGCGCTGGTTGAGCTGTGGGCAGGGGTCTATATTTTCCACACCCGAAATTTCCAGTAGACCAATCAACGCGCCTAGCTGGGACATGTTCCATTCTGATGTGCTAGAGATAGGGATCATCACAGGTTAGCTCACTTTTTGATAGGTTTTTAAAAGTCATTTTCCTGCTCTGATGATGCCTTGAGCGCGGGTGGTATCGTTGGGAAAAAGATCCGCAGGCACCTTTGAGGGATTGGTGTTTAAACTCGCTCAATGATAGCACAATTGTGTGTTTGTGGAGGGAGTTTTTTGGCAGGTTTTATGTTTTTGATAATATATCTTATCAAAAGCATAAAACTTGCCACGCGTAGATGGGGCTTGCCCCGCCCTCCCCCGTCCCCTCCCAGAGGGAGGGAATTACCCTCCCCCGTCCCCTCCCAGAGGGAGGGAATTACCCTCCCCCGTCCCCTCCCAGAGGGAGGGGAGAATGCTTGCGCCCATCACTTGCCCAATGATATGTGCTGATTGTCTCCTCCGCGCCGTGTGTGGATTATAATATGGGCAGATCAAGACTCCCCTCCCCCGCTGGTGCGCTATGACGATTGTTGCCGTTGGACAAACTGACCTTGAGGTGGGCAACCTGCCCCACAACCGCCAGCGCATCCGCCGTCTGCTGGATGATGCCGACCACGCCGGGGTGCAGGTGCTGGTGCTGCCCGAACTGGCAAACAGCGGCTACGTCTTTGCCGACCGTGCCGAAGCGGCAGCCTGCGCCGAGCACATCCCCGAGGGCGCAACCTGCCGTCTGCTGGCGGAGTGGTCGCAAGGCGGGCGGCTGGTGGTGTGCGGCATCTGCGAGCGGGCGGACGATGGCACGCTCTACAACGCCGCGGCGGTTTTTGCCAGCGGCGAGCACAAAACCACCTACCGCAAGCTGCACCTGTTTGGCAAGGAGGGCGATCTTTTTGCGCCCGGCGATACCCCCCTGCCCGTCATCGCACACGGCGGTTTTCGCTATGGGGTGATGATCTGTTTTGACTGGCTGTTTCCCGAAGCCGCCCGCACGCTTGCCCTGCAGGGGGCGCACATCATCCTTCACCCTGCCAACCTGGTGCTGCCCTACTGTCAGGCGGCGATGATCACGCGCTCGATCGAGAACCGCATCTTTACCGCCACCGCCAACCGCTATGGCGAGGAGCGCGGCACGGTGTTTTCGGGAATGTCGCAGATGACCTCACCGCGCGGGGCGGTCATCGTGCGTGCCGCCGAGCGCTGGCGCGGCGTGCTCTCTGCCGCCCTCGACCTGGCGCTGGCAGAGGATAAGATGATCACCGAGCGCAACCACGTGCTCAACGACCGCCGCCCAGAGTGGTATCGTTTATGACATCAATCCAAGTTGCCGGGTGATCAAGACCGAAACCTTTTCAACAAAATCCTTTGCAAAAGCAATGACCTGTTCGGCTTCGCTTTTTGAAATCAACCCGGCAGTCTCATAAATGACCCGATGGCGTTTCCTGCGCATCTGGTCAAACAGGCGAACCTGCTTTGTGTACCCTGAGCCAAGTTTCTCTTCAATAAACTCAACGACGGTGGCATGCTGTTCCCCTCCCCTTGGACGATATCCCTCGCTCAGAACAAGCGCTCGACTGGCTTGCAAAACCGCGTTATAAGCCATACTGTATGCCCAGTCCGGACTGTCATTGAGATTTCTTGAAGCGGCTTGCAGATCGCGCTCTGCCACCTTGAGCAGTTGCGCAATCTCACTGGAACGAGCGCGGTAGGGCTTGATGCGCCCTTCTCTGATCAGCCGCTCATAAGGCATTTTCGTCCCCCACCAGCATGATTTTTGGAGATTGCACCACATTCATGATGAACGCATCCCCCTCCTTGATTTTCTTGTTCCACTCCGCTTCGGTGAAAATGACGTAATTGACAGGGCGTTGGAGTGCTTTCTCGACCTGGGAGATACAAAGTGCAAAGCTTTCCAGGTGAACATCGCCAATCACCATCAGATCCAGATCTGATTTTGCATCAGCCTCACCAGAAGCAAAAGAACCATAGATAAACGCAGCTTTGATCTCCCCCTCCTCTGCCAGGTGAGATTGAATCACCTTGCTGATGCCGGATGTTTTTAAGACAATCGAACGGAGTTCCGCGGCAATCGGGCTCTTTAAGTTGACAGAGTAGGTTTTTGAATTTGGGTGGGTTTGACTGGTCAGGATACCTAATTTTTCCAGCCTGACCAGTTCTCTCCATACCGCGCTGTAACGCTCGCCAAGACCTACTGCCAAAGCTCTGGCGTTATAAGCAACACCTGAGGAGAGGAAAAATTTCTCCAGCAGTCTCGCCCTGACGCGCGAAGAAAAAAGAGCTTCAAGCATTGTTATCACTTTTTGTGATCATTGTATCACTTTTTGTGATAGCCGCAAGGGGTTGGATGGTCAACACCGCCGAGATGGTGTTCGTGAGCGTGCAAAGACCGCCGCTTGGGGTTATAATCACAGTGAGGCTATTGAGAGCAGGTAAGGCTGGGTTGGTCATTTCTCCGTTGTACAGGACAGACGGATTCGAATGACACCACTATAATTTGGAAGGACACACCCCATTGAAAAAAATCCTCACCCTCCTCTATCAGATTGCGCTGCTGACGCTGGCGCTGTTTGCCGCCTTTATCGTTGCAGGGCTGATCCCGGCGGCGGTCAAACCGCTCAGCCCTGCCGAAGCCGCCAAAGCCCCGGCAGCGCTGCTGGGAGCAAGCTTTCTCATGGCGCTGGCGAGCATCTACCCCTTTTTGCGCTCGCGCTGGCACGGCTGGAAGCTGGCGGCGGTGATGACGCTGGTGCTGTTCAGCATCACGCAGGTGCTGACGCTGATCGAAACCCTGCTGTTTGCCGCCGATGTGGGCATCCCCCCGGCGGTGCAGGTGATGCTGACGCTGCGCGGGCTGGTGCGTTCGCTGGTCTTTTCCGTCCTGGCAGTGCTGATCGTGGGCAGGTGGCGCGCTGCGGCACGGGGTGCGGCTGGGGTGCGTTTTGGCTATAACTGGAAAGGCTGGCTGTGGCGGCTGGCGCTGCTGGCGGTGCTGTTTGTGGGCATCTACTATGCCTGCGGGTATCTGATCGCATGGCGCAGCGCCGCAGTGCGCGCCTATTACGCTGGCGGGCAGAACATTTCCCTCTGGAAGACGATCCCCGTGCAGCTGGGGCGCGGTCTGCTGTGGGCGCTGACCGCCCTGCCGGTGATCAAGATGCTGCACGGGCGGCGTCTGGAAAACGCCCTCACCCTGGCAGTGCTGTTTGGCGTCAACCACAGTGTACTGCTGCTCATCCCCAACCCCTACATTCCGGCGGCGGTGGCGCAGGTGCACCTGGTGGAACTGCTGGTCTCGATTGGGGCGATGGGACTGCTGTGCGGGCTGGTGCTGCACGCCCGCCCCAACCCATAGGCATATCACGCCGCGGCTTCTTTTGGGAAAAAACTGCCGCACAGCGCCAAACATTGTAAGCGGTCTGCCAGGCGCGCTTTCTGTGCCCGCAGGGTATAATGGAATCACAGTATTGGTATGGATATGGGATCGGACGCGCACGACAACCGCACCGGCGGGCATTCACTCCCCAAAGACGTGAACGCGGGCTGGGACGCGCAGCAGGAACACTGGACGGGCGACATCACGCGGCTGATGATGCTGGTTTCTGCTATCGCGGCAGGCATCATCCTTGCCTTCACCCTGGACGGCTGGTTCACTTTTCTAGAGACCCTTCCCATCTATATTGTGCTTGCACTGCTTCTGCCTGCCTGGCAGGGGGCAAAGCGCGGCGGCTGGCGTTGGCAAGGTATTTTCCAGCGGTGATATGCTTTGGTCTGGGAGTGTATGGCACACTCGGCTTTGGTTTTCTCTCGGTGATGCTGCTGTTTTATCCGCTGGCGGTGATTCTGGCGGGGATGCTCATCAACAGCCGTGCCGCATTTTGGATGGTGGCAGGCTGCATGCTGGCGTATGTCGTCTCTGGTCTTTCGGTTGGGGCAGCTCTTGGCGATGCGCTCCCCTATCTGATCACCTTCTTTTTTGCACTTTTAGGGATTGCACTGCTGCAATGGTATGCGTATTCACGTTTGCAGCAGGCGCTTGCCGCCCAGATCGAAGCCAACCAGCAGCTGCAAGCCGAAATCATCCGCCGCCAGCACGCCGAGCAAGCCCAAGAAGAGATGGACGCCACCCTGCGCCGCCTGGCAGAGAACACCACCGACCTGGTTGCCGAGATTGACCCCAACGGCATCTTCCGCTATGTCTCGCCCTCCTACAAAACCACGCTGGGCTACGACCCGCACGATCTGCTGGGGAGCAATGCCTTTGACCTGGTGCATCCGGACGATTTGGCCCACGTGCTGGGGCACGCCCAAGCCGCCGCGGCGGACGGCAAACCCAGAAGAGTTGCCCTGCGGACGAAGCACAGCAGCGGCGACTATCTCTACATGGAAGTCAGCGGCAACCCCATCTACGATGCCAGCGGCGCGCTCAGCGGGTTTGCCCTTTCCAGCCGCGATATCCATCTGCAAAAGCAGGCGGAGTTTGCCCTGCAGGCTTCGGAGCGCAAATTTCGCAATATCATCGAAGCGCTCCCCATGGGTGTCCACATCTATTTTCTCGATGATGCCGGAAACCTGATCTTCAGCGGCTATAACCCGGCGGCGGATGCGCTGCTGGGAATTGATCACGCCGCCCTGCTCAACAAACCCATCGAAGAGGCATTCCCAGGGCTGGCAGAGACCGAGATACCCGAGCGCTACCGTCAGATCGCCATACACGGCGGGGTATGGCGTAGCGAGCGGGTGGATTACTCGCATCACCCCATTGAAGGCGCGTATGAGGTGAGCGCCTTTCAGGAATCGCCGGGCAGGATGGTGGCGGTGTTCTCGGATATCACCCAGCGCATCCGCTCCGCCGAGGCACTGCGTGTTTCTGAGGAAAAGTTTTCCACCGCCTTTATGACCTCGCCCGATTCGGTCAACATCAACCGTCTTGCGGACGGCGTCTATATTGACATCAATCAGGGGTTCACGCGGCTGATGGGCTACACCCGCGAAGACGTCATTGGAAAATCCTCACTCGAGCTGTCAATTTGGGTTGATCCCAACGACCGCGCCCGGCTGGTGAAGGGATTGCAGGAAAAGGGGTTTGTCGAAAACCTGGAAGCGCGCTTCCGCCGCAAAAACGGCGAGATCGGCGTTGGGCTGATGTCGGCAAAGGTGATTGTCATCAACGGCGAGCCGTGCATCCTCTCCATCACGCGTGATATTACCGACCGCATCCAGTCTGAGCTTGAACTGCGCCGCGCACATGCCCTGCTGGAACAGGCGTATGAAGCCACGCTGCTGGGCTGGGCGCGCGCGCTGGAACTGCGCGAGCGCGAGACCGCCAACCATTCCTACCGCGTGGTCGAGCAGACGCTGCGTATGGCAAAACTGCTGGGCTGCACGGAAGCCGACTTGACCCACATCAAGCGCGGGGCGCTGCTGCACGATATCGGCAAGCTGGGCGTGCCGGATGAGATTCTGCTCAAGCCCGGGCGGCTGACGCCCGACGAATGGGTCATCATGCGCCAGCATCCCGAATTTGCCCGCGCCTTGCTTGAGGAAATCGAATATCTGCGCCCCAGTCTGGATATTCCCTACTGCCATCACGAAAAATGGGACGGCAGCGGTTATCCTCAGGGGCTTAAAGAAGAGCAGATTCCGCTCGCCGCGCGGATTTTTGCGGTGGTGGACGTTTACGACGCGCTGACCAGCAACCGCCCCTACCGTCCGGCGTGGTCTGAGGCAGAGGCGCGGCGCTACCTGATTGAGCAAAGCGGAGCGCACTTTGACCCGCGCGTTGTGCAGGTCTTTCTCAGCCTGATTGATCAGGACGCGGCTGCCCCGGCGGAAAGCCAGCCCCCCGCCCAGACACCATAACCCCCCGCCCTGCCCGCTTTTCCCCGCCGCTGGGGGTATAATCGGGGGTGATGGGAATGCACGGTCCGCTGTGGAGTCTGATGCACTCCAGCGACGAAAAACCGCAGATCAGCCGTGCCCTGCTGCGGCGTGTGCTGGGATACGCCCGCCCCTACCGTCTGGATGTGGCGGGGATGTTTTTGCTCATCCTCTGCCATGCCGCGCTGGGGCTGCTTTCGCCGCTCATCCTGCGCGATCTGATTGACCACACCATCCCGGCGCGCAACCTGCCGCGTCTGGGGATGCTCACTGCCGCCCTGCTGCTCATCCCGGCGCTCAATGCCGTCATCAGCGTCTTTCAGCGGCGGCTCAACGCCCGTGTTGGCGAAGGGGTCATCTACGACCTGCGTCTTCAGCTATACGCAAATTTACAGCGCATGTCGCTGCGCTTCTTCACCAACACCCGTCTGGGGGAGATGATCAGCCGTCTCAACAACGACGTCATCGGTGCCCAGAACGCCATCAGCAACACCCTGGTCAACATCGCCACCAACCTCATCCAGACGGCTGCCCTGCTGGCGGTGATGCTCACCCTCGAATGGCGTCTGACGCTGATCAGCGTCGCCATCCTGCCGCTGTTTGTGGTTGCCATACGGCGGCTGGGCGCCAGCCTGCGCCAGGCAGCGCGTGCGCAGATGGATGCCAACGCTGCCATGAACGCCATGATGAACGAGACGCTCAACATCGGCGGGGCGCTGCTGGTCAAGCTCTTTTGCCGTCAGGGGCTGGAAGTGCAGCGCTTTGGCGGGCGCGCCGCCCAGGTGCGCGATCTGGGTGTGCGCCGCGCCATGATGGGTTCGGCGTTCTTTGCCATCATCGGTCTGCTGGGGGCACTGGGGGCGGCGCTGGTCTATGGGCTGGGCGGCTACCTGGCGATGCGCGGCAGCTTCACGCTGGGCGCCATTGTGGCTTTTGGCGCCTATCTCACCAGTCTCTACAGCGCTCTGCAGGGACTGGCGGGCGCCCCGGTGGAGTTTGCCACCTCGATGGTCAGCTTTGAGCGCGTCTTTGAGGTGATTGACCTGCCGCAGGACATCCCCGAAGCGCCCGACGCTACTCATCTGCAGCAGGCGCGCGGCGAAATCGTCTTTGAGGATGTCTCCTTCCGCTACGAAAGCGGCGACGAAGCCTTTCTCAGCGGCGTGCACCGCTACGGCAGCGTGGATGCCGTTACCGCTGTCCTTTCGGGTGTCAGACCTGCCGACAACGGGCGCGAGCAAGACACGGCGCGCAGTCAGGCGCGCCCGCTGGCGCTGGAGCATGTCAGCTTCCACGCCGCCCCCGGCGAACTGATTGCGCTGGTCGGTCCAAGCGGTGCCGGAAAAACCACCCTCACCTATCTCATCCCGCGCCTCTACGACCCCACCGAGGGCTGTATCCGTCTGGACGGCTATGACCTGCGCCGTCTGACGCTCGATTCGCTGCGCGCCCACATCGGCATGGTGACCCAGGAGACATATCTCTTTCACGACACCATCCGCACCAACCTGGAATACGCCCGTCTGGGGGTGAGCCAGGCGGAGATGGAAGAAGCCTGCCGCATTGCTAACATCCACCACTTTATCGCCTCGCTGCCGGAGGGATACGACACCATTGTCGGCGAGCGCGGTTATCGTCTGAGCGGCGGTGAAAAACAGCGCATTGCCCTGGCGCGCGTCATCCTCAAAGACCCGCGCGTGCTGGTGCTGGATGAAGCCACCAGCAGCCTGGACAGCGAGTCGGAGGCGCTCATCCAGGAGGCGCTCAAACGCGTCTTTGCCGGGCGCACCAGCATCGTCATTGCCCACCGCCTCAGCACCATCCTGGCAGCCGACCGCATCCTGGTCATTGACCGCGGGCAGATTGTCGAAAACGGCAGCCACGCTGAACTGCTGGCGCACAACGGCGTATACGCCCACCTCTACCGCACCCAGTACCGCCACGCCGCGGCTTGAACAAGACGCCCTCTGCGCTGTGCTTGCCTGGCGGTGCGGGGGATGTTACAATCTGCGCAGGATGTTTTCCCGTCTGCAAATCCGCTGGCGAGCAGCGCTGCTCTCTTTGATTGTCGGCTGCAACCTGGCAGGCGTGATTGTGTGGCGGCTGCCCCAGCCGCCCGCACCGCCCGCCCTGTTTGCCCTGGTGGCGCTGTGCTGGGCGCTGACCGCCGCTTTCGGCTGGCTGGCGCTGCGTTTTGCACCGCGCGGGTCTCAGACAGTGTGCCGCATCGTTTGCCATGCGCGCCTTCAGGCGCTCATCCTGCCGCTGTGGCTGGGGTTCTTCTACTGCGGAGCGCATCTGCTGACCGTTTTTTTGCCGCGCCTGCCGCTGTGGACGGGGGCGCTGGTGAGCATGGCGGGCTATCTGCTGGTTATCTCGCCTGCGCTGCGCGGGATGGGCTGGCAGGGGGTGCGCCGCAATCTGCTGGTGCTGGCAGGCGGGGTGGCGCTGGGCACGGTGCTGCTGGGCGCGCTGCGCAGTTTATGGGGGCTGGAGTACTCTCTGCCCGCCGCAGCGTTCATCCTGTGGGCAGCAGCGGCTGCGTTGTGTCTGCTGCTTCTCGTCCTGCCCCCTGCCCCGCAGCGTGTTGGGCGTCTTGCCGAGCGGCTTTTTGGGGATGAGGACGGACTGACGATTTTTACGGTCAGCCTGGCTGCGGCACTGCTGCTGGCGCTCATCTTTCCCGCCGCGCTGCTCCCCGACAGCCTGGACTATTACCGTCAGGCGCGCAACATCGCCGCACAGTCGGCGGAGTGGCTGCGCTACCGCCCGCCGGGGTATCCGCTGCTGCTGGTGTTGAGCGGCGCAGCCGCCGCGCGCGGACGCTTTACAGGCATCCTGCTGCTGCAGGGGCTGCTGGCAGTGCTGATGCCCGTGCTGATCTACCGCACCCTGCGCCCCATCCATCCCGCTGCCGCACGGCTGGCGGGATGGCTTTCTATCCTCTCGCTGGTGCCCTACGGCTACATGCAAGCCATTCTCACCGAGACGCCCTATGCCTTTCTCACCCTGCTGGCGGCTGGCTGTGCGGTGCGCTGTGTATACACGCAGCAAGCCTGGCGCTTCGGTGTGTTCATCGCCGCCCTGCTGGGGATGATGCTGCTCAAACCGGCTGCCAACCTGCTGGCGCTGCCCCTGCTGGCGGTGATGCTCTTCTACCGCCCGGCGGGTGTGCGCCGCTATGTCGGCGGGCTGGCAGCGGTGATTGCCCTCTCGCTGCTGCTGCAACACGCCCACAGCCTGCTGGCGGGCTGGCATCTGCCCCGCCCAACACCCGATACGGGCAAATACCTGTTTATCAACGTGTACTTTTCCAGCGGCGGCACCCCCCGCTGTGCGCTGCGCCCCGAAAATGGACCAGCCACGGCGCAATTGGCGGCGCTGGTCAAAGATTACCTCCAGCAGAACCCAGAAGCGCACGCCCGCTATCAGGATTTCCCCAACGGTGACTACTTTTTTGGGCGCTACCGTAACCGCCCGGCTGAACTGGCGGACGCCATGCTGTGCGACCCTTCTATTCAGTATCTGTGGGCGCTGTGGCAAATCACCGCCGATGCCCTGCCGCAGGCAGACAACGACCGCCTCTACGCGCAGGTCAGTCTGGAAAGCCTGCGCATCTGCCCGCAGATGGGGGCGCAGTTTTTGCTGCGCAACCTGCGCGCCTACTTCATCGGTCCGCCGCTGGATTACTCCTACTCTCCCGACCTGCGGCAGCGCCTCGTTGCCACCCGCTATGGCTTCCCGCTCACCTGGGGCACTCCCGCCGCCCTGCTGGAGGCAATTCCCCCCGCCGCGGCGGATGTCTTTACCCAATCGTACACCCCTCTGCGCTCGTATGGCGACCGTCTGCTGGAGCTGTGGGCAGGGTATTTTGCCGTGCTGCGTCCGCTGGTGTTTGGGCTGGCGCTGATCGGGACGCTGCTGGCAGCCCGCCAGCGGCAGTACCGCCCGCTGCTGTGGGTCTGTGCGCTGACCATCGCATACGCCGCCGGGGTGGTGTGTCTGTTCAGCTTTCCCTCTGACCGCTATATGTATGTGACCTTTCAGGTCGAGCTGCTGCCCGCCGCGCTGGGGGTTGCCGCCCTCCTGCCCCGCCGCTTCAGCGCAACCGCAGACCGCCTGGGGGGTTTTGACATATAATATTCTTATGGAGAACACATGCGCGCCCTGCTCTACCGCCTGACGCCGCGTCTGGCGCCCTATATCCTGCATCTGCGCCCGGCTTCGATGGGCATCGTCTTTGTGCAGGTTTCGGTGGGGTTCTTGCTTGCCAACGGGCTGCGCTTTGGCAGCGGGCAGCTGTGGCGCTGGCTGCTGGGCTATGTGGTGTGGGCGGTCTTTTTGCACGGCGGGACGCTGGCGCTCAACAGTGCCTTCGACAAAGATGAAGGCGATATCGGCTATCTGGAAAATCCTCCCCCGCCGCCGCGCTATCTGCTGCACTTTGGGCTGGGGATGATGCTGGCGGGCGTGGCGCTTGCTTCCTTGCTGGGCTGGCGCTACCTGCTGGCGGTGTCGGCGTGTTTTGTGATGTCCATCCTCTACTCCGTGCCTCCCATGCGTCTCAAGGCGCGTGCCGGGTTTGATCTGCTGATCAACATGATCGGCTACGGCGGGCTGACCACCTATGCCGGTTGGGCAGCTATGGCGCGCCCGCTGGAGCCGCCGATGATCAACGTCTTTATCGCCAATGCCTTCTTTATGGGCGGCTTTTACCCGCTGACGCAGATTTACCAGATGGAAGAGGATGCCAGCCGCGGCGATTACACCCTGGCGCTGGCGCTGGGCAGAGGGCGCGCCCTGCTGGCAGGCATGCTGGGGGTGGGGCTGGGGTTTGTCTTTTTGGCAATCGAGGTGTTGCAGCGCTGGCGAGATATGCGCTCACTGGGGCTGCTGCTGGGGCTGGCGGCGTGGGGCTGGGTGCTGCTGCCCTGGTACCGCCGCCGCGCACAGGCGGATGTTGCCTATGACCAGCGCCGCTTTTATCATGCGCTTGCCGCCGGGGCAGTGACCGACCTGGCAATCATCCTCGCCATGCTGCCGCGCTGAGGCGCCGCGGCATTGTGAGCGATCGCCAGCGACACCCATCATTTCGATGAAGCCGCAGGATGGGGCTTGCCGCATTGCTGGGGTGAACCTCGTGCCGCACCCCCGCAGGAAGAGGACGGGGGAGGGTCAAAGCGCTTGGGTTTCGCCCACGCTGTGCGCAGAGCGAAGAGCGCTCAACCCAACCTACAGGACGGGGCTGTATCCCCCCCTGCGGGGACCCCGGTCGAGCATAGAGCGTTTGTTGGCGGGGAGGGTCGCGCAGCATCCCCGTAGGGGGCGGGATTCGAAGAACCTCCCCCCTGCGGGGACCCCGGTCGAGCATAGAGCGTTTGTTGGCGGGGAGGGCGGGATTCGAACCCGCGGTCGAGAGTTTAGCTCCCGACAACCACTTAGCAGGCGGCCCCATTCGACCACTCTGGCACCTCCCCGTACGGGCTGGCGGAGGGAGCGGGATTCGAACCCACGACAGGTTTCCCTGTACCTGTTTTCAAGACAGGCGCCTTAAACCGCTCGGCCATCCCTCCTGGATGCGTCTCGATTGTACCATAATCCCGCCATCTGGCAAAGAAAAAATCCCCCCTACGAAGACGGTGGAAGGGCAAAAAGATGCACCTGACCGCTGGCATACACCGCCAGCAGCCTGCCGTCTTCGATTGCCTACGCGTCCAACGGCGAGGTGCTGGTAGCAGCCCCATCACCCCATCGGCATCGGCGGGGTGAACCCCGCCCTACGAACATACGTAGGATGGGGCTTGCCCCATCGGCTTGCCCCCCTCCCTCCGGGAGGGGACGGGGGAGGGCTGTAGCTTGCCCCATCGGCTCACCCCCATCGGCTGCCCCCTCCCCTCGCGCTGCACTCCCGCAGGGAGCTAAAACGGGGAGAGTTTTGCCTTCAGCCCGTAGAACCCCCTTTCCTCTGAGAGGCGATGGAGAAGGGCAAGCCCGGGCATGACGCGCTGCGCATTGCTTTTGGGGCACAAAGTGTCTAAGATAAAGAATATATTTTCCCCAATACGTTTATTAAAAATCAGGAGCGAAAGATTATGGAAACAAACGCCCTGCGCAAGTGGATTCCTGCCTCCCTTCGCCCATATCTGCTGCACACCCGCCCGCGCTCTTGGGCAATTGTTGCCGCGCACATGAGCGTCGGTTTTTTGCTGGCGGTGCATTTGCAGATAGACGGAGAGCGCATCGTCCAATGGCTGCTGGCGGTGCTGGCATGGGCAGTGCTGGGCAACGGCGGCACACTGGCAATCAACAGTGCCTACGACCGCGATGAGGGCGATATCGGCTATCTGGAAAACCCGCCGCCGGTACCGCGTCATCTGGCGCGCTTTGCCGTGCTGTGGATGCTGGCTGGGTTCGCCCCGGCGGCATTGCTGGGGTGGCGTTTTCTGCTGGCGTATCTGCTGTGTTTTCTCATGTCGCTGGCATATTCACTGCCGCCGCTGCGCTGTAAAGCCCGCGCCGGGCTGGATTTGCTCATCAACTCGGTGGGCTACGGCGCGCTGACCATCTATGCCGGCTGGGCTGCCGCCGCACGCCCTCTGGAAGCGCCCATCCTCAACGTGGTTGCGGCTTTCGGCTGCTTTTTTATCGGCTTCTACCCGCTGACGCAGATCTACCAAATGGAAGAGGACGCCCGCCGCGGCGATAAAACCCTGACGTTAATGCTGGGCAAGACCCCTGCCCTATGGGTAGGGATGCTGGGGGTAGCCGGTGGGTTTGCCTTTTTGACCAGCGAAGCGCTGCAGCACATCTACCGCCTGCCGCCGCTGCTGCTGCTGATCCCTGCCGCCGCATGGCTGTGGGTGCTGCTGCCGTGGTATCTGCACCGCCAGCGGGTCAGCGTGCGCTGGGAGCAGCGCCGCTTCTATCACGCCCTCAGCGCATGGGCACTAACCGACCTGGCAGCCCTGCTGGTATTTGCCTGGCGCGCCTAAAATCGGGCTTGCCCCCGCGGGAAGGGACAGGGGAGAGCTGTCGCTTGCCCCATCGCCAGCCTGCGATGCAAATCCACTGCCGCCCTCGTCCAGCAGCGGTTTCACTTTGCCAAATGCCAGCTTTTAAGGTATAGTTATGCCATGACCACGCTGGATGCCATCAAACTGGACAAGAGCGCTTTTTCGGTCTGCAGCCTCTTTGACCCTGCAGACGAAAAAGCATTCTGGCTTTCCAAAACCCCCGCCGAACGTCTGGAAGCGATTGAGATCATGCGGCAAATTGTCTATGGCTACGATCCGTCTGCCACCCGACTTCAAAGAATTCTTACAGTTGCTCAACGCACATCAGATTGAGTATTTGCTTATCGGCGGATACGCCGTCGGCTACTATGGTTACCCGCGCGCCACCGCCGATATGGACATCTGGGTGGCAGCCAATCCAGTCAACGCCGATAAAATTGTCAAAGCCCTCAAAGCCTTTGGGTTTGACCTGCCAGCGCTCTCGCCCAGCTTATTCCTCAACGAAAACCAGATCATTCGTCTGGGAGAACCTCCCATCAGAATAGAGATCATCACCTCAATTTCAGGCATGACCTTTGAAGATTGCTATGCGCAGCGCGTTGTGGATACAATCGACAACACGCCGGTCAACCTCATCAGCCTAGAACACCTAAAAGCCAACAAGAAGGCAAGCGGCAGACATAAGGATTTGAACGACCTGGAGAATCTGCCCTGATGGCAGTCAACTTTTTGGGCATCGGGAGAGGGATAGGCGTAGCTTGCCCCACCGCATTTGGCGAGGTGAACTACAAACCGCGCCTCACCAAATGAAGGGTATCAGCCGCCAGCGGACTTTTTGCATGTACTGCGCGTACCCCGCCAGGTCGCGCGCCAGCACTGCCTCCTCATTCAAAATGCGGGCGATAATCACCGGCAGCAGCCCCAGCGCCGGAAGCACCGCCCAGTACGAACCCAGCGCCAGCGGCGAGAGGAGATACATCACCAGCGTGCCTACATACATCGGGTGACGCACCAGCGCATAAGGCCCGCTGGAGATGACCTGCTGGCTTTCGCCCACCTCAACCACCCGCGAGGCATAACGGTTCTCGCGGAAGACAAGGAAAACGAGCATATAGCCAAGAAGCACCCCCACCGCCGCAGCCACCGAAACCGGCGCCGGTACCTTTGACCACCCCAAACGCACATCCAGACCAGGCAGAATAAACGCCAGCAGAAAGAAGAGATAAGAGATCAGAATGATTTTCTTCTGCTGCGTCTCTTTTTCCTTCATCCGCATGCGCCGTTCAAGCAGGTCGGGGGCGTTCTTCAGCAGATAGACAAACACAAAGCAGAACGGGATGTAGAGTATGGCAATGTACATCCACGCCTGCCAGTAGGCAAATCTCCCGGCAGGGAGAAATAGCACCGCGCCGGTAATAAGCAAAAATCCTACCACGCGCGGCAAAACCAGACGTAGCAGTTCGGCGGATGAAAGGCTTTTTCCGTTATTCATGCCGCCGCCTGCTCTTCTGCCACCAGCCCATCGCGCAGGGTGATGATGCGGCGGGCGTAGCGCATGACACGTGGGTCGTGGGTGGCAAAGATAAAGGTAACGCCGCTCTCCTGATTGAGGCGCAGCATGGTCTCCATCACCTGGCTGCCGTTGGCGCTATCCAGATTGGCGGTGGGTTCATCGGCGAGGATGACCGCCGGGTTGGTCGCCAGGGCGCGCGCAATGGCAACCCGCTGCTGCTCGCCGCCGCTGAGCTGGTCGGGACGGTGATGGGCGCGGGCGCGCATCCCCACCGCCTCCAAGAGATACTCAACACGCTCGCGGCGCTTTTCGGGCGGCTGGGCGGTGAGAATCAGCGGCATCTCCACATTCTCCCAAGCGCTGAGGGTGGGGATGAGGGCAAAAAACTGGAAGATGAAACCGATACTGCCGCGGCGCATATCGGCGCGCTGATCGCGGCTCAGGGCGGTAACATCCTTGCCGTCAATAAACACCCGCCCGCTGCTGGGCTGGTCGAGACAGCCGAGCAGCTGCAGCAGGGTGGTCTTGCCCGATCCGGAGGGTCCAACCAGGGCGGTGAATTCGCCGCGTTCGATGGCGATGCTCACCCCGCGCAGGGCTTGGGTTTCCACATCACCGGCTTTGAACGTGCGGGTAACGTTTTCGGTTTTTGCGACTTCCATATTTGTTCTCCTTGCATTATTGCCCGCGGCGCAGGGCGTCAACGGGCTGCATGCGGGCTGCCAGCGCGGCCGGGTAAATGCCCGCCAGCAGGGTGATGATAAAAGATAAGACGATCAAACGCAGCGAGTCAAGCGGGTCAAAGGCGGCGTAGATGCGCTCTCCCAGCAGCAACCCGCTCCCGCCGCTGGCGCCGATATCGCCGATGTGAAAGCCCACCAACGCGGCATACGCCACCAGCACAGCGCCCAGCACCAGCCCCATCAGGATGCCGCCCGCCGCCAGCAGGCTCGATTCGGCAAGAAACAGCGCCATGATGCTGCGGGCGCGCATCCCCAGCGCGGCGAGGATGCCGATCTCGCGCGTGCGCTCAAACACCGCCATCACCAGCGTATTGACAATCACCGAGGCGGTGATGGCAAGGATGATCAGGTAAAGCACGTACATATAGGCGTTGGAAAACTGCTCCATCTGCATGGTGAGGGCGTTCAGTTCTTCGTAGGTCTTGACCTGATAGGGCATCTGGCGCAGGGCGGCTGCCACGCTGGAAGTGTGGCGGTTGCTCTTGAGCAGCACAAAGATGGCGGTAGCGTGGTTGTTTGCCTGCGCAATGGCTTGCGCCTTATCCAGCGGCATGAGGATCACGCTCTTATCGTAGCCGGGGATGCCGGTGGAATAGATACCGCGCACAGTGAACTCGCCTTCGGCAATTTCGCCGCTGGAAGTGTTGATGAGCAGATAGATGCGGCTGTTTTCGGCAAGGTTGAGCTTTTCTGCCAGCGGTTTGCCCACCAGCACACCATCGCGGTCATCGGGCTGCAGAAAAGCGCCGCTGAGCATGCCCTTGCGGAAGGGGTCATTGACCGGCGCAGGCGGGTCAATCCCCAAAATGCTGACACCGATCGATTCATCGCCGCGGGCGAGGATGCCGCTGGCAAACAGGCGCGGCGTGGCGCTCTGCACACCCGGCAGGGCGGCAATCTGCTGCGCCAGCGCCATCGGGTCGGCAATCAGGTCTTCCCATGCCAGGCTGGGACGGTCAGGGTGATACGATGGAGCATACACCTGCACATGCCCGCTTTGCAGACGGATGGAAGCCTCGAGCGAGCCTTGCATTTCGCCCTCTACCACAGCCGACATGAGCAGCAGCAGTGCCAGCCCAGCCCCCAGCGCCAGCATCGAAAGCAGCGAGCGCCGCCGATGACGCATCAGATTGCGATAAGCCAGTTGATAATACAGTTTCATGGCGCACCTCATACGGCATGCAGAGCTTCGGCGGGCTGACGCTGCCCCGCCTGACGCGCAGGATAATACGCGGCGATCAGGGCAATCACCACCACCGTGATTCCGCGCTGGACGATGCGCTCCAGCCCCAGCGTGGGATAGATGCGCCCGCTGATCAGCGCCATGTAATCGGTGATGCCCGCAAACTGCGAGTAGTCCAGCCCGATCTGCCCCAGCAGCAGGTTGATGCACAGCCCCAGCAGGATGCCCCCCACCAGCCCTGCCAGCCCCATCATCCCGCCTTCCAGCAAAAAGAGCAGCGAAATTTCGCGCGGCTTCATCCCCAGCGCCCCCAGCACGCCGATCTCACGCGTGCGCTCATAGACCGCCATGGTCAGCAGGTTGAGGATGCCGATGGCGGCAATCAGCAGAATGATGACACTGAAGACGTTCATCACGGTATTTTTGTTGCCCAGCGCGGCGCGCATTTCGGGGTAGCTGGTCTCCCACGAACTGATTTCGTTGCCGCCCAGCACAGGGGCAAGCGCCTGCATCACAGCCCGCTCGCCGCCCATCTTGTGCAGTGAGATAGCGATCTCGCTCACCTGCCCCTCCATGCCGTACAGATACTGCGCCTGCGCCAGAGGGATATACACCGAGCGTTTTTCGATCTCGCGCAAGCCCAGGTCATAGATGCCAACGACGGTCATCTTGTGGCGGCGCACCTCTTTGGAGGCAGTCCGCCCAACCAGGGTGATGCGGTCGCCGACGCCCACGTTCATCACCTCCGCCAGCCCCCTGCCGATGAGCACAACTGCCTTGTCGTCAGAGGCAGGGTAGCGCCCATCACGCACATATTGCGAGATGAGACTGATTTTGGCTTCCTGCGGCGGGTCAATGCCGATGATACTGACAGCAAACGCCCCTTTACGGCTGCTTGCCAGCCCGGTGGTCGCCACACGCGGCGCGGCAGCCACCACCTGCGGCTGCGCCTGCGCCGCGGCAAGGATGGCGGCGTCGTTTTCAATGGGGATGAGCGGGTTCTGTCCGCTTTTGGCATTGTAGCCGCTGCCGTGCACCTGAATATTGCCGCCCAGCACTTGAATGGCGTTGCCGTAAATGGCTTGCTCAAAACCGGCAACCGTGCCGTCATACCACATCATTAACGCCAGCCCCAGACCAACCCCCAGTATCACAATCCATGTGCGGCGGCGCTGCCGCCACACGTTGCGCCATGCCAGACGCAGATAAATGCTCATCGCTCTCCTTTCAACTATATGGTCAATGATCTTTCGCTTCGCTCTGCGGGAGCGCGTCCTGAAAACACCAGGCGCGCAGCACAGCCGCATCGAACAGAGACAGCGACCCAGACACAGCGCCCAGCACGCGCTCGATCGAATCGGTATACACGGCGGCAGCCTCCATCAACTGACGGAACACCTCCTCGCCAGGAGCGCCGGAAAGCAGCGGCGCAGCCATCACATCGCCCAGACGGTACATCAGCGCCACCACCACCCCGCCCACCTGCTGCGGGTGCGGCGTGGAAAAGACGCCCTCCGCCACCCCCTGTGTGATAATGCGCGCAAACAGCGGGGTCACCCATTCCAGCGCCGCGCTCTCAAACTTGTGGCGCACCACCAGGTTTTCATCCGCATACCAGACGCGCAGCAGCGCCAGCAGAAAATCCTTGCGGGCAGTCTTCCAGCGCGCCACAGTGGAAAAGTAGCCGTGCAGTTTTTCCAGGGCGCTCAACTGCGGGTCATCCACAATGGGGAGGATGATCTGCTTGGCTTCCTCCAACATGCGGTCAATGATGGCGGCCAGCAGCGCCTGCTTGGAGGGGAAATAATGATAAAACGCACCTTTAGAGATGTTGAGGGCATCGAGGATATCCTGAATGGACATCTGCTCGTAGCCGCGGGCGTAGATGATGCGCTGAGCGGCGTCCAAAATCTCGTTGCGTTTGAGGGTGTGTTCCTCTTCCTTGACGGTGCGTGCCATCCGTTCTCCGTTTATTAAACCGACAGTCGGTTTATTAATATACACCCGTTCCAGCAGGGCGTCAAGGGTTGCCTTCAGCCGATCAGCCGGTAGCCCACTCCCGCCTCGGTGAGGATGTAACGCGGGCGCATCGGGTCGCCCTCAATTTTTTTGCGCAGGTTGCTGATGTTGACCCGCAGCAGGTGCGTTTCCTGCTCATACAGCTCACCCCACACGGCGCGCAGCAAATGGCGGTGGGTGAGCACCTTTCCGGCGTGGCGCGCCAGCTCGCACAGCAGGTCATACTCGGTGGGCGTCAGCGCAATTTCCACCCCGCGCACGCTGACAATGCGGGCGGCGCGGTCAATCCGCAGTTCTTCAATCTCCACCAGTGGGCTTTCCTGCCCGGCACGGCTGGAATGGCGCAGCGAAACACGCATGCGTGCCAGCAGTTCACTGATGCCAAAGGGTTTGGTGAGGTAATCGTCCGCCCCGCTGTCGAGGGCGCGCACCTTGTCTTCCTCGCGCTCGCGCACCGAAAGGACAACCACCGGCGTCTGACTCCACTGGCGCAGCTGGCGGATGACCTCCACACCATCCATATCCGGCAGCCCCAAATCGAGCAAGATCAGGTCGGGGTGATGGTCGGCAACGGCGTGCAGCCCCTCAGCGCCGCTGGCGGCTTCGATGACACGGTAGCCGTGTGCTCCCAGCGCGGTGCGCAACATACGCCGGATAGGCAGTTCGTCATCCACCACAACAACACACAGGTCATCCTTCATGGAGTACCTCCGTTGGTGGCTGCGGGCGGGCGCAGCGGGATGGAAAAAGTCAGACACGCGCCCCCCTGCGGGCGGTTTTCGGCGCGGATGCTGCCGCCGTGTGCCTCAATAATCCCCTTGCAAATGGAAAGCCCCAGCCCGGTGCCGCTGGCGCCGTTGGGACGCTGAATGCGAAAGAATTTATCAAAGATGCGCGGGATGTCAGCTTCAGGAATGCCTGGACCGCGATCGGCAACCGCAATGAGCAAATCTTCCCCCTCCAGCCGGGCGCTGACCTCGATGGGTGTGCCGGGCGGGGCGTACTTGGCGGCGTTATCGAGCAGGTTCATCAACACCTGCTCGATCAGGGCATAATCCATGCGCACCAGCGGCAGATCGGCGGGCAAATCCACCCGCAGGCGGGCGGGATTTCCGTCAAAGCGGCTCAGCGCCGCGCCGATCAGGTCTTCCACATCGGTCTCCTCCAGATGGAGGTGCATACTGCCCGACTCGAGCCGCGTCATATCCAGCAGATCGCCCACCAGCCGGTTGAGACGCTGGGCTTCGCCGCGCGCCGATTCGATCATCTTGATGCGGGCAGACTGCTCCATAAATATCCCCTCCGCTGAACCACTCTCCACCTCCAGAATGCTGTCGAGGGCGCCGGTGATGGTTGCCAGCGGCGTGCGCAGGTCATGCGAAATTGAGTTCAGCAGGGCAGTCTGCAGCCGCTCGGTGGCGCGGTGCATCTCCATCTGATTGGCTTGCTCGGCAAGCAGGGCACGCTCCAGCGCCAGGGCAGCCAGGCTGGCATGCGCCTCCAGCAGACTGCGCCGGGCGGCAAGCGTCTGCCCATCCAAGCCCTCGCCGTCCTGGATGCTGATAACGCCGACGACACCACGCGTGGTGGTGAGCGGCAGATGCAGCATCCCCTGCGTTGCGCCCTCCACCCCCTCATAGACTTGCGCCGCGGCGGCAAGCTGCACCGCCGAAAGCGAACCACCCGCGCTAGCCGCGCGCACTTCCAATATGCCATTGCCATCGGGCAGCAACACCGCCGCCTCCCCGCCAAACGCCTGGCGGAAATGCTCGACAATGACCTGAACGACCGATGCACACCCCCCAGCAGTGGCAAGACTGCGGCTGAAGTCATACAGCGCCGCAATCTGCGCCGCCCGCTGGCGTGCTTCCTCCATCTGCGTCTTCACCTGGGCAGTCAGGCTGCTGATGATCAACCCCACCACCAGCAGACCAAAAAAGGTGAGCAGATGCTGGGTGTTATCCACCGAAAGCGTCAGACGGGGGCTGATAAAGAAGAAATCGAACGCCAGCACACCCAGCACTGAGGCCAGAATGGCAGGTCCACGCCCCAGGTAGAGAGCAGCCACCACCACCCCGGCAAGATAGAACATCACCAGATTGACCGGGTCAATCACCAGATGCACCGGAACGCCAATGATGGTGATCAGCGCGGTGAGCAGGACGGCATATACAAACCGCCGCCCAGCGGCAAGCGTCCGCAGGATCTGTTTTGTTCTCACCTCGCCGGATGCCATCGGTTGCGCGACTTCCCTATTTGATCTGATACGGCACTTCTACAATAACAATTTCATCGCGAAAAAGCAAGACATTGCGCAGCGTCTGCGCGGTGCGGGTGTGCAGCAGGTTTGCCCACCAGTGGCGCGGCACAAACTGCGGCACAACGATAGTGATCAGCTCGTCCGGCTCGGTAACCGCTTCAATCTTGCTCAGGTAAGCAATCAGCGGCTCAATAAACAGGCGGAAGGGCGATTCGAGAACCACCAGCCGGTAGCCCTGCCCCCAGGTTGCCCATTTTTTCTGCACTTTTTCGGTCTCTTCGGGGTCAATGGAGACATGCACAGCGGTGATGTCATCCGAAAGCTGTTTGGCAAAGCGCACCGCCTCCAGCGTCCCCTGATGCACACCACTGACCAGAATAAAGACGCGGCAGCGTTTCAGCCCGTGTGTGCCGCGCCGTCTCTCCAACGAAAGCTGGCTGGCAAGACTGCGATAGTGGCGGTGGATGGTCAGAAAGACAGCCACCAGCAGCGGGATGAGCACCACCACCACCCAGGCGCCATCATGAAACTTGGTGACGGCAAAGACAATCATCACCACAAATGTACACACCGCCCCAACCCCGTTGATAATCATCTTGACCATCCAATAGCGGTCAAAACGCAGGGTTGAGCCGCGCTCCTTGACCTCCGCCCCCGGCGGCAGATGCCCGGATTTCCACCAGCGACGCGCCATTCCGCTCTGCGAGAGGGTGAAGGAGAGAAACACCCCAATGGCATACAGCGGGATCAGGCGCGTGACACTGGCGCGGAAGATGATGATCAGCAGGCTGGCGATGACCGCCAGGGCAATGATGCCGCGCGAATACACCAGGCGGCTGCCGCGGTAGGTCAGCTGGCGCGGCAAAAAGCCGTCGCCTGCCTGCAAGGCACTCAGACGGGGAAAATCGGCAAAGGCGGTGTTGGCTGCCATGACTAGAATCACCGTCGTCGCGGCAATTACCGCCAGGTAGGGCAATTCCTGACCGGCGTACACGGTGCGGGCAATCTGCGAGATGACTGTCTCCGTCTCCGAAGGGACAGCGGCGACCCGCGTGGCAAGAAAGGTAATGCCCAAAAACAGACTGCCCAGAATGCACGCCATGATGATCAGCGTGATGCCAGCGTTTTTGCTGCGCGGCTCCTTGAAGGCAGTGATGCCATTGGAAATAGCTTCGATACCAGTCAGGGCCGCCGTGCCGCTGGAAAAGGCGTGCAAGATGAGGAAGGGGGTTACCATCTGCAGGCTGCTCTCCACCATCTGCGGCGGGTTTGCCACCACCCCCAGACCGCCGCCAAGAAAGCGCAGCAGCCCAAAAACAACCGTCAGATACATCACGATGACAAAGAAATACGTGGGAATGGCAAAGGTGACCCCCGATTCCTTGACCCCGCGCAGGTTGACCAGCATCACAAAAAAGACCAGCCCGACCGCAATCCACACCCGATAGGGATACCACTGCGGAAAGGCGGAGACCATCTGCGCCACCCCGGAGGAGACCGAAACTGCCACGGTGAGGATGTAATCGGTGAGCAAGGCTGCCCCCGCTGCCTGGGCAGGCACTTCTCCCAGGTTATCGCGCGAGACGATATACGCCCCACCCCCGCCCGGATAGGCATGGATGGTCTGCTCGTATGAAAGGGTCACGATCGCCATCAGGGTGACAATGGCAAACGCAATGGGAAAAGAGAGGTGAAAGGCGCCCGCTCCAGCCGCCGCCAGGATGACCAGAATCTCCTGGGTGGCATAGGCGGTAGAGGAAAGCGCATCGGAGGCAAACACCGCCAGCCCAATCAGCTTGCCAATCGTCTGATGCGGGGCGTCGGCGGTTGCCAGCGGTCTGCCAATCAACCAGGTGCGCCAGGAACGCGGGATGATCAGTAAGGGCTTTTCCTGAATGATCGTGGCTTGGCTCGTTTCAATGTTCATAAGACAACCGATATGTGGACTTCCTTGTGCAACAAAAATGACGCCTTATTGTATCCCCAGCGGTGTCAACATCTTGACAAGAAACGGGCAAAAAAGGTCAAGAAAGTATCAAGAAACCCAACACCATGCCGATATGCTGGGTTAGGGTCAAGCCGATGGGCAACGGGATGATGAACTGATGGGGCAAGCCCCATCCTACGGCTACGGCAAGTCAGGATGTGCGCCGCGCCTTCGCAATGGCAAAGGGCGCGCCGTGCCCGGGGTGGAGCATCTTCACCCCCAGAGCGCGCAGTTTTTCCAGGCTGGCGCGGTAATCCGCCAGGTCGTCCACCAGGTGCGCAATGGGCTTGCCGAGCAAGTTGAAAAACAGGTCGCCGCAGTATAAATCACCCTGGGCGGTGAGGATGCCGATCGAGCCGGGCGAATGCCCGGGCAGATGCACCACACGCGCCGCCAGCCCATAAGCGCCCAGGTCAAAATCCTCGTCAATCAGCAGGTCGGGGGTCAGCAGCGGGCGTTTGCGCGCCGCACGGCGCGTGAAGGACAGCATCAGACGGAAAAGCGGCGAAAGATAATCGGGATTAGGTTTGCGCCCCCATGCGCCTGCCAGCATCACCGCATCGCCGCGGTGGATGGCGATCTGCGCGCCGTAATCCTGACGCAGAAAAGCAGCGTTGCCGCTGTGGTCTTGATCGCCATGCGTGAGGATCACCAGCCGCAGACTGCCCGGCAGACACCCCGCACGCCGCAGCGCCCGCACCAGACGTTTGCGCTGCGCCTGCATGCCGCAGTCAATCAGCACAAACCCGGCGGCAGTGTGCGCCAGATAGCAGTTGACACCGCCCAGGGGGATACGCTGAAACTGCGCCGTATGCTCCAAACCACACCTCCCCAAAATGCCCGCGGCATGCTCCCTAGCTCTCCATCCGTTTGAGGTCTGCGGCAATTCCCTCCGCCCAGGCGGTGATGGCGTCCCAGCTGCGGTATTCGCCCATGGACGCCTTGACGTTCTTCACCACCCAGCGCTCCAGCCAGGAGAGCTTTTCGCCAAACAGCGCGCCGTGAAAGACGGTGATATCGCGCGGTTTGATGCGCTCGGCAATCGGCTGTAAATTCTGCGGAAAGCGCCAGCCCTGCATCAGTTCCTGCGGGTCGCCCTCGCCGGTTGGCCCGCTGGAAAACAGCCACAGCGGGCGCTCTGCCAGCGTCTTCTCGTGGGTTTTGAGAAAGCTGGCAGCCTCTTTGCGCCACTGCCCGATATACACAGCGCTGCCCAGCACCACCGCCGTATACGCGCCGGGGTCGCCCACCTCCTGCACGTTGCGCAGGGTCACTTCCAGCCCGTGCTCACGCAGGACGTCGGCGATCTTCTCGGCAATCCCGGCGGTAGCGCCATATTTGGTGGCATACGCCACCAGCACATGCTGCACCATGGGCTTGCTCCTCTCTGCGGCTTTAGCCGCTCACCTGCACCCAGCCGCCCTGCCTGGCGCTCTGCTGCACGGCTTCGCACAGCAGCAGTTCGCGCCAGCCATCTGCAAAAGACGGGAAGGGCGGTTTGCGCTGCATATCACCGGCGGCGATGTAGGCATAAAAGTCGGCAAAGTGGCGGGCAAAGGTATCCGGGTAGCCCTCGGCGTGCCCGCCGGGGTAGGCGGCATAGCGGCGCACCTCGGGCTGCATCAGCGCCGGGTCTTTGAGCAAAAGCTCATTGGGTTTTTCGCGGTAGCCCAGCCACATCTCGTTAGGCTCCTCCTGCCGCCAGGCAAGCGAGGCTTTGCTGCCGTTGATCTCCCACCAGAAGTTATTTTTGCGTCCGGCGCTGACCTGCGAGAGGGTGATGACCCCGCGCGCCCCATTGTTGAAGCGCAGCAGGATGGAAGCAAAATCTTCCGTGTGGATGGACACCGCTTCGGTCTCGGCGGCGGTTTGCAGCTTGCCGGAGAAGGTCTCCACCTCGCCCTTGGGACGCTGGCGGGTGGGGATGAAGGTCGTCAGGTCTGCCATGACGGCTGTGATCTCCAGCCCGGTCAGCCAGGTGAGCATATCCATGACATGTGTGCCAATATCGCCCACCACACGCAGTTCACCGCCCTGCTGCGGCTCCAGCCGCCAGTTCCAGTCGGTGGGCAAAAACAGCCAGTCCTGACAGTATTCGGCATGCAGGATGCGCGGCTCGCCGATCATTCCGCTCTGGATGCGGGCGCGGGCTTCCTGGTTCATCGGGTAGTAGCGGATGCTGTAATTGACGGCGGCTGCCAGGTTCTTCTGACGGGCAAGCTGCACCAGTTCGGCGGCTTCGGCGCTGGTGGTTGCCAGCGGCTTTTCGCACAGCACGTGCTTGCCAGCCTGGAGGGCAGCCTTTGCCTGCGCGGCGTGCAGATAGTTGGGTGTGCACAGATGGACAGCCGTGATGTCGGCGTCGGCGCACACCTCGTCAAACGAGGCATAGCCTTTGGGGATGCCAAAACGGGCGGTGGCTTTTGCCGTCTCCTCGGCATCCACCCCCAGCAGCCCGTGCACCTCCACGCCAATGCGCCGCAGGGCTTCAGTGTGGGCGCCGCCCATAAATCCGGCGCCGATGATGGCGACTTTGGGTTTTTGTTGCATGCTTTCCTCCTGTTGGGATGGGAATGTATCCGTCCGCGCACGGCGGAACAAAACCATTATAGCACGAACAGCCGCGTGGATTGCCGTATTTCTTTGTTATAATCAAAAGTGAGATGACACCTGCCCGGCTGCTTCAAATTCTGGATGCGATGACCACCGAGGGGCGGCTGTATGAACGTCTGGAAGACAACCTAGTGCGCTGTTATGCCTGCGCCCACGGCTGTCTAATCCAGCCCGGACGGCGCGGCATCTGCCGCGTGCGCTTTAACCAGGACGGCATCCTGCGCGTCCCGTGGGGATATGTGGCGGGCGCCGCCTGCGACCCAATCGAAAAAAAGCCCTATTTTCACGTTCTGCCCGGGCGCGATGTGCTCACCTTTGGCATGTTGGGGTGCAATTTTCATTGCAGCTTCTGCCAGAACTGGCTTACCTCGCAAACGCTGCGCGACCCGTCAGCGCTGGTCAGTGAAGGCTACATCCAGCGCGCCACCCCTGAACAGCTGGTCGCCGCCGCCCAGCGCTGCAACGCCCCGCTGATCGCCTCCTCCTATAACGAACCGCTGATCACCAGCGAGTGGGCGGTGGACATCTTCCGTCTGGCAAAGCAGCAGGGCATGCGCTGTGTGTATGTTTCCAACGGTTTTACCACCCCCGAGGCGCTGCGTTTTCTGCGCCCGCATCTGGACGGCTTCAAGGTTGACCTCAAAACCATGCAGGCGCGCCAGTATAAAGAACTGGGGGGCGCTCTGCAGCCCGTGCTCGACAGCATCAAGCTGGCGCACGAACTGGGGCTGTGGGTCGAGGTGGTGACGCTGGTGGTGCCCGGCTTCAACGACACGCCCGAAGAGCTGTGGGAGATGGCACGCTTTCTGGTTTCGGTCTCGCCCGATATCCCCTGGCACGTCACCGCCTTTCACCCCGATTACAAGATGACCAGCGCCCCGCCCACCTCCACCGCAAGTTTGCAGCGCGCCGCCGATATTGGTCAGGAAGCCGGACTGCACTATGTGTATGCCGGTAACCTGCCCGGCAGGGTCGGCTCGCTGGAAGACACCTTCTGTCCGGCGTGCAGAACGCGCCTCATCCAGCGGCGCGGCTTTAGCGTGCTGGATTACAAAATCACCCCGCAGGGGACATGCCCGGCTTGCGGGGCGGTCATCGCTGGAATCTGGAGCGAAAACCCCCCACCTGCCGCAGGGGGAACGTGGGGACAGCCGCGCCGCGTCAGCCTGTAACGCTCAGGCGTTTGCCGTCAGCCACTCCAGGGCTTCATCGCGGGTGGCAAAGGTTTTCATCCTTAGCCCTCCTTCATCTCATCCAGATCATCGGCAAAGACGACACGGTTGCGCCCGCGCTGTTTGGCGGCGTACAGGGCGCGGTCGGCGGCATCGCTGATCTCGGCCGGGGTGACAAAGCGCGGAAATGAAGCCACACCACAGCTAAAGGTAGCGGTGAAATCTCCCCCGCTGGAATGATGCACCACATTGGAAAAACCATCGCGCAGTTCATCCATCAAACGCACCGCCGCCTGCCCGGGGGTATCGGGCAGGATGACGGCAAACTCCTCGCCGCCATAACGCCCGATGCTGTCGGAGGCGCGCAAGCGCTGCGAGAGAAGCCGCGCCAGCCCCTTGAGCACCTGATCGCCGCTGGCGTGTCCGTAGGTGTCGTTGACCAGCTTGAAGCGGTCAAGGTCGAGCATGGCAAACGCCACCGGGCTGCCTTGTCTTCCGGCGCGCAGCAGCTCAGCCGCCAGACGGTCTTTGAGCATGGTGTGGTTGAGCAAACCGGTCAGCCCGTCGCGCATCATCATATCGCGCAGCTTGCGGTAGCGCCCGGCGCGCGAGGAAACCGCCCGCACCAAATGCTCGCGCGTGATCGGTTTGGTCAAAAAGTCATCCCCGCCCAGCTGCATCGCTCCCAGCTGCACATCGGTATTTGTCTCAGCCGAAAGAAAGACGATCGGCAGGCTGAGAAAGCGGTCAATCTGACGGATCACCGCAGCCAGCTCCATCCCCGAACACTGCGGCATGTACATATCCAGCAGCACCAGGTCAGGGTTAAACTCGTTGAGCGGCTGCAAAACCTCCAGCGGGTTGCGCACCACCAGCGTTTCCATTCCGGCCGCGCGCAGATAATTTTCAAACAGCTTTGCCTGCGTGGGCGAATCTTCGACAATCAGCACGCGGTATTTGGGGGTCTCCTCATGCGCCGTCAGACGGTCGAGGGCGTCAATCAGCTGGCTGATGTCCACCGGTTTGAGAAAATACGCCTCGCCCCCGGCACGCACCGCCGACAGACGGTGCGTGAACAGGTCGCTCTCCGAGATAAAGATGAGGGGGATGCCGCCGCTTTGGCTGTGGTGTATCTCGGCGGCTGCCTGCGGTCCGGCAGTGAAGCCCTCCTCCAGAATCACATCCATGATGATGGCAGTGGGCAGGGTATCTTCCATCGCCTGGCGCAGAGACTCCAGAGCGGTGAAGGTGCACACGTTGTAGCCAAAGTAGCCGATCTGCATCGAGAGGATCTCTGCCTGAACCGGGTCATCCTCCACCAGATAGATGAGACGGCTGGCGCGGCTGTCGCGCACCGAGGGGATGGCGTTGATGTGCGCCCGCAAATCGGGCAGGCGCAGCTTGATTTTCTTCTCGGCAACCTGCATCAGCTTCTCCAGCAAAGCATCCATGCGGCGGCGTTTGGCATCGTCCAGCGCCTCCCCCAGGTTCGCCACCACCTCCGCCTCAAATGCCTGCGCCGCGCTTTGGATCTCGCTCATACCAAACTGGGCGCTACACCCCACCAGACGGTGCAGCAGCAGATAGAGATGACGGGCGTTCTCCGACGTCCAGCCCCCATCGGCACAAGCCGCCTGCCAGGCAGAGCGGATTTCCTCCAGGCGCGGCGGCATGCGCGCCGCTACCCCCTCCCCCAACTGCTGAATGTGGTCAATCGGTTTTTTGGGGAAGCTCATCGCATCTTCCATCCAGCATCTGCAGGCGGAATTACCCGGTGAAGACGGGCAAATGCCCAAGCGAGATGATGTTCTGCCACTGGGCGCGCTCGCCTTCGGTGAAAATTGCCGCCTCAGCCACCACCTCCGCCCCGGCTTTCTGGATGCACATGCGCATCCCCTGCAGGGTCGAGCCGGTGCTGATGACATCATCCACCACCATCACCTTTTTGCCCTTGATCAGCTTGCGGTCTTTCTCATCCAGGTACAGCGTCTGCGGCTGACCGGTGGTGATCGAAAGCGTTTCGGCTTGAATCGCATCGCCCATATAGGGCTTATAGGCTTTGCGCAGAATCACATACGGCTTGCCGGTTTCCACCGAGAGGGCATGCGCCAGCGGGATGCTTTTGGCTTCGGCGGTTACCAGCAGGTCATAGTCCACGTTCTTGAACTTTTCCGCCAGCGCTTTGGCGCAGGCTTGCACCAGTTCGGTATCGCCCAGAATGTTGAGAATGGCAATGCGCAGACCGGGCTTGATCTCAAACAGCGGCAGTTCGCGCCGCAAACCGGCAATTTCCACCGCGTACGTGGCACGTTTGGTCATTTTCTGTTCCTCCTCGCACAAGGGAAATGATGAAGTCTGAATGTATTATATCAAAGGATAAAAATCAACGCCACACCAAGCAGGGCAACCACCGTCCCGGCAACCGCACGCAGGCTGACGCGTTCATGATACCCCCAGCGCGCCACCGGAAGCAGAAGAACAGGGGTGAGCGCCATCAGCGTTGAGGCAACCCCCACATTGGATAGCTGAATGGCAAGCAGCGAGAGCCACACCCCCACCACCGGGCCGACCAGCGTCCCGGCGGCAATCACCCGCAGCGCGGCCGGGTTGGCAAACCCCGTGCGCAGCGTGCTGCGCGCCGCCCCCGTCAGCAGCGCCGCAATCCACAGCGCCAGCATGGCGGTCAGCATGCGCATGGTAACCCCCGAAAGCGCCGAAAAACCGCCCCCCAGCCCGCGCTTTGCCAGCGCCAGCCCAGTTGCCTGACACAGCGCGCTGAGCACACCCGCCAGGATGCCGCCAACATACTGGGCGCGCGTGCGCGCCGTCCCGCTGCCGTTGCCGCGCTCCAAAACAACGATGACGATGCCGCCCACACACAGCGCAATCCCCGCCATTTCGGCAGCGCCCAGCTTCTCGCCCAGCAGCAGCCAGGCTTCCACACTGCTGATGACCGGCACCGCCGCCATAATCAGCGTTCCCAGCCGGTTGCCAAGCAGTGCATAACACTGAAAAAGAAACGTATCTCCCAGCGCCAGACCAATAATCCCCGAAAGACCCAGCCACAGCCAGCGCTCGCGCTCCACCGCAAGCGGAATGGGTGTGCCAAAGACAGCCAGGTGCGCCAGCATCAGCAATGCCGCCGCCAGCACCAGCCGCAGACGGTTGACCAGCAGAGGGGCTATCTTTTTGCTGGCAGAGGTGAAAAATATCGAAGACCCTGCCCAGCAGCAGGCAGTGATGAGTGCGATGATTTCGCCCATGACGGCAGGGATTGTACCACACTCCGCCGCACTCCGCCGCGGCGATCAGCCGTCGGCAGGCTGCGGAGAAAATTCAAACGTGGCGTTGGAGCGCGCCAGCCGCACGCGCTTCTCCTCAAAGTGCAGCACGCTCACCGAGGCGGTGGAGATGATCAGCCGCTGAAACCCGTCCAGCGGCATCCCCAAAAAGTGCGCCAGCGCCAGACGGATGGCGTCGCAGTGCGAAAAACAGGCAATGCGCGCCCCGTCGGCGTGGCGGGTGCAAATCTCCTGCAGACCGCTCACCACGCGCTGCTGGGCTTCGGCAAAGCTCTCGCCGCCCGGAAAGCGCATCCGCGAAGGCGTCTCCTGCACCACCTTCCACAGGTCGTGCTGATGCAGCGTCTCGATCTCCACCCCCTGCCACTCGCCAAAGTCCACCTCCATCAGCGCCGCGTGCGGGATGACCGGCAGAGACAGGCGCTGCGCCAGCGGCTGCGCCGTCTCCATCGCCCGCTCCAGCGGGCTGCTGTAAATCGCCTGGATGCCATCAGCGTGCAAATGCTGCGCCAGAACAGCCGCCTGCTCTCGTCCTTTGTCGTTGAGATGCACCCCCGCCAGCCGCCCCGCCAGCCGTTTGCCGATAAAGTCGTTTTCGCCGTGACGGATGAGCAGAACAGTAATCATGCCCCTGCGCCCTCCGTTGGCGGGGGTTCGGGCGCGGCAGCGGATGCCTCGCGCCAGGCTTTGAGCCGCTCGGCGATGAAACGCTCATACCCCTCCTGCGAGGGACGGTAGAAGACCCTGCCGCGCAGCCGCTCGGGGAGATACTGCTGGGCGACGTGATGCCCGGGGAAGTTGTGCGGATAGAGATACCCCTTGCCGTGCCCCAGTCCCTGGGCGTCGCGGCTGGCATCCATCAGGTGCAGCGGCACCGCGGCGGCGCCCTCCTCTTCGATGGACTTGAGCGCGTCAAAGTAAGACAGTGTGGTGTTCGATTTGGGAGCGGTGGCAAGGTAGAGGGTGGCTTCGGTGATGGGAAAGACGCCCTCCGGAAGCCCGATAAACTCAAACGCCTGCGCCGCGGCCGCTGCCACCACCAGCGCCTGCGGGTCTGCCAGCCCAATATCCTCCCCGGCGAGGATGATCAGCCGCCGCAGGATAAAACGCGGGTCTTCGCCAGCCGCCAGCATCTTTGCCAGCCAGTAGAGCGCCGCGTCGGGGTCGGATCCGCGCACCGACTTGATAAACGCGGAGATGGTGTCGTAATGGTTGTCGCCATCTTTGTCATAGAGCACCACGCGCTTTTGGATTGATTCCTCCGCCACCGCCAGGGTGATGTGGATTGCGCCCTGATCATCGGGAGGAGTGCTTTCCACCGCCAATTCCAGGGCGTTGAGCAGGTTGCGCGCATCCCCGGAAGCCGTCGCCAGCAGATGGCGGCGGGCGTCTTCATCGATGCGAATATCGCGCCCGCCGTAGCCGCGTTCGGTGTCCTGCAGGGCGCGCTGTAGGATGATCTCCAGATGTTCTTCGGTGAGCGGCTGAAGGGCAAAGATGCGCGAGCGCGAAACCAGCGCCCGAATCACCTCAAAATAGGGGTTCTCGGTGGTAGCGCCGATCAGGGTGATCAGCCCGTTCTCGACGTGCGGCAGCAGGGCATCCTGCTGTGCCTTGTTCCAGCGGTGCACCTCGTCAATAAATAAAATGGTGCGCTTGCGGTACAGTTTGCGCCGTTCGACGGCTTGGGCGATCACCTCACGCAGTTCCCCCACCCCCGAAAGCACCGCCGAGATGGCTTCAAAGTGCGCCTGGGTGTGGGCGGCAATGACCTTCGCCAGCGTGGTTTTGCCCGTCCCCGGCGGTCCAAAGAGGATGAGCGAGGAAAACAGCCGGTCAGCCTGAATGGCGCGGCGCAGCAGTTTGCCCTCGCCGATGATGTGATCCTGCCCGACGATCTCATCCAGCGTGCGCGGGCGCATGCGCGCTGCCAGCGGCGCTTCTTCTTTCATTTGTTCGCTCATGGCGTGCGAAAAGAGATCCATCCTATGTTTGATTGTATCACGTCCGCCCGGCTTTCAGCGCGCCATCAGCGCCAGCATCAGGTCGTTGACGTTGGTGCCGGTCGGTCCGCTGAAGATCAGGTCGCCGGTGGCTTCCAGCAGGGTGTAGGAATCGTGCGTCCGCAGCGCCTGATGCAGGTCACAGCCCTTTTCCCGCGCCCGCCGCTGCGTGCTGCCGTCCACCAGCCCGCCAGCGGCGTCGGTCGGTCCGTCGCTGCCGTCGGCATCAACCGCGGCGATGACCAGCGCCTCGCCCTCCTCCACATACTGGGCGGCGCACAGGGCAAACTCCTGGTTTGGCCCGCCCCTGCCAGAAGCTTGATCGAGGGTGACGGTCGTCTCCCCGCCAGCGATAAGGGCAATACGGCTGCCCGCAGGGGCATGGGCGTAGCGCTGTTTGGCATGATCGGCAAAGGCGGCGGCTTGTGCACTGCATTCCCCCTCCATTGCGCGCGTCAGGATGTCAACCGCATACCCCAGCTGCTGGCAGCGTTCGGCGGCGGCGCGGCACAGCGCGTCGCCATCCACCAGCAGAAAGGTGTGATAGGGGTGGTCAAAGGCTTTGGGCGTCTCGCCGCCCTGCCGCTCCTCGATCACACGGCAGATGGAGGCGGGCACCCGATCCCACAGATGATAGGTGTGCATGGTGCGCAGGGCATCCTCCCAGGTGGAGGTGTCCGGCACGGTCAAATCGGTGATGTAATCCAGCGGGTCGCCAACCACATCCGAGACGGTCAGGTTGATCAGCTCGGCAGGGAAGACAGCCTGCGCCAGCCTGCCACCCTTGATGCGCGAGACGTGTTTGCGCACGGCGTTGATCTCGCGGATCGAGGCGCCGCATTCCAGCAGAACACGGTTGAGCGCCTGTTTGTCCTCCAGGCTGACGCCCTCAGCGGGATACACCGCCAGGGCTGAGCTTCCGCCGGTGATGACGGCAAAGACGATATCCCCCGCCTGCGCCTGATGGGCAATGCGCAGCATCTCCCCGGCGGCGCGACAGCTCTCCGCATCCGGCACGGGGTGGGCGGCGTCAATCAGGCGGATGTGCCGCAGCAGATGCTCCTCGCCGCGCTTGACCGCCAGCACCCCAGCGCTGATGCGTTCGCCGAGCGTCTCCTCCAGCGCCAGGGCAATTGGCTGGCTGGCTTTTCCGGCGCCGATAACATAGACGGCGTTCCAGCGGCGCAGGTCATAGTGCCGATCCCCCACAGTCAGCATATCGCCCTCCAGCCGCAGCAGCGCCTTTGCCGCGCGGTATGGGTCGGCGGCGCGCAGCCCGGCTTCGATGACATCTAGGGCATCGCCGCGCAGCGCCTGCTGACCGTGGTCGGTCAGCTGCTGGCGGTTGGCAATCTGCGGGCTGCGGTAGGGCACAACACAAATTATAGCGGCACTGCGCAAGCAGGGCAAGCGCTTGGGTGCCGCAGGATGGTTACAGCCAGTATCTATCCAGAAGATATATTCTGGCTACGCGCAAATCATCACGGCAGACTCGCCCACGCAATCCCCAGCCGGTCGAGCACAAACACCAGCAGCGGCGCAATCAGCAGCGCCGGAAGAAGACTCCCCGTGCGGATCTTTTTGATCTCCAGCACCCCGCTCACCGCGATCGCCGCCAGCAGCACGCCCCCGGTGGCGGTCATCTCACCCATCATCAGGTCAGAGATCAGCGGGCGCACCTGCACCGCCGCCAGACTGATGCCGCCCTGATACACCAGCAGCGGCAGGGCAGAGAACAGCACCCCCACCCCCAAACTGGTGGCAAACGCCATGGCGGAAAACCCATCCAAAATTGACTTGACCGCCAGCAGCGGAAACGAACCGCTCACCCCGTTCTCGATCGGGCCCAAAATTGCCACCGGGCCGACACAAAACAGCAGGGTGGCGGTCAAAAAACCGCGCAAAAAAAGCCCCTCCCGCGGCGCGGCAGCCCCCTCGCCTGTCTCCCGCGGCGCGCTGTCCGATCGCTGGGCAAAACGGCGTTCCAGCCACTTCCCCAGCCGCACCATCCCCTCTTCCACCCCCCACCACTCACCCAGCAGCGCCCCGATCACCAGACTGCCCAGCACCACCAGCACGTTGCGCGTCTGCAAAAACGCCTGCACGCCCAGCATCAGCGTGAACAGCCCCAGCACAGCCACCACCGTCTGCCGCAGACGCTCCGAAAGACGTCCTGCCAGCAGCAGACCCATCCCCCCACCGACAATAATTGCCGCAGCGTTGATCAATGTCCCTGTCAATGCAGCTCCTTATCGCAATGAAAATCACACACCCGCGCTCACCCCGTCAAACACCTCCAGCAGGTCATACGTCGTCGAACGACGGGCAGGGATGCGCCCCAAATCACGGATCAGACGGTGAAACTCCTGCTCGGGCATGTATTCGCCGTGCACCGCCCCGGCGCTGCGCGAGATGCTCTCGCTGAACAGCGTCCCGCCAAAATCGTTTGCCCCGGCGTTGAGGCAAAATTGGGCAAATTTGGCGCCCAGCTTGACCCATGACACCTGGATGTTCGGGATGACATGCTGAAACATCAGCCGCGCCACGGCATAGATGCGCGCATCCTCCAGCCCGGTGGCGCCGGGGCGCGCTTCTCCGCCGCGGTAAAGCGGGGTGTTTTGGTGCACAAAGCTGAGCGGGATAAACTCGGTGAAACCGCCCGTCTGCTGCTGTATCTGGCGCAGCAGGGCAAGATGGGCGGCTTGATGGCGCGGTGTCTCGATATGCCCGTAGAGGATAGTCGCAGTGGTGGGGATGCCCAAGCGGTGGGCGGCGGTGATCACCTCCACCCACTGGCTGGCGGAGAGCTTGTTCGGCGCCAGGCGCGGGCGCACTTCGTCATCCAGAATCTCAGCCGCGGTGCCGGGCATCGAATCCAGACCGGCGTCGCGCAGGGCTTTGAGCGTATCCTCCACACTGCGCCCGCTGTGCCGCGCCGCCTGCCACACCTCAAACGGCGAAAAGGCGTGCAAATGCAGCTGCGGGGCGCGCTGTTTGATGGCGCGCAGCAGAGCGCAGTAATCGTACAGATACAGTTTGGGGTGGATGCCGCCCTGCAGACAGATTTCGCTGGCGCCCGCCTGTGCGGCGCCTGCGGCACACTCCGCCACCTCAGACGGGGTCATGCAGTAGCCCTGCGGGTCGCTGGGCAGGCGCGAAAAAGCGCAGAAGCGGCAGCGCATGGTGCAGATGTTGGTGAAATTGATGTTCTGCACCACCACATACGTGACCACCTCGCCCACCGTGCGGCGGCGCAGTTCATCGGCAACCAGCAGCAGCGCCAGCAGTTCGCGCCCGCGCACCGTCAACAGCGCCTCGGCTTCGGCGGTGGTGATGTCGTGCCCTTCCAGGGCGCGCTCCAGCGTGCGCGCCGTGGGGGCGTCCAGCTGATTGAACCATTGGCGCGAAAAATCTTCCAGAGTCATACCAGAACTTCCTCCTCAGCGCGGACAAAACCATCCGCGTCCAGACACTCCGCCAGGCGCGGCTGGAGGGCGGCATCCAGCCAGCGCTGCGGGCAGCGCGCATACTGCGGATGGAGCGCCAGCCGTTCGCGCAGGGTGTAGCCGCAGCGAACGGTCTCGTCACGCAGCCGGGCAATTTGCGGCCAGGCGGCTTCGGGGTTGATATGGTCGGGGGTCAGCGGCGAAACGCCCCCCCAATCGTCAATCCCGGCTTGCAGATAGCGGGCAAAATCCCCGCCCGCCAGGTTGGGCGGCGCCTGGATGTTCATCTCCCCGCCCAGAATCAGGCGCGCCACCGCCAGCGTGTGCAGCATCTCATTCAGAGCGGGTTCGGCGCAGTTTGCCATGCGCGTGCCGGGTTTGGCGCGGAAGTTCTGCACAATCACCTCCTGAATGTGCCCGTAGCGGGCGTGCACCTCACGGATGGCGAAGAGCGCATCCACCCGTTCGCGCCGCGTCTCGCCAATGCCAATGAGGATGCCGGTGGTGAACGGCACCGCCAGCCTGCCAGCGGCTTCGAGCGTTGCCAGCCGCACGGCAGGGTTCTTATCGGGGGAGTTCCAATGCGCCTGTCCGCGCTGTGTCAGCCGCGGGCTGGCAGTTTCGAGCATCATCCCCATCGAGATGCTGACCGGGCGCAGGGCGGCGATCTCGTCCTCGCGCAGTGCCCCGGCGTTGACGTGCGGCAGAAGGGGCGTGCGGCGCAGCACCAGGGCGCACATCGCCCGCAGATACGCCAGCGTGCTTGTGTAGCCCAGCTTGTGCAGCTCGCGGCGCACCGTTTCGTAGCGCAGTTCGGGGCGCTCGCCCAGACTGAACAGGGCTTCCTTACAGCCCAGCGCCGCGCCGCCCTGGGCAATTGCCAGCACCTCATCAGGCGTAAGCAGACGGGCGTCGGGGTCGGCAGGCGTGCGGGCAAAGGTGCAGTAGCCGCAGCGGTTGCGGCACAGGTTGACCAGCGGGATAAACACCTTGCGCGAATAGGTGATGACCGGCGCTTTGCGGCGCAGACGCACATCCACCGCGGCGCGGCACAGCTGCGGCAGATGTTCCTCTCCTGCTTCAATCAGACGGTACGCCTCGTGCAGGGCGGGCGCCGTGCCGTCCGCCAGCCGCGCAATCAGTTCGGGCAAGGTTGCAGACATGCGCCCTATTGTACCCCAAAAACAGCGTCTCTGATGCGCTGCGGCTGGTATAATATGCGCCATGTTCGACTGGATCGGGTTTGACGCCGACGACACCCTGTGGGAGAACGAAGCCTATTATCAATCCGGGCGGCAGCTGCTGCGGCGTATGATGCAGACCTATGACCCGCCCGACGGCAGCCAGGCGGCAGATGCCCCCTCAGCGCGGGTGGATGCGCGCCTGGATGAAGTGGAGATTGCCAACCTGCCCTGTTTTGGCTACGGCGCCATGGCGTATGCGCTTTCGATGATCGAGGCAGCCATTGACGTTACCTCTGGGCGCGTCTCGGCGGCGGATATCGGGCAGCTGGTGCAGGTTGCCCGCCAGATTATCCTCGCCGAGGTCGAGCTGTTTGAACACACCGAAACCGCCCTGCGTGCGCTTGCGCCGCACTACCCGCTGCTGCTGGTGACCAAAGGCGATTTACAGCATCAGCTTTCCAAGGTGGATCGCTCCGGGCTGCGCGGCTACTTCCGCCACGTAGAGGTGGTCACGGATAAAACCACCGCCATTTATGAATCCCTGCTGGGGCGGCTGGGGGTTGCGCCGCAGCGCTTTGTCATGGTGGGCAACTCGCTGCGCTCGGACATCCTCCCCGTGCTCGAACTGGGCGGCTGGGCGGTGTACGTCCCGGCGCGCGTCGGCTGGTCGCACGAGCACGCCGAACTGCCCCCTCAGCTGCGCGGGCGCTTCTGCGAAATCGAGCATCTGGGGCAGCTGCCCGAAGCCCTGCAGCGTCTGCAGCAGCAGGCTTGACGGACAGCCGCAAGACCGCGCTGCTGTTGATGCCATCCGCCAAAGCAAAACCGCCAACAGCATCCGCAAAAGTATCATCTATGTCTAAACGCAGCGGACGTGAATCCCTTGCCGATATGCAAGAAGCTATCCAGCGCATCGGCGCGTATACAGCTGGCATGGATTACGACAGCTTTTGTCGTGATACCAAGACACAAGATGCCGTCATCCGCAATTTGGAGATCATCGGCGAAGCTGTCAGGAACCTCCTGCTGACTTGCGGGCAAAAAAGCCGCAAGTGCCATGGAAAAACATTGCCGGCATCCGCGATCGGTTAATCCACGACTATTTCCCCACAATATGACATTTATCACTTGCCACAGCCCACAAAACCGGGCATAATGTTTACTACTGGTAAATTTTTTCCCCTGTTATTTGATATTTTCATAAAAAGGAGTTCCCTATGCCTATTGATAAACGCTACCCCGGTACTGTCGTGATTAAGGGCATCGGCACGCTTGTCTCGGGCGACTATCGCAAAGGCATCCTCGATGCCGATTCCATCATCGTCAAAAACGGCTATATCACCCACATCGGCAAAGAAAAAGACCTCGACTTCAGCAGCGCCGACCATGTGATTGACGTGGACGGGCAGGTGGTGTGCCCCGGCTTCATTGACGCCCACGTCCACAACACCAACGATGACTACGGACCGCAAACCCAGACGGTCAACTGGATGGAATGCTACCTGTGGTACGGCATCACCACCATCCTCTCCGAAGGCGAGCAAGGACCCGGCTACCCGCGCTTCTTCGATGACCCCATCGGCGCCAAAGCCACCGCCATCTTCTGCAAGCGCGTCTTCGATAACTTCCGCCCCGGCGGCTTTCTCAAGTTCCACGGCGGGGCAGTCGTCCTGCAAAAGGGCATGACCGAAGCCGACTTCAAAGAGATGGCGGACGCCGGTGTGTGGCTGGTGGCGGAAATCGGCGGCGGCGGCGCCTATCTGCCCGAAGACGTACTCGACATGGTCGGCTGGGCAAAGAAATACGGCTTCAAAATCTCCACGCACATTGGGCCCTCGTCCATCCCCGGATCGGCGCCGGTCTTTGCCGATATCGCCCTCGCCCACGCCCCGCACAAGTTCGCCCACATCAACGGCGGCTCCATCGCCGCCCCATGGAGCGAAATCCAGCGCATCCTCGATGAAAGCGACCCCTCCTCCTATTTTGAGTATGTCGCCGTCGGCAACCAGAAGATGGCAGACCGCATCACCCAGTATGTGCTCAAAAAAGACCAGGGACACCGCATCATGTTCGGCTCCGATACCCCCACCGGGCAGGGCGCCCTGCCCAACGGCATCCAGCGCATGGTGATGCGCATGGCAGCCTTCAACGATGTGCCCCCGCCGCAGGCAATTGCCATGGGCACCGGCAACACGGCTGACTTGTTTGGTCTCAACACCGGCAAAATCGAGGTCGGGCGCGAAGCCGACATCCTCGCCATTGATGTCGGACAAGACGCGGTCGGCAAAGACGCCCTGGAAGCCATGACCATGGACGACACCTTTGGCGTCTCGATGGTGATGGTGGACGGGCAGGTCGTCTCGCTCAAAGGGCGCGACGGACGCCCGACGCGGCGCTTCATCTCCATTGACGGCAAAAAGATGTTCATTGACAACATCAATGAATATCTCTTCGGCCCCTACTTCCCCGGCTATCTGCACTGATATTTCCGACTCCCTCGAGTAAGGTCTCCGCCGCTCCCCTGCGGTGGAGACCGAGGAGGGCTGGATGAACCCCTCGGCAGACGCATATCTCACGCAGATTGGACAGCGCATCCGCGCCGAGCGCAAGCGGCTGGGGATGACGCTTAATGAACTTGCCCAGCAGAGCGGGCTTTCGGCACCCTACCTGAGCCAGATCGAGAACGGGCGCGTCAACCTCAACCTCACCAGTCTGGAAAGCATCAGCCGCGCCCTGCAAACGCCGCTGATCGGCTTTTTTGTCAACGGCGGCAGTGCCCCGGTCAGCCTGCTGCGGCGCTCCGAACGGCGCTGGCTGACGCTGGGCAATCAGGCATCCGAATCGCTGCTGGTCAAATCGCTCTCACAGTTTGAGATTTTTGTCCTGCGGCTGGCACCCGGCGGCGAAACCGAACACGACAGCGCCCACCCCGGCGAAGAGTTCAGCTACGTCCTGCGCGGGCAGGTGCGCGTCATCCTGCGCCGCGACGAAGCCTACACCCTCGAAGAGGGCGACCTGCTCTACTACCGCTCCGAACTGCCCCACCGCTGGCAGAACTGCGGCAGCAGCGAAGCCGAAATCCTCATCGTCAACACCCCCGCCACCTATTAGCATATAATTAATGCAGCAAACCCCTGCCGGGGCTTATCAACATCCGCTTTTGTCATCTCTTCAAGGAGGATTTTGTGAGCACCAAATTGATCAAAAATGCCGCCGTAGTCGTTACCAACGACCCCCAATTGGGAGAAATCCCCGACGGCGGCGTGTTTATCCGCGACAACGTCATCGAACAGGTTGGCCCAACCGCCCATCTGCCATCTCAAGCCGATGAGGTGATTGATGCCCGTCATCTCGCCATCACCCCCGGGCTGATCAACACCCACCACCACTTCTATCAGACCCTCACCCGCGCTGTGCCCGGCGCGCAGGATCAGGAACTCTTCGACTGGCTTGTGCGGCTCTATCCCATCTGGGGCGAGATGGACAGCGAAGCCGTGTATGTCAGCACGCTGACCGCCATGGCAGAGATGATCCTCTCCGGATGCACCACCAGCAGCGACCACCTCTACCTCTACCCCAACAATTCCTCGCTGGATGATCAGGTGCGCGCCGCACAGGAGATCGGGATGCGCTTTCACGTCAACCGCGGCTCGATGTCGCTGGGGCGCTCCAAAGGCGGTCTGCCGCCCGATCATGTCGTCCAGGAAGAAGATGTCATCCTCAAGGACTGCCAGCGCGTCATCGAGAAATATCACGACCCCAGCCCCTATTCCATGCTGCGCGTCATTTTGGGTCCCTGCTCGCCATTTTCGGTAACCCCCGACCTGATGCGTCAGTCGGCACGGCTGGCACGCTCCTACGAAAAGGTTACCCTGCACACCCATGTCGCCGAGACCAAAGACGAGGAGACGTTTTGTCTGCAAAAGTTCAACCAGCGCCCGGCGCGGTTGATGGAATCGCTGGAGTGGGTGGGACCCGATGTGTGGTGGGCGCACTCGATCTTTGTCAATCAGGATGAGATCGAGATGATGGCGCAAACCGGCACCGGTGTGGCGCACTGCCCATCTTCCAACATGCGTCTCGGATCGGGCATCTGCCCGGTGCGCGAGATGCTGGACGCCGGGGTGCGGGTGGGCATCGCGGTGGATGGCTCCGCCAGCAACGACGCCAGCCATCTGTTTGGCGAGGCACGCAACGCCCTGCTGCTGCAGCGCGTGCGGCTGGGCGCCTCTGCCCTCACCGTGCGCGAGGCGTTTCAGATTGCCACGCGCGGCAGCGCGGCCGTGCTGGGGCGCGAAGACCTGGGCGTTTTGGCGCCGGGCAAAGCCGCCGACCTGGTGGGAATTGACCTCAACACGCTCAGCCTGTCCGGCGGTGCGGTGCACGACCCGCTGGCAGCCCTGCTGCTGTGCACGGTGGAGCGCGTGGCGCTCTCGATCATCAACGGGCGTGTCATCGTGCGCAACGGCGAACTGCTCACCCTCGACCTCGAACGCCACATCCACCGCCACAACGCGATCGCCAAAAAGATCGTCTCGCGCCACCCCGAACCGGAGCGCTTCAAGCTGGTGTAAAACCCGCCTTCCACCTGGGGCGTGCGGCGCGGGGTTCACCCCGCCAAATACTTAGGCAGGTCAACAAACCGCCCAGCAGTGCGCCCTACGGCTACGCCGCTGCCAAACGAACCAATCTCAAAACCAAAATTCAGAGCGCTCGACTTGCAAATGGCCGGGTCCGCCCCTCAACACCCTGCAGCAGTGTAGCCAAAACCCGCTCGTCCCTCGCTCCCGACTGCTCAAACGAGTTTTGAGCAGTCGGGAACATACGAATGCATACCGCAGAGAGTAACTTTCTAATCCAAAGTGGTACAATACAGCCATGGACAAAAATGAGTTTTTCCGTACACTCCAAGCCGAAGTAGCAACGTTCAATTCGGTAGTTTCAACCCCACGCGGTGACTGGATTGTCAAAGGTTTCATTGATATTGCCAAGAACATCTATACAATCTCTGTGGATACAAAGGTTATCTCAAAAATTATGGAGCTTTTGTTATTCCCAGAGCTTGCACGTTTTGCCAAGAAATATGGTTTGAAAATTGTCTTGTCAGAACAGCAGAATTTTTACCCCGACATCAGTTTTGTGGACAAGGATGGTCATCGCTTCGCTCTTGATCTGAAGAGTACCTATCGAACTGATGATCACCGTGTTAATGGGATGACCCTTGGTGCATTCACTGGATACTTCCGAGAACGGAGTAGCAAAAAGAATATCACTTTCCCTTATGGGTCGTACAGTGCTCATTTTGTACTGGGCGTCATCTACTCAAAGACAGATCACCTGATCGACGAACGAAGAAGATATACACTGAATGAACTTGAACAAATCACATCTGTCATTAAAGAGTTTCAGTTTTTTGCTCAAGAAAAATATCGCATTGCGTCCGATCGTCCGGGCAGCGGCAACACCAAAAATATCGGTTCGGTAACGGACATCGACAAACTGATAAACGGTTCTGGCCCATTTGCCCAATTAGGAGAAGATGTCTTCGACGATTACTGGACATATTATTTAACTAAGGAGATGGCGAGAGCAGCAGAACTCAACCGACCGCCTTACACCAACTTGCGCAGTTATTTGAAGTATAAGGGACTGGCAAAATGATTGATAAAAACTTGCCACGCGCAGTAAAACAAGTGGTCATTCCCCCCATAAAATGCCAAGGGATCAAGACAAAACTGGTCAAATTCATTCTAGGCAGCATCTGTTGGGACGGAAGAGGAAGATGGATAGAACCTTTTTTAGGATCAGGTGTGGTACTGTTCAATGTTCAGCCACAACGCGCTCTAATCAATGATATTAACCCTTACATCATACAACTATATCAGATGCTTTACAACAGGAACCTATCTCCTGAACAAGTAAGAAAATACTTAACTGCCGAAGGCAAGAAACTATTTTTAAAGGGCGAAGAGTATTATTATCTGGTCAGAGAGCGCTTCAACAAGAGCGGAGACCCTCTAGATTTTATTTTTCTTAACAGGTCATGTTTCAACGGCATTATACGTTTTAATAGCAAAGGCGAATTTAATGTTCCGTTTTGCCGAAAGCCAGATCGCTTTCGTCCAGCCTATATCACAAAGATCGTGAATCAAATTTCTCAAATATACAAAATCATGCAAGGCAAACAGTGGGAGTTTCGCATTGGAGATTGGCGGGAATGCCTTCAAGATGTGACGGCGGATGATTTCGTTTATCTAGACCCCCCATATATAGGCAGGCATACAGATTACTATCAACAATGGTCAGAAAATGATGCAGCAGAATTAGCAAGGGTTGCTCAAAATTTGCCTTGCGGCTTTGCATTGTCTATGTGGAAAGAAAACAAGTACCGCTGCAATCAGCACATTGCCAACTATTGGGGCGGACTAGCAGAAAGAACCTTCCATCATTTTTATCACGTAGGCTCAACTGAAAACTTGCGAAACTCAATGGAAGAAGCCTTGTTGATAAAACCCGGCTATGAGGCTGTTTTCATTGAAACTCCAAGACGCGTTAAGCCTGCTCAACTGGTGCTTACCCTACATGGATAAGCGGATCAATCCCAGCACACCACCCCTCTGCCGCCGCGCGGCGGCACCCAAAAAAGACGGCACACCCGGGGATATGCCCCCTTTTTTGCCATAGGCGCTCGAACTGGCGATCCTGTTGGCGCTGGTAAAGACCTCTGCCTATGTCAGCAAGCTGTAGGAGGTTCACCCCACCGATCCCGATAGGGCAAGCCTCCTACGGCGATGCGTCGAGCGCACAGCGAAAGCCGACAAAGCCGCTGGCGCCAGAGGGGCTGCCTCCCCCCCGATACGCGCAACGGATGTGCCATGCCGCGCTGATCCAATCGCCGCCGCGCAGCACACGGTACTCCCCAGAGACAGCCCCCGGCGGGTTCTGGCGCGGCGAGCGCTCATAATACCCCGCATCATACCAATCCGCCACCCATTCCGACACATTGCCCGCCATGTCCAGCGCCCCATACGGGCTGGCACCCTTTGGGTAGCTCCCCACCGGGGCAGTGTGCTGGTAGCCATCGTCCACCTTCTTCTCTGCCCAGCCCACATCTATACTGCGATCGGCAAAGTTCACCCGCCCGCCAAACGCATCCGCATTCCCCCATGGATACACCTGCCCATGCGCACCGCGCGCGGCTTTCTCCCACTCTGCCTCGCTCGGCAGCCGTCTGCCCGCCCACTCACAATAGGCGCGGGCATCGTTCCAGCTCACCTGCACCACCGGGTGAGCCTCTAACCCATCTATACTGCTCAAAGGACCATACGGATGCTGCCAATCTGCCCCCTCGGTTTTTACCCAACCTTCGTTTTTATTCCAGGTGTAGCTCCAGCCCTCTTTTTCAGCATCCGTCTTGTAGCCGCTATCGGCAACGAACTCTGCAAACATGGCATTCGTCACCTCGCGCCGGTCAAGCCAAAAGGCGTCCAGATACACCGTATGCTGCGGCTGCTCCTCCGACCAATCGCGCTTGCAATCGCTGCCGCCGCACAGCTTTGCCAGCAGGCGGTCAATATCGGCATCTGTGCTGCCCATGAGGAATTCACCCGGCGGCACATACACCAGCTCCATTCCATCCTTCTGCGGCGGGGCAGCGGGCTGCGGCGGCGCAACGTCTGCGCCCGGCCGACAGCGCATCAGCAGCACGGCAAGCGCTAACCCGATAAATATCCACTTCCAAAGACCAGTTTTCATGCTCAATTCTCCAATGGAGAAGCAAGCCGTAGCCTGAGGTTCACCCCACCGATGGGGCAAGCCCCATCCTACGGTTTTGGATGAGCGGCAAAAAACTGCCAGATGACTGCCGTGGCGTCCATCTCCATGCTGGGTTCATCACCGCCCTGCCAGGCAGGGATGCCGCCGGGCCAGGCATGCAGTCCGCCTTCGATCGTGTAGAGTTCCACCACCGCGCCCGCCCGGCAGGGGGCATAGATATCGTGCACAACACTGCCGCTGCGCGTCTGCTGCGGCTGGGCGGGGCAGCCGTTCGCCTGCGTCCAAAAACGGATTGTTTCAGGCACCGAGACAAAATCCACGCCAATGCGCGATTCCTCGCCCACGCCGCCATTGTAGGGCAAATGCGCATCCGCCGTGCCGTGAATGTGCAGCACCGCCAGCGGTTCAGAGGGGGCGCAGGCAGAATAATTGAGTGTGCCCGCCACCGAAGCCACCGCAGCAAACAGCGGGGCGGCATCGCACGCCAGACGGTACGAGAAAATGCCGCCGTTGGAGATGCCGGTGGCATAGATGCGTTTTGGGTCAACGGCAACCAGCGTCTCCAGGTCAGCGATCAGCGCCCGCACAAACCCCACATCGTCAATGTTCTTGCTCTGCGCATACCCGCAGCATGCGCCGCCGTTCCATGTCAGCACTTTCTCCTCCAGGCGGCCGTTGCCGTTGGGATAGACAACCACAAATCCGCTGCGGTCTGCCTCCTGGCTAAAGTGCGAGACGCGCGCCATGCTTTCGGCATTGCCGCCGCCGCCGTGAAACACCAGCACCAGCGCCGCAGGCTGGGCAGGATCAAGCGACGGTGGAATGTGCACCTGATAGGTGCGCCGCTGCCCATCAACCACCAGACTGCGGGTGAAATCGCCCGCCGCGGATGGGCGCGCTCCGCCTGAAAGAGAAGACAGCGCACACCCCGCACACAACAACCATCCCAGCGCAATCAACAGCGCCCGTTTCATGCCAATATGATACCACCCCGACAAGAATTTCGGGAGACTATCTCACCGCGCCTGCCCCTGCCCAAAATGCGGGTATCTGCGGGACGCCAACCCGCATCACGGGCGGCTGGTGGTGAACGGCTTGCCGTCGCGGCGGCACAGAATCTGCACAATTTGCCGTCCGTGCACCACGCCGGTGGGCAAACCGCCGCCCGGCTGCACCCACTGCCCGATCATCCAAAAGTTCTTCAGGCGCGGCAGACGCTTGGGCAGACGCTTCATCATCGTCTGCGGGGTGATCATCCACCCCTCCCACGAGGCTTTCCAGTTGCCGGTGTAGCGCTCAAAGGTGACCGGCGTGGCAACGTCAATCATCTCCACATCGCGCTCCAGCCCGGCAAAGCGGCTCTCCAGCGCCCGCACCACCGCCAGCGCCGCCTCCTGTTTTTCGGCGTCGTAGCGTTCCTTTTCGGCGTAGCGCTCCTTCCAATATTCATAGCTGGTGGGGAAGAGAACGGTCATCACCGTCTTGCCCGGCGGCGCCAGGCTGGGGTCAAAGTTGAAGACGTGCACATCCAGATGATCCACCTGCTGCCCGGCGACGGTGATGGGCTGATCCAGCGCCAGCATCGTCCCCGAGACGGAATGCGGCACGTCGTCCATGCGGCGGTTGACGCCCATGCCGATATACATAATCGGCGGGAAGAGCGGCGCGCTGCGGTAGAAAGCCGCCAGGCTGTCATCCACATAGCGCCCGTCGAGCATCTCAAACAGGGTGGCGTGCCCGTCAGCCGCCGAGATGATGTCATCGGCGCGCTCCTCCTGCCCGTTTTCCAAAAGCACACCCACCGCCTGGTCGTTTTCCACCAGAATCTTCTTGACACGGGCGTTGTAGTGTATCTCGCCGCCCAGCTGGCGGAAGCGGCTCTCCACCGCCTGCGCCATCGGCAGCGAACCGCCCAGCGGGTAACCGGCAGCCTTTTTGTGCAGCCACACCATCACAACCATCAGCGCCATCAGCGAAAAATTTGGGTAGAGGATATTGCCGAAGACCTCGCGCAGAAAGGGATTGGCAAACTTTTTGGCAAAGCCGCTCAGATCCATCCCACCCCAGCGGCGGAAGACCCCCATCAGCGGCAGCATCTCCGCCATACCCTTGAGGTTATCGAAGAGCGTCCTCAGTTCGGGAGGCTCGCCCGGGGCGTTTTTCATGTGCATCATGCGGCGCGTATCGGCAATAAAGGTGCGGATGAGCGCCGCGTCTTCGGGCGCCAGTTCCAGCAGATGCGCCTCCAGCCGATCGAGGTCGGTGTAGAAGATAAACTCCCGGCCGCCGCGGCTGGCATAGCGCATCAACTCCTCCTGATAGATAAACTGCCGCCCCTGGATCAGCCCCACCTCCTCCCAGAGGGGATAAAAGGCGTCCTGCGGCGAGGAGCCGACCAGCCAGTGAATACATCCGTCAACGGTGTAGCCTTTGCGCTTCCAGGCGGTGCACAGACCGCCCGCCTGGTTGTGCATCTCGTAGATGCGTGTGTGGTAGCCGTTCATTTGGGCATAGACGCCCGCCGAAAGTCCGGCGATTCCGGCGCCGATGATAATCAGCGAGCGCTGGGGAGCGGTTGCGTTCATATTTCCCTTTTCCTTTCTATCAGCTTTCCTTTTTGATGCGGTACACAGCCGCCAGCCACAACAGCAGGACGATGACGCCCCGCACCCAGAGGGCTGGCTGGATGAAGGTGAGCACAAACAGCGCCGCCACCGCCAGCATGCCCACAGCAAGGGGAAACTTCCACGCCGGACGGAAGACCACCCGCCAGCCGCACACCAGCCCGGCCGCCAGCGCCGCCAGCCACAGCAGCACTTCCAGCGGCTGGGCGTAGGGCGGCTCGACACCCCCCTCGGCGCGCAGACGGATGCCCTGCAGCATGCGCTGCTCCATAAAGAACGTCAAATTGGTAATCCCCGTCACCCAGCGCGGCGTGCCGGGTGGAAAATCAATGTGCATGCGCACCACCAGGCGCGTCTGCTCTGCCCCCTGCGGGGTGATCTTCCACAGCCACGTCCAGCCGATATCCGGCAGGGCTGGCCCGGCAAGCAGCCACGCGCCCGGCTGCACCGCCTGGATGACCATCAGGGGGTAAATGAAGCGCTCACCGGGGGCGGGGTTCTGCCACTCGGCGACAATGCGGTTGGCGTTGCGGTATTTCTCCGCCTGCCCAATGGTAAACAGATTTTCAATGAAGGTAAAGCTGTAAAACGCCGCCCGCTGGTCGCCCATCTGGGCAATCCACGGCCAAACCTGCTGCGGCGGGGCGTTGATGGTGATGGCGTGTGTCCACGTCAGGTCGCGCTCGGGGAGCAGGTCGTCGCCCGGGTAGGTGGCGGTCAGTTCGGCGGGTGTGGCGCCCCACGTGTGAAAGCGCGGGGTGAGGATGGCAAACCCCAGCGCCGCCTCCACCAGCACCAGCGCCATCCCGCCCAAAAACCGCAGCCATTTTTGTTTTCGGGTTAGCATGATGTGTCCCTTTTCTTTCTACGCAGTTTTATCCTGCGGGTTACGCCCTGAAGTGAGCGCCGTGTTCATCATACACCTAAAGCGCCGCGCCGTGTGTTAACGGATATTAACGAACGCCAGCGCAGGCTACGACGCCGCGCCAAACACGCCGCCGCCCAGCAAACCTATACGCTTTATATGGCGCTGTGAGAGCGTCTGTGGTACTGCAATCGCTGCGACGTGGTCTATTTCCCCGGCGAAGCCCGCTGGGAAACTCCCGAAAACCTGTGCGCCTGGCTGCTGGGTAAGATTCAGAGCGGCTCCGCCAAAACGTGAATTTTGTCCAGCAGAGCGGGAAAAACATCGCCCGCAAAGTGTTGTATAATGAATCTGCTGATTTGACCTATTCTCACATTTTATTTCACCCACAAGGAGCAGAACGATGACCAAAGTGCTGGTAGCAACCGATAAACCCTTTGCGCCGGTGGCGGTAGAGGGCATCAAAAAGATTGTGCAGGATGCCGGATATGAGTTTGCCCTGCTGGAAAAATATACCGACGTCTCACAGTTTTTGCAGGCGGTGGCAGATGCCGACGCCCTCATCGTGCGCAGCGACCTGGTAACTCCCCAAGTGCTGGACGCCGCCAAAAAGCTCAAAATTGTGGTGCGCGCCGGTGCCGGTTACGATAACATTGACCTGCAAGCCGCCACCGCCCACAAGGTGGTGGTGATGAACACCCCCGGGCAGAACGCCAACGCCGTCGCCGAACTGGTGTTTGGCATGATGATCTACCACGCCCGCGCCTTCTTCAGCGGCAAATCGGGCAGCGAAATCAAAGGCAAGACCATCGGTCTGCACGCCTTTGGCAACGTCGGGCGGCGCGTGGCTGAGATCGCCAAAGGCTTTGGCATGCACGTGGTGGCGTTTGACCCCTACCTGCCCAAAGAAGCCTTTGCCGCCCTGGGCGTGGAGGCGGTCTCAAATGTGCACGATCTATATGCCAAATCCAACTACGTCTCGCTGCACATTCCCGCCAACGCCGAAACCAAACGCTCGATCAACTTTGACCTGCTCTCGCGCATGCCCATTCCGGCTGTGCTGGTCAACACCGCCCGCGAGGAGGTCATCAACGAAGAAGACCTGCTGAAGATGTTTGCCGAGCGCAAGGACTTCGTCTATCTTGCCGATGTCGCCCCAGCCTGCAAAGCCGAGATCGAAGCCAACTACGCCGGACGCTTCTTCTTCACCCCCAAGAAGATGGGTGCGCAGACCGAAGAAGCCAACATCAACGCCGGGCTGGCAGCCGCCAACCAGATACGCGATTTCTTCGAGAAGGGCATCACCACCTTCCAGGTCAACAAATAAGCCCGCCGCCGCATTGGCAGGGCATTGGGTTTCGGGGGGGGGGTTGCCCTCCCCCGTCCCCTCCCAGAGGGAGGGGAGCCAATGCTTGCGATGGGGCAAGCCCCACCCTATATGTAGCGGGCTGTCATTTCGAGGGAGCGCAGCCGTAGGTTGGGTTGAGCGTTGTTTGCGAAACCCAACATTTTTGACCCCGTGCGGAACATCGGCATGGCGTTGGGTTTCGGGGCGGGAAGCGATGGCTTCAAACCCAATACCCATGCGCCCCCCAACCCAACCTACGCGTGAGCCCGCAGTAGGATGTGACTCAGCCATCGGCTTGCCCCCAATGTATGACGGGCTACACGCCAAACACGCCGGAAAGGACAAACACAAACAGCGACCCGGCGATGATGCCCAGCGCGGTGTAATGCTCGTGCCCGTGCTCGCGGGCGGTGGGGATGAGTTCATCGAGGGTGATAAACACCATCACCCCTCCGGCAAACGCCAGCCCGCCCGGCACCAGCGCGTCAAAAGACCCCAAAAACAACGCCGCGATCAGCGCGCCAAACGGCTCGGTCAGACCGGAAAGCGTGGCAGCTTTCAAAGCATCCCAGCGGCACACCCCGCAGCGGCACAATGGTAGGGCGGTGGCAATCCCTTCGGGGATATTGTGCAGCAGGATGGCAATGGCAATAAAAAGCCCAAAGCGCGGGGCATGCAGATAGCCCGCCCCAACGGCAAACCCTTCAGGGATGTTGTGCAGGGTGATGCCCACCAGCAGCAGAATGCCGGTTTTGAGCAGACGCACATCCAACACGCCGCTGTCAAAGCGCAGCTGCCACAGACGGCGGCGGTGGGGGCGTCCGCGGTGACGGTGAAGATGCGGCAGCGGCGCGGGCGCGGCTTCGGCAGGCGCGGTGCGCCGCCCGCCAGCGCGGTAGCGCAGATGCTGCGCCTGCGGGGGGGCTTCGCCGCAGGGCGGCGCCGAGGGCAGCGGCTCGCCGTGCGCCGTCTCGCGCTCGCCAAAACGGATGTGCGGTAAAAAGTAATCCAGCACAAACATCAACCCCGCCCCCAGCCCAAAGCCAATGGATGCGCTCCAAAACCCGCCCATCTCCCACGCCTGATTGACCAGCTCGAGAAAGGCAAGCGAAATCATCACCCCGGCTGCCATCCCCATCAGCGCCCCAAACATGCGCCGCCCCGGACGGCGCACAATGGCAATCAGTCCGCCCAAACTGGTGCCCAGCCCAGCCGCCAGGCTGAGCAGCAGGATATTGAACAGCGCCGGGAGGTGGCTCATGTAACGTCCCTGCCCGGCATGGGATATCTGACAGGGGGCTGTCTGTGCCGTGTGCGCATCAATGCCCGCGCTGCGCCGCCGCGCTCAACGCACGCCCTTTTGGTTGAGAAACGCAGCGTATTTGCGGTCTTCGCCCAGGATATGCCCCGTCCACCACTCTTTGAGAAAGCCGATCACCTGCAAACTGAGCACCAGATTGCTCTGCTGATACTGCTGTTGAAAATCGAGCACGCGCTGGGTAAAGGCATCGTGCGCCCTCTTTTGGTCGTTGTAGGCAGGGTAGCCGTTTTCGGAGAGCACTTTCTCCTCGCTCGAAAAGTGCAGACGGGTGTACTCCACCATCTTGTTAATGATCTCGCCCACCTCCTGCCGCCCTTTGCCAGCCTGCATGGCGGCGTGCAGGTTGTTGATCATCCCGATGATCTGTTTGTGCTGGTCATCCAGCTGTTTGACGTTCACTGTAAAAGAGTCATCCCAATCAATCAGCGCCATCTTTACACCTCACTATAAAAATTAGACTTTGTATGCCTACCTGCAACAGACAAGCTTTCACGATTTCAACTTATTATCTCAATGATTTCGAAACTTTGCAAAATACTGATCAATTTCCGGGCGTAATTCAATGCCCGCCTGCTCAAAACAATCTAATAAGTCCTGATATGCCCCATCGCCGCCAATGAAATCCCACAATTCTTCTGCCACAAACACCTCCTTTGGAATATCAAACATCCCTCGCATTGTCCATCTGTTATAGGGTTTCGGTTCATAAGGATTCCAATCAAAGAATTCCTTTTCTTCAGCCACAAAAACCTCTCCTCAGGTGTTCGCTCAAATTATAACACTCCATCTTCATTCAAGAACAAACTTTCGAGAAGAAAGTGCCTCATCTTCCCCATACCTGCTCCCCGCCGCGTTTGCGGTATAATATCCCTATTCATGAGCCAGACCACCATCGAAGACGTTCTGCGCGCCGCGGTGCGCATCCGCCCCTATATTCACCATACACCGGTGATGACCTGTGAGAGCCTCAACCGCCAGGTGGGGGCGCAGGTGTTTTTAAAATGCGAAAACCTGCAAAAGGTGGGCGCCTTCAAGTTCCGCGGGGCGTGCAATGTAGTCTTTGCGCTGAGCGGTGAACAGGCGCAGCGCGGGGTGGCAACGCACTCCTCCGGCAACCACGCCCAGGCGCTCTCGCTGGCGGCACGGCTGCGCGGCATCCCCGCCTACATCGTCATGCCCGAAAACGCCCCAGCGGTCAAAAAAGCCGCCGTGGCTGGCTACGGCGGGCAGATCACCTTCTGCGCCCCCACACTGCAAGCGCGCGAAGCCACGCTGGCGCAGGTCATCGGGCAAAACGGCGCCGTGGAAGTGCACCCCTACGATAACGACCAGATCATCGCCGGGCAGGGCACCGCCGCCCTGGAGCTGATCCAGCAGACGGGCGAGCTGGATGTCGTGCTGGCGCCGGTGGGCGGGGGCGGTTTGCTCAGCGGCAGCGCCATCACCACGCGCGCCCTGCTGCCGCGCGCCCGCGTCATCGCCGCCGAGCCAGAAATGGCAGACGACGCCTACCGCTCGCTGCAAGCCGGGCACATCATCCCCTCCGTCAGCCCGCGCACCGTCGCCGACGGGCTGCTCACCTCGCTCAGTCCGCGCACCTTCGCCGTCATCCAGCGTGATGTCGAGCAGATCGTTACCGTCAGCGAAGAAGCCATTATCGCCGCCATGCGTTTTGTGTGGGAGCGCGCCAAACTGCTCATCGAACCCTCTGCCGCTGTGCCGCTCGGTCTGCTGTGGGAGCGCAAAATCCGTCTCGACGGGCTGCGGGTGGGCGTCATCCTCTCCGGCGGCAACGTGGATTTGGAGCGCCTCCCCTGGCAAAGGAGCACTGCATGAAACATCTCAAAATCCCCATGATGCACGATAAACACATTGCCCTGGTGGCGCACGATAACAAAAAACGCGACCTGCTGGAGTGGGCAAAGTTCAACCGCGACCTGCTGGCGCACCACCGCATTTACGCCACCGGCACCACCGGCGAGATGCTCGAAAAAGCGCTCGGCTTTGAAGTCGTCAAACTGCAAAGCGGCCCGCTGGGCGGCGACCAGCAGATTGGCGCCAAAATTGTGGACGGCGAGATTGACTTTCTCATCTTCTTCTGGGACCCGCTGGAACCGATGCCGCACGACCCGGATGTCAAAGCCCTGCTGCGCATGGCAGTGGTGTGGAACATTCCCATCGCCTGCAACCGCGCCTCCGCCGATTTTATGATCTCCTCGCCGCTGATGGACGACACTTACCACCGCCTGGTGCCCGACTACGAGGATTACCGCACCCGCCGTCTGGAAGCCGACCAGCCGACCGCCAGCCCTGACCCCGCTCCAGTACGGTAGCCGCGGGCGCATCCACAGGACAAACCGCCCCTTCCCGCCGCGCCGCGGGAAAGATTGCCGCGCTTGCCTCAAAAAATTTGCCCCCTCCATTGAAAAATGGTACACTTCCTGTAACTGGCATTGATAATGTCCAAACGACCGCCCTCTGCCACCGTGGAAGCCCGCCTCACCCCGTCTATGTCGGGAGAGGGATATTTTGTCGTTTTCCGCCTTGAGCGGCAGCTCTATGCCCTGCCGCTGGAAAACGTGCGCCGCGCCGTGCGCATGGCGGCTCTCACCAGCCTGCCCGATGCCCCGCCGTGGAGCGCCGGACTGCTCAATCTGGGCGGCGAGGCGCTGCCCGTCCTCGATCTGCGCGCCCGTTTTGGGCTTGCCACCCGCCCGCCGCACCCCGATGACCGCCTGCTGGTGGTGGAAACAGGCATAGGGCGTTTTCTCCTGTGGGTGGACGCCGTGCTGGAGGTAACCGCCCCCGCCCGGCATGAAATACAGCCGCCTCCCACCGCGCTGACCGCTTCCCGCCCGCTGCTGGGCAGTTTTCGGCGCGGGCACAGCCTGGTGCTGGCGCTGGATGCCGCCCGTCTGCTGCCCGTCAGCCAACAGGAGGAGGGCTGATGCCCCTTCCCGCGCAGCCGCCCTCCCCCGGCACGCTTACGGAGGAGACCGCCCGCTTTGAGGCGCTGATCGCCGCCCGCACCGGCATCGCCGCAGGCGGACGCCGCCGCAAACATCTGCAGCGCAGCCTGACCGAGTGCGCCCGCCGCGCCGCAGCCCCCAACCCGCAGGCATACTACGACCTGCTCAACGCCTCCCCCACCTCTTCCCCCATCTGGGAAGACCTCATCGAAGAGATCACCATCTGCGAGACGTACTTCTTCCGCGACGCCGAGCAAATGAACGCCCTGCGTGAGCACATCCTCCCGGCGCTCATCGCCCGCCGCTGGCAAAGCCACACCCTGCGGCTGTGGTGCGCCGCCTGCTCGACCGGCGAGGAACCCTATACCCTTGCCATCCTGCTCCACCAGCTGCTCCCCGACCTGGAGCGCTGGTACATTCACCTGCTGGCAACCGATATCAACCGCCGCGCCCTCCAGCGCGCCCAGCAGGCACGCTACCGTGCCTGGTCTTTCCGTCAAATGGACGAGAGCCTGCGCAGTGCCTATTTTGAACGCCGCGCCCACGAGTGGGAACTGCGCCCCGACCTGCGCCGTCTGGTGCGCTTTGCCTACCTCAACCTGGCGGAGGACGACTACCCCTCCACAGCCACCCAAACCGAGGGGCTTGACCTCATCCTGTGCCGCAACGTGATGATTTACCTGCCCGAAGAGGTCATCGTCAGCATTGCCCGCCGCCTCCAGCGCTGTCTGGCGCCCGAAGGCTGGCTGATGGTTGCTGCCGGTGAAGCCAACGACCCGCTCTACCATCCACTGCAGCCGGTGTGGTTCGAAAAGGCAATGGCATACCACAAAACTGACACCCCCGCGCCCGCACCGCCGCAGACCGCACCCCTCTCCCCGCCCATGCTGTCGCCCGCTCCCCAACCCCCGCCCGCGCCCGCGCCCGCCATGCAGCCTGCCGCACCGCAAACCGTCATCACACCCACACCCACCCCCACACCGCCGCCCGCCGCACAGCCCGCGCCCCCAACCCCCGCCCCGCCCGCACCCCCGCCCGCACCGCCCGCCGAAGACCTGTACGCCCGCGCCGCGGCGCTGCTTGCCCAGCACCGCCCGCACGAAGCCGCACAACTCTTTGAACAATCTTTGCAGCACAACCCCGACCACCTCCCCGCCCTGCTGGCGCTGGCGCGCCTGGCAGCCAACGCTGGCAGGCTGGACGAAGCCGCCCGCTGCGCCCAACGCATCCTGACGCTTGACCCCCTCCACAGTCAGGCGCACTATCTGCTCGGGCTGGTGCATCAGGAGCGCGGCGACCTGACACAGGCGCTTGCCTGCTACAAAAAAGCCCTCTATCTCGACCCGCAGTTCATCCTGGCGCACCTGGCGCTGGCAGGCATCTACCAGGCACACGGCAGCCCGCAGGAAGCCCAGCGCGCCCGCGCCGCCGCTCTGCGTCTGGCGCGCAGCCTGCCCCCCGAAACCCCCTTACCCGGCGCTGACCATCTCACCGCCGCCGATGTACTGCGTATGGGAGGCAGCCAATGACCGCGCGCCGCACCCCTTCCGCTGCACAGCGCGCCGCCGAGCAAAACCAGCGCATCCTCGAAGAGCGCGCCCGTCTGCTGGCTGCCCCCCTCATGCCCGATGCAACCGCCCCGCAGGGGCTGGAGGTGGTTGCCTTCCGCCTCGGCGCAGAACACTACGCCGTTCCTGCCCACCTGGCACAGGAAACCCAGCCGCTGTGCGCCCACCACTGGTGCCGCGTTCCCGCTGTCCCGCCCTTTATCACCGGCATCCTCAACCTGCGCGGGCGCATCATCTCCATCTTTCACCTGGCAGCGTTTCACGGGCTGCCCGCCCATCCCCCCACCCCTTCCGCCCACGTTTTGCTGGTGCGCGGCGGCGAGGAAATGGAACTGGCGCTGCTCAGTGATGACACCCCCCGCCTGCTCACCATTGACCCGCACACCCTGCAGCCGCCACCAGCTGCCCCCGCCCGCCCATATCTGCGCGGCGTGACCCAAGACATGCTCATCCTCCTCGACCTGGAACAACTGCTGGCAGACCCGCGCCTGGTGGTGGACGATGATCAAGACCAGAGCCGCAGCTACGGCTCGCCATAGCGCTTTGATACGAGGTGTATATGTATATGAAAGGCTTTGATAACCTGAAAATCGGCACAAAAGTCTCACTGCTCTTTTCCATCGGCATCGGGCTGATGCTGCTCCTCGCCATCGTTGCCGGGGCGCAACTGACGCGCATCAACACCGAATTCCAGCGTCTGACTACCGACCTGGCTGCCGACCAGGACCTGGCGCAGGAGATGGTCAGAACCATCTACCAGGCGCGCCTTGCCGCCGTCCGCTATCTGATGTGGAACAGCCCGGATGACCTCGCTGCGCACCGCCAGAGCGCAGCAGATTTTGAGAACCTCAGCCGCCAGGCGGATGTGCAGATCACCAACCCACAGCGCCGCGCCCTGCTGGCAGACGTGCAGAAAAGCTTCAAAGACTACACGCAGTCGTTTGAGGAAATCGTCCGTCTGATGGAACTGCGCGGCCAGTCCGTCCATCAGCAGCTCGAGCCGCAAGCCGCACTGCTGAATGAGAAGCTCAGCACCCTGCGCCGTTTGCTGCAAAAGGACGGCAAAATCGCCACCCTCTACCACGAAGCCGAAGCCTCGGACGCCATCCATCTCATGTTCACCGCCACCTTCCAGTATCTGCGCGCTGGCGACCCGCAGTACGCCGCGCGGTTCGATGAATACTACGACCAGGCGCGCACCGCACTCGAGCAGATGAACAAAACCCGCGACCCCGTCCTCGACCAGGGCGAAGGCAAACAACTGGCGATGGAAATTGACACCGCCGTCAAAACTTACCGCGGGCGCTTCAAAGACCTGCAGGTGGGCTATGAACGCCAAAACGAGCTGATCGAAAAGAGCATCAACGTTTCCGGCCCGCAGGCGCGGCAGAGCGCCACCGCCATCTACCAGAGCGTCAATGCCGATTTCGAAGCCTCGGCCGCGCGTACCAGACGCATGGTGCGCACCACCATCCTGCTCATGATAGGCATCAGCCTGGCTGCCCTGCTGGCGGAGTCGTTCATCGCCGCCAGGATGACGCGCGGCATCACCCGCCCGCTGGAAGCGCTGACCCGCGCCGCCGAGCTGGCTGCCGAGGGCGATTTTGTCCGTCTGGAAGAGGAACGCGAGCACAGCAGCATCGAGATGCGCCGCGACGAGGTCGGCGCCATCCGCCGCGCCTTTGCGCGCATGTTGGATGAGTACCTCCAGCCGCTGACCGAGACCGCCCGCCGCGTGACCGCCGGAGACCTGACAGCCGCCATTGCCCCGCGCTCGCCGGGCGATATCCTCGGCAGCGCTTTTGGCGAGATGATCGAGCGGCTGCGCGACAACACCCGCCGCATGCGCAGCGCCGCCAGCGACCTGGCAGCTGCTACCGCCGAGATTTCCGCCACTGTCAGCGAGCAGGCGGCGACCTCCTCCGAACAAGCCGCCGCCGTGGCAGAAACCACCGCCACCATCGAAGAGGTACGTCAGACAGCTGCCCAGGCTGCCGAGCGCACCCAGCAGGTGGCTGAAATGTCCGCCAGTTCGCTCAAACTGGCGCAGGAGGGAACGCAGACCATCGAAGCCGCCGCCCAGGGCATGCTCGGGCTGAAAGACCAGGTGCGCATCATCGCCGAGACGATCCTCGCCCTCAGCGAGCAGACACAGCAGATCGGCGAGATCATCAACGCCGTCAACGATATCGCCGACCAGTCCAACCTGCTGGCGCTCAATGCCGCCATGGAAGCCGCCCGCGCCGGAGAAGCCGGGCGCGGGTTTGCCGTCGTGGCAGGCGAAGTGCGCAGTCTGGCAGAGCAATCGCGTCAGGCAACCGCCCAAATCAGCAGCATCCTGGCTGAGATTCAAAAAGGCGCCAACACCGCCGTGATGGTCACCGAGCAGGGCACACGCCGCGCCGAAGAAAGCGCCGCCCTTGCCCAAAACACCCGCCAGTCAATTCAGTCCATCTACACCCACGCCGAGCAGACCGCCAACCTGGCTCAGCAGATCGCCGCCAGCACCCGCCAGCAGCTGGCTGGGATGGATCAGATCACCGCCGCCATGGAAAACATCAACCTCAGCGCCGCCCAAACCCAAGCCGGGATGCGTCAGGTGGAACAGGCAATCCATAACCTCGACCAGCTCAGCCAGTCGCTGGCAGAGATGGTACGCCGTTACCGCGTGGAGCAGGATGGCTAACCCGCAGAACGCCTTTTGGGCTGAACTGATGCAGACCTTCCGCGCTGAGATGGAAGAGCATCTTGCCGCGCTCAACGCCGGGCTGCTGGCGCTGGAAGGTGGTCTGCAGGGCGAGGCGCGTCAGGAGCAGCTGCAAGCCCTCTTCCGCGCCGCCCACAGCCTGAAGGGCGCCGCCGGTTCGGTGCAGCTCGAGCATCTGGCGGCGCTTGCCCACCGTCTGGAAGACGCCCTGGATTTTCTGCGCAAACACAACCCGCCGCTGGAAGCGGCGCACTTTGACACCCTGTTTGGTATGGTGGATATCCTGCGGCGCGCCGCCGAAAACGAGACGCCGCCGGAAGCACAGCCTCTGCTGGAGCGTCTGGAAGCCCTGCTGCACCCCGCCGAGCCAGCCCCTGCGCCGCCCGCCGAGCCAGCCCCCGCACCGCCCGCCGAGCCAACCCCCGCACCGCCCGCCGAACCAGCCACCGTCTCAACCCACAAACCCGCCACCCCCGCCGAGGAGACCATCCGCGTTGCCGTGACGCGGCTGGATGCGCTCATGGACGGGCTGGGCGAACTGTTGGGGGCGCGCATGCGTCTGGATGAAACCCTGCAGCGCACCCACACCCTCCGGCAGCAGGTGCAGCGCAGACAAAAAGCCTGGCGCGCCGTGCGCCCGCACTATCATGACCTGGCGCGCCGTGTCGAAGCCGGTCAGAGCGGGCTGCCGGCACTGCTGAATTACCTCAAAGACCACGAACAGACGCTCAAAAAACTGGAAAGCGATCTCAACGCCCTGCACAAACAGTTGAGCAGCGACCGCGCCCAGCTCAATCTGATCACCGACAGCTTTGAAAACGACATCCGCCGCGCCCGCATGCAGCCCATCGCCGGTCTGTTCGATATCTTCCCGCGCCTGGTGCGCGACCTGGGGCGCCAAAGCGGCAAGCAGGCCGCCCTGGAGATAGAAGGCAGCGAGACAGAAGTTGACCGCCGCGTGCTCGAACAACTCAAAGACCCGCTTACCCATCTGGTGCGCAATGCCCTCGGGCACGGCATCGAACCGCCGCAGGAGCGCGCCGCGCTGGGCAAACCGCCGTGTGGGCGCATCTGCCTGCGGGCGGAACCGCGCGGCAGCCATCTGATGATCACGCTCAGCGACGACGGGCGCGGGATTGACTTGGAAGCGGTGCGCCGTCAGGCAGTCGCACAGCGCATGATCACGCCAAAAGAGGCAGAAACGCTGGACGAAAGCCAGACGCTGGCGCTCATCTTCCGCTCGGGGCTTTCCACCGCGGCACAGGTCAGCGGCATCGCCGGGCGCGGGGTGGGGCTGGACGTGGTGCACCGCACGCTCGAACAGCTGGGCGCCCTGCTGGAGGTGGAAAACCACCCCGGGGCGGGGGTTACCTTCCGCATGACCCTGCCGCTGTCCTACGTCTCGCGCCAGGTGCTGCTGGTGCGCGCCGCAGGCGAGACGCTTGCCATCCCGGCGGCAAATGTCGCCCGCATCCAGCGCATCCGCCGCGACCAGGTGGGCAGCGTGGACGGCAAACCAGCGGTTGCGGCGCACGGGCGGCTGCTGCCGCTCTACGATCTGGCGCAGACTCTTGGGCTGCCTGCCTCCCCCGCAAGCGATGATCGGCTTGCGATTGTCCACTTTGGCGTGGTTGAAAAACTTGCCGCCCTGCGGGTGGAGGAATTCCTTGCCACGCACGAGGTGGTAGTCAAACACCTCAAACCGCCGCTGCGCAGTGTGCGCAACGTGGCAGGCGCCGCCATCCTCGGCAGCGGACAGGTGGTGATCGTCCTCGACCCGCCGGGGCTGATGCGCTCGCTGGAAGGGGCGCCCCCACCCGCTCTGCCTGCCCAGCCTTCCGCCGCCCAACGTCAGCGCAGTATTCTGGTGGTGGACGATTCGATCACCACCCGCACACTGGAAAAGCTCATCCTCGAAAACGCCGGGTACGCCGTTACCGCCGTCTCGGATGGCAGTCAGGCATGGGAACTGCTGCGTCAGCCGGATGCACCCCTCCCCGACCTGATCGTCTCGGATATCAACATGCCCGTGATGGACGGGTTTGCCCTTGCCGAAGCGGTCAAAAGCGCCGCCCGCACCGCCCACATCCCGCTGGTGCTGGTTACCTCGCTCGATTCGCAAAGCGACCGTCTGCGCGGGCTGCAAGCCGGAGCGGATGCCTATATCGTCAAAACCTCTTTTGACCAGCGCGAACTGCTGGAAATGATTGCCCAACTGATACGGTGATCCATGCTGCGTGTGCTGATTGTTGACGACTCCCCCACCCAGCGTCTGCTGATCCGCGCCGTTTTGCAAAGCGACCCCGACATCACCGTGATCGGCGAGGCGGGCAGCGGCGAAGCCGCCCGCGAACAGGCAAAACTGATCAAACCCGACCTGATCACCATGGATATCAACATGCCCGGCATGGGCGGGTTTGAAGCCATCCGCCACATTATGAGCGAGACGCCCTGCCCGATTGTGGTGCTGACGGCGATGGACACCGGTCAGCTGAGCGGGGTAACCTTCCGGGCGCTGGAACTGGGGGCGCTGACCGCCCTGCCCAAACCGCGCGGTCTGCCGCAGGAGGATATCCGCGCCCGCCAGTTGATCGCCCAGGTCAAACTCATGGCAGGCGTCAAGGTGGTGCGCCGCACGCTGGCGGCACACCGACCCTCCCCATCACCCTCCCAGCCGCTGCGGCAGCCAAAAAAACCCATCCGTCTGGTGGTGGTGGGGGCTTCCACCGGCGGACCGCCCGCCCTGCAGCAGCTGCTCAGCGCCCTGCCGCCCGATTTTCCTGTGCCGATCGCCGCCGTACAGCACATTGCGCGCGGCTTCGTCTCCGGGCTGGCACAGTGGCTGAGCGAGACAACCCCCATCCGCTGTCAGGTGGCGGGGCAGGATGAAATCCCCCAACCCGGCAGGCTGTACCTGGCTCCCGATGACTATCATCTGACGGTCAAAGCCTCTGGTCTGCTGTGGCTGAGCACCGCCCCGCCGCAAAGGGGTCTGCGCCCGTGCGTCAATGCGCTCTTCGAGTCGGCCGCGCACCATCTGAAAGAAAGCGCGCTGGGGGTGCTGCTGACCGGCATGGGCGAGGACGGCGCCGCCGGGCTGCTTGCCATGCGTCAGGCGGGAGCATATACCATCGCCCAGGATGAAGCCAGCAGCGTGGTGTACGGCATGCCCAAAGCCGCCGCCGATCTGGGCGCTGCACTGGAATCGCTGCCGCTGGATCAGATCGCCGCCCGTCTCAACATGCTGGTCCGCGGCAGAGAGACAGCATTATAATTATTATGGACAAGGCAATATGGAACAAAAGCACATTCTGGTTATTGAAGACAGCGCCACCCAGCGCAAATACACCGCCCACCTGCTGGAGGAGCATGGCTACCGCGTCTCGCAGGCAGAGACCGGGCAGCAGGGGATAGAAATGGCATCCCAGCAGCCGCCCGACCTGGTGCTGCTGGATGTGGTGCTGCCTGATATGGACGGGTTTGAGGTATGCAGTGAACTGCGCCGCAGCCATCCCCTCTATCTGCCAGTGCTGATGTTCACCGAGCGGCGCACCAGCGTGGAGGACACGGTGGACGGTCTTTCGGCGGGCGCCAATGACTATCTGGTCAAACCCTTTGACCCGCGCGAGCTGACGGCGCGCGTCGCCGCGCTGCTGCGGGTGAAAGAGATGATTGACGACCTGCTGGCGCGCCTTGCCGACGAGCACCACTCCTACCAGGCACTGCGACGTATTGCCCTCACCGACCATCTAACCGGGGCGTATAACCGCCACTATCTGGCGGAGGCGCTGGAGCGCGAGTTTTCGCTGGCAAAGCGCCACCACACGCCGCTGGCTTGCATTTTCTGCGATATAGACGACTTCCGCCAGTTCAACAACCGTCACGGCCACGCCACCGGCGACTGGGTGCTGAAAAGCGTTGTGCAGCTGATGCAGGACAACCTGCGGCAGGGTGATATCCTTGCCCGCTACGGCGGTGAGGAGTTTGTCATCCTCCTGCCGCTGACCGGGCTGGAAGAGGGCGGAATTATGGCAGAGCGGCTGCGCGAGCTGATTGCCAGCACAATGTGGGAGAGCGCTGTGGGCAGGCTCAACATCACCCTCAGTTTTGGCGTGGCAGCCCTGCCTAACGACCACGTGCACAGCGCCGAACGGCTGGTGGAGCTTGCTGACCAGGCGCTGCTGCGCGCCAAAGCGGAGGGCAAAAACTGCGTACGGGTGTGGCACAAAGCGGATAGCGGATAGGAGACACACAGATGGATCGTGCAGAGCAACTCATTACGCTGATCACCGGGGCAGGCGGCAATCTGGGGCAGGCAAGCGCGCGGGTGTTTGCCGCCGCTGGAGCGCGTCTGGCGCTGGTGGAGCACAGTTTGGGGCGGCTGGAAGCGCTCTTCCCGCAGTGGGTGCACAACGGGGTGCATCTGCTGCTGGGCGGGGTGGACGTGGGCGACCCGCCGCAGATGCAAGCCGCTCTGGAGCGCATTCTGGCGCATTTTGGACGCGTGGATGTGCTTATCAACACGGTGGGCGGCTATGCGGCTGGCAAGCCGCTGCACGAAATGCCGCTGGAACAGTGGGACACGATGATGAACCTCAACGCCCGCACGCTGATCGTCGCCTGTCAGGCGGTCATTCCGGTCATGCTGCGCCAAAAGTTTGGCAGGATCATCAACATCAGCTCCGGCGCGGCGCTGGCGGGCAGCAAAAACGCCGCCGCCTACAGCGCCGCCAAAAGCGCCGTCATCCGCCTGACCGAGAGCATGGCGGCTGAACTCAAAGGCAGCGGGATCAACGTCAACTGCATCCTGCCGGGCACCATTGACACCCCGCAGAACCGTCAGGCAATGCCGGATGCCGACTTTACGCGCTGGGTGCAGCCCGAATCGCTGGCGGAGGTGATCCTCTTTCTGGCTTCCCCAGCCGCGCGCGATATCACCGGCGCGGCGCTGCCGGTACCGGGTTCGCCGCCGCCCTAGACGAAACATCCCAAATGCCGTAGATAGCACAGCGTTTCTCTGCGCCATCTGCGGATACATGCTGACACCCCTCTCCCCTAACGCGGGCGTCATCCGTCTTCGTCGTCCTTAATAAACTTGCTCAAATCCCAGCCATCGGGGAACATCGCATCCAGAATGGCGTTAACTTCCTCCTCGCTTGGCTCGGGGAGGGCTTTTTCTTCTTCGCTCTCCTCGCCGAACAGTTTATCCAGCATGGCGTCCAGCTCCTGCTCGTCAACTTCTCCATTTTCCACGTGAATGCCATATTTTTGCTTTTTCATCACAACCTCCAATTTCTGCCCGCTTGAGGGGCATCCGACACTTTCTATCTCCTATCATAACAAACCCTTGTTGCCAGTACAGCAACACGCCATGCAGGCGGCGGGCAAATGCCTGATGATCGTGGTTATCTGCACAAAAGAAGTCGGCAGCGCCCCATCTTAGGCGTGCCGACTGGCTGCTGCGGCGGGTCAGTCACACAGTTTGACGGATGTCTCGATATCTCGATCTTCCCACTCCTCGAGCACCTTGAGATCGTTCAACGACATGAACGAGGTGCCGCCCACGATGATGTGGTCAACCAGGACGATGCCGAGCATCTTGCCCACATCGAACAGTTTTCGGGTGAGGTCCACATCGCTCTGGCTTGGGAACGGCTGGAGGCTGGTGTGGTTGTGGACGACCATGACCATCGGCGCATTTTGCCTGACGGCTTCCATGAACACCTCTGCCGGGCGCACGGCGATCTCGGCGACTGTTCCCTCATAGAGCTTATAGAAGTCGATGACGCGTGCGCTTGTATCCATGAGGATGACCCACCACTGCTCACGGTCACGCAGCCCGAGGTTGACGTTGAGGAACAGCGCGACATCTTCGGTACTGTGCAAAATTGGCAGGCTTCTGTATTCCTCGGTCAACTGCTCTGCCCGCATGGCGAGGCGGATCATCTTTTTTCTGATTTTTCTGGCTTTCTCGCCAATATTTTCGGTTTGAGAGGCTTTTGATTTTGACATTGTGTGATTCCTTTCGTGTAAATGTGATATTGTGATCGCCCAAGCCCGCCGCCGGGCAGCATCCTTCTGCCCCCAGGCAGAGCGCGCCGCAAGACGCACCAGCGCTGCGGGCAGCCCGCACCGCCGGGGGAAGCCAGTGGAACAAAACGCGCCTCAGCGCCAGCGGCAGTTACCCGTCGCGGTTATGGTCACAGTCGCTGTCGAGCAAGTCGAGCGCCATAAACCCCAGCAGCATATCCTGCTGCCGAACTGTTTCGCGCAGCTGCATGATCTCGATTTGCGCATCGGTCATTGCGCTTTGCGGCATTTGTCCGGCTTGTGCCGCTTTTCTCTTCTTCTGTTCTTGATCATAAGAAATGATGAGACCAATGATGACAAATGGAAGCAGACAAAGAAATTCCATATTCCCTCCTTTTTTTTTATTTTACCACATTTCCGGCATTAGAAACGGGTTTTTGGGCGCAGTGCGCCCTGACGGGCTTACGGGGGTTTCGCAGATGGGGCTACGGATGATAGTAGGCTGGGGTTCACCCCAGTATCTGCGCAAGGCTCACCCTGTCAATGCCAAGCGGATTATGGGGCAAGCCCCATCTCGCTATGCCCTTCCCCAGATACAGGATTCCAGCTTCCAGCGTTTCACAACCCAACAGCAGGGGAAATCAGCGAACGCAGCGAAACCCAAGGTTGTAGTACCTGTAGCTGGGGGCAATCTTAAGACGGAGGGCAGCCCGCAGAAGGGCATCGTCGCTGCCCCACGAACCGCCGCGCAGCACGCGCACAACCCCAGATGATGGTCCCGGCGGGTTTTGATACGGCGATTTATCGTAATATCCCGCATCATACCAGTCCGCCACCCACTCCAACACGTTGCCTGCCATATCCAGCGCCCCATACGGGCTGGCGCCCTGCGGGTAACTCCCCACCGCAGACGTATCCCCGACACAGTCATCCCCGGCATCATAATTTGCCAGGCTGCAGCTCGGAGCATTGTTCCCCCACGGGTATTTACGTCCATCCGTGCCGCGCGCTGCCTTTTCCCACTCCGCTTCCGTGGGCAGCCGCCTGCCCGCCCACTTGCAGTAGGCATCTGCCATGAACCAGTCCACATAGATCACCGGGTAATCCGCATACGAAGTATCCCCATAATATCTCTCGCGTGTAGAGGACGCCACTCCGTACGGCGTCTGGCATCCCCCCTCCTGCACGCATTTGGCATACATGGCGTTGGTTACCTCCGTGCGGTCAACCCAAAAGGCGTCCAGATATACCATGTGGACGGGCTTTTCATGATCATCACCATCGTTCGACCCCATCTCGAATTCCCCCTGCGGCACATACACCAGCTCCATCCCGTCTTTCTCCGAGATCACGGTCGAGCCCACCCCCAACGCTGGTGCCAGCGGTGCAATGGTGGGCAGCGGCGTAATGGTCGGCTTCGGCGCGGCAAACAGCCCCGGCAGAGCACGTCCGCTCAAAAAGCATATCCCCATCACCCCCACCAGCCCGATAACACCCAGCCCCCATACCCAGCGCGGCAGATGGCGCCCCCCGCCTGCCGCAGGCATATCGTCGCGCGTTTCCTCCTCATCCGGCAGTGCGGACGTCTTCGGCTCCTCCGCCGCCAACACCGCCGCGCCGGGCATCATCTCGGTGCGCTCCATCTCCTCGCCGCGCAGCGCCCGCTCAAGCGCGGCGGCAAATTCCTGCATACTTGCCCAGCGCTGGCTCACATCCCGCGCCAGCGCCCGCTCCACCAGCGCCGCCCCAGCCGCGCTCAGCCCCTCCGCCTTCTGGCGCACGTCCGGCAGTGGCTCGCTCATCTGTTTCAGCAGCACCTCACCCGGCGTCTTGCCCGTGTAGGGTTTCTCCCCGCTCAACAGCTCATACAGCACCACCCCCAGCGCATACACATCCACCTGCGGTGTGATCTCTCCCCGCCACTGCTCCGGTGCCATATATTCCGGCGTCCCCACCCCCATCCCTGTGCTCGTCAGGTGCGTGGCATCCACTTCTTCCAGCAGGCGCGCAATGCCAAAATCCGCCAGCAGCGGCTGCCCGCTTTCGCTGAGCAGGATATTGCCCGGCTTAACATCACGGTGCACCACGCCCTTGCCATGCGCATACGCCAGCGCCTGCGCCAGCGGCAGCAGCAAGCGCACCGCCTCCTCCAGCTTCATCTTGCGCCCCACGATCTGCTTGAGCGTCCCCCCTGCCAGATACGGCATCACCAGATACGGAGAACCCTCATGCTCGCCGCAGTCGATCACCGGGATGATGTTGGGGTGTATCAACTGCGCCAGGGCAAAGGCTTCGCGCTCAAAGCGCTTGCGCACCTTTGCCATCACCTCGCTGCCAAATGCCGTGTGGCGGATAAATTTGAGCGCCACTTTGCGCCCCAGTTTCATCTCTTCGCCCATATAGACGCTTGCCATGCCCCCTTCGCCCAGCTTCTGCAGAATTTTATACCGCCCCCCAATGACTTCGCCCGTTAAATCTTCCATGGCGCCGCCTTTCCGCCTTCAAAATTTGTTCTGCCGCTTGGGTATATTATAGTCCTTTCTTTTATCCACAGGGCAATCTCCCCTCCCCATGGGAGGGGCTGGGGGAGGGCACTCCCCTCCCCATGGGAGGGGCTGGGGGAGGGCACTCCCCTCCCTACTGGGAGGGCAAAACCCTACGCGCGCGCCGCGGCGGCCGCCTGCTCCAAACGGGCAAACAACTCGGGCGTCAGGTCAAAATCGAGCACCTGCGCCACCACCTGCGTCCAGCCATGCACAAAATACAGCCAGCCGTCAGCCACCGTAAGCTGGCGTGCCTGCTCCTGCGCCCGCGCCTGGTGCAAAAAGTCCAGCTTGCCGCGATAATTCAGTTCCCATACCACACTGTGCATCGGGAACACCCCGTGATCGCTGATGGGCGAACCAGGCGTATCCTTGCCCATGCCGGTGGCGTTGATAATCAGACTGCCGGGCGGCATGCTTGCCAGAATGCCGTCGTTGATGTTCGGGTCGGTGTGGCAGCAGATGTACTCCACAGCGATATCGGTGGGCACGTTCTGCACCATCTGCCGCGCCTGATCGAGGCGCGGCTGCGATCGGTTGACAAAGACAAAGCGGCGCGGGCGGTCGGCGGCATGCGGACGGCTGATGAAGTGCAGCAAAATAGCAATGGCAGACCCGCCAGCACCAAAACACAGCACCTCGCCGCCGGTGCGCCCAAAATATCCTGATCCGAGGATGGCATCCAGGCTCAGCCCAGAGGTGATCGGGTCTTTGGCGTGCCCCAGCAGACGCCCCGCGCGCTTGGAGATGGACGACACCTCGCCGGTGATGCGCGCATATTCATCCAGCTCATCAAACATATCGCGTGCCGCGTTGAGCAGGTCAATCTTGTGCGTGGTGACCAGCGCCCCCAGCGAAAGCGGGTCATATTTGATCTGCGCCACGGCGCGGCGGTAGACCTGCGGATCATCATGGATTTTGCAGTCCACCCCCTCCAGCACAACCTCCGGACGTCCGAGAATCTCCATCCAGCGCGGGAAGACCTTGCGGATCGAGGACTGTCCGGTGGTAACGCCGATAAAATACATCGTCGGCGACGTTTTGCGGGTGATTTCAAATGTCTCTTCCATCACACACCTTTCGCTTTCTATCATTACGCATAAACCATACCATTAACAAATAAAAGATACTGGGGTGAACCCCAGCCTACGCCCTGTCCACGATACCCGTAGGATGCGGCTTGCCCCATCACAAGACCACACCCACGCCATCCGTAGGATGCGGCTTGCCCCATCATAATTGGCGGGGTGAACCTCGCGCAAGCACTCCCGCAGGGAGCCGCCCTACGCCCCATCGGGAGAGAGACGTGTCGACATGTTAAAGAGCCACGCCGTTGCCCAGCCCGAGCAGACGCAGCACCTCTCCCTGCGCCTCCGCCAGGCTGGTAAAACGGGCATACGCCAGCTCGGCTTCCTGCGGTGAGGGCAGCGCCAGGTCGGGGATGAGGATGGGCAGCATCCCGGCACGGTAGGCGGCGGTGATCCCGGCGGGCGAATCTTCCAGCGCAATACAATCCACCACCGCCACGCCCAGCTGACGGGCGGTGTGGATAAAAATTTGCGGGTCGGGCTTGGGACAGCTGACATCCTCGCCGCACACCACACAGTGAAACCTGCCCTGCAGAGCGGTGCGCTCGAGCATCACCTCCACAAACGGGCGGCGTCCCAGCGTGGCGATGGCGCGCGGCACACCGTGCGCCTCCAGCGCATCCAACAGACTGGCTGCCCCCGGCTTGAGATGCTCAGGCGTGAGTTGGCTGCGGTACATCTCCATCAGCAGCTGCGAACGGCGCGCATACAACCGCGCAAAACCCTCGTCATCCAGCCCGTAGCGCTCAGCGAACATCCTGCCGATTTCGGCCGTCGCCACCCCCACCAGCGGCGTAAAATCGGCATCGCTCAGCTTCAGCCCAATCTCATCCAGCGCCTGCCGCCAGGCGCGCCCAATCCAGCCCTCCGAATCAACCAGCAGACCATCCAGGTCAAAAATCACCGCCCGAAAAGCCATCTGCGCCTAGCCCCCCATCAGCGGGGGGATGACCAGCAGCACATCGCCGTCTTTGAGCTTTTGTTCCGGCGGGAACTGCCGCCACCCCAGCCCGTTGAGCACCACCAGATACTTGGGCGAATGGGCATCAATGCCTACTTCCAGCAGGCGGTCGGGAATATCGCCTACGGCGGCGCCGTCAGGGAAATCAATCGTCGTGCGGCGTCCGCTCAACGCCAAATCCAAACCGCCCACCACCCACAAACCAACTTGTGTCATACCAGCGTAAACTCCAAATCAAACTTCTTCAGCGTCTCGGCGGTGGGCAAGCCGTTGGCATCCCAGCCGCGCAGCTGATAATACTCATCCAGCATCGCATCCAAAATCTCCTGCGTCACGGCATGACCAGCCGCCGGGCCGTTGGGCACCGGCTCGCGCATGCGCGGCGGCAGGGTATCCAGACGGCGGTCAACGCCCTCGCGCTTGAGGATCATGCGCTCCAGGTTGATGATGCGCTCGCCAATTTCCACCAGGCGCGGGGCAAAATCATAGCCGGTGATCGCCAGCAGCACCTCGGTGTTGGGCTGATTGGTCAGCTGAAAACCGCCGCGCGCCACCGTGCACAAACCGGTGCTGTCAATATAGGCGCGCACATCCTGCAGCGATTTGACCATAGCCCCCTTGCCCTGCGGCGAAAAGCGGTCCACCTTGCCGCTGAGCAGTTCTTCATAGACGGTGTAGCCGCCCACGTTGTGGCATGCGCCGCGGCTTGAGGTGGCATACGAAAGCCCCATGCCGTGAAACCCGCGCGGGTCATAAGCGGCAAAGGTCAGCCCGCGCGAGTGCATAATATAGGGCTCCCACTCGGGGCGCTCAGCGATGATCCCCAGCGCGCCCTTGCCAATGATTTTACCCAGCCCGCGCCGCTCAGCAAAGAAGTGCAGCATCTGCACCAGCGCCTTGCCGTCGCCAAAATGCACTTCCAGCCCATCGTTATCGGCGGCGCTCACCAGCCCGCGCTGGAACAGCTCCATCACCAGCCCAAGCATGTTCCCGGCGGTGATGGTGTCCATCCCCAGCTCATCGCACGCCTGGTTGGCGGCAATCACCGCCGCCATGTCGTACACTCCGCACGATGGACCGAGAATCCCAATGGATTCATATTCCGGGCGGGCAGCCGCCCCGGCAAACTCGCCTTCTTTGACTTCGGTCATCTGCCCGCAGGCGATCGAACAGCGGTAGCAGGCGTAATTGCGCACAAAATACTTCTCGCGCATCGTCTGGGCAATTACCCCGCTGGCAGTCTCCGGGTCTTCCCAGGTGGTCTGAAAGTTGCGCGTCGGCATGGCGCCCAGCGCGTTGACCGGCTCGATAAACTGCGCCGTGCCCAACATGCGGTGTTTGGCGCGCGAGGTTTTGAGGAACTCGATGGCGTTTTTGGTCAACGCGCGGCACTTTTCGATATCATAGACGGGGAACTTATGGTCGCCGCGCACCGCCAGGGCTTTGACGCGCTTACTTGCCAGCACCGCCCCGGCGCCGCCGCGCCCAAAGGCACGCCCGTCATCCACCATAATCGAGGAAAAAGCCACCTCGTTTTCGGCTGCTGGTCCAACCACCATCGTCGCCCAGCGTCTGCCCTGCGGCAGCCCGTCCAGCAGACGGCGGCGGGCGTCCACCGTTTTCAGCCCCTTCCAGTTTTCGTCATCCACAAAGCGCACTGCGCCGTTTTCAATAACAACCGCTGTCCAGGAAGGCGAAACGCCCTCCAAAATGAGGGCATCGAAGCCCGCCTCGCGCAGATAGGGGCCAAAATAGCCGCTCGAATTGGCGCACAGATAGCGCCCGGTTTCGGGGCTTTTGGTGGCGCACTGAAACTTGGTGGTCGAGATAAGCGGTGCGCCGGTCATCGGTCCGGCAAAAAAGCCGATTTTGTTCTCCGCCCCCAGCGGACGCACATCGGGGGCAATCTCGCGCCAGTACCACAAAGCGCCCATGCCGCGCCCGCCCAAAAACTGATAATACTCAGCCGGGTCAATCTCTTCCACCCGCACCTGACGGGTAGAAAGGTCAATCCGCAGCCGCTTGAACAGATATCCGCCTTGAAATGTTACATTTGCTTTCATCATGGTTTGGTCATCTCCTTCATGGACTGATCGGTGCTAACCGCGTGCCCGGCGCACGACGTCAACAAATTCAGCTGCCTTGCGGCTGATTTCATCCCATTTGCCTTCCTTTGCCAAAGCGGGCGGGCACAGCTCACTGCCTGCCCCCACCGCCACCACCCCGGCGGCAAACCATTCCGCCACATTGGCGGCGCTCACCCCGCCGGTGGGCATAAGGGGAATATCGGGGAAGGGTCCCTTGAGAGCCTTAACATACGAAGGCCCCGTCAGCGACCCGGGGAAAATCTTGACTACATCCGACCCCAAACGGTAGGCGTGCAGCACCTCGCTGGGGGTGAGCGCTCCAGCCATCACCGCCAGCCCGCTGGCAGCCATGGCTTTGACCAGTTCGCTCTCGCACACCGGGCTGACCAAAAACTTTGCCCCGGCGGCTTTGGCGCGCTGCGCCTGGGCTGGCTCGGTCAGCGTGCCCATCCCCAGCAGGATGGAATCGCCGTACTTGCGGTCAACCTCTGCCACCACACGCTCAGCGTCCGGCGTGCTGTAGGTGATCTCAATCCCCAGCACCCCACCGGCAACCAGCGCATCCACCATCTGGATGGTCAATTCGGGCGAGGGACCGCGCAGCACCGCCAGCAGTCCCAATTCTTTCACTTTTTGCAATACGTCCTGTTTTTTCATGGTATCCGTGTCCTGTTTTGCTCAAAAATCCGCGTCAAAGCGTGTATTAACTCCTCAATAATGCGCCCGCGCTCACACCACGCGATATTTGGGCGTCTCGCCGCGCAGCACCGCCAGACAATCGTTGAGCGCCATCCACCCCATGGCATTGGTGGCGCCGTCGGTCTGCGCGCCCAGATGCGGGGTGGCAATCACCTGCGGCAGCGCCAGCAGAGGGTGGGATGGGTCGGGCGGCTCGTGGATAAAGGCATCCAGCGCCGCACCGCGCAGATGTCCGCTCTGCAGGGCGCGCAGCAGGGCATCCTCGTCAATCAGTTCGCCGCGGGCAGTGTTGATCAGATACGCCCCCGGTTTCATCTTTGCCAGAAAGGCATCGTTGACCATCGCCCGCGTCGCCTCCAGCAGGGGCAGGTGCAGGCTGACAAAATCAGACTGTGCCAGCAGGTCATCCTGCGGCAGCAATTCCACGTTGTGGCGGGCGGCAAAATCGGCGTCGGCATAGGGGTCATAAGCCACAATGCGGCAGTCCCAGCCCGCCAGGCGGCGCGCCACCTGTTTGCCGATGGCGCCCAATCCCAGCAAGCCCACCGTCTTGCCCTCCAGCGAAACGCCGCTCAGGCGCGGCCATTTGCCCTGACGGGTGGCTTCAAACGCCTGCGCCAGCTGACGGCAGAGGGCAAGCATCAGGGCAAGCGTCAATTCCGCCACCGAGACCGAATTGGCGCCCGGCGTATTGGTTACCACAATGCCGCGCTCCTTTGCCGCCTCCAAATCAACGGCGTCCACCCCCACCCCATAGCGCGCAATCACCTTGAGACGGTCGGCAGCCTGCAGCGCGGTGCGGTCAATCACATCCAGTCCAGCGATATAGCCATCCACACCGGGCAGCAGCTCCGCCACCTCGGCCGAAGAAAGCGGCTTGCCGGTGGGGTTATAGACCACCTCACCCACCAGCGCCTCAAGATCGCTCTTCAGGCGCGGGTCGTTTTTGCCGTACGAGGTCGGCGTTACCAGCAGTTTGCAGTGCTTGAGTTCCATCGCCGCCCCTTATCGCTTCCAGCGCGGGTTATCTACAATCTCAACCCCGTGTGCGCCTTCCACCACCAGCTTGCGGAAGCCCTGCGTCTCGATTGTGCCGTAATCGTGCCCAGCGTTGCCCGGATAGACATAAAACGTTACCAAATCCTGCTGACGTCCGGTGCACACCGAGCGGTGTCCCCAGCGCGGCGGCACATACAGCACCACCCCCGGTGCAAGCGGCGCAACCTGGGCGTTGCCTTCGGGGTCTTCCATCACCATGTAGCCCTCGCCCTTGAGACAGTAATACACCTCGGCTGTATCCAGCACCTGATGAAAGTGCCCCTTGGTCATAAAATACTCATTGCCCACCTTGCCGGGATGGACAATCGAGATCCCCGAGAGCAGTTCACCGGCTTGGTGCGGGCGGGGGATCTCATAGACTTCATACACCAGCGTATCTTCCACCGCCAGCATCTGATCGTACGCCTGCTGGTCGAGGAACTGCCCCTTCATTGCCGAAAGACGGCGCTGGATGTGGTTGCTCTCGCCGCTGGGCACGGCTGAGGGCATGGGGATGGTAAATGTGAATGGATAATCGCTCATGAGATATATACTCCATCAAAAAGATAAGCTATCAACAATAGCATGTTACGGTTCGATCACCACCTTAAGCGCCTTGCCATCCTCAGCCGCGGCAAATGCCTCAAGCGCCTGGCGCAGTGCAAAGCGGCGGCTGATGAGCGGGCTGAGGTCAATACGCCCCGAGTTGACAATATCCGCCGCCTGACGGCAGTCATACGTACTGCAGGCCGTGGTAGCGGTGACCAGCAGTTCTTTGTAGTGCAGCAGGTTGGAATCGAATAAAATGGTAGGGCGGTCTTTGGGCAGCCCGCCAAAAAAGTTGATGCGCCCGCTGATGGCTGCCAGCTGCAGGGCTTGTTCCTGCGCCTTGTGCGCCGGAGCCGCCACAATGACCACATCCGCCCCGCGCCCGCCGCTTTCCTGACGCACAAAGACCTCCACGTCGGCTTCCGCCGGGTTGATCACCGCATCCGCCCCCAGCTGTGCCGCCTGCGCCAGACGTTCTGCCGCCGGTTCGCTCACCAGCACGCGCGCCGCACCGCTCAGCTTTGCCAGCATGAGGTGCATGATGCCAATTGGCCCGGCGCCCATCACCAGCACCACATCGCCGGGACGGATGTGCAGCGGGCGCTGTCCGCGCAGCACACAGGCAAACGGCTCAATCAGCGCCGCCACAGCTGCGTCCACCTCTTCGGCTACCGGCATCACGTTGCCCTGCAGCACAGCCTGCGCCGGGATGCGCACATACTCGGCAAACCCGCCGTCCAGCGTTACCCCAATGGCATCATAGCTGGCGCACAGATTGTTGTTGCCCGAAACACACTGGCGGCAGTGTCCGCACCCCATGTTGGGGGCGATAAACACCTTCTCGCCCACGCGGTAGCCATCCACCCCCGCCCCAAGCGCGGCGATGACGCCCACCACCTCGTGCCCGGGGATGCGCACCGTGCCCGGCGGATATTTGCGGTGGCTGCCATGATAGATGCGCAAATCCGTCCCGCACACGCTGGCGCTGCGCACACGCACCAGCAACTCGCCAGCGCCCACCTGCGGAACAGGCACCTCCTCAACGCGCACATCGTGCGCCCCATGATACACGGCTGCCAGCATGCTCTCGCCCATGTCTGCCCTCCTGTCCTGATTAGGAAAGAATCTCGCTGAGATACACCGGGCGCTGTTCGAGGAACGACTTTGTTCCCGCCAGCACGCCCGCCACTGCCCAGCGCCCCTCCTCGCCGCCGACGCGCGGCGGGGTATCCTTTTGGATGCACTCGCAGAAGTGCTCCAGCTCGTAGATGTAGCCCCACACAAAGCGCTCTGGCCAGGTGCGCGTCACCGGCTGCACCAGCCCGTGGTCACGGTCGGTGCACACCACCACCTTTTGCCCGTACAGGTCGCCGATGAACATGATGCCCTTCTCGCCATAGATTTCGACGCGGGCATCATAGCCATAGCCGCACGGGCAGATGCCCGAAATCATCCCCAGCCCGCCGCTCTCAAACTTGATATCCACGATGACGTTATCGTAAAAGTTGGGGGTGTCCACGTTGTTGGCGGCGCCTTTGAAGTTTGCCACCTCGGTATACACGCGGGTATAGTTGCTGCCCATCAGCCAGCGGGTGGTATCCCAGTCGTGGCTGTTGACTTCGGCTAACATGCCGTTTGAGGTCTTGAGGTCGCGCGCCCAGGCAGGCGGCAGACCGGGTCCATGGGTAAGCGATTTGATCATCATCGGTTTGCCAATTTCACCAGCTTCGATGCGCTGGGCGGCGGCCACAAATTCGGGGGTGAAGCGGCGCATAAACCCCAGCTGGAGAAAAACGCCGTTGTTGCGAGCGGCGGCGTTGATGGCGTCGCACTCCTCCAGGTTGAGCGCCATGGGTTTTTCGAGAAAGACATGCTTTTTGTGGGCGGCGGCTTCCTCCACCAGCGGTTTGTGGGTGAAGGTTGGGGTGGTAATGACCACCGCGTCAAACTCAGCTTTGTCCAGTGCCTCGCTCAGCGTGGTAAAGCGCGCCTCGATGCCAAATTCGTCTCCGGTTTGCTGCAGCGTCTCTGCCACCGGGTCAACCAGCGCCACCACCCGCCCGGCGCTGACATGCCGCAGGGCGTTGGTGTGGTTTTTGCCCACCCGCCCGGCGCCAATCATACAAATCCGCACTTCCGATTTCATCCTGTAAGACTCCTCAAACAAAAAATAAAAACAGCATGGTATCACCGCCGCCCGCTCCCCCCTGCCCCTCCCCCGTAGGGGAGGGGAGGAGACTAGGGGAGGGTCTATGAGGGGCGGGAGAAAATTGCAAAACAGTTGTCAACGCGCCATCCTGTGCAGCAGCCCTCCTACTCCGGCGCGCCCGAAAAATAGCCGTGCAGGGTTTGCTGCATGACGATATACTGCCGCGCCAGCGGCTGATAGACGGCGTGGCGCCCGCCATCCGGCAGGAGCGGGTCGCCATCCGGCGCAGATGCGCGGCTGGCTTGCTCCGCCAGGTCGTCAAACATCCCCACCGCCTTGCCAGCGATGAGGGCACTGCCCCACGTGCCAAACTCACTGCGTTTGAGCCGCTGGTAAGGGATGCCGAGCACATCGGCTTTGATTTGATTCCAGGTATTGCTGCGCGCTCCGCCGCCCACCGCCCGCGCCTCGGCAAAGCGCAGGTCAGGCAGCAGCTGGCGGAGAATATCCAGATAGTAGGCATACTCGTAGGCAACGCTTTCGAGAATGGCGCGGAAGAAGTGCGCCTGCGTGTGCCCCCACGAAAACCCAATCCACGCCCCGCGCATGGCAGGCGCGGCAGGGCAGATGCGCCCGCCCAAATGCGGCGAAAAGAACAGCCCCTCGGCGCCGGGCGGCACCCGCTCGGCAGCGGCAATCATCTCGGCGTAGAGGTCGTTTTCCAGCGGCTGGCTCTCGCCGCGGTGTGTGTTATAAAACTGGTCGCGGAACCAGCGCAGGGCAATCCCCCCGCCAGCGATATACGCCAACGGGTGATACAGCCCCGGCAAAACGGAATGCATACACAGCAGGGCGCCGTGCTGCACATCGGCAACAAAGCGGTCGGTGGTGGCAGCCAGCACAGCCGCCGTCCCGGCGGTATCATACACCATGCCGGGATGCACCACCCCCGCCCCCAGCGCACAGGCAGCCGTATCGCCGCACCCGGCGGCAATGGGCGTGCCCTGTGCCAGACCAAAATCGGCGGATGCCTCCGCCTGCACTTCGCCAATCACCTCCCACGGCGCAACGATGCGCGGCAGTTTGTCCATCTCCAGCCCAAAGCGGCGGCAAAGCTCCTCCGACCAGCGCAGGTTCTGCGCATCGCTGAACCCCGAAAAGTGGATGAAGGTGTAATCCATAAACGCTTGATCGGCTTTCAGTCCCGCCATCCTGCCCGCCACATAGGCGGAAGGCATGAGAAAGCGCGCCACCCGTCCATATTCCTGCGGGCGCTCGTGCTTGAGCCACAGCATCTTGGGCCCATGATCGCAGGTGGGGGCACAGCCCGTCAGGCGCGTCACCAGTTCGCCCGCCTCGCGGCGCATCTGCTCGATATACGGCTGGCAGCGCATATCCAGCCACGAATCAAAGCGCGCCGCCGGGCGGTAATGCTCGTCAATCGAACCCACCCCCGCCATCTGCGAATCAAAGGCAATCGCAGCCACCTGACGCGGGTCAACCCCGCTCTGCTGCAAACAGGCGCGCACCGTCTGCGCCGCGCTGGTGTAAAAATCGTCGTTTTCCTGCTCCACCACCCCCGGTTTGGGGTAATAGATGGGCACTTCCTGGCTGGCTTCGGCAACCAGCGCACCATGCGGGTCATAGAGAGCGGCTTTGGTGGCGCTGGTGCCCAGATCAACCCCGATCAGATATTTCTTCGTCATGGCGCATCTCTCCCTTCTACCCCTGCGGCACAACGTTGCTGCGCGGCAGGTCAGCGCTGGCAGGCGGCTGCACAGGCCCATGCGCACGCACCAGTTCTACCTCAAAGCGTGAGCGGTCGCCGCGGTGGACGGCGTGGTAATACTCCACCACCCGCCCGTCCGCCAGATAGCTGACGCTGTCGAGCATCACCATCGGGGCGCCGCGCGGCACATCCAGCAGCTTTGCCTCCTCATCGTTGGCGCTGACTGCCTCAATCGAACGCCGCCCGCGGGTGATAAACAACCCCATCTCACGCTCCAAAAACTCATACAGCGAGCGGTCGGTCAAATCCACCTCCGTCAGCCCCGGCACCAGGTCATAGGGCAGATAGCTGGTTACCAGCTGGATGGGAACATCGTTAACATAGCGCAGCCGTTTGAGTTCGACCACCCGGCTGCCCTCCGGGATCTCCAGATAGCGCGCCACCTTGCGGCTGGCGGTGGTGAGGACGTTTTTGAGCACGCGTGTGCGCGGCTTCAGCCCGCGCTCGACCATATCCTGATAGAAGCCGGTCAGCCGCTGGACGAGGTTTTCGTTGATTTTTGGCTCGGCAACAAAGGTGCCCTTGCCCTTGCGGCGGTAGATCAGCCCCTCCAGCTCCAGTTCGCGCAGCGTCTGGCGCACCACCGTGCGGCTGACGCTGTACTCGGCGCACAGCTCCTGCTCGCCGGGGATTTGCTCGCCGGGTTTCCACACGGTGTTGATCTTGGCGCGCAACAGGTTCATCAACTGAAGATAATAGGGCACATGACTGGTAAAATCAATCTGATCGGAGGGGGTGTTCATAGTCTCTCCCGAGAAAAGAAGATGAACAACTTGTAATCACATGATGACATGTTAACATAAAATGCGTCATCCGTCAAGCGCGGCGCGGGCATAATCCCCCCCGCAGCCCCAATTTAGCCGTGGGCGGCAGACGAGGCTCACCCCACAAAAACTACGGCGTTGGCGTCAGGGTTGGCGGCGGTGAAAGAGGCGCCTCTTCCAGCTTCTTGAGAACCAGTTTTGCCATGGCGAGGCAAAAATCGTGGGTAACGTCCTTTTCAAACCCGTAACAGTTAACAATGACCCGAAAATTTCTATAAGTAAAATCAATGACATACGAAATCTGATAATCTCCCCCAGATGTAATCCGTCTCAAATAATACACCTTTGATGTATCACCCACATCAGCCTTCTGGTCCGAAAACTTCCAGCCGCGTTCTGGCTTCTCAACAGGCGATATATACTTCTCGACCGCCAGCTGCGCCCCGGCTGCGCTGGAATGCCTGCCAACAAAGAAATACACCCCTTCCGGCATGGCAACTGCCCGCGTCCCACGCGCATATTCAACAAACCAGCCCACCTCACGCCCTGTGCTGATCACATACTCCCGCCCATTGGCTACGCCCCTATCAGAAATGATTTCCTCGTTTGTTTCCAGGCTCATCCAGTCCGAACCTGGCAGATAATATTTTCCTTCCAAAGGAAGCTCATTGGCTTTTGGCAAAAATTTCTGCGGGTCTAAATCAATAATCCTCACATCGGGAGTGGGTGTCGGCGAAGCCGTGACGGTCGGTGTGGCTGTTGGCGTCTGCGTCATGGTTGGTTCAGCCATCAAAGTCGGAGGGACAACCGTCGCCGACAACTGTGCAGCTTCGGTTTGGGCAATTGCTGTCTGGATGACCGTTGTGGATGGTGTACACGCTGCACAAACCAACAGGGTCAATGTGATCAAAAAAGGTGCTTTTTTCATGATATCTCCTCCTAACACGCAACTGTTTTGTTTTTGCAAAATTCTGAAGCGCAGCACCAGCAGTCACACACCGCTTCCCCAACATCGCGGCGTTCCGCTGGTGAGGATGCCCCCCGCCTGCGGCTCTTGTGGGTTATTTTGCCATGATGACAATTTCCTGCGCAGTGAGCACGTTCAAATGCGCAGCGGCATAGGCGACCAGTTCTTCATACGCCTGCCAAATGGCGGCTTGCTCCCCGGCAGGGCGAGGCTTAGATAAATCGGGGGCGGAGAGGTTCCAGGGCGGGGGCAGCGGGGTGTCCTTCTTGCTGCCTTCAACGGTAAAGTAAATCGAGGTCCATCCTTCAGCGCCGCGGCGGTAGAAGTTGTTTTCGTGAATGAGAGCAGTGATAAAGGGCTGACGGGCATAGGGCGAACCTGCGGTTTTGCGTTCCCACTCTTCCAACCCCAGTTCCAACAGACGCAGCGGGCGGTAATCGGCGGCGTTCGGTCTGCTCATCATGTTCCACCAAAAATGATCCGTGCCGTCCACAAGCGTATTGCGCGTAACGCTGAAATCGCTGGGGCGCACGAGCAAGCCATGCACGTATACAAAGGGCTGTTCGAGTTCCGTACCTTCTTCATGGTACAGCAGGGTCATCTGTGCGCCAAGCGCAGCATAGACCCTTTGCCCTGCATCTTTTATCCTGCCGCTGTTGGGCGCGGGGGCAACAACGGGGTTGCGTCCAAAGACCTGAGCGACATAGGTGTAACCGCCCGGGCGGGATCGGTCAAGATCGCCCGTTGCCAGGTCCAACGCATAGGTCTCGTAATCGAGCAGGGTCTGGTAGAGCGCGGCATCATCCAGCCCTTTCAGGCGGTCATCAAAACCGGTGTAAAGCGGGTGCGGCGGGCGGACGTGATAACTGATGGTCATGTTTGAATGTTTAAAGCGCTCAATGACTTGGGGGTGCTTCTCTGCCAGCTGGCGGGTGATTTCGGCAGTAAAGTAGAAGTCGCCGCGCACGCCATAGCGCTCAAAGAGGTCTACCAGACGCAGGAGGATATCGGCGCTCTCGGCAGGGTGAGTCCAGTCATGGACATTGATGATCAAAGAGAGGTACGGGGCTTCGGTTTTCGGCGCTGCGCTTTCGGGTGTGGAGGGGGTAGACAGAGGCGGAGCAGGTTGCGGCGTTGTGATGGCGGGAAGCCCACAGGCTGCGGTAAGAAGCATCAGAATGACAACGAAAACAACAAGACGGGACATCACCCAGCCTCCTCAGCGTATACGCTGCAACATTCCATCGGGGCAGACGAGAAAGACCTGGTCTTGCACACCATCCTGCCCGCCCGAAACTCTGGAGGGCTGCAACTTCTCCAATTGCTTCAGCCGACGGCGCGCAGCACGCCTTGCGGCGCCTTCGCTGAGGAAAATTCCGGGAAGTGCATACCATTCGCCTGCCAGGGTGTCCCAACCGCGCATCCGCCAAAATTTGACACCCAGACGGCGCAGAACCTTCTCACACATCGCGTTGCTTCCGCCTGCGCCAGCGGCGCGCCAGCGCAATACCAGCGCCGATCAGAGCCACAATCACCGCCAGCGGAATGCCGATTGTCGCCCCGCCGACAAACCCCACCAGCAGATTGCCCGCCAGGGCAACCCATCCCATGCGGCTGTACTCCCACTGCCACACTGTGCCATCGGCAAGAAGTGCATAGCGCGTTTCGTCCGCTGTCTCGGCACGGCGCTGCGTAACATTCAACTGACTGATGACAGTGCCGGACGGCGGCTCGACCTGCCCCTGAAACACCGGCGCATCGCGTTCAATGCGGCTGTCGGCTTCGGGCAGATCTTCCACCACAAACCAGCAGTTTGTCTGTTCGCCGCGATGCTGGCATCCATATATACGATTCGCCTGGGTTGCCACATAGACCGTGCTGGTATCCCCTCCACAAATCGTAACGGCTTTTTCGGGCGGCGCGCCAAGCGATTGCCACTTGGCAAACTGCCCCGTACTTTCCAGTGCAAACATTGCAACACCGCCCGCCACCCCAAGACAGGGAAAACCGAGCAGCGCGCCAAGGATCAGTACGATATAGAGAATCCTCTGACGTGCCCTTGCCATCTTTCCCTACTCGGTGCTGGCTTTACGGCGCAGCCACACGACCAAAGCCAAAGCTGGAATAACCGCCGCCGCCAGCCCCACCCGCCCATCGCCGCTGAGGGCGGTGAGCACAAACAAACTGATGAGATATACCGCTGCGCCAATGCCCCACACATTGAGGCGTTGTGGGCGTTTGAGCAGTCTGCCTTGCACATCTCGAAAAGAGCCGTTGAGAATAGAAACCACATCCCACAGCCACCATATCAGAACCCCTCCACTCGTTAACAGTTGGATAGCGCCGACTGCCAGATGACCGGTGTAGAAGCGGTGAGCGCCAAAAATACCCAGCAGGATCGCCAAAGCCAGCGTTGTCGTATACGAAAACGGCGAGTATGTCTCCTGTTGAAGGACAGCCGATGGCGCTTTCTGCTGCGTCTGGGTCAGGTACTCTTTTCCCAGCAGCAGTTTGCGGCCACAATAGGCGCATGTCAGAATCTGCTCCCCATTTTCCATCGAAATCGGCGCGCCACATGAGGGGCATTCCAAAGTCATCATGCCGCTACCAACCCGCCCTCCTCATCTTTCTCCTGCGGCAGAGTGGTTTCCTCCCCGGCATGCAGACGGAACTGCGCCACCAGACGGCGCAGCGCCTGCGCCATATCGCTCAGTTCGTGGGCGGCGGCTGCCACCTCCTCGGCTTGGGCGCTCATCTCCTCGCTGGCAGCCGAAACCTGCTCGACCGCGGCGCTGTTTTCCTCGCTCACGCTGGCAATGTTCTCCACCGCCTGCATCACCTCCTGCGAGGCGGCGGTCATCTTCTCGCTGGTGGCGATGTTCTCTTCGATCACGGCTGAGACGGCTTCCACTGCCCCCATCAGTTCGTCGGAAGCGCGGCTCATCTGCCCGGTCGCCTGGGCAGTCTGATCAGCCTGCTGATAGACAATCTCGGCGGCTTCGAGGATGGCTGCCAGCGCCGCCCCTGACTGATCCGCCAGGGTCATGCCGTCCTTTGCCTGGCGCGTGCCCAGTTCCATCGCCGCCACTGCCTCGCCCACCGCTGCCTGAATCCCCTTGACCAGCGCGGCGATCTCTTTGGCAGATGCCGAAGAACGCTCCGCCAGCTTGCGCACCTCATCCGCCACCACAGCAAACCCCTTGCCGTGCTCGCCCGCCCGCGCCGCCTCAATGGCGGCATTCAGCGCCAGCAGGTTGGTCTGCGAGGCAATATCCTCGATCGTCTCCAAAATGCTGCCGATCTCGCCCGAGCGCTGACCCATCTGGCGCACCTTCTCAGCCGCCTCCTCCACCCGCGTTTGGATGGCGCGCATCCCCTCCAGGGTCTGTGCTACGCTCTGGGTGCCCTCCTGCGCCGCAGTCGAGGCATTGGCAGAGCGTTCGGCAACCATGCGGGTGCTCTCCGTCACCTGCTGGATGGCGGCTTGCATGCGCGCCGCCACCTGCGAAACCTGCGCCACCGCTTCGGCTTGCTGCTGCGCGCCGCGCGCCAGCCCGTCAATAGCGCGGTTCATCGCCTCCGCCGAAGCCGCCGTCTGAGCGGAGAACTCGCTCTGCTGGGCAATGCCCCTTGCCACCTGCTGGACGGTGCCGGTGATCTGTGAGGTTGCCTGCCCGGATTGCCCGGCTGAATCGGAAAGCTGACCAGCCGCCGCCCCAAGCATTTCGGCGCTCTGCGCCACGCTGCCAATCGCCTGGCGCAGGCTAGCGGTCATGCGCGCCAGCGCCCCGCCCAGTTCATCCTTCTCCGAGCGCGGCGCAATCTGCACCGTCAGGTCATTATCAGCAATCGCCACCGCCGCCGCCCCTGCCTCCTGCAGATAACCAATCAGCGCGTCAAAAGCTTTGCCCAAGTCGCCGATCTCATCCCCGCGCTTGCGCACGCGGTCGCGCTCCTTTTCGCTCAGCCCGCGCAGCAGGTCTCCGCTGGCAAGCGCCTGCGCCATGCGCGCCGCCGCAGCCAGCGGTGCGCTGACCGAGCGCGACACCACCACCCCCAGCAGCACACCCAGCAGCACTGCCGCCAGCGTCACAAGAATATTCACCCTGAGCGCCTGAGCAGAAATTGCCTCGGCGCGCTGTCTCCCCGCCTCCACTGCCTCCCAGCCGCTTTCCTGCACGGCAAGCACCTCCTGCTGCACACGGCTACCCATGCGCTCCATCTCGGTAACCGCCGCGTCAAGGGCATCGCTGTTTTTGCGCCACTCCTGCGCCGCCTGAAAGTAGGCTTCGGTTGCCATCTGCGCATCTTTGATGCGCTTGAGGTTGAACTCGTTGGTCGTCTGGGCGTTCAGGTCAAACAGCTGTTTGCGCAGCTTTTTGACGCTGCTTTCCACCGCCTCAAAGTGCTTCTCATCGTGGGTGCGCATATAGCGGTTCTGCGCCAGCCGCACCTCGCTGGCAATCTGCCCGGCTTCGGCAATCGCCGGAAGGTTACGGGCTGTCTCCTCATCCAGCACGGTTGCCGAGTTGTGTAAATACTTGTTGAGCGTCTCCAGCAGTTGAGCGCCGTTCAGCTCCATCACGCGCGTGGCTTCAGTTTTCTTCTCCTGTGCCTTGACCACCTTTTCGTACAGGCTGCGGTACTGCCCAACAGCGATGCGCACCTCCTGCACCCTGCCCTGCAAGGCGGTATCCCCATTCGCCTGTGCCACCTGTTCCACCTCATCCAGCGCGCGCGTGGTCTGGTTGATCATCTCCAGCACCGTCTGACGGCGGGCATCGGCATCCTGGCGGGCATCCTCCATCGCCAGCAGATAGCGCTTTTCGCTGAGCATGGTGTTGAACGCCTGCCGTTCCACCTGCACCGCGCCGCGCACCGCAGGCAAACGCTGCCCCGTCATCTCAAGCAGAATACGCTCCACACTGCGCAGGTTGAAATACCCGGCAGCGCCCACACCCACCCCGGTGATCACGACCAATCCCAGCACCACCGAGATGAGCTTTCTCCCCATACGCAAATTATTCAGCCAGTTCATCGCACCCTCCCTGTAAAACAATCTCTTAACCGCATAGACCCTGCAGCTGCCCCAAAGCGCAGCTATGCAAAGTGTAACCAACCGCGCGGCGGGCGTCAAGCATCAGAAGAGCCTTTTCGCGTTACAATTTTGTAAAGTCAGGGCGGCAAATGGAATATAATTAGTTCATGCAGATTGAAGCGCGTTTGATTTTGGGCGATTGCCGCCAAAAGCTCAAAGAGCTTGCCGACAACTCGATTGACCTGATCTTTACCTCGCCGCCTTATGCCGACAGCCGCTCACAGACCTACGGGGGCATCAAACCCGAGGCGTATGTGGAATGGTTTCTGCCAATCTCAGCCGAGTTGCTGCGTGTCCTCAAACCCAGTGGAACATTCGTCCTGAACATCAAAGAAAAAGTGGTTAACGGCGAACGCCACACTTACGTGATTGAACTGATCCTTGCCATGCGCCAGCAGGGGTGGCTGTGGACGGAAGAGTTCATCTGGCACAAGAAGAATTCGTACCCAGGCAAGTGGCCTAACCGTTTCCGCGATGCTTGGGAAAGGCTGCTGCAATTCAATAAACAGCGCACTTTCCACATGTATCAGGAAGAGGTCATGGAGCCTATGGGCGACTGGGCAGAACGCAGGCTGAAAAAGCTTAGCCCAACCGACATGGTGCGCGACCCATCCCGCGCCGGAAGTGGTTTTGGCAAAAGGGTAGCAAACTGGCTTGGGCGGCGTATGGTGTACCCCACCAATGTCCTTCACCTGGCAACCGAAACCAAAAACCGCAACCACAGCGCCGTTTTTCCCGAAGATTTGCCACGCTGGTTCATCCGCCTCTTCACCCGTCGGGGTGATTGGGTGCTCGACCCGTTCATGGGTTCCGGCACAACCATCCGCGTGGCACAGCGCATGGAGCGCAATGCCATTGGCATCGAAATTCTGCCACAGTACTTTCATCTGGCACAAGAGAGCATTTGCCCACTGCTGCAAACTGCCCCGCAACAGATGCTTCTGCTTGAGGAAAGGAAACCGTATGACGCCGCTAAACCAGAATGATATTACCGCCTTTGTAGAGCAAAACATTGACGAATTTCACGCCCGGCGCGCTTCCAGCCTGACCACCCTCCAACTCAAACAAGTTCTCAAACGCAAAAATCCCTACCTGTTCAAAGCCAAGCACATTCAGGATGCACACGATTTGGTAAAGCTGCTGCTGGACGCGCACCTTTCTTCGCAGGAAGAGACCATCTTTGGGCAATTTTTGGAGAAATTAGCCGTTTTTGTCTGCGGCCGGGTCTATGGGGGGCGAAAGTCCTCTGCAGAGGGCATTGACCTGGAATTCAAACGGGGAGACACGCTCTATCTTGTCTCGATCAAATCAGGCCCAAACTGGGGCAACAGCAGCCAGGTGAAACGCATGACAGACAACTTCAAAAAGGCGCAGCGCATTCTGCGCACCAGCCAAAGCGAGGTACATATTCAAGCCATCAACGGCTGCTGTTACGGAACCGACAACCACCCCGACAAAGGTGATTATCTGAAACTGTGCGGACAGGCTTTCTGGGAATTTATTTCAGGAAACGACCGCCTGTATCTAGAAATCATCGAGCCGCTGGGACGCCGCGCCAAAGAGCATAATGAGGCGTTTCAAAAAGAATACGCCCGCATTCTCAACCTGTTCACGCAGGAATTTATTCAAGAGTTCTGCCCGCACGGCGTCATTGATTGGGAAAAACTGGTGCGTTTTAACTCGCAAAAGCAGCACAGCTTACAGTAAATAATATTCTTCAGCCGATGCAGAGGTGCGCTGGGTTTCGCACAGAACGCTCTACCCAGTCTACATCCTTTCATCTGGCGCAAGAGAGCGTTTGCCCGCGGCTGCAAACTGCCCCACAGCAAACGATGGGGCAAGCCTACATGCCCTCCCCCGTCCCCTCCCAGGCAGCTGATAGGGCAAGCCCCATCCTACGGGCTGAGAGAGTATAATACCCATATACCCACGCATCCCACATCAGGAGGTGCCTATGCGCACACCACAGCACGAAATCACTACCCCCGCCCCACTGCTGCGCCCCGACGGCACGCTGACAGATGCCGGATGGGCGCGCCAGCCGCTGCTCGACTGCAACCTCGAAAACCTGCGTTTTTACCGCCTGCGCTTTTTGCAGTGGCTGCGCGTCAAGCGCTGGGATTACTACGCCGTTTTCACCCCCACCCACTTTTTCTCTTTCACCATCAGCCATGTCGGCTATCTCGGCTCTATCTTCGCCTATACGGTTGACTTTACCACCTGGACGCATCAGGAAGAGACGCTCACCGTCCCGCTGGGGCGCGGCGTCGTCCTGCCGCGCAACAGCACAGAGGGCGAAAGCCTGTTTGATAACGGGCGCGTGCGTCTGCGTTTTTGCGCCGCAAGCGGCAAACGCCAGGTGGAAGTGCACTGGGATGGGTTTGGCGGGCAGGCGCTCAACGCCGAAATGACCCTGGCGCTCGCCCCGCAGCACGAATCGGTGGTCAACATCATCCCCATCGGCAGCAAACGCTTCTATTACACACGCAAGGTGCACTGCATGCCTGCCGCGGGCTGGGTGGAATGCGGCGGACAGCGGCACACACTGCACTCCGAGCGCAACCTGGGCATCCTCGACTGGGGGCGCGGGGTGTGGGCGTACAATGCGTTCTGGATTTGGGGCAGCGTCAACACCTTTCTCCCCGACGGGCGCACGCTGGGGCTTAACCTGGGGGCGGGCATCGGCGATATGCGCCCTGCCACCGACTGCGCCCTCATCCTCAACGGGCGCGTCCACAAGCTGGGGGTGGTGCACTACGACTACGACCCGCAGGACTTCACCCGCCCATGGCAGATACACGACGATGACGGGCGGCTGGAACTGACCTTCACCCCGCGCCTCGACCGCACTGCCGCCACCGATCTCAAACTGCTCTACAGCCGCGTCCATCAACTGTTTGGACACTACAACGGGCACGTCCTCAGCGATGACGGCGAGAAAATCAGCCTGCGCCAGCAAATCGGGTTTATCGAAGACCACCGCGCCCGCTGGTGAGCGCTCTGCCGCCGATGTTGTATAATTAAACCAGCGCATCCTGTATGCAATCAAGGAGGAAGAGATGGACCTGCGTCCTGCAGTCAACCTGCGTATCACCATCGGTGAAACAGCATATACCTTCACCGAGCACCCAGCCGCTAAAGGCATGCCCTACGGACAGAGCGGACGGCGCGCCACCGTCTATCAACTGCGCGCCGCCGATGGAGGCTTGCATGCCATCAAGATTTTCACCGAAAGCTTCCGCGAGGCGCGCGTGGCAGAGACAGCCGACAAGCTGCTGCCCTTTGCCAGCATGCCCGGTTTGCAAGTCTGCCGCCGCCGTGTGCTCACGCCCGAAAGCGATGCCGCTCTCATCGGGCAATACGAAAACCTGCGCTATGCGGCGCTGATGCCGTGGGTGTATGGCGAAACCTGGCAGGAGTTCATGCTTGGCGCCCAGCCGCTGGAAAAAGAGCACAGCCGCCTGCTGGCGCAGTCGCTGGCGCACATCCTGGCAAACATGGAAGCCCGTCAGATGGCGCACGGCGACCTCTCCGGCCCCAACGTGCTGCTGCCCGGTCTGCAGGCAGCACAGCAGCCCGCCAGCGGCGATAGCCTGGTGGCGCTGGTGGACGTGGAAGATATCTACGCCCCCGGTCTGCCCCAGCCGCAAAAACTGCCCGGCGGCTCTTCTGGCTATGCGCACCCTACCACCGCCGAGGGCATCTGGGCGCCCGACGCCGACCGCTTCGCAGGCGGTATCCTCCTTGCCGAAATGCTCACCTGGTGCGACGCGGATGTCGTCCAGATCGCCTATGGCGAACAGTACTTTGACCCCGACGAACTTCAGCAGAACAGCGAGCGCTACCAGCTGATGCTCGCCGCCCTGCGCCGTCTGTGGGGCAGCGAATATGCCGCCCTGCTGACGCGCCTGTGGGGCGCCGCTACCCTCAGCGACTGCCCGCCGCTCAGCGCATGGGCACAGCTGCTCGGCGAACCTGAGGCAGCCATCATCCAGGTGCGCGCCGCCTCCGCCCCCGCCACTGCCGCCCAGCCCATCCCCATCCAAACCCCACAGGAACAGCTTGCCCGCTCGCACATCGAGCGCGCCGACGTCTATCTCTCCATCGGGCAGGTCGAAAGAGCCTTGAAGGAACTGGAAGAAGCCTACCGCACCCTGCCCGAAGTAGGCGGCGAGGCGCTTGCCCGCGCCCTGCGCGACCAGGCAGAAGCCAAAGAGCGCATGGGCAGCCTTCCCGCCGCCCTGCAGGATTACCGCCGCGCCCTGGCAGTCGCCCCGCCCGGCATCCTGCGCAGCCAGCTGCAAAGCGCTGAAGCCAGCCTCTCCGCCCGTCTCTCCGCTGCCGGAATCCCCCCCGAAGCCCCCTCCTCTTCCACGCACCCGCTCACCGCGGCTGGCCGCCCGCCGCAGGACGCTATCGCCACCGCCGCCGTGGAGATGCCCCCCGCCGCCCGTCCGCCGCGCCCCCGCCAGGATGCCGTCACCACCGTTGCCGTCGAGATGCCGCCCGCCCCCGCACCGCGCAAACGGCGTCTCTCACCGCTTGCGTGGATCGGGATTATCCTTGGCGCGCTCGCCGTCTGCGGAGCAGGCGTCTTCTTCACCATGCTGATCTTCGCCTCGCTCCCAGCATCCCCCGAAGCCACCCCCACCCCGCAGACCATCCTCACCACACCGCCAACCGCTGCCGACTTCACGGCAACGCCCCCGCCCGCCGAAGAACCGCTCGTCGCGCCCCCCACCCCCCTCCCCAGCGATACCCCCGCCCCCACCCCCACACCGCCCGGACTGACCTTCTTTGAAGACTTCTCCAAAAGCGGCAAGTGGATCACCGTCAAAGACCCCACCGAAGCCGACGCCGCCTACGCTCCCGGCAGCACCTATTTCATTCACATCCACCGCCCGCAAAAAATCTTCTATTCCATCGCCCCGCTGCCAGTCGAGACGCCCCCGGCGGATATCGTCGCCTCTGTTACCTTCACCACCCCGCTCAACCCCAAAGGCGAGGTGGGCATCCTCTGCCGTGTCCAGGATGACTACAACTTCTACCGCATCGGCGTCTATGCCAGCAGCGGACAGTACCGCATCTCCAAATTCTTTAAAGGCAACTACACTTACCTCACCAAGCTCAAATATACCGACGCCTTCAAAACCAAAAGCCAGTCCGAAAACAAAATCACCGCCGCCTGCATCGGCGATACCATCCGCCTCAGCATCAACGACGTCCAGGTTGCCGAAGTGCGCGACGCCGACCTGACCAGCGGAAACACCGCCATCTACGCCGCCACGTATGACGGCGATAGTTACAACGCCAATCTGGGGTTCAAAGCCGTGTTCAACCTCTTTACCCTCGAAGAAGTCCTCACGCCCTAAACGCCGCCCAGCGCCATGACCCACCGCCCGCCTGCCGCCGCCATGCCCTGCCGCCCATCCGCCGCACTGCGTGCCGCGCTGGTGTGTCTGCTTGCCCTGCTCCCGCTGGGGTGCATCACCATCGCCGCCCCCACCCCCGCCGCCGACCTGATGTCCACGGTCGTCATCCTGCAAACCGACCTGGCTGCGGTGCAGACCGCCGCCGCCCAGCCCACCCTCACCCCGCACCCCTCGCTCACCCCCGTCCGCTCCCCCTCTCCCTCTCCATCCCCCTCTGCCTCGCCCTCGCCTTCGCCCTCGCCCACCCGCCCAGGCGTCAAAGCCGACCGCGCCGAGTTCGTCTCCGAAACCATCCCCGATAAGACCGTCTTTGCCCCCGGCACCGTCTTCCGCAAAAGCTGGCGGCTGATCAACCGCGGCAGCACCACCTGGACAACCGAATACGCTCTGGTGTTTGTGGATGGGCACGCCATGGGCGCCGCCGAGACCCTCTACCTGACCCAGAACGTGCCCCCCAATCAGACCATCACCCTCTCGGTCAACTTCAAAGCCCCGGCGGTCAAGGGCGAATACAAAAGCTTTTGGAAGCTGCGCAACGCCGACGGTGTGCTCTTTGGGCTGGGGGAAGAAGACCTGCCCTTCTTTGCCGATATCATCGTCGGCGACCCGGCTGCCAAGTCCAACGGCGTCATCCAAAGCGTGGTCATCGAACGTCTCAGCGAGATCAACAACCCCTACGACTGCTTCAGCGGCGCGGCGGTAACCTTCCGCGGCGGCATCATCGTCAACCAGCCAGGCGAGGTCGAATACATCTGGCGGCACAACGGCGTCAACCTCAACCCACCCGAAAAGCGCACCTTCACCCGCAAAAACGAGAGCGCCGATATCTACCACGAATGGGTGGTCAAACAAAGCGGGCTGTACGACGTGGAACTGGTCATCCTCAGCCCCGAGACGGTCATCTCCAACAAACTGGGGTTTGAAATCACCTGTCTGCAGTAAAGCCAACGCAGGCGGGGCTGTCCGCAGACAGCCCCGCCATGAGAGAAAACCCCCGCGTTGCGTTGAAGCCGCGCGGCTTTACCCCGCCGCCTGCTGACTGCGGCGCAAAAGGATGACCCCCAGCCAGACAAACCATACCATCTGGGTCATTCCAAACAGCCCCGCCAGGTCGCCCAAACCCGGAACAGTTGAAACGATGCCCACCACACCCACCAGAACACCAAGATAGTTCAGCGGTCTGGCAAGCCCACGCACCTGCAGTGCAGCCCAACTGACAAGCAGCGTCAACAAACCGCCTAAAATCTCGCCATTTGCGCCGCCCAGCCCATTCGCCACCGTTTCAACCGTCAGCCAGGTCATTGCAGCCTGAGATGGGTCTTTGCCATACAACGCCACCACGGGGGCAATCGCCGCATTGGCAATCATGCCGCTGGCAATCAGCGCACCAGCCCAGATGATCCCAATCACAGCCGCCGTGCGAATGACTGCCGCTGAGGCAGCGCCTAAACGCTCATAGAGCGCCAAAACCAGAACAACCAGAAAGACACCAAAGATGACATACATCAACAAGTTCGTCAAGTAGATCACCATCTGTTTTTCGACAAGCAGAGCCGCCTTCTGAACAGGTTCGACAATGCTGGGGTAGTCGAGCACAAACAGAAATAACACAATCCCTGTCATATATGCCGCTGCCAGATACAGTGCGGCAAAGCCGCCGAGTTTTTGCAAGTTTTTCATTAGTAAGTTTCCTTTTTTGTCATGTTGTTTGAATAGATTTTTCGAATTCGCATAACACCAGAACATCTGGAGAATCGCTTTCTTTCTATTTTGCGTTCATTAGATTATTCCTCTCTCACTTCACATTCGAACACTTCATGGATGGACACACCAAACACATCGGCGATTCTGAAAGCCAGCTCCAGCGAGGGCGAATACTTTCCGGCTTCAATGGCAACGATCGTCTGTCGTGATACGCCCGCTTTTTCCGCCAGTTCCTGCTGGGTCATCTCGTTGGCAAAGAAGCGCAGCTTGCGAATGTGGTTGGAGATGACAAATTTTTTCGCCATACTACACCCCCCTGCGGTAGTAATAAAGCTGGATAAAGCCCTCCAACATCGAAGCCGCGCCAAATGAGAGAAAGATGATGTTGAGCATGACCACCGCCGAAAAGCCAAGCACCAGCGCAACCAGCCCAGCCACAAATCCAACCCCGGCAAAGAAAAAGCCAACGCGGGTGGATTTCAGGTCAATCAGTCTGTCCATCTCATCTTCGACCATCTCAGAGCCAATGGATTTCTCGATCTCTTTATCATCCAAAGTTTGATCCTGAATTTTTCTCTTCACCGCAATCGAGATCGAAAGCAGGATGTGAAAGACGATCTGGATGACGATGGATACTGCAATGCCGACGCCGATAAAAATCAGCATCGTGCCCGCCCACACTTTGAGGTCTGCGGTGGCAGCCGCGCCCGCGCCATAGCGGGTGAAGGCATATACACAGTAGGCAGCCAATAACAAAGCGCTTGAAGCAATACTGACAACGGTTCTTTTTTCCTGGTAAGACATTTTTGATACTCCTTTAGATATGTATTTGTTTATAGACAAATTGTAAAACATAATATTCAATATGTCAAGTATATTTGACATATTGTCAGCAAAATTCGTCTTAAAAACGGCAAGAAAGCGCCCCTTGATAGCTGCCGCAGGCGTTTTGCCTGTTCCTGGCGTAACCTTTTTCTCTGCCCTGAACAAGAGACGCAGATAGTTTTTTCTAACACTTTTCCCCCTTTGCATTATAATTAACATAATACCCATCTTTTCCCACTGCAGTATTCCCTGCGCATGCGCTTTTTCTTTTCCCATCCCGTGTTGCGCCCATGACCTGGCAGATTTCGCCGTCCTCTTTTCTCTTTTTCGCCGCGGCTGGGGTAGCGCTGGTGATCGTCATCACCCTCTGGCAGCGGCGGACGGCGCGCGGCGCGCTGACCCTGGCGCTGCTGATGCTGGCGGTGGGGATGTGGAGCTTTGCCAACGGGATGGAGCTGGCGCTGCAAGCCCTGCAGCACAAAACCAGCTGGTTCATCTTCTCGCTGTTTTGGGCGGCTTCAACGCCGCTGCTGCTGTTCCTCTTTGCACTGCAATACACCCGCCGCACCCCGCGCCCGACGCGCTGGAAAGCCGCCCTGCTGTGGCTGCCGCTGCTGGCTGCCCTCGCCCTGTATGCCATTGGCGACCCCCACCACCTGCTGTGGAGCGAGGTCGAGCCTGCCGCCCACAATCCCAGCCTGATGAGAATTGAACAGTTCGGCGCGGGGGTGGTGGCACTGCTGGTCTATCTGTATGTGCTCTTTCTTGCCGCCAGCGGTCTGCTGATCTGGGCAGCGCTGGTGCGCAAGGGCATCTACCGCCGTCAGTCGCTGGCACTGCTGGCGGGCATCCCGCTGCCGCTGGTGGTCGGCGCGCTCTATCTGTTTTCGCCGCCAACCCTGGGCGGGGTTGACTTCACCCCCATCGCCCTGACGTTGATGGGCGGCATCTTCACCCTGGGCATCTACCGCCTGCGCATGTTCGAACTGCTGCCGGTGGCGCGCGAGGTGCTGTTCGAGACGCTCAACGATGGTCTGCTGGTAGTGGATGGCAGCGGGCACATTGTGGACGCCAACCGCGCCGCCTGCGCCCTGCTGGGCGTTGCCGCCGCAGACCTGCTGGGCAAACCAGCCCACACCGCCCTGGCGCGCTGGCAGGGGGTGGCGGCTGCCTGTGGAACAGGCGTTGGCGGACGGCTGGAATTCAACGAGGGAATGGGCACCGACACCCGCACCATCGAAGCCCTCATTCAGCCGCTCGAAAGCCAACAGGTGGGCGGCTGTCTGATCCAGGTGCGCGATATCACCACCCACAAACAGCGCGAAAGCGAACTGCTGCGCCATCACCAGCACCTGGAAGAGCTGGTGGAGGAGCGCACCGCCCGTCTCAAAGCCGCCAACCTCACCCTGCAGCGCGAGATCGAAGAACGTCAGAGCGCCGAATCCGAACTGCGCGCCCTGCTGGCAGCCATGACGGATGTCATCCTGGTCATGGACAGCGACGGGCGCTACCGCAAAATTGCCCCCACCAACCCTAACGCCCTCTACCGCCCGGCTGAGGATCTGCTGGGCAAAACCTATCACGATATCATGCCCGCCGAGACGGCTGACGCCTTTGTCGGCTACATCCGCCAGGTGCTGACCACCCGTCAGCCGCTGCATGTCGAATACATGCTGCCCATCGAGGGCACTCCCCGCTGGTTTGACGCCACCATCACCCCCATGACCGACGCGCTGGTGGTGTGGGTGGCGCGCGATATCACCGAGCGCAAACAAGCCGCCGAGGAACTGGAACGCTACCGTCAGCACCTGGAAGACCTGGTGCAGGAGCGTGCCGCCGAACTGACGCAGACCAACGCCCGCCTGCTGGCTGAAGCCCAGGAGCGCCGCCAAGCCGAGGAAGCCCTGCGCCACAGCCATCTGCGCTACCGGGCGCTGTTCGAGGATTCGCCCATCTCGCTTTGGGAGCAGGATTTCTCCTCGCTCAAGCGCGTGGTGGACGACCTCAAAGCCCAGGGGGTGGACGACCTGCCCACCTACCTGCAGGCACACCCCGAGACAGTCCGCCAGGCATACCAGGGGATGCGCGCCCTGGATGTCAACCGCGCCACGCTCGAACTGTATGGCTACGCCAGCAAGGAAGAACTGCTTGCCAGCTTCCCGGGCAAGACGATTGACCCGCTGCACCCCTCCGCCCTGGAGACGCTGCTAGCGGTTGCGGAGGGCAAAACCAGCTTTGAGAACGAAATTATCAACACCAAAGCCAACGGCGAGCCAATGGTGGTCTATCCTCGCTGGATGGTGGCGCCGGGGCATGAGCAGACGTATGACCGTGTGATGGTCTCGGTGGTGGACATCACCGCCCGCAAACAAGCCGAGGAAGGCGAACGCGCCGCCCGCCGTCTGGCAGAGGCGCTGCGCGACAGCGCCCTGGCAATGAGCAGTTCGCTTGACCTCAATGTCGTGCTGGATAAAATCCTCGAAAGCCTGACGCGCGTGCTGCCCTTTGACCTGGCAACCCTCTATCTGGTGGAAGAAGGCGGCATTGCCCGCGCCGCCCGCCAGCGCGGCTTTGTCGAGCGCAACCTGGAAGACGTGCTCAAAAAGCGTGTTTTCCGCATTGAGGAGGTGGACGACCTGCGCCGCATGACCGCCAGCCATGCCCCGGTCATCCTCCCCGACCTGCGCCAGGCGCCCGGCTGGGTGTGGCTGGAGGGGCTGGAGTGGCTGCGCAGCTATGTCGGCGCTCCCATCCTCATCAACGACGAGGTGGCGGGGTTCATTGAGCTTGACAGCGCCACCCCCAACTTTTACCGTCAAGAGCACGCCGACCAGCTGATGCTGTTTGCCTGGCAGGCGGGAGCCGCCATCCGCAACGCCCGTTTGTTCGGCGCGGTGCAAAGCTACGCCCGCGAGGTGGAAAGCCTGCGTCAGGTGGTGCTGACCACCGCCTCCAGTTTGGATTACGGGGAGGTGCTGCGCCAGACTCTGGAGCAAATCGGGCGCATCATCCCCTCCGATTCAGCCAGCCTCTCGCTGCGCGATGGGGATATGATGGTGATCAGAGCCTACCGCGGCCCGCTGCCCGAAGCGGAAGTGGTCGGCAAGCGTTTTCCGTTACACGATACCACCATGCGCGAAGCCCTCCAGCACCAGCGCCCGTTCCGCTTTCCCGATGTGCAAGCCGAGGTGCCCTCCTTCCGCGTCCCGCCGCACAACATCACCCGCTCCGTGCTGGTTACCCCGCTCATCGTGCGCGGTGAGGTAATCGGCAACCTCAACCTCGACAGTTTTGAACTCGACCACTTCACCGCCGAAGACGAGCACAAAGCCGAGGCGTTTGCCGCCCAGGTTGCCATTGCGCTGCAAAACGCCGACCTCTACCAGCAGATGCAGCGCCAGCTGATGCAGCAGTCGGTGCTCAACGAGGTCAGCCGCATTGTCTCCTCCTCGCTGGCGCTGGATGAGGTGGCTGCACGCGTCTATCAGCAGGTCAGCCGCTTTATGCAAACGCGCTTCTTCATGGTCGCCGCATACGACGAAGCCGCTCAGGAGTGGTACAGCATCTACCTGCACCGCGATCATGACGACTTCACCCGCTACCGCTGGAGCTCCAGCGAGGGGATGAGCGGATATGTGTTCGAAACCCGCCAACCGCTCTTTTTGCGCAACGCGGCTGAGGTGGAAGCCTTTTTGCGCCGCACCAGGCGCGGCAGCGTGCTGGGGCTGCCCAAATCGATCATCGTCGTCCCGATGATCGTCTCGGAGCGTGTGGTGGGGGCGCTGGGCACGCAGGACGAGGAAGTGGACAACGCCTACAGTGATCAGGATTTTGAACTGCTGTGCAACATCGCCAGCCAGGTGGCGGTGGCATTTGAAAACGCCCGTCTGTTTGAACAGACGCAGAAGCTGGCAACCACCGATGGGCTGACGGGCATCCACAACCGGCGGCACTTCTTCGTCCTGGCTGAAACTGAGTTTGCGCGCGCCGTGCGCTACAACAAACCGCTGGCGCTGATCATGATTGACCTCGATCACTTCAAGCTGGTCAATGATACCTTTGGGCACAGCGCGGGCGACCTTGTCCTGCAGACGGTAACGCGGCGCTGTGCCGAAACCCTGCGCAAGATTGACATCTTTGGACGCTACGGCGGCGAGGAGTTTGTCATCCTCATGCCCGAGACCGGGCTGGAAGGCGCCCGCCAGGCGGCCGAACGGCTGCGCACGCTGATTACCGAGAGCGAGGTGCCCACCCCGCGCGGCACGGTGCGGGTTACTGCCAGCTTTGGCGTGGCGGCGCTGGATGAGAACATCCGCTCGCTGGACGCCCTGCTGGAAGCGGCTGACAGCAAGCTGCTGTGCGCCAAACAGGGCGGACGCAACTGCGTGCAGAGCTAGGCAAACGATGGGGCAAGCCCCTACAGGCACGCGGTGGGGTTGCTACACCTGCGCCGTCAGTTCACCTTTGAGCACGGTAACCGCCTGTCCGCTGATCAGGACGCGCTCACCTGCCAGACGGATGCGCAGTGTCCCGCCGCGCGGCGAAGCCTGATACGTCTCCAGCGTGTCCTTGAACAGCAGCGCCCCCCAATAGGGACCCAAGGCAGCGTGCGCCGAGCCGGTAACTGGGTCTTCAGCGACCCCGGCGCGCGGGGCAAAAAAGCGCGAGACAAAGTCGAACCCGCCGCCCGATCGGCAGGTGAGGATGACGCCGCGCACCGGAAACTGCACCAGGCGAACAAAATCCGGCGTGCAGGCGCGCAGCTTGTCCTCCTCGTCAATCACCACAAAATAATCCGGCTGATTGGTGATGCCGACATAGCGCGGGCTGACCCCCAGCGCCTCCGCCAGCCCGGGCGGGGGTTCAATCTGTTTTGGGGGTGTGGAGGGGAAGCTCATCTCAATCCAGCCATCGCGCTGCTGCGCCGTCAGCAACCCGCTGCGGGTGAAGAAGCGCGCCTCCGCCCCCGCTGCCAGCCGCCCCGTCTCCCACAGAACATGCGCCGCCGCCAGCGTGGCATGACCGCACAGGTCAACCTCCAAGCGCGGGGTGAACCAGCGCAGCCGCCACCCGTCCCCCTCTGCCAGCAGAAAAGCCGTCTCCGAGAGGTTCATCTCCGCCGCCACTGCCTGCATCCATTCTTCGGCGGCGGGCTGATCCAGCAGACACACCGCCGCCGGGTTGCCGCGCCAGGGCACGGCGCTAAAGGCATCCACCTGATAAATGGGTATTGCCATCGCAGTCTCTCCCTTTCCAGCCCATTGCGGGCGCGTTGCTGTGTGTATTATACGCCAACTGCGCCAATCTTCTTCGCATTGCGGGCAGGTTTACGCTATACTATAAGTACAGACAAACGCTTCATCGCCCCCAACCGTGTTGTGTAGATCACTGGAGGTGAGATATGGATACCCTTCCACGCGGAGAACGCTACGAGCGGCTGATGCGGCTCGTCAGTCTGGCAAGAAGCCTGGAGGCGCAGGGCTACCCCAACGCCGCCAAGCTGTATTGGGCGCTGGCGCACTCGCAGCAGCTGCGCGAAAGCCGTCAGGTGGCACCCTGTGAACTGGATAACAAAATGGCAGCCGCCATTGACTGTCTCAAAGCCGATAACGCCGACCCGCAGCTGATCGAAGCCCTCAAACACGGGCGGCAAGCGCTGGCGGAAAAACGCCCCATCCGCCACACCGAAATTCCCAGCGTGCGCGTTTGCCGCACATGCGGCGAAATCTTTTTGGGCGACCCCCCGCCGCGCTGCCCGGAGTGCGCCGCACGCCCGATCACCTTCCTTGAGTTCCTGCCCATGTACCACTGGGAGACACTCACCCCCTCGCAGGCACTGGTGGCGCTGGCTTCGGCGCCAGATGAGGTGCGCGCCGCCGTGCAGGGGATGAGCGAGGAGCAGATGCTGCAAAAACCCGATCCCGAGGCGGCTTCGGTGCACAGCCTGGTGTTTCACATCGCCTTTGACCAGGAACTGCTTGCCGAGCGCATCGAAAAAATGCTCACCCAGCCTTATCCCCAGCTGGAGGGCGTGGCTGCCTGGGCGGACGCCGAAGATGAGCAAATTCCCGTCCAGCAGCTGCTCGAACGCTATCAGCGCTCGCGCGAGGAGACCGTCCGCCGTCTGATGCACATTAGCTATGAGGACTGGCAGCGCAGCGGCTGGCATAACGAATTTGGGCGCGTTACCATCCTCCAGCAGGTGTGCTACTTTGCCCGCCACGAACGCGGACACCTGCCGCAGATCGAGGAAGCGCGCCGTCTGGTGGGCGGCTGACCGCAGTCCCCGCATGCTCATCCAAAAACACCCTCCCGTCCCCTTCCAATTGCCTGCGCGAGGAAAACCCTCCCCTTTTAGCTCCCTGCGGGAGTGCTGCGCGAGGGAGGGCAGGGTGGGGTCAAGCCGCGCCAAACCCAATGGGGCAAGCCCCATCCTACGCATGTTCGTAGGGCGGGGTTCACCCCGCCGTTCCCGATGGGGCGACAGGGCAAGCCAATGCGGCAAGCCCCATCCTACACACGAGGGGCGCGTAGCAAGACAAAAAAGGCAGACCTTCCCGCCGCGCCGGGCGGGTTGAATCTGCCTGCACACAGCGGCCCATCGGGCGGGGGAGAACGCCCGTCAGGGTCAGCCCAACAGCGTCCTGTCCGCGCTGCTTACGAAGACTGCGAGATGCGGCTCATCCACCAGGCGAACAAGAGCAGCAGCACCAAAGCGACCACGAATACAACCGCCGTCATGGTGAAGCACCTCCTTTCCTTACATTTATCCAGAAAACCCGCGCTCTGAACAAACAGCCGTGAGGTTTTTGCACATCGCGTCCTAATGCAAAATGCTCCACGTCGGATGGCTGTTTACATTATAGCCAAATCCGCAGCGCACTTCAAGATGCACCCGCCCAGCTTCAGCGCAGATCAACAGCACCCCTTCCACACGGTGCTATAATAAGGGTAGCGTATCCACCCACCCATTCCCCGGAGGCAGCCATGCAAAACACATCTCGCAAGACGATCCTCATCATCGTGATTGTCCTCGTTGTCCTGTGCTGTGTGTGCACCGCGCTGGCAGGCGGCGCAGCAGCGCTCTATCTCTTCTTCAGTCAAGGCGCAGCTGCCCCGACGCTGGTCCAAGAGCTGCCCATCCCGCTGCCCAATAACATCCCCGTGCCGGATGACATCCCCCTGCCGCAAGACCTTCCCGTGCCGCAGGTCCCGCCCGCCCAGCTGCCCCCCGCCGCCGGACTGGGCACACGCCAGGATCTGATGGCGTACTACGGTGAGGCGTTCGACTTTGAGGCGCCCATCGTCATGCAGGATATGGAAATCGTCACCGGCACGCACCGTTCGATATGCATTCAAGGCGACTGCGCCGCCGTCTCGATGGCAGGCCCGGCAGATGCGGTTACCTCGCTGGCAATCGTGGTGCCTACCGACCCCAACGATGTCACCCAGAGCACGGTTGCCATCACCCTGCTGATGAACACCGCCATGCGCTTTGCCGGTGAAGACAGCACATTGCCCTTCGACATCATGACCGACATCTTTGAGGCGCAAAAATCCAACACCGCACTCGATAAGCAGTCCGAAGAGGACGGCTATCTGTTCATCGAAAGCTACAACCCGCAGACCCATCAGGCCGGGCTGACGGTGGTGCGCGCTCCCTGACGCCCGCTAACCCAAGACCCACATCCTGTTGGTAGAAAGGCGCATCAAACCCGATGAAAAAAACAGAACTTGCTGCCCAATACCACCAGCGCGGCTATGGCTGTGCCCAAGCGGTGCTGGCGTCCTTTGCCCCTGATTACGGCCTGGAAGAAACGCTTGCCCTGCGCATCGCCACCGGCTTTGGCTCCGGAATGGGGCGGATGTGCCAGGTGTGCGGGGCACTGACCGGCGCTTTCATGGTCATCGGTCTCAAACACGGCAAGGTGCTCACCGACGGCAAACCCTACGGGCCCAACACCGAGACCACCTATCGGCTGGTGGCGGAACTGGCGGAGAAATTCAAACAGCGCAACGGATCCATCATCTGCCGCGAGCTGATCGGCTATGACCTCAACGACCCGCAGCAGCGCGCCCACGTGGTCGAATTGGGGCTGTTCAAGACGCTGTGCGGCAAATGTATTCAGGACGCGGTCGAACTGCTGGAAGAGACGCTGGCGGAGTAAGCAGCCGGGCAGCGGATCAGCGCCGCAGGGTTTCTTCCCGAACGCGCCGCATCTGCGCATAAAAACGCTCGTTCCCAAAAATAAAAACCGGTCAGGTCTGCGCAGACCTGACCGGTCTTGATGCGTCCTATTCCAGACAGAAGCGCGCCGCCAGCCCGGCAAGCGTTTCCGCCATCTCCGAGAGCGTCTGCGAAGAGGCGGTTACCTCCTCCACCTGGGCGCTCATCTCCTCTGCCGCCGCGCTGACCTCCTCGACCGCGGCGCTGTTTTCCTCGCTCACGCTGGCAATGTGCTCGATCGCCTGATTGACCTCCACCGCACTGGCAGACATCTGCTCGGTGGCGGCAGTGTTCTCCTCCACCACCGCCGAGACGCTGTCCACCGCCCCCACCAGCCCCTCAGCCGAGACGTTGATCTGCTGGGCGGCAGCGGCAATCTCCACCGCCCGCTGGGTAACCGCATCCACCGCCTGGCGGATGCTTTCCAGCGCCTCGCCCGACTGGCGCGCCCGCTCGACACCGGCTTCCACCTCGCCGCTGCCCTCCTGCATGGCAGCCACCGCCTCCTGCACCGCAGTTTGGATGTCGTGCACCAGGGCGGCAATCTCGCGCGTGGCGGCCGCCGAGCGCTCCGCCAGCTTGCGCACCTCATCCGCCACCACAGCAAACCCCTTGCCGTGCTCACCGGCGCGGGCGGCTTCGATGGCGGCGTTCAGCGCCAGCAGGTTGGTCTGCGAGGCAATATCCTCAATCGTCTCGACGATAGCGCCGATCTGCCCCGAGCGGTGTCCCATCTCCAGCACCTTCTCGGCCGAGGCGCCCACGCGGGCTTTGATCGTCTCCATACCGCGCACCGTCTCTTCCACCGTGCGCACCCCTGCCAGCGCCGTCTCGGATGCCTGACGCGTCATCTGCGCCCCGCCCTCGGCATTGATCGCCACCTGCTGGATGGCTTTGGTGATCTGGGCAGTGATTTCAGAGACTCTGCCGATGGCTGTTGCCTGCTCCTGCGCGCCGCGTGCCACGCCGTCAATCGCCCGCGTCAGCTCCTCAGTTGAAGCCGCCGTGCGGGTTACCGTTTCGGTCTGCTGCCCCACCCCAGCCGCAACCTGCTGAATAGTGGTGGCAATCTGTGTGACCACCTGGCTGGTCTGCGCGGCAGACGAAGCCAGCTGGTTGGAAGCCTCATTCAACTGGCGGGCGCTCTCGCTCATCGCGCCCACCGCCTCGCGCAGCCCGGCGATCATCTGCACAAAGGCGTTGCCCAGCGCATCGCGCGGCGAAACCGGCTGCACCGCCACCGTCAGGTCGCCCCGCGCAATACGCCCTGCCGCAGCCGCCATCTGCTGGTTATAGGCGATCATACGCCGGAACGACTCGGCAAGCAGCCCAACCTCATCGCTGCCCGTGAAGGTGACCTCCTGCTCCACGTCCCCCTCCGCCAGCCGCACGGCAACCTGGCTCATCAGCCGCACCTGATGCAGTGGGCGCAGCGCAAAGTACGCCGCCAGCGCCACCGCCGCCAGCAGCACCAGCGCCGCCGCCACCGTCCCCCCCCACAGCCGCCGCCAGACGGGCTTCGATCCGTTGCAGCGAAAGCCCCACACGGAAAGCTCCCCAGTGTTTGCCGTTGACCATGATGGGAGCTGAAAGGTTCCACGCCCTTACCCCCGTATCCAGCGTATAGGGCTGCAGCAGGTAAGGTTCGGTGCTTGCTCCCGCCGCTTTGGCGACCGCATCATCGAAGATGCGTTTGGTGCGGTTGCCTTTGAGGTCTTTTTCATAGTCGCCAGTCAGCTCCTGGGCAAACTTGCGGTTGTGGGTAGGCACATAGCCATCGCGGGTCATCGCCGCGGCAAAAAGCACATCCGCATCCTGCAGAAAGACCTCCTGGACGGCAGGGAAGTTGGCATCGGTAAAGCTGTCATAAGCGGTGTGATATTTGGGCGGGTCGGTGCCCTCGATCGGCTGATACTGCGTATCGAAGACCTGCGCCTCGCTCAGCCGCCCGCTGGCAATGGCGTCTTCAAGGATATGCCCAACCGCCGCCGCCCCGCTCTGCGCCATGCTCACCCCTTTGGCAAGCAGGGCTTCTTCCAGATTGCGGCGCTGGGTGATGGCGTTGAACGCTGTGTATGCCGCCAGCAGCAGCGCCAGCAGGACGATCAACATCAGGGTGATGCGCACGCGCAGACTGCCCATCACCCGAGAACGGATTTTTGCAACCATAAGACCTCCTTTACTTTATCCTGAGATATGGACAATTCAGCTAAATAAAGAAGATACGTCCGCACCGCCGCACTTGCCAAAGAAAGCGCCGCAGTACAGATAAAAGCGCACACACGGTGCGCACACACCCCTGCCTTCAAGATGTCTTTCCAGTCATACCTGCCTCCGTCTTCCTTTCTGCTCTTCACAACGGCAAACTTCCCTGTTGTCTGCCGCCGCGAAAGGCTCACCACAGAACATCGGACATCCGGCATGAGGGCAAGTGATGGTTGATTTTGACTAATTATATTTGATATACGCCGTAAATGCAAACGCCGCTCTTGCGTCCCGCCCGGCAGGGCACGGCAGTATCCTGGCACAAACGGCTTGACCTGCGTGCTATAATGGTTATGTACATGGCGAAAATCCCCCGCCGCGCCGCTCTCACCGCCGCCCTTCTTCTTCTACTGGCTTGCAGCCTGCCCCTCCGCCAAAAAACCACCCCACCCGCCCAGCCTGCCGCCTCTCCGCCTGCCCAGGCGCAGGTCTCCTACCCGCCTACCAGCACCCCCGCCGCACCGCCAGCCGCCGCCGAAGCGGAAGAGCCGCCCCCGCCCCCGCCGTTTTTGGACGACTTCTACATACAGCAGGTCGAATCGGGCAGGTGGAGCGCAGCGCAGGGGCTGATCCTGCTGCTGCGCTACTACACCGGCGAAGCCGAAGCCGCCGAGGTCTTTGGCGGCTTGCAGCTGCGCAACGGCGAGATTGACGGGCTGGCAGCGCGCACCCGCCAGTATATCCAGCAAGACCCTGCCAGCGCCGAAAGCCAGGAAATGCAGCGGCTGCTGGACATGCTCCTCCCCGATGTGGAACGCATCCTGCCCTATGCCCGCCCGGAAGGGCAGGCATCCCAGCCAGGTGCACCGCGCCTGGCGCTGCCCGCCCCACCCGGCGCAGTGCAGGATGAACGCTGCACGCAGTTGTGGCACGACGGCTTCCGCACATCTGTCAGCGGCACACCGCCCGTCTGCGCCCTCTACCGCACCTTTAGCGCGGGCGGTGCCACCCTGCGCCTCTTTTACCCCACCCCCTGGACATTGGGCGCTGACCGCGACCAGCGGCTGGCATGGGCAGAAGCCGCCCTGCGCGATTCGGCAGACACCTTTGCTGGCTTTGCCTCGCGCCCGCAGGGCAGCATTGACCTGGTCTTCACAACCCTCACCCCAATCCGCGTCAACAGCATGGACGCCGAAATGGCAGCCGACCCGCGCGGCAGCGGACGCTGCGTCATCGGCGCCTTCCCCGCCAGCCTCAACAAGAACGAGGGCAACTTCAAACAGACCATCGCCCACGAGATGTTCCACTGCTTCCAGTACAGCAACATCCCCCCTGCCCACACTGGCTACGAGCGCAAAAAATGGTGGATGGAAGGCTCTGCCGAGTACTTCAGCAACGTGGTGTACCCCTCCAATAATCAGGAGTTCGAATATCTGGGCGACCTGCATGCCAACATGCTGGATACCTCGCTGTTTCACATGTCTTACGAGAATTTCCTCTACTTCCAGTACCTTGCCAATGCGTTCAGCAACCAGCGCGTGGTGCAGGTGCTGCAAGCCATGCCCGAAAGCGGCGATGAGAGCGAGACCATCACCGTCCTCAACAGCATCCTCCCCAACCCCGAACAGCTCTACCACGACTACGGCAAGGGGTACTATGCGAGCAGAATCGCCGACAGCGGCGGGGGAGACGTGCCCACCAGCCACCAGCGCGGGCGCGTCTTCAGCATGGGCGCATCGAGCAATGTGCTGCAGTACACCCCGCCCTATACCCTGCACTGGTTCCGCCTGAACTTCCCCGAAAAGAAGAAGTTCACGCTGGCGGTGAGCACCAGCGGCGAGGGGATGTCCTCGGCGCACCAGCAGATGACCATCAACTGGGGTGCCCTGCCCACCTCCATCCGCACCGCCTGCGGGCAGAAGGAATATGTCGTTCTGCTCTCCGCCGTGCAAAAGGGCAGCGAATACGGCATTCAAATCAGCGTCACCGACCGTCAGGATGACGACAAGTGCGACCCCTGTCTGCTGGGAAGTTGGAAGCTCGACCCAGCCAGTTTTACGCCCTTTGAAGCCGCCATGCTTTCGCCTTCCATCACCCTTTCCAATGCCGAAGCCATCCTCTTGGTGACATTTGGCGATGACGGCATCGCCGTGCACAACTATGAATACTCCACCGTCGAGGGCAAAACCAACCCCAGCGGCGGCGGGCGGGCGCAGGATGTTTTTGCCAAGATGACGGGCACTGTCCAGTCTCAGTACCAGGGGGACGAAGGACAGCTGGAATTCAGCGATCCGCAGGGGACGCTGGACTACAGCTTCTGGCTGGACGGACAGGTGATATTTGGCGGGCCGTGTTCCGCAGGCGACGGCACGGTTGAAGCCGGTCCGCTCAACGTGGGGCTGGGTGCCACCAATGCCACCTACGTGTGCAGTGAAGAAGAACTGCTCATCACCTATCTCATCCCGCACAAGACCGTCCCGCCGCTGCGCTTCACCCGCGTCCCGCAAGAAGGGCGTTTCGGGCAGTAAGCGCAGCCGCGGCGGGCGCGCTCAGGCATTGACCTCCGATGGTCAGCCGCAGCAGCCGGGTTTGCAGCCGCAGGAAGATGCTTTGGCGGTCTCTGCCATCGTGCCGCCGGGTTTGCGCGCCGAAACAAGCAGCGCATACACCTCCACCCCGCCCAGCGTCTCAGAGACACCGCCGCGGCGCGGTCGGATGTCTTCAAAACCAGCCTGGGCAATCAGGTCAAGATACTCGCCTTCAGGCAGCGCCCCAGCCAGACAGGCAGCCCATTCACCAGCAGCGGTGCGTACCTGCGGCGGAAAACTCCCCCCCGCCACCATATCGCTCACTTCCAGCCGTCCGCCGGGTTTGAGCACGCGGAAGGCTTCGGCAAAGACCTGTCCCTTATCCTCGCACAGGTTGATGACACAGTTGGAAAGAACCACATCCACGCTTTGGTCTTCCAGCGGCAGCGCCTCAGCCTGCCCCCGACGGAATTCCACATTGCGGATACCGGCTTTGCGCGCCGCGGCGCGGGCGCGCGCCAGCATGGCGGGGGTCATATCCACGCCGATCACCCTGCCCTCCTCGCCCACACGGCGGGCAGCCAGGAAGCTATCCAGCCCGCCGCCGCTGCCAATATCCAGCACCGTCTCGCCGCGGCGCAGCCCAGCCAAAGCAAGCGGGTTGCCGCACCCCAGCGCAAAGTCGGCCGCCTCCTGCGGGGCGGCTGCCAGTTCAGCAGGGGTGTAGCCCGCCACACTTTCGCAGCAGTGGGATTCGCTCTGCGCCTCGCCACAGCAGGATGCGCTGGGGCTGGTTTCAAGCCCGCAGCCGCAGCCCGCCTCGGCAATTGCGCCGTACGCCTGGCGCACCGTCTCGCGCATGGCGGCGCGGCGCGTGCCCACCGCAACAAACACGCTGATCTGCGCCCGATGTTCTTCTTCCAATGCAGGGGCTGATTCTTGCGGCGCGGCGCAGCATGTCTCGCCCGTGCAGTCCACGATGACGTTGACCAGACCCGCCTCGCGCAGCCAGGCGCGCACCTGCGGGCGCGCAAACCCCAGCCACACGTCTGCCATTTCTTCCCGCATCCATGTATGCGTGTGCGCATCCACATCGGTGATCACCAGCCGCCCACCGGGCTTGAGAATGCGCGCCATCTCACGGATGGCAGCCAGCGGGTCGGGGCAGTGGTGCAGGTACATGTTGGCAAAGACGACATCCACGCTCTGATCTTCGAGCGGCAGCGCCAGCCCCTCAGCGTGATGATAGACAATGCTGGGATAGTCAGCCAGGTTCTTACGCGCCACCTCCAGCATCGCCGCCGAACCATCTATGACATGCACCTGGCGCACCAGCGGCGCCAGCCCGGCGGCAATAAACCCCGTCCCCGCCCCCACATCGGCGGCGGTCATATCCGCCCGCAGATAGGCGCGCTCAATGGCAGCCTGGCGCACCTCCTCACCAAAATATCCCGCCCGCAGGGTGTCCCACTGTGCGGCAGTCTCCTCAAAATAGCGGCGTGAAGCGTTGGTCATGGTCATATTGATGTTTCCTTTCGTTTATATCGCAATTTTACGATGAATGATGCTAAAAAAAAAGAGCCGCGCTAACAACAGCTTCTCTTCTTTTTGACGTTCTTAATCACTGCTTCGGTATCTGGTTCACAGCAGCCCGCCAGCCAGCCGCCGATGCGCTCCTTCAGCCAGCGGATGTTTGCCGCGTTGAGACAGTAACAGGTCGCCGGGCCGTCAACCTCGCCCTCCACCAGCCCAGCCTCGCGCAGCACCTTGAGATGCTGGCTGACGGTGGACTGCGCCAGGGTGGTGAACTCGACAATCTCGCCGGTAATGCACACCTGCTTCTCTGCCAGAATCTGCACAATCTGAAAGCGCAGCGGGTTGCCCAGCGCTTTGAGCATTTTTGCAAAACGCTGTTCATCAGGGGTGAGGGGATGCAGGGTTGGGTTGGGTTTCGTCATAGCTTCTATATCGTAATTTTACGATATAGCAAACGGAATGTCAAGGGCAAATGGATACCCAATCCGCTCTGCAAGCTGGTATAATAGCCGCTGTGCGCGGCAAAAAAGACCTCTTTCTGACCATTGGCGGGTATTACAGCGCCTACATCTTGTTGGGACTGACAGTTTCCGCCATTGGCCCGTTGCTGCCCACCTTTGTTGAAAAGTACGCCCTGCCGCTCAGCGCGCTGAGCATCATCTTCCCCGCCCAGTGGGTGGGCAACAACCTGGCGTCGCTGGTGGTCAGCCGCGCCTACGACCGCGTTGCCGGGCATCGTGTGCTTCTGGCAGTGCTGGTGCTGGCGGGGGCGCTGGTGGCGCTCATCCCCTTTGCCAGCACGTTGGGGCTGCTGATGGGCGTGTTTCTCTTTTTGGGGGTTGCACTGGGCACCATTGACGTGGGCGGCAACACACTGCTGATGTGGAAACTGGGCGAGCGCGCCCGTCCCTATATGAACGCCCTGCACTTCTTTTTTGGCTTTGGCTCGATTTTGGGGCCAATGCTGGTGGCATGGGTGGCTTCGTGGAGCGGCGACCCCACCCGCGCCTGCTGGCTGATTGCCCTGACGGCGCTGCTGCCTATCCTGCTGGTAATCATCACCCAAAGCCCTGCCAACCCGGCCGCACAGCATACAAGCCAGACGGCCGCACCCGCCAACCCCGGCGCGGGCGGCTGGCTGACCCTGGCGCTGGCGGTGTTTTTCTTTTTGCACACCGGCGCCGAGCTGGGGTTTGGCAACTATATTTACAGCTACACGCAGTCTATCGGGTTGAGCGGCGGCTACACCGCCACCCTGCTCAACTCTGCCTATTGGGCTGCCATCACCTTTGGGCGGCTGCTGGCGGTGCCGGTCAGCACGCGGCTGAGCACACGGCGCATCCTGCTCTTCTCGCTGATCGGCTCCGTGTTGAGCGTGGGCGTCATCCTGGCGGCAAGCCGCTCGGCGGCTGCGCTGTGGGTGGGCACGGTCGGGCTGGGGCTGTTCATCGCCGCCCTGTATCCCGGCTCGATGTCCTATGCCGGGGAGCGCATCACGATCAGCGGGCGGGCAACCGGCTATTTGGTAACCGGCAGCAATCTGGGCGCCATGGCCGTCCCCTGGCTGATCGGGCAGTTTTTCGACCGCTCTGGGGCGCTCTCGACGATGACCATCACCGCCGCCGCCCTGCTGGCTGCGCTGGCATTGTTCACCTTTATCGCCCGCAGCGCCACCCTGCAGCGCAAAAACAACCCCACCATCTAGCCTGCATCCCCCCAGCCCAGCGCGGCTTCAAAGGCTGTTGCCCCGCTGTGGGTGTGGACGCCGCGCACATAGCGCACCTGCCCGTCGCCCCCGGCAAACATCTGCACCTCGCCGCCGGGTTTGATCTCGCTGATGTAATTGATTTGCAGCCACTCCAGCCGCCGCTGGTGATGTTCCTGCGGCGCAAAGCAATCCAGCGCCCAGTCCACATACACGGTGTTGGTGACATGCCCGTTGACATCCAGCGTGCTGTAACGTGCAGCCGCGCTGAAACAGGCAGACAAATCCGGCGGCAACGCCAGTTTGGGCGGCGTCTCCGCCAGGGCGCGCCGTCCGTTGTTTTCGGGCAGCTGCACCCCCAGCCGGTCGGGCTGTACCAGCCGCCGCGTTTCCATATCCACCAGCAGCCACACCGTACTGGCAGCTGCCACCTCCTGCCCATCAGCGGTGTGGATGGCAAAATCGCGCACAAACAGAATTTTTTGATCAATCCCGCATGGCCAGGTAGAAAGCCGCACCCCGCACCCCATGCCGGGCAGTTTCTCCAAATGCAGCCGCACGCGCACCAGAATCCACGCCAGCCCGCGCCTGCGCAGCGCCTCGTACCCCACCCCCAGATGCTCGGCGTGCGCCAGGGCGGCTTCCTGCATGGTTTGAAAGATGCTGGAAGGCTTCCAGCGTCCGAGAAAGTCGGTTTCATAAGTAAAAATACGCTTCTCAACCGTCCAGACCGTCTGCAATGCCATCGTAACACCTCGTTTTTTGGGGAATATGATACCACCCCATGCGAAGATGGTGAATACTCTCGATCCGCAGACAGCGCAGATCAATATCCCCGCGCACCTCTTTTTCCCGCCGCAGGTCTGCGGGGAATCCTGTGCGCAGAGATTCGCCCGCACCTCTCCCCCAGCACGAGGCTGGAAATGTGCGGTACTTTTGTATATAATTGATAGCAATTCACAGATCAAGGAGAAATCCGTGGAGACACACACATTTTATGCTACCGGTGTGGGCCTTGCCTTCAACGTCTATAACTGCACCCTGCAATTCCGGCAGGAGCTTCCCGAAATACCGCAGGATACAGAAACACGCGGGGTGAACTTTTTGAATCATGCCCAGTTATCAGTGCTGATGAGCCCGCAAAACGCAAAAGCGCTGGCAGCGCTCTTGACACACTTTGTCTTGGACTATGAGAAGAACTTGCATGTAACCCTTCCGATACCGGATGAGATGCAAAAAATGTGGCAAGAACATATCAAAACAGGAGCAGACTGATGTACTCCGTCGCTTTTATACCCCACAAAAGCCAGTACACACAAATCTTCATCCCGCACAACGCCTGGAATTTCTTTCTGCTAAACGATATTCAACTCCCCAAACAGCAATCCGCAGAACGGGAGGAGAATCTGCTTCTCAAACTTTCCGAAAGCTCCTTCTCATTTTGGGATAACGCGGAGGATGCCGTCTATGACCGCTTATAGGCAGGGGGATGTTGTTCTTGTTCCTTTTCCATTTACAAATTTGGAAGCCGAAAAACGAAGACCAGCGGTGATCATCTCCGCCGATTGGTACAATACGATAAAGCCCGATGTGATTGCAGCCGCCGCAACGTCTTCCATTCCCAATCAATTGGAACGGGACGAGATGCTGCTCAAAGGTCAGGATTTGCAAACGGCGGGGTTTCCGAAGGAAACGGTTATCAAGGCGGGAAAAATTTTCACGATTGAACAAAGCCGCATTGTTAAACCGCTCGGCAGGCTTTCGCCCGCTATCCAGAAGCGGCTGCTGGATTTGGTGGGCGAAGTGTTCTATGGCGCTTGATGGCGCGGCGAGCAAATCGTTGTCGCAGCGATGATTCATCTCGACGACATCACCCTGCGGCTGGGCGAAGGGACGGCGTTTGCCCATACCACCTGGCGCATGGCTGGCGGTGAGCGCTGGGCACTGCTCGGCGAAAGCGGAGCGGGCAAGACACTGCTGGTCAATGCCCTGTGCGGTCTTCTGCCGCTGGCGGGCGGCGTCATCCGCTATGCCTTTGACGGCATCCCGCCGCGCACCTACCTCTACCCGGGCGAGGCGCTCATCCTCTCTGCCGAGAGCCACCGCGCCTTTGTGCGCCGCTATGTCGCCTATCACCAGGCGCGCTGGCAGTCATTGGAGGGCGAAGAAGCCCCGACGGTGGACGACCTGCTCTCGGCGCGCAGCCTGCCGCCCCCTCCGCCCGGCACGCCCGCGCCAAAAGCCGACGACACCACCCGGCGGCAGACGCTGGTTGACCTGCTGCGGCTGGAGCATCTGCTGCCGCGCCGTCTGATCCATCTTTCGCACGGCGAGACGCGCAAGGTGTTTCTGGCGCGCCTGCTGCTGCAACAGCCGCGCCTGCTGGTGCTCGATTCGCCTTACAGCGGGATGGACGCGGCGACATGCCAGACGCTGCGTGCGGCTATCGAGACGCTCATCACCCGCCAGCAGCCGCCGGTGCTTTTTGTGACCAGCCGCGCGGAAGACATCCCCACAGCCGCAGACCATCTGGCGGTGGTGCGCGACCTGCGTCTGGTATATACCGGCAGCCGCAGCGGCTACACTGACACACGCCAACCCGCCGCCGCCCCGCCCCCAGCATCCCCCGCCGCCGAAGAAGACCTGCAGCCGCTTGCCGCCGCATACACCGCCGACCTGCCGCCTGCGGACGGCGGGGCACTGCTGCGCATGCGCAACATCTGCGTGCGCTATGGACAGACCAGCGTGCTGGAAGGGGTTGACTGGGAGGTGCAGCCGGGCGAACGCTGGGCGCTGCTTGGACCGAACGGTGCAGGCAAGACCACCCTGCTCAGCCTGGTGCTGGGCGATAACCCGCAGGGCTACCACAATGACCTGTGGCTGTTTGGACGGCGGCGCGGCAGCGGCGAGAGCATTTGGGAAATCAAGGAAAAAATCGGCTGGGTTTCGCCGGAACTGCATCTGTGCTACCCGCCGCAGACCTCGTGCTTTGAGGTGGTATGCTCAGGGTTTTATGATTCGGTTGGGCTGCACCGCGCCGCCGCCCCCCACCAGTTGCAGCGGGCGGCTGGCTGGCTGCGGGCGCTGGGGCTGGCGCACCTGGCGGATAAGCCGTTTCACGCCCTTTCTGCCGCTCAGCAGCGGCTGGCACTGCTGGGGCGGGCGCTGGTCAAACACCCGCAGCTGCTGATTCTGGACGAGCCGTGCGCCGCGCTGGATATCCCGCGCCGTCAGCAGTTTACCGGCTTTCTCGACCGTCTGTGCGCCCGCGCCCCGCTCACGCTGATCTACGTTACCCACGACCCCGACGAACTCCCCGCCTGCATCACCCACACCCTGCGGCTGGAGGACGGGCGGGTGGTCTCCAGCACCCGCGCCGCGGGCGGCGCAGGGGTGGAGTAGATTCTTCTGCCTGTGCGCTTCCCAGCGCCAAAAGCAAGCCGTAGGGCGGGGTTCACCCCGCCAATGATGATGGAGCAAGTGTTGCACGTAGGGTGGGGTTCACCCCACCAAATCCAATGGGGCAAGCCCCATCCTACGGGGATGGGGTGCGGTGGGGCAAGCCGATCCTCAATGCAAAAGGGCAAACACCACCCCAATGAGCGCCCCAGCGGCGATCAGCCAGGTGGCATTGACCTTGAAGCGCACCAGCAGCAGCAGCGAGACCAGCGCAATCAGCACGGTGGGCAGATCGGTGATCGAATCGCGCCCAATGCTCCAGGTGACCACCGCCATCAGCCCCAGCGCGGCGGCGTTGACCCCGTCCAGCAGCGCGGCAAGCGGCGGCGAACAGCGCAGACGGCGGACAAACGGGCTGGAGACAGCCACCAGCACAAAAGCCGGAAGAAAGAACGCCAGGGTTGCCAGCAGCGCGCCGGGCATCCCGCCCAGCAGGTAGCCGATGAAGGTGGCAGTGGTAAAGAGCGGTCCGGGGGTCATCTGCCCCACGGCAACCGCATCCAGCAGCTGGCGCTCGGTGAGCCAGCCAAAGCGGGTAACAAAATCGCCATGCAGAAACGCCAGCAGCACATATCCGCTGCCGTAGAGCAGTGACCCGATCTTGAGAAAGGTGAAAAAGAGCAGCCACAAGCTGAAGGGCGCCGCCGCCGAAAGCGCCGCCCCGGGCAGCAGGTTGAGCGCGGCAAGCGGCGGCAGAAAGACAAGCGCGGGGTTGGCTTTGCGCAGGCGCGGCAGGGCGGTGATCAGCAGCATCAGCGCACCGCCGCCAAACAGCAGAGCAATCTCGTGGATGCCGGTCAAATACAGCACCGCCGCCCCCAGCGCAACCGCCGTCAGGAGGACGCCGCGCAGCGCCTTCTTCCCCAAAGTCCACAGCGCCTGGAGGATGATGGCAATCACCACCGGTTTGATGCCGTAGAGCAGCCAGCCGGTCTGCGGGGCAGCGCCGTAGCGCGCATAGCCCCACGCCAGCGCCGTAACGATCAGCACCGCCGGGAGGATAAAGCTCACCCCAGCCACCAGCAGCCCGGCAAACCCAGCGCGCACAAACCCCAGATGGATGGCAAGCTCGGTGGAGTTTGGTCCGGGGATGAGATTGGTAGCGCCCACCAGGTCGAGAAACTCCTGCTCGCTCAGCCAGTTGCGCCGCCGCACGGTTTCATCGTGCATCATGGCGATGTGGGCTGCCAGCCCGCCAAAGCCGGTGATGCCCAGCTTGAGGAAGACAGCCGCCACTTCCTTCAGCCGCCCGATGCGCGCGGGAGAGGTATCGCCGCTTTGCATGGGGGTATTATAGCACCAATGCACCCCCTGCCATCTGCCTGCTGCGCAAAGAGACACACCCTCCCCCACCGCTCTCAGTTCCCCCGGCAGGGGGTGCTGATGTCGGCGGATAAAAGCTTTGCCGCACCCGGCGTCATCGGGTATGATATAATCGTGCATATCAGGAAAGGGGTCAGCTTTGCAGAAAGCGCAGCAGGCAGGAACGGTTCTGGTGGCAACACTGGGGAGCGAGCCGCAGGTGGTCACGGCAGCACTGTCTGTATTGGGCACCCGGCAGGAGCAGGTGGGGCGCGTGGCGCTGGTGCATACCGGCGGTGAGGTGGTGCAAGCCGCCCTGCAAAGGCTGCTCCCGGCGCTGGCGCAGGCCAGCCTGCCCCACACCCTCTACCCCGTTTGTGCCCCTGATGGCAGTCTGTTTGAGGATGTGGAAACGCCGCAAGCCTGTGATGCGGCTTTTCGGGCGCTTTACCGTGCCGTGTGGCAGGCAAAGCGCAAGGGTGAGCGTGTGCACCTGCTGCTGGCAGGCGGACGCAAGACGCTTGCCATCTACGCCATGCTCACCGCGCAGATGCTGTGCGATGCGCACGACTGCGTCTGGCATCTGCATTCGGCAGGCGAGTTTTTAGCCAGCAAGCGCCTTTATCCGCAGACGGGGGATGCAGTGCAGCTGGTACCCATTCCGCTGCTGCTGCGTGCGCTGCTTTCTCCGGCGCTGACGCACCTGCGCCACATTGACGACCCCTTTTGCGCTTTGGAGCGTCTCAACAAGCTGGAACTGGAGCCAAAGCATCGTCAGGTGAGCGGGTTTATTGAGAAAAAGCTGACCCGCGCCGAGCGCCAGACGGTGGAACTGCTGGTAACACAGGGGCTTGCGGATGAGGAGATCGCCGCCCGCCTCAACCTATCGGTGCGCACCGTGCAGAACCATCTGTACTCGGCATACACCAAAGCCGAGCACTATTGGGAGCTTGAGCAGGTCAACCGCGCCCAGCTGGTGGCGCTGCTGCGGCTGTACTACACCTTTTTGGGAAAATGAGCCTGCCACGCAGGCTTGAAATGGCACACCAAAGGAGGAAAAGCACACAAAAATTGAGTAAAAATACGGATGTGCGCAGGACGTGGATAGGGTACACTATTCCCAGACAGCTGAACGGGGGGGTTGCAGGGGGCAAAGGGGGCTTCCTCTCCGTTCGGCGGCTTTTGATCTTTTATATATGGAGGGCGTATGGAAGATAAAACACTCGCAGCCGCATTGGCAGGGCTGCTCCACGACATCGGCAAGTTTGCACAGCGGGCAGGGGAAAACGGGAAACATGCCGAGGCTGGCGCGAAGGTCTTTGTTCAAAAGGGCTGGCAGGAGATTTTTCCGCGTGCGTATTGGGAAGATTTGGCAGATGCAGTCGCGTCGCATCATTTGGATACGGCAAAGCCTAACTGGAAAGAGACAAAGCGGATTGTCAAAATAACCTGTCTTGCCGACAGATTGAGCGCTCAAGAGCGGCGCACTGGGGACGAGCAGCAAAGCAAATCGCAGGAAGCGCCGCTGCAAGCCATCCTCGCGCATCTTGTTCTGGATGAGGAGCAAGAAAAGGGAGAAAAGCGCGGCTTTGAGCTCAAACCGCTCTGCCATGAGCGGGAAACCCTGTTCCCTGTAGAGAAGCCTCAGAGCGTTAACGACGTCGGATACCAGGAACTGTGGAAGCAGTTTGCAGAAGAGATGAAAACGCTCAAAGATAATGCCGAAAAAAGCTCTGCGGAAGGTGAAGCGCTCTTTGTTTCCCTGCTGGCATTGCTGCGCAAGTATACGTGGTGTATCGCCTCTGCCACGCCTTGGGAGAGCAAACCCGGTGAGCGCACCCTGCCCGATGTCTCCCTCTATGGACATTTGAAAGCCGCGTCGGCGATAGCGGTCTGCCTCGAACGCGCATTCACAGATGATGAGCTTGACCAGATGCTGGCGCTGAGGGAGAAACTCGAAGACTGGAAACAGCCCGTGGCATTTTTGGTAAAGGGGGATTTTTCAGGCATCCAGAACTTTATTTACCAGATTACCCGCCCGGAGGCGGAAGCCTCTTTTGAGCATGTTGCCAAACGTCTGCGCGGGCGCTCTTTCTTCCTCAATCTGCTGGGGGAGGTGTTGACGGACTATCTGCTGCGCTGCCTGGGTCTGCCTGCTGTCAATGTGGTCTATCTGGGCGGCGGCGGGTTTAATCTCTTGGTGCCGAAGGACGCATCTACCCTGGAGAAACTGGATGCGGCTTACCGCAACATCGAGCGGTGGCTGCTGGAGCAGTTCCATGGGGCATTGAGCCTTTCGATTGCCAAAGAGGAGATATGCGCTGCCGACTTTGCCGACCTCAGACGGGCATTTGAGGCGCAGAATGAGCAGCTTCAGAAGGAAAAAAGCCGTAAGTGGGCGCGTGCAATCCTCGATGAGGACTTTTACCTGCCGAATGAAACCCAGTATCACGTTTGCCGCATTTGCCATCTTACACCCCTGAGTGATGCTGGTACGTGTAGCCTGTGTAGCATGCATGCTCAGCTTGGCAAAAAACTGCCCCATGCCACCTCGTTGGCTTTTGTTTACGGCGACCTGTCTTCCCCAAAAGGCACCCGCATTGACCAGTTTGCCAAAGATTTTGGGGTAACGGTGCTGCTTTTGGACGAAGAGGAAAAACAAGCTCTGCTGAGCCAATTGCGCGGGCTTAAGAATCCGTGCCGTGTGGATATTTTCTCTGTCAACAACACTGATTTTCTCATCCAGGGTGCGCCGTCAACGTTGGGGATGGGATATCGTTTCTTTGCCAATGCCGCCCCGCTGGCAAAGACCAGATTCGTCGAAGCGGGCATGGAGCCTGTGGAGGAGGGAGATGTGCTTCACTTTGAGGCGCTGGCAAAAGCTGCCAGCGGCGCCAAGCGCATTGGCGTTTTGCGGGCGGATGTTGACCGTTTGGGGCTGCTTTTTAGCGAGGGGCTGCGCGATGATAGAAAAAATCTCACCCCGACGCTTTCGCGGGTATTGGCGCTCAGCGAGTCCGTTGACCTGTTCTTCGGCGGCTACCTGAATGAGCTTTGCCGCGACGCAGCGCAGGAATGGGCGCAGCGCCTGACCGATGACGAACAAAAGAGAATCGTTGACAAGATGGATGGGGTATTCTATATCCTCTACTCCGGCGGCGATGATCTGTTCATTGTGGGACCTTGGGATGCCGCCCTGAGGCTGGCATTGCTGCTTCAGGAGCGCTGGGAGGAATACGCCTGCGGCAATCCCTGTGTTACCATCTCGGCGGGGCTGGTGTTTGTCAAACCGCATTACCCCGTGCAGCGTTTTGCAGAGGAGGCAAAAGGGGCACTCGAGGCCGCCAAAGACGCAGGACGCAACCGCATTGGTGTGTTCTCGCAAGAGGTTCTCTGGCGGGATGGGAGTGTCTCGTTTGAATCTCTGCTGCAATTGGGTGATGAGCTGAAAGACGCTGTTGAAAATAATGAGCTTCCCAGAGGGCTGGTGCATGATCTGGAGCGGTTGGACCGCCAGCGTCGCATCTCCGCCGCTAGGAGCAGGCGCGCCAACCCCATGTGGACGCCGCGCTTTTACTATACCTTTACACGGCGGGTCAAAAAGCAAACCCGCGACCATTTGATGAAAAGCATCCTGGAAGCGATCACCGCGCTTCGTATTCCCATTTCTTTTGTCAGTCTCATTACCAGAAAGGAGTAGAAAGATGACCTACGCAAATCCAAACCGTGCACCGTCCGGCCGCTCTCAGAGCCAGCAGCCATCCGCAATCGATAACGTGATTGCAGAAATCCGAAAGCTTGGCAGCATGAGCGCCCTTCAGCCCCAGACTTTTGCCGAAGAGGGAGGTTATGCCGATAAAGTCGCACAAGACTCAAAGGATAAACTCAAACCGACCCAGCTTCGCAAGGTCTTTACGGAAGTTAAACAAATCCGCCGCAAGCTGGAGCGCGAATGCCGCACCGAGGCAGACTGGAGCCAACCCTTTGACCGCACCGATTTGCTGCGTCTGATGCCTGTGCTGGCATATTCGCAGGCGCGGGGATTGCTGCCCAAAGAAGTCTATGAACTGTTCAAGCTCATTTTTAGCAAGGAAAAACTTAAAACCAACCGTGATTTTGAACGCACGGCAGATTTTCTTGAGGCCGTTCTGGCGTATCACAAATACCACAATCCAAAGGCATAGGCAGGAATAAGGAGGACACGATGGATTATCAATTTCTTGGCAAATATCTCATTCGAGGAGAAATCTACTGCGTGACCGGTCTGCATGTCGGCGGCACTACTACCGGCGTTGAAATTGGCGGTGTGGACAACCCAGTGATTAAGGACCCTTTGACCGATTATCCCTACATTCCCGGATCTTCGCTGAAGGGCAAACTGCGTTCGCTGGCTGAATGGAGTTATGGATTGGTCGAGAAGCATTCAAAGCATGGAGGCTATTCCGCCTATGCTTGCAGTGAATTGGAAAAAGAGCAGCAAGGCGCCCGCTGGGATAACGTGTATGCGCTGGCACGCTTGTTTGGCCCTGCCAGCGATAACAACACCGTCCGCGCCGCAGCTGGGCCCACCCGTCTGACGGTGCGCGATTCCTTTCCCACAGAAGTAACCAAAGAGGAGTGGGAAAGCAGGCTGGGCGAATACATCTATACCGAACTCAAGACCGAGAATGCCATTGACCGCGTCACTTCGGAGGCAAACCCGCGGCCGATTGAGCGCGTTCCTGCAGGATCCGCTTTTGACTTTGAGATGATTGTTGACCAATATCGAAAGGATGAACACCTGCTGCTCAAAGAACTGTTTGGCTTTATGCACCTGCTGGAGCAAAGCGCGCTGGGCGGGTCTGGGTCGCGCGGGCATGGTCAGGTGAGGTTTGATAAAATCAGCATCGAATGGCGCCCGGTGGCGTATTACCGCAAGGGAACGGGGGCGCAGGTGGTTGATCTGAAAGAGATCAAGACCCCGGCGGAGATTGTCAAAGCGTTTGAGCAGATTCAATGGCCGTCTGCCCGCTAGAGGAGGCGCCCAATGCAAACCTATGGGGTCTATTTTTTCCCTCGCGGCTCGCTGGCTTCTGCCCTGGCTTCGGATACGTTGTTCGGCGCCGTCTGCTGGGCAATCCGCCTGCTGGATCTGGGGGATCTGGCGCAGATTCTCTCCCCGCCAAAGGCGCCTTTTGCCTTCAGTTCGACTTTTCCATTTTGCCTGTGCGCCGATATGAGCCGCTTGCGCTTTTATCCCCGACCGGCCTGGCTGATGCCCAGCGTGGCGGATATTGCCGCAGTTGTGCAGGATGTGCAGCGGCTGACCAAGAAAAAAGCCGCACGCATCACCGTGTTGGAACAAGCCAAGGATTTCAAAAAGAAAACCGAGTTTCTCTCCGAAGCGGCATTTGCGCAGGCGGTTTCGGGGAAGCTGAAGGCAAACGACATTCTGCGGGCTTTGGCTAAAGTTGGTGATCCTTGTGTTAAGGTGTTCGGATCGTTTTTGCTGCTTGCAAATGAGAGGTGCGAGATCGAGAATCTTCTTCGGCGCGCCACCGTGCAGCGCAACCACATTGACCGTCTGGCTGGGGCGACGGTGGAAGGCAACCTGTTCTATACCCAAGAGACGTTCTTCCGCCGCGGGGCGGGGCTTTGGGCAGCGCTGCGAACAGAACCTGAGACGCTCAAAAGCCTGATACTGCCTGCCCTGCGCTACCTGGCTGACAGCGGTTTTGGCGCCGACCGATCCACTGGAAAGGGACATTTCGACATTGAAGTTGACCTACAGCCGATCACACTGCCGCAGGCGGGTGATGACGCCAATGCCTGGCTGACGTTGTCGCGCTATCTGCCGGCTGAGGGTGAACTGAGAGGGGAGGATGATGCGCTGGCGTATGAGGTTGCTCATCTGCGTCCCAAGCGTGAACGGCGCTTTGCCCATTTGGAAGCGGACGGGAAGGGGGAAGTCTACAAAAAACCCGTGCGCATGTTTGAACCCGGGTCGGTGTTCCGCCTGGCGGCTGTCGAAGACCCGCCCGGACGGCTGGCGGAGCTTGTTGCCGCACAGCAAAACGGCTGGCCGGTCTATCAGAGCGGCCTGGCGGTGGGTGTGCCTGCCTGCTTTCCACAGTTTTCTCGCGGAGGGCGGTATGAATGATGTGTTGAGAAGCTTGAATTTGCACGTGGAGGTTTATTCTCCGCTGCACATTGGCAGCGGTGAAAGAATTCCCTACAAGCTGTTGCTGCTGGATGATGATTCCCTGACCGTTGTGGATGAGGGTAAATTGATTGATTGGGCTGCCAAGGATGAGAAACGTTCTGATCGGCTGGTGGCTTTTTTTGAAGATCCTAAACAGAGCCTGAGCGACTTCCTCCAGCAGAACAGGAGCATCTCGCTGCAGCAGGTTCAGAAATATCAAATCACAAACAACGCTGTCGGCAAGGGGATGTTGTCTGAAGTGCTGGAATTTATTAAAACCAGCGGGGCGCCTTATCTGCCCGGTTCCTCGGTCAAGGGCGTCTTGCGGAGCGCATTAATACGCGGTTTTTTGCTGGAATCGCGCTCCACACTTGAACAGGTGCAGCAAAAAGCGGCGGAGGTGATTGGGGAACATGCCAAAGGGGTTGCCTTTGGCAAGAAAAGCAGAGCCAAGCCCGGCGGGGTGATCGAACCGCTGGTGATGGTTCCAAATTCTGGGATTAAATCTGGAAAGTATCCAAATTATGACATCAGCCGTGCGATCCAGCTGGGCGATGCGCCGCCTGTTTCACCGCAATCTTTACAGCTCTCGGAGGTGCGCTTGTTTTCGCTCAACCAGAAGGGCGCACTGGCCTATAAAGGCAATTTTTCTATCTTTGCCGAGACGATTCCCCTGCAGACGGAGTTTGACCTGCCAATGACGATTAACAGCTACCTGTTTCAATCTCCGGCTGTGGAGCAGCTTGGGTTTGCGGATCGTCAAGCGTTGATTGGCAAGTTGGCAGGCTACTGCAAATCAGCCTCCAACGAATTGATCGATCAGGAAATCGACTTCTATGCCAATGCCGGTGAGAGGCGTCTGAAAGAATTTTATGAGAACCTAAAGGCAGAACAGGCGGATTTCAAAAGCGCCTTCTTCCTGCCGCTGGGGTGGGGAAGCGGTTATGATGCCAAGACGATCACCGACCTGCTGGGAGAATCAACCTTTCAACAAGTTGTCGATGTGTATCAAAATACCCAGCGTTTGGGCAAGCCCAGCGGGAGCGGAGCATGGCTGGGCGCAAAACGCACTCCCAAAAGCCGCAAGGTGGCGGTGGGAAAGGATGGCATCCCTTGTCCGCTGGGGTGGGTCAAGATCACACTGCAAGTAGTGAGGGCTGCATGAACCTGCTCACCTTTTTGGGCACCGGGAATTATCAAACCGCCTGCTACATGTGGAACGGCGAGGAGTACATCACTAAGTTTGCCCCGCTGGCTTCGTGCCGCTTTCTGCGTCCGGAAAAGCTGACGGTCTTCCTCACCGAAAAGAGCCGCACACACTTTGAAGATTTGTGCAAAGATATGCCCGCCGGGGTGGAAGTGTGCCCGGTGGAGGTGCCGACGGGCAAAAACGAAGCCGAACTGTGGCAGATTTTTGAGATCATCGCCGATCATGTCCCCCCGCAAAGCGAGGCGGCCTTCGATATCACCCATGGACTGCGTTCGTTTCCGCTGGTGGCGCTGCTGGCGGCGGCTTTTTTGCGATCTGGGCTGGGTGTGCGCCTACGGGCGGTGTTCTATGGGGCGTATGACGTGGGCGAGCCGCACGAATCGATCCCCGATGTGCGCCGCGTGGCGATGTTTGACCTTACCCCCATGCTCAGCCTGCTGGAATGGTCTGCCGCCGCCGACCGCCTCGTCCAAACCGGCGATGCGCGCGATCTCGGAAAGCTGCTGCGCGAGCAGCGCAAAACGCTGGCAGAGCAGGCGCAGGGCGACCCCACGGCGCTTGAGCAGGTGGGCAGGCTTGCCAACCTGGGCGGCGCACTGGTGGGCATCTCGCAGGCACTCAACCTCATCCGCCCCTACGACGCTCTGACGCAGTGCGCCGGGCTTGCCGGGCGCACCGAATTGGCGCGGCCGCTGCTGGAGAGCACCCCTGCCACCAAACCCTATCTGCACCTGCTGGAGAATGTGCAGCGCACCTTTGCGCCGCTGGGGCTGCAAGACGCCGACCAGCCGCACAATGCCTGGCAGGCGCTGCACAAACAGCGTCAGATGATCGCCTGGTATGTCGAGCGCGAGCATTGGGCGCAGGCAGTCACCCTGGCGCGCGAGTGGCTCGTCAGCTGGGTGATGGCACACCTACAGCGCTTTGACTTCACCAACCGCGCCGTGCGTGAGCGCATCGAGGGCAGCATCAACGAGGAAGCCTATACCTTTAAAACCTGCCACCAGAACAAACAGCCCTTTGAACCCCTGTTTCTTGCCCCCGTCCCGCAGCTGGAAAGCGCCCTTGCCCTGTGGAATACGCTTGCCGACCTGCGCAACGATCTCGACCACGCCGGGATGCGCCAAGCTCCGCGCCAGGCGAAAGACCTCATCGAACAAATTCAGTGCATCGCAATGCAAATGGAAGCATTACCCATAGGAGAGCAACCATGAAACTGCTTTCGCTGGTGGGTGAACAGCCCATGCCCATTCTACTGCCGGCACGCTTTCTTCAGCCCGAAGAGAACCTGCTGGTTTGCACCCAACGCACAAAGAAAATAGCCACGCATCTGCAAAACATCCTCGGCGGCGGCTGCCGCCTACACGACCTCAAAGCCGCCCCCTACAACCTGCAGGGCGTCTCCGAAGAACTGCACAGGCTGTGCACCGCGGGCGAGTGGATGGTGAACCTGACCGGCGCTACCAAGATCATGTCGCTGGCGGCATACCGTGTGGCTCAGCAGCTGCAGCTGCCGTTTGTCTATTTGGAAAGCGAAAACCGCCGCTCGCTGCTCTACCGCTACCGCTTTGAGGGGGATCGCGTTCTCCCGCTTGACCCCAGTCAGCAGCCCGTTGCACTGCCCGAACTGATCACGCTGGATGACTATCTGCGCGCCCACGTCGGCGGGTATGACGAGGGCGGCTATCACCGCGGCGAGAACGGCAGGCTGGATAACGGCGGTTTGTTTGAGCAGGCGGTGGGCGACGCGCTGAAAAACGCCGGTTTTGAGGTCAAAGCCGGTGTGCGCCCCAAAGGCGTCAGAGACCAGATTGAGATTGACCTTGCCTTCCGTTTAGGCAATCAGGCGGGGATTGCCGAGCTCAAGCTGGGCGGCAGGGAGAACCTCAAAAGCGGTCTCGACCAGCTGGCAACAGCGGGCGGCAGGGAGTATTTGGGCATCTATACAGCCAAGTTTTGGATCATCGCCCGAAAACTGACAGGCAGCGCCAACAGCCTGCGCAGCCTGGCGCAGGCGCGCGGCATCACCATCATCGAACTGCCAAATTATCAGGCAGGCAAAGCCCTTGCCGCTGCAGATGCCAGGCAGCTGGTGGATGCCGTACGCGGCGAATTGCTGCCAAAACCCAGCTCCGCAGCGTGAGGTGACTGATGCTTCTCCTCAATTTCTCGCATCCTCTTACGCCGCAACAAGTCGCTCAGATCGAGCGGCTGAGCGGAAAAACGATAGAGAACATCATCGATCTGGCGGTGCAGTTCGAAAGCCAGCAGCCGTTTTTGCCCCAGCTGCAGGCGCTCATGGAGCGCATCCCGCTCACACCCGCCGAATGGCAGAACGCCCCCATCTTGATTAACCCTCCTTCATTGAACTACATCGCCGTCCTGCTGCTGGCAGAACTGCACGGGCGCATGGGGTACTTCCCGCCGCTGGTGCGCCTTGCCCCCGTGCCGGGCGAACTGCCGCCGCGCTTTGAGGCGGCAGAAATCCTCAACCTGCAAGCCGTGCGCGACCAAGCCCGCCAGGCGCGCTATTGATATTAATTGATATTAAATGGATGAACTTCTCTCGCTTGTCATCGTCCTTAACGCTTTGGATACCGCCCCGCAGGATCAGCCGCTGCCGCTGTGGTGGGGGCGGGCGGTGCACGCCATGTTTTTGCAGGTGATCCGCGCCGCCGATGAGAACCTGGCTGCCAGCCTGCACGATGAACAGAGCGCCAAGCCGTATACCGTCTCGAACTTGATGGGCAAACGCCAGGCAAACCGCCTGCTGCCGCAGCAGAACTACTGGCTGCGGCTGACCAGCTATGACGCCCGTCTGACGCACATTCTGCTGCAAGCCGTTGCGCCCGGCGGCAGGCTGGCACAGGGCAGCAGGCTGGAGCTGGATTACCTCCCCTTTACCGTGCAAGCCGTCTATACCGACCCGCAGCAGCACCCATGGGCGGCACACAACGGTTTTGCCGCCCTGGCGGCGCAGTATCTCACCCGCAGCGAGGGTCTGCCGCGCAGCCTCACCCTGCAGTTTGCCAGCCCGTTGTGCTTCAAGAACAACGGCGTTTTTATGCCGCTGCCGCTGCCGGGGCTGGTGTTTGGCAGCCTGCTGGATAAATGGAACGCCGCCGCTCCGATCGCCTTCCCTGAAGAGACGCGGCGCTTTGCGCAGGAGTGTCTGACGGTGGGCAGTTTTCATCTCAACAGCCGCCGCGCCGACCTGAAAGCCAATGCCGCCCGCTGGGGCGCAGTCGGGCAGGCGCGCTATCACGCCGTGCGCTACGACCGCTACTGGCTGGGCATCCTGCATACCCTGGCGGCTTTTGCCCTCTTTTGCGGGGCGGGCGTCAGCGCCGCCATGGGCATGGGGCAGTGCCGCGCCCATGATGGAGCACCATCCGCCGATGATGCCGGCGGATGACCCGCAAACATCGGCATTTTGAGCAGAAGTAAGCGAGGCACGCAAAAATTTGCGTCATCTGCGGAGAAACAGGAGAGAGAACCGCCGAGATGCCCCCCGTGTATGTCGTTGAGCAAAACACCAAACTGCGCATCCGCAACCAGCGGCTGGAGGTGGAGCGCGTCGAGGATGATGCGCACATCGAGACCCTGCTCAGTGTGCCGCTTGGGCAGGTCTCGCAGGTCATCTTGTTTGGCAATGTGGGGCTGACCACCCCCGCCATTGACGCCCTGCTGGGCGAAGGGCGCGAGGTGATCTTCCTCACCCGCAACGGCGAATACCGCGGGCGGCTGATCGGTGAGATCACCCCCCACGTCCCCCTGCGGCGGGCGCAGTATGCCCGCCTCAACGAGCCGCATTTTGTCCTGGCGCTGGCAAAACGCTTTGTGCACGCCAAGCTCAGCCATCAGCGCGCCCTGCTGCTGCGCCACAACCGCCAGCGCAGCGACCCACTCATCCACAGCGCCGCCGAACAGCTTGCCCAGGCGCTGGAGGCAGTGGAGCGTAAACAAAACCTTGCCAGCCTGCGCGGGCTGGAAGGCAGCGCCACGGCGGCTTATTTTGGCGGCTTGCGCCGTCTGTTTGACCCGGTGTGGCGTTTTGAAAAACGCACCCGCCGCCCGCCTGCCGACCCGGTCAACGTCCTGCTTTCCTTTGGCTACACCCTCATGGCGCAGACCGCCAGCGGCGCCGTGCAGAGCATGGGGCTTGACCCCTACGCCGGGTTTCTTCACGAGTATGCCTACAACCGCCCCGCCCTTGCCCTTGACCTGCTGGAAGAGTTCCGCCCGGTGGTGGACGGCGTGGCACTGTGGGCATGCGCCAGCGGGCAGATCACCCCACAGGATTTTGAACCCGGTCCGCCCGAACGCCCAGTACTGCTGCTGGAAGACGGGCTCAAACGCTTTATCCGCGCTTACGAAACCCGCATGGAGGGGCGCTTTACCCACCCGCTGCGCGGCGTGCAGCTGGCTATGCGGCAGTGCGTTTTTGAGCAGGCGCGCCAGGCGGCAGACTGCATTCAGCAGGCAAAACCCGATTTTCGCGGCATGGGGTTTCGCTGATGTTTTAGGGAGGATGCCATGGAAAAACGCACTTTTTATCTTCTTTCGTATGATATCAGCAGCGACAAACGCCGCGCCAAGATCGCCAAAATCATGGAATCGCTGGGCGAACGCGTGCAGGGCAGCGTCTTTGAAGCCTGGCTGAACGACCAGGAACTGGACAAACTGCTGCGGCGGGTAAAAAAGACCTTTGCCGAAAAGGAGGACAGCCTGCGGATTTACGTGATCTGCGAGACCTGCCGTCCCAAAGTGCGCACACTGGGGACGGGGAGGCTGACGCCGCCGCCGCAGGTGCACATTGTATGACAAAGCGCACCTTTTTTATCAGGATTTGCGTACCCCCCCTCCGTTTTTACCCATTTTTGGGCATTTTGCAGGGGGGGGTACGCAGAAAGTGGAAAAGTGGCAAAAAAGGGGAGCAGACGCCCCACAAAAAGCTTGCATTGGGAGGGAGGATGTGCTAGAATATGGGCAGATTTGGATGCGGGAGGCAGCCCGCGGCGGGGCGGCTGGGAAGCCAAAACGCAGTCTGAATCATCCTATGCCCGTCAGGGCATTAAGAC
>JABLWW010000011.1 GCA_013178295.1 Anaerolineae bacterium | reverse complement strand
TTGAAAGCAGCTGTAAGCTTTTGGTGCGCCGCTCTTGCGCTTTGCTCTAAATGACGCCCTACCGCATCATCAAGCGCGCTCATGAGCTTTTGAGTTTCGCTCTCTGAAAGCCCTTGCTGTCTGGCGATTTTTTCTACCACCGCCCGCCCGTCAATTTGATTCTCGTTTTTCATTTGTGCACCTCCGTTCTCTCTAAAAAAATTTTTGATTTTTGCGCCCGCGCGCCCGATAAGATTTGATTGCTGAAACCATTTGCTCAGCCGTTACGTCAAGACCAACCGCATCCAGCCAAAGCAAGCCATCGTCCAAAAGCCAAAGCACTGCGCTCAAATCGCCATGTCTGGCGTCCTCGAAAGCTCGAACGATGACCGCCGCAATCAGCCGCCGCTCATTCACCTCTTGCGCCTCCGAACGTTTATCCGCATGTGCCATTTGCCGCCGCTCGAATAAACCGTAAGACCTCTTGTTGTTCGCTCTGCCATTTTCGTTTCCTCCTGTTGCTTTTTTGTTGCCTTAAAGCTATGGCAACAAAGGCAACAAAGGCAACAAATTGTTGCTTCTGTTGCCTATGTTGCCTATGTTGCTTCTGTTGCCTGTGTTGCTTCACTTCTGATTTTCCAGTGTCTTTTTTCCACAATTACATAACCTTTATCGAGTAACTTCTGTAGTTCTCTAAAAAGAGTTCCTCTATTCCTACCTGTGGCTTCTGTAATTTCGCTCAACGTAGCAAGCCCGCCCAATTGTTCAATCGCTTTGAGAGTTTCGCGTTGTGTATCGGTCAGGTCATCACTCTTTGCGGATTCAACCCAGCAGCCCGTGAACGCGTCAAAGCGAATATCAAGCTCTTGTTCCTCGACATCACGCCCAACGATTGACACCCGCGCGCCTGGCTTGCCCTGTTCCTTGTAAAGCCCGACAATCGTATCGCACACACCGCTTTTTGAAACGCTGCCTAGAATGTCCTCAATTGGGTTCGCGTCAAATCCGTTCCGTTTTCTGTGATGGTCAATCAGGATGATTGACGTTCCTGTATCCGCTGTGTACTCCTGGAGCGGCGACAAGACCGCTGTTACCGCCGCGCTATCGTTCCAGTCTTTGATTTGAAAAGCCCTGCTTACTGTGTCAATGATGACCAGGTCGAATTTTTCGTTTTTGATAAACGCAAGAAAATTTGCGCTTCCGCTCTTGCCGCCAAAGTGCGCGTGAAACTGTGCGCCAAAAAGAACGGTCAGGTTTTGCGCCGCGCCTGGCGTCCAGCCCTGTTTTTGCAATCTACTCTGTAGTCTGCGCGGACTATCTTCAAGCGCACAATATAAGACCTTGCCGCTCTTCACCCTGTGGTTCAAAAAGTATCCGTCAGAACAAACGCCCTGCGCTAATTCCAAAGCAAGCCAGCTTTTGCCGCGCTTTGGCGCACCCGCCAGCAGTGTTAGCCCAGCGGGTATCAAGCCTTCGACTAGCCACACTGGTTCAGGGAATTCTGCCTTTAGCAGGTCTGCTCCGTTGATTACACCTGGCAAGCTTGCCGGCTTTGGTGGATTATCAAAAGCTTTCTCCGCCTCTAACCTGGCTTGCTCTTCACTTTCGCCGAAAGCTAGCATACGCATTTTTATAACCCTTGTTTTTGCGTCCTCGAATTTTCCGTTATCACCTACGCCCATGTTTCCACCTCTTTTTGAATGATACGCAAAGCTGCCCAGCCTTGCCGTAAGATGTCGAGCTTCTTCAAAGCTTCTCTCACCGCTTCCTCAGCGGTCGTTCCTTCAAGCGCATACCTACCGCTCTTGAGATATTTGTCAGTTGCGCCAGCCGAAAACACACAGTCAAGGCAAATCAGGGTCGCCGTATCATCATCAGAAGCCATGATTGTGTCCTTTTGTTTCGAGAATTCATGCCAAAATCGTTTTGCCGCTTCACTCACTTTTGGCGGCTGGACGCCAATGATTTGCGAAACAGTTTTTGGCGCGACAACTATGCAGTTTAGCAAGACCTCCTCCTGCTCAGCAGCTAAATGAACGATTGCATCTTCTAGCATGTTCCGCCTCCATAGAAAAAATAAACCTGCCAACATTTTGGCAGGTTTATCAACCGGTAACAGTTATTTTGCCACTTTACCGCTTTTTACTTTTTTTCCATCTTACGTTCATTAGGCGATAGGTGTTCCTGACAGTGTCGCCTGTCGTGAAGCAGTCTTCTGCAAAAAGTTCGTTGTAGCGCGCGGAGACCTGCTCCATTGTGAAAGTCGGGTTTTCCGCCCGGATTCGTTCAAATTGCTCGAACCGCATTTCTGTTTTCTGTGTGCACCCGCCTTGTCGAGTTGTTTGCTCAAGCAGACCAGGAACGGCAGTCAGCCGCTTATAGATGTCCTCAATCCCAATAGGCGCTTCTCGCACTTTTCTGATGGAATTATCCTGCATTTCAAAATGTAGTTTTCCCTTATCGAACCATAGGTATAGAAACCCTATCCTCTCTGAATGGAGGACGTCATCTTTCATAAAAAAGCAGTCAACCCTAAATTCAGCAAAGCCGTCATTCCTTTGAACCAGTTCGGCTTCTATCTGCGGTCGCATTTTGCGCAGTTCACGCAAAATCCTTGTCTCAAGCTCTCTCATGCTCATAGTTTTACTCCTAACCTATCGCAGGGTGCATCCATTAAATCTTGTGTTACGCCTAAATATCTTTCTGTTGTTTTGATACTTGCATGTCCTAGAGATAACTGTATCTGGTCTAGACCCGCTCCGCCCTTGCGCGCCAATCTGGCGAACGTGCGCCGTAGGTCATGCGCCGCAAGATGGATGCCCATCTTTTTGCCATGACTGACTACTACATCACGAACCGCCTGCGCCGTCATGCCCTCATGCGCCAGCCTACCGCCTTTATTGATTGCACAAAACACCAGCCCGCTGGTAATTCCAGCCGCTTGTGTCCATGCGTCAATGGCGGCTTTTGTCCAGGATGGTATCGGCACAGTCCGAACGCGATTGCCTTTTCCCAAAAGGTCGATGATGACCCACCTACCTTCACGCTGCACGATTTGCTCTAGTTTTAGGTTTGCCACTTCAGACCTACGCAGACCGCCGCCTATCATTACCGCAAGGACTGCCCTATCACGCATACCCTTCAAGGTGGTGGTGTCTGGCAAATTGAGAAGCTCTTGCGCTTGCTCACGCGTCAGCCAGTTGCCGGCACGTACACCCTGCATCTTGACGCCCTTTACCCGTGCAACACCATTGGCAAGCGATTGTTCAATCAAGCCGTTGTCAGCCGCTTCTTGCCCTAACTTGCGAATAGCAGACAAAGCCAGGTTTACCGCAGAAGGCGAAAGACCACGCCCTTGCAGGACGGCTTTATACCGCTGTACGGTCATCTTGCTTAGACCTGGTTTACCCTCCGCCATATACCAGTTCATAAAATCGGATAAGGCTTTTCCGTAGGCGCGCTTGGAGTGCGGAGAATTCAGACCGTCAATGACAAGGCTAATGATAGCTTGCGGATTATCCTTCACTACGATTGCGGTTTGTTCGCTCATGGTATCACCTCATACAACTTTCTATAAGGGACATTATCATAATCTATTATACACGACTTTTGTCACCTTACAATGGTGAGTTTTTGCTCTTTACTCTCTGGTCGAATCCAATAAAATGAGTGGAGCAATACCTGCGGACTAAGCAGAATCGTCACTTGAAAATTTATTGAAAGTACGCCAAATATGGCGGTTATATGGTGGGAAGCCCGTACATCTACCGTTGTCAAAATTAGAACAAGAGTTCTTACTTAAAATCCGCCGGTGGCAACACCTTGTGGGTTCAAGTCCCACCCGCCCTACATGCAGGGGTTACAACACCATAGACCACTATATATGGCGGTTAAATGCAGGTTTTTTGCATATAACCTCTACATACATACAAAAAGCCACCGATGGGATTCGAACCCATGACCTGACGTTTACGAAACGCCTGCTCTGCCAGCTGAGCTACGGTGGCACAGCTACGAAGAGGTATTATACCAGTAGCAACCGCGAACGACAATATTTTTTGAGAGTTTTTTAGATGGACTGTTTTATCCCTAAGAAGCAAGTTGCCCCTCTTCTGGATGAAGAGGGGCAGTTGGTTGGGAGAGGAGAACCCAAGCGCAGAGAGTCGCGGTTATGGGGCTTTGAGCAGCAATTCGCTCCAGGTGGTCGGGTTGAGCAGTTTGCGCCCTGGCGTGCTGGACACAAACGACTGTTGCAAATTCTTCGTCGCACTGTCGTTATCCGAGATGGAGAGGGCAAATCCATAGCGCGCCCCGCTCGAGGGGACAACTCCAAAAACAGCCCACGGGATAGCAGCCTCCAGCAGATAGCCCTCGGCAGTTTTTACGGAGGCGATGTTGATCTGGGGGCGTGAACCCTGAATAGAACTTGGATAATACAGATACGCCTCCTTGGCACCATTGGTATTGACATATCCAGGAGAAATGCCCAGCTGGTAATCATCATTGGTCAGATAATTGACATAGAAATCACCGTACAGGTCGGCATCCAGCTGTATCTCAACACTGTCGCCCAGATAAATGTTGCCCTGGGTTGCGCGTTGAGCATAGATGTCGTCAACCACAGTTACAGCGATATACAGGTTTTGCATATCCCATGCAGCGCGAAACTTCCCACTGAGGTCATTGGCGCCGCTCCAATATGTTGATCCAATCTGGGCGTTTAGGGAAGTCACCGGGTATTCCGGTGCTGTCCATTCGCTGAAGCTGCCATCAATCGTTGGGGCAAAAGGCGCAGCAGTGAAAACCCCGCCGGGACGCTGGGGGTATACGACTGTTGTGGCGGTGGGTAACGGCGGTGGAGTGGCAGTAGGGGGCGGAGGCGGTGGTGGAGGCATCATGGTCTCGGTAGGTACAGGGGTCGGCGCGTTGGCCGTGGCTTCCCTGTCCTTGCTCTGCTGGGTTACCTGCTGGATAATTGCCGTGACGGTGTAATCTGGCGTTGGCGATTCCATCATCACCGCTACCTGAAGCGGAAAGCTGCAGGCAAGCAGGCTGAGTATCAGCAGCGCCGTTATGATCAGTAATTTATTTGGAGCGGGCATCAAAACCTCCTGACATCTTTTTGGGGCTAGATATTGACGGGTACACCATGGGCATATATGTCAGCTTGCTTGTGATTCTTTGATTCGATAACTCTAGTGCAAGAATCGTACCGAAAAGGTTTTTTCTCATGTCGGCTTTGGGAGTAAAATAGCAGGTGCGATGTTAGACATATTTGCCGCATTCATTTTCAGGCTGTTTGCCCTCTGGGCATTCTTCACCGGCGCAACCGTTAACCCGCCACAGGCTGGCAATGGCACACCCGCGGCGCTAATGATCACCCCTCAGGCATTGATTGATGTTGTCAACCAGGTGCGCAGCCAGAATGGGCTTAGACCGCTCAACACCAATGCAATCTTGATGAGCACCGCACAGGCAACTGCTGAGACAATGGCAGCCAGCCAGGCTTCTGGTCATATTGGCGGTGTAAAAGAGCGGATAGCGGCTGCCGGTTATGGGGGAGGTACAGTGATCTGGGCAACCGAGAACTTTACCATCGGCGGGGCATCCACCACAGCCCAAGATGTGGTCTTCAACGCTTGGGCAGATGAGATTCATAGCAAGCCGATGACCAATTCTTATTACTGCGATGTGGGCGTGGGCATTGCGCAGGGTAGCGCTGGAGAGGTGTATATTATTCTCCATGCTGCCTACTCAAGTGATCTTCCTTGCCAGCGCTCCACACCGGCAAAGGGCGGCACACCGGGCATTACTCCAAGCCCAACCTTTGACTATTCGCAGCTTATTTTTGCTGTTCAAACCGTAACGCCACAGCCAGACGGTTCCAGAGTGCACACGGTGAAACAGGGGCAGAGCCTGTGGGCAATTGCCATTGCGTATGGCACAAAAATCAAGGATATTATTCAACTGAACAATCTGCCGCCAGATACCAACACAGTGTATATCGGGCAGAAACTGCTGATTCCTTCTGCCGCACCGCCCACGCCAAGCACTTCTGCGGCTGCGCCTACAGGATTTGTTGAAGCAACCAATCATCTCCTGACGGTTACAGCAACACCATCAGTTCCAGCTGTTTCAGGGCAAACACCTTCTCCTTCAGAGATGCTTATCACCCAAGCCGAGGCGCGCCAAGAGGGCAGAGTTCCGTACGCTTTCTGGATGGCAATGGGGATACTAGGGTTATTGATTGGGCTATGGCAGGTGCTTAACCACCGCTAACGATCCGAAAAGCATTCAAACAAGCTGATGCTTTCAATGTGATGGGTTTGCGGGAACATATCAAAAGGTTGCACCTGTTGCAGATGATAACCGCCCGCCAGCAGGCGTTTGGCGTCGCGTGCCAATGTAGAAGGATCACAGGAAACATATACCAATAGTGGAGGAGACAAATTCAACAGGGCATTCAATGCTTTGGATGCCAAGCCGGAGCGCGGCGGGTCTACAATAACGATATCGATGTGCTCATTCAGCGCAGGCAATATTCGTTCTGCCGCCCCTTCATACAGCACCACATTGTCGAATTCGTTCAGATTGATGGCAAAATCCAGACAAGCAGACGGTGAGGATTCGATACCAATCACTCTATGTGCCTGCGGGGCTAAAAATGCGCTGAATAGACCCACACCACAGTAAACATCCATCACCGACGCCCCTCCCAGATCGGGGAGGCAAGCCAACACAAAGGATACCATCGCTTCTGCCTGTGGCGTGTTTATCTGGAAGAACGAGGCTGCTGAAACTGAGAAAGAGCGGTCGGCAACGACCTGCGCCAAATGATTTTCCCCTGCCAGGATGACTTCTCCGTATGGGCTGATATGCACAACGGAAAAGGGAATGTCTAAATACAGCGAGGGGGGTTGCGCCTCATTTCCATGCAGGATGACCAATACATCTCCTGCTGCGTTACAGCGCGTTTCTACCAGATGAATATCTGTCCCTTCGATATCCAGAGAGCGCCAGGCATCTTCCAGCCAGGCATCCAAAAGATGACATTCGCCAATTTCCACCACATCATGTGAACCTGCCGCCTGGAATCCCAACTTTCCTCGTGGTGTCAAATGGAATTGTGCTGAATTTCGGTAATTCCACGCCTGAGGAGAAGGTTGCATTGCCATCAGCGGTGGGTTGGCAATTCCAGCAATGCGTTGCAATTGCTGGCGGAGAATCTCTTCTTTTACGGTGACTTGCTGTGTGTAGTCGAGATGCTGATAGTGGCAACCGCCACATACGGTGAAATGGGGACAGCGCGGTGTCATTCGTTGTGGCGCGGGCGATAGAACTTCTAACAGCGCAGCCCGCGCAAAATGAGGCTTTTCCTCAACCAAGCGCGCCCGCACACGCTCGCCCGGTAGGGTATACGGGATAAACACCGCGCGCCCATCTGGCAGCCTGCCCATGCATTCCCCGCCATAGACAAAAGAAGTCAGTTCTACGGTGTATTCGTTGGCATACGGCATACAGGTAATTTTCTAGCGGTTGGCATAATTGCTTTTCATCCAGCTCTGGTAGTCCTCGCGCTCTGTGATAGAACGCACCCATTCAGGGCGCGTGAGATACCATTGCACTGTTTTGTCCAGCCCGCTGTTTAAGTCTTCCTGAGGCTGCCATCCGAGCTCAGATGTTATCTTAGTGATATCCATTGCATAGCGGCGGTCATGTCCAGGACGGTCAGCCACAAACTTGATCAGATGTGCATGCGGATAGTGGGGGGAATCTGGACACAGCTGATCTAATATACGGCAGATAGTATGCACGATTTCCAGATTGGTTGGCTGATTATTTCCCCCAATGTTGTAGGTTTCGCCAGTTTTCCCAGCCTGCAGAATGCGGTAAATCGCCGCGCAATGATCCTCCACATAAAGCCAATCGCGCACCTGTTTTCCGTCACCATATACAGGTAAGGGTTTGCCCTCCAGCGCATTGAGAATCATAAGCGGGATCAGCTTTTCGGGAAATTGATAAGGGCCATAGTTATTCGAGCAGTTGCTGATGGTAACTGGCAAGCCGTAGGTGTAAAAATAAGAGCGCACCAGGTGGTCGCTGGCAGCTTTAGAAGCAGAATAGGGCGAATGCGGCGCATACGGGGTGTCTTCCGTCCAGGCTGGTTCGCCGGGTTGGAGAGAACCAAACACCTCATCGGTTGAAACATGGTGAAAACGCACTGTCTCAGCAGGCAACCGTTTTTCAATCAGCCAGCTGCGCCGGGCGGCTTCCAAAAGGGTAAAGGTGCCCACAATATTGGTTTGCACAAACTGCCCGGGTCCAAGAATAGAACGATCAACATGCGACTCGGCGGCAAAATGCACAACTGTATCAATTCTGTGGTCGTGGAAGAGACTGTTCACCAATTCCTGATCACAGATGTCTCCCACAACAAAGATGTGTCTTGGGTTATCTCTCAGGTCCGCTAGATTTTCCAGATTACCGGCGTATGTCAGAGCATCGAGATTGATAATTTGCACATCTGGCTCTGCGTTTAGCAGATAATGCACAAAGTTTGCACCGATAAAACCGGCGCCGCCTGTGATCAGCACATTTTTCATCTTATGTTTTCTCAAGTCCTTGTTCTTTTCTGATGTTGCTTAATCTCCATCGTCCGCTTTTCCTGCGCCCATAATCACCACAGTGGGGTACATCTTCGCAATGGTGCGTACAAGAATTCCTTCCTGCAATGCCATGACGCGTTCGATATCTTTGTACGCCATAAAGGTCTCATCCTGAGCAACGCCAATTGCAAGGATATCGTGCTTGCGCATGTGCTCGCTAAAGGATTGATAATCAAACTCCTTGCGGGCAGCATGGCGGCTACGCTGCCGCCCGGCGCCATGACTGGAGGAGTGCAAAGCCTCCGGGTTTCCCAGACCTTCAACCAGGTAACTGGGTGTGCCCGAAGACCCTGGTATGATGCCTACCTGCCCCTGACGTGCTGGCGTAGCGCCTTTGCGGTGTACTACCAGCCCATCCTCAAGAAAAGCAAAATTGTGATGGTTTTCCCATCGCGCAATCTGCGAAAGGCCGGTTCGTTTGAGAAACAGGTCGTGTATCAGATGATGATTCGCCTGGGCATAACGCCCCATAAGCTGCATCACCTTCCAGTATTCCTGACCAGCTTCACTGTCTAGCGGAAGCCATTCGTACCCTGATGGAATACCTCTTATCTTTCCCTGCAACTCCTGTTTTGCCAGCCTGACGTAATATTGTGCCAGCTTATTGCCCGTGCCGCGTGAGCCGCTATGCGACATCAAAGCAACAAATTTGCTACCCACCGGCAAGGGCATCCATTCGGCTTCTGCTACGACCTCGCCAATCAGCGCGTCAACAAAGTGATTCCCACCGCCTGACGACCCAAGCTGCTCCGCCGCCAGCGAGCGGTGTTCACGCAGTGCTGGCAGTTGACTCCAAAGCGGGTCATCCATCACCGGGTGCTCACGGCGGTCTTTTCCATGAAAACCCGCTCCAACCCCAAAGCGTGTTACTGCTTGCATATCCGCTGCAAGTTTGCGGCGGTGTTCAAGGAACTCGCCCCAGGGCATATCCAGGATGGTGAGCGTCATTCTGCAGGCAATGTCATAGCCAACAAAAGAGGGACTGACGGCATTGTTGAGCGCAATAACACCGCCAATTGGCAACGCATAACCCAGATGCCCATCTGGCATAATGGCTGCCTTCTCTGCCACCGGCAGGCGGGCTGCGTTATCCATCTGCTGCATGACTTCCTGATCCAGGTCTATCCCCAGTTCACCAAACACATTAATCGGTATGGGGTTTTTACGCGCCTCGAGTACGCTATCATCAGCAAGCGACGTTTGCGGTCTGGCAGCGTGTTGGGTTTTGGGAGATTTTGCCTTACGTTTGCCCATATCTATCACTAATATAACATAAACAGGCGCAAATGCCGCGATGTTCTTGACATCCCAATACCCATCGGGTAGAATTCAATCACCCTGGTAAAGGGGCCTGTAGCGCAGTTGGGAGCGCGCTTCAATCGCACTGAAGAGGTCGAGGGTTCGAATCCCTCCAGGTCCACTGGAGGCTGAGAACGAGAAAAGTTTTGAAGCGCCTGCAAATGTGAAAATGGGCCCATAGCGCAGTTGGGAGCGCGTCTCAATGGCATTGAGAAGGTCGAGGGTTCGAATCCCTCTGGGTCCACTTTTGAGACGATTAGAGATTTTTCTCTGGTCGTTTGCCTTAAAAAGTGAAGTGACGATAAAGAGAGACAGGAGTATTAAGTCATCCTCCAGCGAGCGCGGGCGAATGGTGAGAGCCCGGCAGGGTGTTTGAGGAACACCGCAGACTGAACTCGCCTGTCGTGCGCAAAGCACAATTGCGCTGGTGAATGTTGTAACATAGCCAGCGACGGATAGCACCCGTTAGCGTGCTCCAGAGCGGTCTGTTTTTACAGACAAGCAGGGTGGTACCGCGGAGTATCCTTCCTTCGTCCCTGAGTGGGCGAAGGTTTTTTTATCCTGATAGACAAAATAAGGATGTAAGAAAAGCAATGTCAATAACACCCTATAACCCCGCAGAAATTGAACCCAAGTGGCAAACCCGTTGGGAAACAGATGGCTTGTATCATGCTGATATTGACCCAAAACGCCCCAAGCACTACGCATTGACAATGCTCCCCTACCCCTCTGGAGATTTGCACATTGGGCACTGGTATGCCATGGCGCCCTCGGATGCGCGGGCACGCTATATGCGCATGCGCGGTTACAATGTGCTCTTTCCAATGGGCTTCGATGCTTTTGGTCTTCCGGCAGAGAATGCAGCCATCAAGCGCAATATTCATCCCAAGCAATGGACGTATGCCAATATCGAACGGATGCGCAAGCAACTGCGTTCAATGGGAGCAATGTTCGATTGGCGGCGGGAGGCGATCAGCTCCGATCCCAAGTATTATCACTGGACGGAATGGTTTTTTATCCAGCTGTATAAGCATGGATTGGCATACCGCAAGCTTTCGCCAGTAGATTGGTGTCCTAACTGCAATACAACACTGGCACGCGAGCAGGTGTGGGGAGATGATCGTCATTGTGAGCGCTGTGAGACGCCTGTGATCAAGAAAAATCTGAGCCAGTGGTTCTTTCGCACAACCGCTTATGCTGAAGAGTTGCGCAATTTTGAGGCGATTGATTGGCCTGAGCGCGTGCGTGTTCTGCAGACCAACTGGATCGGGCGCTCAGAAGGGGCAACGGTTATCTTCCGCACCGAACAGGGTGACCAGCTTGAAGTCTTTACCACCCGCCCGGATACGCTTTGGGGCGCCACTTTTATGGTGCTTGCTCCAGAACACCCTCTTGTAGATAAAATTACCACCCCAGAGCAAAAGGCAGAGGTGGAGCAATATCGTCTTCAAGCCGCGCGCCAGTCGGATATTCAGCGTGAGGCGGCAGATAAGGAGAAAACGGGCGTTTTCAGTGGCGGGTATGCCATCAATCCAGTCAACGATGAACGTATCCCAATTTGGATCGCAGATTATGTCCTGATGACATACGGTACAGGTGCGATCATGGCAGTGCCAGCACATGATCAGCGTGATTTTGACTTTGCCCGCAAGTTTGGCTTGGAGATACGCGTGGTTATCCAGCCGCCGGATATGCCGCCACTGGTCTCGGAACAAATGACCGAAGCGGTTGCGGCTTATGGCAGCATGATTAATTCGGGCGCGCTCAGTGGAACGCCGGGTGATCAGGCTTTTGAAAAGACCATTGAATTTCTGGAAAAGAAGGGGACGGGAAAACGTGCCGTCAATTACAAATTACGTGACTGGTTGATCTCACGCCAGCGTTACTGGGGTGCTCCCATCCCCATGATACACTGCCCCAAATGCGGCGTTGTACCTGTACCTGAAGACCAGCTCCCTGTTTTGCTGCCGGATGACGTGGAATGGAAACCGACCGGTGAAAGCCCGCTTAAGCTGCATCCCACCTGGCGATTTACCAGTTGCCCTTCCTGTGGCGGGCATGCCGAGCGCGATACAGACACAATGGATACCTTTATGTGTTCCTCATGGTATCATTTGCGCTATCTAAGCCCCGATTATGACCAGGGGCCTTTTGACCCCAATGAATATGACTACTGGATGCCGGTAGATGTGTATACGGGCGGGATTGAACACGCGACCATGCACCTCATTTACACGCGCTTTTTCCATAAAGCGCTGCGCGACATGGGCATCACCAAAGGCCCAGAGCCAATGATTGTCCTGCGTAATCAAGGGATTGTTTTGGGTGAGGATTCGGAGAAGATGTCCAAAAGTCGCGGAAATGTGGTTGCGCCAGACGCCCTGCTGCGGACATACGGCGCCGACACCGTACGTGCCTATCTGATGTTTTTTGCCCGCTGGGATCTGGGTGGCCCATGGAACAGCAGTGGAATTGATGGCACATATCGCTGGCTGAGACGGGTGTGGAGCACGCTTCAGGAGCCTGTTCAGGTGCAAAAAGCGCAAAACGACGCGCAGCGTACGTTGCGCCGCAAAGTTTATCAAACCCTCCAATCAGTAACGCGCGATTTTGAGCGCTTCGAATTCAACACTATTGTTTCAGCGCTGATGGAACTGCTCAACGAGATGGGACGTCTCAAGCCACAGGTATGGGGCACAGAAGCATGGGACGAGGCGGTGGATATTTATCTGCGCATGCTGGCGCCGGTTGCCCCACATATTACTGAGGAAATCTGGGAGCGTTTGGGCAAGCGCTATTCTATCCATACACAGCCCTGGCCTGAAGTGGATGTGGAAGCAGCAAAAGAAGATGAGCTGACTATTGCCGTGCAGATCAACGGCAAGTTAAGGGACCATATTACTGTCCCAGCTGATGCCAACGAAGAAATGGTCAAAAGCACCGCCCTTGCCAGGGATCAGGTGCAAAAATACCTGTCTGGAAAAACGCCTCGCCAGATAATTTATGTCAAGGGGCGGCTGTTAAGCATTGTTGTTTAGCATAAGGGTGCTATTTTGTTCGTCCCAAAGGCAAAAAGTAGCCTTTGGGACTTTTTGTTTTTAACTGTGCTACAATTTGGATGATGTTCTTTCGGGTTTGCCAGAGAATCTTATTCTTTATATTATTGCTGCTTCCTTCAGCTTGCGTGCGCTCCATCCCGCAGCCGCGTGAGATAACTCCCCTCTCACCGCTAGATTTATCGTTTACCGAAATTCCCTTATCCGTCAGTAGTGTAACTGAAACAGCTATTCCCTATCAAACGCTGACACCCCTGCCAACGCCAAATTTTGTGGGTGCATCGGTGATTGAAGTAGGGTATTACGAGAACCTGCTTTTGATTGTCATCCAAGTCCCGGCTGGAGTAGCGGGGACGTTTGAGGCGGAAGCGGAGGGGGAGATATATCATTGTATGCCGCAGGATATTTTTCCTGATCGGCTGTATTGCTATGGCAGAGTACCTTCGAACGTTGAGAAAGCGCATTTTGTCCTCCGCTCTCCAGATGGGAAACGGCTGCTGTTTGAAGCAGACATTGTAGTGCCAGCGGTGTCTTCGCATACTGCCCAGCCGCCCGGTTAAACGAGACTTTCCTGCATGAATCTGGATTCACGTCTTTTGCGCCAGATAACACATGCCCGTTTCTGGCTTGCCCTGACGGTGTTTTGTGGTTTGGGGAATGGTGTGCTAATCATTCTCTGGGCGCGGCGACTGAGCCGCGTGGTGGCTGAGGTATTTCTACAGCAAGCGGGGCTTGATGAAGTGCATGGGTACCTTGTGGCGTTGATCGTCATTGTGCTGGCGCGGGCAGCTTTACTTTTGGTTGGAGAAGGTTCGGCTGGGGCAGCTGCCGCCAGGATCAAACGGACACTACGGGCAGCGTTGATGGAGCGGCTTTTTTCGCTTGGAGCTGCTTATGCGCGTGATGAGCGAAGCGGCGAACTGGCAACAGTGGTTTCCGAAGGGGTTGAGTCGCTGGATGCATATTTCAGCCAGTATTTGCCCCAGCTGGTCATGGCGGCAGCGCTGCCATTGATGATGCTGCTGACAGTTTTTCCGCTGGACTGGCTGACGGGGCTGGTTTTGCTGCTAACCGCGCCGCTTATCCCGTTGTTTATGATTCTGATTGGCAAAGCAGGCGAAGTTTTAACCCGGCGTCAGTTCACCGCGCTCAGGCGGATGGGCGCCTATTTTCTGGATACACTTCAGGGGTTGACAACGCTCAAGCTACTTAACCAGAGTCAGGCGCGCGGTAAAGAAATTGCAGCGGTAGGCGAGCGTTACCGGCAGACAACGATGAAAGTTTTACGCCTGACTTTTCTTTCCGCTTTTGCGCTGGAGCTGATTGCCACAATCGGCACGGCAATTGTGGCGGTGGAAATCGGGCTGCGGCTGCTGTATGGCAGAATCATGTTTGAACAGGCATTCTTTGTTCTCTTGATCGCCCCCGAATTTTATCTGCCCCTGCGGATGCTGGGGTTGCGTTTCCATGCCGGGATGTCTGCCGCGGCGGCGGTGGGTAGAATTTTTGAAATTCTCAATGCGGCGGGTAGTTCCCCCATCCGTAATGAAGAGGGCGAAAAATATCTTAAAAAACCGGAAGTGCGTTCCATTTTAGAAGAGCAGCATCTCGAAATCCGTTTTGACAGGGTTACTTTTGCATATCCGCAGCGGGAACAGGCTGCTTTAGACAATTTGAGCTTTGCAATTGCTCCGGGAACGTTGACTGCGCTGGTCGGCCCAAGCGGAGCCGGGAAGAGTACAATTTTTCAGATTTTGCTGCGCTTTGTTGTGCCACAATCGGGTCAAGTGTGGGTCAACGGGGTTGCGCTGTCCTCAATACCTGCTGAACTATGGCGGCAAAAAATTGCCTGGGTGCCCCAAAGACCGCATTTATTCAACACCAGCCTGGCGGCTAACATTGCGTTGGGAAACCCTGAGGCATCGCGGGAAGCAATCGTGCGCGCGGCGCGCATGGCATTTGTCGATGAGTTCGCCGAGGTTTTCCCACAGGGTCTGGATACGATGATCGGTGAGGGCGGGGCTCGCCTAAGCGGTGGACAGGCGCAACGCGTGGCGCTGGCGCGCGCCTTCTTGCGCAATACCCCTCTGCTGTTGATGGATGAACCCACCAACTACCTCGACCCACAACTTGAAACGTTGCTTGAGCAAGCCAGCTCGCTGGTCTGTGAGGGACGCACGGTGCTGATAATAGCCCATCGCCTTTCCACAGTACATCGCGCGGATAAGATACTGGTTTTGCAGAGGGGCAGGCTTGTGCAGAGTGGTACATATACCGAATTATCCGCTTCTTCCGGACTGTATCGAGATTTGTTTGAGGCATACGGGCAAGGGGTATGAAAACAGTTTGGCGTCTTTTGCGCTTTCTCAAACCTTTTGCCGGATGGGTGGCGATTTCTGTACTACTGGGAGCAGCAGCGGTGGGCAGCGCGGTGGGGTTACTGGGCACCTCGGCGTACCTGATTGCTAGAGCAGCACTGCAGCCATCAATAGCTGTCTTGCAGGTTCCAATTGTCGCTGTGCGTTTTTTTGGTCTGAGCCGGGCATGTTTTCGCTATCTGGAACGCCTGGTCTCACACTCAGTTAATTTTCGTCTGCTGGCGAGACTGCGCACCTGGTTTTATATGTCACTTGAGCCTTTAGCTCCAGCACGGCTGTTGACTTATGAGAGCGGCGACTTGCTGGGGCGGGCAGTGGGGGATATCGAAATGCTGGAGAATTTCTACGTGCGCGTGGTTTCCCCCCCGCTGGTAGCAGGACTGATTACAGTGGGTGCATCCGTCTTTGTGGGCAGCCTGGACACCCAGCTGGGGTGGATCCTTGCGCTTGGCTTGGCGGGAGGCGGGCTGCTTGTGCCTTTGCTGGCGTATATGCTTGGAAGACACCCCGGCAGGCGCTTTGTTCTTGCGCGGGCGCGCCTCAATGCAACGGTGGTGAGCAATATACAGGGCATGGGAGATTTGATCGCTTTTGGCTGCGAGAAAGAGGCGAGTGAGAAATTCGAGCGCTTGTCGCGCGAGACGGAAACTGCGCAACACCGCGCAGCGTGGGTTGGAGGGATTACCGTTGCGCTCTACTGGTTGGTAACACAGGCAACACTGCTCATGGCATTGCTGGTATCCATACCGCTGGTACGTCGTGAGGCGCTGGATGGTGTACTTCTGGCAGTGGTCTGTTTGCTCGTGTTGTCAAGTTTTGAAGGTGTTCAACCACTTGGGCTTGCGGCGCAATATCTGGAGAGCAGTTTGCAGGCGGCGCGGCGTTTATTTGATCTAGTGGATGTTGCACCGTGTGTTTCTGACCTGCAATTTGGGGCGCAGATTGCAAGTCCTCCGTCTTTGCTGGTGCGCGATCTGACCTTTAGCTACGCGCCGCATCTTCCGCTTGCCCTGGATGGGGTGAGCTTTGAACTCCCGCCGGGCAAGAAACTGGCACTGGTCGGTCCAAGCGGCGCAGGGAAAACGACGCTTGTCCACATCCTTTTGCGTTTTTGGGAACAGCAGTCAGGACAGGTATTTCTGGGCAGTGAGGACACGCGCAAATTGAAGATGGCAGATGTACGCCGTCAGTTTGGCGTTTTACAGCAGAACGCCTACCTTTTCACGGACACATTGCGGGGCAACCTGCTCCTGGCAAACCCTGGGGCAGACGAAAAAAAGCTGCGCGAGGCTCTAGATAAAGTTCAACTGGGGAGCTGGCTGGCGAGCCTGCCGCATGGGCTGGATACATGGATGGGTGAGGGCGGGCAGCAGATGAGTGGCGGCGAGCGTCAGCGGCTGGCGGCCGCCCGTTTGCTATTACAAGATGCTCCTATTTTCGTTCTGGATGAACCAACGGCAAACCTGGATGCGATTACCGCAAAAAAACTGATGGAGATGCTGCTTGCGATTTGTGAAGGGCGCAGCCTGTTATGGATTACCCATCACCTGTCCGGTTTACACCAAGTGGATGAAGTCCTTGTTTTGCAGGCTGGCAGGGTGGTTGAACGCGGACAACATGACGACTTGCTCAAACTGGGGGGGCTTTATGCCCGCTTGTGGTGGTTGCAAAACCGCCAGGTTTTTTAGAAGGGGAACTTTTAACCTCTTGCTGGCGTTTTAGCTGCAGAGCATTTTTGCACCAGGAGGCAGCAATGAAAGCCAGGTTTTTGATTGCATTTATCAGTTGTTTTGCGTGGCTGGGAGCGGTTGTTTTGCCAGTGCAGGCGGATGGTATTGTCGTACCCGAGCAGCCGCCTGCCATCCTGTGTGATCCGCCACCCTGCCCGCCGGATATCTATCCCCGTCCGGTATCTCAACTGACAATCAGGTACCATCATGTTACCGCCAACATCACAAATCAACTGGCGGTAACACACATTGACCAGGTTTTTTACAACCCCAACCCCTGGCCTGTGGAAGGCACATATATATTCCCATTGCCGTCTGATGCCGCGTTGAGTGATTTTCGTCTGTGGGTGGACCGCGAGCCTGTTCAGGGAAAGATACTGGATGCCGAGCAGGCACGCCGTACGTATGAAGAAATTGTCAGCAAATTGCTCGACCCCGCCCTGCTTGAATATATTGGGCAGGGCGCAGTGCAGGCAAAGATTTACCCAATTCCCCCTCACGGAGAGCGCCGTATTGAACTGGAATATACACAGGTTCTCAAATCCGAAGAGGGACTGGTTCGATATGTATACCCTCTCAACACTGAGAAGTTTTCACAACGACCGCTGGAAAGCGTACGTGTAAGCGTTGCGCTGATATCAGATCAGCCAATCCGCGCTGCCTATTCTCCAAGTCACCAGGTAGCAGTGGAGAAGAAAAGCAACCGCCAGTGGGCTATCACGTATGAAGCCAGCGATATTACCCCAGATAAGGATTTTGCGTTGTTCTTTTCGCTGGGCGAGCCTCAAGCGCTTCATCTTCTCACCTATCGGGATTCGGGCGACGAGAGCGATGCGGATGGTTTTTTCTTGATGCTGCTGGCGCCTTCACCTAGCGGAAAAGCTCCCATTGTTGCAAAGGATGTTCTCCTAGTGTTAGACCGTTCTGGAAGTATGGAAGGGGAGAAACTGGCACAAGCAAAAGAGGCGCTACGTTATGTTTTGGAACGGCTAAATGCAGAAGATCGTTTTTATCTGCTCGCCTTCAGTTCTGGCATACAGGCATACGCGCCGGTTTTGCGCCCGGTTACTGAAGCCCACCAGGCGATTGAGTGGTTACAGCAAATTCATGCGGAGGGCAGCACGGATATTAACCGCGCCTTGCTGGAAGCGGCAGCAGTTGCTCAACCCGGGCGCCCAACATACCTAGTTTTTCTCACCGATGGGTTGCCTACAGAGGGGGAGGTAGAGAGCGACAAAATTCTCGCCAATTTTTCGCAGGCTGCTGGTGGTAATGTGCGCGTGTTTCCCTTTGGGGTAGGGTTTGATGTGGATACATATTTACTAGATACGTTGAGCGCCGCCAATCATGGGCTGAGCACCTATGTTGAACCTGATGAGATGTTGGATGAGAAGCTGTCTGCGTTTTACAACCGCATCCATGCTCCAGCGCTCACCGATCTGTCGCTGGAATTCACAGGGGTAGAAGTGTACGATATCTACCCTAATCCTTTACCAGACTTGTTTTTTGGCAACCAAATAGTGCTGACGGGACGTTATCGAACTGGAGGAAAGGCGGATATTATTCTGCGCGGCAGGGTAAATCAGACAGAGAACACATTTGAATATCCACAACAATGGTTTGTTCGCAATAATGCTGCAGAAGCGGGTGTTCTGGCAGAAATACCACGCCTGTGGGCAACCCGCAAGATCGGCTATTTGCTCAACAGCATACGCCTGAAGGGCGCTGACGAGGAAACAGTTGAGCAGATCGTCCGCTTGAGTGTGCGCTATGGCATTGTTACTCCTTACACCTCTTATCTGGTCAGCGAGCCAATGCCACTGGGAGCGGAGAATATCCAGCGTCTGGCGCAGGATGCCTTTGCGGAGATGCAGAGCCAGACAGTAGCGCCCTCGTGGGGGCAGGCGGCAGTGGAAAAAGCACAAGGGGAGGGCACCCTTTCTCAGGCTGAAGCAGCGCCTGAAGTATCATTTGCAGACGGGCAGGAACAGGTACGTACAGTAGGCGCCAGAAGCTTCGTTCTACAGCACGGGGAGTGGGTGGATACGCGCTTTGACGCCGCGCGGATGAAGCCTTTGCGGGTAGCGTTTTTGTCAAAGGAGTATTTTACGTTGGCAGCTGCGCGCCCGGATATTGCCGCTGCGCTGGCGATTGGAGAGCGGGTCGTCGTGGTAGTGGATGGGCAGGCGTATCAGATAGTAGGGCAAACGGAACAGACAGATGCACTTCAACTGTCCGATTCGCCCGAAATGAGCGAAGAGCGCCCGGTTGAATCATTTACGCCAACGGAGATTAAAGCTCAGACGTCAGTTGAGCACCCTTCAGGACATGAGAGGCAGGTCAACATCGGCGTTTCCCCCCTTCTGGTTGCGCTGGTAATTCTCCTCTGCGCTGGCGGGCTGATCAAAGCCCTGCGCTTTCTTTCAGGCAGCAAGGGATAATGCTTTACGGTGTACTACAAAGCTCTCAATGGAAAAGATGATCAGAGCCAGCCAAATAATGCTGAAGCCCACCGCGCGGGTCGTGTTGAAGGGTTCGCCGTAAATCAAAACGCCCGACAAAAATTGCAGGGTGGGCGCAATATATTGCAGCAGCCCCATGGTGGTCAGTGGAACACGGCGCGCCCCACTGGCAAAGAGCAGCAAGGGCACAGCAGTTACCACGCCGGTCGTTGCCAGCAACAGTGTGGTGGCCATTCCACTGTGGGCAAAGTAGCCTGTGCCATTTCCTTCCTGCAACAACAGGTAAGCCAGCGCAGGCAGCCAGACCATACCGGTCTCCAGCGTGGTGCCATATAGCGATCCTAGCGGAGCAATTTTTTTGACCAGACCATATAAGCCAAATGAGCAAGCCAGCGCCAGGGCAATCCAGGGCAATTTGCCATAGCTGATCGTTAAATACAATACGCCAACGCCCGCCAGAGCAACCGGAAGCCATTGCCATGTACGCAATCTCTCACCAAGAATAACCATTCCCAGCACCACGCTGACCAGCGGGTTGATAAAATACCCCAAACTGGTCTCGAGGATGTATCCGGAATTAACCCCCCAGACATAGAGAAGCCAGTTACCGGCAATCAGGGCGCCTGCCCCCAGATAAATCACAAGGTTGCGGGGTGTGAGCAAAGCCACAAAAGCGCGCAGTTCGCCGCGCAGCACAACCAGACTGATCAGAAACACAAACGACCACACCACACGATGGGTCATAATCTGAAGAGCAGGTACATTCTGCATTGTTTTGAAAAAAACAGGGAAAAAACCCCAGATCACGTATGCCGAGATGGCATACAGACTGCCTTTATTCATGCGAGCTTCTTTCTACGGTTGCTGCGCTGACGGAGCATCCTGTTGAATGCGCTGGATGCGCTGACGGATGATGGCGCAGTACTGCGGATTGATTTCATAAGCGATATAGTGCCGCCCATGAAGCAGACAGGCGGCGACGGTGGTGCCGGAACCGGCAAAAGGGTCGAGGACAATTCCTTCGGGGGGACAGCTGGCTTTGACCATGCGCTCAACAATTTCCAGAGGTTTCTGGGTAGGGTGATCCTCGCGCTCGGAGTGGATACGGTGCAGACGGGATACTGACCACACATCTTTGGGATTATATCCTTTTTCTAGCCATTTTTTGCCTACAAAAATGGAACGCGAACGGGCTTTTTTTGTCTGTGGGTCGTAGGGAATACGCACAGCGTCGAGGTCGAAGTAGTAGTCTTTGGAAACAGCAAAAAAGCCAATAGTGTCATGGACCGAACTGAAACGCCGCGTGCTGCCGCCCATGCTAGGCACTTTGCGATCCCAAATGATTTCGTTGATCATGACCATGCGGGATTTGAGATAAACAAAAATTTCCGGGCTGTAACGCCAGGTGGTGAAAATATACAGACTGCCGCTGGGCTTGAGCTTTGGGATGGCGATTTCCAGCCAGGAGATGCTCCATTGGAGAAAGTCGCTGCGGCTTTTTTTATCCGAATCGTTGCCGTAATCTTTCCCCAAACCGTAAGGCGGGTCGGCAATGATTAGATCAATACTGGCATCTGGGATGCCGGGAATACCATCCAGAGCAGAACAGTTGAAAAGCTTATCAATGTAGTCGCTGATAGGCATCAAGATGTGCGGTCGACTTCCAAAGCCTGCTGAATTTCGTTTTCCGGGATAGCTCCCTGCCGCAGAATTACCGGCGGTTCCAGCGTGCAGTTCACCACTGTGGAAGCGATGGCAGGCTGGATGCTGCCGCCATCAATGATCAAACTGATCTTTTGCCCAATGGACGAAAGCACATCGCTGGCGTTGAGCGAATCGGGGGCACCGGAACGATTGGCAGAGGTAACTGCCATCGGCCCGCTGCGCCTAAGCATTTCTCTGGCAAAAGCATGGTTGGGCATACGCACGCCGATTGTCATAGTGGGGGAAAGATTCTCAGGCAACGAGGGCTTGCGCGGGACAACCAGCGTCAGCGCACCAGGCCAGAAGAGCTCCGCAAGTCGTGCTGCACAGGGAGGCATCGTCTCCACGATCAGAGGCAGTTGTGCAAAGTCACTGATGAGGATGGCGATGGCTTTGGTCTGTTCGCGCCCCTTTATGCGGTAAAGATGCTCTATGGCAATGGGGTTGGTAACCAGAGCGCCAACCCCGTACAGCGTGTCGGTGGGGAAAGCCACCAACCCGCCCTCTTGAAGGATGTGGCAGGCGCGCTCAAGAGCTTTGGGATGATCAACTGGGAGAATTTCGGTTCGGGGCATAGAAAGACGATTCCTTTGGCTGAATGAATGCCTATATTATAATGGGGAATATTGCTACAAGATCGTTTTGTTCACTGGTTTGGCGGAAGTAGTGTGGTGTGATTGATGAAGAAAAGTTTGCCAGCCTTACTCTTGCTGATGATACTATGGGTTAATGGGTGTAACTTGCCCGTGCCAACGCTTAGCCCGGACAGCATGGAGACCTTTGTCGTTCTTGCGCTGACTGGCACAAAGATGGCTGCTGATTTGGATGGTCTGACGCAAACCGCATTGGCGCAGGAGACGCAAGCACCAATGCTGACAGCCACACAAGCGGAGGCGGAAAAAACGCTTACGTTACAGCCCTCTATAACAGCTACCCCGACACCATCGGCAAGCACTGTTGCGACGGTGACGATGACCCCCAGTCGCACACCGACAGCGGCATCGGGGGTGGATAAAGCCAGACTGCATTCTGAGACGGTTCCCGATGCGACCATTTTCCAGCCCGGGCAAAGTTTTGTCAAATCCTGGCGTTTGCAGAATGTGGGTACGACGATGTGGAATACCGGCTACAAACTGGTTTTTGTCAGCGGCAATCAAATGAACGGACCAGATTCTGTCACCCTGCCTGCATTGGTGTCTCCCGGACAGATTATTGAACTGTCAGTGACATTGAAAGCGCCATCAACGCTGGGAGATTACACAGGGTACTGGGCTTTGCGCAGCGACAAGGGTAAAACTTTTGGGATCGGGGCAGATGGGTCATCCAGTTTCTGGGTCAAGATTAAGGTCGCCGATGCCACTGCTACACGCACACCAACGCGCACATTGACACGCACGCCGACCCGCACAGTAACAATCACACCAACACGCACGCTCACCTACACAGTAACTATAACGCCAACACAGTCTTATACGCCCACCCTCACGGTAACGAGCAGTGCAACGGCTACCTTTACAGCGACCTTAACCGAGACGCCAACACCCACGCCAACTGAGACGCCAACCGAAACTCCCACACCCACCGAGACGCCCACTGAGACACCCTCACCAACTCCTACCTGATATTTGGTATTGCGAAGGGAAACAGCGCCTCATTAGGCACCCACAAGGTGAGGTTAACAGTTTTCTAGCTGCAACAGGCGCGCATGCCCGGCAAGGTCATGCCACACATTGATCTCTGCATGGGGGAAGAGATGGCGCGCTATGGCGGTCGCGCTTTGCTCCTGACGGGCTTCGATCTCGATCAGCAGCGTCCCGCCTGGTGCGAGCCAGCGACAAGCATCTGCCATCAATCGGCGAATGAAACTCAATCCATCTGCCCCTCCGTTGAGCGCCACAGCAGGTTCATGGCGAGACACTTCCAGATAGGTCAGGTCTGCCGCAGGGATATAGGGCAGGTTGGCACATACCAGATCAAATTGTGTGTCAACAGCGAGGAGCAAATCCGTTTGAAGCAGGAGCAGGTTTTTACCAATGTTGTGGCGCGCAGCATTGCAGGCGGCTATTTGCAAGGCAGAGCGGCTGATATCACTGGCAATACAGAGCAGGTCTGGTGTGTGTTTTGCCAGGCTGATAGCAATGCACCCGCTCCCAGTCCCCACGTCAGCAGTACGGCGTCTGGCGGGGTGCGTTTGCAACCACGTTAGTGCAGTTTCTACCAGCAATTCGGTTTCTGGGCGCGGGATGAGCACCTGCGGCGAGACAATAAAGTCCAGGCCGTAAAATTCCTGATGTCCGGTCAAATAGGGCAACGGCACACCCTGTACCAGCTTCTCCAGCGTCTCATCCAGCCATATCAATTGGTTAGGCTGTAATTCATACTCTGTATGGGCAATAACCCACGCCTGCGTTTGCCCAATAGCGTGAGCTACCAGAACCCGCGCCTCGAGGGCAGGCTGTTCGCTGACACGTTGTAGTTTTGCGCAAGCCCCTTCAAGCCAGGTTTCAATCTTCTTCGTCATCTTCGGCGCTAACCGCTGCCAGTCGTTCGGTTTCATCGCGCAGGGAAAGCTCGTCAATGAATTCGTCTATAGCGCCATCCATGACCGCTGGCAGATTGAACGATGACAGGTTAATGCGGTGGTCTGTAACGCGCGATTGCGGGTAGTTGTAGGTGCGAATTTTTTCAGCCCGCTCGCCTGTACCCACCTGGGCACGGCGATCGTTGGTGATCTCTTGCCGACGTTTTTGTTCCTCGATTTCATACAGGCGGGCGCGCAGGATGCTCATTGCGCGCAGCTTGTTTTGCAGCTGTGACCGCTCATCCTGACAGGCAACCACCATACCGGTTGGTAGATGGGTGATGCGCACAGCGGTCGAGTTTTTCTGCACATTCTGCCCGCCTGCACCAGCCGAGCGATACACATCAATAGAAATATCCTTTTCAGGTATGTCAATATCCACTTCTTCAACTTCTGCCAGCACTGCCACCGTGACGGTGGAGGTATGAATGCGCCCCGAAGACTCGGTTACTGGAATGCGCTGCACACGGTGAACACCAGACTCGTATTTAAGGCGCGAATAAGCGCCCCGCCCTTTGACCAGAAAGATGATCTCCTTAAAGCCGCCAATACCGGTCTCATTTTGCGAGAGAACTTCCACTGTCCATCCCCGTGCTTCGGCGTAGTGGGTGTAAAGGCGAAACAGGTCAGCGGCAAACAGAGCAGCTTCTTCACCACCCGTGCCAGCACGGATCTCCATGATGACGTTACGCTCATCACGCGGGTCTTTGGGGACCAGCATACTTTTCAGTTCACGTTCCAGCTTCTCAATGATGGGCGGTAGTTCTTCCAGATCACTGAGGGCAAGCTGGCGCAGTTCCTCGTCTTCACTGTCCTTGAGCGCTTCAGCCTCTTCCAGCCGTTGCAGCGCCTGGCGATATGCATGCCCCTTGGCAACAATCGGCTCTAAGTCAGCGCGCTCTTTTGCTAGCTCAGCCGCGCGCTGGTAGTCCTCGGCTACCTCGCCAAGCTGGCGTTCGAGTTCATCAAAGCGCTCTTGTATTGCGTCTATTTTTTCTAACATCATATATCCAATATTACAGCGCACCATTGGCGCGGGGTTACAAACATTCGATTATACCAGCAGCAGAGAGTTTTCACACAGATTTGCTTAAAAATTTGACCAATCATTGCCCTTGTGGTAACATTGCGGGCAGATATTTGAAATACAATACTCATCCAGAGAGGTGGAGGGATCGGCCCTGTGAAACCTCGGCAACCACCGCCCAGCGGCTGGTGCCAATTCCGCCAGACACTGATACCAAAATGGATGTCTGGAAGATGAGAGATGACAGATCATCAACCTCTCGCTTCCTGAGAGGTTATTTTTTTACTCATAGGAGCGCTTATCTTGGCAAAACGTATCTACACCAATCGCGGTTACCTTGACCGGCTGGGGCAAAAAGTTATTATTTTTGACGGTGCAATGGGAACCAACCTACAACGACAGAGGTTAGGCGTCCGCGAATTTGGCGGGGAGCGGACATTGGGGTGTAATGACTATCTGGTCATCAGCTACCCGCAGGCGGTGGAAGCAGTTCACCGCTCGTTTTTGGAAGTCGGTGCAGATGTCATTGAGACATGTACATTCCGCGCCAATCGCCTGACTCTGGCGGAATATGGGCTGCAAGACCGGGTGCTGGAAATCAATCATGCTGCAGCTGCGCTTGCCCGCCGCTTGGCAGACGAGTATCGCCGTGAAGGAAATCCGAGGTTTGTCGCTGGTTCGATAGGCCCCAGCGGGAAACTCCCCTCAATGGACGACCCCGAACTGTCTGATATCTCATTTGATGAACTGGCAGATGTCTTTCGGCAACAGGCAATCGGGCTAATCCAAGGCGGTGTTGATGTACTGTTGATAGAAACTTCACAGGATATTCTCGAAGTCAAGGCGGCTATCGCCGGGATTCAACAGGCTTTTTCCGAAACGGGCCAATATTTGCCCATTCAGGCGCAGGTAACGCTGGATACAACCGGCAGAATGCTGCTGGGTACAGACATCAGCGCTGTGCTGGCAATCCTTGAGGGATTAGCGGTGGATGCCATTGGGTTAAACTGTTCCACAGGACCCGATTACATGCGTGAGCCAATCCGCCTGCTTGCAGAACAAACCGACCTGCCTATCTCGTGCATTCCCAATGCCGGGCTACCGCTTAACGTGGACGGGCAGGCTGTTTATCCCATGCAGCCTGAACCATTCAGCGACATACTGGTTGAATTTATCCAGAAATATCAAATCAATATTGTGGGGGGATGCTGTGGCACAACGCCTGAACACATACGCTTACTGGTCAGCAAACTCAATGGGTATCCCCAATCAAAACGTCAGATTACATATATCCCGCGCCTGGCTTCCAGCATCGAAGCTGTTCCCATGCAGCAGCAACCCGCGCCCTTTTTGATCGGCGAAAGGCTCAATACGCAGGGGAGCAAGAAGTTCAAAGAGCTAATTCTGGCAGAAGACTTCGAAGGCGCAGTGCAAATTGCCCGCCAGCAGATTGAAAGCGGCGCACATGGGCTTGATCTCTGTGTGGCACTCACCGAGCGCATGGACGAGGCAGCGCTAATGCAGCGGCTGGTCAAAACGCTGCGCACCAGCGTTCGCGCACCATTTGTGATTGACAGTACCGAATACCATGTCATTGAAACAGCGCTAAAAAATGCTCCAGGTAGATGCCTGATCAATTCCACAAACCTCGAAGGCGGGCGTGCCAAAGCCGACCGCATTTTCGCTCTTGCCAAAGCCCACAACGCAGCAGTGATTGTCCTGACAATTGATGAAAACGGCATGGCAAAAACTGCCGAACGCAAACTGGAGATTGCCCGCCGCATCTTTGACATTGCCGTCAACGAACACGGATTGCGTCCATCCGACCTGGTATTTGATGCTCTTACGTTTACACTGGCTACTGGCGATGCGGAATTTGCCGATTCTGCTGTGCAGACTTTGGAAGGCATCCGCATCATCAAGGAACAGTTGCCCGGCGTCCTCACCTCGCTGGGTGTCAGCAACGTGTCCTTTGGTCTTGCGCCCGCCGCAAGGGGGGTGCTCAACAGTGTGATGCTGTACCATGCCGTTCAGGCTGGCTTGGACATGGCAATTGTCAACCCGGCGCAGATCAAGCCCTACGCCGAAATTTCGCCTCAGGAGCGTGAACTGGCAGAAAATTTGATCTTTAACCGCCATCCGGACGCTTTGCAGCTCCTGATTACACATTTTGAAAAGAACGCTTCGCCCGCTCAACCGAAAGCAGAAAGTCTGCAGACTGCCTTGCAAAATCTGGAAGCTGAACAACGCATACACTGGAAGATTCTTCACCGCCATAAGGAGGATATCGAAAAAGACATTGACGAAATCCTGCAGCGCAGCCCGCAGCCAGAACACAGCAAAACGGCTGTCAAAATTCTGAATACTGTTCTGCTGCCTGCTATGAAAGAAGTGGGAGATAAATTTGGAAGCGGTGAGCTTATCCTGCCTTTTGTGCTGCAATCGGCAGAGGTAATGAAAAAGGCTGTTGCGCATGTCGAGCAGTTTCTTGACCGCAAAGAGGGGGTAAGCAAAGGGGTGATGGTGCTGGCAACGGTGTATGGCGATGTTCATGATATTGGCAAAAATCTGGTCAAAACCATTCTTACCAACAATGGATACCAGGTGATTGATTTGGGCAAACAGGTGCCTGCCGAGACGATTATTGCAAAAGCGGTTGAAACGCAAGCTGATGCCATCGGCTTAAGTGCCCTGCTTGTCAGCACCAGCAAACAGATGCCGTTGATTGTCAATGAACTCCAGCGCCGCAAGCTTCGTTTTCCTGTTCTCGTTGGCGGCGCCGCAATTAATGAGCGTTTTGGTCGCCGCATTTTGCTCACCGATCAGGATACCTTCTACGAGCCGGGTGTTTTCTATTGCAAAGATGCCTTTGAAGGGCTGGCTGTGATGGATATGCTCGCCGAACCTGAGCAGCGTCAGCAGCTGCTTGAAAAAACGTATCGTGAAGCGGAAATGGAACTGGGGCGCGCCAGCACACAGATACCGTCGGTGGCACCATTACCGCGCTCGATGACTCCTCCTGCACCTGTCATCCCAAAGCCGCCTCGCTGGGGTGTCTATGTGGTGCGTCAGATGCCTTTGGAGGCAGTTTTCCAGTGTCTCCCCAAAAATGACCTCTTTCGTCTATCATGGGGTGGCAAGAACACACATGGGGAAGCCTGGAAGAAACTCAGTGCAGAATTTGAAAACCGCCTCGACAACATGTTCCGTCAGGCACTCAAGGAAAACTGGCTGCGCCCTCAGGGAGTATATGGATATTTTCCCTGTCAATCGCACGGGGATGAACTGATTATCTATGATGCTCAAACGCTTGAAAACACTTCACCACGCGAGATAACCCGTTTCAGCTTTCCACGCCAGACTTCTGGTGAGTATCTTTGCCTGGCAGATTATTTTGCCTCAGTCGAATCGGGTAACATGGATATGGTTGCCTTCCAGGTTGTAACTGTGGGAGAAGAAGCCACGCGCCGGTTTGACCGCCTGCAGGAAGAGGGCAATTACAGCGAGGCATATTTCACACATGGACTGGCAGTTCAGATGGCAGAAGCCACAGCAGAGTATCTGCACCGCCACATTCTGCAAGAGCTGGGTCTGCAACCCGGCAGCGGGAAACGGTATTCGTGGGGCTACCCGGCTATTCCAGAGCTTGAAGATCATCAAAAGGTCTTTGAACTGCTGCCAGCAGAGGGTGAGCTGGGAATGCGCCTCACAGAGGCTTTTCAGCTTGTGCCCGAACAATCCACCGCAGCAATTATTGTCCACCACCCGCAAGCCAAGTACTATCACACTGGCGTCAGCCGTATTGATCAATTGATGAGGTAATCTGCACATGCAAACCAGAAACCGTTTTCAGCAATTATTGGAAATGCACCGCCCCATCCTTGCCGATGGTGCCATGGGCACCATGCTTCACCAGCACGGCATTGGCATGGATGAATGTTTTGATGCTCTCAACCTCACACGCCCTGCCGTTGTGGCTGAGATACACCATGAGTATATTGACGCTGGAGCGCAAATTATCCAAACCAACACCTTTGGCGCAAACCGTTATAAGCTGGCACGCCACGGATTGCAAAAGCAATTGGAAGAAATCAACATCGCCGGGGTCGAGCTTTTGCGGCGTGTGATTTTGGCATCCTTCAAGGATGTGCTCATTGCTGGTGATGTCGGACCACTTGGTGTACGTTTAGCGCCTTTTGGACGCATTCAGCCAGCCGAGGCGCACCAGGCTTTTGGCGAACAGATTGCCGCGCTGATCAAAGGCGGCATTGACCTGCTGATTATCGAAACCATGACCGATCTCTACGAAATTTGCGAAGCAGTCTCCGCCGCGCGCGAGATTGACCCTCTTATGCCAATCATTGCTTCGATGACATTCACGCGCGATGACCGCACTCTGTTGGGGGATGACCCTGCTGAAGTTGCGCGGCAGGTTGGCAACGCCGGGGCAAACGTCATTGGCATTAACTGCTCCGGAGGGCCAGACCAGATTCTACGCATTCTCAAAAAAATGCGCCAGGCAATGCCAGAAGCTGTTTTCTCCGTAATGCCCAATGCTGGTTGGCCCGAGCAGGTTGGTGGTAGAATCATGTACCCTGCAGCACCAGAATATTTTGGTGATTACGCCATTGCATTCTGGCGGGCAGGCGCCACCGTGATCGGCGGGTGCTGTGGAACCACCCCTAAACACATCGCCGCCATGTACAAAGCCATCCAGAGCCTTCCGCAACAGGAAGAGCTTGAAGCCCCTCAAGCGTTCATCACTGAACTCGAAGAGGACACTCCAGCCGAGCAACCCACCCTATTTGCACAGAAAGCTGCTGCAGGTCGCTTTCTTATTGCGGTCGAGATGGACCCGCCGCGTGGGCTGGCAACCCAAAAGCTTCTCGCCGGTGCCAGCTTGATGAAAGAGGCCGGGGCAGATGCGATCAATGTTGCTGACAGCCCTATGGCGCGTATGCGCATGAGCCCCTGGGCAGTTTGTGATTTGATCCAGCGCAAAATCGGCATCGAGACAGTGCTGCACTTTCCCACACGCGGGAGGAATCTGCTCCGCGTTCAGGGCGATTTGCTCGCCGCACATGCACTGGGCGTTCGCAATGTGTTTGTGGTGATGGGCGATCCAACTGCCATTGGCGATTACCCGGATGCAATGGATAACTATGATTTGGTGCCCTCCGGGCTGATTAAGCTGATCAAACAGGCTTTCAACGCTGGCGTGGATCATTCGGGTTCCAATATTGGACAGCCAACCACATTCTTTGTCGGCTGTGCCCTCAACCTCAATCCACCGGACATCTACAAGGAACTCAAAACCCTGCGTCGAAAACTGGAAGCTGGCGCGGACTTCATCCTCACACAGCCTGTCTATGAAGCCGATAAGGTGCGTCTTTTCCTGGACAGCTATCAGAATGAATATGGGGTGCTGAACGTTCCCCTGCTGGTGGGCATCCTGCCATTGGTCAACTCCCGGCATGCCGCTTTTCTTCATCATGAGGTGCCTGGCATCACCATTCCCGAAGTCATCCGAGAGCGCATAGACCGTGCGGGGGAGAATGGCTATCGCGCTGGCATAGATATTGCTACTGAAACCGTTGAGGAAATCAGACCGTATGTTCAGGGCATCTACATTATGCCAGCTTTCAACCGCTTTGACTGCGCCGCGGAAATTATCGAGAAGGTACGCTCCGCGGGCTAACCCCATCCACACCTGTTTTCATATCATTGCATTTCCTGGAGTCTCTTCAAGTCTCCAGGTCTTGCCCATTATGGTAGCCCTATGAAAATGAACCCCATCAAATTTGGCAACAGCTTTGCAAGCATTTTTCTGGTAGGCATCGTGATGACCTTCACCCTGCTTAAACCTGGCAGGATGAACACAGAATTATCCACTGAGGCGTTGAACAAGAGCCTGCAGCATTTGAGCGGTCATGCTGTCATCACGCCAACGCCCACTTCCCTACCGCAATCTGTTTACCGTTACCCTACTACCTCACCTCAGCCTTTGCCGGTACGCATCGATACCATAACGCCGCTCCCTACCCCGACACCGACCGAGATGCCTGTCATCCCGCCAGAGGCTACGTCCGAACCTGAAGTCATCCTTGCACCCACACAGCCACCGCCCCCTCCCCCAGCTTCTCCACCACCTGCTGCTCAGAGCGCCTCGACCATGTACGGCGGTTATCAATTTGCGGACGACATCAATCCGCTAACCGGTTTGCCGGTTGACAACATCGAAAAGTTGTATCGCCGCCCGGCATTTATCAAGGTTTCTAACTACCCGCGCTATGGGCGTCCACATGCCGGTTTATCGTTTGCCGATATCGTCTTTGAATACTATATTGGCGAAGAAGCCAACCGCTTCATGGGAGTTTACTACAGCCAGGATGCTCCAAAAATTGGACCGCTGCGCTCCGGCAGGTTGATTGACCCACAACTGGTCAGCCTGTATCAGGGCATTCTTTCCTATGGCAATGCTGACCCCAAGGTTGAGAAGGTGATTGCCAAACTGCTGGGCAATCGCGCCATTCCTTTTTCCAAATCTCCCTGTCCGCCCACCTGCGGCAAAGATACGCACAGCGTCGCCGGTGTCTTTGTCGATTCCGCCGCCCTAACCAAATTTGCGGAAGAAGAGATGGGGGTCGAAAAGGCAAAACCCGAATTGTTTGGGATGTATTTTGACCCTGTGCCCCCTGCAAGTGATCAATACGCGATCCAGGTGGGTGTCGAATACAGTTTTCGCGACCGCGGGGAGTGGCATTACGACCCTGAAAGTGGTCTTTACCTGCGCTGGATCGAAGCAATGGATAACAGCGGCAAGATTTATATGACCCCGCTGGTTGACCGTCTGACCGGGGAACAGCTCAGGTTTGCAAATGTCATTCTCATTTTTGCCAGATACACAGAATACGCTCCCACCCTGCACGATGTGGATATTTGGAACAACTTTGATGGTCAGCGGGCTGTACTTTTCCGCGATGGATTAATGATTGATGCTTCCTGGCAGGTCGAAGACCACGAGCATCCCATTCAGTTCTACTACGAGGATGGAACCCCCTTGCCCCTCAAACCTGGCAATAGCTGGATTGTTGTTGCCGGTCTCAGCTCGACGTTGGATCAAGTCGAGCCGGGAAAATGGGAAATGTACTTCCATCTCCCATGAAGGCTGAAAAGAGCTTTGGGGATTTGCCTTCGCTAGTTTTAATGGCTGGCGAAGGTTTTTTATTAATGACAAAATGAGTGCATCAGCATTTTATAGTCATTACTTCATGTATCTGGTGTACAATCAGAGTCAGCACATATCACGGAAGAGGACATATATCAGAGATGCTGCTTGTCATTGACATAGGAAACACCAACATCACCCTTGGGTTATATAAAGCAAAGACATTGAGCGCCCGCTGGCGTCTGGCTACGGATCACCAGCGCATGCCTGATGAATACGGGATGCAGATGATCAGCCTGCTTCAACATGTTGGCTACCGCTATCAGCGGCTGGAGGGAATCTGCATGGCTTCAGTTGTGCCGCCGCTCACCAGTCGTCTGGCACAGGCATGCGCTCATTATCTCAATAGAGACCCGTTGATTGTTGACGATGAGGTAAAAACTGGTATCAATATTTTGTATGAAGACCCAAAGGCAGTGGGCGCCGACCGCATTGTGGATGCTGTCGCAGTCAAGCATCTGTACAGTGTTCCTGCCTGTGTGGTTGATTTCGGCACTGCCACAACCTTTGATGCGCTCGATCGAGAGGCAAATTATCTCGGCGGTGCCATCGCGCCAGGAATCACCGTTGCCGCCGAAGCCCTTGTTCAGCGCACCGCCAAACTGCCGCGTGTTGACTTACAGCGCCCGCCATCGGTGATCGGACGTAATACGGTACATGCCATGCAATCCGGGTTGCTCTTTGGCTATGTCGCCATGGTCGAGGGAATGCTCACACGATTTAGAGAAATCCTTGGTGAAGAAATGAAGGTTATTGCAACGGGGGGGCTGGCGGAAATTGTCGCCCAGGAAACGACCTGTTTCGACATCATCGCGCCGTGGTTAACGCTGGATGGGCTGCGCATTATCTGGGAGATGAATCGATGAACCCCATTCATCAGAAGACCATCCTGTTAGGTGTTACAGGCTCCATTGCGGCGTACAAGGCCGTTGAACTGGCATCACGGCTCACCCAGGCAGGCGGAATGGTGGAGGTAATTCTTACTCCCGCCGCCGAAAAATTTGTTACTCCCCTCACTTTTCAATCTGTTACCGGACGCAAAGCCTATACTGATGCAGACCTGTGGGGTGGAGAAGGGCACGTTACCCACATTGGGCTTGGGCGCTCGGGAGATTTGCTGGTAATTGCTCCTGCCTCTGCCAATACGTTGGCAAAACTTGCTCACGGGATAGGCGATAATCTGTTGACCGTAACCGCTCTGGCATCCCATTGCCCGCTACTGATTGCCCCAGCGATGGATGCTGGGATGTTTTCCCATGCCGCGACACAGGAAAACGTAGAAACCCTGCGGCAGCGTGGAGCGAACATCATTGGTCCGGCTGCCGGACATCTCGCTTCGGGTTTGGTGGGGGTTGGCCGTATGGTGGAAGCTGCCGAAATCTATGGCTGTGTTCGTTACCTGTTTGCGCGCAGTGGGCCTCTGGCAGGAAGAAAAGTTGTGGTTACTGCTGGCGGCACGCGGGAAGCGATTGACCCGGTACGCGTGATCACCAACCGATCCTCCGGCAAGCAGGGCTATGCCATTGCACAGGCTGCGCTCGACTATGGCGCGGACGTAACCCTGATTTCTGCTGCGCAGTATTTGCCTGCTCCCTATGGCTGTCATCTTATCTGTGTTCAATCGGCAAGCGAGATGCTGGATGCCGTGCTTGAGGAGACTGCCCAAGCAGATGTGCTGGTGATGGCTGCTGCCGTGGCAGATTTTCGCCCTGCCAAACCCGCCAGCCAGAAAATCAAAAAGGATACCGGCATCCCTGCGATTGCGCTGGAGCCCACCCCTGATATTTTGGCGCATGTGGCAGCGCGCAGGGAAAAAGATACAAAACCTCGCTTTGTGATCGGGTTTGCGGCAGAGACAGAGGATTTGACTGCCAACGCACGCGCCAAGCTGGGAAAAAAGAGGCTTGATTTGATTGTTGCCAATGATATTGCCGCCCACGATGCCGGTTTTGAAGTGGACACCAATCGCGTGACCCTAATTTTTGCCAATGGGGAAGTGCAGACTTTTCCAACCATGCAAAAAACAGAAGTGGCTGAACTGCTCCTCCAGCAAATTTGCAAATGGATACCACAAAGATAATTTGCTGTTTGGCGCTGGCGTGTATACTGCTGGCTTCGTGCGTTTCATATAGCAATCATCCGCCTCCCAGCCAGGAGACTACTGATGTAACAGCCACCCCGTGGCTGGCGCCGACTATCAGACAAATGACCCCTGTGCGGTTATTGACACAAGCCCCTACCCCTGAGCAACTTGCTACGCCTCAGGTTGCTTTGTTTGACCGCCGCGCCGTGGATGTCGCTTCTCTGGTAGGTATATCTGGTTTTCCGCCCGGCATCAACCCGCTCACCGGTCTGGCTGTAGATGACCAGAGCATTCTGCAGAGAAGACCCGTTATGGTGAAGGTATCCAACTACCCACGCAGCGGGCGCCCACATGCTGGTCTTTCATTTGCCGACATTGTTTTCGAGTATTACATTGGCGAAGAGGCGAACCGCTTTCTTGCTGTATATTATGGTCAAGATTGCCCAAAGGTAGGCCCAATCCGCTCCGGAAGGCTTGTTGATGCCCAACTGGTCAACCTGTACGGGGGAATCCTGGTCTATGGTAATGCCGACCCCAAAGTAGATGAGGTGCTGGAATACGAACTGGGGAAGCGGGCTTTTGCTTTCAATCAGACACCCTGTCCTCCAGTCTGCGGAAAAGATACTCACAGCGTGACGGGCGTTTTTGCCAATACTGCTGAGATGACCCGCTTTGCAGTTGCGCATGGCATCTTGAATCAACAGCCTGACTTGCGCGGGATGGTCTTTGCCAAGAATTTTCCCCAAAGCGATGCATACGCCATCAAGATTGGCGTTGAATACAGCCAACGCAACCGCGGAGAATGGCTCTACGACCCTGCAACAGGACTGTATTTGCGCTGGATTGAAGACAAAGGCGATAAAGACAACTTTGTCATGATTCCATTGGTTGACCGCCTGACGGGGCAGCAGCTTGCCTTTGCAAATGTGATCATTCTTTTCGCTGAATACATTGAATATGCACCCACGCTTCATCAGATTGACATCTGGGGCAATCACGATGGGCAACGCGCCCTGATTTTTCGGGATGCGGTCTTAATCGAGGGCAAATGGGAAGTGTATCAACACAATCAGCCTATCCGGTTTTATAATATCTATGGGTTACCCATTGCGCTTAAACCGGGTAACACGTGGATCGTCATCGCTGGGCTTAACTCGAGCTTTGAAGAAACACAGCCTGGTCAATGGGAGCTTCATTTTGCACTTCCTTAGCAAAATATGCGCATTCTGATCTTCTCCGATATTCATGCCAATCTCGCTGCACTGGAAGCCGTTCTAAGCGCCGCCGGTGATGTTGATGCTGCCTGGTGTCTGGGAGATTTGGTTGGCTACGGCCCTAACCCAAATGAATGTATCGAGCGCGTTAGGGCGCTACCCAATCTGCTTTGTGTCCTGGGCAATCATGATGCCGCTGCATTAGGGTACATTGAGTTAAGCGCCTTCAACTACGAGGCACAACTTTCTGTGCTGTGGACGCAGAATCATCTTACCCGCAGCAGCGAACTGTTTCTCAGAAATCTGCCGGATAAATTACAGAACGGAGATGTAACTCTGGCACATGGCAGCCCGCGCAACCCAGTGTGGGAATACCTGCTTGATTTGCAAACAGCGGATATCAACTTTGACTATTTTGAAACGCGGCTGTGCTTTGTTGGGCATACCCACCTTCCGATTGTCTTTTATCGCCCCTCCCCAATGACCAACGAGGTTAACTGGAAAACGGTATACGATGGTGAGGTCATCCGTATCTCCGGGCGCGCCATTCTGAACCCCGGCTCGGTAGGGCAGCCGCGTGACCATAATCCGATGGCAGCGTATATGATTTTTCATCCAGAGGACAGCTCATGCGAGTTTTTCCGCGTCAGCTATAATGTTACCGATGTGCAGGAACGCATCTATGAAGCCGGCTTGCCTCTCCGTCACGCAGTTCGTTTATCAGAAGGCTGGTAAAAACGGGAACATTTATGTACGGTTTCACGTCTATTCTTAAATTCCAACGGAGGTAAGAGAAATGAAACGAATCGGCTTTCTATCCATCATAATTTTGATATTCCTGGTTGCTTCCTGTGCCCCGTCTCGGGCAAGTGCCCCGTCGCCTGTTGTCGAGAAAGTTATTATGGAAAATGCCGCAGCGCCAGCCGCACCGCTACCCCCTGCTGGAGGGGAGTATAGCGAGCAGAACATTGCCGTAGACACCAGCATCCCCGAGGCCGAGCGGATTGTCATCAAAAATGGCTCACTCTCCATCGTTGTTGCCGATCCTCCGGAAACAATGGCAAAGATTAGCAGCATGGCAGAAGAAATGGGCGGGTTTGTGGTGACATCAGAGATGTATAAGACACGCACCGATCAGGGTGTAGAGGTGCCTGAAGCCAATATCACCATCCGCATCCCGGCAGCAAGAATGATCGAGGCAATGGACAGGATCAAAGCCATGGTCAAAAACCCCGACATTGACATTTTGTCAGAAAATGTCTCCGGGCAGGATGTTACCAAAGAGTACACAGACTTACAATCACGGCTGAAAAACCTGGAAAATGCCCGCCAGCGGCTTGAGAAAATCATGGAGGAAGCGGTTAAGACCGAAGATGTCCTCAACGTGTACAACGAGCTTACCCGCGTCACCGAACAAATCGAGGTGATCAAGGGGCAAATCAAGTACTACGATGAATCTGCGGCATATTCAGCAATCACTGTCAACATCCGGTCGTTAGAGTCAATCGCCCCACTGACCATTGGCGGATGGAAGCCGCAAGGCGTGGCACGCAATGCCCTCCAGGCGCTGATCAATATGCTCAAGTTTCTGGGCAGCGTAACGATCTGGGTCGTTCTTTTCTTCATCCCGCTTGCCTTGATCCTGCTGATCCCTCTCTACATCCTCTACCGCATCATCCGCCACTTCGTTCGCAAACAGAAATCCGCTAAAGCGTCAAAAGAACCTAAAGAGACCTCCAAAAAAGAAGAATAAAGCTTGCAGTTCGAGAAAGAAAAGCCGCCGGTGGAGCCAAACCGGCGGCTTTTCGATTCTTGTGAGGTATAATCTCCCCCATGCCATCAATTGTCGCTCTGGATATTGAAACGACCGGTCTTAACCCGCAAATGGACGAGATTATTGAAATTGGCGCGGTGCGTTTCAATGGAAACCGCGTTGAAGATAAATGGCACACTCTTGTCAGCCCCAAAAAGCCTATCCCGCCATTTATCACTCAGCTTACGGGCATCACAAATGAAATGGTGCACAACGCAACACCGCTGAGTGACGCACTGCAAACAATCGCTGACTTTGTCGGCGATTCGCCCATCGTCGGGCATAACATTGCTTTTGATCTATCCTTTCTTCAGCGGTACAACATTTTGCAGCTGAATGACATCATTGATACTTATGAACTGGCAGCGGTATTGCTACCGACCGCCAGCCGCTACAATCTTGGCGCATTGGCGCAGCAGTTTGCTGTCATTGCCCCGGTTAGCCACCGCGGGCTGGATGATGCCTTTACCACCCGAGCAGTGTATCTTAAGCTGTTGGAAAAAGCTAACGAACTGCCTGTGGAATTGATTGCTGAGTTTGTGCGGCATAGCGAACCGCTTGTTTGGTATGGCGAGTGGGTTTTTAAACAAATACTGGCTGTGCGTTCGAGACAACCGATCTCTGCCCGCAAAGCCAGAGATAGAGATGGCGGAGTTTTATTTGCGTCGGATGAAAATGTCTACGCCCCTCCGCTCACCCCTTTGGAACAACCACTTGCACTGGATGTTGAAGAGATCGCTGCGTTATTGGAGTATGGAGGTCCTTTCTCGCAGTACTTTGATCAGTATGAGCACCGCCCTGAGCAGGTGGAAATGTTGCGTGCGATTGCTCGGGCGCTTTCGGAGAGTCAGCATCTGATGGTTGAAGCTGGCACTGGCGTGGGAAAGTCGTTTGCATACCTTATTCCTGCTACCTTTTGGGCAATGCAGAACAACACCAGGGTGGTTATTTCTACCAACACAATTAACCTGCAGGACCAGCTTATCAAAAAAGATATTCCTGACCTGCGCGCTGCGCTGGGGGTCAATGTGCGGGCTACCGTTCTCAAGGGGCGCTCCAATTATCTCTGCCCGCGCCGTTTGGAAAGCCTCCGTCACCGCGGCCCGGAAACGGTAGAAGAGATGCGTGTCCTGGCAAAAATTCTTGTCTGGCTTGAAGAAGGCGGTAAAGGCGACCGTAATGAGATTAATCTCAACGGAGCAGTGGAACGTGAAATCTGGACACGGCTCTCAGCCGAGAATGAAACCTGCAAAGCGGAAACCTGCACCCAGCGCATTGAGGGAAACTGCCCGTTCTACCAGGCGTATGCTGCTGCCCAAAGTTCCCACCTGCTGATTGTCAATCATGCGCTTCTGCTTTCCGATATTGCTACTGGCAGCCGTGTTCTCCCGGCCTACAACCATCTCATTGTGGATGAGGCACATCATCTTGAATCAGCGTCAACCAATGCGCTCAGTTATCGCATCACCCAAGGCGACCTTGCCCGCATGTTGCGCGAGCTGGGAGGCTCCTCAAGCGGAGTGCTGGGGTACACCCTGCACCAGCTAAAGAATGTGTTGCGCCCATCTGACCTGGCAGCTTTTGAGCAGGTGGTCTCGCGCCTGACTGACCTTGCCTTCCGTCTTGAGCATGATTTCAAGGTGTTCTTCCAAGCCCTTGAAAATTACCTATACGAAAGGCGCGAGGGACAAGAAGTTAGCGCTTACGGTCAGCAGGAACGCATTGTGCCTGGCAGCCGCACGCTGCCCATGTGGGAAGATGTAGAAATCTCCTGGGAAAGTGCCAGGGAAACCATTAAACTGCTATTGAACCTCATGGCGCAGCTAAACAAATCTATTGCTGAAATTGGCGCTGTGCTACCCGATGAGCTTGAAGATGCACAGGGTAACTTGGCAAGCCTGCTGCGCCGTCTGGGCGAAGCCGAAAACCGTATTCACGCACTGGTCAGCGAGCCAGAGCCAAACTCGATTTACTGGATAGAAATCCAGCCCAATAAAAACCATCTCGCTTTGCAAATTGCCCCATTGCATGTCGGCTCGCTTATGGAGCAATACCTCTGGCATGAGAAAGAGTGTGTGGTGATGACCTCTGCCACACTTACCACACACGGCGAGTTTGATTATCTGCGTGAACGTCTTAACGCCGACGAAGCCGATGAGCTGATGCTGGGGTCGCCTTTTGATTATGAATCGTCAGCGCTTCTTTACATCGCCAATGATATTCCCGAACCAGGCGACGCCAGCAACCACCAGCGCGCTGTAGAGCGTGCATTGGTGCAACTGGCGCGCACCACTGGCGGCAGGATGATGGTGTTGTTCACATCCTATGCCCAACTTAAGCGCACCTCACAGGCGATTGTTCCTCTGCTTGCCAAAGATGATATTATCGTATACGAGCAGGGAGAAGGCGCATCGCCCAATACATTGCTTGAGAACTTCCGTGAAGCCGATAAAGCGGTACTGCTCGGCACGCGTTCATTCTGGGAAGGGGTAGATATCCCCGGGATGGCTTTGTCAGTGCTGGTGATTGTCAAGCTGCCCTTTGATGTACCATCTGACCCGATTATCGAAGCCCGCGCCGAAACTTTCGATGACCCGTTCTATCAATATTCCCTGCCCGAAGCCATCCTACGCTTCCGTCAGGGTTTTGGACGGCTGATACGCACCCAATCCGACCGCGGTGTGGTGGTTATCCTTGACCGCCGCGTGCTGACCAAGCAATATGGCAAGCTTTTTATCGAATCACTACCGCGCTGCTCAATGAAGATTGATACAATCAATAATCTGCCGGCAACTGCAGCGCGCTGGCTGAGCCTCTAAAATCCTATTCTCCGCTCATCCACCAGCTGTGTTCGGTCAGCTTCTCGCGTTGCTGTAACACTTCAACTCGACCGTCTTCGAGCCAAAGAACAGCCGGGCGCATGGCAAGATTATAGTTAGAAGCCATGCTTAACTGATAAGCGCCTGCCACCGGCATGGCGATCAGTTCACCGCGCCGCACTTCGGGCAGCAGAATGCGGTGAATTAACTGATCACCCGATTCGCAGAATTTTCCCACCAGCGTGGCGCGATGCTTGGGTGTGCCCTCTTCGGAGCGCTCGACCAGCGTTGCCGTGTAACGGGCGTCATACAGCGCCACACGCGGGTTATCTGCCATGCCGCCGTCCACAGCCACCATGTAGGTGCCGTCGCTGGACATCTTGGTGGTGCCGATGGTATACACTGCCACCCCGGCGCGCGCCACCAGCCACCGCCCCGGCTCAACAACCAGCATCGGTATCTGCCATCCAAGACGTGTGGTTTCCTCACGGATTGTCTCTGCCATTTCCTGGATAAACACATCAATGCCTACCTCTGGGCGTTCTGGTGTATACGGAACCCCAAACCCGCCTCCCTGGTTGATGCGCTCTAGGGGCATATCTTCTTTCTCGGCAAGCTTGAACAACATTTTCAATGCCCGGCGATACGCCTGTGGCTCAAAAATTTGTGAACCGATGTGCGTATGTAACCCTACCAGATGCAACCGCTCGCTGCGTTTTGCCCGAAAAATAGCCGTCGAAGCCTGCCCATCTTCAATTGGGATGCCGAATTTGCTGGCTGGATGCCCCGTTTGCACATGTGGATGTGTGTCCACATCCACCCCCGGTGTGAGCCGCAGCCAAATGTTCATGCGTTTGTTCATCTCGCGCGCCAGCGATTCGAGTATCCCCAGTTCCTCCAGACTGTCCACAACGATATTGCCAATCCCCCATTCCAGGGCAAAGCGCATCTCCTCCTCGGACTTGTTGTTACCATGTAAATGCACCAGTTCAGGGGAATAACCGGCTTTACGGGCTATCATCAGTTCACCCATGCTGACCACATCTAACCCCAGTTTGAGCGCCGCCAGGCGTTTTGCCAGCCCCAGCGACAAATATGCTTTTGAGGCATAGGCAATCTCATATTCACCCGGATAGTTTTTCGTCAAGCTATTACGTAGACTCTCTACCTGCCCATAAACAGTTTGGGCATCAAAGACATATAATGGTGTTCCCCACTGCCGGGCAAGCTGTCCCAAATCATGACCGGCAATAAACAGGTGTCCGTTGGCAGCCCGTTCGGCAGTTAGGGGCAACACATTAAAGACTTCTTCCATGGCGTTCAATACCAGCTCCTATCCTGATAATTTACTTTTTCTCTCCGTGAAAAATAATCAGGACGAGATTATATCACCCAATGTGCGTGTTGCATCAAAACACTGCCAGGAATCCAACATGCTATCAGGCAAATGCAGACTATCCCACAACAGCCTCGTTCCATCTGCTCCGCGAGACCCCTCCCTCAGCCTATCTATATCAGGGCTTGCTTCATACAAGGATATCCCTATAATTGATTTTAATAAGCACGCTCTCAGGGAGTGGTCAATGGAAGAGAAATTGATAATTTCAACCAGCAAGATACTTTTTCCTCTGTCATCTGCAATGGATATGGTAAGTCCCCAGCTCAGCGCCCATCAGCTGCGCACAGCCTACATCGCATGGGAAATCGGCAAGGCTTTGCAGTATCACCCGCAAACCATCTCAAAAATATTCAACGCCTCCCTCCTCCACGATATTGGGGCATTAACACCTGAGGAAAAAATCAGGCTGCACAACTTTGAAGTTGACGACCCTCAACCGCACTGCATTTTGGGTGAATTTTTATTCAATAGCGTCCGCTGGCTCAGACCCTGCGCGCAGGCAATCCGCTACCACCACCGCCCCTGGAACGAGTGGGTAAAAGAGACCCTTGACGAAACGCTTTGGCAAAAGGCACAAACCATCTGTCTGGCAGATTATGTGGAACGGCTGATTGACCGCAGCACGTACATCCTGCATCAAAACCGGCGCATCATTTCAGAAATCAAATCGCTCTCGGGTGTTCTGTTCGCCCCTCAAATTGTGGATGGCTTCCTCTTGGCTGCTGGGCGCGAAAATTTCTGGCTGATGCTAACCTCACCAAGACTGTACACCCATCTTCTGCAAAATGGACCGCACACAACCCTGACTTTCGACATCAGAGACTTCACCCAGCTGGCAACGCTGTTGCGCAATATCATTGACTTTAGAACCCCCTTCACTGCCACCCACTCAACTGGCGTGGCTGCCTGTGCACAATACCTCGCCCGCAAACTTGAGCTAACAAAAGAGGATATCAAACGCATACACATCGCCGGAAACCTGCACGATCTGGGCAAGCTTTCTGTCCCCAACACCATTATCGAAAAGCCCGCTACACTCACAGAAGAAGAATATGCCATCATGAAACAGCACGTGTTTTACACGTTCTCCATTTTGAATGAGTTGCCCGGCTTCGAGAGCATACGCGACTGGGCAAGTTTTCACCATGAGACGCTCAACGGCATCGGTTACCCTTTTCACCTTAGCAAAGAAGAATTACCGCTTGGCGCGCGCATTATCAGCGTCGCCGATAACTTTACCGCCATGATCGAAACACGCCCGTACCGCCCCTGGCTCAATCAACAAGAGATCGTTGCCGTTTTGCGCCAAAAAGCCAACGAAGGTTTGCTTGATCCACAGGTGGTTGACCTGTTGATCACTCACTACGATGAACTGGAAGCCATCGTCGAAAGAAAACAGGCACAGTCAAGACAATATTATCAACAGCACTTTGCCAGTTTGGTCAATCGCAACCGCAGCAGCGCGCAATAGCACCCCTACCGAACACCAGTTGAGCCATCGCCCAGCCAGAGATTAAAGCCGTGGGATTAGCACAGGCGTACTCTTTTTATATGCCTCATACTCCGGCTGACCGCCCCACTTTGCATCCGCCTTTCTTTCAAGCAGCGGAATTCCGCTGACACGCGTGAGAAGCAAGGTTACAAACAGCGGAGAAATCAGAGCGATCCACTGCCAACCCTGCAAAACGGGCAGAGCAATCAAGGCAATACCCACCCACAGGGTAATCTCACCAAAATAGTTGGGATGCCGCGAGCGCGACCATAAACCCGTTTTTATAAACTTTCCCCTATTTTCTGGATTTGCATTGAAGCGGCTTTTCTGAAAATCGGCAATAACCTCGAACGCAAATCCGAAACCCCACACGACAAGACCAACGATGGCAAATACATCCAACCCCCTGCGGTTCGCCGAGGTGATGGCAACCAACGCAGCAGCCATGGTGAAAGTTACCCAAAGCGCCTGGATCGTCCAGACATTGAGAAAGCGGATAAAAGAAGGCTTGATCTCGTCAAAACGATTATCCTTGCCCGCTTTCTGAATGCGTCGGAAAAGAAAAGTTCCAAGACGAATTGCCCAAATGAGGACAAGTATCCATAAAAGGGTAGAGCGGGCATCCACAGAGGGACTAAAAAGAATTGCCAGGGTGATGACTGTAATATAGGTAATGCTGCCCGTCAGGTCAAAAAATTTTTCCGTCTGCAGAATATATGCAGGGATAAAAGCCAGCCACTGAATGATATATATCAATCCGACCAACAAAGCCAGCAAGGGAAGTGAGCCAAGAGAAACACCCCCTTGACTGCCTGCCAATACAAAAAGGATGCCAATGATGATCAATATTGGAAACGTGAGCCATTCTTTCAAATTCAATTTGTCCATGAGGTTGTTACCCAGCCTTTGAAATGCATAATAAGGTTGTCTATATATTTATGTTTATACCATTAATCGCCTTTCTCTTTACATATTGTGTTTGTCCCAAAAATGGTTGGCGAAATTGGGAAAAAAGTTAGGGGTACGATTTGCTCCGAGAATATCTTGAGGGGCTAGGCGACACCAACGCCTGTCACCATTAATCCACTTTCCATTCCCGACCAATTTTTATATCCCCGCACGGTTCGAGCGCGCATTTTCATCTTGCATATCACTTGTTCGGTGGGGTTATTTGTCCAAGACACCCCTTCTTGCCAGGCAAACACCCGAAACCGCGCCCAATTCTCCGCCAGACGAACGATCAGAAGACGCAGCTTGTCAAGCGGAGAGAATTCCGCACCTGAGCGGCTCCAGGAACTCGGCGGGAACTGACGTAAAAGAGCTACCAAGCGCTTGTCACCCTCGATCGGTAGATCGCGCAAGATTTGGCGCACTTCCTCCGTCGTTGCAACCCATTCTGGCGGGAGGCTTTCTTTGAGTTCATGGATCGCCCACCCTACCCAACGCCGCACATGGAACTGGCAAATCTGCTGTTCTAACTGCAAAGCCTCGGCTGCCTGTTTGTAACTCGCCAAATCATCGGTAACGATGACGCTCACCCCTAAGCGCTGTACCAGTGGTTGCAGGAATTTCCGCACTGCCTGCGGGTCTTTTTCATCAACATATCCCACCGTCACCGGTGCACCGCTGCCCAGATCAACTGCCACCAACACCGGCTGCGTTTTTCCCCACCCGCGCACGTATGCCCCATCTACCCCTAAGACCCGCACCGCTTTCCAGTATCTTTCCCGTTCTAACTCCTCCGCACGTTGTTGTACGTCTCGCCAGATGCTCATGCGGCTCAAAACAATCCCAAAGCCCCCCAAATATCGGCTGAGACAACGATAGCTCATCCCAAAAATCCATCCGATTGCGGCGAGCGCCCGCATGCGTGCCGTTTGTTGGGCTCGACTGATCCCTTGCGGGTAGTGCCGAAATGTTTTCCGACAGCAGCAACAGCGATAGCGATATACCAGCACCCCACCCTCAAACGTGGGTCTTTCACCCGTTTGACGTTTCCTCCCCAGCGTTGAAGAGTCTCTCCATGATAGTATGGGCAGCGGCTTGGCCGTTTTTTCTGATAATACTTGACTTCTGGAAGTTTGAGAGTGACAATAGCCATAGCAAGCTCCGTGTAATTGGTTGTTTGACTAACTCCCATATTACTCTGAGCTTGCTCTTTTTTCAAAACCCACCAGCTTTGCGACAGTTACCCCTGCCTGTCTCAGGTGAGGTATTGCTTTTCCAGGGGAGATCCCTCAGCGGCATACATCATTTTGCGTTTGCCCTCCTTGTACGCAATACCCTGCGAGCAATCAATTTGCGTTACCCGCACCGTGAGGGGGGGATAGTGAAGCTGTTCAACCAGAAAAAGGCTAAGGCGTAAGAAAATGCCAGAAAACGGCGCAGAACCCCCAGCGTCAGGTGCATGCTTTGCTGGACAGCTGCTTGTGATACTCCTTAGGTATCTTGAACTATTTACGAAACAGTACCCCGCCAGGCAATTTTAAAGCCCGGAAAACAGCGTACGGTTCGATCTATCATGGTGATTCTGTGATTTTCCTGGCTAATAAACACCACAGTGGTTCCCGATTACCCAACTGGACATGACTATGGTGTAATCTTCTGCCCTCCGATCCATGTAGAAAGAACGCGCGGATTGTCTTTTGAAAGTTCTTCAGGGGGTATCAAGTATAAATCCTTCTCATATACCACCAAATCAGCCTTATAACCGACATGCAGCTTGCCTGCTTTGGTTTCGCGGGTAGTGGCAAAGCCGCCCACTGTAAAACCCTCAATCATATCCCGCATCGTTAGTGGCTGATTATCAGGATTGCCGCCACCGGTAAGCGCCACTCTCATAATTTCTGTTGGCCAGCTAAGCTTTTCTAGGTTGGATGCATAATCGGTGGAGAAGGCAAGGGTAATACCGGCATCCCTCATCTTGGAATATGGATATGATCCTTTCGCATGATCACCGTAATAGTATTCAGTTTGCGGTCTCTGGAATTCCCAGTGAAGCGACGGCTGTACCCCCGCAATCACATTGGGACCCAGCTTTTTCATCCGCAGGATCTCATCGTCCGTAATCAGCCCCAAGTGGTAGAGAGTGTGTGTGCCTTTCAAAGAACCTTTTTTTGCTTTCACCGCTTCAATGGCACTCAGCACAGCATCGATTCCTTTATCCCCTCCGACATGATAGTGCATGTCGAGGCCGAGTTCCTCGGACTTTTCAAGAATCCTGAAAATATTGTACTTTTCGCCATAAGAGTCATCGGCGGCAACGGCATTAAGACCGTGATCCCCAAGTGTGTTCGCCCAGCTGGTCCAGGCACCGCCCTGGCCAGCCGCTCCGTCAATGAAAAGCTTTAGACCGGAAAAACGTACAAATTCTGTATCTTCACCCGCGGTGCGGTAATCCTCCATATCATCCAGATTGAAGAATGTGTAGGCATAGTAGACTCTAAGGGGGAGTGAGCCTTCGCGTTCCAGCTCTCGACACAATGCCGTCTTCATCGTTCTCCCCATCGGCCCGCCCATCAGATCGACAACAGATGTATATCCCATAGCAGCCCACTTCTTCATCAACCCTATGGCTAGCGGTTTGACCTGGCTATCCTGCACTCGTGGGAAAATTGCGATGTTCCCAACAATTGCTCCGGCTGTTTCCCTGAGCATCCCCGTCGGTTTACCGTCATGTTTTACTATCTTTCCGCCTGGTGGATCCGCAGTTGAACCATCAAGGTTGCTGAGGCGCATAGCCGCACTGTTGACAATATAACTGTGACCCAACTGATCGGCAATCATCACCGGACAATCAGGTCCAGTAGTTGCATCCAGATTCTCCAAATCATCCAGCCCCCAGTCTGTATCATAATTTTGGAGCACAAATCCATGTGCCATCACTGGTGTGCCCTTAGCCACTTGTTTACAACGATCTCCAACAATGGCCGCTATCTTTGTCGGATCCGTTTCCCCTCCTGTTGGAACGAGGATGCTTCCCGCAACAGCCATACTGATAAGATGTACATGGCTGTCGATAAATCCAGGATATGCTACAGCGCCATTCAGATCAACAATTTCTGCATTCCGATATTTTTGTGGATTTACATCAAACCCAGCCACAACGCCATCTTTTACAAGCAGATTACCCACTTTCTTATCGGCATCTATGTAGATTGTTCCATTGACGAACAGTGTCCATTTTGATTTGGACGACGAACCGCTACATGAACAAACAGCGACGATCGTTATCAGCGATAAGAGCAGTAAGGTCATCCGTTTTACAAAAACAACTATTTTTATCATCTCATGCCTCTTTTAGTGATTGCGTTACCTGCATATTGGCGGACGCGGACTGGCTTTGAGATCAGGAAAGGTCTGAAGCCATGCTTTGCAAATGCTTGAAAACATCACAAAACCCTCCCATCCCATCGAATACTGTTATCATTGTATCTGGCTTTATCATAAACAACAACAAAAACCGCCTTTCGAAAATGAAAGGCGGTTTTTCTCGCAGTCATTACATACCGTTTAATGTGTCCCAGCCATCACCGGTCGGAACTTATACCCATACACGATGATCCCCTTGTCCTCCTCATCCTCACGGATGCGGCGGGTAACCATCTCGACCGGCATACCAATCTCAACCGGCTGCTCGCCCAGGTCTGTCAGCTGCGCAGTGACCACCGGGCCCTCTTCCAGTTTGACCAACGCCACCGTGTAGGGTGTATTCATCTCGAAACCCTTAGGGGCATCATACATGGTGGTAAAAGAAAAAACCGTGCCCTTACCGCTGAAGCTAAATGGCTGTTTGGCTTCGCCGCCGCACTCGGGGCAAACATCACGGGGCGGGAAAATTTTGACCTGGCAATGCGGGCAAATTTCGCCCACCAGGGCATAGCGTTGTTTTTGAAGACGCCAATAGCGTGGAACTTCCATAGTTTCACCTTCCTTACCATACAAAAAGTTTCAGTAATCGTCAGTTTACTAGAGGCAATCTCTCAAAATCTATCAAGTTATTCAAAAATGCCCCCTACTGCCATGTTTGCAGAACATGACAGACAGCCGTCGAAGCGGGGCCCCCAAGGCAGAGCGTTAAAGCGCGGCGCGCATCTCTGACCTGGTTGGCGCCGGCTTCGCCGCGTAGCTGCAAACAGGCTTCAACCACCTGATAAACACCAGAAGCGCCAGCCGGATTCCCGCGCGCTTTCATTCCGCCCATCGTGCAGACCGGCAGCCGTCCCTTTAGTGACAGTTCATCGCCATTTGCCAGCTTCCAGCCAGCGCCGCGTTGGGCAAACCCGCCCGCCTCCAGACAAAGCGCGGCATAAACCGAAAAATTATCGCTCAACTCAAAGACCTGCACATCAGCAGGCAGAATGCCAGCATGACGGCAGGCATTTTGGATCGCTACCACAGCCGCATGAAACGCCAGCGGGTCGTGGCGATCATGCAGCGCCAGAGTGTCAATGGCAGCGCCTGATCCGCGCACCTGCACCAGCGGATGCTCCAGCGCCTTCTTCAACCTGTCCGGCCTGGTGAGGATAACCGCCGCCGCGCCATCCGCATAAGGCGCCTTATCATACAGATTCAGGGGGGTGCTGAGCATAGCAGCGCGGGCATACCCCTCACGCGTCAGTGCGCGGCGAAAATAGGCATTTGGGTTATTGAGCGCGTTCTCATGCGCAAGAACAGGAAAACCAGCCAGCCCATCTGAAGGGAGATCATACGTCTGCATATAAAGACGCATCACCATCGCTGCAGCCGCAGTAGGCGTCAAGCCATTGGTCGCCTCAAAATCATAATCCATCGTCTCAGACATGGCGCCCTCAATCACTGGGCCAACCGCGTCGGTGAACTTCTCCACACCGACCACCATTGCCACATCCACATAGCCCGAAAGCACTGCCAGATAACCGGCGCGCAAAGCTCCCGCACCGCTGGCTTCGGCAGCCTCAACTGTAAATGCTTCAATCCCTGACATACCGGCATTATCCGCCAACAGCGTGCCAAGATTGGATTGATGCGAAACAACCGGGCTTAGCAAATTGCCCACATACAACGCCTGAGGCTTCAGCCCACCAGCATCGCGTTGAGCCGCCAGCATCGCACGCGCCGCCAGCGTGCGCAGGGGTACGCCCCAATGTTCCCCTACTGGCACCTGCCCTATTCCAGCAATGACCACATCGCACATACCATCCCCCTATTTCATCCGTATCTTCCCGCGATAACGCGCGTAGGTAGCATAATCAATCTCACTACGACGGGCAATATAGTCACGGGTTAACGGAGCGCGGCTACGGCGCTCTTCTATGGCACTGGTTACACAAATATGCATCGCATCTGATCCCGCACCAGAGCCATACGATGTTACCAAAATACAGTCTCCTGGGCTGGCAACATCCAGCACTGCGCTCAGCCCAATCAACGCTGCCCCGGCATAGGTATTCCCAATCACCGGCGAAAGCAAACCCGGCTTGATCTGCTCATCCGAGAAACCCAACCGCTTACCCACCATCTGCGGAAATCTGGTATTGGGCTGATGAAAGACAGCATAACGGTAATCCGCTGGTTTTGTCCCAAGCGACTCCATCAGAGTTTGCGCAGCGTTTGAGATATGCTTGAAATATGCCGGTTCACCGGTGAAACGTTGCCCATGCGAGGGATACACCTGATGAGCACGCCGCCAAAAATCTGGTGTATCGGTAACATACGAGAAAGTTGCCTCAATCACCGCCAGCGATTCATCCGCCGGGCCAATGACATACGCCGCCCCGCCAGAGGCTGCCGTATACTCCAGTGCATCCCCCGGCTGCCCCTGTGCAATATCCATCCCAATCGCCAGCGCATAACGCCCCATTCCAGAGCCTACCAGTCCAATGGCTGCCACCAGCGCCTCTGTGCCCGCCTTACAGGCAAATTCCCAATCCCCCGCCTGAATGTAAGGGGTTGCGCCGATCGCCTCTGCCACAATGGTCGAGGTGGGCTTGACCGCATAAGGATGTGATTCCGACCCCACCCACACCGCTCGCAGGGCCGACGGGGAAATTCCAGCCCGCGATAGCGCATTACGCGCAGCTTCGATTGACATGGTGGCGACGTCCTCATCCAATCCGGCAACCGATTTCTCCTTCACCGGCAGGTCTCCTTCACCCTCACCCGACCAGAGACGCGCCACCTGAGTTGCTGGCAGTCGATAACGCGGCACATAAGCGCCATATCCTATGATCCCGACCGGGCGGTCTGGCTTGAGTGCCAGGCTTTCGCTCTTTTCACTCGCTGTTTCCATATTCTTTCATCGCCTCTCAAAAACATAATAAGAAAAACTTTAGAGGATGCAATTCACTTTTCCTTTTCGCGCCACTCCGTCAAAATTTCGGTGGCGCGTTCGATGCGAATATCCTTCTCCGCAACAAGCTGCTGCGCCAGGATGCTGACCTCTGCACCCAGCGCACCTGCCGCCAGTGCCACCTGACGCGCATGGAGTGCCATGTGCCCGCGCTGAATCCCCTCTGTCGCCAGCGCCCGCAGGGCAGCCAGGTTTTGCGCCAACCCAACCGCGGCGATGATGCCTGCCAGTTCCTGCGCTGACCGTGCTCCCAGTATCTTGAGCGCTGTCCGGGCAACAGGGTGAACCCGCGTCGCACCGCCCACAATACCCACTGCCATGGGCAGTTCAATTGCCCCCACCAGGTTGCCATGCTCATCTTTGCCCCAGGTTGTCAGGGTGGTATACCGCCCGCTGCGCGCCGCGTAGGCATGTGCCCCAGCCTCCACCGCGCGCCAGTCATTACCCGTAGCCACCACCACCGCGTCCACGCCATTCATAATCCCCTTGTTATGCGTAGCTGCGCGGTAGGGGTCCGCTGCCGCAAAAGCCCATGCCGCCAGGATGTTATCCCGCACCTCATCCGAAGTGAACTGATCGAAAGCCAGCTCGGAGCGAAAAATCGTTACCCGCGCCCGCGCCAGACGGCGGTCTGCCAGGTTGCTGAGAATACGCAGAAGCACCCTACCACCCGTAAGCGACTCCACCAGGGGCGCCAGCCTCTCCAGCGCTGTGTTGATCACATTGGCACCCATTGCATCGCGCACATCATATATCAGGTGAAGCACCAGAAATTGCCCAATCGGAGAAGTCTCAATCAGGCGCACCTCCAGATCGCGTGGGCCTCCCCCAAGCCGCTGAAGCAATGGGTCAATCTCTGCAACCTCCGCCAGCAAACGCTGCTTATTTTCCAGGAGAATGCAGCGCGCCGTAGGCGCATCCGCCACATCCAGCACCTGAATTTGCCCTATCATTTGGGGTTCATCAGCGCTGGCAAAAAATCCTCCCGATGAACGTGCCAGCTTTGCCATAAAAGAAACCGCAGCAACCACGGAGGGCTCCTCGATGACCATCGGCACCAGCACCTCACGCCCATTAATGAGAAAATGTTGCGCTACTGCCAGCGGTAAACCGTACACCCCAATCACATTTTCGATCATGTGATCCGCCAACTGAACGCTCAGCCCCCCCACGCCGCTCAGACTAGCTTCTTCCTCAGGTGTCAGGTTAGCGCGCTCCGAAACCACCTGCAAGCGCTCACTCAGCGATAAATTGTAAAACTTGTTCTGTTCCTTGCTCTTTGCCCTGCCCATATTGATCACCACTAGCCGTATGATATACAGCAAACACTGTCAAACGCTATCAAGTTTTTCATTTCAGCTACACCGCGCAAGGAGTGTGCCATTTCCTTTGCGTCGCCCCGCGACTTAAGGTATCATACAATCCATGCAACCACCCCATGCAATCAGCCAATCCGGCACGCGCCGTGAGGAAGAAGCTATTTTCCTCACCGGCGCCACGGGCTTTCTAGGCCGCTATTTGCTGGCAGAAATGATCGCCAATCACAGCTTCACGAAAATTCTAGCGTTGGTGAAAGGGCAAAAAGACCAACCCCGCAGCGCCATTCAGCGGCTGCGCAAAATCCTCGAAACGCTCAGCGCTGCGCGCGGCTTTGCCATCTCTGAAGAGGGGAATACTCTTCACGTTCTGACACCGGGCGGCAAAACCACACCGGTTACAGTCATAGAGGGCGATATTACCTTGCCAGGTTTGGGGATATCCGAACCACTCGATTTTGACGGGGTTACACACATCTGCCATACCGCCGCGGTCACCAACCTGATAGCACTTGAGGAACTTTTTGAGCAGGTCAATATCACAGGCACGCAGAACATGCTGCGCTTTGCCAAAGAACACTGCAATAATCTCAGATTGTTTTGCTACGTTGGCACCGCCTACGACCTCTACAGCGGCAAAGATACCTATCTGCCTGCTACACATCCCGTTGAACCGCAAAGTTTCGTCAATGGCTACAGCCGCTCCAAGTGGCTGGCAAGAAAAGCCGTTGTGGAAAGCGGCTTGCCGCATTGCATCTGCCTGCCGGGCATTATCACCGGTTGCACCTCGGATGGAAGCCTTCCTGAAGACGTGCCGCTGGGTGTTATTTATGCCCCCCCACAGGGTATGGCTTTGTTAAAACACGTCTGTTTGCCTTTCCTCCCTACACACACTGATCTGCTCACCCTCGACTTTTGGGCGCTTGGCGACGAGGAAGCCACACTCAACGTTATTCCAGTGGATACGGTGGCTTTGCTGCTCGAGCGCATCTTGAAGCGGGCACAGTCCGGCACGGTCTATTACCTGACCAATCCACAATCGCTATCCGTAGGCTTGATACTGGAGACGGCAGCAAAGATTATCGGTGTCCACGGCATCCAACTCAAAAAAGACTTGACCAACCGCACCTCATTGGAAAAATTGTTTATCAAAGTGCTCTCTGCCTATCAACCTTTCATGCTGGGAAAGGTCAACCAGTACGACCTCAGCAACACACGCACCATAGCTCCTGATATTCCCATTCCCTCTCCAGATAAACCCCTTTTGGAAAAGCTCTTCTCTTACGTCCATCAACATCGGCGCTGGGACTATAACCGTCCCGATTCGATCTACAAAGAGAGCTACATTGAGCAAATTCAGAAACGGTTTACCGGTGATATCCAGAAAGTGCTGACGCGCTGAATATTGAAAACGATTCCCAGCGTGCTATAATCAAATAGACACCCCGCGGTTTACACTTTCGAAACGAAACATGCAGCATACCCCACAAAGGAGGGTGACATGCGTTTTAATTTGTGTCTGCGTATTTTGCTGACGATTGCCGTTGCGTTGGGAATGTTCTTTTCTCTCTACCCGCCTTCCCCACAACAGGCTATCGCGCAGTTTCCAACCGTACCCTTTCCCACACTTCCAGCCACTACGCCGCTACCTACTATTCAAATCACTCCCATCCCCACCCTACTCCCAAGCTGCGACCACTGGAAAGTTGAAATTGATTTGCCTTACACCCCGGCAGAGCTTCAACAGCTTGGCGGCATTCAAAAAGGGTTAGCAAATCTTCAAAATCAGATCAACCCCGGTCTGACTGGCTTGCCTATCCAGTCTGATATTAAAACCACCAGCACCAGTGATGGCGGGGCGGTATACACCCTTACCGTCGAGGGCTACGGGGTAGAGCTTCTCAGGCAGGTGCTGTTTGAGAAACTACATGACACAATTAACATCTTCAACGTTCCAATCTCGATGGCGCTTTCTGGAAATGTCAAAGCCGGGCAAACGCTAAAATTGCTGGCGTCAGTTATCCCTTCGCTGGGGCAAAAATGGAGTTTGGACAATCTGGAAGACATTGCAAAGCTGATCAGCAGTCAGATTGAGTGCAGCACACATGTTGCGCCAGGGTCACCGCTGACGCAGGAGCTGTTGCTCGAGTTTCTAAAAGACGGCTTTGTAACGCTTGACTTGCTGTATGGACGCGCTTGGGAAAAACTGCAAAAGGCACCGGTGCGCATCACGCTTGAGCTTTGCAGTTTCCCCGCGTTGTTCAACCTGGTCAACGATGCGCTCAAAAAGCTGCTGGCTGACCCGCCTCCGGCACCTCAGGCGGAGCTCGGCGCTGGCGAGCAGCCATCTTCCTATGACTGGTCATCGGGTAACAACCGCCTGGGCAGCAATGTCATGACCAGCGTCAAAGACCAGCGCTCTTGTGGAAGCTGCTGGGCATTTGGCAGTGTTGGCGTACTCGAGGCAGCTATCAAGATGCAGGGCGGCGGCGAACAAGACCTTTCCGAACAGTACTTAGTCAGCTGCAATACAGATGGTTGGAGTTGTAACGGCGGCTGGTGGGCACATGATTACCACAAAGATAAACCCGGAAAGCTCTCCAATCCTCCCGGCGCAGTGTATGAGTCGAATATGCCCTACACTGCCTCCAATGGCACCTGTTCCTACGTCAGCAATCATCCCTATACCCTGCAAAGCTGGCAATATGTTGGCGATGAGACACTTGCATCGGTACCTTCTATCAAAGCCGCTATTCAGCAGTATGGACCTGTCGCCGCGGCAGTCTGCGCCAGTGATTCGTTCATGAGCTACAGCGGCGGTGTATATGACAAAAATGAGTGCGGCAACGTCAACCATGCCATTATTATTGTCGGCTGGGATGACGCCACCCAGAGTTGGAAGATCAAAAATTCATGGGGGACAGGCTGGGGAGAAGGCGGCTACATGCGCATTAAATGGGGAGTGAACGGGGTGGGAAAATCCGCCAGCGCCATCGTCTTTGGCGGCGGAGGGGGCGTCCCCTCTGCCACACCTGTCGCCACCGCCACCCGAACACCGACTGCCTCGCTCACGTCCACCCTCACAGCAACACCGCGGGTAACCGTCACACCGCAAAATACGCTGACGCCGCCATCCGCGCTACCCCCCGGCACGTATGATGATACCCACACCGCCCTGAACTACAATGGGCAATGGTACCTGCACACAGGCGAAGGACCAGCCAATGGGACAGTTCACTTCTCCAATAACATGGGAAATTCGGTCAGTTTTATTTTCCAGGGCAGTCAGTTCAGCGTCGGTTTCACCGGTCACCCCACACGCGGTGTGATGATTGCAAATATAGACGGTAGTTACTTTACATTGTTCAACCAGTTCAGCTGGACACTGAAGTACCAGCGCGAATGGATCAGTCCCGCTCTCTCACCAGGAGTACATACTGTAACCATCCAACATGGGCTGGGGCTTCAGGCAGATATTGACTTTATCAGAGTCTTTCCCTAGCAGCTACCAGGAGCAATCACCAGAGGGCGACAACAAATTACCTGCATCAATAATGCATTCGGCTGTCTGCGCGCCATCCACCTCGAACGTCATGGTAACCATCTTTGCCAAAGACGCTCCTTCCATCTTATATGTAGTGCTATCCTCGACAGAGACACCAGCAACCTCGACCCCATTGGCAAAAACCCGCGCTCCCGTCAATTGTTCTGGAAGCGAAAACGTTACTTCGCGAATGTTCATCTGATCATCAGGAATCACACTCAAAATAACGATTTTTGCCGCATCACGCGGCTGGGGGGTAGCGCCAAGAAATGCTATCGCTGGCGTTTGGGTAACGGTCATTTGTATCTCTGCAGAAGGTTGACCTTGTTGCGGTCTCGCCGGTAAGTTACACGCCAGCATCGCAAACAGCAACAACAGCAAAGCAAGAATTCTTCTTCTCATAACAAGCTCTCTTTTTTCAAACAAAATCCAACCAGACCAAGCCCCCCGCCACACAGGCCATTCTCAAACTTAAAACCTGCTTGTTTCGTTCACCGCATAACCATCTCAATGGCATGTACAGGGCAAATGCCAGGACACAGCCCGCAGCCATCACAACGCAGCGCATCCACCGCCGCCCGATCAGCCTCCATGCGGATTGCCTGATAACCCCCCGAATCACAGGCTTTGACACACAGCCCACAGCCATTACATTTCTGCGCGTCCACAACTGCCAGCATTTTACTGACCAGGTCAAGCTGGAAATAATCCGAGAGCATATTGGGGAGCGCTTTGCCGCGCACCTCGAGCAGCGAGGCATAGCCATGTGATTGTAAATATCCTTCCACACCACGCAACAAGGCATGGATGATCTCATAACCATGCCACATCACTGCAGTGCAAAGCTGCAAAGCCGAAGCACCCACGGCAACAAATTCCAGCGCATCCTGCCAGGTAGATATCCCCCCACACCCTATCAGCGTGATATCCAGCACACGAGCAATGTTCGCATTACAACGCAGGGCAACCGGCTTAATCGCAGGACCACTGTATCCCCCCAACATTCCATACCCGCGTACGGCTGGCAAGGGGCTAAAAGTCTCCAGATCAATTCCCGCCAACCCCGAAAGGGTATTAGTAGCCACCACAGCATCTGCTCCCCCCTCCTGCGCAGCGCGCGCAATGGCAACGATATCGCCAACATTGGGGGTTAGTTTGACAAAAATTGGCAGCGAAGTGCCCTGCTTCGCCCACGCCGTAACCCTGGCAACCGACTCGGGGTCTTGCCCGAGCTGGGCGCCCTTTTTTCCAGATATATTCGGACAGGACACATTCAGCTCATAAGCGCTTATGCCGCATGGCTCAAGCTCGCGCATAGATTTCCACCACTCCTCTGGCGCACCACCGCCTATGACGCTGACAATAATTGGCCGCTCGGGGTGCGCCTTGCGAACCATATCCAGTTCCCGTTTCCAACGCTCGATGGAAATATCCGTAAAAAGCTCCAGGTTGACCATGCCACGCGGCTGCCTTCCAGCGCCCAGCACATGCACCCTTGGGCTGGGCATCGGCGTAGGTGCGTGTGCCACCGTTTTCAGCACGGCACCTCCCCAGCCAGCATCAAACCCGGCTTTAATCATGCTGCCATTTGCCGTAGGGGGACCCGAAGCAAGAATAAATGGGTTGGGAAAATTGATACCAGCAATCTGCACTTCCAGAGACATAGCTCCTCCAAAGATGACTCAATTTTGCCCCTTTAGTAGCATTATAACACTCCACACCTCAAAATTTGCTACTCCCCAACTCATTGGTGAAGTGTTATGATTATAAAAACATCAAAACACACTGTTCAGGAGGCGAAACATGAAATATCGGCGTTTTGGCAAGATGGGCTGGGAAGTAAGTGAAGTGGGATATGGTATGTGGGGAATGGCAGGATGGTCAGGTTCGGATGATGAAGAGTCATTGGCTTCCCTCCAGCGTGCTGTTGACTTGGGTTGTAATTTTTTTGATACCGCCTGGGGCTATGGATCGGGACACAGTGAGGAGCTTCTTGGAAAACTGCTAAAAGCCAACCCCGGCAAAAGGCTGTATATTGCCACCAAAATTCCACCCAAAAACTTTACGTGGCCAAGTCGGCGCGAATTCACCCTGGATGACTGCTTCCCCCCAGACCATATTGAAGACTACGTTCACCGCAGCCTAAAAAATGCTGATGTGCAAACCTTTGATCTGATGCAGTTCCATACATGGGAAGATTCATGGATCGAAGATGACCGCCTGATCAAGTGCATGGAATCGCTTCGCTCGCAAGGTCTGGTAAGCGCGTGGGGAATCAGCATCAACCGCTGGGAACCATGGAACGGCATCAAGGCTGTGCGCAGCGGTTTAATCGAAGCTGTTCAGTATATCTATAACATTTTCGACCAGAACCCCGAAGATGAGCTTTTGCCAGCCTGTCAGGAAATGGATGTGGCATACATTGCCCGCGTGCCCTTTGACGAAGGAACACTGACTGGTACATTGACACTGGATAGTAAATGGCCCGAAGGTGATTGGCGCAATACCTACTTTGTCCCCGAAAATCTGACCGCCAGCGTTGAACGCGCCGAGCGTCTCAAACCGCTTGTACCGCCAGGCAGCAGCATGGCTCAAATGGCACTGCGTTTCATTCTTGATAACCCAATGATCACCACGGTCATACCGGGAATGCGCAAACTGCGCCATGTGGAAAGCAATCTCGCCGTCAGTGATCAACCGCCTCTACCTGCGGCTCTGTATGCGGAGCTCAAAAAATTCCGCTGGGATCGCAAGCCCACCAAGTGGTCGCAATAGCTCGGATGAAGGCACGTCCCGAAAAGTTATAGATGATCATAGCCAAATGACACCTGAAAAACCACCGCCTCGTCCAGGCAGCAAGGCTCGCCGAGCGAAGACAGCGCAGCAAAGCGATGCTGAGATCAAGTATAAAATCGTCGCCGACAGCACCTATGACTGGGAATTCTGGATAAATCCAGAGGGCAACTTCATCTACACCTCCCCCTCGAGCAAAAGAATCACGGGATTTGAAGCAGACGACTTTTACACAGACCCATCACTGCTTCAACGAATCGTACACCCTGATGATCGTGAAGTATTTGAGCAGTACAAAGAACAAGCATGTAAATCTCCAGGAACAAAAAAAATAGAGTACCGCATCATCCAGGCAGACGGAACACTTCGCTGGGTGGAGCATATCTGTCAGCCAGTTTATGATGAGCAAGGGGTCTTTTTGGGAGGACGCGGCAGCATACGCGATGTTACCGAACGCAGACAGATGGAAGCTCAACTGCGCAGGGCGCTCAACCAGGCGGAGGCAGCCTCACGCACAAAAAGCGAATTTCTAGCAAATATGAGCCACGAGATACGTACGCCGATGAACGCCATCATTGGGCTGAGTCATCTGGCGCTTCGAACAGAACTGACTCCAACACAGCGCGACTATTTGCAAAAATTGCAAACTTCTGCCCAGGTGCTTCTCAACATCATTGACGATATTCTTGACTTCTCAAAGATTGAAGCGGGCAAAGTTGACATAGAGAACGTTCATTTCAGCCTTAATCAGGTGTTGGATAGCGTCAGCAGCATGATGGCAATCAAAGCCGAGGCAAAAGGGTTGGAGATGTTTTTCAGGATTGGCCCAGACGTGCCTGAGAGGCTGATCGGTGACCCGCTGCGTCTGGGACAGGTGCTGACAAACCTTGTTAGCAACGCAATCAAATTCACCGAGAAAGGTGAGATCATCGTTTCTGTAAAACTGGAAAACAGCGCTAACAACCGCGCAAAACTGCGTTTTGCGGTAGAAGACACGGGCATTGGCATCACACAGGAGCAACAGGCAAAGTTGTTTTCCCCTTTTACGCAGGCTGACGGAAGCATGACAAGGCGTTATGGCGGCACAGGTCTCGGCTTGGCAATCTCCAAACGTTTGGTGGAATTGATGGAAGGGGAAATTGGCGTCCAGAGCACCCCAGGGCAAGGCAGCATCTTTCACTTCACCATTACATTCAGTCTGCCGCCACAGGAAACCCCAACCCCCCAATTGCGCTCTTCCCAACTGGAGGGAATGCGCATCCTCGTTGTGGAGGATAACTGTAAGTCCTGCCAGATATTGGAAGAGATGCTCCACACGATGGGGTTTGCAACGCAATCGGCCAATTCAGGGGAACAGGCTGTCTCTAAGTTGCGCGAGGCAGTACACCGCAACGAACCTTATGACGCAGCAATTTTAGACTGGAATATGCCCGCAACAGATGGGCTAAAAACCGCCCAGCAAATCAAAAACGACCCATCCATCCGCAACACCCCCCTGCTGATGATAATCGGCGCCCAAATGTATGAAGAAGCTCTCAAAAAGGGTAAAAAAGCAGGCGTGGCGGCATTCCTAGCCAAACCCGTAAACAGCACAACCCTGTTGAAAACCTTATTTCAGGTTTTTTCCCATGCAGAGAGAGAAGACAGCCAGCAAAGCATCTCTGCATTGAGCAAGGCGCTGAAAGGAAAAGTTTTGCTGGCGGAAGATAACCCTATCAATCAGCAAGTTGTACGCGAGATTCTCGAGCGCGCAGGCATCCAGGTTGTTACCGCAGATAACGGTGAAGAAGCCTATCAAATTTTCACCCGTCCTGGCGAAATGTTTGACGTTATTCTCATGGACTTACAAATGCCCAAAATGGACGGGTATGAGGCTGCCCGTTTAATACGCGAATACGAAAAACAAAACACCCTCCCCATGACGCCCATCATCGCCGTAACAGCCCATGCCCTGCCTTCCGAAAAACGAAAGACCCGCCGCATGGGGATGAATGACCATATCTCCAAACCGTTTACCCCTGAGCAATTGATTGCAACCATAGCCAGCTGGATGCGCGTCGATGCCAGGACAACAATTACCACAACTGCCGCCCAAACGGCAACCTTTGCCCTGCCCGAAACCCTGCCGGGTATTGATCTGCGCGAGGCGCTTGGCAGAGTGGGCGGCGACCATCACCTGTTGATACGACTGCTGACAGGGTTTGAGACAGAGTTCTCCCAAGTGATCCAGAAGATGCGCGCCGCGCTGGAACATAACGACCACAAAACGGCATGGAACGCAGCACATACGCTCAAGGGCGTTGCGGGAAATCTCGCCGCCAGAGAGGTTTTTACCCTTTCCGACTCTCTGGCAAAAGCCATTGATGAAGGTAACACATTACAAACTGCCAGCCTGCTGGAAAAACTGGAAGAGCGCCTGAATGAGGTTTTTAAAGCCATCGGCTCTTTATCAAAACAGTTGGCGATCGAACATGACACAATAATGCCCGCTCCACAGAAAACAGTTGCTTTGGTAGATGAGGATATACTCAAAACGCTTGACCGGCTGTTAAAAAACCACAACCTGAATGCTAAAAAGCAGTTTGAACTTCTCCAGCAACAACTTAACGGCGCAGGGTTTGATGCCCAGCTGGCACAGATTCACCAAAACATTATCTCACTCAAATACGACGAAGCCCGCCGTCTGCTGGCTTCGATGACCCGCCAGATGGGTATCTTCCTTGAATAGGTTTTTCATGGACGGGCAAAAAACCATTCTGATTATTGATGATACACCCGCCAACATTGAAGTCCTGGCAGAAGTGCTGGGTCTGGAGTATGAAATCCTTTTTGCTACCAGCGGAGCGGAAGGGTTGCACATTGCATCCGAGCAGCTGCCAGACCTGATTTTGCTGGATATCATGATGCCCGAGATGGATGGGTACGAAGTTTGTTACCGGCTGAAACAAGAACCCCTGACACAAAACATCCCTGTGATCTTTGTCACCGCCCTGAACGAGGAAGTCAACGAGGCAAAAGGGCTGGAGGCAGGCGCAATCGACTACATCACCAAACCCATTCGCCCCGCAATTGTCCGCGCCCGTGTACGCAATCATATGGAACTAAAACGCTACCGCGATCTTCTGGAACGCATGGCGCATCTGGATGGACTCACGGGCATTGCCAACCGACGCCAGTTTGACCGCTTTCTGAGACAGGAATGGCGGCGCAGCTTGCGCAACCAGTCGCCGCTTTCGCTGATTATGATTGACATTGATCATTTCAAACTCTACAATGACACCTACGGACATCTTGCTGGTGATGATTGCCTGCGCCAGGTGGCAAAAGCGCTCGAAGGAACACTCTTGCGTCCGGCAGACCTGGTCGCCCGTTACGGTGGGGAAGAGTTTGCATGCATTCTGCCCGAAACTGACTTGTCTGGCGCAACAGTCATCGCATACCGGCTGAAAGAAAACGTGGAGGCGCTCAACATCCCGCACAGCAGTTCGCCAACTGCCCCACATATAACCATCAGTCTGGGAACAACAACCCTCACCGCCAAACGCGGTTTATCTCCCGATGCCATGATCGGAACAGCCGATAGGCTGCTGTATCAGGCAAAAGCCAGCGGGCGCAACTGCGTGGTCGCCATGCGTCAGGATTAGCACGAAACCAGGAAAGCATATTTTTGAAACACTCCCCCTTTCTGGCTGCTCTAAACCATCACCCAAAGCTTGTGTGGCAGGGCATTCATATCTTCCGCAACCACATACTCACCCGTCATCGCCCCCTCCTGGCAAGCCTTAAGATCACCTATCGCTGCAACCTGCGCTGCCAGCCCTGCCCATTCCACACCATGCAGTCCAGTGAGCTAACCTATTCTCAGGTTTGCAGTATCCTCGATCAACTGCATCAACGCGGTAACCGCTTGCTGGTAATTGAGGGTGGTGAGCCCTTGCTCTGGAAAGACCACCAGACACAGTACACCATTCAACATGTGGTTGCCTACGCAAAAAGGCTGTTTTTCAGCGTGGGAATCACCACCAACGGCACGCTCCCACTGGACGTGCCTAGCGATATTCTCTGGGTCAGCATTGACGGCTTTGCCGCAACACACAACCATCTGCGTGGCGAGGGGGTTTTTGAGCGCGTGATGGAAAATGTCAGCCTCTCACAACACCCAAAACTGTACGCCCACATCACCGTCAACCGCTTGAACTACCAGGAAGTGCCCGATTTGCTCCAATATCTTAACGGTTTCTTTCGCGGCATGACCCTTCAGTTCTACTATCCATACAATCGCCAGGATGACCTGTTTCTCGACTTTGCACAACGCTCAGCGCTGTTACAGCAGGTTATCGAGTTGAAACGCTCCGGCGTACATATCATGAACTCTGTTGCCTCGCTGAAAGCGCTCAAGTTTAATACCTGGAAATGTCATGACCACCTGATAGACTGCGCTAACCCCGATCAAAGCATCACCCAGGGGTGTTATCTGAAAAGCCGAGCTGATATTGACTGCGCAAAATGCGGTTTCTCTCCCCATACAGAAATCTCCCTGGCTTGCCGCGGCAACCTTCAGGCAATATGGACAGGGATGAAAGTCTTTTTGCTGCCATGAGTCCGAAACGGTTATAATTACACCATGAAGCCAAAAGTGGTGGGGCTTGTCGGCAGCCCGCGCAAAGAGATGAACGTTGATACCCTGGTACAACGCTTTCTAGAAGGGTGTGAAAAAGGCGGCGCGGCTGTCGAGAAGGTCTATCTGAATGATCTGTTCATCCAGCCCTGTCAGGCTTGCAAAGTACAGGATGGTACAGGCTGCGTACTCAGCGACGGGATGGATTTCATCTACGAACTACTGGAAACCGTAGATGGTATGGTGCTTGGAACGCCGGTGTACTACAACACCGTCTCCAGTCAGATGAAATTGATGATTGACCGCTGTTACTGCTGTGCAGCGGCCATGTTTCCCTCTTTGGCGACCGTAACATACCAAAGTGCAGTGATAAAAAAGAAAAAAGGGGTGGTCATCTCCGTTGGCGGAAGCGGCGAAAACCCGGGAATTGTCATGCCGGTCTTTGAAATCTGGGCACCTGAGGTAAACCTGGAAATTGTCAGCAGCATACTGGTCAGCGAAAAGCAAATCAATGAGCCGCCTATGTACAGCGATGCCCTGTTGCAGCGTGTCTTCGACGAAGGAAAAGCATTTCCAGCGGTTCTTTAGGGAATACCTGCCTTAAGTTGTCACTCCGCCGCGCTTGTCCGTGCATGTCTTTTAACTGTTTTCAAGCAATTCCCTGGCTTTCTTAGATTGTTTACCTCGTTCCTCCGTGTCAAGGATACGCTTTCGGATGCGATAGTTCAACGGCGTTACTTCCAAAAGTTCATCCTCTGACAGATATTCAATGGCTTCATCAAGGCTAAGCTCCCTGGCAGGTGTCAAACGCACCTCGATATCCCGGTTGGATGAGCGCATATTCGTCAGATGTTTCTTTTTGCAAACATTGACCACAAGATCCTCAGAGCGGGGTGTTTCGCCAACCACCATCCCCTCGTAAACCGGCACCCCTGGGCCAACAAACAGGGTTCCGCGTTCTTCAGCGTTTTTCAAGCCGTATGTCGAAGTTTCGCCATCTTCCCAAGCCACAATCGAACCGGTTGCCCGTGCTGCAATTGGCCCAGCCAGCGGAGCATAACCGTGAAAAAGGGTGTTCATCACCCCCATGCCGCGCGTCTGTGTCAAAAACTGATAGCGAAAACCTAGCAGTCCCCGCGTAGGTACCAGATAGGCAAGATGAACACTGCCATCTGGATGGTTGCTCATATTGAGCAGCCTGCCGCGCCGAGCGCCAAGCATTTCCACCACACTGCCAACCGTTTCGGGGCTGGTTTCAATGGAGACCTCCTCATAAGGCTCCAAAAGCTCACCGTTTTCTCCCTGATGAAAGATAGCCTCAGCACGCGAAACCTGGAACTCATACCCTTCACGGCGCATGGTTTCAATCAAGATTGCCAGATGCAGTTCACCGCGTCCGGCAACAATGAAAGTATCTGGGTTCTCCGTCTCGCTGACCCGCAGCGCCACGTTATTGCGCAGTTCGCTAAACAAACGCTCACGCAGTTTGCGCGAGGTTGACCATTTGCCCTCTTTTCCTGCAAATGGCGAGGTGTTTACGCCAAACGTCATGCGCACCGTGGGCTCCTCAACCTGAATAGGCGGCAAAGCCTGCGGGTTTTGCGCATCTGCCAGCGTCTCGCCAATTGCCACACCTTCCAAACCAGCGATAGCAACAATCTCGCCAGCCTGGGCACTTTCGACCTCCACCCGCTCCAGCCCCTGATGAACATACAGATAACGCGCCCGTTCGGACAAAATCTCGCCGTCGCGCGTGATGCGCACCACTGCCTGCCCGGCTTTCACAGTTCCCGCATGAATACGCCCAATCGCATAGGTGCCGCGATAGTCATCATATCCCAAATTGGTAACCAGCATCTGCAACGGGGCATCCACATCCACCTTGGGACAGGGAATGTAATTCAAAATAGCTTCAAAGAGCGGCTGCAAATTGGGCCCCAGCGCAGGTGAGAAGCCTGCCTGACCAGTAACCGCGTTGGCATAAACCACCGGAAAATCTGCCTGGCGGTCATCAGCTCCCAATTCGATAAAAAGATCAAAGGTTTCATTCAGGGCGCGGTCAGGTTCCGCGTCCTTACGGTCTATCTTGTTAATCACCACAATGGCACCAATCCCCCGCTCTAACGCCTTTTTCAATACAAAGCGAGTCTGCGGCATGGGTCCCTCGGCAGCATCCACCAGAAGAAGAACCCCATCCACCATGTTCATGATTCGCTCCACCTCACCGCCAAAATCGGCATGACCAGGGGTATCTACAATGTTGATCTTGACCATCTCACCGCTTTGCGGGTGAGGGATGAGAATAGCTGTGTTTTTTGCCAGTATGGTGATGCCGCGCTCACGTTCCAGGTCATTCGAGTCCATCACACGTTCCTGCACCTGCTGATTTTCACGAAACACCCGCGCCTGCTTTAACATTCCATCGACCAGCGTTGTCTTTCCATGATCAACATGGGCAATAATAGCAACATTTCTAATTTCCGTTCTGTCCTTAAGCATAACCACTCACTCTTGTTTAAATTGCACACAACGACCCCGGCACGTGCGCCGAGGTCAATAGACATAATGATAACAGGATTACCTGCGTTTGAACAGAGCGATTTAATCCCCAGTCACAAAAGTGACCCCCACCAGCCCGCTGCCTGCATGGACAGAAAGACCAGGAGTAAATTCGGCAACAATGACCTCCTCAGGAAGCGGCAGGCAGGCACGCAAACGTGCAATCAATTCATTGGCATCTGTTAAATTATTGACATGGACAACGGAAACGCGTTCAAGCGATTTCCCTCGCACAGCATCCTCTACCAATGCAACCAAACGCTCCATAGCAGCCTTGCGGGTACGCACTTTCTCCAGCATTTCCAATTTACCATCATTTGATCTCAAGATCGGGCGGATATTGAGCATATTTGCCATCCCAGCTGCCAGCTTTCCCACACGTCCGCTCATTGCCAGATATTTCAATGTCGTCAGCGTGCCATAAACATGCGTACGCCCGATCAGCGCCTGCGCACTGGCAACAACCGCATCATGGCTGGCATCAGACATCGCCGCCTCCGCAGCAGCCAACACCATTTGCCCCTGCCCCATGGATAACGATAGCGAATCAATCACCGTGATCAACTTACCGGGCAGTTGTTCACAGGCTGCCAGGGCAGCATGATACGTGGCGCTGATCTTGCTGCTGACGCAAATACACACAATCGAGGATGCACCTGCATCAAAGGCTTCCTGAAAAGCCTGAACAAACGCGCTAGGCGCTGGGGCAGCGGTAGTCGGCAACTTTCCATATCGGTCAATACGTTCAAAAAGCGTCTTATCATCAATATCCTGACAAGCAAAAAAAGTCTCATTACCAAAATGGATGGTTATGGGCACCTGGCGAATAGCATACTTCGCCGCCAGTACAGACGGCAGACTGGAATCGGTATCCGTAACAACAGCAACTTGGGACATAACAGGCTCCTCCTCAAAACGGTACTACCCTTTGGCTACAAAACACCGCCGAACGCTTTAAGATACGCACCCCAACAGCCGCCCGCCAGCGCAATGGTCAATTCTATCAGCATCTCACCAAACGGCAAGATGTTTGAGCGAAAATGTGCCTGCCGCAGGTGAAACTGCCGCCGCGCTCAGCAAAAAAGCCCTGCCGACTGGAATACACGCATGTCAACCAGTAAAATGGGTTTGCCAGCACGCACCTTGCGTTTGGTGCCGCAAGCTAATTTCTCAACCGTATCCTCATACCTGCCGCGGTCATTACAAATCTGGTTCATGGCACGCCTGGTCAGCGCATCCGCCTGACGGTTATAACGGCGGGGCATCCACTGCCACCGCAAATCCGCAAAACGCCGCGACAGCCTTTTGGCTTTCTGCGACAGTTTCTTGATAGAAGGGGAAGAAACAATCGAGTTCCCTGCCATCTGTTCAATCAGCGCCCTGGCGTCGCCAAAAACCTCTACAGGCTCATCCCAAACCCCCATATCCAGCAGCGCTTCCAGCCCCTCAATCAATGCCATGTATTCCGCCACACTTGAAGTCGCATTTCTTTTTTCTGCATACCCGCCATGTCCGCGCGCAATCACCACACCATCACGCGCAACCAGCCAACCATAACAGATAAAGCCAGCATGAGCTTTTGAAATATGGGTATCATTTATTGCTTTATAGAGGCCATCAAAGTACAATCGTAGCATGACAATGACTCCTTTATGAAGAGCAATAAAGAAACCGGCGGTAGAATACACCACCGCCGGTTCGGGAAGAAAGGAATGAAGGCTTGCTCCGTATTGTTCCGATAACGGAAACGCTGTGTTGTTGTATCTATATTCGAACCTCAGACAAAGTTTTTGTCTCCTTCTGCCTACAATTTTATTATGGCAAAGAAACCGTCCCTGGTCAACTCTTTTTACTTAATAGTTTGTAAAGAGTTGATTAACTTTATTAAGACCGCCATTGCTCCTAAAACCCAACCCCAGAGATAATCCCATGAACGCTTCATCTGTCGAGACTGTTACAGAAATTACCGATGATCTTGTAGAAGCATTTCGGCTGCTAATGCCCCAATTGAGTCCCAACACCGCCCCCCCGAACAAAGCTGAATTGACAGCAATTCTCCATTCAGGATGTACCACTTTGCTTGTCGCTCGGGATTGTCAGGGGAAAATCATCGGGACGCTAGCTCTGGCAATTTTTCGCACACCGACTGGAATACACAGCTGGATCGAGGACGTGGTCGTAGACGAAGCCGCCCGCGGTCAGGGAATTGGAAAAGCATTAACCCAATCGGCCATCACGCTGGCAAAAGAAAAAGGCGCCAAATCCGTCAACCTTACCTCACATCCAAGACGTCAAGCCGCCAACCGGCTTTATCAGCGAATGGGCTTCCAACAGCGGGAGACAAACGTATACATCCTTCACCTGACAAAGTAAAATGATAACGAATTCTTTTTGCGCTCAGATAAAATAATCATGTACCACACATTACACCAAACGAGGTGATTATGCCCAAACGCCTTATCCTGGTCGCCGGAAACATTGGCTCCGGCAAAACCTCTCTGACAGAACGGATCGGTGAGCAGCTTGGCTGGCGTACTGCCTTTGAATCGGTAGCTGACAACCCTTATCTGCCCAATTTCTACGCCGATATGCGTCAATGGTCATTCCATCTGCAAATCTTCTTTCTCGGTCACCGCGCCCGTCAACATCTGGAGCTTTGGGAAGATCCCCGTTCAGCAATCATTGATCGAAGCATTTACGAAGATGCGTACATCTTTGCCCGCGCGCTGCATAAGATGGGACATCTGTCCGTTCTGGATTATCAATCGTATCTGCGCGTTTTTGAACTGGTGATACGCAGTCTGCCTGCTCCTTCTCTGCTCATCTACCTCAAAGCGCCAATTGCTACACTGATGGAACGCATTCACGCTCGTGGAAGGGATATTGAAAAGGGCATCACAGCCGAATATCTTGGATTGCTCGACTCCTATTACAACGAATGGATGAACAGCTTTGATCTCTGCCCCGTCCTGACACTGCGCACAGATGACCTGGACTTTGTTCACCAGCCAGAACATCTTGACCTGGTCGTCAAACGTATCCAGGACAAGCTGGCTGGCAAAGAAGAAATTACTTTCTAAGTATTCATGGCACCTTGCCAGGATTTTATCAGCTTCTCTGCTTCCAAGCTGCCCACCGCCGCGGAAATCAAAAAACCCTGGGCATACCCGCAGCCCAGTTCCTTCAGTTTATGCAATTCTTCGGGCGTTTCCACCCCTTCTGCAATTACCTTCTTCCCCATTTCTTTCGCCAGCGCAATAATCGCCCGAACAATTTCAGCGCTCGAATCCCCGGATACACACATCCTGCTCACAAAACTCCGATCAATTTTCAACACATTGACAGGAAGGCAGCGCAAATGTGTCAATGAGGAATACCCAGTACCAAAATCGTCAATCTCCAACTGCACACCCACCCGGCGCAGCGTATGCAATAGGGCAACAGCCGGGTCATAATTTTCGATCAAGACACTTTCCGTAACTTCCAACGCCAGATTGCTGGGTGGCAATCCAGTCTTTGACAATACATGCTCAACCATCTGGTACAGATTCGGCTGGTTAAATTGCCGGGCAGATACGTTCACATGCATCACAACATCCTTCATCTGCGGATATTTGACCAGCCAGTCACACATCTGCAAACAGGCTTGTTGCAATACCCACTTGCCAATCGTAACAATCAAGTTGGTTTCCTCAGCGATTGGAACAAAAACCATGGGAAGAATCACACCACGTTGGGGATGCTGCCAGCGGATTAAAGCCTCAAACCCAGCCAACCGGTTGGTATCAATTTCAATAATCGGCTGATAGTTTAAGACAAACTCACCACGCTCCAACGCATTTCGTAGATCATTTTCTAATTCCAGGCGGACAACTGCCTTTTTACGCATTTCGGCATCAAATAAGGCATAGCGCGCCGCGCTTCTTCTACCTTCTTTCGCTCTGCCAGCTCCCTCAAAAGCGTATCTGTGCGCTCATTGACCTTTTCCTCAAGCTGCTCATTCAGCTTTTGCAAAGCCTCCTCCGCCCGCCTGTGCCGCGTAATATCCCGTAACACTACCATGCGCCCAAGCAAACGCCCGTGACTGCTCTTCAAAGGGATAATTTGCAAATCATAATATAACGGTTCAGCATCCTCCGTCACCACAATTTCATTATGAACCTGCACCTCAGGGTCATAAAACGTGATCATCCCAAAGTAACCCGTAAACACATCTGCCGCCCCCATCCCAATCACCTTTGAAACAGGTAAACATGTTATTTTCTCGGAAGCGGGGTTCGCATCTACCACCTTATTTTCCATGTTGAGCACGACAACAGCATCCGTCATACTGTCAACCAGTGTTTCGCGCGCCACAGGCACGATGTTGAAAAGTTGAAAACGACTGACCGCCACAAGCATAAGCAAACCCATCGCAGCAAAGGCTGGCGGCGTTAAGTCCAACATGCTCACCCCAAAGATATACAGAGCGTTTCCTGCCCATGGTAGCAACACTGCAGCCAGCAAAAGGATTTTCTGCCCAAACACCAGCCCCCTGGCAAAAAACGCCGAGCGGAGCATCAGCGTCGTAGCAACCAGAAGTACCACATACGAATAGACCGTATGAACCCAAAACCACGGTCCATATATCTTAAGAACCTGCGAGAACAAGCCATCCGCGCCGAACCCCGTCACGCAGCGCATCCATTCATGGTATGGATTGGTCAAACTGAAAAGTATAGTCAGTGTCGGAATAAAAAACCACACAATCTGCCATCGCGGGAATGCCCAGCGCTCATACCCCGTGTACCGCAAGACATACAACAACCACAACACCGGGATAGAGGCAATACCCAAATACTGCACATTCACCATGAACAAAGCAGTTGGAAGATCAGGGGAAAAAAGCTCACAGATGTATGCGGCATCCCAAACAAAAACCGCCGCCATCAACAGAAAGAACTGCAACGCCCCGGCAACAGTTCTCCGCCACCTCCAGGCGAAACCCGCCAGCCCAACTGAGAAAAATAGAGTAAGAACCAGCGGTGAAATATATAACGCCCTTTGCAAAGCCATCGTATACCTTGGAAAAAGGCCCTAACGAACAAACTGTACTGTGTTAATTATATGAGATTTTTTCTCAACATAGCCTTATTTTCTCGCCTTCGGTCCTGTCAAACATTTGGCGTTATACTTGACGCAACTGCACAACATACTTTGCGTATATATGGATAGAAACACAATCAAGGAGACACAGTGAGCAACACCGAAGCGCAATGGCTGCAGCTTGCCCTGCAAGGAAGCGAAGAAGCCTACGCCCAGCTGGTAGAAATCTATCAGACGCGGGTCTATAACCTGTGCTATCGCATGTTAGGCAGCATTGAAGAGGCTGAAGATGCAGCTCAGGAAACTTTCTGGCGTGCTTACCAGAATCTCAAACGGTATGACCCTTCTCGCTCTTTTACAACCTGGCTACTTTCCATTGCGGCACACTACTGTATTGACCAGCAGCGCCGCAGACGTCTGCCGCTTTTCGACCTCGACGCCCTGCCTGAAGAAATCATCCCGGATCACAGCAGCAACACCGAGAAAACAGCCGCACAGCATGAAATGGAGCATCAGCTGCGGCAGCTGCTACAGACACTTGGGGCACAAGACAGGGCAGCCATCATCATGCGTTATTGGTATGACATGTCCGATGAAGAAATCGCGCAGGCGCTCACCCTCTCTATAAGTGCCGTCAAGAGTCGTCTCTTCCGTGCCCGCAGACAGCTTGCTGAAAACTGGCGGGGCGCACAAGAACAGCCATTATCTGTTGGAGGCAAACAGTATGAGTCACCAGCCTTTTGAAAACTGGATTTTCACCAACGGGCTAACCCTGGAACAGCATAAAGCCCTCTATGAACACCTGCAAAGCTGTGAGCGATGCAAAAATCTCCAGAATCGTCTGCACAGCATGGAGAATCAGATGCGGACAGCTGCGATCATTGCTCCCCCAGCGGGGTTCAATCAGCGCTGGCGCGCCAGCTTTGCCGAGCGTCTTGAACGCCAGCAACGTCAGCAGGTACGCCGTCTGTTTCTTCTCCTGGCTGCCGCGATTCTCATCAGCTTTGCCATCACCGCCGCCACCCTTCTCGTCAGTAGTTCTGTAGAAGCTTTGCTTTTCTCCAGCGTAAAAACAGTCCTATCTACCCTGATGTCATTTAACCAGTTTTTGCTATTTTTGCTGACGCTCGTACGCATGTTGCCTCCAGCGATCCCTATCGCCCTGTGGATCCTCCTGACCAGCGGTGTTGCCCTGGCAGCGGTGGTCTGGCTGGTATCCCTGTGGCGTATATCTACACAAGGAGTATATATACAATGAAACACAAATTACGTTTTCTGGCAATATTTACCCTGTTGCTGGCGTTTCTCCTCGCCTTCTCCAGCCCGGCAGCTGCCAGCGCCGGTGGTGATGGTGACGACGGCGGAGAAGTTGTCTTTGGCGGCAGCTACACACTCAAAAGCGGTCAAACCCTTAATGGCGACCTTGCCATCTTTGGCGGACAGGGCAAGATTGAAAAAGACGCCAGGGTGGAAGGTAACATCCTCATCGTTGGCGGCATCATGGAAATCTCCGGAGTCGTTAAGGGCGAAGTAGTAGCCATCGGGGCAACAGTCAAACTACTTGATAGCGCGGTCATTGAAAAAGACATCAATGTCATCGGCACACTGGAAAAGTCAGACAAAGCCACCGTCAAAGGCAACACGGTCATTGGGCCTGAGCAGGGGTTTAAACTCGACAACTTCAGCGATTTCAATTTCGGCACGCCCGAAAAACCCGCCCAGCCATCCACCCCGCGCGTGCCCGAAGCCCTGCCCGGAGTAGAAAGCTCCGCCGCCAAGCTGTGGGGAGTCTTGGGCACTGTAGGGAAGTTCTTTGGCGATCTGTTAGCGTGGTTTGCTCTGGCAGGTCTGGCTGCCTTGGTTGCGCTTTTCCTCCCCAAACCAACGGAGATGGTAGCGAAAACGATCACCAACGCCCCCATCCTGTCCGGCGGCATGGGGCTGCTCACCATGCTGATAGCGCCTGCCCTGATTATCCTCCTGGTCATCACCATCATTCTCTCGCCCATTGGCTTACTCGCCTTTATGGTTCTGGCAATCGCTCTGCTGTTCGGCTGGGTTGCAATTGGGATGGAAATCGGCAATCGCCTATCCACGTCGTTCAAGGTTTCCTGGGCGCCTGCAGTCAGTGCCGCCCTGGGCACGCTGCTGCTTTCGGTGGTTACCGGATTGATTAACTACATTGCCTGCGTAGGTTGGATGGCTGGGTTTATTTTCCTTGCTATTGGTCTGGGCGGGGTCGTGCTCAGTAAATTCGGTACACGCACGTACATCAGCACAACATCTCACACACAAACATCAGTTGTTCCCCCCGCAATGCCTCATTCACCGCCAATTGACCCGCAGCCTTCCTTCATGCAGCACATTGAAACAGACGAACCGGCAGACACCACAACCGAAGCGCCTAAAGCTGAGAAGCGCAAACAACGTCCGGCAAAGACAGATGAGACACCTGATGCGGCAGGGTAACCCCCTTTGATTGCCTCCTGTAACCAGGTGTTACAGAATCCCTATCAGACTGCGCCCCAGAGTGCTGGGGCGCAGTATTTTTTCGATCACTTCTTGCCAAAAAGCCCGCTCAGCCCGCTGGCAAGCCCGGCAATGTCATCCATGCCAATATTGCCATCGAGAAGACCATCCAGCTGTGCCGCCAAAGGAGCAGGCAGTTTCTGTTTCAAAAAATTCAACACCGTCTCCACCGCTAACTTTGCCTTATCCTCAGGCAAACCCGTCTTTTGCGATACCAGTTTCACCAGTTCATCCATGATCGTCCTCCTGATAATATTTGTTTTCGATGATTCTATCATAGACAGCCGAAGGAACAAAAAAGCGAAAAGGTTTTCCCCGAGAAATTCTATGGCGAATATCATGCGCCGATATTTCAATCAGGGGAGCATCAAAAAACTGCACCTTATCACAAACCCCTGGCAGGGCTTTTTCCAACTCTTGCAGGTTCGCGGCAAAGCCCGGTCTGCGCATCACACCTAAACCATCACAGAGCGCCAGCAACAGATGTGGCTGATGCCAGCCTGGCAAATCGCCCAGTGAATCTTCTCCCATCAAATAAAACCATTCCGCATTGGCGAAACAATTGCGCAAAAGACGCATGGTATCCACAGCATAATACGGCGGCGGGCGGTCAACATCAACCCGTGAGATTTCAAAACCCGCTTCGCCAGCAAGCGCTACCTCAAGTAACTCCAACCGCTGCTCCAGAGGACTAATATGAATATGATGCTTGAACGGAGAAATGGGTGTGATCACCCACAACACCTTATCCAGCCTGAGTTGATCCTGCGCTTCCATCGCCAGGATAAGATGCCCAATATGCGGAGGGTCGAAAGTGCCACCAAAAACGCCTATGCGCATCTCTCCCCGCTAATCTCGCCACTCCAGCTCATACTCGCCAATATACACCGTCTCGCCCTCCTCAATCCCCGCCTCTCGCAGGGCATCATCCACACCTAGAGCTTCCATCAAACGCTGAAAGCGGCGCACGGAGCCTTCATACTCCCAATAAGTCATCTCTGCCGAGCGTTCAATTGCCGCCCCTCTTACCCGCCAGCCATCCGCCTCCCGTTCGATAGTAAAGGCACGTTGGTCCTCCATAGGACGATACACAGGCAGGGTTTCAACGATTTCAGGCTCAGGCGCTGTCTTAAGCAATTCTACCGTCTTCCACAAAAGCTCCCTGACGTTGGTGCGCGCCAGCGCCGAAATTGCCATTGCCGCGTAACCCCGCTGCGCAAGTTGTGTGCGAACATCTTCCCATCTCTGTTGCACTTCTGGCAGATCAATTTTATTTAACGCCACAATCTGCGGCTTTTTTGCCAGAGCAGGGTCAAAAAGCGCCAGCTCGCTGTTGATCTGTGTAAAATCTGCCAGCGGGTCTTGCGACAACCCATCCAGCAAGTGGATAAGCACCCGCGTGCGCTGGATGTGGCGCAGAAAGGCATCTCCCAAACCGATCCCTTGATGTGCGCCCTCTATCAACCCTGGGATATCTGCCAGCACCAGACTGGTATCAATATCCAAAACGGCAACCCCCAGATTGGGTTCCAACGTTGTAAACGGATAATCCGCAATCTTTGGTCTGGCATTGGTCACAGCCGCCAACAAGCTGGATTTACCAGCATTGGGTACGCCCACGATACCCACATCGGCAATCAATTTTAATTCCAGCCGTAGACGGCGCTCCTGACCAGGTTCGCCACGCTCAGCAGTGCGCGGTGCTTGATTGCGTGCAGTGGCAAAATGCTGGTTGCCGCGCCCCCCGCGCCCCCCACGGCATACCAAAAGACGCTCGCCCGGCACTACCAAATCACCCAGCAGTTCACCGGTATCCAGGTCATAGACCAGCGTACCCGGCGGCACATTAATGACCAGGTCATCAGCCGACCGACCGGTCATGTTATTTGGGCCTCCCTTGCGCCCATCAGCAGCAACGTAGCGCGATTTCTGCTGAAAAGACGCCAGCGTGTTCATCGTGGGTTGCACCTGCAGAACAACATTCCCTCCCCGCCCGCCATCACCACCATCCGGACCACCGCGCGGCACATACTTCTCGCGGTGGAAATGCATCATCCCATCGCCGCCGCGCCCTGAACGCACATAGATTTCAACTTCATCTATAAACATCTTTCAGATTATACCCTGAACACGCAAAAGACCCGGCAGTCTCCGGGTCTTTTGATAACGTTTGTAACCAAAGTGAAAAGTCTACTCTTTTTTAAACTTTTCCCAGAGGATATCCTCCAGCGTGGGGCGTCCAATCTCTTGCAGTTCATAACGCACCCGCTGCATGGGCTTTTTGATTTTAATAATCCGATTGAGATCAATCGGCGTGGCGGAAATCACCAGATCAACATCCGATTTGTTGATTGTCTTTTCCAGATCGCGAGTCATTTCGTCACCATATCCCATTGCTGGCAACACTGCACCTGTTGTGGGATATTTCTTGTATGTCTCCGCAATCGAACCAACTGCAAATGGGCGTGGATCAACGATCTCGGCAGCGCCAAAGCGCCGTGCCGCCACCCAGCCAGCACCATACGCCATCTCGCCATGCGTTAGAGTCGGGCCATCCTCAATAACCAGGACGCGCTTGCCGCGAATCGCGCCAGGGTCATCCACAAACAAGGGCGACGCTGCCTCAATCACCACCGCCTTAGGGTTGACAGCGTGCAAACTTTCGCGTACCGCAATCACATTTTCGGGCGCTGCGGTGTCCACCTTGTTGATCACAAACACATCCGCAGAGCGGACGTTCGTCTCGCCAGGGTGATAACGCATCTCATGACCGGGACGATGTGGGTCTGCCACCACAATCGCCAGGTCTGGCGTGTAGAAAGAAAAATCGTTGTTACCGCCATCCCATAACACCACATCCACTTCTTTCTCCGCCTGACGCAAGATGGCTTCATAATCCACACCAGCAAACACCAGTACACCGTTATCCAGATGCGGCTCGTATTCCTCGCGTTCCTCAATGGTACACTCATGCTTATCAAGGTCACTGTAATCAGCGAAACGCTGCACAGACTGCTTGACCAGGTCGCCATAAGGCATGGGATGCCGGATAGCGGCTACCCGATAGCCCATACTGCGTAGAATGAGTGAAACCCGGCGCGTTGTCTGACTCTTGCCAGAGCCAGTACGCACCGCACACACCGACACCACCGGCCTGGTGGACTTGATCTGGGTATTCTTCATCCCCATCAAGCGAAAATCCGCTCCCGCCGCCATCACCTTAGATGCCTGGTGCATCACATACTCATGCGGCACATCTGAGTAGGCAAAGATAACCTGCCCCACTTCGTGCTCTTTAATCAGGCGCTCCAGATCGCTCTCCGGGTATATCGGGATGCCCTTGGGATACTGCACCCCAGCCAGCTCGGCAGGATATTTGCGCCCTTCGATATTGGGTATCTGCGTAGCCGTAAAAGCCACCACCTCATAGTCGCTGTTGTTGCGAAAATACACATTGAAATTATGGAAATCGCGCCCCGCCGCGCCCATGATAATTACTTTTGTTGTCATCTTTTTCTCCTTATACATTTGCCTTACCCTTCCAATCAAAACCACCTTTGATTTTTCGGCCTGTCCGTGTTAATTGCAGAGCCCCTTATCAGACTGCAATCCCACAGGCTGAAACTGCTCAACAAATGCCTTTATTATGTTTCAAATATAGCCGCAGTACCATCTGGTAAAGACAAAATCTCTCCTGGCTTTTTCCAGAAAGATTATTCGCCCGTAGCACATTGGATAACTCCTCTCCCACTTAAGGGGTCTGGCAAAACAACATCACATCACATCCGGCGCAGTGATTCCCAACAGCGCAAGAACGTTGCCAATCGTCTGGCGAGCAGCGGCAACCAGTCTGATACGATAGCTACGGGTGGGTTCCTCTGCCTGAAGCACAGGGCACTGGTTATAAAAGTCGCTAAACGCTTTTGCAAGATCATACGCCATGTTTGCCAGATGCAGCGGGCGCAGTTCGCTCGCCGCCCGCTGAACCTCCTTTGGGAAGCGGGAAATCAAGTCAACCAGTTCCAGTTCCGAGGCTCCAGGTTCCGGCAGCGCCGCATGAAACTCAGATGGGTAACCGCCAGCTTTGCGCAAAATGCTGTTGGCGCGTACATAGGCGTATTGAATATACGGAGCAGCCTGACCATTAAAATCCAAGGCTGTCTTCCAGTCAAAGGTTACTATCTTTGTGCTATCCCGTGAGAGCATCGAATACTTGATAGCGCCCAACGCAACAGCTTTTGCCACCATCTGCTGCTCCGAAGACGCCAATTCCGGATTTTTGCTCTTCACAATTTCCAAAGCGCGCGCCGTCGCCTCGCTGATCAGATCATCCAGCAAAACCACCGTTCCATCCCTTGAAGACATGGTCACATTTCCCGGTAGGTTAACAATCTCATACGCCAGATGATAGCAGCGCCCAGCCCAGTCATACCCCATCAATTCCATCGTTTTGAAAATCTGCTGCATATACAGCGACTGCCGCACATCAATGACATAAATAGACCGATCCAGGTCATATTCGGTATGTTTCTTGACCGCTAATGAGATATCTTTGGTGGAATACAGCGAGGTGCCATCAGAGCGCAGGATAACCAGCACACGATATTTCTGATCTGTGCCCAGCAGCTCATCCAATGGAACAATCACTGCCCCTTCAGGGCGCTCATCACGCGCGATGCCGCGGGCAATCAACTCCTTGACCATCTCCTTGCCGGATTCTTCGACTTCACTCTCAAAGTAAACGCGTTCAAATTTCACCCCCAGCGTTTCGTAGATTTGGTCAAACCCTTCCAATGACCAGCGGCGCGTTTTCTCCCACAACGCTACGATCTCAGGGTCACGGCGATCCCAGCGGGCAAAGAGAGCGCGCACCTGCGCCTCAACCTCTTTGGACTCCTCATAGCGCCGATCAGCTTCAGCATATAAATCCCCCATCCAGCGCGTTTTATCCTCGCCGGGTATCTCGCCAAGATGATAATTCTGATAATTCCACAACCACTTGATGACATGCAAGCCAATATCCCCAATATAGTTGGCGCGCACAACATTCCAACCGGCAAATTCCAATATACGGCAGACGGCATCCCCCAGAATAACATTGCGCAAATGCCCCACATGAAAGGCTTTATGGGTATTAGGTTGCGAAAACTCAACCATCACGCGCTGACCATTTGGAGACCCACTGCCATAACGTTCCCCGCGGGCTAAAACCTCATCCACAACCCGCCGACTGTACTCAGCGGAAGAAAAATACAGATTCAAATAACCACGCACTGCCTCGACACGCTCAAACCCTTGCGGTGTTCCAAGATAGGCTGCTACCGATTGAGCGATCTCCTGAGCACGCTCATTGACATTAAACTTGATTCCTTTCTGACGCGCCTCTTCGGCAGCTGTTTGAAAAAACGACGTTGAAACCCCCCAGTGCCCGCTAAAAGGTATCCACTTCCACTCTAGAGGTGGCGGGAATAAGTCATGCTCACGACAATACAACTGAATACGTTCTGCTGCCTGGTTCTGTTCCTCTTCAAACATTTGCCATTCCCTTTTTACAATTCGGCAGAAGATGATTGATGTATGCCCTCTGTTCTAAAACCCTGCTTGCTAAACACACAAAAGCGGGAGCGAATCACTCCCGCTGCCGGCATCATTTTCCGGCGTCAACCGGAAGATCATCACTGTGTTATTTCGCCAGGGATGCCAGGCGTTTTGCCAGGCGGCTCTTGCGGCGCGCAGCATTATTGCGATGAAGAACACCCTTCTCCGCCGCCTTATCAAGAGCGCTGACTGCGAGCTTGAAAACCTCCAGCGCCTGCTGTTGGTCTCCCGTCTCAATTGCCGCGCGCGTTTTAGCAACGTACGTGCGAGCGCGCCCGCGAAACACACGGTTGCGGATGCGCCTTTTCTCGTTTTGCTTATTGCGCTTAATTGCTGACTTTATATTTGCCAAAGTACCTTCCTCCAGATTGCGAACACAAATTACAAAACCCCATTCTACCCGACAGATAGATTTTTGTCAAATTATTGACGCCCGCCGTCAAAACAGGTATGATGAAGATACCCCAGGCTGGTCGGGTGATCGCGGTTCGGCGATCGAATCGAGGAAAGTCCGCACTCCCCAGGGCATGACGCCGGGTAACACCCGGGGCGGGGTAACCTGCCGGAACAGGGCCACAGAAACATACCGCTCCATTAGGAGCAAGGGTGAAAAGGTGGTGTAAGAGACCACCGGCGCTGGCAGCAATGCCGCGGCCAGGCAACCCCCGTCAGGAGCAAGGCCAAGCAGGCGCAAAGTTCGTCTTTGACGGATGGGAGGCTGCCCGTCTCCCTTGAGCGCCGGGTAGGCTGCACGAGCTGATTGGAGACAATCAGCCCAGAGAGATGATCACCCACGCGGGGGCCGTCCCTGCGGGGATACCCTCCCGCCGGACAGAATGCGGCTTACAGACCAGCCTGGGGCTTGGGAATAAGCTCTCTTCCCACCTCATCAGCAAAAAACGGGCTTAACGTGCGTTTCTTCTTTCGAAAATCGGGGCATTTGAGATATAATTTAAAAACTCCTCACATCAATCAGATATCACGCTCGCATCAACACATGATCAACGCACACGGGGGCAAATGTTATCACAATGAAAACGGAAACAACCGCCTCACTCCAAAAGTTACCTGATGCACAAAAAAAACGCAAAGAGTCTCAGGTGGATGTTCAATTCTGCAACTTGATAGAAGCGCTGCCAATAGGTGTCGTGATATTTGCTGAAAGCAAGCTGCTCTACATCAACAAGGTTGCCTCTAAAACGCTTGGCTGTTCTGCTGAACAGATACCAGATATTGAAGCATTCATTAGGCTATTCACCCCTTTTTATCACCCTCTGATCAAACGTGCTATTACGTTATGCAACGAAAAGGATAAGCCGTCACCATTTTTTGAGGTCGAAAAAGCAGCCTGCGGCGGGGCTTCTCTCCACCTGGGTATCCACTTTGGCAATATTGAGTACCAGAATCAGCCAGCGCTTCTCGTTACTCTTCTGGACATCACTGAACGTAAACGCGCTGAAATGGTGCAGCAGGCAATTTACAACATTTCTAAAACCGCCAGTTCTGTCGAAGAGCTGGATACGGTATACCATCAAATTCACCAAACCCTGACAGAATTACTACCCACACACAATTGCTACATTGCTATTCTCGATCCCAGCACAAACACCATCCACTTTCCCTTCTCAGTGGATACAGATGTGCCAGCTAGCGGGCAATTACAATACACCCCTCACAAACCCCTATCTTGGTCTCGCAAACTACACTCTGGCAGTACAGAAACCCCTGCTGATCACCCAGCAACAGTATCAGAATCTGGTTATGCGTGGAGAGTTGACGCAGGTCGAAGAAATCCCTATGGAATACATTGGTATTCCACTAAGGACAGTTGAGGGAAACATCATTGGCGTACTGGCCGTACAAAACTTTTCCAAAGATTTTGCTTACTGCGAAGAAGATAAGGAGATTCTGGCATTTGTATCCACGCAGATTGCCATGGCAATTGAACGCGCCCGCGCCGCACAGGAGCTGGCGCGGCAAGCAATGTACGATCCACTCACTGGGTTGCCCAACCGCAACCATATTGAGCAGCAGCTGGAAAGAGCCATTGTCAACACCTATCAGAAAAGTGAGATGGTTGGTTTGTTCATCTTTGACCTGGATCGCTTCAGGGATATCAATGAAACGCTTGGCCATGCCATTGGCGATCAGATACTCATTGAAGTAGCCGGGCGTCTCAAACAAGTCGTCAGCGAGTCTGACTTCCTGGGACGGTGGGGTGGAGACGACTTCGTCATCATCCGCATCCTGCAAACCCTTGAAGAAATTCAAGACATTACCGACAGGCTGGTATCAGCCATCGTCAAGTCCTTCCAAATCATTACCACAGAGTTCTATCTGGATGCCAATATTGGCTATGCCATTTTTCCCGAAGACGGTATTGATGCCGATATGCTAATCAAAAACGCCAGTCGTGCCCTTGATACTGCTCGATTCAGCCTGAAAAATAAGATCGTTCGCTACGAACCTTCCATGCAGGCTGCAACACTGGAACGATTGCACATTGTTAACCGCCTGCGGCAAAGTATTGATAGTCAAAATTTTGAATTGCACTACCAGCCCCAAATCAGTCTTGCAGATGGCAGTGTCATCGGTCTGGAAGCACTGATACGCTGGAAAGACCCAGAGCTTGGAATGCTCTATCCTTACGAGTTTATCTATCTGGCTGAAGAAAGCGGTTTAATTCATCCGCTTGGGAACTGGATCTTTGAGCAAATTTGCCGCCACACCAACACCTGGCAAAGGGCATACCGTCAGCCTTTTCGCGTCTCCGCAAATATTTCATCAATACAATTCGAGCGCAGTGACTTGATAGATCGCATCCTTCAGCTGACAGAACAATACCAGATTCCAGGCAATCGGCTTGCTGTTGAGGTTACCGAGAGTATTTTCATGCACGATATCGAAGAAGCAGTCAACCGTCTTAAGCGCCTGCGTAACATTGGGATTAGAATCGACATAGATGATTTTGGCACGGTATACTCTTCCTTGACGTATCTGCGCAAACTGCCGCTTGACGTTATAAAAATTGACAAATCGTTTATTGACGATCTCAACCACTCTGCACAAGACCCGGCAGAGGCAAAGGCGCTGGTCAAAGCCATTATCGATCTGGGACATGGGTTAAACCTTCAAGTCATGGCAGAAGGAGTGGAAACGATCCAGCAGGCAAAGACCCTGCGTCTGCTGGGGTGCGATTCTGCACAGGGCTACTTGTTTGCCAAACCTATGCCCGAAGAACAGTTGAAACGCGGGTTGGAAATGATACCCAGTGTGTGGAAAGACGTCACCCAACATTAAGCCATGCAAGGAGCGTATATGAGCGAAGATCATCCTTTTCAAGACGGCAATCTAGGAGAAGAACTTCACAACCTGGGGAAAAACATAGGTGCGCTCTTACGCTCTGCCTGGCAAAGCCCCGAACGGCAAAAACTGCAGGAAGATATCGAATCCGGGTTGGCTGATCTGGTTGCCACATTAAACAGCGCTGCAGAAGAATTCAGACAAAGCGAGACCGGAAAACAGGTTCAAGCCGAGATTGAAGATATCAAACAGCGTCTGCAAAACGGCGAACTGGAAAACAAAATCCGCAATGACCTGTATACCATCCTCCGACAAATTAACGCCGAACTCGAAAAAGGAATTGACAAACATTCAGAATAACGCTGCTTTCCAATACAAAGTACACCCCAAAACCAAGTAAAATACCACTATGGACATCCTTTTCAGCCATGAACAGGGAGATTTCGATTCGCTGGGCGCTTTATTGGGGGCTTATCTACTGAACAAACATGCGCTGCCTTTTCTGCAGCGCCGCTTCAACCGCAATGTCAACTCCTTCCTCAGCCTTTACAGAACAGAGTTGCCCTTTCTTGACCTGCATGATCTTCCCAGCCTCCCCATCGAGTCACTTCTGCTGCTAGATACACAATCCCTGCCTACCATCAAAGGCATCACCAAAACAACCAGAGTCAGTGTCATTGACCATCACCCCTTACGAAACGACCTGCCTCCCGATTGGGACATCGCCATTGAACCTGTTGGGGCTTGCACCACATTGCTGATTGAAAAGATACAACAGCAACCCATTGAACTGAGTGCCATCCATGCCACTCTCATGCTGCTCGGAATTTACGAAGATACGGGGTCTCTCACCTATGACAACACGACCCCTCGCGATCTGCAAGCCGCTGCTTTTTTGCTCAACAACGGCGCCAGTCTGCGTATTGCCGCAAAATTCTTGAACCCGCCCCTTTCTCCAGAACAACAAGCATTATACGATCGTCTGTTGGTCTCACTGCAAGCCCATTCCATTCAGGGACAAAATATCATCATTGCCTGTGCAGAAGCCGCCGAGATGCGAGATGAGATTTCGAGTGTTGCACACAAACTGCGCGATCTGCTCGACCCGGATGGTTTAATCATGGTTGTGCGCACACATGAAGGTATCCGTATTGTTGTTCGCTCGACCAGCGAACAGGTGAATGCCGCTAAAATAGCCGCCAGCTTTGGCGGCGGTGGACATGACCGCGCCGCTTCCGCCCTGATCAGCAAAACTCAGCCACACGCCGCACAGACCATTGACACCATCTGCACAGAAATACTGCAACGCTTGCCGCATATTATTGAACCCTCCATCACCGTTGGACAAATTATGTCACGGCGTCCGCTTGTGCTCACACCGCAAACCACCGCCGAAGAAGCTGCCCGTTACATGCAAAAATACGGTTACGAGGGTTACCCCATTGTCAGAGACGGAAAAGTAGTCGGGCTTCTCACTCGGCGCGCCGTTGACCGTACCCTGGCACACAAAATGAACCTCACTGCCGCCAGCCTGATGGAAGCTGGAGAGGTTACCGTGTTTCCCGACCACACTGTAGAACATTTACAGCGTGTTATGACCAGCAGCGGGTGGGGGCAGGTGCCAGTTGTTGATCCTGAAACCAGAAAGGTCATCGGAATCGTCACCCGCACAGACCTGTTTAAGAGCATGTTCGGCAGCAAAATCCTACCACCCAGCAAACTCAATCTCGCCGGGCGGCTGAGCGCTGCCTTGCCGCCAGCACGTCTGGCATTATTGCAAACAGTTGCCCAAATTGCCCACAGTCAACAACGCGCTGTGTATATTGTGGGCGGTTTTGTGCGCGATCTGCTGCTCGAGCGTCCAAGCGTTGATTTTGACATTGTCGTGGAGGGAAATGCCATTGAACTTGCCGATGCGCTTGCCGCCCAATTCGGAGGCAGAATCGTCAGCCACAAACGTTTTGGTACCGCAAAATGGTGTATTGCCGATATCCGCCACAAGATCATTCATCAGCTTTCTTCAACAGGCTTGCTAAATGCAGATGAGCTGCCCGATTGTCTTGACCTGATCAGCGCCCGCCGTGAATTTTACGACCATCCAACCGCTTTACCCACCGTCGAACGCAGCAGCATCAAGCTCGACCTCCATCGGCGCGACTTTACAATCAACACCATGGCACTGCGTTTAGATGGACGCCACTACGGAGAACTGTATGATTTTTGGGGAGGTTATGGAGATCTCAAAGAAGGTAGCATCAGGGTTTTGCACTCCCTCTCGTTTGTGGACGACCCCACCCGCATGTTGCGGGCAGTGCGTTTCGAGCAACGCTTTGGCTTCAGAATAGAAGACCGTACGCTTCAGCTTCTGTATGAAGCCCGCCATCTGCTAACCGCAGTATCCGCACAAAGGCTGCGCCATGAACTGGATCTCATCCTCCTGGAAAAAAACGCCAGCGATATGTTATCTCGTCTGCAAGACCTTGACCTGTTAAGCGCCATACATCCAGAACTGAAATGGCAAAAAGAAGACTCTCAACCGCTGATGCAAGCGCTTAGTGAGAAGCCAGAACCTTGGTGGAACTTGCCGCAAGAGATTGGAAGGTTGCCCACCCGACTGGCAGCAGGCTACCTTGTCTGGCTTCACCGCTTGCCGCAGGAAAAAGCTGCTCAAGTTGGGCATCGGCTGAACTTCAGTCAAAAAATGACCTCAGCCCTTGAAGCAGTTATCTGTCTGATGCAGGAAATTGGTCAGCTAAAAGATTGCCCACCCAGTCAGATTGTCCACAGGCTGGAAACCGTGCCTCCGTTAGGGTTATATGTTGTCTCCCTGCTATTATCAGACCAGCCACAGGAAAAAGAAGCCATCCGCCGTTACCTCACAGAATGGCAGCATATTCATCCCTTCACGGATGGAAAATATTTGCGCACAATGGACCTCAAACCGGGTCCCTCATATCAACGCATCCTGGATGCGCTGCGCGATGCGTGGTTAGACCGAATCGTCCAATCGAAAGAGGAAGAAAAAAATTATCTAAACCAGCTACTTGCGGAAAAAGAATAATCTGTTCGTTTTCTGATATGGAAAACCCAGCACAGTGGGATACTCTGATTACGATACGCCATGCGACACAGAACGACTTGGAAGCACTGGAATGGGAAGGCGAATATGCCCACTTTCGCCGCGTCTATGCCGATACATACCAGCGCAGCCAGCGCGGTCTCTCCCTGCTATGGGTAATCGATCTCCCCGGCAAGGGGATCATCGGACAGGCATTTGTCCAATTGAACAGCGATCGAAAGGAACTGGCGAATGGCACAGATCGGGCATATATTTTCGCCTTCCGCATTCGTCCTGCCTTTCGCCGCAAGGGATTAGGCTCTTACCTGCTAAAGTTCATTGAAAACGACCTTTTGCAAAGAGGGTATACCTCCGCTACTCTCAACGTAGCCAAGGACAACCCTGACGCCAGACGACTGTACGAACGACATGGCTATCAGGTCGTTGCCGAAGAACCAGGACAATGGTCATATCCGGATCAGTACGGTAACTGGCAAAGGGTAAATGAACCAGCATGGCGGATGCAAAAATCTCTGAAAGCATAAATTTTTTGTTATAATAGGTGGGTTATCCCATCAGGGAACTTTGCTTTTATACTATTATTCCAAACTGGATTAAATATTGTAGAGAGGGTTTGTTCCAAAATGAAAGAATATTCTAGCGAGTCTATCCGCAATGTGGCACTGGTTTCTCACAGCAGCGCAGGGAAAACGATCCTGACAGAAGCTTTTCTCCACACTACCGGTGTAACAACGCGCTTGGGCAAGGTTGAAGACGGCTCCACTATCTCCGATTTCGACGAAGAAGAAGTGCGGCGCGGGCTATCCCTATACACCAGCGTCATTCCGGTTGAACACAACAACTGCAAAATCAATTTTCTGGACACGCCTGGCTACACCGACTTCATTGGCGAGGTCATCTCGGCACTGAGAGTTTCAGATTGTGCCCTGGTTTTGGTCGATTCCGTTTCGGGGGTCGAGGTCGGCACCGAAATCGCCTGGCAGCAGTGTAACACGTTCAAACTGCCACGCATGGTGCTGATCAATAAGATGGATCGCGAGAACGCTAATTTCCAAAAGGCACTTGCCTCGGTGCAGGAGTTCTCTGAAACGCGTCTTATCCCCGTGCAATTGCCCTGGGGAGAAAAACAGGAATTCCAGGGTGTCATTGACCTGTTAACAATGAAAGCTTTTAAGGGCAATGGAAAAACGGCTGAAGAAATTCCGGCAGAATACAAAGCAGCCGCCGAAGCGGCGCGCACCGCCCTGGTTGAGGCAGCTGCTGAAGGTGAAGACGCCCTATTAGAAAAATATCTTGAGAGTGGCGAACTCTCACCTGATGAGATCAAACGCGGATTGCATCAGGTTGTCCTTTCAGGCAGCTTCATTCCCGTGTTCGTTGCCTCCGCCAGCGCTGAGATCGGCATCCTCCCCCTGCTGGATGCCATCGTTTCGCTTGCACCCAATCCAACAGAGATGCCGCCCCAGGTAGCCGCCGGGAAAGATGGCGACGAAACCCTCCCAGTTTCCGATGCGGGACCACTGGCAGTGTATGTCTGGAAGACCACAGCCGATCCATTTGTCGGCAAACAGACTTATTTCCGCGTGTACTCTGGTGTATTAACCAGCGACAGCCGGATATGGAACCAAAGTAAAGGTGTAGAGGAGCGTTTGGGCAGCTTATACATCCCTCGCGGCAAAGAAAACACCCCCATCAAAGTAATCCACGCTGGCGATATTGGTACTGTTCCGAAACTCAGCGAGACCTCTACATGCAATACGCTTTGTGACCGCGCCCACCCGCTCACCCTGCCAGTGCCTGAATATCCTCACGCGCTCTATCAGGTGGCAATCATGCCCAAAACCCAGGCTGATTCCACAAAAATCAGTCCAACGCTCACCCGCCTGTGTGAGGAAGACCCCACACTCAGCTGGCACATGGTTGCTGCTACCAGCCAGACTATCCTGCAGGGAATGGGAGACCAACACATTGATGTGGTCATCCGGCGCGCAGAAACAAAATTCCAGGTGAACCTGCTAACGGCAGAGCCCAAGGTGCCCTACCAGGAGGCAATCACCAAAAAAGCGCAAGCCATGTATCGCCACAAAAAGCAAACTGGCGGCGCCGGTCAATTTGGCGAGGTACACCTGCGCATTGAGCCGCTGGAAGAGGGTGATTTCGAAATCGTCAACGACATTTTCGGCGGCGCTATTTCCTCCAGCTATATACCCGCCATTGAAAAAGGCATCCGTAATGTAATGAAAGAAGGTATCATTGCCGGTTATCCCGCTGGGGGCATTCGGGTTTCAGTATTTGATGGCAAAGAACATCCCGTAGATTCAAAACCCATCGCTTTTGAAATTGCCGGGCGTGAAGCCTTCAAACTGGCATTCAAAGACGCCAATCCCGTTTTGCGTGAGCCTATCATGAATGTCAAGATCATCGTGCCAGAGGCAAACATGGGTGATGTGCTGGGTGATCTCAACACACGCCGCGCCCGCGTTCAGGGTATGGAAACCGAGCGTGGGCGCTCGACCATCTCTGCCCAGGTCCCATTGGCAGAAATGCTACGCTATACGACTCAGCTGCGCTCTATCACCGGTGGTCGCGGTATTTTCACAATGGAACTGTCGCATTTTGAAATCGTGCCCGCACACATTACCAGCGAAATCATCGCCGCGCGTCAGAAAGAGCTTTCCTCCCAGAAAGAAGACTGATCCAGGTTTTCTTGTAACAGATGTCGCCCCCCTCACACCTCTTCTGTGAGGGGGGTTCCGTAAAACCAACAAGGACGCAAACCGCAAGCACAGCCAAAAAGAGCATAACCTATGCAAATTCAGGAGCTATCAGAAGAAATGCAGCGTTTCGTCCATGCCAAAGGCTGGTATGCGGTCAACAGTCCACGCCCCCAGTCAATGCGCAATATCGCCATTTCTCTCTGCTTGGAAGCTGCTGAAGTGCTGGAACACTTCCAATGGACCGAAACAACATCCAGCCGTGAAGACCTAGCGGACGAACTGGCAGATGTCATGTTATATCTATTGCAACTGGCGCGCCTGGCAGAGATTGATCTGGAAAAAGCCGTTCTCAACAAATTATCCAACAATTACCAGCGTACATGGAAGTAGGTTATCGTCATGAGAGTATCCGTTTTTGGTGGCGCAAACCCCAAGCCTGGCAGTCAGGCTTATGAAAATGCTCGCTTACTGGGACAACAGTTAGCCACACACGGGCATGACGTTCTTACAGGCGGCTATGTTGGAAGCATGGAAGCCGTCTCGCGTGGTGCAGCAGAAAAAGGGGGGCATGTCATTGGAGTAACCTGCACAGAGATCGAACGCTGGCGTCCCGGAAAAGCCAACCCGTGGGTCAAAGAGGAATGGAAAATGCCAACGCTCGACACACGTTTGCTAAAGCTGATAGACTGTTGCGATGCAGCCATGGCTCTGCCAGGTGGGCCCGGCACCCTGGCTGAAATTGCTCTGATGTGGAACCGCATGCTCATCCACGCCATCCCGACCCGTCCACTTATCCTCATTGGTAAAGAATGGCAAACTGTATTCGCCTGCATGTTCTCTGAGCTTGATGCGTATATCGCACAGAGAGACCGCCAGATGCTGTCCTTTGCGCCTGGCATTCAGGAAGCCATTAATCATCTGCGCCAGGTGCAGCCCCCCTTCGCTTAGCAAGACCAGATGCCAGCCATACCATTATCTCTGCTGAGAAAGGAAATCGCCGAACTGGCGCTGCTTTTTGAGCAACCCGCCGAATTTCACCGCAAACTGCTTGCACTCTTTGAACGATACGCAAACCGTGTCTACCGCCCGGGGCAAACCATACCTCCTGTCAAAAAAACGCCTCTCTTCCATCTGCCCGCTCTGGTGGTCAATCAAATCGAAAACGATATCGGCTACCTTTGTGAAAAAAGAAGACAGGCTGGGCTTTCACTCGTAGATCACCTGTGGACAGATGAACATTTTGAAACCCGCACCATTGCTGCAGGCCTGTTGGGTAGAATCGCGCCAACACCACCAGATGAAATCCTTGTGCGCATCGAAGCGTGGTGCCAGCCCGAGCAGGATGACCTCATACTGGACACAATTCTTCAAAGGGCAAGCCTGCGCCTGCGTAGAGAAACACCACAGACCTGGGTTAATGCATGTGAGACGTGGCTGATGCGCGAAGCGGATTTCTATAAAAAAATAGGGTTAAAGGGACTGATCCCCCTGATTCAGGAGCGGGAATACGAAAATCTGCCTGCTGTTTTTCAGATAACCGCCCCGCATATCAAAACTGCCCACACCAGCCTGCAGGCTGAGCTACAAAACGTTCTGCTGAATCTGGCACAGCGCTCACCTGTTGAAACTGCTCACTTTCTTCAGCATATCATTCTGACAGAAACCAACTTAAAAACCTCTACCGCCCGTCTTATCAGACAAACGCTTCCCAAACTACCTTCTGAGACGCAGGACAACTTACGCCTCCTCATCAAGCAAATCCGGTAAAAATTTCACAAGGTTTCACAAGCCATCATACAGCATCCTGTGCTGCCACACCAAGCAGTAACCCGACTGGTTGATGGGGCAAATTTGTGTCCTATGGCAGATAACCATCTGTCTTGTCAAAGCCGCGGCAACCCCAACACGACACCCGTCGGTAGCGAAAAATCGTGGTATAATTGCCCCCAGTGACTGGTCCTGCAAACGGCAAAAGCTATTTGTATGGAGACCTGCAAATATCTTGACAAGGAGCAAACGTCATGTCTTTAAAAAAAGAGGAAAAGTCTGAAATCATCAACAAATTTCAGATGCATCAGGGAGACACTGGTTCCCCGGAAGTGCAAATCGCTATCCTTACCAAGCGGATCACGCAGCTGACTGACCACTTGCGTGCACACAAGCACGATGAATCTTCACGACGCGGCTTGCTGAAACTGGTGGGGCATCGTCGAAGGCTGCTTGCCTACGTGCGACGCAAAGACTTCGGCCGCTACAAGGCAATCACCGAGCAGTTGAATCTGAGACAGAAGTAAGGACATACATCAGTAACCGGGCGGGATGTGATAAGTCCCGCCGTTTTAATCAAATCAACTCTGTTGAAATTTTATTTATATTTCTACTGCCTGCAAGTTAGGAATTGAAAATGGATGAGGTACAGCCCGGCGCTGTCCTCGGCCGCTTTCAGTCCCTGACAATGCAGGCTTAGTGGGAAAAAGGACATTGAAAATGCAAAATAATCACAAACAATATACAACACTGGTAGGAAATCGAACACTGACGTTCGAAACCGGCAAACTCGCCGGACAGGCAGGTGGTGCCGTCACTGCGCGCATTGGTGATACTATCGTTTTTGCCGCGGCAACCATGAGCCAGGAACCCAAAGAAGGCCAGGATTTCTTCCCCTTGACCGTTGACTACGAAGAACGCATGTACGCAGGTGGGCGCATACCAGGCTCATTTTTCCGCCGCGAGGGCAGACCAAGTTCGGATTCTATATTGATTGCCCGCCTGACAGACCGCCCCATCCGCCCGTTGTTTTCAAAGGACATGCGCAATGAGGTCCAGGTCATCGCGTTTTCGCTCTCGGCCGATAATGAGAACCCTCTGGACATCCTGGTCATCAATGCCGCTTCAGCCGCATTGACGATCTCGGATATTCCCTGGGCTGGGCCGATTGGTGCTGTGCGCATTGGCAGAATCAACGGCGAATACATCGTCAATCCCACATTCCAGGAAATCGAAAGCTCTGATCTCGATTTACGTGTGGCAGGCACACGTGAGGCTATCCTGATGGTTGAATGCGGCGCCAATGAGGTGTCTGAAGATGTCATTATCAATGCAATCGCCTTCGCCCATCAAGCCATTCAGCCGATTATTGACCTTCAAGAGAGAATGCGCACGGAAGTGGGTAAACCCAAGCGCGAAGTTCCTCTCTTTCCTCTCGACGAAAGCGTTGTCGAGCAGGTCTATCAGCGCTTTGCTGCTGAAATTGAAACCGCCCTTGATACACCGCACACAAAATCCGAATTAAACAACGCACTGGATATGCTCAAAGAAAAAGTCGTCAATGAGATGGGTGAAGAAGACGCTCAAAAAACAGAAATGGCAGCAAGAGCTTTTGAAGAAGTGTTCAAACGCATTATCCGTAAACGCATTGTTGAACGTCATCTGCGCCCAGACGGGCGAGGACTGAGAGAAATCCGCCCTATCTGGTGTGAGGTCAACGTCAGCCCGCGCGCACACGGCTCAGGGCTTTTCACACGTGGAGAAACACAAGTGCTCACCCTGGCTACGCTTGGCACGCCAAAAGAAGCTCAGGAAATCGACTCGCTCACACCAATAGATACCAAACGGTACATCCACCACTACAACTTCCCCCCCTACTGCACAGGTGAGGTCAAAGCCAACCGCGGCGTTTCAAGACGGGAAATCGGTCACGGAGCACTGGCAGAGCGCGCTCTGGAACCGGTCATCCCTCCTGAAAAAGAGTTTCCCTACACCCTGCGCCTGGTCTCGGAGGTACTTTCCTCCAACGGCTCTTCCTCCATGGCATCGGTATGCGGGTCAACCCTGGCACTGATGGACACCGGCGTTCCAATCAAGGCTCCAGTGGCAGGGGTGGCAATGGGGCTGATCAAAGAAGGGGATAAATACTGCATCTTGACCGACATTCAGGGGCCCGAAGATCACTATGGCGATATGGATTTCAAGGTGGCAGGAAGTGAGAGTGGCATCACTGCGCTGCAGATGGATATCAAGATCAAGGGAATCACACCTCAAATTATGTCAGAGGCGCTGGAACAAGCCCGAGAAGGGCGCAAGTTCATCCTGGGCAAAATGCTCGAGGTCATTGCCGTCCCCAACCCAGAGCTCAAACCACATGCCCCGCGCATTACCACAATCAAGATACCAGTTGACAAAATCGGAGCGGTCATTGGACCCGGCGGCAAGACCATCCGCTCTATTCAAGAGCAAACCAATACCCAGATCGACATTGAAGATGACGGCACAGTGTACATTGCAGCCACCAGCGGCACCGCAGAAGAAGAGGCTCGCGAACGCATCATGGCGCTGACAGAAACAGCAGAGATTGGGCGCATCTACACCGGCAAGGTTGTACGTGTAGCCGACTTTGGCGCCTTTGTCGAGATTCTGCCCGGCACGGATGGCATGGTACACATCTCTCAGCTCGATACTGAGCGCGTGCGCTCGGTTGAAGATATCGTACAGGTAGGAGATGAGATTACCGTGATGGTCACGGGCATTGATGAAAACGGCAAAATACGGCTCTCACGGGCTGCTGTGCTTGAAGATTGGTCTCTTGAACAAGCGATAGAAAACGACCGCAAAGGCGGACGGTCATCTGGAGGGGGCGGACAGCGCCCCGGCGGGGGCAGACCCGGCGGTGGTCATGACCGGCGCAGTGGCCCTCCCCCACGCTCCAACCGCGATCAGAAACGCAGATGACGGCATCTTAAAAGCCTTGTTCACCTCCCGGGAATTCATCCTCGGGAGGTTTGCTTTTATGAAATGGTGAGGGAAATCACTGTGAACGTTATCTGTGCGGCTTTGCTGTGGGTAAATGCGGAATATCCGGGCCAGGCACTCCCAGCAATTCTGCCAGGCAGGCGCGCATTGCCACCCGATCATCCCACGCGTATTCGCGCGTGCCAAAGCACATGGACTGCTCATGCCCTTTTCCACAGGCAATCACCACATCACCAGGCTGCGCCATACGCACCGCCAGCCGGATAGCCTCGCCGCGATCGGCAACACGCCACAGATTTTTCCCCTCCACCGCGCCCGCCTGTCTGGCAGCCTGTGCCATTTCTTCCAAGATATCATCCAGACTCTCTGTTCTCGGATCCTCAGCCGTCAACACAGAGATGTCCGCTAATTTGGCAGATATCTGCGGCATCATCCGGCGCTTCTCGCGATCGCGCAAACCGGCAGAACCAAACACCGCAATAACCCGTTTATCGGTCAAACTGCGCGCCGCCTCAAGCGCACGTTGCAGGGCATTCGGCGTATGGGCAAAATCAACGATAGCGATAAACGACTGCCCCATATCAATCCACTCCATACGACCAGGAATGGCTTGCAAGGAAAGGATGCCCTGTTGCGCCACTTCCACCGGGATTCCCAATCCAGCCCACGTGGCTCCTAAAGCAGCCAGGATATTGGAGACATTATGTTTCCCCACCAGACTGCTGCTCACCGGAAACCGTATACGCTCACTGGTTGCCATAAAATGCAGACCAGAGGCATCATAATGAATATCCTCCGCCCACAGATCTGCTCCCTTTGTCAGGCTGTAACTCCAGGATAGCCCAGTTGTCACCCGGTTGAGATATGCATACGACTGATCATCCTTATTCAAAACTGCCATGCGGGGATTACCAAACGGTTTCGCTTCGGTATCGGACAGCCCTGTAAACAACCGCGCCTTGGCTTCAAGATATCGCTCATACGTACCATGATAGTCAAGATGCTCATGTGTTACGTTGGTAACCACCGCAATATCAAATTCGCAGGCAGAAACACGATGCTGCACCAGACCATGCGAGGTGGCTTCCAAGACAACATGTGTCAGTCCCGCTGCCAACATACGTGCCAGATAGCGCTGAACTTCTGGCGCTTCCGGTGTAGTTACATGAAAGCCAGTATCCAGCACCTCATCCCCAATGACCGCATTCACTGTTGAAATAATCCCGGCACGCAAGCCAGCCGCCAGCAAAATCTTGTAAATCAGATTAGCTGTGGTTGTCTTGCCATCCGTACCGGTAACCCCAATCACCGTCATGCGGCGCGCGGGAAAACGATAAAATGCCGCTGCAAAATGCGCCAGGGCAAAACGGGCATCCTCAACTTGAACATAGGGTATGGGGAGATCGGTCAGCGCCTGTGTGCCCACTGCCGCCACTGCGCCGCGCTTGACCGCCTCGCTAATATAACGGTGCCCATCAGCATGTTCCCCTACCAGAGCAAAGAAGACAAAACCCGGCTGAACCAGACGCGAATCCAGAGCAATGCCCATCACCGGGATATCCGGTAACTGTTCCGGAGAGATAACCCGAACTGGAGTGGCAGAAAATAATTGGGATAAGTTCTGACGATAGAAACCGGTCACACAATCACCTCAGGCGCTCCAACAAACACAGGCAGGCGCAGAAGCGCCTGCCCCAGAAGCCATCTGTGAAAAACCAACAATTATTGCAAGCTTTGACGTAATTCCTGCAACTGCCCAACCACCGAGCCATCCAGTATCCGGTCTCCTACCCGCACAACCAGACCACCCAGAATAGAGGGGTCAACGCGAAAGCTAATTGTGGCAGCCGAACCCAAGGAAGAAAGCACTTCCTTTTTGATCACTTCCTGCTCTTCAGGCGTGAGCGGCAATGCGCTGGTGACTTCAGCCGCCTCACCGGAAAGATCCGTCCCTTCAAGCACCACAACTCTGCCCGCTCTTACGCCGGAGAAAAACTCTTGCAACAGGTCATGCTGGCGGCGCTCATCCTGCTTGAGCGTTTCGCCCACCAGTTTCTGCGCAGCTGCAATTGACAACGCCACCACCTGGCTACGCAGCTCGCCCAATAGACGGTTGCGCTCCTGCTCCACCTCTGCCAAAGCCGTTTCACGCGTCTTTGCTATTTCTGCTTCGACAGCTGCCAGTCGTTCCTTTCCAACCGCTTCGGCGCGCTCGGCTGCCTCACGTACAATCTCAGCAGCCTTTGTCTGTGCTTCAGAGAGGATACGCTCTTTCTCTTTTTCGGCATTTGCCCGTGCCTCCTCCGCGATGCGCGCATCCTCCAACCCCTGAGCAATCGTCGCCCGGCGTTTTTCCAGCATCGCCATCAGCGGCTTATACACCCAGGCGCGCAGGACAACAAAAATGACCACAAAGTTCAATATCTGGACAATCAGATACCCAAGGTTAATACCTAATTTCTCCAAGGTCGTTCTCCTTAACTGAAAGTCTAAAGCACAAAGAGCATTAAGAACGCAACCACCAGACAATAAATGGCGATCGCTTCTGAGAACGCAATACCCAAAATCATATTGGTCAACAGATTTCCATACGCATCAGGGTTGCGCGCCATACCCTGCAAAGCGCCCTGAACGCTCATACCAATACCCACACCTGCGCCCAAGGCTCCAATCATTGACAAACCTGCCCCAATGAACTTCGCCGCCATGATAATGTCACCTGTCATTCGTTATTAACCTCCTTGGTCATTTATTCCTGATACTGCTCAAAGCCATCTAATGTTCTGTATGCTCCTCAGCGCCATGCCCCTGTGTTGCCTGCGACATAAACACCATCGTCAACATACCAAACACAAACGCCTGGATCAACGCCATGAATACTTCAAACATATACACAAAGGACGGCATGAACACCGGTAACATGGTTGCCACCAGTGCTACCAGCACCACACCGGAAAACATAACGCCAAAAAGACGAAAGGAGAACGAAAGAATCTTCGCAAACTCAGAGATCAGTTCAAGCAACCCCACAATAAAGTCCATGGCGCCAAAGAACGGTTTGGAAAACAGTGTGCGCACATTGGCAAACTTGAGAAAATATGCCGCACCCTGAGCACGAACACCAATGACCTGCGTCATAAACACCGAGATCAACGCCAGCGCCACCGTAAAGTTCAAATCGGTTGACAAGCCACGCACAAAGGGCGTAACCACATATCCCTCGCCTTCTGCTTCTTCGGGCAAAACCGTATATACACCAGGCAAAACCTCCTCAATCTCATGACCATGATGAAGGTGATGCAAAACCCCAATGCTCTCAACACCTGGCAAAATCTTCAATAGATTGGCTACCAGCACCAGCAATAAGATGGTCATAAACCAGGGGAAAATCGTCTTAGCCCACCTGCCAGCAGAGGTTTCAGTCAGGTTATAAACCACCTCCATCAACCCCTCAATGGCATTGGAAATACCCGCAGGCACCAGACTGCCCCGTCTGGCTGCTGCGCGCACCGCCAGAGCGATGAGGATAATAATGACATCACCGATGAACATGGCTATCATGGTGTTGGTCAGATAGAAATCCCCAATCACTGGCAGCGTAAAAAGAGGTTCGGGCGAAAGCACTTCAGGAGCAACCTGGATATGGGGACGGACAGGGGCAGCGATATTTACACCTATAATCCCCAAGATGATGGTGAGCAAAACAATCCAGCGGTTTACACCATAGCGCCATTTACGAGTAGTTTCCAAAGTCATTCTCCTCTTGTTGTTTGGGTTCTGACTTCATCTTACCAGGGTTGATCCGCCTCAGGCCAAAGCGGACAACCACAAACATGACTATAAGGGATATCGGAACACTTGCCACTAAAAAAACCAGCGTAAACAACGGGCGGGTCTGCATTTGGTTGTCCAGCCCCAACCCTGCAAACAGCGCCACCAGAATAATCAGTAATGTAAAAAAACCCACCTGCCCTACGATACCAATCACCGCCAGATTGAAAAGACGGGTTTTGCGCTCCTGGTGATTACCATGGGGCAGATTCATAAGAGAATTATACCAAATATTGATTCTACAAGTCAACGAGGCAGAAAAAGCAACGTGGCTGCCGCATCCGTTGACCAGCCATACAACGGGGCGATGACCACCCCAAGAGCAATAATACCCACAATACAAATGACCAGCGCCGTGCCAGCCGCTGATGAGACGGCAAGCGGTTTATCTTCCTCTTCCGAACGGTAAAGATAAATCACCTTCAGCACCGTCAGGTAGTAGAACAGCGCCACAATCGTGTTGATCACCCCCAGAATTGCCAACCAGATCAAACCACGCTCAATAGCGGCGGCAAAAACCAGCAACTTACCAATAAAACCAGCAAAGGGTGGGATTCCCCCCAGCGAAAGCATCACCACCAGCATCGCCAGCGCAAGCGCTGGAGAACGGCGGCTCAACCCGGCATAGGCAGAAATCTCATCCGATCCGACCGCGCGACCGACCAGCGCAACAATACCGAAGGCTGCCAGGTTTGTGAGTAAATAAGCAGACAGATAGTAAATCACTCCACTGGTTCCCAGAGGTGAATCTGCCGCCACACCAATCAGGATATAACCCGCCTGCGCAATGGATGAGTACGCCAGCAGCCGCTTGATATTTTTCTGCGCCAACGCCAGAAGGTTACCGACAAACATGGAAGCCGTTGACAGCAAGGCAACAATCAGCGTCCAGGTTTCGGTTTGCAATGGGAAGATGACAAACAACGCACGCGCCAACACCGCAAACCCAGCCGCTTTTGAGGCTGTGGAGAGAAAACCTGCCACGGGGTAGGGAGCACCGTCATAAACATCCGGTGCCCAAAAATGGAAAGGCACTGCAGATATTTTGAAGCCAAACCCGACCAAAACCAGCATCATCGCGGCAACAACAGCAGCCTGCGGCACAAAGCCATACTTTAGACGCTCCGCGATCTGGTAAAGCTGAGTTGTGCCGCTAAAACCATACAGCCAGGTAAACCCATATAACATCACCGCCGATGTCATAGCGGCAAAGAGCAGGTACTTGATACCCGATTCGACCGACTTCTGATCACGCGTCAGAAAACCAGCCAGCACAAAAAGCGGTACGGTTGTTGTTTCGATCGCCAGAAACAGCATAATCAAATCCGCCGCAGAAGCCATGAAACACATACCCAACGTGCTGGTAAGCAACAGCAAATAAAATTCACCGCGCCCCGCTAGACTATCATTTGCAATTGCATAAAGGACAGTAAGAGCAGCGCCTGCGATAAAAATCATTCGGAAGATATAGCCAGTCATATCCAGGCTGATCATCCCGCCCCATGTGAGCTGAGGCAAACGGGCTGGTTGCACAAACACGAGGGTCAGCACAAAGATCAGCAGCAATCCAGCAAAGGATACCCATCCAAGCTTCTTTCTTGATTTCCGCCAGAACAAATCCAGAACAAGTACAACCCCTATCAATATAAGCAGCCCTATTTCGGGCAGTATTTCCAACATCATCCTGCCAACATCAATCATCATGGGTTACATACCTCCCAGCAGCGCCATGATACGCCCGACGCCCGAAGCGACTAACGGCTCCATCAATACAGGAAAACAACCCAAAGCAATCATCATCGCGGCAAGCACTCCAATAGCAATTTTGTCCAGCAGGCTAATATCAGCCACCATCTCATAATCCGCCGGCAGATCACCAAAAAATACCCGGCGTACAACCAGCAGAATGTAGGCAGCGGTTATCAAAATGCCAAGAATAGCGATGATCGCCACCACAGGCATTGCCTGCCAGGCGCCCATAAAGATCGGGAACTCAGCCACAAACCCCGAAAAACCCGGCATCCCCATCGAAACCAAACCACCAATAATAAAACCCACCGCCGCCCAGGGCATCTTGCGATACAGACCACCCAGCCTGGCAATATCCCGCGTATGGGTGCGATCATACACCATCCCGACCACAGCAAAGAAAAGCGCCGTCATCACACCATGGGAGAACATTTGCAGACCCGCACCCAGCAACCCCTTTGCATTGAGCGACGCGAAGCCAATCAAGACCAGCCCCATGTGTGAAACGGAAGAGAAACCAATCACGTATTTAAAGTCGCTTTGAATCATCGCAATCAGCGCGCCATAAACCACGTTGACAGTCGCCAGCGCCAAAATCAACCATGCCCAATGACGAGCCCCTTCGGGCAAAAGCATGATACCCACACGCAGGGCGGCAAACGTACCCACCTTCATCTCGACCCCTGCCAGCATCATGGAGATAGCCGTCGGCGCAGCCACATGACCATCCGGCGCCCAGCTATAGAAGGGGAAAATACCTCCCAGCACACCAAACCCAAGAAAAACAAACAAAAACCAAAAACGCTGAAATTCTGCCGCAAAACCCGCTTTTTCCAGCGCCAGCATGTCAAACGTCCGCAACCCCGACCCAAAGTAGATTGCCAGCGCCCCCAGCAAGGCAAACATCGAACCAATAAACAGATACAAGGTCAATTTCATACCCCCATATTCACGCGTCTTCGGCGACCCCCAGACGACAATCATCAAATACTTGGGGAAAATTGCCAGCTCAAAGAAAAAGAACAGTTGAAACAAATCCAGCGAGGCAAACACCCCAAGCACACTAACGGCTAAAAACAGAAGGAAGGAGAAAAACTCGCGTGGGCGGTCATCAACATTCCACGAAACCAAAACACCACAAAAGGCAACCACGCCCGCCATCAATACCAGCGGGGCGCTAATGCCATCCACGCCAACGTAATAGGAAATACCCAATGCAGGCAGCCACGCAAACCGCTCCAACATTTGGTAGCCGCCAGCAGCAGCATCATAGCTGAAGTAAACCACCAGCGTTAACAAAAAGTCCAGTGTCACTGCACCGAGAGCCAAGCCGCGAATCCAATTGCGCTGCTGAGCTGGCAGAAGAAGAATCAACAGGGCAGCAACCAGTGGGATGAATATAATGACGCTAAGAATGGGAAATTGCATTCATCACCTCGTTAGAACCACATCATAACGGCGCGGTTGATCACATCCAGTATCCATGCTGGGTAAACGCCAATCAACAGCATCAAAGCCATCATAGGTGCAATGACCACAATCTCGCGCAAATTGATTTCGGTAAGATGCCCTACCCAGCGTTCATTAAGCGGGCCATGTAAAACCTGGCGCAGCGCTTTGAGAATATAAGCACCGGTAAAAAAGAGCCCAATCATACTTAGTGCAGTCGCAAGCGTGAAAACAGGCCAAACACCCCGTATCACCAGAAACTCAGAGACAAAACCAGCCAGTCCTGGCAATCCCAACGACCCCATCGCGACAAAGAGCAAGATGCCTCCATACACCGGCACAAGGGTAAATAAACCACCATACTCTTCAAGGTTTCGGGTATGTGTGCGCTCGTAAATCACGCCCACCAGAAAAAACATCCCCGCCGATGAAAGCCCATGGGTAACCATTTGCAAAACTGCCCCATTGACTGCAATAACAGCATTCTCAGTACCAGCAGCCCAGGCAGCCGCTGCAATGCCCAACACCACAAACCCCATGTGGTTAATTGAAGAATACGCTACCAGACGCTTGAAATCCTTCTGCGCCCAGGCACCCAGTGCTCCCAAAATCACCGCCAGCGTAGCGAGCAACGCCAGATACCCCGCAAACTGATGCGCCTGCTGCGGAAAAAGCGGCAACACCAGACGCAGAAATCCATACCCTCCCAGTTTAAGCAACACACCTGCCAGAATCATCGAACCGGCGGTTGGCGCCTCCGTGTGGGCATCCGGTAGCCAGGTGTGGAACGGCCACACTGGCACTTTGATCGCAAAGGCAACCACAAATGCCCAGAAGATGATGGACTTGACCGTCTCTGTGGGCATACCCAGTAGCGTGGCTTCCTTCAGATTTGCCCAACGTTCAAACAATAGCGGCAAGTCGTAGGTGCCCGCAACCACCCCCATGAGCTGTATGGAGAGCAACAAACCTAGAGAGCCGCCCATCGTATAGAGAATGAACTTGAGCGAAGCATAATTGCGGTTGCTGCCGCCCCACTGATTGATCAAAAAATACATGGGCACCAAACCAATTTCCCAGAAGACAAAAAAGAGCAGCAAATCCAGAGAGAGAAAAACTCCCAGCATTCCCGTCTCCAGAAGCAAGAAGAGGATCATATAGGCTTTAACCCGCTCCTGGATACTGTAAGACGCCAGAATTGCCAGCGGCGTCAGGAAAGTAGTCAGGACAACCAGCGTCAGTGAAATACCGTCCACCCCAAGATGATATGAAGCGTTCAGGCTGCGATACCAGATGGTGTGCTCGACAAATTGAAAGCCTTTCCCGTCAGCATCAAAGCGTGCCCATACCACCAGCGAAAGGAGAAATGGTATCAGGCTGGCAATAAAAGCCCACCAGCGCAACAAAGTGATCTTTGCCGCTGGGAGAAATAGCATGAGAAGCGCAGCCAGGGTGGGAATAAAAAGAATGAGCGTTACAAGGTGATTAAAAATCCAGTCCATATTCTCTTCTCTCCCTTTGCCTATGCAGACGCCAGCAAAAGCAGCAAAATTCCAACCAGAACGGTTACCACAATGGATATCAACATATATTGCTGAACGCGCCCGGTCTGGATCACACGCAACCGCCCCCCAGCCTCTCGCGCCCCGCTGGCAAGCGCATCACCGCCATTGCTGATGATAGGCTGATCCACCGCACCGCGCAGAAAATTCCCCAGCCATGTTCCCGCGTTTCCAATAAAATGCAAAATCCCATCAATGATTTTCAAATCTCCCCAGGCATATACCAGTACCTCTGCGATCCACATTGCCGGTCGAATGAAAATGAAATGATATAACTCGTCAAAATAGTACTTACGCCGCAACAAAACATACACCATGCCCAGCTTTTTGAGTGGGTCAGGCGCCCCCGCCTCAGTATTGCGATATACCAGCCAGCCTAACAGCAACCCACCCAACGCCACTACCAGCGAAGTCAACAGAGGGATGCTGCTGTGGTGGGCTTCCGCACCATGTGCCCCTTCCGCCGCCATAGAGCCGACAAACGCCCCAAACCAGTTGGGAATCACACCGCCCAGCAGCGGAAACTTCTCAGGAATTCCAGCCCACCCCAGCACAACCGAGAAAAACGCCAAAATACACAGAGGGATGGTCATACTCCAGCGAGACTCACAGGCATGTTCAGCCGCTGAGGTGCGCGGCTTGCCCAAAAAGGTCAGGGTGATCTGCCGCCCAGTATAGAAGGCCGTCAGCAAAGCCGCCAACGCCAAAACAACAAAGACCAGCACAAATCCCCCGTTAAACGCCCCGGAAAGTATTTCGTCCTTTGACCAGAACCCTGCCGTCAGCACCGGAAACCCTGAAAGTGCCAGCCCGCCAATCAAAAACGTCCAGAAGGTCAAAGGCATCCTGGCGCGCAGCCCGCCCATATTCTGCATATCCTGCGGGTCAATATGCTCCCCAGTGTGCAACACGCCGTGTTCCATACCGTGAATGACTGACCCCGAACCCAAAAAGAGCAGCGCCTTGAAAAAGGCATGTGTCACCAGGTGAAACACCGCCGCAACATAAGCGCCAATTCCCAGCGCCGCCATCATAAAACCCAGCTGCGAAATGGTAGAGTAAGCAAGCACGCGTTTGATATCGTCCTGCGCTGGCGCTATGGTTGCAGCAAACAACGCCGTAAAAGTGCCTATAGCTGCCACCACCAGCATCGCCGCCGTCAGGGGTTCTCCAGGTGTCCAGCCAGCAGAAATCAGGGGGAAGAAACGCGCAACAAGATAGACACCAGCTGATACCATCGTCGCTGCGTGGATCATTGCAGAAACTGGTGTCGGGCCTTCCATCGCATCCGGCAACCACACATGCAACGGAAATTGTGCAGATTTTCCCACCGCGCCGATAAAAATCAAGATGCCAATCAGTCCCGCCCACGAAAGTCCCAAAACCGGTGAAACTGCTGACGCCAGCCTTGCAAGCACCTCTTCATTGTGCAAAATTGCCTGATAATTCAATGTTCCGGTAATCGAGTAAAGCGCCACCAGACCAAGCATCAAGAACATATCACCCACACGCGTGGTGAGAAAAGCCTTGACAGCCGCATCACGCGCCGAAGGTCTGGCATACCAGAAACCAATCAACAGATAAGAGCACAGACCCATAATCTCCCAGCCGATAAAGAGGGTCAAGAGATTATCCGTAACCACCAACAGGTACATGCCAAACGCAAACAATCCAAAAAACGCAAAGAAACGGGCATACATAGGTTCAACAGAGGGCACTTTGTGTGCATGCCCATGCTCGGTTACGGTAGCCCCGTGCGGCGGGAGACCCTTTTGATCATGATCCCCCTTTGGCTGCCCGTAATTGTGATACCCAACGCTGTAGATAAAAATCATCAAGATCGTCCAGGCGACAAAAAACAAAGTTACCGCTGTTTGTGGGTCAACATGAACACCAATCTGCAGCCAGTTCTCCCCGGTTGGTATCCAGTTGACTGCCAGCGTCAGGGGATGTTCAGATAAATGGCTGATGGATGCAGCCCGGAAGAAAATGACCATGCTGAGAAGCCAGGAAACCCCTGCCCCCAATATCGCCAGCCAGTGGCTGAGACCATTTTTGCGGTGCGTGAACAGCGGAATCAGAAAAAAAGTCAGCAACGGCGGCAGGGGAACAAGCCAGGTCAAAAGTTCAGTCGTCATAGCACCTCACAGACTGTCAAGATCATCCTTTAAGCAAATTCAATTCGTCCGCTACGGCTGTATTGCGCGCGCGGTAAGCTGAAATAATCAACGCCAGCCCCACAGCCGTTTCTGCTGCGGCAGCCACAAAGACAATGGCAACAAAAACCAGGGCGCTCAAGTCCTTACCATACAGATAACACCAGAAAGCGAGCAAGTTGATGTTGACTGCATTTAGCATCAATTCAAGACCCATCAAAATTGCGACCGCATTCTTGCGCGCCAGAACACCAAACAGACCAATACAAAATAAGGCCGCCGAGAAGGTAAGAAACCAAGATAACGGTATCATGTATTACTTCTCCTTTCGCTCCGCCGCCACATAAATTGCGCCCACCATCGCTGCCAGCAAAACCAGCGAGGCGACCTCAAACGGCAAGACAAAGCCATTTGGGTCAACCAGCGCAGTTCCCAACTGCACCAGATTTTCCCCGCCGGGTGGAGCAGTGCGTGCTGTCACAAAAAATCCTTCCCAGACGCTCATCACCGTAACAAGACCCACAAACAACGCCAGAGACGAAACCATCACCAGCCACCAGTTACGATTAACTTGAGGTACATCCGCATTCATACTGCGACGCGTGAGCATCACAGCAAAGATGATGAGAATGGCAATCGCGCCAATATAAATAACCAGTTGGACAATGGCAAAAAAGCGAGTCTCCAGCAAGGCAAACGTGATCGTTACACCAAAAAGCACCAGGATCAACCACATTGCTGCGTGCATCATCTTGCGCGTGCTGACCACCATCAAGGCGGCAAACAACGTCACAGACGCTGTGATAAGAAAGATTATCTGCATGATTGTCATTGACCAGCTCCAGGATGGGATTGAGCAGAACTCCGCTCATAGCGGGCAACCGGGCGGGGAGTGGCAACCACCTTCGGGCGCGGGCGGTGTGCCCAATACCAATCAATCACTTTTCCAATTACAACTAACAAGACAACGTTAAGAACAAACAGCACTGCCGCCTGCAAATACAACAATTCAGACGCAATCAACTTATCCACCACCGCAGTCAACATCACAAGCACCAGTGCTGTGGGAGTCAAAATCTTCCAGTTAATATCCATCATCTGATCAATACGGAAGCGGGGTAGAGAAGCTCTCATCCAGTTGCCAATAAAATAAACTATACCGGCTTTCGCAAACAGGTAAAAGACACCCAGAACAGGCACCTGCTCAACGAAAGGACCTCTCCAGCCGCCCAAAAATAGGATGGCAAACAATAATCCAATCGTAAAAGCATGGAGAAAATCGGCTACATAATAGAAGCCAAAGCGTAACCCCGAATACTCAATATTAAAACCGGCAACCAACTCCGAATCCGCCTCCAGCAAATCGAAAGGGGTACGCCCGTTTTCAGCCGTAGAGGTGATAAAAAATATCAATGCCGCCAGCGGGCAAAGCACAATGTACCAGATATCCTGTGCCCGAGCAATGTCGTTCAAGCCCATTTTGCCCGCAAACATGACCGGTACAAGCAGCGCAATCACCATAGGAACTTCGTATGAAATCAGCTGCGCCAAAGCGCGAAAAGCCGCAAGCATGGCATATTTGTTGTTGGAGCCCCATCCGGCAAAGATAATCGCCAGTTCGCCGATGCCTCCGATGCCAATAATATACAGGACTCCCACATTCAACTCAACACCTACCACCGTCAGCGTAAAGGGGATCACAGCCCACAACGAAACCACCGACATTACCACCAAAATTGGCGCCAGATAAAACGGAACCGGGTCAGCTCCATCAGGTGTGATATATTCTTTGGTGAAAATTTTTCCCATGTCGGCAAATGGCTGGAAAATCCCCCATGGTCCTACCCGATTTGGACCAAAACGATCCTGAAAACGACCAATCAACTTTCTCTCAAACCAGATCAGCGCAATAGTGAACATCAAAGCCCCAGTGCCAAGCGCTCCGGCGCCCAACACAAAAAGGATAAACTGCGTCCACCCCGCCGGAACGCCCCACCCTGCCAGCAGCATTTGCAACCAGCGGGCAATAAAGGTTACCGGGTCAATCAAAAACTGGATAAATCCCATCAGCAGCCTCCTGTCCTATGGCTAAAACCACCTGAGAGCACCCTTGCGCCAGGCATAAACCAGAGCAGCAAACAGAATCAACACAAACAGGACAGCCTCTGCCACAGCAAACAACCCTAGCTGGTTATACGCAACCGCCCAGGGGTATAACAGCACTGTCTCCACGTCGAACACAACAAAGACCAGTGCAAAGATATAATACTGTGCACGGAACTGCACCCACGTCTCCCCCACAGTCTCAATACCACACTCATAGATTGTGCTTTTCAAACGATTCGGTTTTTTAGGTCCCAGAATACCCGCTAAGGTGATGGCAACAAATGGCAAAAATGTAGCAATAACCAGAAAGATACCGACATAGAGCCAGTCACTCAGCATAAACGCTCCTTAGACAAAATTTTTTACAGAAGTAAATGTACACTGACCCGCGTAACGCAAACATTTTACCATGTATCATACAGATTTTGATGTTACTTCTATTCTATTTTTCGCGCTCATTCCTCACTAAGAATTAGGAGACGCAAGTCACACACAACGATTGTGGAGCTTTTGATACAATAGCGTCAGCCCACCACAAAGCAAACCCAAAATGCAAAGCAGGCGTATTGTTTGCACAGGGATACCAAAATCGCCCTGTACCTGCACTTCTAAAGGGTAAGCCAGTACAGGGTAACGATCCACCTGTCCGCTTTCCAAAACAGCATTGATAAATATCCACACGGTACCTGGCAATTTGCCTTTGGAGTATGGAATAAATTGCCACACAAATCTTGGTCGTTGTCCATCTGCCAGCGTCTGGCGCACTGTTCCCTGTGGAAAAACTCTCCCCCCAGGCATATCCAGGCGCGCCTCTATCAGCAACCCCGCCTCACCTGCCTGCCCACCTTCCAGTCCGACATTCTGCAAGGTCAACCATATCTCGGCGGGCTGCCCAACGCGCGCTATGGCTGGTAAAGAGATATGAAATTCTCCCCCATCTGCAAGAGCGACAGACACAGGCGGAGAAAATCTCAGCACCACTTTCTGCCGCGCTTGAGGAATACTCATCCATATCAACCCCAGCGCAGAAGCTAAGATTACAAACAGCGACAGCCAGCAGGCAATTGTTAACCGTTTAAGCCAGCCTTTTCCCGTCTGCAGGAAGCCGCTATAGCCCTCTCGTCTTGGCTTCATCCCACCAGCGGTCCATCTCCTCCAATGTCATATTAGAAAGCGTACAACCCTCTTCCTCCGCACGCTTTTCGATGTACGAAAAACGCTTGTAGAAGCGCTGATTTGCCGCGCGCAGGGCACTTTCGGCATCTACACCATACCAACGAATGACGTTGGTCAACGCAAACAGCAAGTCGCCAATCTCGCTAAAGCGTTCCGCCTCGCTGGCTGCTGTCTGCAATTCTTCCATCTCCTCGCGAATCTTATCCAATGGTCCATGGATATCCTTCCAGTCAAAACCCACGCGTGCAGCACGCTCCTGATACTCCTGCGCCTGAGAAAGAGCTGGCAAAGCACGCGGCACACCATCCAACAGCCCTTTGCCCTTTTCCCCATTTTCCTCGCGCTCCTTCGCCTTCAACTTCTCCCAGTTTGCCAGAACGCCAGAAACACCGCTGACGCGTATATCACCAAAAACATGCGGATGTCGTCGCACAATCTTCTGGTGAATGCCGCGCAAAATATCCGCCATGGTGAACGTGCCTTCTTCACTAGCAATCTGAGCATGTAACACAATTTGCAGCAACAAATCGCCAAACTCCTCCGCCATTGCCTGGTAATCTTCCGCATCCAACGCTGCCAGGGTCTCATACGTCTCTTCCAGCAAGTGCTGGCGTAAAGAAAGATGCGTCTGTTTGCGATCCCAGGGACATCCATCCTCAGCCCGCAAATGCGCAACAAGCTCCTGAAATGCCTCAAACGAGGTGTCCCTTCCCAGCGGAGGGATATACAGAACAGAAAGCAAACCCACACGATCACTGCGGTCAATTTCATACAATGGCATATCCTCGACCAGCTGCTCGAGTGTGCCAGCGGCATGCACCAAGCGCACAGGGTGCTCATCCGGATAAACCGCATTGAGCGTTAATTTAACCTCTGCTGCAACACGACGCGAATAGATTTGCGCAACCAGCGCCGGAGATGAAGGTGGAAAAGAAGGATGATGAGACGCTCCTAACTCCAGAGCATCCACTAGACAAAGCTGTGGAAAAGGGTCTATTTCCAACGCCCGACACACCGGTTCCAAAAAACTCAAACCATCAATCACGCGCACCGATAACCCTTCCTGACGAGCACACCGGATGATTTCGGAGCAGGTTGCCTCGGCCACAAATGGATGACCGGGAACGGCATAGGTAACTCCCTGCGGGCGTTTGCCATGCTTGATGACAGCTTGGGTTATGCGCTCGTAAACCTCTTCAAAACGATCGCTCTGCTCATACACCGCATCAAAGGAATGGATTTTCAAAGCGGGCGGCAGGGCAGCAACCACTGGGTGCTGAGAGGTGCGCAAAAATATTTCGTCAATCTGTTCAAGCCAGCGAGAGGCTTCAAGGGTCAGCTGATTCGGGTCGCCAGGGCCTAAACCAAGAATAGTGATATCAGCGTGGGTTTTTTCTTTCATAATTCAATCTTCTCTACATACAAAAACAAAGTACAGATGCCTGAGGAACCAGGTATCTGTACTCCTATCATACGCGTTAAAAGCAGAGGAAAGTTTAACGTTTTGTGTAGGTGGGAGCTTTGCGTGCCCGCTTGAGACCGGGTTTCTTGCGTTCCTTGACACGCGGGTCGCGGGTAAGCAAGCCAGCCCTTCGCAAAGCAGAAATGTCATCTGGGTTGCGCTTTGCCAATGCGCGCGCAAGCCCAAGCCGCACCGCTTCCGTCTGGCCGGTAACACCGCCACCATTGACCTTGACAGAAACGTCATAGGTGGCACGGTCAATGCCTATTGCCGAAAACGGAGCAACGATTGATTCGATATCTCCGAGACGGGTAAAATACTCCGGCAACGCCTTTTCGTTGACGACAAAATTGCCCGACCCATTCATAATGCGTACGCGGGCTGTGCTTTCCTTTCGGCGACCAACACCTTCATAATATTGAACTGACATACTTTCCTACTCCTTTATGCAACAGGCTGTGGGTTCTGCGCCTGATGATCATGCTCACTACCTGCAAAGATTCTCAGACGTTTGAGCAGGCGACGCCCCAGCTTGTTATGTGGCAACATTCCCCATACAGCATGGCGTATGACCCGTTCAGGGTGCTTCTCAAGCTGATCACGCAGCTTGATGCTTTTCAAACCGCCTGGATAACCCGAGTGAGAATAATAAATCTTTTCCAGGAGACGTTTCTGAGTAAAACGCAGCTTGCTTGCGTTCACTACCACCACAAAATCGCCCATATCCACACCCGGCGTATAGGTAGGTTTATGTTTACCCAACAGGTAGCAGGCTATTTGGGTTGAAAGACGCCCCAGCCCCTGGTCGCTGGCATCCATCAGCACCCATTTCGATTCTGGTTTTCCTTTGATTACATACGTTTTTTCCACAGTCATCCACTCCAATTCCAGCTTAAAGCTTCACCATCTTCAGCCATCGCTGTAAATTACACAACTCTTTCGTCATAAATCACTTTTGACAACACAAGACCTTGCGGCGGGGCAATCCCTGGCAACAGCTGCCTGCCCTCAGAAATGCCCGCTGCCAGCGCTTCCATTTCAAGACGCCTCTGCCCAACCAGTACCTGCAAAAAAACCATTCGGCGCACCATGTGGTAGAGAAAGGCGTTGGCACAAACAACAAACTGCAAGCTGTTTTCCTGTTGAGACACACTGCCCCACGCGGCATGAAAAACTTCACGCACCGTGCTGCCCCCTTTACGGGGAGGGCTTCCAAAGGCAGAAAAATCGTGCTTGCCCACCAGGAGCGCAGAAGCCTCTTCAAGCAGTTCCAATGCCACAGGTGGATCGACACGCCAGGCATAGCGTTCCAACAGTGGGTTTCGCTGCGGCTGACAATAGATCGTGTACAAATACGTACGCCCGCAAGCCGCAAAGCGGGGATGAAAATCATCCGCCGCAACACGAACCGACACCACTGCAGCATCAGGAGGAAGATTGGCATTGATGGCTTTGCCCAGCGCATCAACGCCGTGCTGCCAATCCAGGTCAAAAGCGATCACCTGCCCCGTGGCATGCACACCGGCGTCGGTGCGTCCGGCAGCATAAATCGTCTTCCCTTGCCAGCCGATACAGCGAAGTGCCTTTTCAAACTCCGCCTGTACAGTACGAGACTTTCCCTGACGTTGGAACCCGCAAAAGTCTGTGCCGTCGTAAGCAATAATAACTTGGTAACGTGCCATTCCAATCCGCAAAAGACGGATGGACTACTCTTCAACCAACTCCAATAAAACCATTTCAGCCGCATCTCCAAGCCGCGTACCCAAATTGAATATACGGGTGTAACCTCCTTTACGGCTCTCATAACGCGGTCCGATATCATCAAACAACTTCTTCACAATTTCCGGATCACCACCCAGCCTGGCGGCCGCCATACGGCGTGCATTCACCTTTTCAATATCGCTGGCTTTGCCGCTGTTGCGCGCCAGCGTAATCAAGCTCTCCACCTCGCCGCGGATGGCTTTGGCTTTGGCTTTGGTGGTTTTTATGCGCTCATGGTCCAGCAACTGACGGATTAACGTCCGCCGCAACGCTGTCCTTTGTCCCGATGTTCGATTTAACTTATATCCTGCAACCCGATGTCGCATTTTCACTTACTCCGTTTTTGATTCTACTAGGAAGCCCTTTTCGCTCATTTTTTGGCGCAGCTCATCCAGGCTCTTTTCGCCAAAATTACGTATGGACATCACCGCTTCATTACCCTTTTCCAACAACTCGAGCACATCACCTACAGTCGTGATCCCCGTCCGCTTCAATGAGTTAAAGACGCGCACAGAGAGATCGAGATTCTCAATGGGCGTTTCTGCCGCCTCGCTGGTCAGACGGCTGGCAGGCGTTTCAACCTCTACAGCACTAATCACCAGTGTATCCTGGGTAATTCCCGAAATCAGGCGCAGATGATCAATGAGAACACGGCAGGCGGTAGTGATAGAATTTTCCGGTGTTATAGTGCCATCTGTCCAGATTTCAAGCTCCAGTCTGTCATAGTTTGTGCTCTGACCAACGCGCGCATTACCAACCGCCCAATTCACCCTGCGCACCGGGCTAAAGATAGCATCAATGGGGATTTCGCCGATTGGCAAATGCCCACCCCGCTCTGTAGAAGGTGAATAACCACGCCCGCGCTCAACTGTCATATCAATTTCAATCTTCGCTTTGGGGTCATCAACCGTAAAAAGATAAAGCTCTGGGTTGACGATCTCAACCTCCGCAGGCGCCTGAATATCTGCTGCGGTGACCTCTCCCTCACCGCGCACTTCCAAATGCAGACGCGAGGTCTCCACATCATGCAAAACCAAGCGCAATTGCTTGATTTGCAGCATCAGCTGAATAACATCTTCCCGCACGCCCGGTATCACGCTGAACTCATGCAAAACATCGCGAATACGCACGGATGTTACCGCAGCGCCTTCCAATGAGGAAAGAAGCACCCGCCGCAACGCATTACCCAGTGTGACCCCATACCCCCGTTCCAGAGGGCTGATAACAAACTTACCATAGTTGCGGGCTTCTGACTTGCGTTCTACCTTAGGAGTTACCATATTTATTAAAGCAGTCACGTTTCACCTCTCTCCAGTACGCCACGCTTGCATACCGGTCTTTCTGGCATTAGCGGGAGTAGTACTCAACGATGAGCTGTTCATTAAGGTTGCCATCAATCTCGCCACGTTCTGGAATCCGCAATACCCGGCCGGATAACTGCTTCAAATCCCGTTCCAACCAGGCAGCGCATTGCTTTTCAGCTGCTATCTCGGGCAGTTCCTTAAAATAGGTGTGCTTGCGGGAGCCTTCGCGCACCGAGAGAACATCCCCCGGTTTAAGCAACATGGAAGGCACATCCGTGCGCCGCCCATTGACCACAAAATGACCGTGTGTTACCAGCTGGCGCGCTTCAGCGCGGTTATCAGCCAGCCCCATACGGTAGATGACATTGTCCATGCGCATTTCCAGTGTCTGCAACAGATTCAGACCTGTCAAACCGCGTTTGCGTAAAGCCACGCTAAAATAACGGCGGAACTGACGCTCCAGAATACCGTAAATGCGGCGAGCTTTTTGTTTGGCACGTAGCTGGCGCGCATAGTCTGATTCGCGCTCGCTGCGCCCCTGCTTTGTACGTCCGTGCTGCCCAGGGGCATACCCGCGATGTTCAAAAGCACATTTTGGCGTGAAGCAACGCTCGCCCTTCAAAAACAATTTTTCGCCTTCTCTCCGGCACAGTTTACACACCGGACCTAAATATCTTGCCATAGTTTTTACTCCTCATTACACGCGGCGTTTCTTTGGAGGTCGGCAACCATTATGCGGCACCGGCGTCACGTCTGACATCGAGCGAACTTTGATGCCCATCGTTTGCACTGCCCGGATGGCAGACTCACGCCCAGGGCCAGGCCCCTTTACGATCAAGTCAACTTCCTGAACCCCCAGCGCCAGGGCCTCCTTCAAGGCTTGCTCCGCAGCAAGCCGAGCGGCAAACGGGGTGCTCTTGCGCGAGCCTTTGAAACCCGCCGACCCAGCGCTACCCCAGCAAACCGTGTTCCCCTGCTGATCGGTGACCGTAACAATGGTGTTATTGAATGATGCGTAAATATGCACCTGCGCTGAAGAGATCAGACGTTTTGTCTTGCGCCCTGAGGCGCCACGACGCGTCGAGCGTACATTTTGAGCCATATTACCTCACAATATCCATACAATTTCTTCCGAATTTCTGCCTCAGCGGGCTTGTTTCTCTTTTGCCAGTCAGTCAGCCGCGGGAGAGAAGGATCCCATCTGACCAGCTACAAGATAGACAGCCCCGATTATTTCTTGGTTGCTCCACGGCGGCGTCCGCGACCAGCAACTGTCTTCTTGGGACCTTTGCAAGTACGGGCATTGGTGCGCGTTCTCTGTCCACGCACAGGCAAGTTGCGGCGGTGGCGCAAACCGCGATAACAACCAATTTCGATTAACCGTTTAATGCTCATCTGAACCTGGCGGCGTAAATCACCTTCTACCTTGTAATTCTTGGCAATAAATTCACGCATCGCCGAGACTTCATTGTCATTCAAATCCTTCACCCGCGTATCCGGGTTGACATTGGTCGCCGCGATAATCTCGCGGGCTCTTGTCGGACCAATCCCATAAATATACGTTAGGGCAACTTCTACCCGCTTGTTGCGCGGAAGATCAACACCTTCAATTCTCGCCATAATTCTATCCCTGTCGTTGCTTATGTTTTGGATTCTCGCAAATCACGTACAAAACACCGCTGCGCTTGACAATTTTGCACTTGGCACAACGTTTCTTGATGGATGTCGTCACTTTCATTAGTACTGCTCCTATAGAATAATCACACCATACGCAAAGCTTAAATTATATCGCTTATTTGACCAATCGTCCAGCAATCTGCGCTGGGCTGGAGCCATCCTCCAGCAAGCTCAAAATCACAGGGCCATTCTCAGTAATCGCAACCGTATGCTCAAAATGAGCGGTCAGCTTGCCATTCTTTGAAGCCACTGTCCACTGATTCGCCAGTACTTTTGTGGCTGGGGAACCGATCAGCACCATAGGCTCCAGGGCAATTACCATACCGGGTCTTAACAGCATCCCTGTGCCGGGCGTGCCATAATTTGGCACCTGTGGTCCCTCGTGCATATCACGCCCCACTCCGTGGCCAGTATATTCACGCACAACCTCAAACCCATTGCCCTCGACATATTTCTGGATTGCCGCAGAGATGTCGCCAACACGGTTGCCAGGCTTGCACATCGAAATCCCAATATACAAAGCCTGTTCGGTTACCTCAAGAAGTTTCTTTGCCTGGGGAGAAGCCTCGCCGACCTGAGCGGTAAAGGCAGAATCTCCGATGAACCCCTCATAAACAGTTCCACAATCCATGGACACAATATCGCCTTCTTTTAGCTTGCGTCCGTCAGGAATACCATGCACCAGTTCGTCATTAACGCTAATACAGGTGCTGGCAGGGTAGGGGTATGGGCCAGGATAATTCTTGAAGGGGGAATAAACCCCATACTTACGTTGAACTTCCTCCGCCGCCGCATTCAGATCAGCCGTTGTGATGCCCGGTCGAATGATGGCATAGGCAGCTGCCAGCGCCTCGGCATTAATTCTGCCTGCAATGCGCATGATTTGCAGCTCACGCTCTGTTTTGATCGTTATTTTGCGATCCCACGTCATCACAAAGCTACCCCTTGCCAACCGCTTTCATCATCTCTGCCGTAACGTCCTCTATTTCCCGCGTGCCGTCAATTTCATAAAGCAATCCCCGTTTGCGGTAATACTCGATAAGCGGGGACGTCTGTTCAAGATACACCTTGATTCGCTTCTCAACAGTAGCGGGCTGATCATCCTCGCGCTGGAAAAGCTCAGAGCCGTCAATATCACAAATACCTGCTGTTTTTGGTGGATGATATTTTTCATGATAGACATGTCCCTGAGCACGGCAGGACCAACGCCCTCCCAGACGCTCCATCAGAATCTCAGGGGAGACATGAATATAAGGGACGCTATCCACCTTGCCGCCCAGACCCGCCAATGTGGCATCCAATGCCTCAGCCTGAGCAGGCGTGCGCGGGAAACCATCCAGGATTGCCCCACGATTGCAATCCGGCTGGCTCAAGCGATCCCGTATCATGGCAATGGTTAGATCATCCGGCACCAGTTCACCGCGATTCATAAACCCCTGCGCCTTCATCCCCAGTTCAGTCTGCTGACTGATGTTATAACGAAAGATATCGCCAGAAGAAATATGTACCAGCCCCAGCTGCTCAGAGACGATCTTTGCCTGGGTGCCCTTGCCAGAACCCGGAGGACCAAGCAGAACAATATACGTGGGCATTGTGTCCTATCCTTTATCCTTTTATCAGGCTCTCATCGTAACCATGCAGCTTCAGTTCGGTTTCGATAATCGTGAACGTATCACGCACCACACCAACCACAATCAGCAGACCAGCAGACGAAATTAGGAACAACCCTGCCTGACGCGCCCCAACCGGCAAAAGGACACCCAGAAGGTAAGGCAACACTGCCACAAGCCCAAGGAAAAGAGCACCAGGCAATGTAATGCGGCGCTGCACTTTGGTCAGATACTTTTGCGTAGGACCGCCGCGCACCACACCGGGGATCTGGGCGCCCTGTTTCTTAAGATTATCACCATAGTTCTGCTGCTGGAAAAGCACGTCTGTATAGAAAAACGTGAATAGCACGACCAAGAAGAAATACAAAATCGAATACCAGGCGCTGCTCCCGCCAAAGGTCTCATAGATAGACGAAGCCAGCTTGCTCACCCATTCTGTCTGTGAGGCAATAAAATAGCTGGCGACAATCGCAGGAAAAGTCAGAAAAGATTGAGCGAAGATAAGCGGAATCATACCCGCCATGTTCACCCGCAGCGGCAGATTGCTGCGTACCGGCATGGACATGCGATTGCCCACACGCCGGCCCGGGAAAAGAACGGGGACATTGCGCTGCCCCTGCTGCACAAATACAATTGCAAAAATCGTTAACACCAGAATCACCACAACAATCAAAAACAGCCACCAACCATTTTGTTTATCAGCAAGCAATGATAGTAAGTTCTGCGGCATTCTGGAAACGATACCTGCAAAGATAATCAACGAAAGCCCCTGATTGGGAATGCCATACTCGGAAATCAGCTGACCAATCCAGATACCAAACATAGTACCAGCCACCATGCTGAGCAGCGTCGCAATCGTGGGCAGAAAATATTCTCCAGTAAACGAGAAATTCATCAACAGCGCCTGTCCGCCTTGGCGAGCAATGGAGTTGAAGATATTAATCTGTCCAATTGCAGAAAGCGCCGCCATCGGAACAGTCAAGATCACCGTCCAACGCTCCATCCACTTTTGCCCTTCACGCGGGTTGTCTTTCAGTCTGCGTTCCAGGGCAGGGATAATCGGAACCAGCAATTGAATAATGATTTGCGCCGTGATGTATGGATAAACGCCCATCGCCAGAACTGAAAAATTGGAGACCGTGCCGCCTGAGAGCAAATCCAACAAGTTGAACAGCGTACCGCCAGGACCACCCGCATTCGCAAGCGAGCTCATAATCTCACGGTTCACTCCAGGCACGGGGATATTAGCAGCCAGGCGGTAAATCACCAGCAAACCAAGTGTCATCAGCAGCTTTCTGCGGATATCAACTGACTTCCACAAATAGCGCCAGGCTGAACGCTTCAGGTTCATGTACGGCTCTCCTTTTTCACTCTCATCCTATCGTCTAATTCTGCCCGGTAACAATCTCAACGCTGCCGCCTGCGGCTTCAATCTTCTCGCGCGCTTTCTTGCTCACACGCACCACCTGCACCTTGAGCGGCACTGAGATTTCGCCTCGCCCAAGGATAACCACCGGGTTCTGCGGTTTGCTCACCAAACCAGCTTCAACCAGCGCCTCGTGATCCACAACCGCGTTGGCTTCAAATTTTGCCAGCTGGTTAAGATTGACCTCGTTGAACTCTACTCTATTAGGCGGGGTAAAACCCTCACCACGTATAAACGGCAAACGGCGATAAAAAGGCAGATTGCCGCCCTGACGGTAAAGTTTTCCGCCAGAACCGCGGCGTGAATTCTGTCCTTTCGTGCCTCGGCCACAGGTCTTGCCCTGACCGGCAGCGATCCCGTGTCCCACACGTTTACGGCTTTTCTTAGCGCCATCATTGGGCATTAAATCATTCAGTTTCATCACGACTCCACCTGTTCTTCCACTTTCACCAGATGTCCAATCTTTGCCAGCATACCGCGCACCACTGGGGTATCCGTGTGTACAACAGTTTGGTTCATCTTGTGCAAACCCAAAGCCCGCACAGTCGCTTTGTGCCGCTCCGAATACCCAATTGGGCTTTTGACCAAAGTGATCTGTAATTTCTTCATGGGTTGTTCGGTCTTCTTTTTAGCCATGCTTCCTCCGTTCCCAGAAAGGCATCATCTCCTGCACTGGTTTTCCTCGCCGCTTCGCCTCTTCAGCTGGCGATTTGAGCTGATCCAGGGCATCAAAGGTAGCTTTAACCACATTGAGAATATTGGCACTGCCCAACGATTTGGTCAGGATATCATGCACACCCGCCACTTCCAGTACTGCACGCACACCGCCAGCCGCAATAACACCGGTCCCCGGCGAAGCTGGCTTAAGCAACACTTTTGCCCCCCCCATACGCCCAAGCACTTCATGGGGAATAGTCGTGCCAGCAAGGGGAATGACTCGCATATCCTTATGCGCGTGTTCCGTTGCTTTGCGCATGGCATCCGGCACAGCATTCGCCTTACCAATCCCAAGACCAATCTTGCCCTTGTTGTCCCCAACAACCACCGTTACGCGGAACTGAAAACGCCGCCCGCCCTTGACCACTTTGGCAACACGAGCAATCTCGACCACTCGCTCGTCATACTGCAATTCTAAAGGTTGATATTCCATCATTTCCATAGCTGTTGGTCCTCTTTGTTGCCCTAAAATTGTAGCCCAGTCTCACGCGCGGCTTCCGCTAATGCCTTTACACGACCAATATACCTAAAACCGCCGCGATCAAACACTACACGGGTAATGCCCTTCTGCGAAGCCCGTTCGCCCAAAAGCTTACCCACCAAACGCGCCTGGTCCGTTTTGGTTAGACCTTTGACACTTTCCCGCAACTCACGATCAACCGTAGAAGCGGCAACCAGCGTTTGCCCGGCGACATCATCAATAATCTGGGCATACGTTTCCGCCAAACTGCGGAAAACATTCAAACGCGGTTTCTCGGCAGTCCCCTTCACCCGAATACGTACATGCTTATGACGTCGGATACGAGCCTCATTTCGATTCTTCTTAGCCATACACTCACCTACTTCGTCTTTCCAGACTTGCCAGCTTTGCGGCGGATCTTTTCACCCAGATAATGAATACCCTTGCCTTTATAGGGCTCTGGCGGGCGCACTTTACGAATATCAGCCGCTACCTGGCCAACTTGTTCGACATCAAACCCATTGACAGAAAATTGCCGTGTTTTTACATCCGCCTCAAAGCTAATTCCCGGCGGGGGTTCAATCTTAACCGGATGAGAATAACCCACATACAGCACAAGGGCAGGCCCTTCCATCTCAACCCTGTAGCCAACACCATCAACTTCCATCACTTTCTTAAAACCCGTGCTGACACCAGTAACCATATTCTGCACGAGAGCACGTGTAGTGCCATGCAATGCGCGCGCACTGGGCGCGTCGCTGCTGCGGGTAACCACTATTTGCGAGTTTTCAAGCTTAACTTCAACAACCGGCGAAAACGAACGTTTCAACTCGCCCTTTGGGCCCTTGACACTGACCTCATTACCACTAATGTCCACCTGCACACCAGGCGGAACAGTAATGGGCATACGACCAATTCGAGACACTGTTCTACCTCCTCACTCCACCGACTACCAGACCTTACAGATGATTTCACCACCCACACCCAACTGACGGGCGCGTTGTCCGGTCATGATACCCTTCGGTGTCGATAATATCGTGATCCCCATCCCCGAAAGCACCCAGGGGATTTCCTGTTTGCGGGTATACACACGCCGCCCGGGTTTGCTCACCCTCTGCAGACCAGTGATTACCGGCCGCCTTTGTCGGCGTTCCCCCACATACTTCAACCAGATTCGCAATGTGCGGTGCGAAGGTTTATCGCCCTCCACTTGCTCAAAGCCCTCAATGAAGCCTTCTTCCTTGAGAATTCGCGCAAGCTCAGCCTTTATTTTTGAATCCGGCATTGCAATGACGGTGTGTCCATTCATCACCGCGTTGCGGATGCGTGTCAGCATATCAGCAATTGGGTCATTTACACTCATCTTTAACCTCCAGCCGTATCACCAGGAAGCTTTCCTGATACCGGGAATTTGACCTTCCAGTGCTTTCTCACGGAAGCAAATCCGGCATAACCCAAAGCGACGCAAATAGCCACGCGGCCGCCCACAGATTCTGCAGCGATTGCGCACCTGATTGTCAAACTTACGCCGCGTTTCACGGTACATCATGCATTTCTTTGCCATATCATCCCTTCCTGAAAGGCATGCCAAGCATCTGAAGCAATACTGAAGCATGCTCATCTGTTTTTGCTGTCGTCACAATAGAAATTTCCATACCGCGTATTTTGTCAATCTTATCGTAATCAATCTCAGGAAAGATCAATTGTTCTCGTAACCCAAGTGTATAGTTGCCGCGGCCGTCAAAGGCATTTGGCGAAACGCCATGAAAGTCGCGCACACGGGGCAGCACAATATTTACCAGGCGATCCAGAAAATCCCACATACGGTCGCCGCGCAGGGTAACTTTGGCGCCAATCGAGCGTCCTTCGCGCAACTTAAAGTTCGCAATGCTCTTGCGCGCTTTGGTGATAATCGGTTTCTGCCCGGTAACTGCCGCCAGATCAGCCGCAGCAGCGTCCAGCGCTTTGGGGTTGTCAATCGCCTCTCCCAGACCAATATTCACAACCACCTTCTGCAATCGCGGCACCTGCATGACGTTTTTTAATTCCAGCGTCTTCATCAAAGCAGGGACGACTTCTTGTTTATAACGTTCTTTTAACAAATTCATAGCTATCTCCCAGCCCATTTAGTCATCAATTGGGGCTTCACATTTCTTACACACACGCGCCGCTTTATCTCCATCCCGAGATATGCCCACGCGGGTCGCCTTGCCACACTTCGGGCAAATCAGCATCACATTCGAGATGTCAATCGGCGCTTCAAAGCGCACCTTGCCGGGGCTAACATTGCGTCCCTGCGCCTGCACCTGACGTTGATGTTTCGTTCGCAGGTTAACACCCTGCACCACAACGCGCTTCTCTTCCGGCAAGACTTTGATGACCTCACCGCGTTTGCCTTTATCTTCGGCGCGGCCACTGATAACCACTACAAGATCGTTTTTATGTATCTTCACTTTCATAATCAGCTCCTGCAAACCCTTGCCTATATTACTTCGGGAGCAAGCGAAACAATTTTCATAAAGCCGCGTTCCCTAAGCTCGCGTGCGACTGGACCAAAGATGCGCGTGCCCTTCGGGTTTGAGCCATCCGTATCGAGAATCACCGCCGCATTATCGTCAAAGCGGATGGTAGAGCCATCTTCACGCCGCCACTCCTTCGAGCATCGCACGATGACCGCCTTGACAATATCGCTTTTCTTCACTGATCCCTGTGGCGCGGCTGATTTCACAGTCGCAACGACCACATCCCCAACTCGTCCGTAACGGCGTCGGGTACCGCCCACAACATGGATCACCAGCAGTTCGCGCGCGCCAGTATTATCCGCAACATTCAGTCGTGTCTCTTGCTGTATCATGGCTAAGCCCCCTGTACGACGTCTGTTTGCCCAAGACGCTTGACGATAGACTGCACAACCCAACGCTTTTCGCGGGATAGGGGCCGGCTTTCGACAATCATCACCTCATCGCCAACCTGACATCCCAGCTCATCATGTGCTTTGAACTTTTGATGGAGATGGACAACCTTGTGGTATAGGGGATGCCGATAGGTTCTCTCCACCTGCACAACAACCGTTTTTGTCATCTTGTTGCTCTTAACAACACCGATCATTCGACGACGCTGGTTCATTTCTCACCTTCCTGCATTGCCATTTGCTCACGTTCGCGCAGAATTGTCTCAAAACGGGCAATCTGACGACGCGTCAACTTCAAACGGCTGGTATCCGTCAACTGTCCGTTGACAAACTGAAATCTCAGATTCATCAATTCCTGCCGGGTGTCGGACAGCTTTCCCTTGATTTCTTCTGTAGACAACAACCGAATTTCTGACACTTTCATCCCTGCTCTCCTACCAGCTCATGGCGGGCAACCACTTTTGTTTTTATTGAAAACTTATAAGAAGCCTGATGCAACGCTTCGATGGCAATCGCGTCTGTCAACCCGCCAACCTCAAACATAATACGGCCCGGGCGTACAACAGCCACCCAGTATTCCACATTGCCCTTTCCCTTACCCATGCGGGTCTCCGGCGGTTTACGAGTGTAGGGATGATCCGGGAAAATGCGGATCCAAAGCTTTCCACGCCGCCGCATCACGCGCACCAGCGCACGGCGGGCAGCCTCAATCTGCCGCGCAGTAACCCAACCGGGTTCCAACGCCTGCAAACCAAACTCACCGAAGCTCACTTCAGCTCCCCGCAGGGCTTTGCCTTTCATACGCCCGCGCTGCTGCTTGCGGTACTTTACACGTTTTGGCATCAACATAGTCGCTACCTCTTTCATCTCCAGCCGGAGGGGGGCCCCGGCGCAAATTTCATTCGCTCACGTAAACACCTTCGGTGGCTTCAGCTTTTTCTTCCACCTCGGGCAACACAATGCCGTTATAAATCCAAACCTTCACACCAATGATTCCGTACGTCGTCTGCGCATTTGCGCGGGCAAAATCCACATCCGCACGCAAGGTTTGCAGGGGCACACGACCCTCTCGCAGCCACACACTGCGCGCCATTTCCGCCCCGCTCAGCCTGCCAGCCACTTCGATCTTGCAGCCTTGCGCACCCTCACGAATAGCCTGTTGAATAGCGCGCTTCATCGCCCGTCGGTAACTGACACGGCGCTCAATCTGACCAGCAATGTTACGCGCTACCAGATAAGCATCCCGATCGGGATTCTTAATCTCTTTAATCTCAAGGTCAATTTTCTTGCCGGTTAATTCTTCCAAACTCTGGCGAATCTTCTTGACACTTTCCCCCTTGCGCCCAATCAGAATCCCCGGTTTTGCAGTGTTGACCACCACCTTAACCTTGCCCGGAAAGCGCTCGATTTCGATCAACGACACACCGGCACGATCCGTTTCTTCTTCAACCAGTTTACGAATAGCAAAATCCTGATGCAGCTGATCGGCAAATTGGTCATCATCAGCGTACCACCGACCTTCCCAAGGACGGTTAAGATTCAAGCGAAAACCTACTGGATGTACTTTTCGACCCATATTATCTCCTGGTGTCTCTACTCATTGCCACGGAGCAAGTCATGCGATGCAACAAGCAAAAGATCACTTGCTCCCTTCTCGTAAAACAATCGTAATATGCGACGCACGCCGCTGAATCGGCTTGAACCGACCGCGCGCGCCAAAGCGACGCCATTTGCGCGTCGGGGCTTCATCCGCTGTGATCCTATAGATCACCAAATCATCACGGCTGACGCCAAAGTTTTCTTCAGCGTTCGCAATTGCAGAAGCCAACAGTTTGCGGACATGGCTGGCAGCGGCCTTCTGGGTAAACTTGAGCATATCCAGAGCATCCACCGCGGATTTTCCCCGTACAGTATCAATCACCAGTCGCACTTTCTGGGCAGAAACACCACAATGACTTAAACGAGCTCGAATGTCTGTCATGGCTTATTTCTTCCCTTTCGAAGACTTTTCCGCTAAATGACCGCGAAAATGCCGCGTGGGGGCAAATTCGCCCAACCTGTGCCCCACCATATTTTCGGTGATGTAAATGGGGACATGGCGACGTCCATCATGTACAGCAATGGTATGTCCAACACATTGGGGGAAAATGGTGCTCTCGCGGCTCCAGGTGCGAATGACTTTCTTTTCACCACGCGTGTTCATGGTCTCAATTTTTTTCAACAGCTTGGGGTCAATATAAGGACCCTTCTTAAGCGATCGTGACATATTTTCGTCCCTTTCTATCGCCTCTCTAAGAATTACCGCCCGCCACCTTTACCACGGCGGCGCACAATGTATTGATCAGTCTTTTTGTTGCGACGAGTGCGATAACCACGCGTCGGTTTGCCCCACGGGCTTTTCGGGCCCGGCATACCCACTGGCTGCCGTCCTTCACCGCCACCATGCGGATGATCGCGTGGCGACATCGCCGTACCGCGCACTGTAGGACGAATTCCCATGTGGATTTTACGTCCCGCTTTGCCTAGCTTCACATTGCCGTGGTCCAGATTACCGACCTGACCGATGGTCGCATAGCAAGTCTGCCTTACAAGCCGAACCTCGCCGGAGGGCAAACGGATTTGCGCATAATCGCCTTCCTTTGCCAGCAATTGCGCTGCCGCCCCAGCCGTGCGCGCCAGCTGCCCCCCGCGCCCTTCTGCCAGCTCCACATTGTGCACCATAGTGCCAACCGGAATGTTAGCAATGGGCAAACTGTTGCCCGGTCGAATCTCTGCCGTTGCGCCTGCCTGAACGACATCACCCACTCGCAAGCCAACCGGAGCCAAAATGTAGCGCTTTTCACCATCGGCATAAACCAGCAAAGCCAGGCGCGCCGTGCGATTTGGGTCATACTCAATAGCGCTCACCCGCGCCGCAATGTCGCGCTTGTTGCGCTTAAAATCCACCAGGCGAATATAACGGCGATTACCGCCGCCCTGATGCCGCACCGTGATGCGCCCCACATTGTTGCGTCCGGCGTGTTTCTTCCGCACCACAACCAGGGAACGTTCCGGCTTCTGTTTTGTGATCTCTTCAAATGTATACCCGGTCATACCTCGCAGACCGGGGGTTACCGGTTTATAAATCTTGACAGCCATTATTCAACCCCTTCAAAGAAAGGAATTCGATCTTCAGGCGAGAGCGTAACGATCGCCTTTTTGTAGCTCGGGTTGCGCACCACCATGCGCCGGCTGCGTGCGCGCCGCGTCCGCTTTGCCGCTGTGTTCATGATGTTGACTCGCTGAACCTTCACCTTGAACAAAAGCTCAACCGCATCCTTGACCATTGTCTTTGTCGCATCATCGGACACTTCAAAAACATACTGGTGCAGCTTGCTGACCTGATAATTCGTCTTTTCTGTAACCAGAGGACGGCGGAGAACATCATAAATCGTAGTCATTGGGAACCTCCTACCTATCCCAGATTGGATGTAATCACATCCAGCGCTGCCACCGGTATGACCAGTTTGTCAAAACCCAGCAAATCCTGGATGTTGAGATAATTGGCTAACAAAAGCTTTGCATCCGGAAGGTTATTTGTGGCACGGATAACGTCCTGGATGGCAGTGCTCTTTTCTGGGATAAGGATCAGGGCGCTTGCCTGTCCCACCAGGGCGTCTAACGCCTTTGCCATCAGGCGGGTCTTCGGCTCGTCCAACTTGAGTTCATCCACAACCACAATATCATTGCCTGAAGCCTTAACTGTCAGCGCAGAACGCAATGCAGCCTGACGCATTTTACGCGGCATTGCCAGTGTATAGTGATGCGGATGAGGAGTATGCGCCTTCCCGCCACCTTTCCAGATTGGCGAACGGGTTGAACCCTGCCGGGCACGCCCTGTGCCTTTCTGCCGCCAGGGTTTGCGCCCGCCACCAGAAACTTCACCGCGCGTTTTGGTATCGTGTGTACCCAAGCGGGCATTTGCCCTCTGGCGCACATAAGCCTGGTGCATCAGATCGGTATAAACAGGGGCTTCAAAGATGCTTGGCGGTAACTCCACCGTCTTGACCTTTTCACCTTGCATGTTATATACATCCACTAACATAGTCATTTCGCTCCTTGTGCACAAAAACAGTCTTTTCCCGTTTTTTCCATCCGGGTCACTGTTTTCGTCCCTCCTTTACTAATACCAATCCATTACGTGCCCCAGGAACAGCACCACGTACACCGAGTAAATTACGCTCAACGTCCACCAGAACCACCTTTAAATTCTGCGCCGTGACGCGGTCATTGCCCATGTGACCGGCGCCGCGAGAACCTTTAAAAACGCGACCGGGGGTTGTCCCAGAACTCCGCGAACCGGGAGCGCGCTCCCGATCCGAAGCGCCATGCGTTTTTGGCCCGCCAGCAAAATGATAACGCCGCACACCGCCTTGAAAACCGCGCCCCTTGCTGGTGCCAACCACATCCACACGATCGCCAATGGCGAACTGGTCTACCTTGACCACATCACCCTCAGTCACCTGCACCGATTTTGCCCGAAATTCACGCAAAAAGCGCAGGGGGGGCAGCTCATTACGTTTAAGATGCCCCAGTTCGCCGCCTGTCAGGCGTTTCGGTTTTGTCTCTTCAAAGCCCAGCTGCACAGCCGAATACCCATCCTTTTCGGGCATTCTTACCTGTGTAACGTAACATGGCCCAGCTTCGATAATTGTTACAGGAATAGCCAAGCCATCCTCATCGAAAATCTGGGTCATGCCGATTTTTCTTCCTATCAGCCCTTTAAACATCTCAATTGTTCTCCTTCAAAAATAATCTTGACGAGACTGTCAGCCTGGGCACGGCTGCATCATCTCCGTCCGCGGCGTGGTCAGCAACGATCGGGCAACACCTTTTTTCTTTGTCGTGCGCCCGCAGCGTAACTCCTACGCCGCCTCAGTCAGCGCCATATTTTAGCGCAAACCTGTACATTTTACCACAAATTTGTTTTTTTGCCAGACTTTTGCAGCAAAAACCTCACACTAAATCTTAATCTCAATATCAACACCTGCGGGCAGGTTGAGACGCATTAACATATCAATCGTTTTCGAATCCGGCTCGAGCACATCAATCAAGCGGTTATGTGTACGGATTTCAAAGTGTTCATGCGAATCCTTATCAATAAAGGTCGAACGGCGAATAGTGAAACGCTCGATCTTTGTCGGTAAAGGTACCGGACCGACCACCTGCGACCCACTGCGCTCAGCGGTTTCCACAATCCGCTTAGCAGACTGATCCAGAATACGGTGATCGTATGCCTTGAGGCGAATACGAATACGCTGTTTTGCCATAACTACCTCTTACTCAAGAATCTTGGTGATGACGCCAGCGCCGACGGTGAGACCGCCTTCGCGGATGGCGAATTTGGAACCTTGTTCAAGCGCTACCGGCACAATCAACTCCACTTCCATGTCCACGTATCACCCGGCAAAACCATCTCAACGCCTTCCGGCAGCTTGATCGAGCCGGTTACATCCATCGTGCGGATGTAGAACTGCGGACGATACCCAGAGAAGAACGGCTTGTGCCGCCCGCCTTCTTCTTTCTTCAACACATACACCCGCGCCGTGAATTTGGTGTGCGGTTTGATGCTCCCCGGTTTGGCTACCACCATCCCGCGCTCCACATCCGTGCGCTCAATCCCGCGCAGCAGCAGACCCACATTGTCGCCTGCGATGCCCTCGTCCAGCATCTTGTGGAACATCTCTACCCCAGTGCACACTGAACTCATGCTCTTTTCGCGCAGCCCAATGATTTCCACCGGGTCGGATACCTTGATCTTGCCGCGGTCAATACGCCCGGTCACCACCGTCCCGCGCCCTTTGATCGAGAACACATCCTCAATCGGCATCATGAACGGCTTGTCCACCTCACGCACCGGCTCCGGAATGTAGTTGTCAATCACATCCAGCAGCTGGCGGATGCTCTCGTATTCCGGCGCATTCGGGTCAGTCGAGGAGCATTCCAGCGCCTGCAGCGCACTCCCCCGCACGATCGGCGTTTGATCCCCAGGAAACCCGTACCCGGTCAGCATCTCGCGCAGTTCCAACTCCACCAGCTCCAGCAGTTCGGGGTCGTTCATCTGGTCAACCTTGTTCAGATAGACCACAATGCTCGGCACTTCCACCTGCCGCGCCAGCAGCACATGCTCTTTCGTCTGCGGCATCGGCCCATCCGGCGCAGCCACCACCAGAATGGCGCCGTCTACCTGCGCCGCACCGGTGATCATGTTCTTGATGTAGTCACGGTGCCCCGGCATGTCTACATGTGCATAATGCCGCTTGTCCGTCTCGTATTCCACATGGGCAATGTTAATGGTGATGCCGCGCGCTTTCTCTTCCGGCGCATTGTCAATCTGATCGTACGCCCGGAATTCACCATGCCCCAAAAACTGGCAGTATTTGGTGATCGCCGCCGTCAGCGTCGTCTTCCCATGATCAATGTGCCCCATCGTGCCTACGTTCAGGTGCGGTTTCGTTCGCTCAAATTTTTGCTTCGCCATGATTTCAAAATCTCCTTAAGATACTATGAATTATTTCCGTTTTTCACTATAACGCCAGCAATTTCTCGGCAACATCGCGGGGAACAGGAGCATAGTGATCAAATTCCATCGAAAACACTCCCCGCCCTTGCGTAGCCGAACGCAATCCAGTCGCATATCCAAACATTTCAGACATGGGCACAAGCCCTCGTATTGCCTGAGCATTCCCAGGTCTGGGTTCGATACCCGCGATAACTGCTCTACGCGTATTTAACTGCCCAAGCACATCACCAATATACTCCTCTGGTATAACAACCTCCACCCGCATAATAGGCTCAAGCAGAACAGGGGCTCCTCTTTCGATTCCCTGTTTAAACGCCAGGATAGCAGCCATCCGAAAAGCCATCTCGCTCGAATCAACTTCGTGATAGGAACCATCCACCAGGGTTACCTTGACATCCGTCACCGTATAGCCAGCCAGCACTCCGCTCTCCGAAGCCTCTCGAATCCCTTTTTCGACAGCCGGGATATACTCTGCAGGCACAACTCCGCCGATGATTTTGCTTTCAAACACAATGCCATTGCCCCTCTCCAATGGCTCCATATCCAAAACGACATGCCCATATTGACCATGCCCACCCGTCTGTTTTACATAGCGATAGTCAATATTCTTTACAGGACGGGTAATCGTCTCGCGATAAGCCACGCGTGGTTTGCCAATATTGGCTTTCACCCGAAATTCGCGCAACATACGGTCAACCAGCACATCCAGGTGAAGTTCGCCCATTCCCGAAATAATCGTCTGGGCAGTGGTTTCATCATTGCGAACACGAAAAGTCGGGTCTTCTTCAGATAGTTTGCGCAACGCCTCCGCCATCTTGTCTTGATCAGCCATCGTCTTCGGCTCAATAGCAACTGAGATGACTGGTTCAGGAAATGAAATGCTCTCTAGAACAATAGGTGCTTTGGCATCGCACAGAGTATCCCCTGTAAAAGTTTCTTTCAAGCCCAGCACAGCGGCAATATCCCCCGCCAGCACTTCGCCAATCTCCTCCCGCCGATCAGCATACATGCGCAGCAAACGTCCAACCCGCTCACGCTTGTTTTTGACCGGGTTGTAAACCGACGTCCCCTCCACAATCCGCCCGGAATACACACGAAAATATGCCAGCCTGCCGACATAGGGATCAGTTACAATTTTGAAAACAAGTGCGCTCAGCGGCGCGTTTTCATCTGCCGGACGCTGCACTTCTTTCCCTTTTTCCGGATCAACCCCTTTTACCGGGGGAATATCCAGAGGTGAAGGCAAATAATCTATCACCGCATCCAGAACAGGCTGTACCCCCTTATTGCGCAACGCCGAACCACAAAAAACGGGCGTGGCAAGATTGCCAATCACCGCTTTGCGTAATGCTTTTTTCAATTCCTCAACAGTAATCTCTTCACCCTCAAGGAATTTGACCGTCAGAGCATCATCCAACTCGGCAATCTTTTCTATCAGAGTAGCGCGCGCCTCCTCAACATGCCGCGCCATATCCGGCGGTATGTCATCGTAGCGAATTTCCTTCCCCTGCGGGTCATCCCAGTATACTGCTTTCTCAAGCAGAAGATCAATGACGCCTGAAAATTTTTCCTCACTGCCGATTGGCAATTGCATTGCAATCGGGTTGGCGCCCAAACGCTGTCGTATGGTCTCGATCGTATACTCATAGGAAGCGCCAACGCGGTCCATTTTGTTCGCAAAACAAATGCGCGGCACGCCATATCGGTCTGCCTGACGCCAAACAGTCTCACTCTGCGGCTCAACCCCTTGCGTGGCATCAAACACAACCACACCGCCATCCAACACCCGCAACGAACGCTGCACCTCAGCGGTGAAATCAATATGTCCGGGAGTGTCAATCAGATTAATCCGATGGTCTTTCCATTCGGCAGTTACCGCAGCAGAAACGATTGTGATACCCCGTTCACGCTCCTGCGCCATATAATCGGTTACCGTCGTACCATCGTCCACCGAGCCGATTCGATATGTTTTGCCTGTATAAAACAGGATGCGCTCAGTGGTGGTCGTTTTGCCAGCATCAATGTGGGCAATAACGCCAATATTTCGGTACTTCTCTAATGGAAAGGTTCCAGCCATCGGGCATCCAACAGTTCACTCAGCGACAGTTTCCTTGCTGCCTACAACCTATAATGTGAAAAAGCGCGGTTTGCCTCCGCCATTTTGTGGGTTTCTTCACGTTTGCGATACGCAGCACCCTGATTATTGATGGCATCCAGCAACTCGGCAGAGAGCTTCTCCGAAAAAGACTTACCCGTGCGGCTTTTAGCCGCATCAATAATCCAGCGCATCGCCAGGGTCATACGTCGGTCAGCTGGGACTTCCATAGGCACCTGATACGTTGCACCACCTACGCGGCGCGGGCGTACTTCCATCAATGGACCAACGTTTTTAAGCGCCAGTTCTAACATCTCAGCCGGATCTTTGCCCGTTTTTTCGCCAACAATTTCAAGTGCATCATAGAATAGGCGCATTGCTGTGCTTTTCTTTCCACGGCGCATGATACGATTGATCATGTGCTGTGCAGTAACACTGTTATAGCGCACATCCGGGGGCACTTCCCTCTTTTCAGGTTTTGTTCTCCGCATGTAAATTCTCCTTCAAAAGACAAACTCTTTCAACATACCAGGCTACGACTTGGGTCGTTTGGAACCATACTTGGAACGACCCTGCGAGCGCTTGGCAACACCGGTTGTATCCAGCGTTCCACGCACAATGTGATAACGAACACCCGGCAAATCCTTGACACGACCACCGCGCACCAAAACAACTGAGTGCTCCTGCAAAGAATGTCCCTCACCCGGAATATAAGCCGTAACCTCAAGCCCATTGGAGAGACGCACACGGGCAATCTTGCGCAGGGCAGAATTCGGTTTTTTCGGCGTCATGGTACGCACCACTGTGCAAACACCACGCTTCTGCGGCGCGCCCATTGGCTGGCGCGTGCGGCGCTGTTTGACAGAATTCAACGTATAAAGCAAAGCTGGCGCCTTGCTCTTTACCTTTTTGCTACTCCGGCCTTTGCGTATCAATTGATTAATTGTTGGCATTCTTACTCTCCGTATAAAAGTCCACTTCCAACCAAAATCTTACAAACTCTCTGCTTTCAACAAGGGAGGCCATCCCGTGCTTCGATGGCCTCGGCGTTTGACCAACTCCAACACTGCTCACCCAAAGGATGACAAGGCGCAAGTTTATCACAAAGCCCCAACAGCGTCAAGGACACGTTACAAGCCTCCCATGAAGCTCGATAGATCCAAATCTTCGCCAAGCCCCAGCAAGCCTGTACTCATCTTGGGAGGACGCTGCCGTTCCTCATCCTTTCCGAAACGGATAACCTCATTCGAGTCAAGAACAGCTTCTACAGCAATCCCCAGACTCTGCAATTCCTTCACAAGCACACGGAAAGAAGCTGGCAGGCTGGGTTCTTCGATCGGCTCACCTTTGACAATGGCTTCATACGTGTTCACCCGTCCCTGCACATCATCTGATTTAACGGTCAACATCTCCTGCAAAGTGTAGGCTGCACCGTAAGCTTCCAGTGCCCAGACCTCCATCTCCCCAAAGCGCTGACCACCAAACTGCGCTTTGCCGCCCAGCGGCTGCTGCGTCACAAGACTATACGGGCCAGTTGAGCGCGCATGGACTTTATCCTCAACCAGATGGTGCAGCTTGAGCATGGTCATCACACCAACAGTAACAGGCTGGTCGTAAGGCTCACCCGTTTTTCCATCGCGCAGAATCTGCTTTCCCAAAATGGGCATTGGGTTACCCGTCCGCGTCATCACTTCTTCTGCTTTCTGACGCACTTCCTCATACGAAAGCGATTTAACCTCTTCACCATTCCCCTGCTCAATCAGCCAAAGCTGCAAACACACTCTGATTGCTTCCTGATTTTTGGGTTCAACCGCCAGAAGACTTTTAACATGTGCATCAAAATCAAGCACGCTATCGCTATCGTATCCCCAATCGCGCAGCCACTGTTCCAACGCCGCGCGCCGTGCGTATACCACATCCGACTTCAGGCGGTAGACATCATACCCCCGTTCACCCAGCCAGTTTTCCAGATACATCAAACGCACTTCGTCGTCATCTCGAAAAGCCTCAGGGTTGTAATCTTCGTATTGCGATACCCACTCCCATGCTTTTTCAGTGGTTTTTTTCCATGCCCAGTCAATCAACCAAGCGCGCGCCAGCTCAGCCTCAATCTCAGACTCGACCGCCCCGTCAAACACCGGCGTCAGGGCGCGATACCCCAGACGGTACGCCGCCCACCCCAAATGTGTTTCAAGCACCTGACCAATATTCATACGACCAGGCACACCCAGCGGGTTCAAGATAATATCTACCGGCGTGCCATCTTCTAGGAAGGGCATATCCTCCACTGGAACAACCCGTGAAACAACCCCTTTATTGCCGTGGCGGCCTGCCATCTTATCGCCAGCTGTAATCTTGCGGCGCTGCGCCACAGAAACGCGCACCATCATATCAACACCTGCCGAAAGGTCAGTGTTCTCTTCGCGGGTGAAGACTTTGACATCAACCACTTTACCACGCTCACCATGCGGCATACGCAGTGAAGTGTCTTTGACATCTCTGGACTTCTCACCGAAGATAGCACGCAGCAAACGCTCTTCCGGGGTAAGCTCCTTTTCACCTTTGGGAGTAATCTTCCCCACCAGGATATCATTTGGCCCAACCTCAGCGCCAATCCGAATGATGCCTTTGTCATCCAAATCCTTGATTGCATCTTCACCCACATTGGGAATATCGCGGGTTACTTCTTCTGGCCCCAATTTGGTATCGCGCGCCTCAAGCTCATATTTTTCGATATGAACAGAGGTAAAGCGGTCCTCCTGTACAAGCCGCTCGGAGATTAAAATGGCATCCTCAAAATTGCTTCCTTCAAAAGAGAGAAAAGCAACCACCACATTCTGCCCCAGCGCAAGCTGCCCATTGACAGTGGATGATGAATCGGCTAACACATCGTTCTTGCGTACCCGCTGTCCCTTCACCACTGCTGGACGCTGATCTATACAAGTACTCTGGTTTGAGCGCTGATACTTCCGCAACGAATACTGCTGCAACGCGCCTTCCTCATTACGCACAACCACCTGCTTTCCCGTAACCGACACCACTTCGCCATCTTCTTGGGCAACAACGACCTGCCCCGAATCAAGTGCCGCATACGCTTCCATTCCAGTTGAGATCAGCGGAATATCCGGGCATATCAGCGGTACTGCCTGTGCCTGCATATTCGATCCCATCAGAGCGCGGTTAGCATCATCATGCTCCAAAAACGGGATGAGCGACGCACTTACTCCCACCACCTGATGCGGAGCCACATCCATGTAGTTAACATTGTCAGGGGTTGAGTCAACGAAGTCTGAGTGATGACGACAGGATATCCTCTTGAGCACAAACTCGTTATATTCATTCAAAAGCGTATTTGCCTGAGCAATGACATATTTATCCTCTGCATCCGCAGAAAGATAGACAACATCCTGCGGGTCGTTGGAAACAAAGGGCGTGATAAAGATATTCGGACGATTGAGCTTGCGTATCGCTGGCAACATTTGTTTGGTGATACGTTCCCCGGCTTTGACAATCACTTCCTTCGTATCTGGATCAACCAGATCATCAACCACCTGCCGCCCCACCAAACGCGGGTCATCAGAAGGAAGAACCCTGATTACTCTGCGATAAGGCGTCTCAATAAAACCATACTCATTCACACGCGCAAAACAGGCTAAACGCCCAATCAAACCGATATTGGGACCTTCTGGCGTTTCAATCGGGCAAATGCGGCCATAGTGAGAATGATGCACATCACGCACATCAAACCCGGCGCGCTCACGCCGCAAACCGCCTGGACCCAATGCAGAAAGAGTGCGCTTATGTCTCAGCTCAGCCAGTGGATTGGTCTGATCCATGAACTGCGACAGCTGGCTGGAGCCAAAAAATTCACGCAGTGCAGCGACAACGGGACGGATATTGATCAAATTGACAGGCGAAACTGTTTCTTGATCACGAATGGACATGCGCTCTTTAATCACACGCTCCATGCGGCGTAAACCAATGCGCAGTTTATTCTGGATAAGCTCACCCACCGTTTTAACGCGGCGGTTGCCAAGATGATCAATATCATCTTTTTCTTCCATCAGGTTGTTGATCATGATCATCCGCCGCACCAGATACACCACATCCCACTTGGTCACCGTGCGGTGTTTGATAGGAATATGCTCCATCAAATCCAGCTTCTGGTTAAGTTTATAACGCCCCACTTTTTCCAGATCATAATGGCGCTGGTCAAACAGTTGCTCCTCCAAAAACTGGCGGGCATTTTCAAGTGTGGCTGGGTCGCCCGGGCGCATACGCTTGAAGAACTCAATCAACGCCGCCTCTGCCACCGTTACCCCCCCTGATAAATCCCAGGGCGGTTCCTGCCGCAACGTAGAGGGAATAAAAAGCCGGTCGGGATTGTTATCCACATCCTGGAACAGCGCAATTAACTCCTCATCTGTACCCTCTTTTATTGGTGAGTCGGGCAGCCCATCGTTAACTGCCGCCAGGGCGCGCAGGAAAATCGTAATGGGGACCGTGCGTTTGCGGTTGAACTTCAAGATGAGATAATCATTCTTGCGGGTTTCAAACTCCATCCAGGCGCCGCGATCGGGTATCAGTTTTGCCATTGCCAGGCGATGCCCCGTCGCGCGGTCAACTGGTGCCTCAAAATAAACACCCGGTGAGCGAATCAGCTGGGATACAACCACCCGTTCGGTGCCATTGATGATAAAGGTACCCTTCTCCGTCATCTCGGGGAAATCCCCCAGGAAAATATCCTGTTTAACCGGGGCTGGCACATCAGGACCAGAAAGCAACACCGACACATACAGAGGGCAGGCATAGGTCAAATCCCGTTCCACACACTCCTCAATCGTGTGTTTGGGCTTTTCAAACCAAAACTTTAAATCTTTTGCCTCCGGTTTGTTCAGCGAAGGGAAATACAGCTTCATCCCTTTGTTATAGGATTCAATGGGGGAAATTTCATTGAATAGATCAACCAGACCCTCAGTTTTCAAGCGCTGAAACGATTCAATTTGAACTTCTATCAGGTTGGGTAACTTAAAAATGTCGGGAATACGCCCATAAGACCTGGTTGACAACGTAGAATCCATAAAATCTCTCCTGGAATTGTAAAACCTGGTATAATCGCCATATATGCTGTATCCATGCAAAAACACTTGCAGGGCATGCAAAATATCATTCTATCAATAAATCCCGTTTAAAGCAAGAAATTTTAAGATTCTCTTAAAAAATCGTCACCCATTGCCTGTGACGCAAGGCGGCTTTCTCTAAAATGATGTGTTTCCCCTTCACCCCCTGCTTGGAGATTGATAAAACCCCAAACGATGGCCGCTGTTTAAGTCCCGCTTTGCAAATAGCTGAACCCGGATTAAAAAACAGCTGTGTTCCATGCAAAAAACTTACCGCAAAATGCGTATGTCCAAACACAATCACCGCGGCTTCGGGAAACGGTTCCCCCAATCTGGGGACATACCGATCTAGGCGGTACCCCTCGATGTAATTCTGAAACTTGTCCCGCAAATAAGTATACCACCCTCGATGCCCGTGCATGACAACGATCCTCTGACCACAAAGTTCAACTTGCCGAACAAGCGGCAACTGATCTAAAAAGAGAAAATCACGGTTACCCCGCACAGCAATGACCGGAGCAACCTCCTCCAGCGAACAAATGACTGAAGGCGTACAGATATCTCCTGCATGAAAAATAAGCTGGACGTTCTCCTGTTTTAGCGCCGGGATTAATTGCGGGTGCAAGCCGTTTGCCAGGTCAGGGACGTGCGTGTCAGACACCACCCCTACAACGATCTCTTCTGAGTTAGAAAAAGCTTCTATCTCCACCAAATACCGCCTTAACGGGGGCATTGTATCAGGTTTTAACCAAAAACATTAAGGATATAATTACCACATTGTATGGAAAAATTTCTACGCGATGTGGACAATCTATTAGGTATTAAGCTGAGCCACTCTCAGATTAAGGCATTACTGTATTTTGAACAGGAGCTTTTAACCTGGTCGGCGCAATTCAATCTGACCGCTATACGCGACCAGGAAGGGATACGTACCAAACACTTCTTAGACTCCCTGAGTTGTCTTCTGGTAATGCGTGAGAACCCTCCAAAAACTCTGGTGGACGTAGGTACCGGTGCAGGCTTTCCAGGTGTCCCTCTGAAAATTATCTGTCCCAGTCTGCGCGTCACTCTGGTGGAATCTGTGGGTAAAAAGGCGGATTTTTGCCGCCACATCATCAAACAACTGGGGCTGGAACAGGTGGAGGTCATCCAATCTCGCGCCGAAGATCTTGGTCAGTCTCCAGACCATCGCGAAAAGTACGATTGGGCAGTAGCCCGTGCAGTGGCAAACTTGCCCACGCTGGCTGAATACTTGCTCCCACTGGTCCGCGTTGGTGGCGCCATGCTGGCGCAAAAGGGAGAAACTGGCCCAGTCGAGGCACAGAGTGCCGAGCGCGCCATCCGTCTGCTCGGCGGACATCTGCACCAGCTTTACAAAGTCAATTTACCGGGCGTCGCCGAAGACCGTTACTTGATCGTCATCCAAAAAAAAGCAGCCACGCCCCCTCATTATCCGCGCAGGTGCGGCATACCAGCCAAAAAGCCATTATAACGAGCTTACCTGCCCTCCAACAACCTGCCACACGGTGCACTGCTCAACAAAGTCAGGAGAAAACATGCTTGGGTCTGTGGAAGTACATAAGACCTGCTCACATTCGGATAAGGCGTATAATAAATCGTTGCGCCTTTGAATATCCAGTTCAGCAAGGATTTCATCCAAAAGCACCACCGGAAACTCCCCTTTACATTCTTTCAGCCATGCCGCTTCCGCTACCTTAAGTGCCAGAAGCAAAGTACGTATTTGCCCTCGTGAACCAAAATCCCCAAGGTCTACCTGGTTTGCCAAAAAACGCAAATCATCGCGGTGTGGGCCGATGGTGCTCACACCGCGCAGAATCTCCTCGTTCCGCAGTGCCTGCAGCCGTTCAATAAACCCTTTGCGTATCTCATCCTGCCCCATCGCACGACGCACCACCGTAGTGTGAATAGGCAACGCATACTGCCCGGCACGTTGAGCCTGCGGATCATACGCTGGCATATACATCAGGCGCAGTTCTTCTTTTCCACGTGTCAATCGAAGATGGATCCCCGTGACAATACGCTCAAGTTCCTCAACTGCCTTAATGCGGGCATACATTAACTGCGCCCCCTTATCCGCTAACAACTCATCCCAGTAATCAAGTTGGTCGCGCCCCCGCCCGCTCTCCGCGATCTGTTTTAACAGGGCATTCCGCTGCGTTAAGACCTGCTGATACTCGCCCAAGAGGCGTGCGTAACCTGGAAAAGCCTGCGAGATTGCCAGGTTCATATACCGGCGTCGCTCCTCTGGTGCGCCCTCAACAACCCGCGCCATTTGCGGAAGAAAAATCACAGCAGCAAATTGTCCAACGGCATCATGTGCCGGGCGGCGCACACCGTCCAAGAGAATTTCCTTGCGCAGCCTGGCACCGCCATTTCCATTGTTTTCCAAAATGATGCGCACCTCAAGGCGACGGCTGTGTCCACCTTGATGAAAATCAGCCAGCAGACGCGTTACCGGAAGGTCTTCCCTTAGAGCCAGAAAATTTATCAGCTGTCTATCATGTTGCGCCTGAAAAGAAGTGAACGTCGCCAGAAAATAAATCGCCTCTAGCAAACTGGTTTTTCCCTGCGCGTTCGCCCCTGTAAGAAGAAGAAAGCGGGGCGGGATTTCTACATCCAGCCGATGAAAAAGGCGGAAATTGGTCAGAGAAAGATGTGCAAGATGCATAATCAAACATCAGCTGGCAACGATTCATCTTCCTTCGGCTGCCATATTCGGGTAGCACGGTCGGTGAACAAAATACCTTCAAGATGGTCTATCTCATGCTGAAAAATGCGCGCCAGCCATCCTTCCGCTTTCACCCGCAACGGTTTGCCGCGGCGGTTCAATCCTTTTACCACCACCTGGGTGTGGCGCTCCACCTCCCCATAGTAGTTCGGCACCGAAAGACAGGCTTCTACCCCCATGACAGTTTCAGGAGAGCTTTCGACAATCTGCGGGTTGACCACCACATACAATTTTTTGGCAGCCTGTTTGCTCCCCTCCTGGTCATCCTCCTCCTCACCATACTCAACAACAATCACCTGTTCTGCAACGCCTACCTGGTTCGCCGCCAAACCCACACCAGGAGCTTCACGCATTGTCTCGATCATGTCATCAATCAACACCTGTAAATCACGGTCAAACTTTGTCACCTTATGCGCTTTTTTGCGCAAAACAGGGTGCGGTGTGCTCACAATCTCTCGTATCGCCATCTTTACCTGAGCCTTCCAAAGGATATTCTACCGCGAAACACCGCCACTCCCTCTGGTTTCCTCCTGAACAACGCGGTGATAGGCAGCCAGCCAGTCCCCAACCCATTTCTGTTCCGCCTCCTGCTTGGCGCGCTTTTCGGCATATTCGCGTTCTGCCAAACGTTTAAAAAGCTCACGCTGCACATCAGAAGGATTATACACATGGTCAAAGGTGAGTTTCGCATCACCAACCAGTATGGTTACTGTTCCATAGTTCAAAAGAAGTCCAATTAAACCCAGCCGCTCAAACTGGACACTTTGGATGTTCTTCAAGGGCGCCGAACGCCGATCCTCTTTGCCAAAGGGCTTGCGGTACACATCGTGTATCTGATCCTGCGCAATCACATAATAATCATCACGCCAGTCTATAAACTCGTACACCCACCAAAAGCCAATGCCAAGCGTTGCCAGCAAGAGAATGCCAAGTATCACTCCCAGCGGCAAAACAGATAATCCCGAAAACAGACTAACCAGTATCAAGACCCACAACCCCAATAACAACACCGTTGGCAATGCGATTTGCCGCAACAGAATGATCCAATGCATGCGATAGGTGATCTCACCTGCCTTTTCAACCCTCAAATGAAACATATCCGCCACCAATTTAAAAAGCTTCTGCACCGATCCGGGTTGGATGCTGGCAGGCACAGGCTTGTTCGGGCTTTGCATTGGCTGAGAACCCGCTTTTGAAAACCCAAGACGCTGGCGTATTGTCTCTTCCAATGCGCTTTTCTCAGTATCTTTGCGAACATCGCTGGCGCGTTTCCACTGCAGATCAAGAAAATTCGCAACCAGCTGAGGGAATTGCTGATGCGGAAGCGTCACCGCACCCGCATAGGTGCGGACAATAACATCGCCATAATAAAACACCCTGCCCCAGTAACTCGTTTTCACCGCAATCGAAAGAATAGCCTCCAGAGGAGCCTCCTGTCGGCTTTCATACAGCAATAAAACCTTCTGCTGATACGCCACACGCCGGTTGGTGATGACAGCATAGTCATTCGACCAATCTACATAATTCCACAATGCCCAGCCAGCCATCACCAACAGAATGACAAACAGGACAAAAAGCGCCCCCCCTCGCGCCTGGGGAATATAGTGATACCAGGAATAGAGAAAAGGCAAACTGACCAGCGCTAGCGCAATCGGAAGAGCAAGCCGAATCCACAAAAATAAGGGGTGTTTATTGGCAATATAGTGGACTATCTCCTGAGAGTCGCACCAGGGCAAGCGCACCTTGAGACGCAAAAAGTAACTGTTGAGAAGCATCCGCAAGACAGCCAAAAGCTGCGGGATTTGGGTCAACAGCATCCTGATCTGACTGCGTCTCAGCGCAAGCAGCGTCAGCGGAGTCAATGCAGACGCATTGACCGGATGAGGAATGTTAGTGCCAAGCATTTCATAGCCAAATATCTCGCCGCGCTCTAGAACAGATACCTCCTCTTCCGCATTCCCACGCCGCCGATACAAGCGCACTTTCCCATCATACACAATGTACAGCGCATCATTCTCAGCAGGCGCTCCTTGAGCAAAAAGCCGGGTGCCTGCTGATATTTCAACCGTTTCCAGCTTTTCAACAACGGCCTCCAGCATTGCATCGTTGAGCTTGTAGAAAGGGTACAAAGACCTCAAAAAACCAAGCAATCTTGAACGCTCAATGTTCACGGCAACAACACCCCCTGCAACAAGACATCAGTCCTTTAAGGAATGACCACTTCGCCAATAACACCCGAACCTACCCATATTTTATATGTGCCCGCAGGCAAATCACCCAGATACACTTCCTGGCTAAATGGTTGAAGCACCTGACAGCAGGACATATTCAGGCTGACAGAAGAAAAGACCTTAATTTGAATGACATTCCTGCTATCTGGCTTCTCCATGCGGATTAAGAGCTTATGGCAGGGTGTAGGAAGATTACCCTGAAGGCGAACAACAGGATGGGTGGTACTTTTCTCCGCCACCAACTCCGCCTTCTTAAGATAGACTGTATCATACATCGTCGAAGGCGCAGCTGGGGTAGGTGTGTTGACCTCAATCACCTCACCCGGCAAGAGCATAAGCTCTCCACCCGATGATATTGGTCTCAGACTGGATAACGTGGGCTGCGGTTTGCCGGGCACAGCGACAGGGGCCTCCTCTCCACCTCCCCCAAGAATGCTACAGCCAGCCAGCGCAAAAATCAAAATAATCCACATCAAGTTGAGACAAGCAAATTTCATCATCCGCTCTCTTTATTTAGAACTTGACGCCGTATTCACCGCTTCAACATTTTGCGGTACGTTCCGATCCACCATCCTGCGAAAAGTAATTTTCTTCTGCGCTGTCTGCGGCTCTCCGTTGTCCGTTTCCTGCGAAGGCAGCTCCTCCACATCAACAACGACCATATCACCAGATGAGAACTCTCCAGAAAGCAGGCTGACCGATAATGGGCTTTCGATATACTTTTGCAGTGCGCGCCGAAGTGGGCGGGCGCCAAAAGACGGATCATACCCCACCGTTGCCAGCCATTCCCGTGCTGCAGGAGTCAACTCAACATCCAGACCATGTTCGGCAAGGCGCTGCTGGACATCTTTCATTTGCAGGTCAACAATCCGCCCCATATCCTCGAGGGAAAGCGGCGAGAACATGATGATTTCGTCTATGCGGTTGAGAAATTCCGGGCGGAATGTGCTCTTGAGGGCCTTTTCAATCTTGCTGTGCGCCTCGCGTTCTTCCCGGTTACTCTCTTGCTGCAAAAAGCCCAATGTCCCGCCCCGGCGGACAAACTCTGTGCCCAAATTGCTGGTCATAATCAACACAGTATTGCGAAAATCAACCGTTCGTCCCTGCCCATCCGTCAAACGCCCGTCATCGAGAATTTGCAGCAAGGCATTCCACACTTCAGGATGCGCCTTTTCCACCTCATCGAAGAGAATAACCCGATACGGGCGTCGGCGCACCGCCTCTGTCAGCTGCCCACCTTCCTCGTAACCCACATAACCCGGCGGGGCGCCAAAAAGGCGCGAAACGGTGTGCTGTTCGCGATACTCGCTCATATCCAAACGCACTAGAGCTTCCTCATCACCAAACATAAACTCTGCCAGGGCGCGGGCAAGCTCGGTTTTGCCCACCCCCGAAGGTCCGATGAAAATAAACGAGCCTATCGGACGGCGCGGATCCTTCAGTCCAGAGCGCGCCCGGCGGATCGCATCGGCAACCGCGTGGATGGCTTCGTCCTGCCCGACAATTCGATCATGCAGCCGCTCTTCCATATTCAACAAGCGCTCTGCCTCCGTCTCCATCATCTGACTCACAGGAATACCCGTCCATTGCGCCAGCACTTCCGTAATATCACTGACATCCACGACTTCATCCAGCTTATGTTCCTGTTCCCAGGTATCGCGCTCGCGGTTAAATTCATCTTCCAGACGCAACCGCTCCGCTCTTTTGCGCGCCGCGCGCTCATAATCGCGTTCTAGATGTGCCTGTTCTTCCTCTGCCTGAAGGCGCTCTATTTCGCTTTTCTTTTCCTTTAACTCGGGTGGAAGCGAATACAGCGCCACACGAAGCTTGGCCGCCGCCTCATCAATCAAATCAATGGCTTTATCAGGTAAATGCCGGTCGGTAACATAACGATCCGAAAGCCGCACCGCAGCAACAAGCGCTTCGTCCGAAAAGCGCACTTTATGATGCGCCTCATAGCGGTCGCGCAGCCCTTTTAACATGACAATGGTATCTTCCACCTTTGGCTCTTCCACATATACAGGTGCAAAGCGCCGTTCCAGGGCAGCATCTTTCTCGATGTGTTTTTGATACTCATCCAAAGTCGTGGCGCCCACACATTGCAGCTCCCCACGCGCCAACGCAGGCTTAAGCATGTTCGAGGCATCCATGGCGCCCTGTGCGGCGCCTGCGCCAACGACAGTGTGCAGTTCATCAATAAAGAGGATCACCTCGCCAGCAGCTCTCTGGATTTCTTCAATCGCCGCTTTAAGACGCTCTTCAAATTCGCCCCGAAAACGAGAACCGGCAATCATCGCCCCTAGATCCAAAGAAATCACCCGTTTGCCCATCAATATCTCTGGGACATCGTTATTCGCAATTTTCTGTGCCAGTCCTTCTACAATCGCTGTCTTTCCAACCCCTGCCTCGCCAATAAGAACAGGATTGTTTTTTGTGCGCCGTGAAAGGATTTGCATGACACGCAGAATTTCTTTATCACGCCCAATCACCGGGTCAAGTTTGCCCTCTCGCGCCATCTGGGTCAGATCGCGAGAATACTTCTCTAAAGTCCGATAACGGGTTTCTGCATGCGGGTCTGTAACTTTTTGCCCGCCGCGCAGCTCCTGGATAGCTTCATGCACACGTTCGCGCGTCAAGCCGGCGCTTTCCAGCAAACGCGCTGCTGGCGTATTACGCTCTGTAAGGATTGCCAAAAACAGGTGCTCTGTAGAGATAAACTCATCCTTAAGACGATTGGCTTCCTCGTTTGCCTGGTCAATAATACGTTTCACCCGCGGGGTAATAAAGATCTGCCCCGCACCACCCCCAAAAATGCTGGCTTTCGGACTGGTGCGCAAGATATAATCCAGACGATCAGAAATGGCATTTGGATCAACTTTCAACATCTCAAGAATCTGAGTGATAACCCCTTGGGGCTGTTCAATCAATGCCAGCAGGATATGCTCTGTATCAATCTGGTTGTGCCCGTAGCGCTGAATAATCTCGGCTGCCCGTTGGGCGGCTTCTTGAGCCCGTTCAGTAAAACGGTCAAATCGCATCATCGCATAGCTTCCTTTACCTTATTTGTCCTTATCAATCAGATTATAGCACTGCGAAGATTAACTAAACAAGAAAAAGATATAAGATTGACATAAGAATCCCATTGCTATTGGGTGTAAAATAACCCCAATGCCCCTCTCGCCAACCAGCACTCCCCCTTATATGCGGCGAATCAACGTTAGGCGCGATCTGTTGCCCGTCGCCGACCTCATTCAGCTATGCTTCGGGGATCAGATGGATGCCGATGGGCAGGAATACCTGCGACAAATGCATCAGACCGCCCGCGATGGCAGCTACTTCCGCTGGATGCCTGGCGCAGGCGAAATGCTTTCTTACCCATTAGACGGCTACGTTTGGGAAGAAGACCAAAAAATCGTTGCCAATCTGACCCTTTTACCTTTTTCCTGGAGAAACAAATGGATTTACATGGTAGTGAACGTGGCTGTGCACCCAGCTTACCGCCGAAAAGGAATTGCCAGACAACTCACCCAACAAGCCATTCAACACGCCCGCCAACACCATGTATCGGCTGTCTGGCTCCAGGTGCGCGATGACAACGAGAGCGCTATTGCTCTTTATCTTTCGCTCGGCTTTCAGCCGCGCTGCAAGCGATCAACATGGCAAAATATCACCCCCTACCCTCAAAACGTTTTCATTCCCCCAGAAGTCGAAGTGTTCGCTGGAACACCAAAAGACTGGAAAAAGCAGGAAAGCTGGCTCAACAACACATATCCTGAAGAAGTCGCCTGGAACTTCGCCTTCCACACGGGGCGTTTCAAACCCAGCTTCCTCAACCGTCTGACCCGATGGCTCAATGCCGACGAACAACGGCATTGGACTGCCCTCTTAGACGGCAAATTGATTGGCACGGCGATATGGGAGCCGGGCAGGTGGTCAGCCGACACAATATGGCTGGGAGCAGAAACTGATTATCAGGACTACGCCATCCGCGCCCTGCTGCCCACCGTGCGCCACGCCCTCGGGAACAAGCGCCCTTGCTATGTCAACTACCCTGCCGGGCAGGCAACACACGCCTTTGAAAGCGCTGGTTTTGCGTTGCAGAACACCCTGATATGGATGTCTATTGAGCTCACGGCACACTGAAGTGCATCAGACGATTGTTGCCTGCATCGCTGACCCACACGCCTCCCGCATTATCAACCGCAATGCCCGAACTCAAACCAAACCCGTCCAGACCAGCAGAAAAGTCTCCCCAGCCGCTCTTGAAATTACCCTCCGCGTCATAACGCAGGACACGATATCCCTCCGGGTCTGTTACAAAGACATCCCCCGCCGGGCTAATGGCAATAAACGGCTTGTTATCCAGAGACTGCCCAAACCAGCCATACACATCCCACATCTTCAGGGGAGTGAAAACGTTACGTTGTTCATTTGCCACAAAAACCTGAATACGCTGATTCCAGGTATCCGTCACATAGGCATTCCCATTTTGATCGAGCGCCACCGCCACAGGCTCGTCAAACTGTCCAAAATCCAGCCCAGCGGAGCCAAATTGGGTGACATACTCCTGGTTGGCGCTGAAAACCACGATGCGTTTGTTGCCCGTATCCGCCACGTATACCTGCCCTCTTGAGTCAACCGCAAGCCCACGCGGCCCCCAGAAAGCTTCTGGCTTCTCCGCCTGACCAAAATATCCCCACATTGAAATAAACCTGCCATCTGCAGTAAACTTCTGAATACGGTGATTCCAGGTATCTGAAACATACACCGCACCATCCGGAGCAACCGCCACACCCCACGGCTCATTAAATGTGCCGCCCGGCGCCTGTTCCAATCCCGCCGCAGCATCCGCAAAACTTCCCCAGGCATGTAACAGCTGTCCATCCGAAGAGAAGTGCTGGATGCGATGATTGCGCGAATCGGCAACGTAAATTGACCCATCCGGAGCAACAGCCACCCCACGCGGCGCCTGGAATTGTCCAGGTTGAGTTCCCGGCATACCAATCACCCGATCAGCTTGCAATGTAACAATTTTATCCTTATACGGGTCAGCCTCAACCTTTTCAGTAACAGATGGAACAGCGCCAAATTCCCACATTTGCGCAGCCACATCCTTGCGGATAAAGAAGACCATGCGTGCGCTGGGCTGCCAGGTCTCCGGTGTCAGCGTCTGATTATTCGTCAACTTTGCATACGCCGTATAATCCCGGTTCAACCAGATATCAAAAATCGCCTTGCGCATCTGACGATCTGAAACCGCATTCCAGATACGCTCCCATGTCAGGTCAAAATAATCTTGATTAGGCCACCACAGACGCATATACTCAAAGCGCACATAGTTGTCCTGAACAATGGGCGCCATCTTGCCAGAAGTGGCATCACCCGCGATGATTAACGGGGCGTCGCGCAGATCACGCGTCGGTTTGTCCGTATACCAGCGGTGATTGGGGTAGTTGCGCAAATACCACCAGTATGGGTAAAGGGCATCGTTATCATAAGCTACAACAATATCCCTGCCGCGCGTGATGCGCCGCGAGATTTCTTCCACCTGTGCCAACACCTGCTTTGGGCCAGGGGCAGCATGCGCATACACCATATACTCCGTAGCGTAGTCATAGTTGACATAAGAAGCCATGTAAGAAGTACGTATGGTTAACAGCGCCATCATCGCAAAAAACACATTGCTCAGCAATGACATAATCTCCGACGAAGACCAATCCCGAAGAAGTTTAAGAATGCCAAAGCCAGTGCCCAACAACATGACCAGCGCTAACAGAAACGAGCTCGTAGCCTGCAGCTGTTCAAGCGTCTTTCCCTGAAATGGTGGCTGCGTGCCAAGCAAACCGCCCATCACTCCCGCCAGACTCGCCAGAAAAGCGGGCATCAGAAGCACTGCCACTAGGCCACGTATGTTTGCAATCTTCTTCCAGGGTGTGATATCAATCAGGTAACCTATTCCCCAGGCAGCGCTTAGCAAAAACCCCAGCGCAATGTGCACTGTCAGCCAGGGCATCTTCTCTCCCGCCACGCTAAATGCCATCAGACTGGTTACCGCCCAATACAGCAACAATGTCAGAACAGGCAGCGGCCGTCCCTGTTCAGACGAAATGCCAACCGTGTTTCCCGCTTGTTCCTGCTCAGCCGCCGGTGAACGACCGGGCAGTGTGGCAAAACGCCAGTAGCGAATTCCAAAATAGGCAGCCAGAAGTGTGCCCAATATCGCCAGATATTCATAGATGGGCATTTGCACCAGAGCATAATAGTACCAGGGTTGACTCCCGCGCTGCACACCCTGCTGCGAGAGCCAATACCCAAGAGAACCTACAATACCGGTAAAGAAACCTGCCCCATTGGTAAAAAATGTGGTGTAGAGAATGATGAAAACCCCATAAAACAGCGCCGCATTGTAAAGCCATAACGTTGAAACTGGAAATGATAACTTGCTACGAGAAAATTGCAGCCAGTATTTTGGCTTCCACCACATTCCAAGAAAGAACGAAATCACAAAAAGAACCACGAGGAACAACCCTGTGCGCTGTATACCCACCGAACTATAATCCAAAGGGTCCCAGCCCACCAGCTTAACGGGAAAAGCCGTCAACTGAGGCAAAACCAGCGTCCCAAGCAACATCAGTAAATCGAACGAGCGCTGCTCGCGTATCTCCTCCCATCCCAGCCAGCGCCCCAACAACACAAACGCAATCGCAGCCACAATTGACGCGGCAGCCAGAGATATATACAGAGTAATCTGCAGAGGCGTTACCGGATGCATTGCAGCCGGAGCAGCCTCAGTGCCCACAGGTGGCGAAGCGACCTCAGAAACGGATTTCTCCCCATCTGCGCTCCAGGCAGCCACACCCAAAGCCACAAAAATCAGCACGATAAACACCAACATCAATGATAAAAACTGCCGCCGCGCCATAAGATTTTTCCAACGCGCCCGGCTAATATCATCCAGAAAGATAACTGCCAGAAACAGTAGCATCTGAGCGACATAGATATATGCGGTTTCCTTAGCAGTAAAGTGCAAAACCGTTGATAGGGTTAAAAGGTAAAGCGAAAAATTGTCCCCCTTGTCCAGATGCCGCAAAACTGCATAGAGCATGAGCACCCCAAACAGCCCCACAAAGGCCTCGTTACGCGTATAACGCCCATAAAACAGGAAAAATGGCGAGATCAAAAACAAAAGACCAGCCACCAGTGCCCCGCTGCGTCCCAGGTAGCGGCGATAAGCTAATAAAACAACAGCAACCGTTGCAATACTAAACAACACCGCGGGCACACGCGCGCTGAAGTCGCTATCTCCCAGCATGAAGAATGAAAGCGCCAGCAAATGAAACTGCAATGGTCCATGAGTGACCGGGTCATGACGGTAGCCACGCCCCTTATAGAGATCAAAGGATGGCACAACATGATTGACCTCATCATGGCTCATCACACGCAAATCCACATGATAAAAACGACTGATAACCGCAACCAACAAAACGATGACGACCAGCAGCGTCTCGATATTCCAGCGCGGCAAAATGGAAGAAAGCGGCTTATCCAGCCAGGCAGCTATATTGTGATTTTCTGGTTTCATAGTCTCTTTTTATTCGGTGCATCCGTCAAGGTTTAGAACTACATACAGCACTATACTGTATTGCTGTTGATTCGGCAAGACGCCCCACAACCAGCTTGCAATATCCACCTCCCGCCCCAGGGCGAAAGAAGCGCAACGCATCACCATCTTTCAAACGAGTCCCCCTATCTCGAGTCAATACGTCATTTACCGAAGCGACAACGGCGTCTGACAAACCAAGATAACCAATCACATCCGCTATGGTTGTGCCCTCTGGCATAGAAATACAGGTTTTGCCGCGCGCTTCAGCAGGCAACTTCTCCCTCAAAACCCCATGCAGAGTGATTTTCAACTCCATAATACGCTCATCGCACCTGATTAAAATAATTATAAATGGCGGTTGAGAGTTGAGCCACCAGAATATTCGCTTCATCCCAGACCAGCTGATCAGGGTGATAAACAAAAATTACCAGGACATAATTGCCACCCGGGGTATAGATGATACCAGCATCGCCTATCGTGTGTATCACCCCGTCTGTCTCCGTAATCCAACCATGTTTATGCGCTGCCCGTGTACCATCCGGCAACCCCGCCTGGATAAGGACACCTATTTTATTCAGCGATAGATACTGGATCATCAGGCGGCATTCCTGCTGAGTGATTTCTCCCGGAAAAGCAGCCACCAGAGCGCTACCGCCTGTTTCGGCACACTGGTAAATATCGTTGAGAAGCTGTCCCATCTCAATTGTGGTGGTCTGATTATACACATCCGGATCAGTAAACACATCGCTGCGCGCATTTGCTGGTGTCTCAAAACGCTGCAACAACGCCGCGCCAGGGTAAAAGTGCCCAGCCAGGAAGGTGCTTTGCAGACCCAGTGTTTTCATATCCTCCGCTACCATCAGCGGGCCAAGCGTTCGATCCAAAACCCGCTCCATCAACTGATCCGCTGGGCCATTCTCAGAACGTTCAATCATCAGTTCAATTAGCCGAACCGCATCGTCTGGTGGGGGTTCACCCAGACGGCGAAACACTGAGACCATAATCGGTATCTTAATCGTGCTGGCAGCCGTAAACGCTATCCCCGGTTCAGGATTTTCGCCATTTTGGTATGCAAAATTAAGCTCCTGCGCGGTTTGAAGATCCATCAGGTAAATCTCAGTGAGTCCATCAAAACCAGACAGCTGGATAATCTGCTGAAGAAGAATTTGTAAATTTTGCAAAGAGGGACGTGGTGGCTTAATAGTATCAAATGTCAAATTGACAACCCGAGCGTTGGGTGAGCGCAAAGCATCCTTTATAAGAATAACCGCCCGATCCACATCCAGAACAGTACCCGGTTCTCCAGGGTTAAAATTGACGCTTCCCGGAACCGGTATCGATGGGGAGGGGGGCTGATCATAACGCGCCGCAATCTCACTACGTAAGTATGCCTTCAAACGATCATCAGACACAGTGGCAATCAACGGGACTTCTTTGGGGATATCCATCCGCCCCCATAGATATGACCAGAAAGCACTCCAAAATGGCTGATTAAGACGCTCCAGGTCAGCCGCCGCCAGCATCGCCGCCAGGTCAAGTTCAAAACCTACCAATGCCGGTTTGACCTGTATCACCGCTTCCTTATAGCGAATTTCAACAGGGATGCCATACGCCTGTGTTAGCCTCTCTGCCGCCTGGTTCTGATTTAAACCACCCACCGGCACCCCCGCAATCACCATCCCCAAAGGGAAATTACTGCGAATACGGCTGAAGGTAACCAGTTGAACAACCGTCAGCACAAGCGAGAGAAATAACAGCGCAAGCGAGAACCAGCGCAAAAACGAGAAGAAGTTTCTCGATCGAGAGCGAATCATCATTGTTTCACTACCAGACTACACAACGCGACTATTTTACCAGATTCGCGGTGAGAGCTAACGACTTTGGTAACTTTGTCAAATCCTAATTATGATAGAATACGTAAGAAGTATTCAAACACAGGGAACACGACGCGTGGAAACGACCGGATTCTCCGTTAGACTAGACTCAAAACAAGAAGCCAATCTTGCTTTCAATTTTGAGCAAGACTCTGACCTTTGGCCTGTTCTGCTCAGCAACCATTTCTGCAGTCACGGAACGCTCTTAGAGGAACTTAAACGCGGCATTCTCGAAGATACTCAGGAATGGCAAAAACTGGTCTCAGAAACAAAGAAAAAAGGTTTTGCAGATATAAAAACCATTGCGCTGGAAAAATCAGTCCAGTGGAATATGCGCTTTAGACAACTCCTCCAAGACCCGGTGCACGTGCAAATACTCAAGGTGTATTTGAGAAGCGTTATCGCCCTAAAGATGAAAAGGATAGCCGATTTTGGGGCGCGCGCACAAACCAAACAAAAAATCAACAACATCTTATCCTTTGTTGGTAATGAAGCGTATGCCTATTTAGACCGCTATGCCGACATTACTAACTGCCTCTGTACTGGCAAAACGCCCAGTGGGGGGAACATGACACCAGCGCTGAGGGTCTTTTATGAAAGCAGACAGGCAGAACAGGCAAAAAAAGTGGCGGCAATGGTTGCAATTATTATTGTATTCAAGGGTGCTAACTCTCTGGAAGATACGCGCAAATTACAAAACTTCATTGATTACAACCTGATTGCCCCATTGGAAGCGCTGGCAAATTCCGAAGATAAGAACGAAGCCAAACAAAACAAAGAAAAATTAGAGGCTTATCGAAAGCTGCGCGCAGCTGTAGAGATTACGTTCGAGTAAACTATCGCCTTGCAAAAGGAAACAAGCAGCGGGGAGAATCTTAAAATTTGTTGCATAAATAGAACTTATGTGCTATTATGGCGGCAAGAGGAACATCTGCCATGAACCGTATCCATTTTGCTATTTTTCAGGGGTTTGTCTTCGGGAGCATTGTCCTTTTTTTTCTGAGCCAGAAAATCACAAAAGCACCCATCGTCTTTGCCGCAGATACGTTAACGACGATGTTTCACCTCAACCAGCCGCAAGATGCTCCTACAAGCCCATTACAGGCATCTGCCCCGATCACTTCGCAAGAAACAGGTTGCGCCATCAGCAACGGTTACCCCGCGTCTATCCAGCAATGGTGCACCAGCATTACCTCGGCCGCAAATCAGCATGGCATTGACCCTAACCTGATAGCAGCCGTCATTCTGGTAGAAAGCGGCGGAAATCCGCAAGCATATTCTCCCAGTGGAGCAGTAGGGCTGATGCAAGTTATGCCCCGTGACGGGCTAGCTGCCGGTTTCGTATGCCCCAATGGCCCCTGTTTTGCCTCCCGCCCCAGTATGGCAGAACTGTACGACCCCGATTTTAACATCAATTATGGAGTCAGAATGCTTGCCGGTTTAATGCAGCGGCACGGCAACCCGCGCGACGCACTAAAATCGTATGGTCCTGCTGGTTCAGGATATCAATATGCCGATAAGGTCTTATCTATATATCGAAGCTACTGAGCAGCCCATCACTTGGGCAGGAAGCTCCAGGGATTGACCCTCGAAGACCCTATACGCAACTCAAAATGCAGGTGTGGCCCCGACGAGTTCCCTGTGCTTCCCATTGCCCCAATCACGTCACCCTGATACACCCCCGCACCGCAGGTAACATTCCACGCGCTCAGGTGGGCATACAACGACTGCCAGTCCCCCCCGTGGTCAATCACCACCATGTTCCCGTAGCCCCAATCATTCCAGCCAGCATAGACCACCACCCCATTATCCACCGCGTAGATAGCCGCCCCTGCGTAACCCCCAATGTCAACTCCATAATGGTTAGTTTCCGGCGAATAGTCAAATCCGGAAAGTGTATGCTGGGCAGTTGGCCAGATAAACGTTCCAATGCCCACAGGACCATCCCATGCGCCCTCGCAGGAACCTGGTCCAAGCACTTTGGCAACTGCCGGATTGTCGCGTGTGATGCGCGGCGCGCTCCAGGTAATAAACTCACGCCGCCCGCCGGGCACAACCAGCCAGGTGCCCGGTTGAATATTGGGGTTAGCATAATCTCCCAAAGTTTCGCGATTCAAGCGATTGCCAGGGAAATCCACAATATCATCCGCTGTTACCCCAAAAAACTCAGCCACGCCGTTCAAGCCATCGCCCGCATGCCACTCATAATAAACGCCATTCGTAGGCAAAATATTCAACTTTTGCCCTGGCCGCAACCGGTGTGGATCATCCGCCAAAACGTTATAGTTTCCCCACAGAATCGTCTCAGGGCGAAGATTAAACTTCTGCGCAATCCCAAATATGGTATCACCAGGCATCACTTCATAGACAAGCACATCATATCTGGGGCGGGCAGGGCGGTTTGTTTGAAGAACAGAATTGCGCAGCACGCGCCCATCGGCAGCAGCCAGCATGCTCACATCATACACAGGCATCATCACCGCGATCGTAGGAGTAGGTTCAGGTTGTGCCGCCAGAACCTGCTGGGAGGATATTCCTTGCCCCGCAACATAAAACCTGTCCATCACCCATGTTACCAGCAGCGCCATGGCAAGAAGCAACACCAGCGTAGCAACACGGGTAAAGATGCCAGCAAACCCAGCTCTGACTATCTGCTCCCATATCCAAGCCCAGTCCATTCTCTCAACCTGAGGTTCCTCAGAAGTAGATGGCAATATCTCTTGGGCAGGCAATTGTGTTTCTTGATTCTCCAACATGCTGGCATCATAACATAAGCGAATAGCAAGGTCAAGCAGAGATCAGTCCAGCCTTTAGGCACAAGAAACACAGTATAATTGAATCAGATCGGTGATGCAGTCTGGTATTGTTCAGTGGATATATCAAGGGAAAATCTCGCATTATGGAGGCAAGACCATACGAGGAACGCATCGGGGTAGCAATGCTCAAAAAAGGGCTTAAACTCATGATTGCCGAGTCATGTACCGGGGGGCTGATCGGACACCGCATCACAAACATACCCGGCGCCTCAAACTATTATCTTGGCAGCATCACCGCCTATGCCTACGAAACAAAAGAACAGCTTCTGCAAGTACGGCACACCACACTGCAACAGCATGGCGCCGTCAGCCGCCCCACCGTCCTGGAAATGGCAGAAGGCGTCAGAAAAGTCCTGGCAGGTCATTACCCCATTGAAAGTACCATTGGGCTGGCGGTTACTGGAATTGCCGGGCCCGGCGGCGCAACACCCACAAAGCCAGTCGGGCTGGTTTTCATCGCCTTGTCTACACCTGGGGGGGCACACGTCTGGGAGTTTCACTTCACTGGCAGCCGCCTGGATGTAAAAGAAAGCGCAACCACCGCTGCTTTAAAGCTACTATGGGAATACCTGGAAGATAAAGACGATGAAGCTGTCCCAAGTTGAACTAACTACCTCTGAAAGCCCCCCTCACCAGCCTCTACCCATACGCTTTTCATGGGAAGGCGAATGGCTCGAAATTATTGACATAGGACGAAGCTGGACATCCGAACAACACACCCACTACCTTGTACGCACCGCGCAAAACCAGTTGTTTGAGTTGGTCCATAATAAAGATAAAAACGTGTGGTTTATCAAGCCTCGTCACCTGCCACACCCTGCAGTCTAAAAATACTTTACCTTGATCGTTTAGAGCAAGCAGTCATGAACGACACCCCTAAAAAAATTCTCATACTGACCGCAGACGCGGGCTTTGGCCATCGCAGCGCAGCAAATGCCATCGCCAATGCCCTTTTGGAGACATACGGTGATTCCTGTCAAATCATCCTGTCAAACCCCATGGACGACAAGCGCACGCCTTTCTTTGTCAGGGATAGCCAGACAGACTACGATAAGATTGTACGAGATATGCCAGAGCTATACCGCTTCGGCTATGACGCCAGCGACGCAGCATTGCCAGCCGCCATCGTTGAATCCGCATTGACAGTCATGCTTTTCGAGGTGATGCGCGATCTGATCACCACCCATCAGCCAGACGTTGTGGTAACTACCTACCCAATCTATCAAGCTCCGCTGCGCGCTGTCTTCACCATCCACCGCTACCGCATACCACTCCTCACCGTTGTTACCGACCTGGTAACCGTCCATCGCATGTGGTTCAGTTCCGGTGTGGATGCCATTCTGGTACCCACAGAAGAAGTGAGAACCCTTGCCGTTCACTATGGCATAAAACCAGAGAAAATCCACATCACAGGCATACCGGTCAACACGCAAATCATCCACGAAACACGCCCCAAAGCGGATATCCGCAAAGAACTGGGCTGGAATCCGAACCTGTTGACCATTCTCGCAGTCGGCAGCCGCCGCGTTGAGCACCTTTTAGATGCACTCAACGTGATTAATCATATTGGCACCCCCCTGCAACTTGCCGTTGCTGTCGGTAAAGATAAAGACCTGTATCAGACTTTGAAAACCATCAAATGGCATGTTCCAGTACACCTGTATGAGTATGTGGACTTTGTCCCCAAACTGATGCTTGCATCCGACTTGCTGATTTGCAAGGCTGGCGGGCTTATCGTCACCGAAGCATTAGCTTGCAAGCTCCCGATGATTCTGATTGACATCATACCAGGACAGGAAACAGGTAATGCCCGATACGTGGTGGACGGTGGGGCCGGAGAGCTTGCTCAAAGCCCAATCGAGCTGCTTGAAACCATAGCACACTGGACAATGAACCACCGCAAAATTCTGACAGAGCGTGCAAGAGCGGCGGAAAAACTGAGTCGGCCGCGCGCTGCTTATGACATCGCCGAACTAATATGGTCAACCGCCAAACGCAAATCGGAAGAGAGCAACAAACAGTCGAAAAATCGCCCACACCTGATTGATCTGCTCACACGCTTTGATATCACCTGGCAAATATCCTCGCCAGAGGATGACAACAAAAAAGATGCGCAGTGAAGAAAACATTGCCTGTGCAGTTATCATCTCCGCTAACAGCGAGTGGCAGATTGCAAAACAATTCTTCGCATTAACTGCAACCCAACGATATCCCTACGGCGAATGGTTCTCCATATACGTTGATTCCCAACCCACCCTCTTTGTTCAGGGGGGCTGGGGAAAAGTCTCCGCCGCGGCTTCGGCTCAATATGTGATTGATCACTGGCAACCGGAGGTGATGATTAATCTGGGCACCTGCGGCGGCTTAGGTGGCAGCATCAGCCAGGGCGAAATCATCCTTGCCAGCGAGACTTTGATATATGATATCGAAGAAAAAATGGGGGACCCACAGGAAGCCATTGATGCGTACACCACAAAATTTGATCTTTCCTGGCTGCCCGCCCATCTGCTACAAACAGTCCACACCACCCGTCTGGTTTCTGCCGACCGCGACATTGCTCCGCAGGAAGTCAACATGTTGAGAGAAAAATTTGGCGCAATTGCAGCCGATTGGGAGTCAGGCGCCATCGCGTGGGTAGCGCACCGCAATCATCTCCCCTGTCTCATCCTGCGCGGGGCAAGCGACTTGGTCAACGAAATGCGCGGCGAAGCTTACGGACAGCCCGAGGTTTTTCAGGAAGGGGCAAAGCAGGTTATGCAAGACCTGCTCCAGCGTCTGCCCAAATGGCTAGCGATCATTCGTGTGCACCGCCCGCCAGCATATACCCCCCCCACCTAGAAAGTCCACATTTATACTGGCAACTTACCCAAGCGTGAGCGCTCCTCCTCCACAATACCCGCATCCAGCTTGCGAAAAAGCGGTTGCGGCGGTTGGAGCGGTCTCCCAGGTTCTAACTGGCTTGGTTTCCACTCACCTATTGCTCCTTGAGGGTCATAGGTCAGAGCGCGGTGTTCGCCCAGCCCATCCTGAACAGCAATCACCTTTTGTTCTCCAAAAAGCGGTCGGGCATAGCTCAAACAGGTATGCAGTTTTTCACTGCTAAACGGCAGAAAAGGCGCAAACAGCACCTTGAGCGAATCAATAGATCGGATAGCCGTATAGATAGCGCGCGCCGCCAGCATCTTATCCGTTTTGATGGTCTTCCACGGAGCTGCCTGATCAAGATAACGGTTGACTTCAGTTGCCAGACGCATACATTCCCCAAGAGCAGAACGCAGATGCACCGCCTCCAGTTCCTGCCCCACCGTCTCAAACCCTCGTTCAACCATTGTCAAAAGCGCCTGGTCTTCCGCAAGTAGCTCGCCAGGATGAGGAACAACCCCACCCCAGTGCTTATATGCAAAAGAAAGAACACGATGCGCCAGATTCCCCCAGGTTGCCACCAATTCATCGTTGTTGCGCTTGAGAAAATCTTCCCAGTTCCAATCAGTATCCTTTGCTTCGGGCATATTGACAGTCAAATAATACCGCAGGGGGTCAGGATCATAACGGCTGAGAAAGTCTTTGACATACACCGCCCAGTTACGGCTCCCAGAAATTTTTTCCCCTTCCAGATTCATAAACTCATTTGCCGGCACATCGTAAGGAAGTGTGAAAGATTCCTGCCGAGCCTCACCAAACAATCGGTCAAATGCCGCACCTGCACCAATCAATTGCGCTGGCCAGATTACCGCATGGAATGGAATATTATCTTTGCCAATAAAATAATACGTGCGCGCCTCGGGATCATGCCACCAATTTCTCCAAATATCAGGCTGATTGTTCAATCGCCCCCATTCAATGGTGGCAGAGAGATAGCCGATGACCGCCTCGAACCAAACGTAAAGACATTTACCTTCCCAGCTCTCTATCGGCACGGGGATGCCCCAATCCAAATCACGGGTGATCGGCCGCCCACGCAGCCCTTCCGCCTGGATCTGCCCAAGCGATTGCCGCAGGACATTCGGCCGCCAATAGGACTCGCGCTGGCGCAAAAAATCCACTACCTGGTTTTCCAGCTTGCCAAGATCAAGATAGTAATGTTCGGTCTCGCGCAATTCGGGTGTGCTGCCATCTATTTTGGAGCGCGGGTCAATCAACTGCGCTGCTTCCAAGAGATTGCCACACTTATCACACTGATCGCTGCGCGCATTGGTATACCCACAAATATAGCATTTTCCTTCCACATACCGATCTGGCAAAAACCGCCCCTGGCTAGGCGCATACCACTGGTATTCACGCGCAGTATATAAATAACCGTTCTCTTTCAAAGCCAGAAAAATCGTCTGCGCCACCTTAAAGTGGTTCTCTGTGTGTGTGCTGGTGAACAAATCATAATGCAACCCCACCTGCTGGAACAGATCGAGAAAGCCCTCGTGATAACGCTGGTACACTTGGTAAGCTGTGGTTTTCTCGGCATCAGCCCGCACAGTAATAGGGGTACCATGCGCATCCGAACCGGAGACCATCAATACTTTTCTGCCGCGCATCCGATGGTAACGCGCCACAATATCCGCTGGTAAATACGCCCCTGTCAAATTACCCACATGGATCTCTGCATTCGCATACGGCCAGGCAACGGCAATTAAAACATGTTCAGGCATCAGACACCTCATCACAGGTTAGACTTTGTGCCAAATTCTATCATGGTTTTATCCCATTCCCTGTATAATGATTCTGTACTTTGTTAACTACGGAGGACAGCGCGCATGGACTGCTATTGTATCAAACCAAATACAAAGGTCAACCTCAGCAAGTGGGACACCAAAGACCGCAGTGCTTTTGACGGCAGCGAAGAAGAGGGAAGAGCCAGACTGTTACAACTCAATGACGAACTTGAAGAACTCCAGGAACTGCTCTATGCCGAACACAAGCATAAAGTCTTGATTGTCTTGCAAGGTATGGATACCAGCGGCAAGGACGGCGTCATCCGGCATGTATTCGAAGGTGTCAACCCGCAGGGTGTGCGCGTGGCAAGCTTCAAAGCACCAACTGCAGAGGAACTCGACCATGACTACCTGTGGCGCATTCACAAACAGACACCAGCCAGAGGCGAAATTGTCATCTTTAACCGCAGCCACTATGAAGATGTGCTCATTGTGCGCGTTCACAGCCTGGTTGCGCCAGAAATATGGGGGAAACGTTTTGATCAGATCAACCACTTTGAGAAGATGCTGGCAGAGGAAGGCACCACCATCCTCAAATTTTATCTACACATCAGCAGCGACGAACAAAAGGAACGCCTGATTGAAAGACTGGAGCATCCTCACAAACGCTGGAAATTCAACCCCAATGACATCAAAGAGCGCACATTGTGGTCAGAGTATCTGAAGGCGTACGAGGATGTCCTTGAGAAGACCAGCACACCCTGGGCACCCTGGTATCTGGTTCCCGCTGATCGCAAGTGGTATCGTAATCTGGTCATCGCATCGGTGCTGGTGGATAAGCTCAAAGAGCTGGATATGCGCTACCCAACGCTGGAAGGATCAATCGAAGAATACAAACAGGCACTTGGCTAGAGGTCTTTGCCTGCCCGATATGCCGCCAGTGTTCGTTCCCGCACTAGAGAGCGATCTACAATAGGGTACGGATATTCTTTTCCCATCACACAACCGCTGGCATGCTGGACGCTTAAAGGCATCCGCCAGGGTTCATGCAGATATTCCTCAGGCACAAAGGCAAGCTCAGGCAGCCACCGGCGGATATAGATCCCTTGGGGATCAAATTTCTTTCCCTGCAATATGGGGTTAAAAATGCGAAAGTAAGGCGCCGCATCTGTGCCCACACCTGCGCTCCACTGCCATCCGCCATTGTTAGACGCTGGATCGCCATCCACAAGCTGACGCATAAACCAGCGCTCGCCCTCCTGCCAGTTGATCAATAAATCTTTACTCAAAAACGAAGCCACCACCATGCGGGCGCGGTTGTGCATCCAGCCAATGCTGGCAAGTTGGCGCATGGCGGCATCCACCAGCGGATACCCAGTCTTTCCTGCCTTCCAGGCATCTAGCTCTTCTGGCGAGTTTCTCCAGGGGATTGCACGCATATCTGACTTAAAGGCGGTATTCAACACTTGCGGATACGCGTACAAAATCATGTAATAAAACTCCCGCCAGATGAGTTCGTTCAACCATGTCTCACACCCCTTTTTTGCAACCCCATCGGGCGCATATTCCTTTGCCCGCAAGACTGCTGTCACTGCTGAACGTGCCGAAACCATCCCAAAGCGAAAATACGGCGAAAGCGCCGAAGTGCCATCCAGGTCAAGGCGATCCCGCGCAGAAGCATACGCATACACTGCGCCATCAAGAAACTGCTCAAGCCGCCGCGCTGCCTCCGCCTCCCCCGCCGGAAACTCCGCCAGAGGCTGGACTTCCGGCAACGGAAGAGACGAAATTCCCTCTGGGGATACTATGCGCTGCACAACCTGCTGCGCCACAACTGGCAAAGGCAGGACTTTCCACATGCGGCTGAAGGGGGTAAATACGGTATATGGCTCGCCATCAGGCTTGCGGACTGCCGCGGGATGGTGCGCAGTGACCCCATGCACAAAGTGCAAAGGCAATACCGACGCAACCAGGGAATCACGGCGGCGTGCATAGGGAGAAATATCCTCCTCGGCATAAATTGCCGTTGCGCCACTTTCAGCCACCAGGCGCGATAGTTCCTCCAACGGGCTTCCCTGCCGCAGAACCAGATATGAACCCCTCTCACGCAAAGCTCGATCCAGTCGATGCAAGCCATCAAAAAGGAAAGCTCGCCTTTTTTCAGCCGCTTTCGCCAGCAGAAATGGGTCTAGAACAAACACCGGCAAGACCATATCAGCAGCAGCCAGCGCCTCGCACAATGCGTGGTTATCTTTCAGACGTAAATCCCTGCGTATCCACCAGATGGCCGTCTTCATACCTGGAATGCTTCTTGCACACACAGAAAATACATCTTTTCTATTCTACCATTCGGGTAAAATTTTTAATCGCGATTTTATTAACCCGTACAGCACACCCGAATAGAATAGTAAAAGAGTTTCTCCTTCTGGAAATTTGCATGATACGACCACGACTGACCACCATAAAAGCGAGAGCTATGTGCCTGTTCTGGTACAGATTGTCCGCCGCGTTATTACTGATGGGGCTTGTCTCACTTTCCTGCACGTATACACAAACTTCCAACTTTGTGCAAACACTGACATACCGCACCGCCACTCCGGATATTACCGCTACTGGTATTGCACAGCTCACTGCCACTGTCATGCACGGGAAGGTAGGAGAAACTCTGGGGAAAAAAGAATTGATTATTATTCTCGACCCGCTGGGTGAGCGCGATGTAACCAGCGTCCAGGTGGATGCCATCGAATTCGCCCAGAGTTTCCTTGTGGAGAGCGTTGACCCGCTGGGGCGTTACCTCCCCAACGTTGGCGAATTCCCCAAAAACCGCGACCCCGTTCAACAAATTGTTCTGACTCAGGTGGGCGCTGAATGGCTGTGGAGCGCGCGCCCGATCGAGAGCCTGGATACTGCCTCCCTTGCCAGCCAAAAGCTGGGAGACATGACTCTGGCAAATCTGACACAGTACTTAACCAGCGTGTGGGATCGGGGGCCCATTAACATCATCCTGCCTGTGCAGGATACGTATAAAGACACAGACACCTATAACGTCTATCAGACCCCCGCCGCACACACTATTTTGCTAACCACTTCCAGCACAGCGGCAAGTGGCGGAAAGCTGGCGGCGCCTAAAAAGGTTGCTGCCTCTTATCAATACGTCATCTTCAGCTTCCTTACCCCCTCCACACTGCCCATCACTAACTTTATCACGCAGGTACAAAATGTGCAGGTGGGAAACTACACAGGCGTTACTGCCGCTGAAATCAACTGGGCAGAAACAAAAGTCAAAGAATCCCCCAAAGGCGTGCCTGAAGGATACGTCCCCACCACAGCAGGGATATCCGAGGAGATAATTAACTGGCTCAACTATGACCAGGTGTTCGTCCGTTCTGCCTTTTATTTAAAGAGCACGCAGATTCAGGAACCGTGCACAAAACAGGAAAGCCTGAACAAAATCATTCGTCAGGAGCCAGAAGCTGGCAAAACCCTCAACGCGCTCAAAGATACCGTCAAGCTGGTCATCTGCAAAGAGGTAGTCACACAGAAAAAATATGAAACGCTGATGTACGTTTCACCGACTGTTACCAACACCAACACACCCGTACCCACACGCACCAGCATCCCGACAATTACCAGCACACCTACCGCCACAACAGCCCCAACCAATACGCCAAAACCGACTAACACCGCCCAACCCACCAACACCACCGCGCCAACCGCCACCACCGCCCCCAGCGCCACCACCGCGCCGACTGCCACAACCGCCCCCAGCGCGACTGCCACACAAACCCCAACCGCTACTCTGACAACCACCCCCGCCGCGCCTATACGGGATGATTTCGAAACCTCTCCCAACGGTTACAATCCGGCGGTATGGACAGTTTTTGACGCGGGCGGCGGCGGTGTGCGCACCTGGCCACGTGAGCAACGCATGCGCCAGGAAATCAACGCCGTCACCGATGATATGAAATTGCAGTCGAAAAAAGCCTGTTTGTGGGGAAGAACCGATATCAAGTTGCGCACAAGTGAGACTGGCGACGGGTCATTCCAATACGGCTGGATGGATACCACAGATTACAACACTGCTACATACGGAATCTACGTTCGCAGCGACCCAGCAGACGTTGACAACACCAAAATCATTTTCGCCACACGAGAAGGCGGCATTGAGACCAACGCGGAGACCGTTACCCTAAGCTCAGACACCTATGGGGTTTATCATACATTTCGCATCACCTGGGAAGTGCTCAACGATGTCTATATCCAGGCAAACCTCTATGTAGATGGCGATACCACACCAGCCAAAAGCTATACCAACATCAGTTACCCGGCAAATAGACTAAACTTTGTTCTAGGAAACAGCGTCGTAACCGCCGCGGGCGGAAATACCAGCATCCTTGAAGTGGAGTACGTATACGTTTATTCGGATAACTGCCAATAAGCTCAATTCGAGCAACCCAGTACAGACAAGACCTGCTCGCGATTCTCGGCTTTTGCTTCATTCTCCGCTGTTTCGTTGCTAATGCGACTCCACAGGTTACAAAAAGCGTTGCCATATTCCCTGTCAACTTCATAGCAGCTCAATGTCAGGATGCGCGCCTTTTCCCAATCGCCAATATGAGCATACGCTTCAATGAATGGCATCCACTCGTGCGGAGAATTGGAGCCTGTACTTTGCGGCGCATAACCGGCCAATAGCGCCTGATCTGCTAGCGCGGCTGCTTTTTGCCAGTCGCCAGTCTGCCGCGCCAGGTCAGCTTTCTGATAATAATAGCACCAGCCGTGCTCAGGTTCCCTGCCAAACAAATCCGTTGGGGGATAATCAGCGCTGACCGGCGCCGGAAGTATACGTTCCAGATGAGAAGCCACAAGCATCCCCTTTACTAAAGATGGAAGATACGGGTTTACATCATCCTGCGGACTGAGCATCCACCAGCAGTTAGCTCTTTCAGGGTCATAGTGCATTAACAGCGTCTGTGGCGTGCTACCCTCAAAAACCAGCGAGCGAAAGTGGGTAAAGAAGGCAATATTATTTGGATCAGGCAACTGACCAGCGTACTTGGGTAACAGGGTGTACACCCAGTAAGACAGCCGTTCCTCCTCCTGCGGCGGAGGGTAAATCAGATTGACCGCCGCCGAAAGCGAGAAAAGCCCCAAATCAGGGAAAACATCCTTTTCCATGAGAATAGCCGTCCCAGGTTCAATGTAGGGCGCCCGCCAGTAAAGCTGCCAGAAAAAGCGATTTTGATAGAGGTTCTGCCAGCGGTAATGATTGCCGATCTGAAAATTAAAAGCGATGGACAATCCCAGTAGCAAACTGAATACCGCCGCCTTTTGCACCCGTCGCTGGACAGCGCAATCAATCAATGCAGTGGTCAAGAGCGAGGCACCCACAAGTGCAGGCAAAGCATAGCGGTCAGAGCGGTAGCCTTCAATCACCACACGCTCTGAAAGCCACGCTGGGGCGCAGCCAAAGGCAAACGCCAGCAACCCCAGCACCAGCGCCTGCCATACCCATTGCGTCGGTGCCGGGCGATCCTCGTCACCATCCGCTCCTCCCCGTAGCAGATACGCTATCATCAGCAGCGCCGAGAACAAACCCACTCCCCACGAAAAGAGAACAAAAGGCGACGGGACAGGGCTGAGTCCCAGCTCAATGACACGCGACCAGTGAGTAACCAGGACATACAACGTATCAACGCCCACAATTCGCGCCAATTTCACTAACACTGCTGGGTCATGCGGAAGGGAATAGAGCAGCCCAGGACGATAAGGGTCTTCATCACCCGGAAAGCGCATGAGCAGCAACCGCCAGAGCAGAAAAGCCAGAATGAGCACCAGATAGGGCAGCCAAAGCCGCAGCGTGCGGGTGAAGCGCTGGCGCAAAGCGCCCCCGTCCTGACCCAGCAGAAACCACAATATCGGCAACCGCAAAAACTCCAGCACGGCAAAATACTCGGTGATGGTAAGCTGCACCAGGCTGGCAGCGAGCGACAACCCGCCCCATAACAAAAAGCGGCGTGGTTGGCGCACCGACTGCACCATGGCACCCATAGCAAACACAAAAAGCGCGTATTGCAGCCATTGCTGGAAGTATGTTACCGGGATAGCTTGCTGAGTGAAAAACGGGTACACCGAAAAAACCGCTGCCGTCAAAAATGCCTGTAAATTGCGCCCAGGCCACAGATGGCGCAGCCACCACCACACCCCAACAGAGGTCAGCCAGCGCAGCAACAGGGTGAAAACATGCCAGGCAACAGGTTTATACCCCAAAATGGGGATGAAAACAATGTGCGTCCACGAGGACAATGGGCGGTCGCCAGCATAGTACGCCCAATACCCTCCAAGCCCCCAAAAACGCCCCACCAGCATCTTGGGCCAATCGTCAAAATAATACCCCAGATACGGGATCAGCAAACCAAAGCTGAGAACACAAAGTGCCAAAAGCACCAGCGGGGGCAGCCATAGAGAAAAAGTGCCATGGCGGGTTGTTAGCATATCAACTGATGTTAACGCGGTTGGCGCAACTGGTCAAGGATAGGGCAGAACCCTCCAATTTAACCAATATACCAGGCTGCTATGCTGCGAGCGGCGTGCCGTACAATTGTTCTCGTATCTTGATAATCTGCCGACGCAGCGCATCATCGCGCTCGATCAGGTCAGCAACCTTATCGCAGGCGTGCATCACCGTGGTGTGGTCGCGCCCGCCAAGCGCCTCGCCAATCTGCGGCAGCGAGATATTGGCATCCTCGCGCAGTAGATACATGGCAACATGGCGCGGCAGAGCAATATTCGCCGAGCGGTCGCGCCCCAGCAGCTTATCCGAATCCACGTTGAATGCCCTGGCAACAGTTTTGACCACCTGCGAAGGCTCAATGTGGTCGCGGTTGGGCAGCAGGTCTGCCAGAGCAATCTGCACCAGTTCCTGGCTAAGCGGCTGACCGCTCAGGTCGGCATACGCCAGGACACGTGTCAGTGCGCCCTCCAGTTCGCGGATGTTGGTCTGGATGCGGTGAGCAATCACGCGCATAATGTCGTCTGGGACGTTCCGCTGACACTGCTCCGCCTTGCAACGCAGAATGGCAATACGGGTTTCCAGATCGGGGGGCTGGATATCCACCTGCAACCCCCATTCAAAACGTGAACGCAGACGTTCTTCAAGCGTCGCCATCGCTTTGGGCGGGCGGTCCGAAGAAATGACAATCTGCTTGTTCTGCCCATATAGGGTGTTGAACGTGTGAAAGAACTCCTCCAGGGTGGCTTCTTTGCCGATGAAAAATTGAATATCATCAATCAGCAAGACATCTGTCAGCCGGTAGCGATCGCGAAAAGCCGCTGTAGTGCGCGTCTGAATAGACTTGATCAGGTCATTGGCAAACTCTTCGGACGAGACATACAGCACACGCAGTCCGCGCTGCGCCACCGCATTGCCAATAGCATGCAACAAATGGGTTTTTCCCAAACCAACCCCGCTATAGACAAAAAGCGGGTTGTAAGAACGCGCCGGGTTTTCCGTCACCGCCAGTTCCCCCACCGCCATGCAGGCGGCGTGTGCCAGACGGTTGCTGTTACCTACCACAAAATTATCAAACGTATAACGCGGATTAATCGAGGGCGGTTGGCTGTTGTTGACCATCACAGCAAAGGGGCTAACCTCGCGCGCCTGCCGTTCAGGTTCACCGCTCTCATACTCTCCATGCCAGACAACAAATTTCACCCTCTGAGGCGAATCCATAAAGCCAGTCAACAAGTTAGAAACTGTACTGGAAAGGCGATCTTCAAGCCAATCGCGGGCATAAGCGTTCTGAACGCCAATGGTAAATATCCCCTGATCGTAAGAGACCAGTTCCGAACTGCGCACCCAGGTGTCAAAGGATGCTTTTGACATTTCCATTTGCAGTTGTCCAAGTGTCGCTTGCCAGGCTTGTTGTGGATTCATAGCTCGGGCACCTCCATGAGACAAAGTTTATCCACGCCCCTTTTTCCAAAGGGGATATACACCCGCTTTCCGAGACAAAGAAATATCCTCCTCTCGTCAAACGGCAGAAGCAAATACTTTATACGAAATGATTACAAAAACTACAGGAAAGATTGGCGGACAAGTGGCTTCGACAGCGCTTCATCATCCAAGCGTTATTCTAGCAGATAATCTAGCGACAAACAAGCCGCTTACCCTACGCTCCCCTAAAAAAACGCAATTTTTTAAGACAGAAAATGTTAAGAAAAACTCTGAAAAATCAACTTTTTTTAACATTTATACCCACCCACAAAACCCCCACATATACCCCATTAAGAAGCATTACACACAATATCTTCGGCAATCAGTCAAAAAAAATTCACATGATTTCGCATAGAATTGTTAAATCCTAAATTTTGTTAACCAACTAATCCAGCCAACAAAAACACCAAACGCGCCAAAACTGGAATCAACCCTCAGCAAGCATCATGCGGGCTGCATGGCGTCCAACCTGCACCGCAAAGTTTGTGCCACGATCCCATGGGTACACCTGACTCATGCTAGCAAAATACAGTCCGGCAATCGGCGTACGCAATGCAGGGATATTGCGGGAATGATTAACCAGCGGCACAGGTTGCGCATACGGCGTGCGAAACAACCAGCTCTTACGCACCCAACTTGGCGAGAAATCGGCGTTCAAACGCTTCAGGGCAGGCAGAAAGCGTTCCAGGAGTTGCTCATGCGAAAGGTCAAAGTACTCATGGCTCGCATCCAGATAATCACCACAGTACACAATATGCTCGCCGCCAAAATGCTCCGGAGAGACAAAGTTCGTGTGTTCCACCAGCGCCAGAAATGGATAACCAGCTGACTTGGGCAAGTTGTACCAGTAATACCCCTGCCGCGAAAGCCGACAGCGCAGCGCCAGCACCAGCACCACCGCCCCCATGCTCTTCAAATCCAGTAACCCTTTTAGATAAGCGGGCGGAAGCTGAGGCGCCAAGCGCGCCAGAATAGCAGGAGAAACCGTCACCAGACAGCGGTCAAAATGTTCATCGCCCGCCCCATGTCGGAGCAGCAAACCGCCCTCCGAAAACGGCGTAATTGATTGCACAGCCTCACCCAAACGAATCCCCACTCTGAGATTCCTCAACCTCTCGGCAAACATATCGGCAAAAGCCTGAAATCCTCCCTCAAATGTCGCTAGTTTGGTCGTGCGCGCCTTAAAACGCGCCCAAAACCACGCCATGGTGACATCGCGGTAATATTGACCAAACTTGCCCATCAGCAACGGCTCAAAATGCACCTGATAGAGCCTCTGACCATAATAACGGCACATCCACTCGTGGGCTGTGTATTTTTCCAAAGGCTGCCAGGACGAAAGATAGCGCAAATAAACTGTCACCAGTCCAAAGCGCACCATATCAGCAAAGGTAAAACCAGGAAAGGTCAACGCAGCCAGTGGAGAGTCTAGTGGGTAAAACCGCCCCTGGTGATACATCACCGTTTTCGGACGGCGGACAACCACCCTGTCCGCAAGCCCCAGTTCGTTCAGCAAAGCAAACATATCCCTGTCGCTGGTAAACCAGTGGTGGTAGTACTTTTCCACCGACCAGTCCCAGTGCGGCTCCTTAAACCCCGAGGCAAGCCCGCCCACATAATCCGAAAACTCAAACACAGTTACCGCATGTCCTGCGCGCTGCAGATCAAAAGCGGCAGCCATTCCCCCAATGCCAGCGCCAATAACAGCTATTTTCATTCCAGCTTCCCTCCCCATTTCATCCCTTCACGGGCAAAGTAATATATACCCAACAGTGTAATTGGCAACCACAGTGCCACATGCAATACCAGCGTATAGCTGGCTGCCACTCCCTGTGAAACACCATAAGCCATCAGCAATGCAATGCCGGGAGCATCGAAGGTGCCAATATAGCCCGGTGCTGATGGCAATGTCGTGGCAAGATTGACAATGCCATTCATCAACATCAGAGCAAAAAAACTGACCTCAAAGGGAAAAGCGTGCATCACAAACCAGTACTTGGCGGTTTCCAACAGCCAGATAAACGCGGTGGTAACAAAAACCATCAACGCTTCCTGCGGCGAACGCAGCGACTCCAGCCCAGTCAAAAAACGCAGCGCAACACTGCGTACTTTCTCGCGCCCGCCCAGAGGAATAAGACGGTCTATCACAAGGTTCGCCAGCCGTTCGGTAACACGCGGAAACATCGCTGCCAGCAAGAAGAGGATCAGCGCGCCAATAAAAGCCAGCGCCCCCCACAATGCCAAATCTTGTATGCTGCCCACAAAACCCGAATCGACTGTCAGAGTTGCCAGATGCGGCAGATTCAAGAAAACAAACGCCAGCATGACCACGCCGTCAAAGACACGTTCCACGATCACAGTCGCCAGCGAAGCGGAAACAGGCACCCCTTCACGCCGTTTGAGAATGACAGCTCGCAGCACCTCACCCGCGCGCGCTGGATAGATATTATTGCCCATATAGCCAATCGTAACAATGGGAAACATCGTTCGAGTCGGGATTTTCTTAAGCGGACGCAGCAAATAATGCCAGCGCCAGGCGCGCACCCACACTCCAACAAAATAGACTGCCACACCGGGCAGCAGCCACAGATATTGAGCACCCCTCAGCGCCTGCCAGGCTTCATCCAGCTTGAGACCCCGCAGAGCAAAAAACAGGAGGAGCGCGCTGATCACCAATCCAAGCCAGAATTGCCAGCGCTTCATAGGGAAAATTCTACCATCCTTTTGCACTCACTCCGAACGAAGCGCTTCGACCGGGGCAAGATTTGCAGCGCGATTTGCCGGATAAATCCCAAAGAACAACCCAACCGCCGTTGAGAAAAGCGTCGCCAGCAGGATGGCTTGAACACTGACTACCGGAGTGAAAGGCGTGTTATTCGCCGCAGCAATCCGCCCCACAATAAACGCAATCAGCCAGCCGAAACCAATACCAATCACCCCGCCCATCAAGCTTAATAGAGATGACTCCGTTAGAAACTGAATGAGAATATCGCGTTTGCGCGCACCAACCGCTTTGCGCAGCCCAATTTCCCGCGTGCGCTCGGTTACTGAAACCAGCATAATGTTCATAATCCCGATACCGCCCACAAGCAACGAAATAGCGGCAATGCCCCCCAGAAAAATGGTAAACACCCCAGTAATTGTCTGGGCAGTCTCAACAAAATCTTGCTGAGAAAAGATGGTGAAATCGTCTGGACCCAAGATAATCCGGTGCCGCTGGCGCAGGATAGCAGTGATTTCCTCTTTCGCCTGTTCTACCGCCTCGGCATTGATTGCCTGGATAAACACCACATCCACATTGTCGCGGTTGCGGCGTATCAGCCTGCTCTGGGCAGTGCTAAACGGCACCAACACAACCTCGTCCTGGCTACCAAACGAACCACCCCCCTTAGGTAGCAACACACCAATCACTCGAAAAGGCTGTCCCTCAATGCGAATCGTTTCTCCAACCAGCGCTTCGCGCCGCCCAAAAAGCTTGTCAGCAACATCTACCCCAACTAACGCTACCGAAGCCTTCCCCAAAATGTGCTCCTCGTTGATAAATTCGCCCTCGCTTACCCCCCAGCTGCGCACTTCCTGATAGGCTGGCGTTACCCCGCTGACATTGGCGCGCAATTGCTCGCCGCCAAAGGAAATCAGCAGATTGTTATCAATCACTGGTGCCACATTCATGATATGCGGCGCGCTGAACGGGTCATTCAGCGCCTGCGTGTCAGCCAGGGTCAGCGGTCTTGGGTTGCGCACCTCCTCGCGGTTGTTCCCCTGAAAAACAAACAGCAGATTCACCCCAATACCGCTAATCGAACCCGTGATGGTATCCTGGGCACCCTGCCCCACTGCCAGCATGGCAACAACCGCCGCCACGCCAATCACAATTCCCAATATCGTCAACGCCGAGCGCAGCTTATTAGCGCTCAGACTTTCAAGCGCCTCCAGAACAGCCTGATCCAAACTCATGCGTACTCTTCCACAATTTCACCATCATAAATACGGATAATGCGCTGCGTCTGTTCTGCTACCTTGGGATCATGGGTGACGATGATAATCGTCGTCCCCCTCTCCTTGTTCAGTTTCAGGATCAGCTCCATGATTTCCCTGCCAGACCTTGAGTCAAGATTGCCCGTAGGTTCATCCGCCATAAGAATGGACGGATCATTAACCAGCGCGCGCGCGATTGCCACACGTTGTTGCTGACCGCCTGAAAGCTCTGTGGGGCGGTGATGGATACGATCCGCCAGCCCAACGGCTTCCAGGGATTGGCGGGCGCGCTCAACCCGCCCCTGAATAACACCCGCATAGCGCAAAGGCAGTTCAACATTTGCCAGCGCCGTAGCACGCGGCAGCAGCATAAAGCTCTGAAAGACAAAACCCACCTTGCGGTTACGAATCACAGCAAGCGCATCATCTTTTAAATCTGATACCTTTTCCCCATCCAGATAATACTCGCCTGAAGTCGGAAGATCCAAACAGCCAAGGATGTTCATCAGCGTAGATTTTCCTGAACCCGAAGGTCCCATAATGGCTACAATCTCGCCGCGCCGAATGGTCAGCGAAACGCCACACAGCGCATGTACCTGTACCTTGCCCATCTGATAAGTCTTGCGCAGATCCAAAGCCCGGATCACATCATCAGGCATCGAATTTCCTACTCCCCAAAAGGTCTGCCGCCCCGATTCTCGACGGGCGGGTTGAGTACAATCACATCCCCTTCCTTGACATCTCCCCCAACCACTTCACTTTGCAAATCTGAAGAAGCGCCTATTTGCACTTCCACCTTTTCAGGCTCTGCCGAGCCCTCCCGTAAGACATAGACCACCCGTCTGCTACCATCAAAACGAATGGCACGATTGGGAACAAGCAAGACATCTTCCAATTGATTGACAATGATGTTAACTGCGGCAGTCATGCCGGGGCGCACTGCATCATCGGGCAAAGTCAGTTCGAGCGTTACTGTAAAATTCACCCCACTCTGCGTAGCACCACTGGCAACACGCCCCACCGAAACCACTTTAGCCTCATAGACCGTATTGGGAATTGCATCGAAGGTCAAGTCAGCTGGTTGACCAGCCTGCACGCGGTTGATGTCCACCTCAGGAATTTGCGCATCCACCAACAAACGGCGCAAATCATCAATACGGAAAGACACCGTACCCGGAGTTACCTGGTCGCCGGGCTTCGAGCGCACCTCAGTAATCGTCCCAGCAAAGGGAGCTTCCAGATAAGCTGTTGCCAGGGTTGCCTCGATCGCTGTTACCCGCGCTTCTGCAGCTACAATATCTTCCGGATCGGGTCCGTCTTTCAGACGCTCCCACTCACGCTGTGCATCCTCCAGGTTTGCTTTGGCAACCTCCAGCTCCGCATCTGCCTGGGCGATCTCAACAGCGTCCGGTTTGGAAAGCAGCCAGTTCAGATTGGCAAGCGCCCGGTCGCGGTTCTGGCGCGCCGTAGCCAGCACGCTGAGCGCGGCGGCACGACCAGGATCATCATCTGCCAGATGCGAGACACCTTTGTAATTCTCCTCCGCGTCCTTAAGCGCCTGTTCTGCCAGAATGTAATTGGCGCGTGCGCCATCCAGAGTCGCCTGAGAGGCGCGCTGAAAGTCCTTTTGATCGCGCCGCTTCTGAGCATCTTCCAGCGCTTTCTGTGCCTGCGCAAGTGTCAGCTGCGCCTTTGCCTTCGCCGCGCTCGACTCTTTGATACGCTCCAACTCACGCTGCGCAGCCACCAGGTCAGCTTCTGCCAGAATAACATTTTGCGGCAACGAATTGCGCTCCAGCTCCGCCAGCCGTGTCCCCGCCGCAACCACATCCCCTTCCTGCACCCGAACAGCCGCTATCTGACCGCTTGTCTGCCAGCTCAGCAGAGCCGTTTGATCGGCGCGAACGGTGCCTGTCCCACCTACGATGGCAACCAGAGCGCCACGCGTCAGAGTAACCGTCTGGAATTTACTGGCAGCCGAAGTTTTTTGCTGCTGATAGGCACGAAAACCAAAAAAGCCTCCCATTGCCAGGACAACAACCACAATAAGTGTAACGAATTTGCGCTTCATATCGGCTCTCGATGATACCGTCTCACCTCTATAATTTCAAGAAGGGTATAATTGCCTCAAATTATGGGTACATACCAGCATGCGAAGTTTTCTTTCAACAGAACTTTATATTTTTTCCTCTGTCTATTGCTTCTAGGAAGAAGTGTTCTGCCTCCCGGTGATAAGATTGAGCGCGTGCGGGCATATACCCGTTCCATAGAGTTTGATTATATCACCTGGAGCATTGATGCATTCTATATCAAACTGGGTCAAGCAGCGCTTGGTGACCAACATTATTTGGACACTGGCAGACAGACTGAAATTGTCAAGACATATTTGCAAATGGTTTCCAGGCTGGGGCAAATTGAGGCAGAAATTGACCGCATGTACACCGATCCAAGCATCAACGACCCCGACGCAAGCGCCGCCGCCCTGCGGGCAGAACGCGACCGCCTGCGGGAAACTCTCAACCAGATGATACCTTTATGCGAAGCCATCCTGCAACAGCAAATGAACGCCACCTTAGCAGAACTGGGATTTACGCTTGGCGGGCAAAGCCTCCCGCCATTGCTATACCACGCCACGCCGCTGCCCGATGGGCTGATTATCTCCCCGCGCGAAGTCATCCGTCAGGAAGCAAACATCTCGTTAAACCCAGACATGCCCCTGGAAAGCATCATCAAGCTGGAGCAGGAGGTTGAAAAAGGGCTGAATGTCTCTGCATTGGTTGTCGGCATTGGGGGTGTGGGTGTTTACCCCACAATGGTGATGCGCTCCAGTGACCTATTCTGGTTCACAGAAACGATCGCTCACGAATGGATACACAACTACTTGACGCTGCGCCCACTTGGCATCTCGTACGAAGTCAGTCCAGAACTGCGCACGATGAACGAAACAACAGCATCCATCGCAGGCAAAGAAATCGGACAGGCTATGCTAAAGAGATTTTATCCCGAATTTTTACCTCCGCCACCACCAGTTCCTCCCATAGAGCAAGGCAATGCGCCGCCAGAGCCTGCACAAAACCTGCCTGCAGCTTTTGATTTTCGAGCAGAGATGCATGAAACCCGCGTCCGCGTTGATGCGCTTCTGGCTGAGGGCAAAATCGAGGCAGCTGAAACTTACATGGAAATGCGGCGTAAGATGTTCTGGGAAAACGGTTACCAGATTCGCCGCCTCAATCAGGCATATTTTGCTTTTCATGGGGCATACGCCGATGTTCCCGGCGGTGAAGCCGGTGCCGACCCGGTGGGGCCGGCAGTGCGTGCCCTGCGCCAACAGAGCCGCACGCTGGCAGAATTTGTCAACAGAATTTCCTGGATGACCTCTTTCGAGCAGCTGCAACGCGCCATCCAGGCGCAATAAGCAAAACGCAAACGCCTCTACCCGGTTTTCCCGCTCACGATGCAGATCACATCATCTCGTCCAGCCCGCCCCCAAAGCCGCTATCCGATCCAAGATCGGGCAACGCCTTTTCAATCTCCTCTGGGCTTTGCCCTCTTTCCAGACGATCCACTACCTCGTTGAATTCTGGACCAATATCCTCGCCAAGTTCGGCACTCATCTTGCGCATCATCCTGCCCATCGCGCGCGGGTCATTCTCCAGCCCTTCCAGATCACCCACATCCGCCATATCCTCCAGGCGACTTTCCTCAGAACGCGCAAAACGCACGCGTCCAATTTTGCGCATCACGTTCTGGCTGCGACAATGCGGGCATATCACCGGTTTTTTGCCATATTCTGCATAAGAGAGGTAAACATCAAAAGGCTTATGACAATCCAGACAGCGAAAGTCGTACGTAGGCATTTCTAACCCTCGAAAACACTTAATTCAAGCAATCTCTATTATAATCAAATTCTCGAGACGAAATTCTTGCAGAGTACTATATGTCTCAGGAATCACTGACATTCGATATCTTTGAGCCACAACCGCTGGTGATTGTCATTTCAGGGCCCTCCGGTGTTGGCAAAGATGCCGTGCTGAAATCCCTCAAACAGCGCCAACTACCTTTTCACTTTGTGGTTACCGCTACCACCCGTCCCCCGCGCCCAGGTGAGATCGAAGGCGTGGACTACTTCTTCGTCTCCCATGAAGAATTCGAAGAGATGATCCAAAAGGATGCACTGATTGAGTACGCCCAGGTGTACAATGATCTCAAAGGCGTGCCCAGATCACAGGTGGAACAGGCTTTAGCCAGCGGCAAGGATGTCATCCTGCGTTTAGACGTGCAGGGGGCTGCCAAAGTGCGCAGCTTGTTTCCCAATTCTTCAGTATTGATCTTCCTGATCCCTGCAAACGACGAGGAATGGCTGTTGCGTCTGCAACAACGCAACACCGAGACCCCCGAAACGCTCCAGCTGCGTTTGGATACTGCCAGGTCTGAACTCAAGCGTTTAAAAGAATTTGACTATATTGTCATTAACGCCCAAAATCGCCTGGAAGAAGCCGTCAGCACCATCATTGAGTGCATTCATGCAGAGCACCATCGCGTTAACGACAGAAACCTCAAACAATGACCCTGCCCACAGCACCGCCTGATGATAAGAATATTCCGCCACTTCCCCCTGAAACATCATCCCAAACGGGCAAGGATACAAGCCAGGTCGGTCAGGTCAGTCAGTCCCCTCTTTTACCCCCAGCCGCGCCTGTCATTCAGATACAACTGCCGCAGCGCAAAGCGATCATTACCTATACCTTGCTGGCTGTCACCATCTGCGTGTTTGCAATCCAGATAATCAGCGAGTCTCTGACAGGCTATGACTACCCGGCTCTGCTGGGAATGAAAGTCAATCCTTACATTCAGATGGGGGAATATTGGCGGCTGATGACCCCTGTTATGCTGCACGGCTCTATTGCCCATCTGGCTTTCAACATGTATGCGTTATTCGTTATCGGGCGCGGATTGGAACGTCATTATGGGCATCTGCGTTTCGCCATGCTCTACTTTGTTGCAGCCTTTTGCGGCAATGTCTTCTCATACCTGTTTTCACCTAAAGCCTCACTAGGGGCTTCCACGGCAATTTTTGGTCTGATTGCCGCACAGGGTATCTTCATATACGCCAACCGCTTTCTGTTTGGCAGCCAGGCGCGCGCAATGCTGGCAAACGTGATCGGCATTGTAGTCATCAACCTGCTTTTTGGATTATCACCCGGGATTGACAATTGGGGACATCTAGGGGGTTTAATCGGCGGGCTAGGGTTTGCATGGTTCGCTGGCACACAATATCAGGTTATCCAAACGCAAAGCGGCTACCTGATGCAAGACACGCGGCAAAATACCCGTGCATGGCTGGTTGCCATCGCTGAGGTAGCCATCTTTACCATCTCAGTATTTCTGCGCTAGTAAAAGGGACCCTTCTTGCGCCGCTGATTCTCCCAGATATCCAGCAAAACATCCCAAATCAAGATAAACCCGGACAGCATTGCCAGAATAAAGGCAAACATGCCAATATACTTAAGAAATCCCCAGCCTTTGACAACCGTGATATTCATCAACAACGCTGAGCCAATCATCATCCCCACGATAATCAGCCCGGTTACCAGACGGTTGGCAATGATCATTAGCGAGGCAACAATGCTGATAAATTCGGGAATCTGAATAGCGACGGTCAACGAGCCACTCTCAAGCTGTCGGAGGATTGATTCCAACGCCCGCGGCAACACACCACGCAACCGCCGAGCCTCTCGTACCCCATCGCGTACGGAGTCAAACATCGAGCGAGGGTCAAGCATTTTTTGAATAATCTGGCGATAGATACCCTCAACAACTTCAACTATTTGGATGGATGGGTCTAGTGTGCGTGCAATCTCTTCTGCCTGGATAATGGCTTTAATTGCCAAGGTCAATTCACTTGGCAGGCGGACGCCATGTTTATAAATAGAGCCAAGCATCTCGGCAAACATGTTTGAAAACTTGATACGATCCAGAGATGCATCCAGATAACGATTGATGATGAAATCCAATGAACGCCGAAAGGCTGGCTCATCTACCTTTTTGAAAGGCGTCCCAATCTCAAGAAAGATACGCATCACATCCCGGCTGTCGCGGCGCAGCACTGACTGCACGAGGTCTCCCAGCTGCACCAGCTGTTCTGGCATCAATCTCCCCATCTGCCCCGTGTCCAGGATCACCAGGCGCTGTTTGCCAAGCTCGACAATCACATTGCCCGGATGCGGATCGGAGTGAAAAAATCCGTCTATCAGGATTTGCTTAAACAAACACTGGATAAAAACCCGTGCCATCTCAGCGCGGTCAATTCCGGCGGCGTCCAGCGCTTCCAGATCATTAATCTTGATTCCCTCAATGGCTTCCATTGTGAGTACTTTATCGGTTGTCAATTCCCAATAAATGCGCGGGATATGCACTTTGGGCTCTAGCATGGTTTGTTTGCGCAGGCGGTCTGCATTGGACGCCTCAATACGATAATCCAGCTCAAGCGTCAAGGCACGGGCAAATTCTTCAAAAACAGCCACCAACCCGTAACGTTTCCCCCAGGCAATACGCCCCTCCACCAGTTTAACAATCTCTCGGATAATCTCAATATCCGAGCGCACCTGCTCAACCACATTCGGTCTCCGCACTTTGACCACAACCGGTGTCATATCCAGCAAACGGGCGCGGTGCACCTGACCAATCGAAGCCGCCGCAAAAGGCTGCTGTTCAAATTCCCAAAAAATATCGCCGATTGGTTTTCCAAATTCGCCCTCGATAACCTCCCGCGCTTGCTCATACCCAAATGGAGGAACATCATCCTGCAATTTTGCCAGCTCAGCGATCCACTCTTCCGGCAGCATATCGCCGCGGCTGGCAAGCAGCTGCCCGATTTTGATATAGGTCGGACCCAGTTCCTGCAGCATCATGCGCATACGGGCCGGGGCAGCTCTCTCTTCGTATTCGGTCTCCTCTATGGAATACCCCCATCCCAGTGTTCGGCGCAAGGTTCTGCGCAGCGCCCTGATTTCCTGATTACTCAGAAGAAAACCAAAACCGTAGCGCAACAAAACAAGCTGCACATCGCGAAAGCGCCGGATGCTGCGCAGCGGTGAGAGAATATCAAACATAATCTTACTATATCACATTTGCCAGCAATTAAAACAGCGCCCGTTGCACCGGCACCCGCCTGCCATTCACAAGAACATAAGGCGCAACCCGCTGGATGCAAATACCCAGCCGCTTAAGATCATCCTCGCTGCGCAAAGGGGCACGCAACCGCTGCGCAACAATCTGCTTTGCACTGCGTGGCCCAATGCCAGGGATACGAAGCAGTTCAGGGTAGTCAGCGCGATTAACCTCCACAGGCGCATGGCGCAGGTGTACCTCGGCCCAAGCCTGTTTGGGATCAAGTTCAAGCGGTAAGTTTCCCTGCTGGTCAAACATCAGTTCATCATAATCAAAACCATAGTCGCGCAACAAAAAAGAAGCCTGATACAATCGATTCTGCCGCCAGGGATTAACCGCTGCCCTATCTTCAAAAGGCGTATCGAGGATCGGGCTAAAACCCGAAAAATAGACCCGCGCCAGATGCATGTTGCGCAAAAGGTACTGAGAGGAGTGTAAAAGTTCCTGGTCTGTCTCCTTACCACCGCCCACCACAAATTGCGTTGTGCTGGATGGCCAACGCCCTTTCCAACCCATCTGACGGGGCTGGGTCTGACGGTATCGCTCCACCCATTGGAGGGGAGCAACAAGCTGATCCAACATGGTTTTCTCAGGACACAGTTCAGAAAGACGCTGCATATTGGGAGCTTCAAGATTGACGGATACCCGATCAGCAAGCTGCATGGCGCGCAAAACCTGCTCTGGCTCAGCGCCCGGCATAATCTTCAGGTGAAGATACCCCATATATCCTAACTTATTGCGCAAAATATCGGCGGCAGCCAGAAGACGGTCTTGCGTTTTCACACCACCCCCTACGACACCAGAAGAAAGAAATATCCCCTCGGCAACACCACGCTCAAACAGCAACAGACTGGTTTTTGCCAGTTCCTCAGGGTGAAAACTGTGGCGGCGAAAATCACGCCCCGACCGAAAAGCGCAGTAGTAACAGTTCTTCTCACAGACTGACGTCAGCATTGATTTCAACATCGGGACGCGCTTGCCACCAGGTAACGTCACCATCGTTACAGGCAGTTCTGTTGTCTCATCAGGTTGCCCTTTGGAATTGCGTCCACAGGCAGGGTGTACAGAAAGGCTTGCCTCACCGTCTAGCTCATATACCGCATACGGCGAGAACGCTTTCAATTTCAACAGTTCATTCATAGCTACATTATAGAACATTTTTTCTTATAGAGTCAAGGCAATTTTCAAACTAGACAAACCTGCCACAAACAGGATAAAATCATTTTCGTTGAAGAAATTTATTTTTTCCGAAACAGTTGTTACGATTTTCTTCCTATCCCTAATTGCGGGGCTTACCTACCTTCCCCTGATTGGGCAGCTTGGTTTTTATCGCGATGACTGGCACGTCATCTGGGCAGGTACAACCCGCGGCTGGCAGGCAATCATTGACCTGCACGTCATTGACCGACCATTCATGGGATTGGTGTATGGGCTTACATACCTGCTTCTGGGTAATAACCCGCTGGCGTGGCAATTATACATCTTCACTCTGCGTCTTGGCAGTGCGCTGGCTTTTTTGTGGCTGCTGCGTTTGCTCCTTCCAGGGCAGCGTCTGGCTACCGCGCTTTCTGCCATGCTGTTCCTCGTGTATCCCGGTTTTCTGCAAATGCCAACTGCCAGTGCCTATCAGTGTCACTTTTCAGGATTTCTCTCAGGCATCCTCTCCCTGATCTTCACCATCCTGGCAGCGCGGTGTGAGTCGCTCCGCAAACGTATCCTCTTTACCATAGTGAGTATTTTCTTCGCCATGGTCTGCTTCCTGATGATGGAATACATGGTAGGTCTGGAAGGCGTGCGCCTGCTGCTGCTTTTGTATCTGTTCTATGGAAGGGAAAACACCCCACCAAAACCGAACATCCCGCAAGTCTTGAAAAAATGGCTGCCCAATCTGATTGCATTAATAGGTTTTCTCTTCTGGCGGGTTTTCATTTTCAAAAGCGCCCGCTCTGTTACGGATATCGGCGCACTGAGCCGCGAATATCTCAGCCAGCCAGGATTTATGATCTTGCGTCTGGCAGCCGAGACACTTAAGAGCTTTGTTGATACCATATTTCTGGCATGGGGCGTCCCTTTATATAACACAACCGTCACAGCCCGTTACACAGACCTGTTGCTCTCCTTATGCCTGGCGCTGATCGGCATCTTGGGTCTCAGTGCATATTTGCAGTGGTGGCACAAGTCTTCGCAAGCGAGCAACGAAGAAAGCCTCCCCAGCACAAAAGCGCTTGTGTATCTGGGGGGACTGGCAACGCTGAGCGCAATTTTGCCCGTAGTGCTTTCCAATCGTCAGGTTCAATTTGAAAATACCTTTGACCGTTATACTCTCCCCGCCACCATCGGTGCGGCCCTCTTCTGGATGGGGCTTATCTTCAAAACCCTAAAGCCAAAAGCGCGAAACATATTGCTTGGCGGGCTGCTGGCAGCTGCAATCATGACCCATATCAACAATACCGCCTATTTCCGCGACCTGTGGACATATCAAAAACAATTGTGGTGGCAGCTTGTCTGGCGCGCGCCCACCCTGAAACAGAATACCGCCCTGCTTGCCATGTTGCCGCCGGGTTATCGTCTTGGTGAAAGCTATGAAATTTGGGCGCCTGCCAACCTGATTTTTTACCCCCGTGAAACCTCGCCGCAGGTCGCCGGTGAAATTCTCAATCAGAAAACGCTGTTTGAAATGAAGCGGCAAGAGAATCTGGGGCGCTCCGTGCGCCGCATCGAATACATCCTCGACTATAAAAACAGCCTATTGGTCAGCATTCCACAACCAGGCTCTTGCTTACATGTCATTGACGGAGAATGGCTGGAATTGTCAGCAGACGAGGATGCACTGGTCCGGCTGGTAGCCCCCCTATCTCAGATCAGCATGATTGAAACAGATCAATCTCAAAAAACGCCCCCCGAAATCATCTTTGGGCAAGAACCCGAACACAATTGGTGTTATTATTATCAAAAGGCAAGTCTGGCACGGCAGAAAGAGGACTGGCAGGAAGCGGTGCGTCTTGCCGATGAGGTGTTACGCGCTGGATTGCAACCGCAGGACACATCCGAATGGATGCCTTTTTTTGTGGCTTATGCCCGCGCCCAGCGCTTTGATGACGCTAACGTCCTCGCTAGCTGGCTGCGAGATGATCAGAACTTCCGCCACGCTTACTGTGAGCAATTTATATGGATGCGCCATTCTCAAAAACGAATCGAGTACATCATTTCAAATTTGTGTCCGGAGCTGCTAGAATAGCCCTCTCCGTCAAATCCGGCGCTCCGGCAATCCCCAACGGACGATATGAGGTGAACAAATGACAAAAGATCATCGGGTGATGTTAATCACTGGCGCCGCAGGTGGCATTGGCAGGGCAACCGTCAAGGTTTTCAGCGCCGCCGGATGGCGTGTTATCGGGGTTGATCGCGCTGACTTTGGCGAAGATTTCCCCAAAAACGGCATTTTCATCCGCGCCGATATTTCCGACCCTCAAGACCTGAACACCATCTACCGCCAGGCTGAAAAATTGAGCCCTACCCTGGATGCCATCATTAACAATGCCGCCCTGCAAATCTCTAAACCTCTGCTGGAAACAAGCGTTGAGGAATGGGACGCGGTGATGGCATCTAATCTGCGCTCGGTCTTTTTAAGCGCCAAGCTGGCATACCCGCTGCTAAAGGCAGCAGGAGGAGGTGCCATCGTCAACGTGTCGTCAGTGCATGCCATAGCCACCTCCGCTAACATCGCCGCCTATGCCGCCAGCAAAGGCGGTCTGCTAGCACTGACCCGTGCCTTGGCAATCGAATTTGCCCCAGATAACATCCGCGTCAACGCCATCCTCCCCGGCGCAGTGGATACGCCCATGTTACGTGCCGGGCTGAACCGCGATCACGTCCAGGGCGCAACACTTCAGGAGCGGCTGGAAAATCTGGCGCGCAAAACTGTCAACGGACGGGTTGGCAAACCAGAGGAAATTGCCCACGCCATTTACTTCCTTGCCGATGAAACCCAGTCCTCTTTCATGACCGGGCAGGCACTGATCATTGATGGCGGCGCCACAGCACGGTTAAGCACCGAATAACCAAGGAGAAGCACTTATTGCGCCAGCTCATCAAAAAGATTCTACCTGCGCCCGTTATCTCCCTGCTGCGCGAAACTTTCGACACCGCCCAGAGGCTGCAAGAGCTACCAGGCGCCGCTTTTCACCCCTGGAGACGTGCAACGATTCGCCAGCTTTCTGCACTGCGGGACAGATACCGTGGAGAACGCTGTTTCATCATTGGCAATGGGCCAAGCCTCAAACACACCGACTTGAGCAAACTGCGCGGCGAGTTTACTATTGGGATGAACCGCATCTACTTAATTTTCCCTGAATTGGGTTTTCAGACCTCGTTTTATCTATGCATCAATGACCTGGTTGTTGAACAATGCGCCACCGATATCCAAGCATTGAAAATGCCAAGATTTGTTTCATGGCGCGCCCGCCGATGGTTGCAAGCCGAGAATGACCTGTTTTTCCTGTATACCACCTACACAGGGGCAAAATTTGCCCGCTCCGCCACCGGGCGGCTGTGGGAAGGCGCCACAGTCACCTATGTTGCCATGCAGCTGGCTTTCCATCTCGGTTTCCAACAGGTCATTCTGATTGGCGTTGACCACAATTTCGTCACCCAGGGCAAGCCCAACACCACCATCGTCTCACAGGGAGACGACCCTAACCACTTTTCACCCTCTTATTTTGGCAAAGGCTTTCGCTGGCAACTGCCCGACCTCGAAACATCCGAGCGCGCCTATCGTATGGCACGTCAGGCATATACGGACGCGGGGCGCGAGATCCTCGACGCCACCATCGAGGGAAAGCTCGATGTTTTTCCCAAAGTTAAATTCGACACGTTGTTTCACTAATGACTGATCCCTTCTCAATCTCCGTCATCACCCCTTCCTTCAACCAGGCTGCCTATCTGGAGCAAACCATTCTATCGGTGCTTAATCAGAACATCCCTTCGCTACAATACATCGTCATTGACGGGAACTCCACCGACGGCAGCCAGGAAATCATCCGCAAACACGAAAAAAGGCTGGCATACTGGGTTTCAGAACCCGATCGCGGGCAGGCAGACGCTATCAACAAGGGGCTGGCGCGGGCAGAGGGAGAGATTGTCGCTTGGCTAAACTCGGATGACTATTATCTGCCCGGCTGTCTTGCGACCGTGCTGACAGCATTTGCCCAAAACCCAGACACAGGTTTAATCTTCGGCAATGTTCTCTCGGTAGATGCCGATAGCCGCCCGATTAACCTGATGCGCTATGACAATTGGGAATTAAACGACCTGATGCGCTTCCGCATCATTGGACAGCCGGGAGTTTTCTTCCGGCGGTCCGTTATGAAAAAGGCAGGGTTGCTCGACACCAGTTATCACTATCTGCTCGATCATCAGTACTGGCTCAGACTTGCCCGGATTGCGCCCATCCAGCACATCCCCAAAACCCTGGCAGCTGCCCGTTTCCACCCTGCCGCCAAGAACGTTGCAATGGCAACGGAGTTTGGGAAAGAGGCTTTCAGGTTAGTAGAATGGATGCAATTCGACGCAGATTTCTCGCAGCACTACCGCCGCTATCAACGCAAAATCAAAGCCGGGGCATATTGGATCAACGCCCGCTACCTCTCCGAAAGCGGAGAAATAAAGAAAGCCATTGCTTCATATTTCCGCAGCTTTTTCTATCATCCGCAACCCGTACTCGAAGACTGGCGGCGGTTTGTTTATACCCTCGTTTCGCTGCTAGGTTTGGGAAAATTGCAGCCCCTTGCATATAAACTGCGCGATTCCCGCCGCAAGAGACGCCTTTCAGAAAGTCAAATAGGGATACATCATGAAAGCTAACGGGCAAAGCGTCATACAGCGGTTCACTCTGCTTGCCATCTTTCTGTTGGGCATCGGCATACGACTGTATGATCTGACTGACCCCCCGCTTGACTTTCACCCCGCACGCCAGTTGCGCTCCGCCCTGATTGCCCGCTCCGTATATTATCAGCTCAATAGCAATGTTTCCCCTTCTTTGCGAGAGCAAGCCGCCAGCCTGGCAGATTTAGAGATGTACGAGCCTCCCATCCTTGAAACGCTGGTCGGCGCGACTTATCTGGTCATCGGGTCAGAACAACTGTGGATTGCGCGTATCTACCTGGCAGTCTTCTGGGCTGTGGGTGGGCTGGCATTGCTGGCAATATTAAGACGCTACACTTCTCTATGGGCAGCGCTGCTGGGGCTGGCGTTCTACTTCTTCATCCCCTTCAGCGTGATCGCCAGCCGCTCTTTTCAACCCGACCCATGGATGATAATGTGGATACTGCTGGCAACCCACGCCGCCCTGCGCTGGTCAGAAACCCACACATGGAAATGGGCTATTCTCGTGGCAATCCTGAGCGCTATAGCTCTGCTGGTCAAAATTGTCGCTGGCTTTTTCATTGGCGCTGTGCTGATTGCAATCGCCATACAAACTTATGGCTTCAAACGGATGTTACAAACAGCGCAGGTGTGGGTAATAGCCATCTTAACCCTGTTGCCCTCCGCAGTGTATTACTGGCTGCTCAACCCGCAACGTTCATCCGGGTTTATGGCATTCTGGACAGGCTCTCTGGCGCACCTCGTTCTGACTTCAAACTTCTACGCCGACTGGCTGGCAATGATCAAAGGGCTGACCAGTTTGCCAATTTTTGTGGCTGCGTTACTGGGCAGCCTGATCATACCCAAAAAAATCAAACTAACTGTGTTCGGCTTGTGGGTGGGGTATTTTGTCTACGGGATGGTGTTTCCCTATCAGTACACCACCCACGAGTATTACCATCTGCCGCTGATAGCCCTGATAGCTATCTCTCTGCCGCCGCTTCTCGATGTCTTTTTCTCCTCTCTAAAAACCCAGCCGTGGCACAGTCATGTGCTTGCCAGCCTCATTCTCATTTGCTCCGTTGGGTATTCGCTGTGGGTAGCGCGCTCGGTGCTGTATGCCAGCGATTACCGTCATGAACCCATCAGCTGGCAACGGGTAGGGCAGGCAATTCCTGCAAATGCAAAGGTGATCGCACTTACCGGCGACTATGGCATGCGTCTGCGCTATTACGGTTGGACAAAAGCATCTGCGCACTGGGCCACTCAAGCCGATAGCAACCTGTTCTCGCTGGCGGGCAATAACACACACAACGACGTCGAACACTTTGCAGAGATGGCACATGATATGGATTACTTTCTGGTAACCGCATTCCATGAGCTAGACAGCCAGCCAGCCCTGCGCAAACAACTGGAAGCTTTGCCCATCTTTGCGCAGGGAGATGGGTATATACTTTTTGACTTAAAACATCCAGTACAATAAACCAGGTATGACTGTTCAGAGACCACCTGACCCATTCCCAAGAACCGCCTTGCGGATTACCCTTGTGTTGATCTTCCTTGCGGCGCTGGCAATCCGTCTGTATGACCTGGACGACCCACCTCTGGACTTTCACCCGGCGCGGCAAATCCATTCGGCGCTGATTGCCCGCGGCTTTTTTGCCCACCTTGAGCCTGACCTTCCGGATTTTGAGCGCGACCGCTCGATGGCGCTGGGCAACTCGGAAATCTGGATTGAACCGCCCATCATGGAAACACTGACCGCGGCAGTCTATTATCTCGTTGGTGATGACCCCCTGTGGGTGGCAAGAATCTACGCAATCATCTTCTGGCTGGCAGGCGGGATAGCTGTCTTCTTGCTTTCCAGACAAATGACAGACAACTGTGGTGCCTTGCTGGCGCTGCTTTTTTACCTGTTGCTGCCATACGGCATTATTGCCAGCCGTTCCTTTCAGCCCGACCCGCTGATGGTATCCTTATTGTGTTTTTCTGCATGGGCGTTATTGCGCTGGGCACAAAAGTCAACCTGGCGTTCGGCAATACTCGCCGGAACACTCTCAGGGTTGTGTATTCTGGTCAAACAGGTGGCTGTTTTCATGGTGTTAGGCGCCGTATGCGCAGTGGTTTTGGCAAACGGCGGTCTGAGAAAAATCCTGAAAGACAAACAGACGTGGTTGGTTGGCGCCCTGGCACTGATACCTATTTTGGCTTACAACATATATGGCATTTTCGTTGCTGGCTTTCTTGCCGGTCAATACAACCTGCGTTTTTTCCCCTCGCTGCTTATCAACCCAGCTTTTTACATTCAATGGGCATCCCTGATTGACCAGGTGGTAACCATTCCGGCTTTTCTTTTAGCTGTTTTGGGGATTCTGCTAATCGAGAAGCGGATGGGGCGTTATCTGATGTTCGGGCTTGGCGCCGGTTATATCCTGTACGCAATGGTGTTCGCATATCACGCTTCTACCCATGATTACTATCACTTGCCACTGATCCCGCTGGTAGCAATGGGAATAAGCCCGGCCGTGTTGCTGGTGATCCACAAAGCACGTCAACTTCATCGCGGCTGGTTCTCTACAGCTCTTATCACTGCGGTTGTTGCTGTGAGCTGCATGTTCAGCCTGTGGCAGGCGCGCGCTGAGCTAAAACGGACGGATTACCGCCAGGAACCCCAACGCTGGCGCTCTATTGCGGAAAAGATGGGCTGGATGGAAGCCGCACCGATCGGTCTGTTCAACGACTATGGCGCGCGCCTGTTATACTGGGGATATATCGTGCCAGAGGCTTACCCAAGTCGCGGCGATCTTAAAATGGCGCAGCTGGCAGGACGCACCCCCAGCTCTGAAGACATTGCCTCGCGAATTGCCGGAAAGAATTATTTTATCGTAACCGATTTTGACGAGTTTGAAAGCCAACCAGAGCTACGCCAGTTTCTTTATGATAACTACCCTGTCTTTCAACAGGGTGATGGCTACCTGATTTTTGACCTGAGGCATCCAAAAGAGCATTGACCTCTCAATAACCAGTATTGCTGCAGATACTTCAAAAGACCAAATGAAAACCTCCCGCCTCCTGTTATGGATTTGCTGTGCTCTGATCGTCATTTTGGCTCTAGCGATTCGCTTTTATGATTTTGGCGATACCCCGCTGGACTTTAACTCCACACGCCAGCTACACTCTGCCTTGATTGCGCGCGGGATGTATTACCAGCAGTTACCTTCCGCCCCACAGTGGCAGCGTGAGATGGCTCTGCGCCTGCGGGAAAAAGAAGGGCTGATTGAGCCGCCTGTCATGGAGTTTCTCACCGCACAGACATACCACCTGTTGGGTAATGAAAATCTGCTGGTTGCCAGATTCTATAGCATTCTTTTTTGGATCGTTGGCGGTATATTTCTCTTTTTCGCTTCACGCCGTATGAATGGTGAATGGTGCTCTCTCGCCGCCATCCTGTACTACCTGATCCTGCCCTTCGGAGCAATTGCCAGCCGTGCCTTTATGCCTGACCCGCTGATGACCGCCGCAACCATTGCGGCATACTGGGGAATGCTGCAATGGCAGCATCACCGCAACTGGCGCTGGACAATCATTGCGAGTTTGCTGGCAGGCTTTGCCATTTTCATCAAGGCTGTAGCCGTATTTTTTATAGCTGGTGCGTGGGCTGGGCTGTTGTTTGGCGGTCAGAGTATACGCCGCATCCTCACAGAGCGGCGCGTCTGGGCGCTCGCCGGGTTGACGGTGTTGCCCTACCTGTTGTTCCACATTTACGGGGTATACATCTCAGGAGCATTAGCAAGCCAGTTCAATCTGCGTTTTTTTCCTCAGCTGTGGCGCGATCCCGTTTTCTATCTGCAATGGAAGGGACAAATCAGCGGGACGCTGGGGCTTGAGTGGTGTCTGATCGCGTTGATTGCCTCCTCTTTTGTTCAGGAGCGTCCCCACCGCACCATGCTGCTGGGCATCTGGGCAGGCTATTTCGCGTATGGTATGACCCTGCCTTTTCACATCTCAACGCATGATTACTACCAGCTTCCATTGATCCCTGTCGTGGCACTTGGTCTGGCAGCCGCAGTAAGTGGTACATACAAGAGTTTCCAAAGCCCCAAATGGCTCGCCTACGCCCTGCTTGGCGCTGTCATGGTGTTTCTGACTGTTATTAACGCGTGGGAGGTGCGTGTCGCGCTGAAACGCTATGACTTCTCTCAAGAACCGGTATACTGGCAAAAACTTGGGCAGCAGATTGGACAGGGAAAGGCTGTGGTTGGCTTGATGCAAGATTACGGCTATCGGCTTTCCTACTGGGGGTGGGTGGAAAGTGAGCAATGGATGAGCTCCGGCGATTTCAACTACCGCCGCTTGGCTGGTTTAGAGTATGACATGGACACATTGTTCGCCGAACTCACCACCGGAAAAGACTATTTTGTCGTTACCGCGCACGATGAACTCGAGCGGCAGCCTGAGCTAAAATCGCTATTATACAACCGCTATCCTCTGTTACCAATTGACGGAGACGCGCTGGTATTCGACCTGCGTCACCCTATGACGCCATAACCGAATTGATGAGGCTCTTGATATGCTCGTTTCCATTGTTACCCCCTCTTTCAATCAAGCACGTTTTCTCGAAGCCACCATCCGCTCCGTTTTGGAACAAGATTACCCCCACATCGAATATCTGATTGTAGATGGCGCGTCCACCGATGGGAGTGTAGAAATCATCCAGCGCTACGCCGAGCGGCTGGCATGGTGGACTTCACAGCCCGATCGCGGACAAACAGACGCCATCAACAAGGGGTTTGCACATGCAAAGGGAGAAATCTTTGCCTGGCTTAACTCAGACGACACCTACAAACCCGGATGTGTTGCCGAGGCAGTTAAGTACTTACAGGAGCACCCCGATGTTGGCATGGTATATGGCGATGCCGACTTTATCAACGAGGAAGGCAACATCATCGGAAAATTCCCTGCCCGCCAGACAGATTACCGCCGCCTAAGACAGGGATATGTGCACATTCCCCAGCAAGCTGCCTTCTTTCGCGCCAGCCTCTGGCATCGCGTTGCGCCGCTGGACACCTCTTTTTACTTTGCTATGGATTATGATCTCTGGGTGCGCATTGCTGCCATTGCCCCGCTGGTCTACCTGCCACGACCATGGGCAAACTTCCGTCTGCACAGCAACGCCAAAACCATCACTGCTGACGATCGCTGCTGGCCCGAGATGCTCAGAGTACACCGCCGTGAAGGCGGGTCGCTCTTATCCGTTATCTATGCCAAATACCTTCTGCGCAAACTGGCAGCCCCCATAATCACATTGAAGCGGCGCAGGTTAATATCCAGATAGCACCCCCCGCGCTGCAATCATTTGTCAATTCCCGCGCCCTCATGTACACTTAATCCATGCGAGATCAAAAATCTTTAAGCCTGCCTTCGCCTGTCAATGCAGTTACGCCCGAAGCGCCGCTTTTGCTGCTCACCGCTGCTTGCTTTCCAGTCATTACCTCCTTTTTTCAAATGGCAGCCCAGCCAAAAACAGATCACATTGACCGGCGCGCGCTCAAAGAGCAACTAAAGACATTATTCTCAAGCATCGGCGAGGCACTGGGCTATCTAGAAACAGTCTCGTCTTCCCTGCTCTCTAGCACAATCATTCAAAACACCGTCCACCCCATTGGACAAAACCCCGTAAGCATGGTCAACGCCCAACGGCTTGCCTATCAGCACATGGTGCAGGACATCACCAATTGTCTTATGCGGGTGGACGAAACCGCCATTGGGCTTAGCACCTTTTCCTACCCTTTTAACACCCCGACCAGCTGGTGGGACAACCTTCAGAAAATACAGCTTGTGATGACTGACATTGTGCGTGCAACAGAGTTCAACAACTGGATCATCAAACTGCACGAAGCATTGACAATCTGCAAAAACATGACCGGTGACCTCTCTAAGATTTTCAACAGCCCGCTGCGACACTCCTCACCTACCCCGCTGGAGATAGAAAAACACGCCATCCTGATGCACCTGTATAAAAAGCAGCCAACGGCATCCGCCCACACCCAGGTATGGGCTGTTTCTCCTCTCCTGTTTTATCAACTGATGACAACTAATCTCTGCAATATCGCCGCGATGACCCACCAGCTCATCAACGCGCCCCCAAAAACCACCTCAGACCCGAAACGGGGGCTCAGCTGCCTACAGCGTATGTCGCTGGCGCTTATCGAAGTCTCTGGCTTGCAAAAAGCATATCACCAGCTGCTTGGCCCAGGCGGTACAATGGAGGATCATATTCTGCCAGCAGGCATCAGCCCTATGTGGCTCAACGAAGAACAATTAACCACTTACCGCCACATCAGACAACAGACGGTTGACAACCTGCTTCTCATCAGTCAGATCTGTTTAGAAGCGCCACGCCTGGATATAAATATCCGTAACCAGGAGCTGCTGGCTCAACAACTTAAACATCTTCAAGTGGTTATTTTTGCGCTATACAGATGCTCAACATACGGTGATATGAACACATTTGTAAGCGAAGGGCTGTCCCGGGCGGAAAATATTGTCAATACCCTGCTATCTTAACAATAATGCTGCTTTCAAAGCGGCAGAAGTCGGAGAATAAGATATGAATAAAAAAGACAATGACAAAATGGCGCTCATCCCCAAAAGCCAGCGCACACCGCCAGAAGATATCAGTTTTTTCACCACACCCCTTTCAGCCCGCGGCTGGCCGCGCTGGTTTGTTTTCCTGATGATGGGGGTAGCGATTTTGTATATCCTCAATCCTACACTGGGATTGTTTGAGTTTATCCCTGATACAATTCCAGTGATCGGCAACCTCGACGAAGGGGTAGCTTTTCTGTTGATTTGGATGGGACTGCTGGAAATCTTTGAAGGCAAGAAATATCAAACCCCAAATACAACCAGCGCAACAGAAGAAGGCAAAGAGGAAGAACCCGTAATAGAAACGGACGTAAAACCTGTTGACGAGCGGGAAACGAAAGATTGACCGCCTTCCCCAGTCCTTTGCCACCAAGCGCGCAGAGCTGGCAGCTTACTCCGTTGGCTTCCCCTTTGCCGGGAATGGCAGGTTAATGAAATACATCCTCTTTTTCTGCTCTTTTGCCTGATACATGCGGGCATCTGCCTCGCTAATTGCCTCGTTAATTTTTCCTCTCTCGGTACATACCGCGCCGCCCGCCGAAAGACTGACCAGGTAAGGGCTTTCATGAGTCTGATTCTCAGCTTCCAAATTGTCAAAGATGCGCGTCATTACTTGTTTAAGCGCTTTTTCATCCGTCTCCGGCATCAGAATGGCAAATTCATCCCCGCCGAGCCTGGCAAGACTATCTTGCGTCCGAATAGAAGCTTTGAGTATCTTCGCCACACGAACAAGCAGATCATCACCCTGGGCATGCCCCATCTGATCGTTGACGGCTTTTAAGCCATCTACATCCACCATAATGACGCTGATGGGATACAGATCGCTCTGGTCAAGCTTAATCATCTCCTCCTCAAAATAAGCCCTGTTGTGCAGCCCAGTAAGGGAATCGTGCAGGCTCATATACAACAGGCGTTCCTCATTTTGCTTGCGTTGAGAAATATCTCTGAAGATGGTAATGGCACCCAAAAACTGATTATTCACGTCAAAACGCGGTGTTGCCGTAAGCAGCAGGTTACGGGTCTCGCCGTCGGGGCGGGTAATGGTCAACTCATACGAGCTTTCCACGCCCTGCCGCCGCAACGCAGATTGTGCATGCAAGACCTTGATCTGGTCTTCACTGAGAAACTCCTTCATGTTGCGTCCCATCAGCGTACCGCGCGTAACACCAAAGATGTCTTCCCCTGCCGGGTTAATATAGACAATACGATCATTGGGGTCTACAATGCTCACCCCTCCACCTTGATTTTCAATCAAGGCTCGATAACGGCGTTCACTGTCCTTGAGATTGGTATCCGCCTCCTTGCGCGCTGTAATGTCTTCGACTACGCCAGCCGTGCGGTAGTATTTTCCACTCTGATCATATACGGGATACTCACGACACCATACCCAGCGCATGGTGCCATCAGGGCGCAGCACACGGAATTCCATATCCAATGCACGCCCAAACTCCAGCAGCTCTTTTTGCGCGTGAAAGACACGTCCCAAATCTTCATGATGGATACCTTCGATGAAAAGATTGGGGTTATCTTTGAGGCTTTCTAGAGAACGTCCCCAAACATCTGAGAATGCAGGCGAAATATAGATAAAGTGCCTGGAAGCCCGTTCCCTGAGCCAAAAAATCTCACGCATATTCTCGGTAAGTTGACGGAAGCGCATCTCCGAAGCCTGCAAAGCTTCTTCCAATTCTTTTAGCTGGGTGATGTCCACATGCGTGCCAGCCATACGTGTAGGTTTTCCCGTGTTATCTCGAGCAATAATTCTTCCGCGATCACGCACCCAGCGCCATGCCCCCGTCGCAAAGCGTAGCCGATACTCCACCTGGTAAATATCGGCTTCATCGCGCAGGTAAGCCTTAAACGCCTTGACCACCCGCGGAAGATCTTCAGAATGCACGCGTTTGTAAATGTCTTGCAGTTTGAGCGGCTGCTGTTCAGGATCAATCCCCAACAGACGAAGATAATGCGGACTGAAATAGGCAACCCCGCTGACCAGATCAATATCCCACACCGCCTCATGTCCTCCCTCAAGCGCCAGGGAAACACGTTCCAGCTTGTACTTAAGTGCATCCTCCGCTTCTTTACGTTCGGTAATATCTGTATTCGAGGCACGCTTGCCCAAAAACTCACCCTTCTCGCTGAACACTTGCTGACAGACCTGTTCCATCCAACGCTGCTGCCCATCACGGCGGGTAAAGCGAAAACGGATCGTGCGCAGCTCTTCGCTCCGTCGGCGCCCCTGCATGCAAAGGTGCATCACTCGCGCCCGATCTTCCGGATGAATAAGGTCATAAAACATCTGAGGGTTCTCGGCAATTTCTTCAGGGTCATAACCGATAACACGCCGACAGGCAGGTGAAATATAGCCGATACTGCCATCCGGTTTTTGCCAGTAATCAAACGCGGGGGAGAGATCAGCAGCAATACGCAGAAGTTCTCCGGCAGCCTTCTCAGCGCGGCGATGCTGCAAAAGCATACGGCGCAGCAACACAACCGCAAAAAGGGAGGTAACAAAAGCCGCAGAAAGGGTAATAGCAGAATAGACGTAATTAGAAGAGAAAAGCAAAGCGCTGCTCAGCGCTACCGCAGTCAAAACCGAAAAAAGGGCAGCCACAACCCTGCCAGAATAATGCGTTACTGTAAAAAGCAACGGAACAGCCATCACATACAGCATCGCCTCCGGCAGGCGAAACACAAGCAAGGCATAGCCAAAAAACAGGCACAGCCCTGTATACACCAGGAGAACAATCCATGGGCTGGGCAAACGTCCCTGTGCAGGTCGAGATTTCATCTACAGTTACCAGACAAATTAAATACACAACAATGACCCCAAGAAGGGGCGAACATCAATATTGTGTAAGAAATAGTATCTTTTGTCAAGTAAAAGGAGATAAAAATGGTCGAGAGCCGGTTCTCCAGGCCGGCTCTCATTAATGGTTTGGTAATGCGCAAAAGGAAATTTTCCCTTTGCCCATATTCAGTGTATGTCAAATTATCTAAAAATGCTTGACGCAAATCGTACGATTTGCTGACGATAACGCAACGCTCCAAACATAATGGCTGCTATACTTAAAAAAACAGCATCCTTTGACATAAACATCCTCTGGCATCTCCTCTTTCAAAACACAAAGGAGAAAGAACAATGGCAAAGCGTGTCATCCTCGGCACACAAGATAGATTTTTACATTTGGAAGGATTGAACGCCACCCCAATGCCCTGGGAAGACGGACAGCGCGCATCAACCGAGCGCGGCAGCTTCGAGTGGTGGTACTTTGACGGCGTCTTTGAGGATGGGGTGACCTGTGTGACAATTTTTCAAACTAAACCGTTAACACGCCTGAATGGACCGCTGGCGCCTATTGTGGACATGGGAATCACCACATCCGATGGAATAAAACGCTCATGCTCTCTGCGCCCTACCCCACAAGAGGTAAGATTCTCCAAAGAGCAATGTGATTTGCGCTTTGGGGATGCATGGGCAAAGGGAGACCTTCGCCGCTACAAGATGGAGGTAACATCTCAGGATCATACGCTGGCAGCGCGGTTAAATTTTGAGGGCATCGTCCCCCCATGGCGCCCTGGGGCGGGGAAAAACTATTATAGCGAAGATCTCAAGAAGTATTTTGGCTGGATTGTGCCCATCCCCTACGGCAGCGTGGAAGGTTACTTGACTTACGACGGCAACACCCGCCGCGTACATGGGTTTGGCTATCACGACCACAATTGGGGAAATGTTGCCCTTCAACATGTCATGGATCACTGGTTCTGGGGACGCACACATATTGGGGACTTTAGTGTGATCTTCATTGTAGAGACCGCCGCCAAAGCCTATGGATATCAAAAAATCCCCGTGTTGATGCTTGCCAAAGGGGAACACATTCTGATTAGCAACGGCGACCCGCTGCTTTTACAAACAGATGACCACGTCAACCATGCTTCAGGACGCAGATATCCCCGCTCTCTAGATTTTCACTGGCAATCTGGCGAGGACACCATGCATATCAAACTGCGTCAGCCGCAGATATTGGAAGCCATCAGCCTGCTTTACTTCCTCCCAGAATGGCAGCAAAAGCTGGCACGCTTGCTGGTAAACCCATACTATTTCCGCTTTCGCGCCCAGATGGAGCTATCTGTCCATCTTGCCGGACTTGAAGCAAAAGAGAACGGGGAAGCAGTCTACGAGTTAATGATGCTCCACTAACCCCCAATATGTGGAAAAAAATACAAGCAGGGGAAACACAGCCCTAGTGATTTTTGATCTCAACTGAGGTTATCCTCTGATAATACAAACATTATACAAAATATATACAATAGTTGAATGTTGTACACATTATGTATATAGTATGTACAGTGTTTAAAATAACCTATTCAAAAAAAGAAAAAATATCGTGAAACAAATACTTTTACACCTTCTTGTCGTTTTTGTGCTTGTTGTTGCAGCTTTTCCAAACTTAACAGCACAGGCTGGAATGGGGGGCGGGACGATCGTAGATATTGCATCGTCTGACCCTCAATTCAAAACACTGGTCGCCGCTATACAGACTGCCGGTCTGGTAGATACCCTCAAAGGCAAAGGCCCCTTCACTGTCTTTACACCCACCGATGCCGCCTTCAATAAGCTCGGCAAAGCTACCATCGACGCCCTCCTGGCTGACCCCGAAAAGCTCAAGGGTATCCTCCTCTACCACGCTGTCGAGGGTAAGGTCTATTCCGGTGAGGTCGTCAAGCTCTCCAGCGCTAAGACCATCCAGGGTGCCGATGTCGTCATCTCCGTCAAGAACGGCCAGGTCTTCATCAACAATGCCCGTGTTATCACAACCGACATCCTCACCACCAACGGCGTCATCCATGTCCTGGATACGGTGATATTACCACCGCAATAGAAGACACGCTTGCACCAACAGGCTCCAACAGAGCCGGTTTCCACCAACCAGCTCTGTTGATATAATCAAGTAACAGAGAACATGATACAAACATTTTGTACAGTTCTTTTTAGGAAGGCGGCTTCCCATGGAACCAAGAACAATCACAATCAGCGATATTCCAAATGAACCGCAATATACCATCAAGACAGTAAGCAAACAAACCGGTATACTGCCAGTTACCATACGCGCCTGGGAGCGCCGTTATACCCTGTTAACGCCCAAAAGAGCCGACAACCGCTATCGCCTGTACTCGGAGCGGGATATCGCCATATTGAAATGGATACAGAACAGCATCAACAGCGGTGTATCTATCAGCAGGGCTGTCAGCAACCTGAAAACCTATATAGATCATGGATATCTACCGGAAGTTCCCCAAACGCCCGCTCTGTTTGCAGAGATCAGACAGACACATCCCCCGGCATATTATGCAAATCATCTGTACAAAGCGCTGTTAGGGCATGACGACACCGCAGCAGACAAGATATTGCAGGAAGCGTACGCCATCTTTGATATGCTGGTGGTCTTTGAAGATATCCTTCTGCCCTGTATGTTTGAGATCGGTGAAGCCTGGTACCGGGGCGAACTGAGTGTTACCAGTGAACACAGGGCATCCAACTTTATCAAAGCCAAATTGATGTCACTCCTTCAGACGTATCCCAACCGGCGCAAAGTGCCCTCTGTCCTTGTCGGCTGTGCCCCGTTCGAGCAACACGAGATCGGCCCATTGATGCTGGCGATTCTTTTACGCCGCATGGGACATCGCGTTGAGTACCTTGGGCCAGATATTCCACTGGATGACCTGCTTGTATATGTGCGTGAGGAGCGCCCGGCAGTTATCGTCCTTTCTGCCACGTTGGAAAACAACGCCCTGGAACTGGCAGGGTTTGAGCAGAAACTGAGGAAGATGGAGCATGCGCCAGTTTTTGGGTACGGCGGCGCATCATTCAACCTTAAGCCTGAGCTGAGAGAGAAAGTGGGGGGAATATTTCTGGGGAAAACTTTGCGCGAGGCAACACAGCGCGTCCATGCTCTGCTCAAAAAGTCAAAAAGGCGTTGAACAAAGCATAACGTTTCTTATACCAGCAAACTTAGACAGACAGCGCCTCGCGCTGTTCGGGACTAAAAAAGTTTAATGGCTCAAGCATGACGATCAACTGAAAACCATTCTTGGCGATCCCGCGAATGAAGTTAATGCCGCTATCAGCTGTAATTGCCGGAGGATGTTCGATAGCGCTACGGGGGATACGAATAAAGGAGCCGACAGAATCGACAATCAAGCCAATAGACAACTCCCCACCGATATTCGTCAGCAAGATGCGGGTATCACGGGTTACAGGGAGAGGAGACATTCCAAAAAAGCGGCGCAGATTCATCACAGGCACGGTCATGCCGCGCGTCTTAATTGTGCCTTCCATAAAGCGCGGCAAGCGCGGCTCCTCTGAGATGGGTAACATCATAATCACACCCTGTAAGCGCTCAAGACAAAGACCATACGCGGAATTTTCAAGATAAAAAACCAGCATTTGCTCATCTACATCAACACCTGCGCTGGCTTGTGCAGCTGTCGGCTGCACCGGGGGCGGAGGGGGGTAAGATGGTCGGGATTGGGAATACGCGGCAGAAGCGCTAAAAGGTGCTCTTTGATTGGGCGCCGCGGCAGAATAGTGAACCGCCCATTCACGGTGATATCTCTCGCGCTTTGCAGGCTGCCGCAGCACAGAATACGCCTCATTGATAAGCTGCATACGGCTGTTGGCTTCTGCTGAGCGATTCAGATCAGGGTGAAAAAGCAAAGCCAGCCTGCGAAAAGCGGCTTCTATTGTTTCCTGATCGGCGTATGGGTCAACTTCAAGGATCAGGTAGTAGTCAGGGACAATAGCGGGCATATTCTCTCTATTGTAACCGCTCTTTGGTAGATGCGCGCATCCTTTCCCCCCACAGCGGGTTATACAAACCAGATTAACGGTTCACACGGAGACGCCCCCAGAATTACTGGTAAAGGGGGCGTTTTCTGTCGCGGCAAGTCAGCTTTATATCGATAGCATTTTGTCGCTCTAAGTCCAGCAGCACCGGTTAAACACAGAGAAAGGCTGCCTAAAAGGCTGCTCACAGCACCCTGAACAAGCTACACAAAAGGCACTGACGGAGTTGTGCCCTTAGCTCACGGCTTGCACACAACAGGCTAACCTTTCTCTGAGATGATTGTAGCATACTGTGCAAAGCATTTTCAAGTGTTTTCTGTCATTTATTGTCTTCAGCTTTGCAAACAGAGTATTATCCACCTATTCCACACCCAGGTTTCGCCGGACAGTCAGCAAATCTGGATGATCAGGGGGCAAACTCATCTCAAAGATAACAAGAGCACGCTGACAGGCTTGCCGCGCGCCCTCTGTGTCACCCATCTCCGCCAGCGCGACCGCCAGGTTGTTCAAAATCGTTGCAACACGCGGATGTTGTTTGCCCAACGCTTTTTCCGCAATCTGCAAAGCACGATCAAAATATGCCTCCGCTGCCTCAAAATTTCCGCTTTTCAACATCAGACAACCCAGATTGTTATACCGGTTGGCTATTTTGGGGTGCTCTTCGCCAAACAGCGTCAGATTGATTTCCAGCGCGCGCTCAAAAGCAAGCCTGGCTTCCTGCAGCTGCCCTAAATCCTGAAACACCAGCCCTAGATTGTTGTTGTCAGTGGCGACGGAGGCGTGAACATCTCCATAAATGTTCCGGTCAAAAGCCAGCGCGCGCTGAAAACAATCCAGCGCCCCCGTGTATCGTTTCTGGCTGCGCAGAAAAGCGCCCAGATTAGTCCATACAACGGAAGCCTGCCCCAGCCCTGCATTTTCAGCATAGCTGGCAGCAACGCGTAAGTGCGGCGCAAGCTGCTCCAATAGAACCCAATTTGCCGCATGCAGCCCTTCAAAAGACACCCTCGCCAGTACATCCGCCAAAACGGGCAGCTGACTTCTTGCACCAGCCTTATCAATTTGTCGGGCAAAGCTATCCTGCGGCGGGCAAATTGCAACACCGCCCCGCTTCCTGATAAGAAGCCCCTCGCGGCAGAGCGCCCCAAGGATGCTGCCAAGCAGGCGGTTGCCTCCAGCCATCTCCAGCTTGAGTGCTTTTTGTAACAAAGCGCGCGGAATGAGCACCCCCGGCGCGCAATACCCACACAAGCAAAAGGCAGCACGCAAGCGGTGTCTCAGGTGATCATCTCCCCCCCGCAACCAGGGCAGATGGCTCTCCATATCACACCCACTATATCATAATGCAGATAACTTGACGCGGCAGATATCTTCTATCAGCATTGCCGGGCTGAGGATATTGCTCTGCGAAAAACTATCAAATCTCCTTCACCATATACAGATCCCCCCGTTCAAAACCGCGCGCCTCGTAGTAAAGCCTTGTGCCCACAGCAGCAATCACCGCCAGTTTTCTGAACCCTTTTGCAGATGCAATCCGCTCCGCCTCCTGCAGCAACACTGTGCCCAGCCCAATATGCTGCGCCGCGCCATTTTGTTCACTGCCGAACCCCAATGCCTGACCGTAAACGTGCAACTCACGGATCATAGCTGTTCGCCCAGAGAGGTCTGCAACTTCCGTCAGGCTCTGACCCGGCAACGAGAGTCGCAGGTATGCTGCTATTTTATCTTCAGGGGTAACAAACGAGAGAAAATGCTCCTCAGCATTGAGCGGCTTGTAGACAGTGTCATCCAGCCGCAGCGTTTCCGCCACAACAGCCCTGCCCCGCACCTCGCGGCAGCGAACGCACCGGCAGTGCTGCCCGCGTCGCGCCAGCTCTGCCAGAACATCCTGACGCAAGCTGGTGCGTTTATTGCCTGCCACCACATGCCGCGCAGGAATATCCCGAATCACGCGATTGACACGGCAGTATGGTGGTATCATCGGTTTGAGATCAGCAATCAGACCAATCAGCTGTTCCGTAGTATAAGGCGCATATTCTCCCCGCTGCCAGTATGCAAACAGGGGCGAATTTTCCAGCAGTTGGGTGGGGTAAATTTTGATCTCATCTGGGCAACACCCCTCCCACAGACGGGCAAAATCCTGTCGGTCGCTCTCCAGCGTCGCCCCCAAGAGATTGGGCATCCAGTGTAAGACGATCTTAAAACCAAGGGCGCGTAACAAAGCACAGGCTCGCAGGGTATCTGCAACAGTATGCCCGCGTCGGTTAAGCGCCAACAGGCGGTCATCCATGCTTTGCGCCCCCATTTGCACTTTGGTAATACCCAGCTGTCGCAGCCAGACAAGGGTCTGTAAAGTAATCTCATCAGGGCGGGTTTCGACCACAAGACCCACGTTGCGCCGCGCCGCCCGCTCATTCATCCTGTGCGCTGCTTCCAGCGTGGGCGAGTCCTGCCCGTTGAGCGCATCAAAACAGCGACGTACAAACCACTCCTGGTATTGACGGGGGTATGCATCCCATGTGCCGCCCAGAATAAGCAGTTCAATCTTATGTGTGGGATGTCCAATTTCTTGATACGCCTCCAAACGAGAACAGACCTGCCGATATGGATCGAATGCATTCTGATAGGCACGTGCCGCGCCCGGTTCGTCCGGCAGGTAACTCTTGGGCATGCGGGCATCCTCCGGACAGAAAATACACGTGCCAGGACAGCTTCTCGGTTCGGTTAACACAGTTACCGTCGTCACCCCGGAAAGGCTGCGCACAGGTTTCATGCGGATGCGCGCCAGCAATCCTTCATCCTCTTCCCATTCACCACTGGCAACCAGCTGACGGTAAACCGCCACGAGGACATGCTTGGCAACCATCCCGCCGCCGGGCAGAGGATGGCGGTGGGTTGCTTGCAACAGGTCCAGACCGCGGCGCAAATCTTCGAGCACCGCGCGGGCGGCGGCAATCTTCTCCGGGGTAATTTGATGATCCTCTATCCAGGTATCTGAAGGCATGTCTCTTTTTTACCATAATCAAAACCGTTTTTCCAGCCCGTCTTTTATCGCTTCGCCACCTACAGGGGATATAATGTATCTTATGCGACAGTACTGCGCGTTCGACATTGAGATTGCCCGTCAGTTGTCAGATTTTGACAATTGGCGCTCCCACCGTCCACTGGGCATCACCTGTGCCGCAACGCTGACCAGCAGCGGGGAAATGCGTCTGTGGTATGGCAAAACGCCATCTGACAACCCAGCCGCATGTATGACCCGTGAGGAGGCAGCTTCCTTGCTGGAACATCTCCAGTCTATGGTGCAAGCGGGCTATACACTCCTCACCTGGAACGGGCTAGGGTTCGACTTTGATATTCTCGGCGAGGAGAGTAAAAACGTTGCCGCTTGCAGCCAGCTAGCCCTTGACCACGTGGATATGATGTTCCACATCTTCTGTCTGCGCGGGCACACCCTTGGACTGGAAAAAGCCGCCCGCGGCATGGGGGTTCCCGGAAAAAGCGCTGGTATGTCAGGGGCACTGGCGCCGCGTTACTGGGCAGAGGGTCGCTATCAGGAAGTGCTGGAGTACGTTGCACAGGATGTACGTGTCACCCTATCTGTATGTCAGGCAGTAGAAAATCAAAAAATTCTCAAGTGGTTTTCCAACTCAGGAAATATCCAGCGAGTAGCTATGCCACACGGCTGGCTCACGGTGAAAGATGCCCTGCAGCTTCCCCTACCCGATGTACGCGGTTTTTCCCGCCCACTCCAGCGTAGTTCATTTACTGCCTGGCTAAGTGCCTAAAGATTGCTCATCCTTCTGCGAGCACAATCAATTTGTCCTCGCGTCCGAAAATGACTTTCTCAGCTTTGGGTGGATTGAGGACAACTCCATACGCACTATTGGCGTCCTTTGACTGCGCTTCCAGCCGGTAGCCAATCGCGACTTCTCCGCGCCTTTGCGCTGCCTCTACCAGCGTATAGAAATTAACTTCCTCACCCGGCTGGACATATTTTTTGACTGGCTTCAAATAGATTTCAGAACCGGCAGGGTCAAACAAATCGTTAAAAACCGAATTGATCATTTTGCTTTCCGCCACCTGGCTCATCATCAAACTGACCAGGCGATTGCTGACAATAAAGTCATCTGCTCTTGTTACTGCTGCCAGTTTGCTGTTGCGCGGATCAAGCATTTCAGTAACTATCGAAAAGCTGGCTTTCTTTTGATCGGCAATATCGCGCAAGTGAAGAAGAGTTATCAGCGTCTGTGCATCTGCCTGCTGTTTGGAAACATTCTCGGCGCAAGTCAACAGAATGACGTGATCATACCCCTCAGGATGAAGTTCCTCCAATGTTTGGCGATCAGTCGTATCACCTTTCTGGTAGCAAACCCGCTGGTGCACAAGATCGCGACATCCTTCAGCAATTTCATCCTCGATTCCTAATCGCTCAGCCACCACCCGCACCTCAGAGCCATCCGCAACATATTGATCTAACTCAGCAAGGATGCGCGGGGCGCGCCAGTTCCATCCCAAAAGCAAGGTGCGTTCTGGCTGCGCTTTGGCAAAGGGTTTGCTGCGGATAACCCTTTCCTGAATAACGCCAGGCTGATAACGTCGGCTGCCAGTGTACTGAATCTGGCTGTCATCCCTCGAAATGATGACCAGTTTATCACCGGGTTGAATCACTGTGTCCATTGGCAGGTTGAGCTTTGGGCTTTGGTTCATCTGGTACAGACCAATCACAGTGTCATTCTCATAGGATAAAAGCGCTTCGCCAAACGATTTCCCAACCAGCTCTGGTTCCTCGTGAATATATATCTCACCATTGCTAAAATCCAACAATTCAGTATACACCACCGAAAGACCAGACTGGCGGCAGGTCTGGGCAATGATGCGGGCAACAAAGTCGCCAATGCGAATCCACTCCACCTCGTGCTTTCCAATTGACTGGGCTACAGCAAGGTTTTTCGGGTTTCGGATACCCGCCACAATGTGATAGGGCTGGCTGCGTCGTTCAGGGTGATTGAGGACAGCCAGCACAATTTTGAGCACATCGGCATCCGGTGTTTCGCTTTCTGGCGTAAGCACAATAATTTCGCGGGCAGTGTTGAGACTGACAATCCCCAAATCACTCATCTCCATAGGGTTCCCGTTGCGACAGACAATACGCACCCCTCGACCAGGTTTGACGCGCTCGCGAATGACATCTTCCATTTCCACCTTATCCTTCTCGCCCAGAATAACAACGGTGGTGCACCGTTTCTCTGCATTGGCAAGAAGTAGTTCAGGTACAATGGTAAAAATTTGTTCAGACCATCCCAAAATGACAATGTGGTCTTTCTCCATCACCTGCGAGCGACCCTTGCGCAGCTCAACCATACGGGCATTCATCGCATTGGTGAGCACACTGATCAAAGCGCTGATAACAAAAACGCCGCCCAGGGTAACTCCAAGCATGAGCAAACGGAAGCTCCATGCAGTCTCCCTGCCGCCAATCGAACCGCCCCCCAACGTCCGCACCAAGCTGAGCCAGGCAGCTTCGATGAAATCATAAGGACTCTCATTAGGCGGCGCTATGCCGGTGATCACCATGACCGCCGCAGAAAGCGAGATAACCAGAAGGGATAACACTGCCAGCCATGCAACCAGCGCCCCAAGCCCTTGTGAAAAGAGGGTATCAATATAATAACTCAACTGCTTTTGCCATTGTGCTCTCTGTCTCATCACCTCTCCTCGTTTCTGTATTGCCAGACAGCTTTTCTTTTTGCGGAAAAGAAAAGAGACTGAAATAATACTAATAAGGTAATTATAGTAATGTTTTCAACGAAATACAAGCCCCACTAAATTTTTGGTTTTTTGCATTCAAACTTTTACACCAATTGAACAGGCAATACCGATAATAAAATGATACGCCTTTGTTAACACAACCTGGCGGGCGTTGCCCCATACGCAACCCGCCAGGTTAGTTTCAAGTCTCAATGACCGGTCTTTAGGGATCAGATGCTAATTGCAACCTTTGCCCCATCCAGTATTGCGCCATGAATATAAGCAGGCTTCTCTTCCTTTCCATCACCAACAAGATACACCTCACTCACCTTGCCCTGCAAAGCTTTATACAGGGCATCATTTTTGGTATATTTGTTGACCCACATCACAGTATCAGCAGACAGCACCTTACGCTCACCCTCCTTTGTGCTAATCACCATCCCATCTGCAGTTATTTCTTCGTACTTTACACCTGTCAACACCTGCACACCCTTGGCTGCCAGCCAAGGCATCAATTTGATCAGCCACTGGATGAGCATCCCTTCACCTGGCTGCTCGGCTTCATCCACAACGGTTACCTGTTTACCCCGTTTGACAAGGAACTCAGCAGCTTCAAGCCCAGCCAGGTCGGCACCTACCACAACTACCTTATTGCCTACCGGCAAAAAGATCTTCGTTAGCGCGTTCATCCAGTCCGCTCCCAAAAGACGGACAAAATCCTTCGATTTCGCTTTGAGTTCCTCTGTGGTGACCAATTTTTTCTCGTCGCAGGGTATCTGTGGAGGGATCGGTTTGCCACCTACTGCCAGGATGACAACATCCGCTTGTACTTTCTCAAGCATCTGCGGGGTAACTTCCTTGCCCAACTCCACCTTAACGCCCAGATCATCAAACTGCTTCTTGTAATAATCCAAAAGTTCATCCAGATCATCGGGGGTTTTCCCTTTGATAAAAGAAGCCATTGGCAAGAGACCACCCAGTTCTTTGGCTCTATCATAAAGACTGACCTGGTGTCCGCGCAGCGCTGCAACACGGGCTGCCTCCATGCCTGCCGGGCCAGCGCCAACAACCACAACTTTCTTCTTCTTTTCAGCCGGTTTGATTTCCATTTCCAACTCACGCCCCATAAACGGGTTAACACGACAGGCAACCGGCTGATTGAAAAGCATCACGTGCAGACAATAAAGGCAGCCAAGACATGGCTTGACACTATGTTTGCGTCCCTCCTTGACCTTATTGGGCAATTCAGGGTCAGCAAAAAGACGTCGCCCCAGACAGACCAAGTCAACCTTGCCCTCTGCAATAACTTTCTCTCCAATATCCGCATCAAGCCGTCCAACCCCAGATACAGGTATAGACACTGCCTTTTTGATTTCTGCAGCTTCAGGGATGATATAACCGGTGGATTTCCGCTCTGCATACGGCTTTACCTCTTCCGGAATTTCTGGATAAAGCACCATTTCAGGAATCGCCGCCAGCGCAAATGCCCCATAACCGTAGTTGCTTGCCTGAATATAATCACATCCAGCCTTCTCAAACATCCTGGCAAACTGGCAGGCTTCTTCTACAGTGGTTCCCAGCTCATGCCCCCATTCTTTTGTGCTCATGCGCACACCCACCACAAAATCCGGTCCGCAGAGCTCACGCACACGCTGGAGTATTTCTATCGAGAAACGTGCACGATTCTCAAGCGTATCACAGCCATACTCATCATGCCGTTTATTCTGGATGCGCGAGAGAAAAGCGTTAACCAGCGCATAATGCGCCATGTGCATCTCAACCCCATCAAAGCCAGCTTTCTTAACCCGTAAGGGCTGCCTGCGCATATTTTTCCACCAGCCCTTTGATCTCAGGAATGGTTAACTCACGCGCCACTGCCATTTGAGGTTCTGCAGGTGGGTCAAGACGGGAAGGCGCCACTGGTTGCGTGCCACTGAACGCCGGATTGTGCGCTGGTCCAGCATGGGTGATTTGAACAAAACAGGGCACATCGTATTTGTGAATTGCCTTTGCCAGTTCGCTCAAGCCAGGGATAAAACGATCCTCATCCAGTCGAATATGCGGAATATTGCTGGCGCCCTCAGGATACTCGCAAATACTCTCCTCAACGGTTATGAGACCTACACCTCCCCTGGCAATCGACTCGTAGAAGGCGATCACCCTCGCTCCCACCGAGCCATCCGGCTCAGCATATATTACCCACTGTGCCGGTTTGACAATGCGATTCTTAAGCGTCAGATGCTTAAGCTTAAAAGGTGAATACAACATCGGGTACTCTTTGCTCATTTTCCACTCTCCTTACCGTAAAAAAGGATACGATATGTGACTTTAAAAAAATTCTACAATATCTTGCACATCAATTACAAGCTTTTTGGTATTTTTCAAGTATAGTGCGCTACGCTTTGCCCACAAACAATCGTCCTCTCCTCACAAATAGGTATAATACATTATATGCACGATCAAGATGCCCTCTGTGCCACTCTGGAGATCATCCCTGTCGCGGCAATTTTGACCCGCGACGAAAAAATCCTTTACAGCAACCCTGCTTGCCACCACCTCTCCGGCTACTCTGCTGATGAACTACAGAGCATGTCGATTTACAATCTGATCTCCATAAGCAACTGTGCCACAGTAGAAGAAGCCAGCCAACACCTTCAACACAGCAGCCCGCAGATGGACACGTTCGAAATCTGCGGTGTGCGCAAAGATGGCAGTCAATACCCCGCCTCCATGCAGATTAGCCGTATCCTCCTGGCAGATGGGTCTGCCATGCTTGTCTTTGTTACTGATCTAAGCGACATACGCCAGGCAGAACAACGCCTCAGAGAAAACGAGCAACAACTCGACCATATCATTGGACATAGCGATGAGCTATTCTATATCCATGACACACACAATGTATTTGTCTACCTGAGCCCGCAGTGCGAAACCCTCATTGGCTATTCTCCTGAAGAATTGAAATTGGATTGGACAAAGCTGCTTACCGACCATCCCATGAACGCCCGCGGAATAGAAATGGCCAACAAAGCACTTGAAACGGGGGAACGACAGGGCATCTATTATCTGGAATTCTACCGAAAAGACGGTAACAGAATCTTTGTAGAAATTGATGAATCTCCCCTAAAAGATGAGAATGGAAATGTAATCGGTATCGTAGGCGCAGCGCGTGACGTTACCGCCCGCATGCGCGCCGAGGCGGAGCAGCAACACTACCTGCTCCGTATCCATAACCAGCGCAACGCTTTAAAGCGCATGTTAAGCGACGAGGCGATCATCGAAGGAAAGCTGGAAGAAGCAGCCCGCCGCATCACAAAGCTGGCTGCCGACACACTCGAAGTAGCTCGCAGCAGTCTATGGCTGCTGGAGGATAATGGCAGGATTTTGCGCTGTATGGCCCTTTATGAATTCCCCTCAGGTCGTGAGAGCCAGGGCGCCATACTGCATTCAGAGGACTTTCCGGCTTATTTCAACGCCTTGAATAACGACAAAACCATCTCAGCCGTGGACGCCGAACACGATGAACGCACCTGTGAGCTTCGCCAGGGTTACCTGCAGCCGCTTGGAATCGCTTCCATGCTGGATGCCCCTATTCGAGCAGGGGGGCGGCTGCTGGGTGTGGTTTGCAATGAGCACATCGGTTCACCACGCGAATGGCATGACGATGAGGCCATCTTTGCTGGTTATCTCGCAGACCAATTTGCGCAGATGCTGATCAACGCTGAAAGACTGCAAACGTTCAAAGCGCAACAGGAAAGCGAAAAAAGATACCAACGGTTGTTTGAAAATGCCATGGAGGGCATCTATCAGGCTTCCCTTGAGGGGCGTTATATCACCATGAATCCGGCATTTGCCCGTATATACGGGTATGATACTCCGCAGGAAATGATTGAAGCTATCAGCAACATCGCCCGGCAGTTATACGTTAGCCCACAGGATCGAGAAGCATTCATTACAGAGATTGAAGAGAAAGGGATTGTCAGAAACCGCGAGGTTCTTAACCGCCGCAAAGATGGACAATTGATATGGGTTTCTGTCAACGCCCTGGCTGTGCGCGATGAACAGGGCAAAACTCTCTACTACGAAGGGATTATCAGCGATATCACCGAGCGAAAACATGCGGAAGAGAAACTGCGGCAAAGCGAAGAGCGCTACCGTACCCTGGTAGATAACATTCCAGGTGCTGTCTATCGCTGTGATACCATTCCGCCCTGGCGCATGGTCTATATGAGCGACGAGATTTACGACATCAGCGGTTATCCCGCCAGCGATTTTGTCAACGGTGCATGGCAAGATTATGAAAGAATCATCCTGGAAGAATACCGTCCGTACGTTGCCAAAATCGTTGCCAAAGGGGTGAAAAGCCGCAAACCTTATGTGCTTGAGTACCCCATTCGTCATGCAAACGGCTCCATCCGCTGGGTATTTGAGAGAGGCAGAGCACAATACGATGAAGCTGGCAACCCGCTGTGGTTGGACGGGGTAATTGTTGACCATAGCGAACAAAAACGGCTTCAAGAGGCAATCCTCCGGGCAAAGGAGGAATGGGAAGCCACCTTCGACGCTGTCCCGGACATGATCATCCTAACCGATGGGAAAAACCGCATCATGCGCTGTAACCGCGCCGCATCCAGCACATTTGCTCCCCGATATGCAGATCTGTTGGGCATCCCCATCGGCACATTGTTCTATGGAGATTCGGCAGCTTCCTACCGCCTGGAAGAGACGTCCGGCATCACACAGTTTCCCACTCTGGAAGGTTGGTATGAGGTATCTGTCTACCCTGTGAAAATAACCACAGAGCAACAAGGCAAGGTCTACATCATCAAGGACATTACCACCCAAAGACAACTTGAAAACGCATTGCTGGCTTCACAAAAATACGTTGATCTGGGGACATTAGCAGCCAGTATTGCCCACGAGATCAACTCGCCCTTACAGGTCATTACCGGCGCCAGCGAGGTGCTTTTACAGCGCATCGAGCGCGACGAGATTGACAAAGCAAAAATGCGTCAGCGGATTGAGATGATCAACAAAAACGGCTGGCGTGTGGCAGAAATTGTGCGTTCGCTGCTGACGTACGCCCGCTCAACGGCTGGCGATTTTACCACACAAGATTTAAATCTGATCGTTGGTGATGCGCTTCTGTTAATTGAACACCAGCTAGAGACCTGGGCAAATATCCGCGTCATCACCCGCCTAAAACAAGGGCTTCCACCACTGATGTGCGACCGCAACCGCATCACCCAGGTCATTATCAACATATTAACCAACGCCCGCGATGCCATGCCAAACGGCGGCAAGATTACCATTCGCACTGACTATGATCCATCAAAAGACCGTCTGTTGCTGCAAATTGAGGACACAGGGCACGGCATCCCATCCGAAATCCGCCAAAAAATCTTTGACCCGTTCTTCACCACCAAACCAGCAGGGATGGGTACCGGACTTGGTCTTTCTATTATCAAAAGCATTGTCAGTGCTCATGGCGGAGAAATTGAATTGGAAAGCATTGCGGAAGGCGGTACGATTTTTACAGTATCGTTACCGCGCATCCCGCCAGATTTTCATCCCAAACCCAATGAGGACAATGGTAGTAGGTGAATATAGAGCAATCCGCCAGCCCGACAAAATTTCCGGGAGTGTCTGACAAGGCACTGCAGTGGCTAACAGAGCCAGATGACCCAGGTGTGCGTTATCTTGCTCTGCGCGACCTGTATGCGCTGCCAAAAAGTGCTCCCTCTCTCACCACTGCCGCCGAACATGCGCACCGTGAAGGGCAAATCCACACCATATTAAATGCGATGCACCCCGAAGGATACTGGGGAGAACCTGGCGCAGGATATTACCCAAAGTACACAGGCTCAGTCTGGTCTATCCTTCTGCTGGCGCAGCTGGGAGCTTGTGTGGCAATGGATCAACGCATTCAAACGGCTTGCGAGTACCTGATGCAACACACCTTGACAGACGATGGAATATTCTCCGTGACGGGAAGCCCTGCCGGTACAGCTGACTGTCTTCAGGGGAATCTTTGCGCCGCTTTTCTGGATTTAGGCTTTGAAACCCCGCGCCTGGAAAGTGCATTTGCGTGGATGGCGCGCAGCGTTACTGGTGAGGGAATCGCCCCCATGGAAAATAAACACGCCAGCCTGCGCTACTATGCAGGAAAGTGTGGACCTGTTTTCGCCTGCGGCTCAAACAATAAACTGCCCTGCGCCTGGGGCGGTGTAAAAGTGATGCTGGCTTTCAGCAAATTGCCACCAGAGCGGCGCACACCTCTGATTCAGCGGGCAATCACGGCAGGTGTAGATTTCATTTTCAGCGTTGATCCGGTTACAGCCGCCTATCCATGCGGATACAGCCCCAAACCCAGCGGCAACTGGTGGAAATTTGGCTTTCCAGTGTTCTATGTTACAGACCTTTTACAGCTGACAGAGGCAATGGTAGGGTTGGGCTATGGGCAAGACCCCCGTCTGGCAAATTCCCTGACGTTAATTCGTCAAAAGCAAGACGCACAAGGACACTGGGCACTGGAGTATGACTACGCCAACAAGACCTGGGTGGACTTCGGCGGCAAAAAGCAACCCAACAAATGGGTCACGCTGCGTGCGCTGCGTGTCCTCAAAAAAGCAGGCGAACTGGAAACAAGATAGATAACACACAGTGCAGCGACCCCTGCATTTGCTCCGCAACTGTATGTATTAGAGAAGTCAAAGCTCGAATAAGAGCAGTTTTTTGCAGTTTATCCGTTAAAATGGTTTTGTGCAACCAGAAATCGCTGCGCAACTTCTCGAAATCAACCGCCGGTTTTACCATGAGTTTGGGGCTTCTTTCGCATCCACCAGACGCCGCATTCAACCGGGCGTCCGTCGCATTGTTCAACGCCTGCCAAAAGACGGTAAATGGCTCGATCTGGGCTGCGGCAATGGGGCGCTGGCAGTAGAGTGGGCACATCAGGGGCACAGCGGGCTGTATATCGGCATGGATTTTAGTACACCCTTGCTAGAAGAAGCCCTTCACGCCATCCAGGCAATATCTCATCCCCAGCTTAAAATGCACCTCCTGGCAGTGGACTTCTCGCAACCAGAGAATCTGCTTCCAACCGCTCAAGCGTTTTGCCAGGAGGGTTTTGACGGGGCGCTTATGTTCGCTACACTGCACCATCTACCCACCGAAACACTGCGCAGACGGCTCCTTCTAAATATCCACACCTTGCTCAAACCCAATGGGGTGTTTATCCACTCGGTATGGCAATTCCAAAACAGCCCAAAAATCTGGGCGCGCCGCGTGCTATGGGAAACCGTTGGGCTAAACCCAGCCGACCTTGAAGCAGGAGATACACTGCTGGACTGGCGGCACACATTACCCGGCGAATCACCGCGCAGCGGTCTGCGTTACGTACATCTGTTCAGCGAGGAGGAACTGCGCACACTGGCAACTGACTGCGGTTTCACAATTGCAGAACAGTTCCTCTCGGACGGGCAAAGCGGAAACCTGGGCTTGTACCAGGTCTGGCACAAAACGTCTTGACAAGGGAACTCTGCGCTAGACCGGAAACAGCCTGGCAAATGACCTGGGAGCAAACTTCTCTACCATTGCTGAAGAGAGCGCATTCTCCCGGCATATCGCCGCATAAAGGTCAACACTCGGGCGGCGCAGGCGCGATTGGCTTTCCGGGTTGAGCCCCCACAAACCAAAACGCTGTGTCCACCCCCGCTCCCATTCAAAATTGTCCACCAGCGACCAGTGATAATAGCCCTTGATCTGAAAATTATTATTCAACGCCCGCCACACCTGATGCACGTGTTCCACCAGATAGCTGGGGCGCAGGCGGTCATCATTGTCTTCAACACCATTCTCCGTGATTAAAATAGGGACATTAAAACGCGTCGCCCAGCGCATGGCTTCGTAAAAGCCCTCTGGGACATTAGCTAGAAAACCGGTTGGCGAGACCTCAACACCGGGCGGGAAAAAGCTGCGCTGAAAAAACTGCTTTGCATCGAGTACAAACGCAACCAGCGTGCGCGTGTAATAATTAAGACCAAAAAAGTCCTGTGTGCCAATAGCTTCAGGTACGCGGCACTGCTTGCCCAAAAGGCGAACGCGCCCATCTAGCAGTGCACCAGGAAACGCCACATTGATGCTTTCAAAAACAAGCTTTGCCGCCAGACGATCAAACGGAGACCAGGAACGCGCTGGCAGTACGCTGCGATAGTGATGGGCAAAGCCCACCCGCGCCTGAGGCTGTATTTTGTGAATAATGCGATATGCCTGTGCATGGGCACGCACCAGGTTGCAATACACACCGAAAGCTGCGCCAACATCCTTTTTCCCAGGGGGGAACGCCCCTTCCACATACCCATTCAGCGTGTAAACATTGGGTTCATTGATCGTTACCCACACCGACACATACTCCTTCAGCGCCTCAACCACCTTCTCAACATATCTGGCATACAGCCCGGGGGCATCTTCCATCTCCCAACCACCCTGCTCATAAAACCAAATAGGGTCTGTGAAATGGTGCAGAGTCACCATCGGCATGAGCTTGCGCTCTGTCATACCGCGCACGATTTCACGATAGTAATTGATGGCATCCTCATCCCAGCGGTCAGCAGCAGGCTGAACCCGGCTCCACTCAATGGAGAGACGATGGGTATTCTGCCCCGTTTCGGCAGCACGGTCAAAATCCTCTTTCCATCGCTTGCCGCACCACCAATCACAGGCTCTTCCGCTGCGATGTCCACCAATGATTTTTCCCGGTGTGTCTTCCCAAATCGCCCAGTTATTATTGTTGTTCCCGCCTTCCACCTGATGTGAGGCAGTGGCTGTCCCCCACAAAAAACCTTTTGGAAACGTGAAAGTGGCTTGTGGCATCCTCATTCCTTCCTGGCTTTAAGCTTAAGGTTTCTTAACTGCCGCTGCAGACGCTTCCAGCGTACACCAAGACTAACAATGTAAATGGCAAGAATCGCCAATATGGCAACATACCCAGCAATCATATATACGACGGTATCCGGCATCTGCATTGCTATTTTACTCCCAACAGGCATTTGCGGCATCTTCGACTTCCTGCGCCAGTAGCCCTAGCCGCAGGCGGTGCCATAGGAGAACAACAAAAAGCACCGAGAAGGCAAACAAACAGAGCAAAAAGGTCTGTAACATGGCGGGCGTCATATTGAATACCTGGTTGGAGGAGTCACCGCTGCCTATCACCACAGGATGTATCGTACGCGCAAAACGGATAGAGAAAAACGTGAGCGGAACACTGATAAATCCCACAATCGAGTACACCGCGCCGAAACGGGCGCGGCGCTCGCATTCCTCGATCCCTTGCCGCAGCATAAAGTAGGCAGCATATACCATCTCAACCACAGCAATAGTCGTCAAACGTGGATCCCACGTCCACCAGGTGTTCCATGTCGGGCGCGCCCAAATCATGCCCGAGACGATGCCCATGGCAGTAAAGACCATCCCCAGTTCAATACCTGCCACCGCCGCAATATCCCACTTCAAATCAGCTGTGCGTAAGTAAATCACAGAAACAACCAGCGCCACCAAAAAGCCAAGCATCCCCGCCCAATTTGCAGAAACATGAAAATAGAACACCTTTTGCACCGCCCCCATATTCAATTCCAGGGGGGCATACCGAAAGACCGCCCACAAAGCCAGGCACAGCAAAAGAGACGCGGCTATGGACAGCGACAACAGCAACCTGGGATGTCCAGACCTCACTATCTAATCCTCTATTACTTCATCAAAAACCAAAAGAGACACCGTCACGAAAATAATATCATAGACCACCAGCAAATCCATCCAATGTCTTACAGCAGAAAGCGGTTGTCCCTCAAGCAAACCGCTGCTGGCTTTTACCACTGCTACCAAAAGCGGCAACGCCACCGGAAAAAGAAGAACCGGCAGTAACAAATCCCGCATACGCGAACGCATACTCATACCGGACAACATTGTCCCAAGCGCCGCGTATCCCAGCATTCCCAGCAAAACCACCAGTAGAAAGGCGGGAATAAACAGGTTCGTGTTATACAACAGACTATATACCGGCAGAACAACAACAGCAGTGGCAAGCATAAAAACCAGATTGGACAACGCTTTCCCAACGTAAATTGCCGCCCTATTGACCGGAGCAAGAAGCAGTCCGTCCAGACAGCCGCGATCTTGTTCGGCAGAGAGAGAACGGTTAAACCCAAGCGTTCCACAGAAGGCAAAGGTTACCCAAATCACCCCAGAGGTGACAACAGCCTGCGCTCCCCTGTTCAACTCCAAAGCGAAGTTGAATAAAAAAATAACCACCAGGGCAAACACCAGCATGGCAGAAAATGTCTGACGATTGCGCCATTCTGTAACAAGGTCTTTCCATAAGATTGCCCAAACTGTTCTCAGAAACACCGTATGCCGCCTTCGCCCAAACACATACACAACTGCCCGCACATTATTGGGATTGAACCGCCTGCTGATACAAAGCGGACAACCCTTCGGCAGGTATCTGCTCGCGGAAGACAGAGACCTTCAAATTACCGCTAACAAGGATATCAAAGCGGCTCGCCAGCCTGGCGGCGTGCCCCAAATCATGCGACGCCATCACAAGCACCCTGCCCTGCATCGCCTGCAGATGCAACATCGCGTCAAGCATCTCACAGGCAGCTTGATCCAATCCAGTATAGGGCTCATCAAGAAGCAAAATCTGCGGGTCATGCAAAACCGCCCTGCCAATTGCAAGACGTTGCAACATCCCCCGCGAAAACGTGCGTACGAGGTTGTTGCCGCACTCCATCAGCCCAACCAGACACAACACTTCATCCACCCGCTGGGGAAGGTGCGGCACAGCGTACAGACGCCCAAAAAACGTTAGATTTTCCCTGGCTGTAAGGTCAGGGTATAACAAAGGCTGATGTGCAACAAACCCCACACTGCGCCGCGCGGCTGCCGCATGATGTGGTAAGGGGCAACCAGCGACACGCACCTCACCTTTTGTCGGGCGGAGAAGCGAAGCCAGAATGTACAAAAGGGTTGTTTTTCCCGCGCCATTCGGACCCAGCAGTGCCACAAACTCTCCTGCCACAGCCCGAAAATCCAGACCGCGCAATGCAGTTTTGCCGTCAAACCGCTTGGTCAGGCAGGATACCTCGATCATGCTAACCGGATTTCAACTTTTCTTTCAAATCAGACCGCCGCCGACGGTAAACCTCTTCCGGCAATTCACCAGCGCGAAACAAATCGTCCAGGGCAATAATGGCATCCAGGACAGCTTCCCTATCCTCCGAAACAACGCCACCATCATGCTCTGCCTTCTTTGACGTGCACTGCCCTTTCCGCCACAATAGACGCCACGAGAAAAAAGCCGCCAGAGCAAAAACCACTCCGCCAATAACGGTCCCAAGTGAAGAATCGGAGGGCAAAAACACCCCCACCCTTCTGGAGAGCGAGACATACAACGCATCCTCAGCTGCCAGATTATGGGTTTCGTAAAGCCGCAACCGTCTCCCCCTGACATCACGCCATCCCGCATCGCTTAACTGCTTGCTGGTCAAACGCATATTGTCTTGAGGGAGCGCTACAACAATCGAACTGACAGCCACAGGAAATTTAAGGTTCATCTCCAGGTTGTCATCATACGGAAGGTTATAGGAGAAAAGTATCTCCTGCGGCAGTTGCCCAGGAAAAATTGGCGACAGCGTACCAAAGCCGTCTTCAGTAACCATCACCTGATTATTCTGGCTATCTTCAACTTCAAGGTCAACAAATCGTGGCGGCAGGGCAAAATAGATAGCAGGTTCTCCCGCATTTGCAGAAGTGAAAACATACGGCGATACGTTGGAAATAATCAGAAATTCTGTAACCCGCAGCATCTGCGGGGCAATCAGATCAAAGAAGACATGCACCCGCTCCGCCAGCAAATGAGCGGAGTTGCTTGTTGGCTCATAGATATATAGCTGGATGAATATCTCGGTGGTGTCTGCAAAATCAGACGCATGAATCACCCTTGAGGTATACAGATGCCCCATATATCGGGTAGAAACTACAAAGGAACGCCCCGAACGAACTTCCACCGCGTCAAAAGAAAATGCGCCGCTTGGCTCATCCACCACTGTCGTCATGATATATACCGGCGACATATCGTCAAATACCCGAAGCGAGACACTCAAACCCTTTGGCAGAGAGTTCCCAGAAGCGTTAACCACCTCTCCCCTGATGGTCACAAAACGGGGAGAAGACTCTTCCCCAACTATGGCAGGAGAGAACACATCGGCGAATTGGCCAGACACCTTCGCCAATCGTATTTCCCCCTGTGGGCTGACAGATCGGAAAGAGAGCTCTTGAGACAGGTTGACACCCCCAGAAAAGGAATAACCTGATCCAAAAACAAAAATGACAAAGCCCATAAAAAACAAACTCTTACATTTCATGCGCATATTTGTTTTTTTACCATAAAGATATCAGGAAAGTGAATTATCTTAAAAATTTCTAATGTATCTGCAAGGGACTCCCATGCGATAAACAGACTAATGACGCTTTTATTGACAAGTGATATGAATAATGCAATAATCAAAGCAACCTACCAGGCGTTTTAACATTACGCTAAAGGAAATCAAATTATGGAACCCGCCCCAAACCTTATCAGTATCTTTGACAGCATTTACCGGAACAGAAAAGAAATTCGCCTGCTCAATGTTTTCAAAGGCATACCAATTGCAAACACAGCAGCGCTGACGGATGTGGGGGTCTCCTCGATCAACGTAAAGACCGATCCTTTCCAGATGGTTTGTCTGTACCGTGAGCGTCAGACATACATCCAAAGCGAAGCGATCCCCGGGACAGTGCTGGCAAGCGTATCTCATATTGATTTTGCAAAAGTTGAGGGGGTTCTATCCGACTTTCAAATGGTCAAAGGCAATATAGGGGCGCGCAATCAGATACGCGTTGAGCCCGATTCACCCATCCAGGGCGCCATCATGACCAACACGATGCGTCGTCCACTCACTGCCGAACTGGCAGACGTTTCTCAGGACGGACTGGCTATTTACATCAAAACCAGATTCTTTTTTGCCGACTACTATAAGGTGGACACACCCATTACTGTCTTTATCCCAGCCGCCAGCCTGCACTACAAAGGAGAAATTCCCCGCACGGCGGTGAAGTGGTACATGGAGAACGATTTAAAGGCTCGCTCCAGCAGCGAAACGCTGCGCCTCGACCCGCTGGCCGGGCAGCGGCGACAAGTCTCATTCATCACAAGCGCATCAGAACCCTTATACAAAAAAGCCACTGAAATCGAACTGCGGGGTGTCATTGCCAATGTGCACCAGGACACGTTACGCAACCGTTACCGCGTTGGTATCAGGCTGTTACGTGAAGACCCAGCGCGGGCTATTCTGATGCAATTTATCACACAACGGCAAACTGAAATCATCAACGAACTGCGGGCAGTATACAACCTGCTTTCTATGATCAGCCACCAGCCCTAAAGCCACAATCAGTCTATCAGCCGCTTCTCATCCTCAAGCTCCTTGCGCTTGGCTTCCAGCGTGGACAACAGTAATTCTATGTTGCCAAAAGCGGCTACCAGCCCCGCGATACGTCTATCATTGGGGTAATTTAAAGATAAACGGCGAAAGTGCGCAACCAGTTCCTTTGCCTGATCCGATGTCAGCTTGTCCAATTCGGGTAGGGTGTCCTCATCTGCGTCGCCAGCCACTACCTCGCCCAAAGAGACCCTTCTTGCAGCAAAGTAGCCGTAAAGCCACTGGCGCTCCGTTTTTTTGCGATTTCTAACCCATTCCCTCTGCACCTTCAATTTTTCTTCCAGTTGCTCAATTTCGGCACTTAGACGTTTAATAGCTTTGTCGGCAGCAATGCGAGTGTAATCCCTTTTCTCGGTTTCGCGCTCATCAAGACGAAAGGGAATCAGAGAGACAACCCCAATACCACGCTTGACAACAAAGACTGTCTTACAATGATGGCAAACAATCAGCCGCTCATTCTCAACCAACAGCTTGGTGCGGCAGGATAAACAAGCTAGCTCAATCGGGTTGCCCATTGGGTTTTCCTCCACTTTCTGCCATACCAACAGCCTAACCCTGGTTCAACGCCTCAAGCCGCTGCAAGGCGGGCAATTCCGCCAGAACAGTTAATTTGGCATCAGCCTCGATCAAAAAGGCTGGCTCAGGGTGCATATCCCTAAAACCACCCCTCTGATAAATGATCACCGAGATGTTATATTCCTTCTCAATTTCTCCAATACTCCGCCCAACAAGTTTGGAATGAGGGTGTACTGTCAGCTCACCGATATTCAACAAATCGTTGTCCACATAGAATGAATATTTCACATTAGCGCGCATCGCTGCCGCGGCAAACATTGGCGCTGCCAGCGCCGAGGTGCTGATTGCAGTGTGAATGCCGAAGCCCTTTTCAATACGTTTCGCCAAATCAGGATCAAACATCCGCATCACCACTTTAATACGGGGATTAATTTCGCGGGCATCCAGCGCAATATCCAGATTGGTCAACTCATCATCCGTGCAGGGTATGATAGCATCAGCTTCCTTGACGTTGGCTTTTATCAGATTGGACGGGCGGCGCGCATCTGCCAAAATCAAAGGAATCCCCATCTCCTGAAGACGTTCGACAAACCTGCCTTCGGGGTTGGCTTCAATGCCCACAACATCACGCCCATACTTCTGCAACTCCAAAACCACGCGGTAGCCCACCTTACCCAAACCACACACAATGACGTGATCCTTGTACGTAGAAGCCATAGCCACCTGCCACTTCTGCCCGCGCGCACGTTTATTGGTCAGCGCAGCGCTAAAGCTCAGTACACCATCCGCAATTGCACTCAACCCCAATATTGGAATCAAGAAATATAACGCCTGCAGATACCACTGCTGGGGGAATTCCAACGCAGTTTCAAAAAAAACCAGCGCAAAGGAGGCATAAAGCGCATACCCCCAACCCAATTCATGCCCATCTTCTGGAAAGGTGTAGAAAAAGTGTAAAAGCGTCGCTCCCCCCACCACGACAAGTATAAACAACACCAGAGGAGTGCGCGACTCGCGCAACAACACCTTCATATCGCGCCATTGCGCACGCCAAACACGCCGTACAGTTCTCAGCGAAAACTGTTTCATCCTCCAGCAACACCCTCCATCAAGACAAAATTATTATCCCGACATGCGCGCAAAAAGTCAAGCCATCCTCACAACCAAAAGGCAGCATCATGCAGGCATCGTGATACAATCAACGCAAATCCAAGCCAAAGGAGAGCGTATGTGTGCGTTTGAATTCCCAAAACGAATACCACTATCCCAGCTTCCTACACCCATTGAAAAACTTGAGCGGCTTGCGCCCCTCTTTAACGGTGTTGAAATATATATCAAGCGCGATGACCTGACAGGCATTGACCTTTCAGGCAACAAGATTCGAAAACTGGAGTTTATTGCCGCAAAAGCCCTGCAACAGGGCATAGACACCCTGATCACCGCCGGGGGGCAGCAATCCAACCACGCGCGCGCCACTGCCGCAGTAGCCGCGCGGCTGGGACTCAGAGCACACCTTGTTCTGGGCGGCGACGGCAAGGGTGCGCTGACCGGCAATCTGCTTTTAGACTACCTGTTGGGTGCTGAGGTAACCCTTGTACCCACCGAAGACCTGGATGCCCTCACAACTGTTATGCAGGAACTGGCAAATGAATATCGCAAAAAAGGTCACCAGCCCGAAATTTTGCCAATGGGGGCTTCCAATGCCACCGGCGCGCTTGGGTACGCCCATGCCATCGCAGAGATGCTGCCGCAATTTGAGGGCTTAGGGTTTATTCCAGACTATATCGTCGCCGCAGCAGGCAGCGGCGGAACACATGCCGGACTGATGATCGGCAAAGAGCTGTTCAAGCTCCCCTGTGAAATTATCAGCATCAACGTGCGCATGGACGCGCCATATTTTGTGCGCGAAATCAGCCGCGTCCTGGATGAGTTCCGCAACCTATATCTTTCTGATCTGCAAGCCTGTGCCCAGGATATCCACATTGTGGACGGTTATGTTGGCACAGGTTATGCGCAAAGCACACTGGATGAGTTGCGCTTTATTCACAATGTCGCCCGCACAACCGGCCTAGTTCTCGACCCAGTTTACACCGGCAAGGCTTTCTACGCGCTGTGGCGTGAAACCCAGAACGGACGCTTTCAAAAGGGCAACAGAATTTTGTTCATCCATACCGGAGGGATATACGGGCTTTTCCCATTTGGAGACCAATATGCCCGTGAAGTGCTTGGCTCAAAGCCATGATAAGCAGCCGAAAACTTATCGCTGAGTATTGTCAACCTCAACAACTAGATTTATCTGCCACAACCCATATCTTGTAATCCAATTGATTGACGGAAACACGCACCGGTAGATTGTCAAACAATTGCGTTATCTGTTGGGCTGAAAGAATCCGGCTGCGCATTCCAAGCAGCTTTTCACCCAACGCAATCAGCTTGACCAATCCTGAGCGAATATCTGGCTCCTCGATAATCAAGCGTCCTCCAGGCTTAAGCACACGCAACATCTCGCGCACTGTATCCTGCTGATTACACACATGATGAAACGCATCTACCATCACAACGCGGTCAAAAGTGGCTGTCGCAAAGGGCAACTTTTCCACATAAGCGCAGGCGGGAAGTAACCCCCCTTTCCACTTTGCACGTGTCAGCATTTTATAGGAAAGGTCTATCACCCACACCTGACTGTTCCCATTATGGAGGAATTGAGCAATGCGTCCGGTGCCGCCGCCAGCATCCAGGATCATTGCCCCGCGCGGAATATCCAGCTGGCGCAGCAAGTCTTGCGGCTGAACCCCGACAATAAAGCGTTCATAAAATGGAGCAAGAAAGTCAAAATGATTGAAAGAAGACATCGCTGCTACTCACTTATCTAAATCTGCAGCAGCCATACGGCTGCGCACATCGAATGATTGCGTCGTTAGTTCTGTCTCCACCCGCATGGAACGGCTGTAAAGCGCATACAGCCCCGTTTCGGGACGAGCAACGTTCCAGAACATCTGTGCCGCCAGCACCGCCATCACCACAACCCACATCAACGAGCGATAACGCCCCAGCCTTTTGACAAGCGCATTACCGCCCTCGGCAACAAGCACTAAAATATTTGCGGCAGCGGCAAACAGAGGCAGCATCACTGGCAACCAGTAGTGATCCGGCTTAACCGCCACAAAATACAGAAGATACACGGAATAAGGGATGATCCAGGTCAGCACCAGCAGGTTATACAGACGGCGCGAGCCCCAAACACATCCCGCTAACAGGGAGAACAACAAAAAGAGAAGCACAAACGGATGGGCATACCAGTTCTGTAGTGTAGGCAGCCACCAGCGCAAGCCTTTGGAATAATACAGCGGATCATCATGGCTGTAGCCTTGATCCAGCTCGGTGGTCTTATACGTCTGAATGGCGATCATCTCCTGGCGTGCGCCGGAATTGTACAGAAATGGATTAGAGACAACCAACGCCAGCCCCATCACGACTAAAAACAATGCCCCCATGGCAATTGTCCGTCCGAACATGAGCGCTCGCCGCTTGAAACCCAGCCACAGATATACCGCCACCGTCAGGAAGAACCAGACTCCAGCCAGCTTGATGCCAGCCGCCAAACCGCACATTGCCGCTGAAAGATAAAAATACCTGCCAAAACGCAGATTATCACGCTGTAAACAATACAGAGTCAACGCCACCGCCAGCACAGACAGCGCGTCGGGATGCCACCACTGAATATTCTGACGCACAACTGCGCGGGTGGAAAGCACAAACACAAACAAACCACCCAACACAAGAAGACGCCCCCGCCCAACACTGGAATAAGCCAGCACCGCAACCGCTAGGATCATCGGCAGAACGCTGATCAACTGTCTTAGCAAAAGCAGGTTAAGAGCAGTATGATCTGTAAAACGCGCCCCATATATCAATCGCACCGGCAGCACAGACAAAGCAGAGAAAAAGTAAAACGGATAGCCATAATGATAATCACCGTATAAAACCCAGCGCGAGAACAGATCGCGCCAATCGCTGGCAGGCGTCAACATCCGCACAACATACGGATACGTTACTGGCTCATCAATGGATGTCCTAGAAAGCATCGCCTCGCTTTTGGCACCCTGCAAATTGGCAGGGATGAAAGCTAGAAAATATAGCGTGCCAATCAACAGCATAAGCCATAAGGAGCTTTTTTGAGGCATAGAAGGTATTATACCGCTTCCGAATGATTGTCTTCACAAGCTGCGAACCTTGCCGACTTTTTTTGCCTGTGTTAAACTGAAAGCATGGTGCTTAAACCTGAGGAAAGCATGTTTCAACAAGCCATGCAGGCGATTGAGCATCGGGATTACCTGCGCGCCCGCGACTTGCTGACCCGTCTGATTAAGGATCACCCCAATCACGCAGATTACTGGCTCTGGATGAGCGTTGTGGTGGAAACACCGCGCGAACGCATTTTCTGCTTAAAAGAGGTTCTGCGCCTGGATCCCAAAAACCTCTCTGCCCGGCGGGGATTGAGTTTGCTGGGAGCTATGCCCCCAGATGAAAAGCTGGCAGTACCCATGCGTCTGCAGAAACGCGATTGGCAAAGCAAAATGTTCCCATCCTCCTCTGCAGATAAGCTACTGCTGATGCCCGCCTGGATGCAGACCTCGCTGCTAGGCGCAGCTGCCCTTCTGGTGGTTGTGGCTGTGCTAGCAGTGGTAACGATCTTACCCGCCAGAAATCAGACCAGCAAAGGCTTGCAAATGCCGCTCTTTGCAGCCGGGGCAGCAACGCAGACTATCCCCCCTACATCAACCCCGCACCCCACCGGACCTACCCCAACCTTCAGTAGTCCTGTGCCATTGTGGACATTACTGGAGGCAACGTATACCCCCACGCCATTGTACGTCAACACCCCACACCCACGCGCCGAGGCATATCGCTCCGCCCTGACGGCATATCAGCGTCAGGATTGGGAAGGCAGCCGCAACATGTTGCAGCAGGTTTTAACCCTCGAGCCGGAATCAGCGGACATTTACTTCTACATCGGCGAGACCTTCCGCATGGAAGGCCAACACAGCAATGCGCTTGCAGCCTACAAACGGGCATTGCAAATCAACCCCTACTTTGCAGCAGCGTATCTAGGGCGCGGCAGATCCGTTCTTGCCATTTCTCCTCAGACAAAATGGAAAGATGCAAAAGCCGATATGAAAACCGCCATTGACATGGATCCGCGCTTGACCGAGGCATACCTTGAGCTAGCTCATCTGCTCCTCTCGCGCAATGACCCTGCCACCGCACTGCAATACCTGAACCAGGCAGCCGAGCAAGCTCCCGACTCACCTCAGGTGTTCTATCAGCGCGCACGCGTCCACCTGCAACTTAACAACTCGGCGCAGGCGCTGGCAGACGCGCAACGCGCCAATCAACTCGATTACACCTATTTGGATGTTTATCGTACACTTGGCCAAGCAGCCCTGTTAGAGGAGAATATTGATCTGGCAATCGCTACCCTGGCAATGTATACCCTCTATGAGCCCCAAGACGCACAGGCGCTTGCCTGGCTGGGGGAAGCCTATGCACAGCAAAACCAAATTACCCTATCTCTGGCTGCGCTTGACAATGCAATAAAAGCAGACGGAAAACAATTTGATGCCCGTTTGCGGCGCGGGTTGATCTACCTTGAGCAGCAAAAGCCAGACCTGGCAGAAAAGGACTTGCGCGTGGCAATTACGCTTCGCCCGCGCTCTTTTGATGCCAATATCGCCCTGGGGCGTGCCTGTCTCATACTGGGGAAAGACAGTGAAGCCTATATGCGCTTTGCTAACGCTCATGGGCTGGCAACCAACATTGGCGAAGAGGGACAGGTCTATTACTGGCGCGCGCAGGCGCTTGAGAAGATAAACATGCTCCAGGCAGCAATTCGCGACTGGGAAGCACTGCTCAATCTGCCCTCTACCGACATCCCTGACGCCTGGCGCGCCACTGCACGCCAGCGGCTGGATGTGCTGGCGCCCAAATCGCCAACGCCCACTGTACCCACACAAACCCCAAGCCGTACTCCAACACGCACCCGCACACCATCCCCCACAAAAACAAGCCCGCTCACGCGCACGCCGACCATCCGCATACCCCCCGCTACGCCCACCCCAATTGCAACGATTGCCTTGCCAAATACGCCTATTCCAACAATCACCCAACTGCCAACCTTGGCGCACGACCAGAGCGTAACACCCGCACCATAAATTCAGGATGCAACCCGTGCGCTTGCTTTCGATCTACACCTTGACAAACCGCCGCCAGCGCCGCAGCGCCACCCATCGGCGCAGGCTGCCAGCGCTGCTTATCCGCCCGTTATGGATCATTGGCACACTGCTCTCGCTCTTCCTGGTTTTTATCGTTTTGCTGTCAGCAATGGCTTATGCCAGCCTGACAACGAACCTGCCTTCAATAGAGCTGTTGCCCATCTGGCTCAATCCGCGTAACGGTCTGCTGCTTGAGCCAACACGCATTTATGACCGCAGCGGTCAACGTTTGCTGACAAGCATCGAGAACCCCGGTGTTGAACGCACCTATCTTTTCCTCAACCCAGAACACGCCAACCATTTCTCACCGCTCCTGGTGGAAATGACAGTGGCAACCTACGACCCGACCTTCTGGCAAGGATCGGGAGTGGATTGGACTCATTTGCTTTCACCACAGCCCAGCACCCTTGCCGAAAGACTGGTGTCAGACCTGCTTCTCGATCAAGAACCTGCCGGAGTCCGCCGCGCCCTGCGAGCAAAAATGCTTGCAGCACAGACAATCAAACAATATGGGCATGCCCAGGTGCTGGAATGGACGCTCAACAGCATGTATTACGGTCATCAGGCATACGGTGCCGAAAGCGCTGCACGGCTTTATCTGGATAAATCCGCTCGAGAGCTTAACCTGGCAGAGGTTGCCCTGCTACTGGCAACAGTACAATCGCCAGCTCTCAACCCACTGGATGCTCCGGCGGCAGCATTCGAGCGTCAGCAGGTTTTGCTTGGAGAATGGCATGCACGCCGTCTGATCAGCGATCAGGAGTACGAGCAAGCCAAACAAACAATCATCTCGCCAAGGTTGCCACAGCCGGAAACCCCGCAAATTGCCAGGGCTTTTACCCGTCAGGTGATCAACCAGATGATTGCAGCACTGGGCAGGCAACGTGTTGAACGCGGCGGCTTACGCATCATCACCACACTAGACTATGATTTGCAAACCCAGCTGACGTGTGCCCTGCGCACCCAATTGCTGCGTCTCGAAGACCAGATGCCAGCCACAGGTCTTCCGGACGATGCAAACTGCAAAACAGCCTCTCTGTTACCCACCATTGCAACTGGCGACCGGGTTTTCCCGGCAGAACTTGAGGGCAGCGCCGTCATTCTTGACCTTGCCAGCGGCGAAGTGCTGGCAATGTTGGGGGATACCAGCGTTCTGGGAGAAAGCGAGACTCTCTCGCTCCACGATCCAGGATCGCTATTAACCCCCTTTGTTGCAGTAGCTGCCTTCGGGCGTGGGCTCAGCCCCTCCAGTCTGCTCTGGGATGTCCCTCAGAATATACCAGCGGGTTTGGAGGAATTTCAGCCACCAGAGGTGGAATATCATGGGCCTCTGCGTCTGCGAACGGCAATCGCCAATGACTATCTGATCCCCATAACAAAACTTTTGGTAGATATAGGCGCTTTCAACGTCTGGCGTATGTCGCAGGTGTTTGGTTTGCCAGACCTCTCCAGAAGTCAAAACCCAGAGACTTTGCTCTACGGCGGGGGTAAAGTTACCATTCTGGAAATTGCTCAGTCCTATGCCACACTGGCAAACCAGGGGCGGCAGATAGGAAAAGCGTCCGCAACTCCAACAGGTGAGGCGACTGAAGGCAATCTCCAGCGCCCGTCAGGGATTTTGTGGATTGAAGACTTAACCCACCGCCGCTGGTGGGAAGCTGGAGCGCCACAAGAAAAGCTGGTGCTCAGCCCACAGCTTTCTTTTCTTATCCATCATATTTTGGGTGATGACAATGCCCGCAGAGCAACACTGGGTTTCCCCAACCCTCTCCAAATTGGACGTCCGGCTGCTGCCAAGATTGGGCAGACCGCAGACGGTCATCAGGTGTGGAGCGTCGGATATACGCCTCAGCGTCTGACGGTAGTCTGGCTAGGGCTGCCGCCGCAGAGCGATCCCAATCTACGACTTGACCCAAAAATGGCTGCCGGAATATGGCATGCTGTCATGCAATACAGCCACCGCGATTTACCGGTAACAGAATGGCAGCAACCTTCCGGTATCAGCATTATCAAAGTCTGCGACCCTTCAGGGCTGCTTCCTACCCCTGCCTGCCCAGCAGTAGTGGAGGAGGTATTTTTGCAAGGCAACGAACCCACTACGTTTGACAATCTGTACCGTACGTATGAGGTGAACCGCGAAACCCAGCTCTTGGCGACCGTATTCACCCCCCTCGAAATGATCGAGGAACGCACTTTTCTCATCCCTCCCCCCGAATTCAGCGCGTGGGCAAAAGAGGTGGGACTTCCTAAGCCACCACAATCCTACGACACAATTCAGCCTCCCCCATCTTCCCCCGACACGCGCATAACATACCCGCCGCTTTTTGCTTATGTCTCAGGCGAAGTGAAAATTCGTGGTTCCGCTGGCGGGGAGACATTTTCCGCTTATCGCTTGCAAGCAGGAGCAGGACTTAACCCGCGCAGCTGGCAGCAGATCGGCGCTGATGTCACCACCCCGCAATACGACAACGTGTTAGGAACGTGGGACACACGCCAGCAACGCGATGGGCTTTACGCCTTGCGCCTTTTGGTTATCCGCTCTGACCAGTCTATTCAGTCCGCCATTACACAGGTTACCGTAGATAACACACCACCCGTCATACAATCCTTTTCCCCCTCCAATGGTCAGAAGATTAATGTATTCGCTTCATCTGTCAATATGGAAGCCACCGTAAGTGATGCTGTCGGCATTGAGCGCGTCATCTGGTACGTGGACGGGAAACTGATAGGCGAAGCTATCCAGCCGCCCTATGTACACCTCTGGGAGGCACAAAAAGGAGAACACACCCTCCAGGTAAAGGCTGTTGACCTGGCAGGCAACGAGACGCTTTCGGAAAAGATCACCTTTAGTGTCGAGTAGCCGTCTCTACTTTACAGCCTTCTCCGCCAGATACACAGAACCCTCTTTAAGCGCCAGCAAATTGGCTGGCAGCAAGCGCTGATGCCGCTGGGGCAGGTGCTCACGAAGTGCTTTCTCAAGAGATGACAAAGGCACGATAGGGAGATTGGCAATCAGCGCACCCAGCATTACCATATTGACCATGCGCTTGTCGCCCACTTTCTCAGCAATCTCATTTGCCGGGACGCGCACACAGGTGATATCATCGCGCCCAACCTCGCGATTGACCATAGATGCATTGATCACCATCAAGCCGCCCGGTTGCACCAGCGGCTCGTACTTATCCAGCGATGGCAGATTGAAAACCACCGCGGCTTTTGGGTTGCGCACCATCGGAGAACCTATTTCCTCATCAGAGATGATCACCACGCAATTCGCCGTCCCGCCGCGCATCTCCGGTCCATAAGACGGAAACCAGGTAACATGCAGCCCGTCATCCATCGCAGCATAGGATAGAAGCTGCCCGGCAAACATAACACCCTGCCCGCCAAACCCCGAAAAGACAAACTCTGTCTGCATCATCTCCTCCTATATCTTTAGATCGGAAAGCGTAGGGTGCACCTTATAATCACCCAGCGGGTAATATGGCAACATTTTTTCTTCCAGCCACTTGGTTGCCTGCACCGGAGAGAGACCCCAGTTTGTGGGGCAGGTAGAAAGCAATTCGACCATCGAGAATCCCATGCCGCGCGCCTGAGCTTCAAACGCAATGCGGATAGCCTTCTTTGCCATACGTATATTCTTGGGGTTGTGCAGCGAACGGCGCACAACATAGCTGGTGCCATCCAGCGTCGCCAGCACTTCACAGGCACGTATGGGATATCCCATCTGCTCCACATCTCTGCCCAGGGGTGATGAGGTGGTCTTCATACCGGGCAGCGTGGTGGGCGCCATCTGACCGCCAGTCATAGCAAAATTGGCATTATTGATAAATATTACCGTAATGTTTTCACCGCGCGTCGCCGCGTGGACAATTTCGCCTGTGCCAATCGAGATCATATCGCCGTCACCCTGATAGGTAAACACGATGCGGTCCGGTAAGGCGCGCTTGATGCCCGTTGCCATTGCCGGTGCCCGCCCATGCGCAGCCTGGACAAAGTCCACGTCAATAAACTTATATGCAAAGACTGAGCATCCCACAGGCGCGACACCGATCGTTTGACCGCGGATGCCCATCTCATCAATGACCTCAGCCACCAGACGATGCGCCACACCATGCGTGCAGCCCGGACAGTAGCCGGTAGACAGCTCAGTCAGCGTTGATGGTCTGCGATAGATGATCTCTTCCATTTCCATTTCTTGTCGGATGTTCATTCATACTCCTGTTAATTGTTCTTGGAGATACGATTAAACCAGCGATCACGCGGGTGGCCTGAAGTTGTCAGTGGTCCTTTTGCCAAACGATGAATCTCTTCCAGTATCTCGTCTGGCAGGGGTGCATTACCGCCCACACGTCCGTAAAACTCCACAGGTGTTTTCTTTTCGGTTGCCAGAAGCACATCATCCAGCATCATACCAGCGTTCATTTCCACAACCAGTATACCCTCTAATCTGTCAGCCACCTCCCGTACAACCGCTTCTGGAAAGGGGCTGATCACCAACGGTCGAAGCAGCCCCACTTTAATGCCTTCAGCGCGCGCGGCACGCACAGCAGACAGCGCAATACGCCCCGCAGAACCAAAACCGATCACCGCAAACTGGGCGTCCTCCATGTAGTAGGCACGGTAACGCACCAGATGTTCGCGCGCTTCCTGCCAGCGCTTTAACATGCGGATATTGACAGCCTCTTCCTCTAGGGTATCCACATAGAAGGACTTGAGCAGGCGCGCCTTACGCCCGCCCTCAGCCCCGCGGGTCGCCCAGTCGGGATATGACGTCTTGAGCGGCTGCATCGGCGGAAGCTCCGCAGGCTCCATGATCTGTCCAATCAACCCGTCAATGACGATCCAGGTAATCATACGGTATTGTTCTGCCAAATCAAACGCCTCAGCAGTCATGTCAATGGCTTCCTGCACGTTCGAGGGTGCCAGCGCCAGACAATGATAATCACCATGTCCTCCCCCATGCACAATCTGATTATAGTCCCCCTGCGAAGGTCCCAGATTCCCCAACCCCGGACCGCCACGCATGACATCCACCATCACCACTGGCAATTCCGTACCAGCAATATAGGATAACCCCTCCATCATCAGACTGATGCCAGGGCTGGAAGACGAGGTCATCACGCGAGCACCAGTGCAGGCAGCGCCATACACCATGTTAATGGCTGCCAGTTCACTCTCTGCCTGTACAAACCCTCTGCCTAACTCCGGCATACGCAAAGAAAGATACTCCAGCAGCTCAGTTTGGGGGGTAATCGGATAACCAAAATAGGCTTGCAAACCAGCGCGTACTGCGGCTTCTGCAATGGCTTCATTCCCTTTAAGCAATTGTCGGCTCATTCTTTCTCCTTATGCGTTGGCTTTCTCTTCTCTTGCCTTAATTTCACGATAGACGGTGATAGCAACTTCTGGGCAGACAATCGCGCAAATACCACACCCTGTGCAGCCCATTGCAATCATTTCCGCCGGATGAAATCCTTTGAGATTGAGCCGTTCAGGCGCCAGCTGAATGACGCCCTGAGGGCAGGCTTCAACGCACAACTCACAACCTTTGCAGTAGAACTCATCAACAACAATTCGTCCTTTTGGGGGCATTCGCATCTCCTTCTTGGAAGAATATAAGTTGCCTATAGAGGCAATTTTTCATACCTTACCATAACTATTATGATCGAGCTTCAGGTTTTCAGGTAGTGACAACCGTCACCTGCGGCTTTGTACGACTCTCCCATAATTCCGACAATAATAGCAAAAATTGGTAAAGTTTATTTTTATTGACATCGTCCCCAAAACTTTGTATAATCCTGCCAACAATCACATAAAAAGTTGTCAAGAGGAGTACCTTAGGAATACCCTGACAGAGAAGGAGATAAGAGCTGAGAATCTCCAAAGGCGTCCCCTGAGGGAAGTCGCTTGACGTAAATGTCGAAGAAAGCTATCCAGCAAGTAGAACGACACGGGTGTGCCCGTTAGCGCATCAACCGGATGATTGTCCGGAATGAGTGTGCTGTTTGACAGCAAAGTGAGGTGGTACCGCGGAAAAACCTTTCGTCCTCTTGGCGAGAGGTTTTTTTTATTTGAACGAATTTTAGAAAAAAGCACATCTAGAATCATGCAAGCAATGATCCCTAATATCAGGAGTGTAGCAATGCCCGAATATCTATTACCAAAAGTGTATGACTTCAAAACCACTGAACACCGTCTGTATCAGTGGTGGGAAGAAAACGGCTACTTCAAGCCTTTCAATGATCCACAAAAACCAGGCTTCGACCCCAGCGTTCCCACTTATGTCATTTCCATTCCGCCGCCCAACGTAACCGGCGAACTGCATTTGGGACATGCCATGTTTGTCTCTATGGAAGACCTGATGATCCGTCACGCCCGCATGCGAGGGCTATCTACCCTGTGGGTGCCAGGCAGCGATCATGCCGGTATCGCCACACAGCTCCAGGTCGAAAAAGCGCTGGCAAAGGAAGGCAAACGCCGCGAAGACATTGGGCGAGAAGCATTTATTCAGCGCACCTGGGAATGGAAGGAAAAATACGGCGGGATTATCAACCGCCAAATCCGCCGTCTGGGCGCTTCCTGCGATTGGGATCGCGAACGATTCACCCTGGACGAGGGATGCTCGCGCGCCGTGCGCGAGGCTTTCGTCCGCCTGTTTGAGAAAGGCCTGATTTATCGCGGGCCGCGTCTGATTAACTGGTCACCAGGACTGCGCACAGCCGTCTCCGATCTGGAGGTGGAATACTCCGAAGAACCAGGCTTTTTATATTACTTCAAGTACGTGCTGGCAGACGCGCCGCATGAGTTTATCCCAGTAGCCACCACCCGCCCCGAAACCATCCTGGGCGATACCGCTGTGGCCGTTCATCCGGACGACGACCGCTACCGCCAATATGTCGGGCGCAAGGTGCTTGTGCCCATCCTGGGACGGGCAATCCCCGTCATCACCGATAGCTACGTGGATCGCGAATTTGGCACCGGGGCGCTCAAGATTACTCCCGGGCACGATCCAAATGACTTTATCATTGGCGAACGCCACGGGCTGGAAGTCATCAGCGTGCTGGACGAGGCAGCCTGTGTCAACCACAACGGGGGTCCTTATCAGGGTATGGACCGTTTTGAATGCCGCAAAAAGCTCTGGGAAGATATGCGCGCCGCCGGGCTGGTCATCCGTGAACAGCCCTACACGCTCAATGTGCCCCGCTCGCAGCGCGGCGGCGAGATCATTGAGCCAATGGTCTCCACCCAGTGGTTTGTCAAAATCCGTCCCCTGGCAGATGCGGCCCTGGAAGCGGTACGCGATGGACGTATCCGCATTGTCCCCGAACGCTTTACCAAGGTGTACTATAACTGGTTGGAAAACATCGAAGACTGGTGTATCAGCCGCCAGTTGTGGTGGGGACACCGCGTCCCGGTCTGGTATTGCGATGACTGCGGCAAAATGACCGCCGCACGGCAAGACCCCGCCGTGTGCAGCCATTGTCAGAGCCAGCGCATCCATCAGGATGAAGACGTGCTCGACACCTGGTTTTCCTCTGGGTTGTGGCCATTTTCCACGCTCGGCTGGCCCGAACAAACCCCCGACCTGCAGTACTTTTACCCAACAACCATGATGGAAACGGGCTACGACATCCTGTTTTTCTGGGTGGCGCGCATGATTATGATGGGGCTGGAATTCACCGGCAAAGTTCCGTTCCACACGGTCTATTTACATGGGCTGGTTCGGGATGAACACGGGCAGAAAATGAGCAAGACCAAAGGCAATGTGATTGACCCGCTGGACACCATGGATGCGTTGGGGACGGACGCGCTGCGTTTCACCCTGCTGGTGGGTTCCTCACCGGGCAACGATATGAACCTCAGTATCAAAAAGGTGGAGGCAAACCGCAATTTTGCCAACAAAATTTGGAACGCCGGACGCTTTGTCATTGGTGCACTGGCACAGGCACCTTCAGAGCCGCGTTCAGAGCCGCAATGGACACTGGCGGATTCGTGGGTCTGGGCACGCCTGCAAAAGTTGATACGCGATGTCAACCACCTCTTCGACACGCACCTGTACGGAGAAGCAGGCAGACAGATTTATGAATTCTTTTGGGATGAGTTTGCCGACTGGTATGTAGAAATTGCCAAACAGCAACTCGCCGAAGGGGGCGACCGCGCCTTTTACACCGCTCTCACGCTGGTGCGGGTCATGGATCAGTGTCTGCGGATGCTACACCCCTTCACACCGTTTGTTACCGAAGAATTGTGGGGACATCTCAAGCGCGCTGCCATGGCACATTCCCCCCGCTTTGCGCCACAAGGCGGCTGGGAAGATGCTCTCATCGTTGCCCGCTGGCCATCCTCGCGTCCGCAAGAGGATTGGGAAGAGCAGAAAGTAGCCAACTTTTCATTGTTGCAGGAGCTTGTGCGTGCCATCCGCAACCTGCGCGCTGAGAAGAAAGTCCCGCCAGGTAAACGCATCCCCGCCACCCTGGTCGCTGGCGATTACCACGACATCCTCCACGAACAGATCAAGACCATCGCCGCGCTGGCTCATCTTGACCTGGAGAAGACCCAGCTTGTTGAAAAAATTTCTCGAAAACCTCAAGGACAGATTTCTCTCGTGATTTCGGGAATTGAAATCTTCCTGCCGCTGGCTGACCTTGTAGATACACAAGCCGAGCGCGCTCGGCTGCAAAAAGAGCTGGATGAAACCCATCAGCAGATTGAACGGCTGGAAAGGCTGCTAAGCGGAGAATTTTCGCACAAAGCCCCCGCCCCTCTGGTGGAAAAAGAGCGTCAGAAACTAGCGACCTACCGCGAAACCGCTCAGAAATTATCCGCTCAGATAAGAGACCTCTGAGACGTCTCTTGATATAGGCAAAACACACGCCGGAGAAGTTCACAAAAGCATCTCCGGCGTGCCTTGCTTAACCCAAACAACAGGGATAACCCCTTTAACCCACAAAAGCGGTATACTTAAACACAAATATGGGTTTTGACCATCCGACCTTAAGTTTGGGGCTTTGATATGTATGATTTGATCGGCACCTATCTCGCCAATAACCGCTATCGAGTGGTTTCTTTTATTGGCGAAGGGGGAATGGCACAGGTTTATAAAGTTTGGGATGAGCAGCGCGCTTGCTACCTGGCAATGAAAATGATGCGCTCCGACCTGGCGATGGACCGTGTCGTCCTGCGCCGTTTCCACCGCGAAGCCGAAACGCTCTCCCGCCTACAGCACCCCTCCATCGTGCGGTTTTATGGTATGGAACAGGACGGGGAGCGCGTCTTTCTGCTCATGGAGTATATTGACGGCATCTCACTGGCAAAAGAAATTTTCCAAACAGCCGCGCCCTTCTCAGAAGAGCGCATCCTCACCTATCTGCGCCCGGTCTGCTCAGCTTTGCACTATGCCCACCAGAACGGCGTGGTACATTGCGACATCAAATCCGCCAACATCATGATTGAACGTCAGGGACGCGTTTGCATTACCGATTTTGGCATTGCCCGCCTGGCAGAAAGCACCACCACCACGCTGGCAGGTCTGGGTACCCCCGGCTACGCTGCCCCGGAGCAAATCATGGGCAAACCGCCACTGCCTCAAACGGATATCTACGCGTTGGGCGTGGTGCTGTACGAGATGGCTACCGGCGGCGAGCGCCCTTTCACCGGGGAAGAATACAAGGATGAGATGCTGCTCATCAACGCCGTCAACCGTGAACATCTCAACATTCCCCCTCCATCACCACGCAAGTACAACCCCCGCATTTCCCCCGCTCTGGAAGCGGTGATCCTGCGCTGCCTGGAGAAAAGCCCGCGCAAACGCTACCCCGATGCACTGATGCTGCTACAGGCGCTGGAAAATGCCATTGGCAAGCCTTCCAACAGCGAGCAGCTGACGACATCTGTGGCACGCCTGCACCCCGCCGTGCTGCGCTTCCTGATCGGGGCGCTGGCAGTCGCTTTGCTGCTGATCGCATTTTTGATAGGAAGCATATTGTTCAGCCCCAAACCCACAGCCACCCAGCCACCACACCTCAAGTATACGTACGCCGCCCAGACTGTGGAAGCGCGCTTCACCAAACTGCCGGGCTGGGAGAGCACCCGTCAGCCCTCTCTGACCCCGCTACCCCCCACACAGCCCATGATGCAACCCTCCCCGCCCATTGCCAACACAACAGCGGACACGCCTGAAAAGCCCCCCGCTTCAACGCTTCCCCTGCCGCCAGCCGGAGCGCCAACGGCAAAAGTCCTTGCAGCACAGGGCATTTACATTCGCAGCGGACCCAGCACGGCTTACGAAGTCATCGCGGGCTACCCGCAGGGCGCTCTGCTACAGGTAATCGGGCGCAACCAGAAATCCGACTGGCTGGCTGTCCTGCTCGAAAACGGGCAAGAAGGCTGGGTTTTTGGTGAGAATGTCGATCTCAGCGTGCCTGTGGACACTTTAAAGCTTATCCTTCCACCACCAACGCCGACGCCGACCCCCACAGAAACCATCCGCACCGCAACACACACCCCAACAGCAACCCAAACCGAGACAGAAATACCTTAGGAGGTTATACATGCCAATACCAGATTATGAAGACTTGATGCTGCCTTTTCTCTCAGTTATTCAAGATGGCAACATTCACCTGCTTTCGGATATCAAGACCAAACTTGTGAGTCAATTTGGCTTGTCCTCCGCAGAGTTAAGCGAGCGATTACCAGCAGGTGGCAATAAATTTGATAATAAAATTGGCTGGGCAAGCACACATCTTAAAAAGGGCATGCTTGTTGAATCTGTAGGGCGGGGGAGCTATCGAATCACCAATCGTGGGCTGGAAACCTTACGGGCGTGCAGATCAGGTATAAGCATTCAGGAACAACTATCAACCTACAAGGAATTTAATGATTTTCGTAAAAGCGGTCTGCATCGTGCAAGAGGAGTCGACGACCATAAACATGATGATCGACATAAGTTAATTTATTCACAGACACCTAAGACTCCAGAGGAGGTATTAGAGGACAGTTATCGCAGTATCCGTTCCGCACTAGCAGACAACCTTTTAGAACAGGTGAAAGCCTGTTCGCCTGCATTTTTTGAAACACTGGTAATTGATTTATTGGTAGCAATGGGATATGGCGGTTCCCGGGAGGACGCAGGTCAAGCGATCGGAAGAAGTGGTGATGGTGGAATCGACGGCATAATCAAGGAAGATAAACTTGGGTTGGATGTAATATATGTCCAAGCGAAAAGATGGGACACCAATGTGGGGCGACCTATTGTGCAGGCTTTTACTGGGAGCTTGGAAGGAAAGAGAGCTCGTAAAGGGGTTTTAATCACCACTTCACGATTTTCGCCGGAAGCTCTGGATTTTGTTGATAAAATTGAAAAGAGGATTGTCCTAATTGATGGTGAGGAACTGGCACAGTTGATGATCGACTACAATGTGGGCGTGACAGAAGTATCACGCTATATCACAAAGCGTATTGACTACGACTACTTTGAAGAAGGATAAGAGGCTTTGTGCAGAAGAAAACGACGTTTAGATGATAAACTCGGGGTTCACGGTACACCTGAGCAAATCTTTCGCATCAGCTGAGTAATCCTCCCAGCCTTTTATATCTATCAAATCACATACTTGTCCAGCTCTTCCAGGTCAATTCCTATCTCGGAAATGACCTTACCGCGGACGGAGACACCCGCAGCATGAACAGAACGGGGGTCGCCTGAGAGCAACGGGTGCCAGACGGGCAATTCTTTTCCCTCTGCCAAGAGACGATAGGCGCAGGTCTCCGGCAGCCAGGAGATGCGCATCACCATCTCGGGGGTAAGCACCATACAGGTAGGCATCAACGCCTGGCGCTGTGGATACACCATACAGCGGCAACTCTCAAGCTCCAGGTAGCGGCAGGCAATGCGGGTGTAAAAAACCTCTTGGGTATCCACATCTTCCAGCTTGTACAGACAGCACCTCCCGCAGCCATCGCACAGCAACTCCCATTCCGCCGGGGTCATATCAAACAGGGATTTGCGCTTCCAAAACGGCGCTTTACGTCTTGCCATTTAACCCTACCTCTGTCTGATAAGATACGCTAATGTACGCCATCACCCACGCCGCAATTTCCTCCGCAATGCTTCTGCCAATGTCGGACCGCTCCATCAAACCTGCAATGCCATGCGCCTGATAGATATCGGTGAGGCTTTGGGGAAGTTCGTCCACCGACCAGGCAGCTTTGCGGTACGCCCAAACACGATAGCTTGGCTGCTGCTCCAGTTCCAGTTCATACATTTTCAAAAACAGCTTTTCAGCCACATATTTGTTAACCGCCAGCACACCGCGGCCAATGTAACGCGGAATGCGATCGTTCATTCCGTGTTTCTGACACAACTCGCGCACCAGCCTCCCCAATTGCACCGTGTAGAAACGCGGGGCACCGTAGGAAGGCTCGCCACCCGCGTGCCAGTGATAGAGCTTGCGCCACGCTGATTCGCTTGCCGCCGACACCTTCTTCGCCGCCTCAAGCGAACGCCTTGCTTGGACGCCCGCCATGCTTAAACCCCCGGCAAGGACAAAACGCCCGCCGTGATCTTTGAAAGCCCGGATAGCATCTTCCAGGTGTGGCCGGTCATCTCCTACAACAGGCAGGATGGGCATCAGCGCCGCAAGGGATTTTGCGACTGTTGTATCCATGTGGCAACAATCGGTTTCAGTCCAGCCATTCAACAAGCATGGCTTCACCCTGCCCAACGCCTACACACAGAGCCGCCATGCCATAAAAGGGGTGTCCGGCGTTCGGCGCGCGGCGGCGCATCTCGTACAGCAGCGTAACCAGGATGCGCGCTCCAGAACAGCCTAGCGGATGACCAAGCGCAATTGCCCCACCGTTAACATTCACTTTCTCATGAGGTATCCCCAGCGCTTCCATGTCTGCCAGCACCTGGACAGCAAAGGCTTCGTTGATCTCGACCAGAGAAATATCATCCATCTTCAAACCAGCCCGCGACAGGACTTTCTTGATGGCAGGAACGGGTCCCAAACCCATTACCCTTGGCATCACCCCCGCTGCGGCGGAAGCAACAATGCGGACAAGCGGCTTCAACCCCGCCTGCAGGGCGCTGCCCCGCTCTGCCACCAGCAGCACTGCAGCGCCATCGTTCAGCCCTGAACTGTTCCCAGCTGTTACAGTGCCCCCCTGCCGAAAGACTGGTTTCAGCTTCGCCAAACTTTCCAGGCTGACATCGCGTCTTGGACGTTCATCCACTGTCAGGGTAACAGACTCCCCTCTGACCTTCGGAACAACAACAGGCACAATCTCCTCGGCAAATTTGCCGCTGTCGATTGCCTGAACAGCCCGCCGGTGACTCTCACAGGCAAAGGCATCCTGCTTCTCCCGGCTGATCCCCTTCTCCTGAGCAATATTTTCGGCAGTCTCTCCCATTGACTCCAAGCCATACATATCTCCAAGCCGCGAGTTGGGGAAACGCCATCCCATTGCGCTGTCCCAGGCAGTCAGATTGCCAAAGGCAAAAGGCTGTTCGGCTTTTGGCAAAACGTATGGCGACCTGGACATACTCTCCACCCCACCGGCAATTAACGCTTCTCCTTCGCCGCAACGCACTGCGCGGGCTGCCATGCTGACAGCGGTCAATCCCGAAGCACACAGACGGTTGAGGGTTACCCCGCCGGTTTCCACCGGCATCCCAGCAAGCAACAGCGCATTGCGGGCAATATTACGGCTGTCCTCCCCTGCCTGATTGGCGCAGCCAAGATAGACCTCTTCGACAATAGAGACATCTACCCTTGTGCGCTCAAGCAATGCTTTGATCACCTGGGCTGCCAGATCATCCGGGCGGGTGGTTGCCAGTGCCCCGCCCAGCGCACCAATAGGTGAACGGACAGCATCAATGATAACGGCTTCTCTCATAGCCTTCTCCAGCCCTACCACACAGAACCCGCGCGCAGATAATGCGCCAGTTCAACCACTCCCCAAGTAATCAGCACCGTACCACCAATAATGAGCATTGCCAGCATGATCAACGCCCAGATAGAACCGACGATCAACAGAATACGACGGGACTTATCCTGCCCAAGAGCCGATCGAAGCCCAGTCACAAATGACGCTGTTGGCTTCTCCAATGCAACCCCCTGCTCATCATCCATGGTTTCAAACGCTTCGTGCGATGCCTCGCCTGCGCGGGATTCTGCCTTCAATTGCTCAATTTCCTCCTCACTCAGATCACGGTCAGTAAGGGTCACTTCATTGAGATCTTCCGGCAAAGGCAGGATCAGACTCTCCAGAGCAGCAGCAAATACCCCCATATTCTGAAAACGCTGCTCCGCTCTCTTTTGAATTGCCCTGAGAATGATCTCCTCCACATGCTGAGGCAACTCAGGCAGCAACGTCCTGGGGGGCACTGGCGGTTCCGATGCCTGCTTGACCATCACCTCCATCGGGCTATCAGCGCTGAAAGGTTTGCAGCCCACAACACATTCGTAAAGGACGATTCCCAACGAATAAATATCCGAGCGGTGATCAATATTTTCCCCGTAACATTGCTCTGGAGACATGTATTCCGGCGTACCAATGCCCATCCCTGTCTTTGTTAGCTTAATGAGTTCCTCGCTTTCGAGCAGCTTTGCCACCCCAAAATCGCCGAGCATGGGCCGCCCATCATCAGACAGAAGAACATTGGACGGCTTTATATCACGATGAACAATCCCCATGCGATGTGCATATTCCAGGGCACGGGCAATGGGCGCCAACCAGCCTGCCGCCTGGGTATAGGGCATGGGATGCCCCATCTTCTGCCGCAATGTTCCACCAGAGAGATAGTCCATCACCAAATAGGGACGCCCTTCATGCTCGCCATAATCATAAATGCGCACAATATTGGGGTGATTGAGTTTCGCCAGGGCTTTGGCTTCACGCTCAAAGCGCAGCAGAAATTTCTCGCTCAGTGCCTGATCCGAGCGGATCACCTTGATCGCCACCTCACGCTCCAGACGTGTATCGCGCGCCCGGTACACTGTTGCCATTCCCCCTTCGCCAATCTGCTGAATAATCTCATAACGGCCAATATATTTTTCCATAGCGTTCATCCCTGTCCAATGGCTTCGTGCCGGATATAATGCCTTCCTTCAGGTTTCCCAGCAAGAAAAGCCACAATAACGAGCGTTTCTTCTGCGATAAAAACGCCACGGCGCCAAAACATCTTACCGGAGTTGACGCAGGATATGTGGTTGCCTATAATGATATTATATATCATCCTCCTATAGGATAAGCAATATCACAGGAGTAGCAAGAGAGGAAAATGAAGCTCGAGCCGCAAACCATTTTACATGGTCGCTATCGTGTGGATGGGCTTCTTGGTCATGGTGGAATGGGAGCGGTCTATCGGGCTTTTGATCTGCTTTTTGACCGCCCCTGCGCGCTCAAAGAATTCTCCCCAAAGCACCTTACGGACATTCATCCCAACTGGCTGCAACAAGCTGCTGCGTCTGGCTTGTCGGACTCGGATGCCGTTACGCTGGATAAAGCCATCAAGCTGTTCAAACGTGAAGCAAAACTGCTTGCCACGTTAGATCACCCCAACCTGCCAAAAGTAAGCGATTATTTTTCACTGGACGACGACTATTACCTGGTGATGACACTGATCGAAGGCAAAGATCTGAAACGGATGCAGGAAGAGCAACAGGGGAAACCATTCGAGGAACAACGGGTGATGGGCTGGATGGAACAGGTAATGGATGCGCTGGGATACTGTCACCAACAAGGCATCGTTCACCGAGACGTGAAGCCAGCAAATATCATTGTAACGCTCGCCAACAGAGTGTATCTGGTCGATTTCGGAGTGGCTAAGCTTTACGATCCTTCTCAGATTACCACTGGCGTAACACAGGTGCTCACCCCGCGTTACAGTGCCCCCGAGCAATATACCGGCGGGTCGGGTCTGATGGATGCTCGTGTGGATATTTACTCGCTGGGTGCTACCATGTATACCCTGCTGACCGGCACACCTCCCCTGGATGCTGTCTCACGCTTGATGAAGGACAACATGCCCTCGCCGCGTCAATTAATCAGCAGCATTTCGGCTTCTGTGGATTCCGCCGTAACCAAAGCTATGGCGCTGGCGCCTCAGGATCGTTTTTCCTCGATAGAGGAAATGCGCAAGGCGCTGGCAGCAGAGACCGCCCCCATGGAGATTTCATCATCCAGCCACCAAGCAGCACCGGACAAAGAGGCAGCCACCGTACTATACGACCGATTCGAGCGCAAGGCGCAGCCACCCCAAGCCGTTCTGCAGCTACGGGTAGAGGCTCTTGGGGAAAAGATGACCTACACAATTCATCAGCCCAACACCCGTCTAGGAAGAAGCAGTTCCTCGCGGCAAGGTGAAGTCGAGATTGACCTCACCCGCTTCGACCAGAAACGTGTTATCTCACGATATCACGCCAGCATTGAACTTAAGAACAACCAGTATTACCTTGTAGATCACCATAGCCACAATGGCACATGGTTAAACGGCGTTGCCCTGACACCCGAAACGCCTTATCTCCTTCACAACGGGGATAAGATACAGCTTGGCTCACTGCGGCCCTATGGCATTCAGATAATATTTACTTTAGCTTCTCCATCTCCTTGAAGGCGCGGTACGGGTTCAAGCCATCCAAAATGATCTGATCGTCCGCCGAAATCTGACTTTGGCAAATCATGCGGGCAAGCAGTTCTCCCAAACCGGGCCCAATCATAAAGCCCTGTCCGCACATGCCAATTGCCATCAGGTATCCTGTTACTTCCCTTGCCCAACCCACCAGCGGTGCACCGTCGGGCGTCATTGGATAAAGCCCGCGCCATGTACGCCGTACGCGAATATTGGTAAGACACGGCACAAGGTTCACCATACGACGGGCTATCATTGGCAAAAACGCGCTGGTCTCGCGGCAGTCATACCCCCAAATGTTAGGATTGGGCGTAATGCAGAAAACAACTTGCCCGGTATTCAACTGGTAAAAATAATAGTTTGCCGAACCAGGCCCTGGGCGGATATCTACCAGCATAGGTTTGAGAAAACGCGCCACTGGTTCGGTGATACCCGCCTCATGCGAGTCAGGCATTACTGGATGCTCCAGACCAAGCATTGCACCCACCTGCTTTGCCCATCCCCCAGCAGCATTGACCACCACTGGCGCACCATACTCACCTTTATCCGTCTGAACACCGATCACGCGCCCATTTTGTGTCCTGATAGCAGTCAAGGTCTCCTTAAAGTGAAAAACCGCGCCCGCCCGCCGAGCTTCCACAAAAAACGCATGACTGGCAAGCAATGTGGAGCAGCAACCATCTTCAGGCGAATAGGTACCCCCACGCAGACCTTCCGGGTTCAGGCTAGGAACAATTTGCAACAGCTCTTCCGCATCATACCAGTCAATATGCAGACCGTACGATTTTTGTACTCGAAGTAACTCTTTGAAAGCCTGTTCGTCCTCTTGGCGATATGCAACAAAGCAGTAACCGCCTGTCTCCCACTCAATATCATGCCCATATTTTTCTTTCATCGCCTTGAAGATTTCCAGACTGCGCAGACACAGGCGGATCTTGGCAGGATCAGAATGGGTAGCACGCACACCACCAATAGCGGCTTTGTTAGACCCCTGACCGGAACTCGCAAAGCAGTCAATCACCAGCACCTTAAGCCCAGCCTTTGCCATGGCATGCGCTGCGGGAGTCCCCACGCTCCCCGCTCCAATGATGATGACATCATAGTTGTCGCTCATGCTTCATCCCCCTTATACCCAGCGAAGATGCCAAGCGGAACTTCAATAAAGAGCGGGCGTTTAACATTAGGGGTTACCTCACCACTGTCCACACCCTCCTCACGGAATAACCGCTGGATCAGAGCAGTGCAGGTCTTTCCACCACAGGCACCCATCCCGGCACGGGTAACTGCTTTGATCTCATTCATATCAATATATCCTTTACGGATCAACGCTCGAATCTCACCTGCTGTAACCCGCTCGCAACGGCAAACAATGGTATCTTCTTCCAGTCTTTCCAGCACTTCCGGGAGCGGTTCGCTGACCCAAGGCGGCTGAACGCGGATGCCAGCCACGCGCTTTGCAATTGACCTGGGTACCTTGAGTTTCACCAGGATGGTGCGATCATTGGCTTTGATGGCACGCACATTGACCACCGGTACCTCACCCAGCACATTGCCCGCTGTGTCGAGAGCAGTAACCATATCCCCAACGTTCACTTTCCCGGCAGAATATTCAAAAGGAATCAGTACCGTTGGGTTCTCGGCATCCTTACGATAATCCACCAGGGTAATTGCAAGACCCGGGCAAATGGTAACGCACTTTTCGCACCCGATGCAACGCTCGCCAAGCTGCTCACCAACAAAGACCGGCACCTTACGAATATCGTTTTCATCTATCCGTATCAACCCCTGTGAACAGACAGAGGTGCAGGGGTTACAAGGTATCTCCTGCGAGCAGTGCAACACGGGATACACTCCACCTTCGCTTGCCGGAATCCATTCTTGACTAATCATACCGGGATGGGATTTAAGAATCTCAGCAGTGTGGTACCAATCCTCAGGGATGGGTTCGTCAAACCTCCCCAACATGCGGGCAATTTCCAGTCCCTTGATCTTGCCAGAGAACATGGCAGCCGAGGCTTCAGCAATCTCTTCGGCATCGCCCGCGGAGAGCACCGACATGCCAAATTCTTGCGCTTTGACAGTGAATTCATTGACCGGGTCAAGCCCCACGGCAATCAACACAGTATCACAGGCAAAGGACTTCTCGCTACCAGGGACAGGCTGCCAGTTCTGATCAATCCTGGCAATGGTTACCGACTCCACTTGCTCCTTACCGTTTGCGCTCAGAATGGTGTGCGAGGTGTAAATTGGCACCCCCATACGCACCAGTTTGTCCTTATGCACCTTGTAGCCCCCGCATTCCGGCAGCGCTTCGACCAACCCCACCACCTCAATGCCAGCCTGCAACGCGTGATAGCCAGCGATAAGCCCTACATTACCACCACCAACAATGAAGAGCCGCTCGGCTGCTCTGACCAAATCACGATTGACCAGCGTCTGAAAGGCACCTGCCCCGTACACACCGGGCAGGGTATTGCCCTTGAACACCAATGACTTCTCGCGGGCACCAGCAGCGTTTAACAGCACCTGTGGCTTGATCAGCACATACTCCTTGCCTTCACGCAAGATGCCAACCTTGTGATCACTGAAAACCGCCAGCGCAGTGCTATCCAGCCAGATTTCAACACTTTGAAACTGGCGCACCTCGTTTTCCAAACGTGTGGCAATGTCAATACCGCGTGTCCCAGCATACACCGCATTGATAGAGCCAAAAAAGCGATGGGTTTGCAAAACCAGTTTTCCCCCAAGCCGATTTTTATCATCCACAAGAAGGACCTTGATCCCGCGCTGCCCAAGTTGAATGGCAGCCGACATACCAGCAGGTCCCCCTCCAATGATCAAAACGGGGATTTCAAGCGTTTCTATTTCCCGCACATGCGGGGGTGATGCCACCCTGGGCAGCTCAGGCAGACTCTCGACGGGCTCCACCGCCATTCCTGCTTTAACCGGCGTCATACAGGCTTTGACCGGCTTTCCATCCGCCAGCACCAAACACTGTGCACATTGCCCGTTGGCACAGAATATTCCCTGAGGAGCGTGATCTTTAGGGTGCCGTCCAAAAATTCTGATTCCATTGGCAAATAAAGCTGAAGCGATCATTTCATCCTTACGCGCGGTTAGCTTTTGACCTCTCCAGGTAAAATCAACCCATTCGTCTGTCAAACCAGGCAGAATGGGATGTCCGGTAATGCGATACTCCATTGCGCTCCTTTCTCAGATGTCAGATAGGAAAAATGGAATTTGAAACCCGAAGCTCATCCATGCGTATATAGAAAAAGCCAATGTTATGATATGGAAGCTGCAAACTTTGGTCAATTGTCAATTGTCATCAATCTTGGAGATTTTCACATGAGGAATGTATCTATTATTCATACCATTCTGCTGGCGCTTATTCTGAGTGCCTGCCACATCACCGTAAACGACTTTCAGATATCACCCGGATCGGGGCGGGTCATCAGCGAGACCCGTGAGGTGCAGAACTTTGACAAAGTTACCATCAGCGGGGTGGGCGAAGTGTTTATCCAGCAGGGGAATCAGGAATCTATCCGAATAGAAGCGGAAGACAACGTTCTTGACATAATCACCACCCAGGTCACTGATGGCACACTGTACATCGGCTTCAAAGATAAAGGCTGGAATCGCTTTGTTCTGCCATACAAGACGCCAAAATTCTACCTCAAGGTCAAAAACCTGCGTGCAATTGAAGTGAATGGTGCCCTGCGGGTGGAAGTCGAGCCATTAAAGACAGACTCGTTAGGGCTACAAACCGATGGGGCTGCCGAGATCATCTTCCAAAACCTGCAAGCCCAGAGTCTGCAAACCACTTTGAATGGGGGCGGGTTTCAGTGTATCAGTGGGGGAAAGGTCTCTGAACAAGATGTGGTAGTCAATGGTGTCGGACGCTACGAGGCTGGTGATCTGCAAAGTGATAGCGCGACAGTCAAACTGCGCGGCGCCGGTGAAGTACTGATCCGGGCACAAAACACGCTCAACGCCACCCTGGATGGCGCAGGCGCCATTCGTTATTATGGCGCCCCCTCAGGCGAGCGTACCATCAATGGTGTAGGCACAATATCAAAAATCGCTCAATAATCACAGAAAACCAAAAGGCTCTTTTGATATAATAACGCTCCGAAAGGAGCGTTATTATTATGTTATATCTTTTTATCGTTTCTCTGGTCTGGGCTTTTTCCTTTGGCTTAATCAAAGGCAATCTAGCAGGTGTCGATTCCAACTTCGTCTCAGCCGCGCGGATGCTCATCTCGCTGATTATTTTTTTGCCGCTAATCCGTCTGCGCGGTTTGAACAACAGACTAAAACTGCGCCTGTTTGTAGCAGGGGTCTTGCAGTTTGGCATCATGTATATTACATACATTTACGCCTTCCGCTTTCTCAAAGCATACGAAGTAGCGCTCTTCACGGTCTTCACGCCTTTATATGTTACTTTAATCAACAACGCCTTGCAAAAGCGTGTTCGCTGGTTGAATATCATCACCACCATTATGGCAGTAGCTGGAACAGCCATCGTCAGTCTGAAGGGATTGCCACAGGGCGATATTGTGCAAGGTTTTCTGCTGGTGCAGATATCTAACCTGTGCTTTGCTTTTGGGCAGGTCTATTACAAAGAAAGCATGCGACAGGCGCCGTCAGGCGTTTCAGACCAGCAGGTGTTCGGTTTGTTATATCTGGGTGGTTTCGCCGTGACACTACTGGCAGCCGGAATATTCACCGACTGGCAAAGCCTGACATTGACCCGCATACACATTTTGACCCTGCTGTATCTTGGTGCCATCGCTTCAGGGGTTTGCTTTTTCCTGTGGAACATCGGCGGCAGAAAGGTGGATACAGGAACACTGGCGATTTTCAACGACCTCAAAGTGCCGCTGGCTGTTACCGTGTCCCTGCTATTTTTCAAGGAACAGGCAAATCTCATCAATCTGCTGATTGGCGGCGCAATTGTACTATGGGCGCTTTACCTGAACGAACGCGGGGTACGACGTTTTGCCGTACAGCCAGCGTAGCTTGAGCATGATTGCGCAAGCTACGTTTATAAAATTTTACGCCCTTCTTAATCTACCCTTTACAGACATCTCTGGCAAAAGCGTTGGATAATATGCCTGCATGGACAGTAATACGCTTCTGCCATTATTAAGCGCGTTTTACACAGAAACCACCACAGCAAAAACACCTGCACAAAGACGCATTGCAGCGCAGGAGTTTAGCTTGCTTTTGCGTGGGATGATGCTGAGCGCAATGACCTCACAGAACCCGCTTTTGAACTCCTGGGATTCCTCAGAATCCTTTTCCACGCCAGCCAGCCAAAGCCAGCCAGCCATGGGCGGCGAACTGATGAGCTTGCTGGGGTTGGCAAGCTCAGAGCAAAGCAGTTTGCCAGGCTTGTCTTTCTTACAACAGATGGGGCAGCTTGCGCCAACAAGCAGCAATACCCGCCGATCTCTTTATGGGCTTGAAGATACCAGCAGCATCCCAAATGCATCCGCTATATCCAATACACCCCTGAGCGACCTCTTTGAGCGCATTGCGGCACAGCAAATGCGCTTCCAAAGCTCCATTATTAGACCGCCGTTCACCATACCCCATCGTCAAACAGACTCAAGTCAGGCACAACCCGCCAAAGGCTTGCACATCAACCAGTTTGCAGTCGAGAAACAGGTCGGCGGAGATGGCGCCAACGCAAACTGCGGACCAGCCTCGCTGGTCATGGCGCTCAGGGCTTTGGGACTGCAATTACCCGGTGAGACAGCAAACTCTACAGATGGCGAACTGGTAGACCTGGCACGCCGCATCATGGTGCTGGACAGCGATCGGGACGGCATAACAGAAGCCGGGTATCGCTCGGAAAAAGAACACAGCACATACACCTATTTTCCCGAGTTGCTTCAGGGCGCTCGCCTGGCAGGTGCCAGCACAGAATGGTTATCGCCAACCGCTCTGGATATTCAAAGAGCTGTTGCGAACGGCGCCAAAGTGATTGTAAGCGGCACATTTGAGGATAAAACTCCCCTGCCGTGGACCGGCGACAGTGACGTTGACAGCGCAATCGCCCCAGGCGGCGCAACCGAACATTATGTGGTCATCACAGAATATGACCCCAACCGCAAACTGTTTACGGTGCATGACCCCGGTCGCCACGCTCCACACAAAGTCACGGCCGCCACGCTGGAAGACTTTATGCGCGGCAACGCAGGCGCTCTGGCTATCAGTCGTGCATAACAGACAGGTTATTCGCTGGCAACCACCGTGCCAACAGGCTCGCCCAGCAGCGCCAGGCGCAGAGCTTTTTCATCCCAAAGATTCAGCACAAGAATAGGCAATTTATTATCCATACACAGCGATAACGCCGTGCTGTCCATGACTTCCAGTTGGCGGTTCAAGGCGTCAATGTAGGTAAGATGATCAAACTTAACCGCCTGCGGATTGGTTTTGGGATCGCAATCATAAACACCATCCACTTTTGTCGCCTTAATCAGCACATCGGCGTCAATTTCCATCGCCCTGAGCGCAGCTGCCGTATCAGTCGAGAAGTACGGGTTGCCGGTTCCCCCACCAAATATCACCACCCTGCCTTTCTCAAGATGTCGCATGGCTCTGCGGCGAATATACGGTTCAGCAACTGCGCGCATCTCAATCGCAGACTGAACGCGGGTGATAACCCCCATGCTCTCCAGCGCATCCATCAACGCCAGTGCGTTCATAACAGTTGCCAGCATTCCCATATAGTCCGCAGTAGCGCGGTCCATCCCCATCCCTGGTCCTGTCTTCCCACGCCATAAATTGCCCGCGCCGATGACGATGGCAACATCCACACCCATCTCGCGCACCTCATGCACGCGTTCGGCAATACGCCGCGCGCTCAGCGGGTCAATCCCAATCCCCTGCGGCCCGGCAAGCGCCTCGCCGCTGATTTTTAGCAGAATACGATGGTACTTTAGGTCACTCATGTTACTTCCCTTCCGCTGGCAAAAAAAAAGCCAACCTCTCGGTTGGCTCTTAACGCTAGATCTCTTCCAGACTTTCACCCAGTGCATATCGGGTGAAGCGCCGGATGACAATATTTTCGCCCAAAGATGCAATGGTCTGATTCAGCAGCTGCTGAACTGTGATGGACTCATCCCGAATGTAGGGCTGTCGCAATAGAACAGCTTCGTCTTTGAATTTCTTGATATTCCCTTCAACAATCTTGGGAATAATATTCTCCGGCTTTCCTTCCTCACGCGCTTTTGCCATTGCAATCTGCTCTTCATGTTCCAGAACATCGGCGGGAATATCCTCCTCGCGTATAAAGCGCGGGGATGTAGCTGCAATTTGCAGCGCAATTTCATGGGCAAAGCTGCGGAAAGCTTCCGAACGGGCAACAAAATCGGTTTCGGAATTGACTTCCACAATCACACCTGCGCGCCCGTTGCCATGCGAATACACCTCAACCACACCTTCCGACGCGGCTCGGTCAGCCCGCTTGGCAGCCATCGCCAGACCCTTTTCCCGTAAAATGTCAAGCGCCTTCTTCATATCGCCGCCAGTCTCTTCCAGCGCATTTCTACAATCCAGAATGCCGACGCCCGTCGCTTCTCGTAACTGCTTAATCATCTCGGTGGTAATTGCCATGTTTTACTCCTATATTTGCAGCTTGTCGTCCCTGACACAGTTACCTGTTTTTGGGATCAAGCTATGCCTCATCCTCGTCTAAATCTTCTTCAATAATGTCTAGAGCGATGTCTTCCTCATCATCCTCTGTTATCCCCTTGACAGCAATTGGCGGCTTAACACCGCCCAGCTTTGCCAACGTGGCTGCGCCCAGCAGGTCTTCATCGCCCAGATCTTCGTACTCATCAACACTGATGCGCGCTGCAATACCTGGACGTACGGAAATACCAGGTTCAGGCATCTCCATAGCACCCAACTCATCCTTGCGCATCGCCTTCCCTTCCAAAACAGCATCGGCTATTTTGCCAACCAGAAGCTTGATCGCGCGAATGGCATCGTCGTTGGAGGGAATGACATAATCAACACCACGCGGGTCGCAGTTTGTATCCACCAGAGCAATCACCGGAATACCTTTGAGATTGGCTTCGTGCAGGGCAGTGGCTTCGCGGCTCACATCTATCATAAAGATCAAATCCGGCGTCTTGTTCATGGCACGGATGCCGCTCAGACGAATCTGCAAACGGTTAATCTCCCGCTCGATTAACAGAGCTTCTTTTTTGGTCAGGCGATTGAGGTCTCCGTTATCGCGCATGCGTTCAAGGCGCTCTAACTCCATGATGCGCTGGTAAATGGTAACCCAGTTAGTCAGGGTGCCGCCCAGCCAACGCTCAACTACATACGGCATGCCGCAGCGGATCGCTTCTTCGCGAATAGTGTCCTGCGCTTGCCGCTTGGTGCCAACAAACAGCAAAACACCGCCTTCTGCTACAGTATCGCGCACAAGGTTATATGCAGCGTTAAGTGCTTTGACCGTCTGTTGTAAATCAATAATGTGAATGCCATTACGCTCTGTAAAGATGTAAGGCTTCATCAGGGGGTGCCACTTGTTGGTACGGTGTCCAAAATGCACACCGCTTTCCAACAGGGCTTTCATTGAAATTACATTTGCCATCCTTTAATAACTCCTTTTGCGTTTTTTCCTCCGCTTCTTTCACTTCAGTTTCCCACCGCCATGGCAGCACGCCGGCAACTGATCTTGAAGCGTGTGTTTTTGCTCCTTTCGAGAGCCGCCCAAGTATATCACAACTTTGTCATAACCGTCTAGAAAAAACCGGGCGTTACCTGAGGCTTAATCTTTCACAGCCATCAACGGCTTTGCGGCGCAAACAGCACATATTGCTGGAGAAATCGCTCAGTCTGCTGAAGATAATCTGTGATGGTCTCTGCTTTGCGAAAACCATGCCCCTCGCCTTCATACAGGCGATAAATATGCGGAACATTGTACTTGCGCAGGGCATTGACAATTTCTTCCGATTGATTCGGCGGCACGACCTTGTCCTCGCTGCCCTGAAAGACCGCTAAAGCATCCTTGATGCGCTCCGCATGAAAACAGGGTGACCAGGCATGAAAACGGTCTGCCGCCTCAGGAAGAACTCCTACCAATTTATCGTTATACCGTCTTTCAAATTTGTGGGTATCCATGTTAAGGGCAAATAGGTTGCTGACACCATATAGGCAAATACCTGCCTTAAATAATCCGGGATAGCGGACAAGGGCATTAAGAACAAGATAGCCACCAGCACTGCCGCCGCGCAGAACCAACCGCCCGGCATCTGCCAGTTTCTTGTCTGCAAGCGTATGCGCTGCACCAGCTGCATCCTCAGTATCAGCATCTCCCCAGCGATGATAGAGCGCACGCTCATAGGAACGCCCGTAACAGGCACTGCCGCGGTAATTCAGTTCCAGCCAGGCATAGCCGCGACTGGTAAAATAGACCCTCTCGGATAGATAATTGACCGGCTGTATCGAAGTCGGGCCTCCATGAACAAAGACAATCGCTGGGGGAAAACCCTCAGCACAGAAATCCGGGTTCGTCGGTGGATAAAAATTGGCATAAACCGCTGTACCGTCAGGTGCCTGCCAGGTAATCTCACTGGGTAAAGAGAAAAAACTCGGATCAAAGTTCTCTGGATCGCTATAACTATCCACATACAGGCGATGTCCATCCCAATGAACGACACGATCGGGGATAGCTGGCGCAGAAGCAATAAACGCCACCCTGTCATCCACCCTAGAAACACTGATCTGCGAAATCCAGGTGTAAGGGGCAACATCAATTTGCTCTATACTTCCATCCGATATCTTGAGCGACCATAGTGTCGCACGTCCGCCATACGCATTAATATAAAATATTCGCCGCGAATCGTGACTCCAGCCGTATGAACGCTGTCCCTGTATCCAGGCCGGCAGCGCAAGCACCTGCCGGGCGCGTTTGATCAAGGCGTGTGTCTCACCGCTTTGCAAATCCAACAATTCCAAATGATCCCACTCACCCTCCCCGCGAATATAGCTCAACCAGCGTCCATCGGGGGAAAACTGCGGCTGGCTGACCGGAACACCAGCCTGATCGGCAAGAACCGCCTCTTCCGCTAAACGAGGCAAGCTGTCTTCAAGTTTCCCCAGCTTAAGCCGGGTGGAATCCCATGGCATATTGGGAAAATCCCATTCGATCCACGCCAGATGCTGCCCATCCGGATGCCAAGCAGGCTGCATGTAAAAATCAGACCCCTGTGCCAGTTTGACAGGCCAATCTTTGCCTTCAACACCCGCCAGTGCCAGACAATCGTTTTCACCATCCGAGAAAACATACACCACCCAGCGCCCATCAGGCGATAACTTTGGAGCAGCGGCTTTGCCGTAGGAAGGGGTAATTGGCTTGGGCACACCATAGCCCAGCGAACGGCGATACAGACATCCATCGCTGGCAGCATAGATGACAACTCCCTGAGAGATGGTAAAGTCCCCTCCCCCATATCCCACCCCGGCGCGCACATTGTGTTCATCGGTTACATCGCGGGTCGCTCCCTCTTCGCCACGCGCCACCAGAACGCCTTTGCCTGAGCGTCCTTCCAACCAAACCAGTGTTGCGTCCTCATCATTCCATTGAACGTCATCCAGCCGCAATTTTCTGGCTACAGCAGCAGCGGAAACAGGACTCTGCCAAAGACCAAAGGGCTGCAAGCGCGGCATGTTACACTTTTTCTGTTGCTGCGTAAATGTTGACCAGGTCGCCCTTCAGGTCTCCCTTTAACTCTTCCCATTTTTTAATGGGAATAACAACGTAAGCCAGCGTAGCCGTTGGAAGCGACACGACCTGACCACACAGCATTTGCACCAGCCCTTCCAGCCCTGGGTTGTGCCCTACCACCATCACCCTCTCGAGTTCATCAGGCAAAGCGGATAGAATCTCGGCAATAACTTCCGGCTCCGCCATGTACAATGCTGGCAGGTATTCCACCTCCCCTTCAAAATTCATCCCCTCTATTAAAATTTCCGCCGTTTTTCTAGCGCGCTCAGCAGTTGAGGAGAGAATTTTCTCGGGGACAAGCTCCATTTCTTTGATCAATTTGCCCATCACCGCAGCGCTCTTCCTGCCGCGTTTTTTCAGCGGGCGATCGTGGTCAGGAATATCCTTTTCCTTCCAGCTGGATTTTGCATGTCGCATAATGAGAAGAGTTTTCATCTACCGAGGCTCCTGCCAAGGACTATGGGACTACTTCAAAGTGTTTGGTTAACGTGTATGTCATATAATTTTGCCACAAGGGTACTGTCTTATCCTGGCGATAATCATGGGTGGAGAACGTCTGGAAAATGACCCTGCCCCCCATGCATTCGGCAATCACACCATAATCAGATGGGCGGTCTTGATAAATACCAGCCAAAAGTCTGGCATCCCCGCCTGTGCCCAGTTTCAGCAAGTCGCCAGCATCGTAAAACCAGTGAATATTCGGGGTAACCAGCGAGATACCCGCATTTGGGGTATTAAAGATAGGATGAGAAGGATCAAGCAAGAGAATGGAATAGTCCAATTGATCATACTTTGCCGGGTCACGCTCCCAGTTTTTGTGCAAAGAAATGCCACACTGACTCATCAGAGGGGAAATCCTCCCCAAATTGATTTTGTCGAGATACCAGACCTCAGCCACCAGCGCCACGTTATTGTTGACATGCGTCAGCATGTAATCCCAAAATTCTCCTTTGACATCCGCGCGGGATTCAGCTGACACGACAATCAAATCCCAGGGAGTGCTACTATTGAGGTGTGCTTTAAAATCCCCAAGCGCATCGCCAACATTGACAACCTTACCGCCGGAAAAGCCCATTGCCCTCACCGCCATACTAACCCGACGATTGCCTGCCAGCTCCGGGTCATCCCAAATATCCTCAAAAATCAGCACATTGGCACTGCGAATACGCTCTTGCATATCTCGGACAGGAACAGCTGTTGGAGGTTCTTCGGTCGGCGGCGCAGCAGGCTCCGCCGGAGCGCCAATTGTAAAGGTGGGTAGGGGAGTATACGAGGCAATCGGAGTAGGCGCACCCTGAGACATATTCTGGCTGGCGGCTTCCAGAGTCGCCTGAAGCTGCTGCAAAGCCTGGGCAGTAGCCTGAATCTCGGATGCCGACTTCGTCAGGTCATAAGAGGACGAAATCGGCACGCCGGGCAGAGTTAGCGTACAACCAAGCGTAACCAGCAGCACGCCCGCCAGAGCAATCATCCTTTGTTTGACTCTTTTCATTTTGCTACCCTCCGGTCATTCCTGCTTTGGATTATTATATCTTAAAAAAACAGGTTCGCGCTGTATTGAAAAAGCCCCATATAGCTACGCGGGTTTTCTCGAAGCCACTTGGACGTTTCTACAATAAGTTCACCTGCAAGGGATTCTCCTTCAAACTCCAACCAGACAATTTCACCATCCAGCCATGATTTAATCATCTTTTCCTCCACTGTTTATGAGAAATATGATCTGCTTAAGATTAGTATAGCATGGCTTTCTGAAAACGATTCAAATAAAGCTGCAAAAATATTTTTAATCTGCTGTTAATACACATACGCTTAACCCTACTATAATTGCGTCCAGACAGCAGAAGTATGAGCAATTTATCAGTGATAAACCGGAAGGTCCCCTTTCAGCAATGATACAAGAGACTAACAATGATATTTCTTATGTCTGAAATAAAACGCTCTCGTTTATCCGATTTTGCGATTCCTATTGTCCTTGCTCTTGTCTTTTGGATCATAGCCGTTGTTCTGTGGCGAACAAGTGGCAAAACTTTTTATCTCTTCAATTTTGGTTACATCGGTTTAGCCGTTAGCCTTGGGATTGGCGTGTATACAGCGCTTCCGCGCCGCCGCAGACACTGGGGGCGGCGTCTGGCACAATTCCTGGTCGGGTCATATATGTTAATCTTCCTTGGCCTTGTCCAGCGGGAGAACATGCAAATCGAAGGATTCTTCTTTTATCTGTTGAGCGGGTTGTTCGCCGGTTCAGTGATCCATTATCTGGTCGCCAAGGTGGCAGGTCCTCTTATCTTCAACCGTGGCTGGTGCGGCTGGTCGTGCTGGACAGCAATGCTCCTGGACTTGCTGCCCTATCAGCGCAGCCCTAAAAGCGGGCTGGCAGAAAAATGGGGCTGGATACGTTACGCCCATTTTTTCCTGAGCCTGGCACTGGTGTTAATCTTCTGGTTGGGAGCAGGGCACCGCGTGGAATCTCAAAGCTTAACTGAGCTATACTGGCTGCTAGGCGGGAATATACTGTACTACCTCTCGGCTGGCATTCTGGCATTTGCGCTCCGCGACAACCGCGCTTTTTGTAAGGTACTCTGCCCAATACCCTGTTTGCAAAAACTTCCCAGCCGCTACGCCCTGCTCAAAATTTCGGGGGATGCCAACAAGTGCACAGATTGCGGGCTGTGCTCGCGTGCCTGCCCTATGGATATTAACGTGTCGGAATATATCCGCTCCAACCAAAGGGTGCTTTCCAGCGAGTGCATCTTGTGCCTGCAGTGTGCAGATGCATGCCCAAAAGGAGTCCTTAACGCCACATTCAAAATAGACCGGCGCAGAAACAAACTTCCCGCAACAGATACAAGAAAGAGCCCCTGAGGATTAAGATATAACTATTCCTCGTCACCTACCAGAAACTGCGCATCAATAGGGACATCCATCGCAATTGCCAGACCGTTGGTCTCGTGTGCCATGCCCACGACCGCAAGAAATTCTTGATATTGCGCAGCGCTCATCCCTTTTTTGAATGCCGAAGCGGTATGCGAATGCACACAGTAGTTGCATTTGTTGGCAATGGACACCGCCAGGTAAATCAGCTCTTTGGTCAGGGCATCCAGTTCGCCCGGCTGCATCACCTCTTTCAGGGTTTGCCAGGTACGCTTGAGCGTATCCGGGTGATTGGCAAGCGCTTTCCAAAAGTTGTTGACATCTTCTACATTGCGTGTCTTTTTGATGTCATCAAACACGGCTCGCACTTCGGCAGAGGCTTCTTCGTATTGAATCAGTTTTACGGTTGACATGCACACTCCTTTATTCTTGGGGAAAGAGGGCAAAAAACAACCCCTCCCAGCCAATCATGGGTTCACAATCATTTCAAAATGCACCCCATCGTCGCGCACTTTCATGATCACTGCCGATTTCTGCGGGTTATGCTGATCGTCAAAACGGATGGCACCCGTAACACCGTAGAATTCCATCGGTTGCAACATCTCTGCAACCTGTCGCGGATCATCACTCCCGGTTTTCTGGATGGCGATCAGCATCAGGTTAGCTGTATCATACGCCAGGGCAGCAAGCGCGTCCGGCGGCTTGTGGTAGCGGTCGGTATATTTTTTGACAAACTCTTGCACCTCACCGCGCGGGTCTTCTGGGGCAAAATGGTTGGTGAAGTATCCCCCCTGTACAGCTTTTAAATCCAGGTCTTCCGAATCCCAGCCGTCCCCACCAAGAAAAGGCACCCAAATGCCCCGCTTCTTTGCCTGCGCCCCAACCAAATTAGCAATGTTATAGTAATCGGGCAGATAGATAACTTCCGGTTTGGCGGCAGCGACCTCTCCAAGTATCGTATTGAAATCAGTATCAGCTGCGGTGTAGGCTGCTTCACCCACAACCTTTCCTCCCATCTGAGAAAAGCTCTGCGCAAACGAGTCTGCCAGCCCAACCACATAGGCATTCTCAACATCTCGAAGAACAAAAGCCGAACGCACATTGAGATAATCAAAAGCAAACCTTGCCATAACGTTCCCTTGATACGGATCAATGAAACAGGCACGATACACAAAAGCCCTCGTTTTTCCGTTGGCATCCACCGTCACACCCGGGTTGGTCGAGGTTGGGCTGATCTGCAACACACCCGCCCCATTGGCTATTTCAGCGACAGGAATCGATGCGACGGAGCAGACCTCACCAATAACAAAGCGCACCCCATCGTCAATAGCGGCATGGATTGCCTGCACTGCCGGATCAGGAGCACACTGACTGTCCATAACCATAGGCACTATTTTCTTTCCCAATACACCACCCCTGTCATTCCACTCATCAATTGCCATCTGAACGCCATCGCGGGTCGAGACGCCAAAACTCGGCACCGCACCGCTGAGCGGCGCTAGGACGGCTATTTTCAGTTCGTCACGTGATGGCGCTGCCTCCACAGGCACAGTTGCCACAGGCTGATCTTCTGTATCCATTTGGGCAGCTGGTGTAATAAGATCAGCAGATGGTAGAGGCGTTTTCTGAGTGATATTTGCCATCAGAGCAGGGAACAGGTTAATCGCCGCCCATATAGCGCCCGCCAGGACACATAAACCGATGATACCCAGACCACCATAGAGCAGCCATTTCGACAACTTCCTTTTGGCTTGCTGTGCATGCGGCACTACCGCGTGCTGCGGGCTTTCCGGTAAAGACGCAGATTGAGCAAGGAAAGGCATCAGGGAAGAAGCCCGGTCATCCAGGGTCACTGTACTGTCCTCCAAAATTTGTGTTGTGGCAACGGGCGTCTCGGAAGACATTTCTGTAGCCGTTTCCCCCTGCGCCACTCCTCGAGCAAGAAGTTCCAACGCGGCGGCAAAATCCTGCATAGAGAGATAACGCTCCTCAGGCTTTTTTGCCAGCGCTTTGTAGAGCACTTCCTCAACCGCCTTTGGCAAGTCCTGTACAAAGTTGCGCGGGGAAGGCAAAGGTTCACTCGCCTGCTTAAGCAGCACCCCTGCAGGGGTATCGGCAGTGTACGGTTTGCATCCGGTAACCAGTTCATACAGCACCACACCCAACGCGTAGATATCCGTCTGAGGGCTAATCTGGTTAAGCCACTGTTCCGGCGCCATGTATTCCGGCGTACCCACCCCCCCGCCGGTGCCGGTCAGCGTGGCTGCCTCACCAGTTTCGAGGATTTTGGCAATGCCAAAATCAGACAGCATTGGTTCACCGCTGGTCGTGAGTAAAATGTTGGCTGGTTTGACATCCCGATGCACAATATTCTGGCGGTGAGCAAAATCCAGGGCACGGGCGATGGGCACCAGCAAACGGGCTGCCTCCTGATAGTGAACTGGTTTGCCAGTGCGGCTTTTCAACGTTCCCCCCTGCACAAAGCGCATCACCAAATATGGAGCTCCTTCATATTCACCATAATCATAAACAGGCACGATATTGGGATGATCCATACGCGCCAGGGCTTTGGCTTCTCGCTCAAAGCGTTTTAGCATGTGTTCAACCACTTCTGGCGGAAAGGCCTCCAGACGGATCAGTTTGACAGCAACATCACGCTCCAGGCGCGTATCGTATGCCTTATATACCACCGCCATCCCCCCAGCCCCCAATTTCTCCACAATGCGATAACGACCAACTGATCGTCCTGATAAATCCTGCATTGGAAAACTCCTCAAAACGCACAGATCAGGCAGAAAGCGGTGCATCTGCACGCATAAAATGATAATACATCAACCCAGGCAAAAATGCAAAAACCGGGGTGCTCAAGTGTGCTACCCTTATTCATTACACCCCTAGTGTTAGCCAACGCCCTCAGGGCACACATTCATAAAGTATTGGCTTTTGCGGTGGGGCGCCGGGCTGGCTGCCGGGACCCGCAGGCAGGGGTGGGGGATTTTCCATACGCCATCCGACGAGTTCCACCACGCGGCATTCTCTTGACAACCAGCTGCCAATCTCTGCTTTTTGATCCCCTGCTACACGCCAAAGCACATATTTCAGTCTGCCGGTCTTCACCAGTTCCTCCAGCTTAGTAACATCCACCACATTATCCCCTCCCGAAAACCCTCCAAAGGTAAGCACCGCCCGATGGGTGATAAGCATAAGCGGCGCGGCTTCTTTTGCATTAAGCGTGGCAACCAGGTAGCCATCAATCGGCGCGTTTGCCAGGAGGAACTGAAGCAAGGGATCTGTGCTTTGTTGCGCCAGCGGCAAAGGTCTGTCTTGTGCTTGTCCACGCGCCATCGGGCCAGAACGGGGCAGATTGTCCTCCGGCGACGGGTTGAACGCAGTCAACAAAGACCACAAACCTGGAGCGACTAACATCGCACAGAGCAAAGCACCCAACCCAATTTTTGGGAACATGGCGGCAAAAGAGCGGCTTGGAGGAAAAAGCAGGATAACACCCAGTAAATACAGAAACAGCGCCACTACCCCAACTGCAAAGACATATACGGCATAAGTGCGCAAATGATATATCTGCAAAATCACAACACAAAGCACAAGAATTGCATTAAGAACCCACCCAGCCCATGAGTGTTTTTCGCAAAGTCCAGCCATAGCCCAAAGCGTCATCCCAGTCAGCGCGGCGACAGGCGCACCCAACATGACGAGATAATAGGCATGCATAATACCAGACGTAAAGCTCATGTAAATTGCCGACGGGAAAAACCACCCCGCCCAAAGAATCACAGACGCAAGCTGGTCTCTCCGCAAAGGTTTCCAGCCAATCTGTGTAAGAATAAGAAACATACCCGGCAGAACCAGCGCAATCAGCCAGCCGCCTTCATAAAACAACGGAGCACGAAAGAGACGCAAAACACCAGGTTCTCCTACCTCATCGAGAGGACCACCGCCTCTACCAAGCGGGGGCATAGAAGCCGACTGTGGAGGAGGCAACTGCGGTGCAATGCCCGACTGCGGAGGAGGCAACTGCGGTGCAATGCCCGACTGCGGAGACGGTGGCTGCGGTGCAGTGCCCGACTGTGGAGACGGCGGTTGCGGTGCAAGCCCCGATTGTTGGGGTAGGCTTTGCACTGGCGGAACAGGCGCAGATGGCACTTTGCCATCTCTGTTGACAGGCTCGCGCCGGATTAAACGGGCAATACCATTATGTCCGGTGATTAATTCCAAGACAGAATTATTTGTACTGCTCCCAACGTACGGGCGCATATCCGGCGGTGTCAAGTCAACAACTAACGCCCAGGAAAGCGAAACAACCACAAGAACCACCCCCATGCCAATCAGATGCTGTAGACGCTTCCACCAAGATTGCGGCGCAATAAAAAAGTACACAGCACAAAAACCAGGCAATGGCAAAAGTGCCTGCAACATCTTGATGTTAAAGCCCAACCCCACTAAAAACCCACCAATATAAAGATAACGTGCCTTACCTGTATATACCGACTTGAGAAACATCCATGCCGCCAGAAGTAAAACAAAAATAAGCTGACCATCAATGGTGTTGTTGCGCTCAGTGGATACAACCACCGGGAAAACAGCCAGAGCAAGCGCAGCAGCCAGCCCAGCCCAATTACCAAAGGGGCGGCGCACAAGGGAAAAAACTGTGAGGATAGAAAATACACCCGACAGCGCCTGAGGCAAGGCAAGTGCAAAGCCGCTAAACCCAAGAAAATAAGCAAAGACAGCCTGCACCCAAAACCCCAACGGGGGCTTATCCACCGTTACCGACCCCAACGGTTCAAAAGAAGCAAAAAAGAAATTATGCCAGGAGGTCAGCATACTCTGCACGGTAGCAGCATAGTACTGATTGCCATAGCTCCCATGAGCAAGCCGATAGAAACGCAGAAAAACGCCCAGCGCCAAAGTCAGGGACAACAACAAAACAAACAGGATATCCCCCTCCCACTTTACGTTTCGTTGAATTGCCGGTTTTCCGTTCATGGCTATTGCGGGTAAGTGAAATCTATTTTCGGCTACGTTATTAAGATTAGAATATCACAGTCTTTTCAAAATGTGTAGCCCAGTGCCTTTGCCTGTTGTAAAATCCCGGTAATTACAGGCCATTTTCCACACTCATTTTGAGTATAATCAGTTAGCTTTACCGTTCAGAAAAGGGGTAGTGCGCCATGAGGAATTTTTTTCTCAATAAGGTCGCAATTGTTACCGGCGCATCGCGCGGGCTGGGGCGCGAGATAGCTCGTTTGTTGGCATCCAAAGGCGCGCGGGTGGTTCTGGCAGCACGCTCGGCTGAAGCACTGGAGCAGCTTGCTGATGAAATTACCCGGTCCGGTGGCCAGGCGCTGGTCGTACCAACCGACATTACCCAGCAGGAACAGGTCGAACGCTTGATTCAAGCAACGCTTGACCACTGGCAGCAGGTGGACATCTTGATTGCCAACGCCGGGCAGTATATTCGCTGCCCAGTGGACAAACTAACACCTGAGATCATGCAACAGTCCATGGCCGTCAACTTCTATGGAAATCTGTATCAGGTTATTTCCGTCCTGCCGCACATGCGTTCACGCAACAGCGGTCATATCGTTTTGATACTGACCATGGATGTAAAAACGCCCATCCCGCCCGATGCTCCCTATGTAGCTGCCAAATCCGCCATGAGCGGGCTGGCAGAAGTTCTGCGCCAAGAGTTGCATGGCAGCGGCATTTCCCTAATGGCTGTCTATCCTGGTCGTATTGACACCTCAATGATCGCCAATCTCTCGTTTTCACCTATTTCCGCCAAAATCCCCCCCATAGTTGTGGCACAAGCTATCCTCAAAGGCATCGAGCGCCGCAGAAGCCGCCTTTTGTTACCCGCGCAAGTCCACATTCTTAACATGCTCAACTTCTTCTTCCCGGCAATTGCCGATTGGACAGTACGCTTGTTTCACCTGGAGGGTTGGGAAGACAATTAGAGGTTTGCAAAGTATGGAAAGCATAACCGCCCACTTACCCAGAATAAAACATTCATGGCTAAAACAAGCGCGGGTGGTGATCCAGCCAAAAATCAGAGGCGGACTGCTTGAGGAAGCGCTCATACGCCTCAAAGAGCAGTTCAACAAACAGGGGCACATTCTTCTGGAGACACCACAAGACGAAGTGGACATTTGGATCACTACGGCAGATTTCAATCAACCAGTGAACTGGCGCGAAGCTCCTATGTTTGTTGCAAAGCGTCTGCATGGATTGAAACATCACCCTACCGTTTTTACTCTGGTGCAGATGAACCGCGCACAATTTGCCGCTTTATTAGAGCAATTTGAAAAAGCGGCGGCAAAAAGCCAGCCAGACCCGGCGGATTATCAATTCCCCGGTTTGGCAGAGAGTGCTTACCTCACCCTGCACGAGCAGGGTAAGCGTGCCGGGGCGATTCTCTCGCTGGTGCGCTTGCTCCAATCACAAACCATGAGCATCCGTGTGATCTTGATTATCGGTGAGAAGCAGATCGAAGAGGCTTACACCTTCGACCTCGTTGGCGCTCACCCACGGACAGAATATGAGGCTGACGGTGAGCAATTCTACGAAGACCTGGTGCTGCGCATGGTTACAGCAGTCAGCACACACGAGATAACACAGCATCAGGTCATCGGCGAACCAATCACACAAGCCGTATGGCAATCGCTCAGCACCCCGGAGGCAATGCGTTTGGCTGGGAAAGAACTGGGACGCAGGCAATTTTTTACGCGCATGGTCGAAGTCGGCAATCTGGTCAACGTACCCTTGCTCAACCAGGCTATCGCCAGTCAATACAGCGAGGGGTGCTTTGCCACCTGGGAGCCACAGTTGGGGGCATTGATCACCACCGTTACAGGCAGCGCCAGACCAGTAGAAAAGGATAACCTGAGCGACAACGAACTGGCAGTCGTTGTCGCCATGCGCCAGAATGGTTGCGGCGCGCTTCTACGGCATGTGGAAGGCAAACGCAATGATCCCCCATCGTCAGAGGCTGTAGAGATGATCGGCATGGACAACTACCTGCCACATATCACACTACAAACAGCGCCTTTTGCCAAAAAGGATGTGCCAGTGGCGCGCTCAAAATTGCATGGACATCGAGGAATAAAATCTTTTGACCCGCAGCTTGTGGAACATATTTATCTAGACGCACCGTACTATCACTTTCCGGTTTCCTGCTCCACACATGCACAAGCAGCTGGCATCATGTCCGCCTTTGCACGTTCCGAAGCGCTGCAACATCCCGACGATCCGCGCCAGCTTGTCTTCGCTATTCTCGCCGGTCACGGTGTGGTCATCGTCGAAAAATGGGCTACTGGCAAAACGCCTTTCCAACTGATATGGGAAGCTATGGATCAAAAACGGATCGAAATTGATCCCCATGTCCCTCAGGGTCCTATCCGCTATGCAATGGATCAGCAGGGCCGCATGGTTCTTGTGGAAGCATGACAAATTGAGAAGAGACCACTTTTATGGTATGATAGCCACCATGTTTCAAAAGAGAACCCTTCTTATCGCTACACTCTTGATGCTTGTGCTGGCACTTGTCGGCGTTTTTTCCTCTGCCCGCGCGCAAAACCCGGTCGTTATTTACTTCTTCTGGGGAGATGGCTGCCCTCACTGCGCCGAAATGGAACCGTTTTTGATCGGGTTGATGCAAAAGCACCCCGAAATCGAGGTGCGGGCGTATGAAGTCTGGAACATAGATGCAAACCGCGATTACCTGTTCCAGATGGGACAAAAATTTGGCTTTGAACCAAGAGGCGTCCCAACCACTTTTATTGGGAAGAAGTATTGGTCAGGTTTTAGCAAAATTATCGGCGAAGAAGTGGAAGCCACCGTCACTGAATGCCTTCTGAATGGGTGCCCGGACGCTGGTCAAGGACTGACACCACCAGCAGGCATCCAGGCGAACTCCCTGGAAGAACATAACCCGCCTGCCGTCGAGCCTACCCCATCCACCAGTACCAGCCCTGAGACAGAGAAAACAGCGCTCGACCCCAATGTCCATCAGATTGATCTCCCATTGTTTGGCAGAATCAACCTCGACCAGCAATCGCTCACAATCAGCACGCTTCTGATCTCCTTTGTGGATGGGTTCAATCCCTGTTCAATATGGGTGCTGACGATGTTGCTGGCGCTTACGCTCCACAGCGGCTCACGCAAAAAAGTGATCATCATCGGTTTGATCTTCCTTACAGTCACCGCACTGGTTTATGCCCTTTTCATTGCCGGGCTATTCAGCGTTTTGAAAGTGGTCAGCTTTATCGGCTGGGTGCAGGTGCTGGTTTCACTTATTGCTCTGTTCTTCGCACTGGTCAATATTAAGGACTACTTTTGGTATAAAGAGGGTATCTCTTTTACCATTGCAGATGACAAAAAGCCGGGCATCTTTCAGCGGATTCGCAGGCTGATGGATGCCAGTCAGTCATTCTGGGGTCTGGCTGGCGCTACTGTGGTGATGTCGGCTGGTGTTTCGCTGGTAGAATTTTCCTGCACAGCTGGCTTCCCCGTTCTCTGGACAAACCTGCTGGTATCACAGAAAGTCACCGCAGCGACCTTTGTTTTCTTACTCATCCTGTACATGCTGGTCTATCAGCTCGATGAGCTGGCTATTTTCTTTACCGCTGTGTTCACGCTCAAATCCAGCAAACTGGAAGAGAAACACGGACGCATTCTTAAACTGATTGGCGGTATGTTAATGCTCACCCTGGCGGCAGTCATGTTAATCAAACCCAGTCTCTTGAACAGCCTAAGCAATTCGCTGATCGTCTTTTCAATTGCCTTTGCTGCCACATTGCTGGTGCTGCTGGTGCACCGCGTCGTTCTCCCCCGCTACGGCATCTGGATTGGCAGCGAAAAAAGCCAGTCGCGCCGCCGAAAACCTGGACACAGACACCACTAAACCAGGACATCTGATCGCGGCAGAAGTGCCCGCCTACTCAGACATTGCTTTGAGAACATCGTGCTTAAGGCAGTGAAAAGCCTTGTCGCGGCGGTCGCGCGGTCTGGGCAAGTCAACTTCAATCACCTCTTTAATCCGCCCAGGCAACGGGCACATGACCGCCACCCGATCGCTTAAATACACGGCTTCCTCCACGTCATGCGTGACCAAAATGATCGTTTTCTGTTGTTGCTGCCAGATCGTTGTAATGTCATTTTGGAACTTCGTCCGCATAACAGAATCCAACGCATTGAAAGGCTCGTCTAGAAACACAATCTCCGGGTTAACTGCCAGGCTTCTGGCAAGCGCCACACGCTGTTTCATCCCGCCGGATAGCTCAAACGGATGTCTGTTCTCAAACCCTGTCAGCTGAACAAGATCAATGATGGAGCGGGCAATTTCATCCTGCTTTTCTGTGGGAACCTTCTGAATTTCAAGCCCGAATTTGATATTCTTAAGCACAGTGCGCCAGGGAAAAAGCCCATAATCCTGGAAGACCGCCACATATTTGGGATTTGGTCTTGTGATTGTCTGCCCATCAATCAGGACGCGCCCACTATCTGGGGATAAAAACCCGGCAAGGATATTAATCAACGTCGTCTTCCCACACCCGCTAGGACCAACAAGGCAAAGAAACTCTTTCTCTCTGACAGCCAGGTTAATATTCTCTAGTACACGATTTTTTTCCCCGTGTTCGATCGGGTAGGACTTGCTTACATCTTCAACGATAATTTTATTCACAGGCATGGTCTCTTCAAAACGGTTTGTGTCAAAAGGAAGACTGATATCCCCATTTGACACGAATGACATTCTCAACAAAAACCATCCCCCGATCAAGAATGAATCCAATCAACCCCACAATGACCATCCCCGATACCACACGGTCAATGCGTAGAAAATTTCTGGCGTCCAGAATCATAAACCCTAAACCCGACTGCATCCCAACCATCTCGGCTGCCACAATGATCATCCATGCAATGCCCAGGGTAACCCGCAAACCAATGACAATGCTGGGAAACGTTGCCGGTAGCACCACCTTGACCAGAATATCGCGGTTACGGGCGCCAAGATTGACCGCCGACTTAATAATCAGAGGGTCAATATTGCGCACCGCAGCCGCAGAAGTCAACAGGGTAGGGAAGAACACGGTGATAAAAATGATGAAAATGGCCGGCTTATTTCCGATTCCAAACCACAGGATCGCTAGGGGTATCCAGGCAATCGGCGAAATAGGCCGCAATATCTGCACCAGCGGGGTAAGGGCATCATGCAACAAGCGGTATTGCCCAAGAATAAACCCGAATGGAACGGCAACCAGCACGGAAAGTAAATACCCCAAGAAAACGCGCATCAGGCTGGCGGAGACATGCTTAAACAAACTTCCACTCTGCCACATTTCAACAGTCGCATGCCACACATCCACAGGAGAAGGAAAAAGCGCGGGCAAGAACCAGCCCAGCGAGGCGACCAGCTGCCAGAGCGCAAGTACAAATACCAGCGTCAAGTAGGGCAGTAATATACGCAACGTCCGATTCGATTTTGGAAGGGTCATTCTGGCTTTTTCAACCCAAGCTTCTGATATGCCTGCTCGGCAAAACGTTCCTCGACAAAGTGCTCAATATCCACGCGGCGGTCAATCAACTTGAGCTTAAGCAGATAATCCTGAAAGGCGACATACTCCTCACGGCGCGGGTACAGGTCAATAAAGCTCGTTCTCCCTGAAGGCTCAATAAACGAGCGTGCAATGACATCCGCCTGCTGTCCAAGATACGGTTGCAGTAATTCGGCTGCATCTCTGGGGTTCTCTTCCGTCCATATCCCCGCTTGAATGAGCCGCTCAACAAATTCCTGCACAGCTTCGGGGTGCCGCTCAATAAACTCGCTGCGGATACCAATGATGCACTCATCCTCGCGGAAACCAGGTGCATCATAATCTTTAGATAAGAAAAAGATTTTACCGATTTGCAGTGTTTCTGCCAGCGACCCAAAGGGTTCCGCCACAATAAAACCATCAATGCTTCCCGAAGCCAGCGCCTGCAGCATATCACTGGGCGCCATTTCGGGCGTTTGTACATCCGTAACGGGATCAATGCCGTGTTCCGTCAGATACTGATGCAGCGCAACATAGTGAGAGGAAAAGCGTGAAGGGATCGCAATCGTTTTTCCTCTGAGATCATCAGCGCTGTCAATCTGCTGGCTGACCACCATGACATTTCCATCACGGACAGTCATCAAAACAGATTGAAAGGGCACGCCGTTTGAAGCAATTTTAAGCGCCAGGCTGCTGAGAATTGATCCTCCGCCATCAATTTTGCCAGCCTGTATCGCTTCCGCCATCTCCGGCCAGCTTGAAAAACGGATCATCTCAAGCTGAAATGTGTCCATCTGTCCCTGGGTTTGGGTATAGACGATAAGCGGCAGCGCTGCATGGGTGATCGGCAAATAGCCAATCCGCATGACCGGTTTCTCAGTTGAGGCGCGTGCAGAGCAGGCTGTCAACAGCGCAACGACAACGAATGCATAAGCGGCAATCTTTGTAAAACGCGAAGAAAATCTCATTACGTTGCTCTTATCCGGCGAAGATTGGGAACAATCTCCCATTATAATGTGTGGATATGAAACAGAAACCACCAACAGAAACTGACGGACAAAACATGGATAACCATCATAATTTTATCACCGAACTTATTGATACATTGGACACCTGGTTTGAAAAAGCAAGCGGCGTTGAACCAGCGCGCATGAGCGCAAATCTTTATCCATATCATGCTCTTTTCTCTCCCTTCTACATCAACGATCTCAAAATCAAGAATCGCATCGTCATGGCACCCATCGGCAATGTGTACATGGCAGAAGAAAGCGGACGTCCATCACCGAAGATGATCGCCTATCTCAGCGAACGGGCAGAAGGCGGTGTGGGCTTAATCACCTCAGGCCTCACTCCCACAGGGCAAGGGATAGACCCCACCCTAACCGAACCCGGCGAGCAGAGCCTGTTCCCGCGTATAGACCGTTCGCGTTTCACCTACTCCGGCTGGCGCACACTGGTTGAAAATATTCACAGCAGCGGCGCGCGCTTCTTTGTCCAGCTCTCGCCAGGGCTGGGGAGAGTAGGATCGCCTCTCACCGTGTTAACCAAACTACAATTGCCTGTCTCAGCCTCGTGGAACCCCAATTTTTATCTCCCCGCTGTTCCATGCCGCCCCCTGCTCGACTTGGAATGCCGCGCCATCATTCGCCGCACAGCACAGGCCGCGGCAGATGCAAAAGAGTTAGGCATTGATGGGGTTTATCTACACGGACATGAAGGTTACCTGCTCGACCAGATGACCAACCCCTCCTTCAACCGCCGCCTTATTGGGCTTTACGCCGACAAACAACGCTTTGGCGTCGAACTTGTAAAAGCCATTCGCAAGAAGGTTGGCGCAGAGTATCCCATCATGTATCGTATTGGTCTTTCGCCAGCGCTTCACGCCGTCTATGGCAGGCGCATGCAGACGGTCAACAGTCTGAGGAAGTTTCGCAACGAGCGTCAGGTAGCAGAAACATTGGAATACATGGTAAACCTGGTGCGTGCGGGAGTGGATGCTTTTGACGTGGATTTGGGTGTGTACGATAACTGGTGGCTGCCACACCCCCCCAGCAGTATGCCCCCAGGCTGTTATCTTGCAGTCTCCAGACTGGTTAAGGAGTACTTTGCGTCCATACAACTAAAGTCCAATCGGGGAATAGAGGTACCAGTTGCAGGGGTAGGCAAATTGGGATACCCCGACCTGGCAGAAACTGCGCTGCGGCGCGGCGACTGCGATATGGTCATGCTTGGACGCCCGCTTCTGGCAGATGCCAACTGGGCAGCCAAAGCCTATGCCGGCAGGGTCGCCTCGATCCGCCCCTGCATTGGCGATCAGGAAGCCTGTCTCAAAGGCTTTGTCAAAGGCACCCACGTTCAATGCGCCGTCAACCCTCGCACCGGCTTTGAGGACATACTGGCAAAAACTCCTCCGCCAGCCGAACATATCAAGAAAATTGGCGTAGTGGGGGCAGGACCTGCAGGGATAATTTTTTCTATTACTGCCGCCAAACGGGGACATCAGGTGCATCTGTACGAAAAACGCAACCGGATCGGCGGGATGATGCTGCCGGGCTGCGTCCCCACAACCAAGTACGAGGTCGGGAACTATCTTTGCTATCTAGAAACCGCAATTGAGCAGACAAAAAAGGACTATGCACTCAAACTACAGCTGGGTGTTGAAGCTGGGCTGGAGAATTTGGCAAAGGAGAAATTTGATGCCCTGGTAATTGCCACTGGCGGGAAGCTGACTGCACCATCCATTCCGGGAATCAACGGGGCAAAGATCGTGCAAGCAATAGATCTCTTTGAGCAGCCCAGACTGGCTGAAGACGCCCAAAACATTTTGGTCATCGGCGGCGGTTCAGTGGGCTGCGAGATTGCGCACTGGCTGGCAGCAGAAATGGGGAAAAGCGTCAACGTGGTTGAAAAACTGCCATATATCATGCCGGACGTCACGACTGCCAACCGCACGCATCTGATTCATCTGCTTGAAAAATCTGGTGTCTCGCTGTTAAACTGCGCCTTTGTGAAGAGGATAGAAGCAGGAAAAGTCATCATCGAACGGAATGTTTCCCCAACTGTCCCAAACCCTTACAATACATGGAATCCCATCTTACCCGCCAATATTGACAACCCTCTGGCAAAACCCATTCAGGAAAAATGGCAGGAACAGATTTTAGCGGCAGACCTTATTGTGTTGGCAACCGGCTTAGTGCCCAACACAATGCTCTACGAAAGCTGCGTCCAGGCACACACCGCTGCGGAAATCCATTTAATCGGAGACTGCTTTGAGATCGGGCGCATCTTCGAAGCCGTCAAGGCAGGCTACCTGCTGGGAATAAATATCTAAGCGCTCACAAGGCGTGCGAGCGCCCAGGCAATCCCCTGCGAGTTATTCTTACAGGCTAACTGCTTTTGGTCGGAAGGTGCGGTATCAACCAGTTCAGAAAAGCCTGCTGTGACCGGGTCTGCATCATCAGCCTGCCAGGGCCGGTAAACTCAACCACCAGCCCTTCACCGCTAAAAAGGGTGGATTTGAGGCTGCCAACAGCCTTTGTGGCAACTTCCAGATTGGCATTAAAGGCTACCAGGTGCGATGAATCGACAGTGTATTTCTCGCCAACCGCCAGATTTTTCTCATAGATTGCACCATACGAGGAAAGCAACAGTTTGCCCGTGCCTTTAACTTCAAGCATGGTGATTCCCTCGCCCGCCATAAAGCCTTTGCCGCTCAGCTTGGTACTTAACTCAATGCCGCTTTCTGATGCCAGGTAAGAGCCAGACTGAACAAGCAGGGTCTCATTGTGCATCTCGATGAAGAAGACATCGCCCGGCAAATCCGGCGCCAGGGTGACCTCCCCACCGCTGGGAGAAGCTACAAAAGTGTTCTGAAAAAGGCTTTCCCCTCCCAACAATGAGCGTCCCAACGATTTGAGCAACCCGCCTTCCATCCTGGTTTCTATAGACACATTCTGCATACTCACCATAGCGCCAGCGTCAGCACGAATTTTTTCACCAGGGCTGAGCTTAACAACTCCCAACGAATACGAAGGACGAAAAAGGACTTCTATTTCCATTTTTTCTTGGTCTCCTTTTCTAACAAATACAGACAAAGGGCATCCTATTGCCGCTTGTTAATCATTATACGAATATTATATTCAAAGTGTGCGGGAATGCTTTCAAAGCGCCAGTCTGAGAAAACAGGCGCTTTGAGACAGCGACAAAAAATTCTAGCCTTTTGAAAATGAATAGCGGATTACACCCTGGTGACAGGTATCAACACAATTGCCACACAGGATACACTCGCTGTGTTCCATATCTCCTCTGGCGACCAGCTCATTGACATCCAGACTCATCGGGCAACTACGCACACACTGCTTACAGTCAGTACATTTCTCCGGCTCAACCACCAGGCGCAAGCTAGGGTACTTTGCCAGATTGCGCAGCTTGCGCCCGATAATCATAAAAGGTGCCATCCAGCAAGCATAATGGCAGAAGGCGCGATTGCCAGCCGTCAACGAGAGAACAAAAATCGTGCCGGCAACAAAGTAGTAAATGATATAACTGGGCAAATCTTTAGCCGAAATGACCGAGCCTACCAAATGAATTGGGTTGACCGAGTGTATTCCGCCAGCAGTGACAAAGCCGGCGATGATCAGCCCCATCCACGGAATCCAGATAGCCCACTTAATCCAGTTGCCTTTTTGACCAGTTTTCTTATCGCGCACATAATAGATACAGGCTTCGGCAAGACCTCCCGCCGGGCAAGCCCAGGCGCACCACGCCCGCCCAACAAGCAGCGACGAGAGAAACAAAACAGAAAAGGTCAGAGCGCTTCCATTGACCACTCCCTCAAAGGCGCCATTGATTATCAGATAGGGCGACAAGAAGTTGTAGAACAACGGAAAAAGCAAAAAGGCAGCAAAGATGATTGCGCGGCGAACAAATTGACGTTTGGAAATCCTTTTCATTTTTCTTACATCCTCAGTAAACATAACGTTAAACAAACATCCAATCCCTATTCACAATAGGGTTGTGCAAAACGCCGATCGTAGGCTTTATTCTCTTTGAGCATCATATCCCAGTAAAAGTTGGTCAGCCCAGTGAGAGAGAGAAGCCAGATAAATGGGATCAGCAAAGGCGAGATACGCTCCGGTTTGGCAAGCCGCCGCAACAAATGGGGATCAAAGCTGCCTGTCTGCGCATATACCCTGCCAATCTCTTCAAAGCAGGCAAAAAGCTTGCGTGTCATGTTCGGCGGCTGCATACGAATGCCCTCCAACCCGCCTTTGACAATTGTACCGATATAGCGCGCCCCAAGCCGCTGCGCCAGTTTTCTGAGATATTTCTCTACATACCGCGAGTGCAATGACTCGATGAAACCCGACTGAACAAGAAACCCCATCGCCGGGTTGCCTTCCCGTCCTACAAACGGCTGAAGGCGGTCAACGAATTCCTTGACCACACCGGGCATCCCATCTGTATAAAGGGGAAACCCAATCAAGACGGCTTCGGCATTTGCATACGCCTGAACAAATTCTTCATGTTTGGCAATCTGGTTGAGGTGATAGACCTCATAGCTGTTTCCGGGTGTTTCGCAAAAACCCCGCAAGAACTGTTCAAGCAACAGGTTGGTATTGCTGTTTTGCCCGCGCGGCGATCCGTTAAATATGGTTAATTTCATTGACTACCTCCTGGATGGGTTCCTCTATCAGCTTTGTAAAACACAATTTAGATTTGAAATTGATAGCAGTGCGGCTGACAATTTCACTGGCCAACGCTAGGTCTTCATCATCACTGCCGATCGTCTTTTGCAAAAGCAGCCCAAGTTGCGGGTAACGCTTGTAACGCGCCAGATGATGCATCTCACCGCGATCAAAGACAATATACGGGTGAAGAAGCGGAATCATTTTGTCCATCATCTTCTTTGTCAGAGCGCTGACAAACCCCATCACCAGCGGAGAAGCAAAAACCGTCAGGTCTGAGCCAATAACCGCACGACGCACCCCGCCCGAATCATCACGCGCAAGACACTCGCCGGGTGTCTTCACCCAACAGCCAAAACAGCCATTACAATAGTGAAGGTTAAGATCACGCAACGTCATGCAGGTAACCGCGTGCCCGCCATCCTCCAGCGCCTCTTGCAACGTCTCCAAATATCGGTCAAAGTCACGATTGGACAAATCAGGATTACCGTTCAGTATCGTAATCTTCATCTTTCAGCTCCTTCAGGTTGGGTATTAGCTCTTTAGATATGGTGTAATCCCGGTTTTCGATGCGCTCGATAACACTTTCCATCCAGGAGAGCATAGCGCGGGCATTGACCACACCGCATTCCAGCGTTAGCATCCAGAAAAAGAAGTCGCGCGGCGAGTGTACCTTATGGGCATATTCCCTGCGAATATGCTCCTCGAAGATAACCGGCACCTGCCCATAAATCTGCAAGACCTGACGCATCTGCTCCGCCGCTGGCTTGAAGATGTGCAGTACCTCTTCATCCGAGAGCTGCCCGGCAAAAAAGACCTGGACAAGCGGAGCGCTGCGGTTCTCCTCAGGCGGCAACGGAGTAGTCAGCCAACGGCGCAGTTCAGCGCGGCCTTCGTCTGTGATGTGATACACCTTGCGGTCAGGGCGATTCTCCTGCGGTACAGTTTCGACCCTTGTCCACCCATTTTCTGCCATACGCGCCAGTGTGCGGTAAATCTGGCTCTGATCAGCAGACCAGAAATGCTGTACGGAGGTGTCGAACACTTTTTTTAGGTCATACCCTGAAAGCGGCCCATAGTTTAAAAAACCAAGGATTGCATGTTCTAAAGACATAGATGTTTAATCCTATATGAGAATAGTATTATATATAATCACACATATATTAGTACAGTCATATATGTTTGTCAAGAGGCAATTTCGCAAAACAGCCCGCTGTTTCTGTAAAGCAAGCTTTTCTTATAGATACGGAGCGAGGCCGCCGTGCTGAACCACGCCGTATATGGAAACGCAGCCAACGGAGCGGCATTAGCGCCTGCTACCAGCCAATGGTGAAGCCAATGACAAGAAAAATAATACTGGCAACCAGACAGGTTGTGATCATCACCGGCAAGCCGCGCTTTAACCACAGGCTGGAGGTGATTGGGTAACGGGTGCGCTCAGAAATCGTGGCAACAAATATGTTGGCGGATGAGCCGATGATGGTGCCATTGCCGCCAAACCCGGCGCCAAAAACCAGCGCCCACCAAAGCGGAGCTATGTTGATGCCAGACTGCCCCAGTTGCTGGATGATGGGAATAAGCGCAATGGTAACAGGCACATTATCCACAAATGCCGAGAGCGAAGCCACTGCCCACAGCAAAATTAGCCCCAGCCAGATAGAAGGGATATCAGCAATCTGCACAATAAACCCACCGATGCTCTCAAGGACGCCTGCCGACCGCATCCCTCCCACCATCACAAACAGGGCAGCAAAAAATACCAAAACAGACCACTCTATCTTCTTGAAAATCTCATTGATGTCAGGGCGCACCCACAACAGACCTAACGCCGCGCTGCCCAGTGCAACCAGCGCTGGTGAAATTTCAAGCAGTTCCTCCAACAGGAACAGCACAATCGCCAGGGCAATCACAATAAGCACCCTGCGGGCAGTTTTGCCATCCTTAAGCGCTTCCTGCGGGTTAAGCTTCATCAAAGCTTCCGTTTCGGACGTCTCGCTCTGCACCAGTTCATCGGCAAACATCAACTTGAGAAGAAACAAAGCAGCGATCCAGGAGACTGCCACAATGGGCAGAGCGTGGGTGAGAAAGCTGTTGAACGAGAAGTTTGCAGCAGAGGCAATAAGAATATTTGGCGGATCGCCCACCAATGTCGCTGCGCCGCCAGTATCAGATAGCAACGCTTCTGCCATCAACATTGGGCGCGGGTTCACCCCCAGAATTTCGCAGATGAGAATGGTTACCGGGGCAATCAATACAACGGTAGTAACATTGTCCAAAAACATAGAAACCAGGGTGGTTACTGTGCCAAGCATGATCAGCAACGCAAAAGGTTTCCCGCGCGAAAAACGTCCTACCCAGATCGCAAGATACCGAAAGAATCCGGTCGGCTCCAGAAGCGCGACCAGCGTCATCATGCCCAGCAACAGCCCGATGGTGTTATAGTCAATGGCTTGAATGGCTTTGTCCTGATCATAAAAGCCAAACATCTGCCCAATAAACACCATCAGAACGGCGCCAAAGATAGCAACAATCGTGCGGTTAACTTTTTCGCTAAAGATAAAAACCAACGCAGCAATGAATATCAAAGATGAGGCTATGACTGGCAACATTGTCTTGGTCTTTCTTTTTATTTAGGTAAAACATCTTGTGAACGCGCATTCTCCTGCCAACTGCGCATGACGGCAGTGCCGATATCAACACGTGAGGCAATGCCAATCAGATGATTCTCGGCATCGGTAACGGAGATGTCTGACAGATCACCCTGACGCAACATGGCGACCGCATAAATCAGGCTGCTATCCGCTTTTACGCTGATGGGTTTGTCCATGATCTCACCCACACGGCGTGATAAATCTTCGCGGCTGGGTTTGCGGTTCTCCACTGCGCCAAAATCACGTACAAAATGGAAATCATCCAGCAGTTTAATAAAATCCGGCATGACAGTTGAAAGCACTGTGCGCAAACTGAGCACGCCGACCAGTTTGTTGTCATCATCAACCACCGGCAACATGCCGATATGGTGTTTAATCAGGAGGTCAATGGCATCCTGCATTGTGTTTTCTGGCTTGATAACAATCACCTTTGTTTTCATACAGTCGGAGATTTTCATAGCACCTCACTTAAAGACAGAAGAAAACCAGAGCAATCAACCCTGTGGAAAAATCTACGCACCAGACTGACCCTTCACATTATATACTCAATAAGCCGCCGCTTGGGGCGCTGTTGTTTCAATTTCCATTAAACTCCACACCATCATCTATCTTCCCCACAGAGCCAGCCACAGGTTTATGGCAAAAAATGTAAAAATGCGAATTATCTGTTGCGCAACCCGAAATTCTACGCTAAACTGATAATGTCATGACTGTTAAACCGGATACCTGTCTGGGAATCAGTATTGTCAACGAGCGCACCCCGTTCACTTTCTGCGCCGTGAATGTGCGTTTGCAGGTCACCGATCTCAAACACGGCGAACTGGCAGATGTGCAAAAGTGGATTGCCATGTTCCCCCATGCCTTTGTGGCAGTGAACGCTCCCTCCAGGACAAACAAAGGGTTGATGAAAATGACGGAGGTGCGCAAAACTCTCAACCCACCACCCACACCTGGACACTGGACCAATTTACGCGTTCTGGAATACGAGCTTCGGCGGCGCGGTATCCGCACCCCACGCACCCCCGAAGCCTCTGCAGACTGCCCCACCTGGATGCATCTTGGTTTTGGCCTCTATCAGGCATTACAAGAATGTGGTTTCAGTCCTTACCCGCATAATGAGAATCCACAGCAATGGATGGAAATCCAGGCAGAAACCAGCTTCTATGCCCTGGCAGGCAACACCCTGCTCGAAGGGCATACCCTGGAAGGACGTCTGCAGCGTCAGATGATTCTGTACAACTGCGGATTGGGGATCAAAGACCCAATGACTTTCTTTGAAGAGGTTACCAGTCACCGGTTGCTGCATGGCAATCTCCCCGTGAATCTGGTTTATGAGTTAAAGGAACTCAACGCCCTGGTTGCAGCGTATACCGCCTGGCTTGCTGCCAACCGCCCGCAGCAGGTCATGCGGCTGGGGGCAATAGAGGAGGGTCAGGTAATCACCCCGTCTTCAGACGAACTTGAAAATATAGGTCTGCTCAGGCAGATTTCTATTTTCGGAATCGCAGAAATACCCTCCTAGAGGTTATTGCCGCCCAAAATCATCCTCCACGCAGGGGTAAATCATACTTTTGGAGGATGACAAATCATCCTTGCTGATAGTATCCTCAACCAGGATACTGAATCATGCAAACGCAAATCAGATGTACCTTCCGCATACGCGGCGCGCTCTCCTGCCACTGGTCAGAGTGGTTTTGTGGGCTGTCCATCTGCAACAATACCAGCGAAGGTATCAGCGAGCTTTGTGGCACATTACCAGATTATGCAATGGTCTATGGCATTCTCGACCGCATGCGCGACCTGGGGCTGGAATTGCTATCCGTGAACTGCTCCGCCACAGAACCCGTCCCATATCCCTCAACAAGAGAAAGCCTGTCATTTGATCAGGGTAAAGAGATGCCCAAAGATAACCCGCAAGACCGGCAAAATTATCACCCATCATATCAACTAAAAAACAGGTAACAAAATGTTCAGGGTCAACGCCAAGCGCAACGGTAATCATAACAAACAAAACAACGATCATATCAATGGGTATGTTGTGCAACTGCATCAGGTGTTCAAAACGTACGAAAGTGCAGCTGGAAGGTTCACCGCTCTGAAAGGCATTGATCTGTGCATCCATCCCGGCGAGTTTGTTTCTATCATCGGCAAATCTGGCAGCGGAAAATCCACATTGATCAACATGATTACCGGTATTGATCGTCCGACTTCAGGTGAGGTTTGGGTCGCTGGAACAGCGCTGCACACGCTGAGCGAGGAGCAAATTGCCATCTGGCGCGGCCGCTCCATCGGAATTATTTTTCAGTTTTTTCAACTTCTGCCCACATTGACTGCCATAGAAAACCTGCTGCTGGCAATGGATTATGGTCAGCACTACCCCATGCGCGAGCGACCCGAACGCGCCCTGCAACTCCTCCAACAAATGGGAATGGCAGAGTACGCCCATCACCTACCCAAAGCTCTTTCAGGGGGGCAGCAACAACGTGTTGCCATCGCCCGCGCTCTGGCAAATTCTCCCCTTCTTCTTGTCGCCGACGAGCCCACAGGCAACTTAGATTGGAAAACCGCCAATCAGGTCTTCTCGCTTTTTGAAGCGCTTGCCAAAGAGGGAATGACCATCGTGATGGTAACGCACGATAACGACCTTGCACGGCGGGCTTTTCGTACGGTTGCGCTCGCCGATGGACGGATCGTGGGGGAATACACAAATCACACACCGCAACACCTTTGCAAAAATATCGGCAACGCAACCCACGTTCCTAACGTTGCCATACCGCCCTCTGCCAGCGAGGCAGTCCGATGAAGACAAATCATCTCCAGCTACAGAGTCCTCTCATTCGCCTGCGGCAGGTGGTCAAAAAATACAATGGCATCGCTGGAGAAGTTACCGCGCTCAAAGGGATTAACCTGGAACTCCATTCAGGCGAATTCATCGTTATCACTGGAAAATCCGGCGCCGGAAAGACCACGCTGATCAACATGATCACCGGTCTCGATCGGCTCACATCCGGTGAGATATGGGTCGAAGATGTGCCAGTGCATCAGTTAAACCCCGAACAAGCCGCCCGCTGGAGAGGAAGACATATCGGGGTCGTATTCCAGAGCTTTGAGTTGCTGCCCACTCTGACGCTTGTACAAAACGTGATGCTTCCAATGGATTTTGCGCGTCAGGGTACGCTCAAGGAACGCCGCGAGCGGGCAATGTTTCTCCTGGAGCAAATGGGAATTGCCGAACACGCCCATAAACCACCCTCAGCCATCTCCGGCGGTCAGCAGCAGCGTGTGGCAATTGCGCGCGCCATGGCAAACGATCCCCCGATACTGGCGGCTGATGAGCCCACCGGCAGCCTCGACTCTGTCACCGCTGACAGCGTGCTGCAAGTCTTTGAACACCTTGCAGCCAACGGCAAAACGGTGATCGTGGTCACACACGATGAGGACACTGCCAGAATAGCCTCACGGCACATCGTCCTGGCAGACGGCGAGATGATCAGGGAAGCGGAGGATGGCAAATGATGGCAGCCCAGTGGCACAAAGTGATCAACGACCTGCTGAGCAACAAGACACGTACTGTCTTGATCATTCTTTCCATCATGGTTGGGCTTTTCGCCGTTGGCACCATCGCCAGCGCCCGCTACATTCTTTCGGTCGAAATGGCGAAGGCATTTGCACAGATCAACCCTTCCAGCGGAGTCATTCGCACTGTTCAGCCTTTCGACAGCGATTTCATCCAATCCGTGCGCTCGATGCCGGGTGTGGAAGAGGTGGACGCGCGGCGAATGATCAGTGCCCGCATCAAGGTGAATGACGGTGACTGGACAAACATCACCATTTACGCTGTGGATGATTACCAGAACATGCGCGTAAACAAAATTTTTCCACAGGAGGGTGCTTTCCCCCCTCCCAACAAAGAGATTCTAATCGAACGGGTTGCACTAAATGTCATCCACGCCCGCATTGGCGACACCATTACCATCAAATTGCCCAACGAAAAGCTACGCACGATGCGCATTGCCGGAACCACCCACGATATGGCACAGCTCCCGGCACAAATTGATGGCACCCCCTACGGATATATTAGTACAGAAACGCTCAAGTGGTTTGGAGAAGAATATGGCTATAACGAACTCCAGGTAGTGGCAGTCAAAAAAGAAGACAAAAAGGCTGTACAGGAGTTGATTAACGAAATTAAAGACAAAGCCGAGCGCGCCGGTTATGTTATCCCCATCAGTATGACCGCCGAACCCGGTCAATTACCCCTGGATGACGTCTTGCAGGCAATCTTGATGCTGATGGGCGTTTTGGGAATGCTGGCTCTGTTTCTCAGTGCGTTTCTGATTATCAATACCATCTCCGCACTACTCACGCAGCAAAAGCGGCAAATTGGCGTGATGAAGGCTGTGGGTGCAACCACCGTACAAATCATGCGCCTGTATCTGACGCTGGTATTGTTCTATGGGCTTGTGGCACTCATGCTTGCCATCCCGTTAAGCATTACAGGTGCACGCACCCTCAGCGCCCTGATGGCTTCTCTGTTCAACTTCGACCTCAACCAGATGTATATCCCGGTGTCCTCCTACCTGATACAAATCGCCGTCGGACTTCTTGTCCCTCTTCTGGCTTCCATTTACCCCTTTTTGGCAAACCTGCGCATCTCGGCTGCCGAAGCAATGAGCAGCTATGGCGCAACCGTGCAACCCAAAAGAGATATTATTGAACACCTGCTCAGCGGTTCAAACCTCTGGTTTGCGCGCTACACAGTCAGACGGTCTTTACTTCTCTCGATACGCAACACATTTCGATCCAAAGGGCGTTTGCTGTTAACCCTTTTTACCCTTACCCTGGCTGGCGCCATTTTTATCAGTGTGTTCACCATCCGCGCCTCACTCATGCGCACTGTGGACGATTTGATGGCAATGTGGGGATTTGACGTCATGATTAACCTCACCCGCCCCTACCGCACGGAAAGAGTGACCCAAGAAGCTTGGCGCGTTCCCGGTGTTGAAGAAGTGGACAGCTGGTCTATGTTCCCGGCACGCCGCATCCGCCCAGATGACAGCGAAAGCGTCCCAATTTATCTTTTTGCACCACATATCGGCAAAGGTCTGGCTGCTTCCCCCACCATCTTCCAGGGACGCTGGCTGCTCCCAGAGGACGAGAACGCGGTGGTGGTTTCGTCCACGTTGATTAAAGAGGAACCGGACATAAAAATCGGTGATAAGATTGTGCTCAAGGTGAATGGGAAAAAGCACCACTTTCAAGTGGTGGGGATCAGCATGGGCTTTTCATTGCCAATGGCTTATACATCGAACGACTATGCCCTGAGAATCACCAACAACGTGGGATATGCCGAGACAGTGCTGGTTAAAACGTCTAACCGACATCCGCAGTATATTGACGCCGTCGGTAAAGCTCTTGAGAAACATTTTGAGCAGGTTGGCATCAGTATCAACGCCGCAACAACCATGCAGGAAGAACGTTCGGAAGCTGAGGCAATGTTTGGCATCATCACCAGTTTGCTCCTCTTTATGGCAGTTCTGCTGGCGCTTGTCGGCGGGCTGGGGTTGATGGGAACCATGAGCATTAATGTCCTCGAACGCACCCGTGAGATTGGCATCCTGCGCGCAATTGGGGCTGCCAACATAGGGGTTGCCTGGGTCTTTATCCTCGAAGGCATCAGCATCGGAGGGTTAAGCTGGATATTTTCTGCCCTGCTGGCTGCCCCCATCAGCAAAGCATTGAGCAGCGCCACTGGAACAGCCCTCATCGGACAGCCATTGACCTTCACTTACTCAATGGCAGGTCTGTGGGTATGGTTACTATTGATCATCACTCTCAGCGCCCTGGCAAGCTATCTACCGGCGCGCGGCGCTTCCCGTCTGACCGTGCGCGAAGTACTGGCGTATGAATAATTTGCCTATGTCAATTTAAGGAGACCCTTTGATGAGCACGCAATCCCCAATTAATAAAGATGAGAAGATCAAAATCAACCCAAAGTCAGCAATCGGAATGATCCTTTTTTCAGCCCTTATTCCCCTGATTCCTCTATTGGTCTCCTGGGATTGGAACTGGCTGCAGGCATGGGTATTTTTTATCCTTTACACGCTGAGCGTCATCACCAGCCGAATTGTGGTGCTTTTTATCCACCCGGAACTGCTCGTTGAGCGTGCCGCAGCAGCAGACAAAGAGAATGTCAAATCCTGGGACAAGCCACTGGTGTTTTTTATGGTGTTTGTATTCCCATCGATTGGTTTGCTGGTCGCCGGATTGGATAGACGTTTTGGCTGGAGTACGCCGCCCGCCGTAGGCTGGCAGTGGTTGGCTGGGGTCATTCTGGCGCTGTCGCTCATGTTTTCGATCTGGGCAATGGCAGAGAATTCCTACTTTTCAGCGTATGTGCGCATCCAACATGAGCGCGGGCATCGGGTGATCAGCAGTGGCCCCTATCGCCTGGTGCGCCACCCGGGTTACGCCGGGGGTATTGTTAGCAATCTAGCACTTCCAATCCTGTTAGGTTCACTTTGGGCATTCATCCCCTCGCTTATTACTATCATCTTTACTGTTGTGCGCACCTCTCTCGAAGACCGCACGCTGATCCAAGAACTGGCTGGCTATGCCGAATACACCCGCAAGACCCACTACCGCCTGTTCCCAGGAATCTGGTAACTCCTGCTGGCGAAGTTAACCGCTTGTTAACCACACCCTCAAAATCGGGCGTAAAATTAGCCCGACAGAAGGTTAGCAAAATAAAAGATAATGTATAATCCAAATAGCACTTTTTGCGTATACAGACTGTACGAGCTTTTCAAAAGCTCTTTAGAAGCGAGGAAAGAACAACACATGGATACATACACACGCATCTTAAAGAAGACCATGTTATGGGTTGCATCCTTGAGCCTGGTCTTTACTCTGGTCAGCTGTCAAGGGCAAGCTGCGCCGACGCCAACACCAACCCTGGCAGCAGTACAGCCAGCCAGCGGTCCAGTCGCCGAAGGATCAGTTGTCCCAGTACAATACGCCACCCTCAGCTTCGTTGCCCCTGGCATTGTCGCTGAAATCCTGGCACACGAAGGCGAGGAAGTTAAACAGGGTGAGATCATTGCCCGCCTCAAAGGCCAAGAGCGGCTGGAGGCTGCCGTCGCCCAGGCGGAAGCCGAGCGCATCGCAGCTCAGCAGGCACTCGACGACCTTTACGAAAACCATCCCAGCGCTCTGGCGGCGGCAGAACTGCGTCTGGCACAGGCAGAAAAAGCCCTGGATGATGCCCGTAAGCGGCTGGAGTGGAAAAGTTACCGCCGCGCTTCTGACTGGTCTATCCAAACCGCTGAGGCAGAGTACATTCTTGCTCAGGACGCTGTCAAAAAAGCAGAAGAGGTATACAACGGATTCAGCAACCTTGCGGAGGACGATGTCAACCGCGCCTACGCGCTGACGGTACTCTCCGACGCCCGCAAACGTCTCGATAAAGCCCTGGCAAACCTCAACTATCTGAAAGACCTGCCAGATGAGTTCGAGAAGAACGTAGCACAGGGCAACTATGATGTGGCGCTGAAAGAGGTCGAGGCGGCTAAACGTGATTTGGAGAAGATCAAGAATGGGCCCGATCCCGACGCCCTTGCGCTGGCAGAGGCACGCCTCAAGAATGCCGAAAATGCGCTGGCTGCCGCTAAAGCAGCTTTGGAGGACATCAAACTGATTGCGCCTTTCGACGGCGTGATTGTTGAAAATAACCTCAAAGTAGGTGAACAAGCTGCGCCGGGCACCTCCCGCGTTATTCTGGCAGATTTCTCTGAATTTGAAGTGGAGACCAGCGATCTTACCGAGCTTAACATCGTCAAGGTAGCAGTCGGCTTACCAGTAACAGTAACCTTCGATGCCATCCCGGACTTAGAGATAAGCGGCAGCGTCAAGAAAATTCAGGCGCTGGGCAAAAATGTTCAGGGCGACATCACCTACAAGGTAACCATCGCCCTTGACCAGCAGGACGAACGCCTGCGTTGGAACATGACTGCCACAGTAACCTTCGAGCAATAAAAAGACATTCCTACACCTCAAAGCTGATACTGCTATAAACTAACCCGAGATCTCTTTTGCCGGTCGCTCAATGCAAAAATCCAATCACAACCATTCCCTCCTGAGATACTTCTTGCCCATACTGCTGGCAACAACGCTGTGGCTGGCTCCATGTGATCAGTCCAGCAATGTCATTGCCGCAGGCGAGCCAAACAAGCCCAGAGAAGGGTTGCTACCGCTCACAGGCTTTTACGTAGATACCCTGGTTGACGATGGTGGATTGAGCGCCTGCACCTCCGCCCCGGATGATTGCTCATTGCGCGGGGCGATCAACCGCGCCAATGCTTCTCCCGGTGGCGATGTTATTAACCTTCCCGCTGGCGTATATGAACTGCGCGGCGACCCAGGAGATGATAGCAACCGAAGCGGCGATCTGGATATTCTCAGTTCTGGCGGTCACCTGACCGTCAACGGTGAAGGTCCGGATCACACCATCATCACCACACGCGGTGCAGACCGCGTGTTCCACACCCCCGATTTTTACTCGCCATTCACCCTTTCACTGAATAATCTCGCCATTCAAGATGGCTACGCTGAGGGCGATACGGATGGCGGTGGTATCCGTTCATACGCCTCGCTATACCTGCGCAACGTGCGCATCGCTGATAACAGCGCCCGCAACGGCGCCGGCCTGTACTTCTACGCCACTTTCTACAACACCCTCACCATTGAAAACAGCACCTTTGTGGACAACGTTGCCTGGAAAGACGGTGGTGGCATTTACCTGATCGGCGAGCGGGCAGAAATCAGCCGCAGCACATTTGCAAACAACAACGCCCGGCAAAATGGCGGCGCAATTTACAACAACACGCCCCTCTCCATCACAGCCAGCACCTTTTATAACAACCGGGCAAATGACGGCGGAGCGCTCTTCAACTGGGCTTTTCTTGGCGACCGCATCACCACCGAAATTCTCAACGCCACATTCTCCAACAACAGCATCGCCATTTCCAACAAAGTGGATGGGATGGGCAACACACTGACAACCGCTAAGGTCGTTCTCAAAAACACAATCCTGGCGCATAGTTACTGGGGAGAAAACTGCGTCCAGAAGGAAGAGGGCGGCGGAAAGGCTATCATCGAAAACGGCGGCAACAACCTGGACAGCGGCGACTCCTGTGGCTTTTCCAAAGCCGGTGGTGTAGGATCTCTATTTGGCAAAGACCCTTTGTTAGGAGTGCTTGAGGACAACGGCGGGCCAACGAATACGATGGCTCTGCTGGACGGAAGCCCAGCAATTGATAACGGCAACCCCGCCACATGCCCTCATCGAGATCAACGTGGTCTGGCTTCAGTAAATGTCTGCGACATCGGTGCATTCGAGTACAACGCTTATCCCCTGCTCACCGGCTCTGTCCCCAAATCGCAGACCACCCGCAACGGTGTTACCGGCAGCAGGCTGGAAGTACGCGTGCTCAATGCCTTTGGCAACCCCCTATCCGGCTGGACTGTTTTCTTCGATACACCAGACTATGCGTATGTTACCCTGAGCGATCCAAGCGCGGTCACTGATGAGAATGGGGGAACGGCTATCGTAGCAAGCAGCAGCGACAGCCAGCCGCGCGTTGTCAATGCAAAGGCGGGCACAGCTGGACTGCAATTTTCAATCACCAGATTGGGTGCAACCCCATACCTGTATCAGGGTATGCCAGCCTTCCTTCCCGTCACCGGTTTTGCGCCAGGTGTGATAACACATTTGGATGCACAGCCAGCCGACAAGGCTTACCATAGCAGCGATGGGATGTTTCTGCAAATTCCCCGACTGAATGTCAATATCCCCATCGTGGGCGTGCCGCAAAGCAATGGCGGCTGGGATCTAACCTGGCTGGGCAACGCCGCCGGATACCTGGAGGGCACAGCCTTCCCAAGCTGGACTGGCAACAGCGCGATCACTGCCCATGCCTATCTCTCCAACGGGCAACCTGGCCCCTTTGCCAGCCTGGGTACCCTCTCGTGGGGCGATCAGGTGATCATCAGCGCCTGGGGGCAACGGTACATCTACGAAGTGCGCACGTTGCAGGTGGTTTCTCCTTCCGCCATCCAGGCAATTACCCACGAGGATCAGCCCTGGCTAACCCTGATCACATGTAAAGACTATAGCATCCTTACCCAGAGCTATTCCTCACGGCTGCTGGTACGGGCTGTTCAGGTTAAGATTGAATGAAGAAACACTTCGGTTAAAAAAGTGCGGGAGGCAAGCGGTGGAAACTGCTCTAGAAACTATACGCCAGCTGGCAGAAAGCAAGACAGAGGTTACCCTGTTAAACACATACAAGGGTATCCCTTTTTCACACCCGGCGCAGTTTGTCGAAAAAGTCTCCAAAATTGCGACCCTCGTCACCCACCCCCACCAGCTTATCTGCATCCATTATCTACGTAACGTATTCATCATGGCAGATAGTCTGCCGCAGCCGATTCTGGCACATGCCCTTGATCTCCAGATCGCCCGCCGCCGCGTCCTGTTACACGACTTTGAATTCGCCTCACCCAATTTTGGCAAGCGCGCCAGCGTTCGGGCTGTCCCCAGAGACCGCACCTTCACACAGGTGTTGAACCTCTCCAGAGAGGGCAAGGAATGGCGGGGAGAAATACAGGATATTTCAATTGGCGGAGCAGGGCTTAAATTTCCCACACTCGACCCCGAGGCATTTGCTGAAGGAGACTGTGTCCAAATGGATTTCAGCCTGCCAGACATGCAAGCGACACCACAGGAGTACCATTTGATTGGGCAGATCCGCTACCTCGCAGATTTTCCCATGCAGGGTTTCTGGCGGATGGGCATCCAGACCGCGCCAGAAGGAGAGATGTTGCAAAAGCTCGAGCAATACGTGGAACACCGGCGTGCCGAAGTTCTCGCCGAGTTTGACGCTTTTGAACCGGAGAAAAAACTGCAATAACCATTAACGCTGCGCGGCAAAGCGCAGCGGTGAAAAACGCTCGAACGGGATGGAAACACGCTCCTGGCGAATATCCTGCGCTATATACTCCCCCATCAGCGGCACTTTGGTAATCGTCTCAATCATGCAAGAAGCTGTATAGAGATTGTCCAATCCGGGCAGCCAGCCAATTATGGGTTCCTCATCCGGAGTGAAGGATGTTGGCCTTCCCCAAGAGCGGATAATGGAAAAATGTCCCAGTGTGGGAAAGTAATGCGCCAGCTCAGCCGCAACAAGCGATACCCCCCACGAGGTAACCCGCCGATGAAGTTCGCTGGTCATTGTAACCGCCTCACCCACCAGCAGTGAGCCTTCCAGATGCGGACTGACGCCAAAACTCACTGCCTTTCCCTTGCCATGAATGGTTTCGTAAAAGTCAGCCAGCCCAATGGTGTTGTTAATCAGCGGAGGCAGAGGCTCGGTGATAAACGCCTCGGCTGCTGTGTGTTGAATGGGCACCTCAATACCCGCCAGCCGCGTTACCGTTGGCGTCCAGGCGCCGCACATCACTGCCACCACCCCCGCCGAAAAACGCTCTTTGCCTGCCACCACCGAAACCACCCGCTGCCCCTCGATTTCAAAAGCAGTTACCGGGGTATAGGCGCGCACTTCAGCACCAAAACGCTTGGCAGCTTCCACATACGCATAGCACAGCCTGAACGGGTTGAGCACCCCTTCCACAGAAAATGCCGCACCCATCACACCATCGGTATTAAGCTTTGGCTCAGCCTCTTGCACGCTTTTCACATCCAGCATTTCCGTGGGGATGCCCGCTTTGCTCAGGGCTACCGCCCGCTCGCTCCAGGATGTCCAAAGGTGATCCTGCCCCTCTTTAACCAGACACAAATACCCCAAAGGATGCCAGTCGGTGGGCATCCCCAGTTCCTCAGAAAGAGTCTGATGTCGTTTATAGCCTTCGCGGATGAGAAATAGATTGAGGTCATCCAGATGCCCTTCGTTAACCTGTGTACGCCCTGAGCAGGCGCCAGAAGTGCCGCTGGCAATATCATACGCTTCCAAAAGCAACACACGCGACCCCAGCCTCGCCAGATGATACGCCGAGGATACACCAATAAAGCCTCCACCAATTACGATAACATCATACACATTCATATCAAACTTCTCTCTCTTTATGCAGGCTGGTAAAAACGCGCTGGTGAGAAAATATCCAGTGATACAGGCAATTCTTCCCCCAGAATGTCCTTTGCCATCCACTCGCTGATCAACGGCACAGCGGTAATCGTTTCTACCATGCTTGAGGCAACATAGAGATTATCCAGCTGCGGCAGCCATCCAATCAACGGCTCTTCATCAGGGGCGAAGGAAGTAGGTCTGCCCCAGCTGCGCAACATGCGTGAACGCCCAAGAACCGGAAAGAAGCGGATGAGGTCAGACGCCATGCCACCCAAGCCCCAGGCACTCACCCAACCGTGAATCTCCTCGCACATCGTAACCGCTTCAGTCACCACCAGCGTCCCATTTTCGTGCTGGCTGACGCCCACCGAGATTGCCCTGGGTTTCCCATGAATCGTCTCGTAGAAATCTGCCAAGGCGATTGTATTACGTAACAGCGGGGGGAGCGCCTCAGAGATGTAGGCTTCAGCATGCGTGTGTTTAATGGGGACATCCACACCCGCCAGACGGGTTACCTGCGGCGTCCATGCCCCACACATAACCGCCGCCTTCCCGCAGACAAACCGCTCGCCATTCGCAGTTACCCCAACGACTTGCCTTCCGGCAATCTGTATATCTGTAACTGGACAATGTGCCCGCAGAACCACGCCATATCGCTGAGCAGCGCAGGCATACGCCCAGCAAAAAAGAAAGGGGTTAAGTAGTCCTTCGGTGGACAGCGCTGCCCCCATCAAGCCATTTATATTTAAATGCGGCTCCGCTTCTTTGACGCTGTGCGCATCCAGCATCTCCACCTCAATGCCCGCCTTGCCCAAAACAGCCGCACGTTCATTCCAGGCATTCCACAAATGCTGCTGACCCTCCTTGATCAGACACAAACAGCCCACACGGTGCCATTCAAACCCCAAACCCAGCTCCTCTTCCAGCGTATTAAAGCGCTCCATCCCTTCCACAATGAGACGAATATTCAACGCATCCAAATGTCCTTCACTTACCTGCGCCCTACCTGAGCAAGCCCCTGAAGTACCACTGGCAATATCGCGCGCCTCCAAAAGCAAAACCTTTGCCCCAGCCTTGCCCAGATGATAGGCTGTGGAAAGCCCCAGAAAACCCCCGCCAATAACCACCACGTCATAAGCCGACATAACACACCTCAACGCGCGATAACTGGTAAACAGATGTGTGCACCATATCTTAACGGCGTAATGCCACACTGTACACAATTGTAACGCAAATTAATCCCGTTGTTGTCAGGTTGTCAGAGCATCAAACAAGTGAAGGCGGCGTTTGCAACAGCGTCTTCAAGTCTTCCAGCGCTCGGATTGCCTGGCTGCGCGTTTCGGCATCTATTGGCAACGCCGCGAATTCATCCTCATCCAGCACAAACTGACGTCCATCCGGGAATACCAGCAAATCCAGCGCCAGATCAACATAGCGGATCACCCCATTCACAAACACTGCCGGGCGGGCGACATTACAATACCAGCCCTTCAAATGGTCATCCACACGGTCATGCACCTCAAAGATGTTATACCAGCGATCCGTGTAGTACGCCTCCACAAAACGGTCGCCCCGCCCCAGCAACATGCCATGGAAAAGCAAATCATTGCGGTTGAAGTAAGCCTCAATGACCATTGTGTTGACCCCGCGTTTCAAGATAAGACCAGGATAACGCCAGATCTCTTTCCCTTCAATGTTGCACTTGATGACAATCACCTCAGATATATTGCTATGCTCTCTCAACAACATCTTTTTGCTCCTCACGCAGACAAAACACTGATTCGGGCTGTATGTACATCACCAGCCGAGCTCCTATCTCCACTGGTCGGTCAAGGTAAAAACGCAGTAGCTGTCCGTCCGCACTACGCACATCACAGCGAAACCCCTCGCCGCGAAAAACAACATCCTCAACAACCGCTTCCACCCGATTTGCCCACTCCGATTGCGGCTGCAAGCTGGCGCCAGAAGGGCGTAAAAGTAACGTAACCTGGTTGCCAGCCCCCAAATCTGCAAGGCAATCACAAGTGCAGCGCAACACACCCAGGATGGTGCGCACCTCAAGCGGTTCAAGACCAAGCACTTCGCCGGAGACCAGGTTAGAAAGCCCCAAAAACCGCGCCACCCATGACGAAGCCGGGCGATTGTAGACTTCATGGGGTGTGCCCGATTGTGCAACGACCCCCTCGTGAAGTAACACCAAGCGGTCGGCAATGGTAAAAGCTTCTTCCTGATCATGGGTAACATAGATCGCAGGTATCTTTGTCGTGTGAAGGACGCCGCGCAGTTCTTCCATCAGCTGCTCGCGCAGGTTGCGGTCAAGTGCACCCAAAGGCTCATCCAGCATTAGCAGGCGCGGGCGCGGCGCCAGGGCACGCGCCAGCGCCACACGCTGCTGTTCGCCACCGGATAAATCCGTAACACGCCGCCGCGCAAAAGCCAGCAAGTTGACCTGTGCCAGGGCTTCCCTCACACGCAGTTGTACCTCACTGGGTGGTAAACCCTGCATGCGCAGCCCAAACGCCACATTCTCTTCCACATTGCGGTGTGGAAAAAGCGCATATTCCTGAAACATCAACCCAAAATTACGCTGGTGCGCCGAGACATTTGTCAGGTCTTGCCCATCCCAAAGCACCTTACCATCTTCAGCTGTTTCCAATCCGGCAATAATCGAGAGCAGAGTGCTTTTCCCGCTGCCCGAAGCTCCCAGCAGACAAACCGTCTCCCCTACATCTACGCTGAAAGACACACCGCATAGAAGCGGTCTGCCCTCATAGGTCTTGTGAATATTGCGCACCTCAAGCATCCTGAAACTCCAAACCAGAATCCTACCACAACCCCGTATTTCCCGCTAATCATCTACATCGATTACCCATCCATCTGGCGGATACAATACGCAGTCAATTTCGCCAACCCGCAAACGAGACTACATATTATATTTATGGTATTGACATATAATGTGTCGCATAGTATAATGTGCTATAGAGGATATGACATGGACGAGAATCAAACACTGGAAAATTTTGTTCTGGAATTGCGCCGTGGCGCGCTCATTTTGGCAGTGATGAGCCAGCTGCAAAGCGAGCAATATGGCTATTCGCTGATGAAGACGCTGGCAGACAATGGCCTGGAGATCGATCAAGGCACCCTTTACCCGCTCCTGCGGCGTCTAGAGGCACAAGGGCTGCTGGTATCCAGCTGGCGCATTGATGACCCACGCCCACGACGATACTACACTTTGAATGACAACGGCAAAAGATTGCTTTCAAAGCTCAAAGAGGAGTGGAAAAAACTCACAAATACTATTGATAATCTTTTGTAAGGAAAGGTCAACATGCAACCTAAAGAATTACTCGATCGTTACATCGCCGAAGTTGGCAATCATCTTCCCGAAAAACATCGCAGCGACATCCAACAGGAAATTCGTTCACTTTTAGAGGATACGCTGGAAGACCGCGCACAAAAAGAGGGCCGCCAGGCAGATGAAGACATGGTGGTCAACCTGCTAAAGGAGTATGGGCCACCGCAGCGCGTTGCTGCCAGCTATTTGCCCCCCCAATACCTGGTTGGTCCCTCGCTGTATCCACACTTTCTCAATGCCGTCAGGATCCTCTTTCTGGTGGTCTTGATTGTCATCCTGGTAACAACCGCTCTTTCGCTTGTCCGCACCGATCCAAATCCCACAGATGTTGGTTTAGCCATTCTCGACGGTCTGGGCAATTTGATCAGTGGGGTGCTCACAGGGCTTGGTGCATTGAGTATTGCATTCTGGATCATCCAGCGCTCGCTTCCCGAAAACAAGCAGCGCGCCATCATCAAAGAACTGGAAGATTGGGACCCGCGCAAGCTCGAAATACCTGCTCCACCCGAAAGCTTTAAGCTGGGATCGCTGATTGCGGAAATTATTGTTAACCTGCTTGCCATCATCATTTTTAACGTGTATATCAACCACGTTGGGCTTTACACCTTCTTTGATGGCAAGTGGCTGTTTATCCCTGTGCTTTCTGCTGCGTTTTACAGTTATTTACCCTGGCTGACGCTTCTCTGGACATTGTCAATCTTCCAATGCTTCCTGGTGCTCAGACAGGGCGGGTGGCAGCCTCTGACGCGTGGTTTTGCCGTGGCGCTAGACATATACACAATCTTGCTAGCTCTCCTGATGCTCATCGGCAAGCCGCTGGTATCTTTCTCTGCCGAAACCCTGGCACTTTTTGAAAAGCTCAATCTGGATACCATCACCGCTGCACAGGCAGAAAGCGGTCTGGTGCTGCTAACCCGCATGATTCTGACTATTATTCTAGTTGTAACGCTGGTAGAACTGGTGCAGCCGCTGTATCGAAAATTCATCAAAAGCGCGCTTCTCGAAAGCCCAAAGCTGTAGAATTCACCACCCCCCAATACTTGCCACCATAAATGCCTGACCGGGGCTCTGAAAATTCCTTCCCGGTCAGGCATACAGGTATCTGCACACTGCCACACAAACGGCTGCTCTTGGAATAAATCTGTGCTCGAATCTTAAATTAATTTGACATTTTAGCTGGGTATCTCTATAATAAATGTTGTAATGTTCGAACATTCTAACATTTAGGATGCTCCCCCTATGGAAATGCTAGACCGCGCCTCCCCCGTTCCGCTTTATCACCAGCTCAAGCAACAACTGATGGAGCACTTTGAAAGCGGCGTTTTTCCAATTGACAAACCCATCCCCACAGAAATCGAGCTAGCCGCCAAATATCAGGTCAGCCGCGCCACGGTGCGGCGCGCTATGCACGAAATGGAGCATGGCGGGTACATTCAGCGTATTGCAGGCAAAGGCACTTTCATTCTGCGTACCAAAATCAACCGTCAATTAACTCGCATGTCAAGCTTTACCCAAGACATGCAGGAACGCGGCAAGCGCGTCACCTCTCAATTGCTCAAATTCGAGTATCGTCTTCCCCCTGCCCACATCGCTGAGTTCTTCGACCGCACCACCGAAGAGAAACTCCTGTATATTCACCGTTTGCGCTACGCCGACGAGATGCCAATTGCCATCAATATCTCATACCTTAAGCTGCCACCCGGCATCACCATCCGTGAAGAAGAACTAACACCCACCACTTCGCTCTGGGCATTGTTAGAAAGCAAGGGAGTGCGTCTGCTTGAAACCGACAAAACCATTGAGGCAACCCTGGCAAACGAGGAGCGTGCCGCGTTGCTGCAAATAGCGGTCGGCACACCGCTTCTGGTCGTAGAAGGGATAGCCTACACCATCAATCATGTTCCTGTCGAATATGCCCAGGTCATCAACAGCGGCGAGCGCTACAAATATTCAATCCATCTTGAACGGTAAGCAGGTTACCAGATCGTCAAAAATCCTGCCAGAGTCGATCAAGATAGCTAAAGAAAGGAGGCTTACGCAGAGACAAAAAAGCATGCTTGACCCCCACACATCTTCAAAAATCTATTCAAAAAATGCGAGGAAAAGGAGATTCTCCAATGTCTAAAAAAGTATTAAGATTAAGTCTACTGGTTGTTGTGCTTGTCTCAATGATGCTCAGTAGCATTCAGTGCGCTCCCCAGCCGCAGGCTACCGAAGCCCCCCCGCCGCCACCCACTGAGCCAGCTGCGCCTGCCGAACCTGCTGCCCCCGCCGCACCCACTGAGCCAGCTGCCCCCGCTGAGCCTGCTGCCCCCACTGAGCCTGCTGCACCTGCCAAGTCTTACGATGGTGTGGAGCTAACCCTGGCTTCCATGACCGATCAATATGTGCAGGCATTCCGTTACCTGATCCCAAAATTCAAGGAGCAGACTGGCATTAACATTACCATGGACGAACTGGGCTACGTTGACCTCTACCAGAAGTTGACCGCCGACTTCGTCGGACACACCGCCCAGTACGATCTCATGACCGTTGATATCGTCTGGTCAGGCGAATATGCCGTCAACAAATATACCCTGCCGCTCAACGACTTCATGGAAAGAGACAAAGACGCTCTGATGATGGATGACATCCTGCCTGTCATGTGGACACAGGGCGAGTATCAGGGCACCTATGCGGCTTTCCCGCTAGGCGGCTATGCCAACGTGTTGAACTACCGCAAAGATGTCTTTGAATCCAAAGGCTTGAAGCCGCCCACCACCCAGGAAGAATTGCTTGAGACCGCAAAAGCACTCAACGACCCAGCAAACGATTTCTACGGGATTGCTCTGTTGGGTGCAGGCAGCGCCGGGGCGCAGGATTACATGGCATTCGTCCAGCAACACGGTGGTTCTATCCTGGATAAGGACGGCAAGGTGGCGGTCAACACCGAAGAAAATGTCAAAATACTGGAATTCTTTGGCAGTCTGTTCGCATACGCCCCGCCTGGCGGAGCCGATTACTGGTGGGATCAGCGCGAAACCGCATTCCGCGAAGGCAAAGTTGCCATGATGGAAGGTTGGAGCATTTCACGTAACGACTATGAAGACCCCGAAATGTCCAAAGTGGTCGGCAAGGTGGATATCACCTACGCTCCCGTCTCAAAAGGCATGGAACCCAAGTATGGCTTTGGCGGCTGGGGAATTGGCATCAATGCCGATTCAGAAAAGGTTAAACAGGAAGCCGCCTGGGAATTCATCAAGTGGCTCGCTTCCCCCGACGTTCAGAAAGAATGGGTCCTCCATCGCGGTCCACCACTGCGCACCAGCACCATGCAGGATCCCGCCATTGTTGAAAAGCTGCCCTGGATGCCCATTATGCTCGAATCCTTCCAGAAAGGCGACGGCGATTACCGCCCGCGCATCCCGCAGTACAGCATCATCCAGGACGCTCTGGGCACCCACGTCAACGCCTTCCTGGTAGGCAAAGTATCTGCCAAAGAGGCGCTGGACGCTGCACAGGCACAAATCGAGCAAAACTGGCAGTAACTCCGTCCACTTTTTTATCAACTGTGCCCTGTCTGAAAACGAGGCGCAAGCAGATTAAAAACCAATCGGATTCCCCCCTGTTCTTCAAAGAGCGGGGGGAATCCTCTGAAAAGGAGAGTTTTTTGAACAATCGTTTGGTAACTGTGTATCGCCGCTTTCTTGCCGGTGATGGAGCTTACTTCTGGATGCTTTTCCCCCTGCTGATTTTTGTCGCTGTGATTGCTGTCTATCCATTGTTGTTCTCATTTGGTATCAGCTTCTACAAATACCGGCTGACAGATCCGAATCAGGTGCGCACATTTATCGGACTGGCAAATTATCTCCGCTCCGCAAACGACCCGATTGTTATCGGCTCGATCAAAACAACGTTGATCTTCGTCGGTGGGACAGTCACCCTGGAAATCATCCTGGGGCTGGCAATTGCCCTACTGCTGGCAGCCGAGACCCGCATGGCTCACCTGATCCGCTCATTTCTGCTTATGCCCATGGCGCTCCCTCCGCTGGTGGTCGGTCTGGTGTGGAAAGCCCTCTATAACGTTGACTTTGGCGTGATACCCTATTATGTCAAATTGCTCGGCGTCAACCCCGGGCGCGGCCCGTTGGTCGAGTCAGGCATTGCCATGCCCGCAGTTATTCTGGTGGATGTCTGGCAATGGACACCGCTGATTATGTTCATCTTCCTTGCCGGATTAAAAAGCCTGCCCAGCGAACCATACGAAGCCGCAATTGTGGACGGCGCCAGTCGTTTACAGAGCTTTATCTATATCACTTTGCCACTACTAAAGCCGACTTTTCTTGTGGCGTTGTTGCTGCGCACCATGCAGTCTTTCAAAGTCTTTGACATTATCTACGCCACCACCGCAGGCGGGCCGGGAACAGAAACAACCGTGCTGAACTTTCAGATTTACAAGGTCGGTATGACCTTCTTCGATATGGGATATGCTGCCGCGCTGGCAAATATCCTGTTGTTCATCGTGGGCATTCTCTCTGTGATTTACGTGATGGTGCTTGAGCGCCAGCAGCTATGAAATGCAGAAGGGCACTGTTGATATGAAACGAAAACAGCTCGAAAAAATACTACTCACTGCACTAAGCATACTTGTCTTTATCTTGTTTATGATTCCGATCTACTGGTTGGTAACAACATCCCTCAAATACGGACGGGATGCATTCACCCTGCCACCGCAGTGGTTCTTCTTTGATGCCACGCTCAAAAACTTCCGCGTCGAACTGGAAAACACCAAAACGCTGATGTTTATCAAGAACAGTTTGATCATCACCGTTGGAGCAACCTCGCTTTCGCTGCTGCTGGGCGTCCCAGCTGGCTATGCCATTGCACGCGCAAAATCAAAGCTTCTGAATATGTCTTCATTCTTTTTTCTGATTTTGCTGATGGTGCCTCCGGTCGCCATGCTCATCCCCTTTTATCTAATCATGCGTGATATCGGGCTGATTGGCAGTTACTGGGCTGTGATCATCCTGGATACTGTCTTTGACGCCTCATTTGTCGTCTGGATGATGCGCAGCTATTTCAAGGATGTGCCCAAAGAAATGGAAGAGGCAGCGCTGGTGGATGGCGCTTCACACTTCACCGCCTTTCTCCAGGTGGCATTGCCGCTTTCCATTCCCGGCATTGTTTCATCAGCCTTGTACTGCATTATCTACACGTGGAACGACTTTCTCTTTGCTTTGATGCTCACATCTCCAAAGACCAAAACCATCCCGCTCGGCATTCTGGCTTCCTTCAGCGCGGTGGATGTCAGCTGGGGACGCATGGCGGCCCTCTCGGTCTTTGCTATCATCCCTGCTGTGATCATTTCGCTTTTCCTCAACCGTTACTTCGTTCAGGGGCTGACGATGGGGGCAACAAAAGGGTAACATAGGATGACACGCACTGCTTTCCATGCCACCTGTGTGCTTGCAGGAGATGATCTGACCGTGCAGCAAGATTGTTACCTGCTGGTCGAGAATGGCAGCATTGTATTCATCGGAAATCCCATTTCATCGGAAGAAAATGTGATAGACATGCGCGGCAAGCTGCTTTGCCCCATGTTTATCAACGCACATACCCACGTTGGCGATAGCGGCGCCAAGGAACTGGGAGTTGGGCTGCCTCTGGATCAGGTCGTTACCCGTTCAGATGGTCTCAAACACAAGTTTCTCCGCTCGCTAAGCAGCGAGACTCACATCGAAATGATGCGGCATGGATTACAGGAGATGTTGCGGAATGGCATCATTGCCGCCGCTGATTTCCGCGAACAGGGATTAGATGGAGTGCGGGCGCTGCGCCAGGCGGCGCATGGGCTACCCATACGCGTCATCGTCCTGGGCAGAATGCAGGAAAATGCCACAGCCAGTGAGGCTTCCCTTGAGCAGGAAGCCCACAGCCTGCTAGAAGAAGCAGATGGATTGGGTGTGCGTGATGTAACCTCATATCCCCCCCGCCTGTTGAAAAAGCTGCGCCAGGAGTATCCCAACAGGCTTTTCGCCGCACATGCCAGCGAGGACTTGCCCAGCGAAAGGCTTTCCCGCCAGACAACCGGCAAGGGGCAGGCTGCACGTCTGTTGGAATGGCAGCCTAATTTTCTGGTTCATCTAACCCATACGCCGCCTGAAGAGATCGCCAAAATGCTCAACGCTGGGGTGTCCGCTGTGGCATGTCCGCGCAGCAATGGAATACTTGGCGATGGACTGCCAGACCTGGCAAACTGGGCACAGATGGGACTGCGTTTTGGTCTGGGCAGCGATAATATGATGTTCACGGCTCCGGATATGCTGCGCGAGATGGATTACGCCTCGCGGATGACACGCGGCAAAAATTTGAACCCTGCTATCATCCAGTCTCATAAGATACTAAAAGCCGCCACTATCGAAGGGGCACGCATTCTCAAACTTGAGAACGAACTGGGCAGCCTGAAGCCTGGAAAACGCGCTTGTTTTATCGTTTTTGATCTCAACACCCCGAACCTGACATATCAGCAAGATGTGGTCAGTGCCATTGTGCATCGCGCCACACCCGCTGATATTGCCGCAATCTATATTGACGGAAATCTATACTCACAGGAGCAATAACAATGACAGAAAATACCATGCGAGTCATGTGGTGTGAACAACCCAATCAACTGGAACTGCGGCGCGTCCCCATTTACGAACCGCAAGATGATGAGGTTTTGGTCAAAGTGGCTTTTGCCGCGATCTGCCCCTGGGACGTGCGCGCCTATTCCGGTCTTTCTTCTTCGGTCAAATTCCCACGCGTTCTGGGACACGAGCTTTCGGGATATGTCGCTGCGCTGGGCAAAAACGTCAAACATCTGGAGATAGGGCAGCCTGTATGTGCAGATATGATCGTCAAGTGCGGCACGTGCCGCGCCTGCCGCAGTGGCAGGTCAAACCGCTGCCAGCGCCCCACATTCCAGCAGTTTCGCGGCGCCTATGCCGATTATATATGCCTGCCGCACAGGAATATCTTCCCGCTACGTAAGACAACCAGCATGAAAGCAGCCGCTTTCATGGAGCCTTTAGCCTGTGTAACCCGCGGACAGGATATGCTCAGACTGTACCCGGGCGAGATAGAGCTGGTTGCGGGCGCCGGTCCCATCGGGTTAATGCACCTGCAGGTTGCCCGCGCTTTTGGGGCGCAGGTCATCGTTTCAGACCCCATCCCCGAACGGCTGCAAAAAGCGCAAACATTGGGCGCAGAATGGGTCGTCAACCCCGAAGTTGAAAACCTGGAGCAATTCGTCAAAGATATCACGCATGGCTGGGGGGTGGATGCGGCAGTGATTACCGTGGGCTCCTCACGTCTGGTGGAGCAAGCCATCCCGCTTCTCGCTCCTGGTGGACGGCTGAATATCTTCGCCGGTATTTATCCAAAAGATGAACTCCACATTGACCCCAACCTGATTCATTATGGGGAATTTATCCTCACCGGATCAGCAGACAGCACCCAGGACGATATGGCACGCGCCCTGTCATTCATCGAAAATGGTCAGGTGGACACGGCTTCTCTTATCAGCCATTTGCTGCCTCTTGAAAAACTGGGGGAGGGTTTTCAGTTAGTAAAGAGCCGTCAGGGGCTAAAAGTGATGATCGAGGTCAATGGAGAAAGCGCGTGAGGCTGTCTTTGCCCTTTTTGTTTGCAATTGACGTGGGCACCTCCTCCCTTAAGGGAGTCATCTTCGACCAGGAGGGCAAAGTGCTGGGCATGGCTACCCAAAGCTATGCCTTCACCTCTCCTCAACCCGAATGGGCAGAAGCTGACCCACACACTTGGTGGCAGTCTCTGCTAGCCGTCTCAAAACAACTCAAACAAACTGTGCAAGGGCTTGATCAAATCAACGTGATTGCCCTCACCGGGCAAATGCACACAGCTGTGCTGCTCGATGAAAATGGGGAGGTAATCCCCCCCACAATCTTATGGCTCGACCGCCGGGCAATATCCGAGACCGCCGAGCTTCAACACCAGTTCTGCCTGCCGCCTTATCATCTCAATTCCACCTATACACTCCCTAAACTGCTCTGGCTATCCCGCAACCATCCAGACATCGTCGCCCGAACGCATAGCCTGCTCTTTGCCAAAGACTTTCTGCGCTACCGCCTGACGGGAAAATTGCTTACAGATTTTACCGAGGCAGGCGGAGCGGCGCTGCTGGACTGGAACACAATGCGTTGGGCAAAAGACCGTCTGGCATACACCGGTTTTTCGGCTGCCATCCTCCCACCGCTTTGCTACCCCACAGACGATGCAGGCAAGCTGCTCCCAGAAATGGCAAAAGCGCTGGGAATATCGCCTAGCACACGCGTGCTGGTTGGCGCTGGCGATGTCCTGGCACTGGTAACAGGGGCACCAGCAGCAATAGGACGCCTGTTTTGTTCCCTGGGCAGCTCCTCAATGGTCTTTTACCCACTGATCGAAGGACAAGTCTTCTCCGACCCGAAAGAGCGCATATACATCTATCCCCTTCTCCCCTATCCCCTGCTGGGCGGCGTATCCTCCACCTCAGGCGCTGCCATCCAATGGGCATACAAAACGCTGTATGATGAAACCTTTGCCTTTGCAGATGCCATCAAAGAAGCGCTACAAACACCTCCTGGCGCAGATAACCTGGTGTTCCTGCCCTTTCTCTCTGGGGAGCGCAGCCCCTTTTGGAGCGATTCCATACGGGGCACGCTACACGGTCTCAGCCTGACACATCAGCGGGCGCACATCTTGCGCGCTGTCATGGAAGGCGTTGCTTTCGGGTTGCGTTATCTGATAGATATCTTTAGAGAAACAGGTGTGCCTCTGCAGGAAATTGCCTTATCCGGCGGCGGAGCGACAATCCCCGGTCTGGCACACATCATCGCAGATGTATGTCATCTGCCCGTGTTGGTATACAGCGGGCAAGAGACCGTAACCCGCGGATTATATGCCTACGCCCGTCAGGCGTTGGACAACACCCCCTTTGACCAGGCATTGGCGAAGACCTTTTCACAACCCCTTCTGATTACCCCAGACTGGCAACACACACAGAAATATAATGATCTTTACGAACAATATTGCCGCCTTGCGAGTTTTATTAGCAAGGAGCTTATCTTTCACTGAAAGAGACCAAACAAATCCGTTTAACCACAGCCGAATCTAGATAGATACACCTTATACACACCAAGGAGTTATTATGATCGGAAAGACAAGAAGAATGAATCGAATTCTCAGCGGTGAAAAGAAACGTTGTCTCTTATCTCCACTGGATCATGGTGGCTGGCTAGGGCCTGTCAAAGGGTTAGACCGCCCCCGCCACATCGTCCAGGAAGTCATTGCTGGGGGAGCAAATGCCATCCTGGCAAGCCCTGGGTTTATTCGCCAGACTGCCGACCTGATCCCCCTCTCGGCAGGCATCGTGCTACGCGTCAGTCTGACCGCAGGGCTGAGCAAACAAGGCACCCAGGAAACCCCCATTGCATCCCTGGATACCGCTTTGCAAATGGACGCGGATGCTGTGGCTGTCTCCGTCTTCTTTGGACGCGAGGGAGATATTGAAATTTACCGCTGGCTGGCTGGGTTAATTCAAACTTGCCATAATTACGAAGTACCCGTAGTGGCTGAGATGATGCCGCCCGAAGACCGGGCTTACAAAGCAGACGCCATCGCCCATGCGGCGCGCATTGGCATGGAAATCGGCGCGGACATTATCAAAACTAATTACTGCGGCAATGTGGAAGAATTCCGCGAGGTGGTTGCCTCCGTCCCGGTGCCAATCATCGTTGCAGGAGGGCCTAAACAGGGCAATGACTCAGAGGAATCACTGATCACAATGGTGCGGGACGTCATTGCCGCTGGCGCGGCTGGCGTCGCCATTGGCAGGCGGGTATGGCAGTCGTCAAACCCGCAACGCATCACCCGCAAAATCTATGAAACCCTGTGGGCATAAGGGGCAACAGAAACCCCGACGTACAGCAATCACTGAGCAGATGACTTTTCCATCACCAGTATCCCTGCACCACAAACTGCCATCAGCAGGGTTGCCATTGCCAGCGCCTGCCCATAGTTGAGCGCCCCGGGCTGAGAAAGATAACGATAAATCGCCACCGGTAGGGTGGGATATTCTGGACGAGCCAGGAAAGAAGTGGCGCCGAATTCGCCCATTGATATCGTGAAAGCAAAAACCGCAGCCACCAGCAGGGCACGTCCAATGATAGGCAATTCTACTTCACACCATACCCGCCACGGCGAGGCTCCCAACACAGCCGCTGCCTGGCGCAATACTTCCGGAATTGAGACGAGCGCGGGCTGCAACGTGCGCACCACAAACGGCAATGCTACCAGGCTGTGGGCAAAAGGTAATAGCAGAGGAAAGGTGCGCACGTCTAACGGCGGACGGTTAAAAACCAGAATAAAACCCAGTCCGAGCGTAACAGCCGAAGCGCCCAGCGGCAGCATCAGCACAGAATCAAGCCAGCGATTCAAACGCAAGCGCCGCGTCAGCGCATAAGCTGCCGCGCAGCCCAGACCAAGCGAAATCCCCGTTGTCAGGGAAGCGTACACCAGCGAGTTGCGCGCCGCCTCTACAGGGGGGACATAAAACAGCGAGGCGCGCCGGTTGATAAATAACTCGCGATAGTACACTAACGTCAGCCCCCTGCGCACCTCTGAACGCTCGCCGCGTGCAGCTTCCAGGCGGACAAATGAGCGCGCCACCAGAGCAGCCAGCGGTGAAATTAGCAACACAAACAACAGGGCTATCGTTCCGCCCACCAGAAGGCGCTGCCGCCATGTCGAGGGCTTGCGCTCCCCCTCGCCGCGCGTACGCGGCATCAGCTCCACCGTCTGGCTGCCATGCACCCGTGAATAGAGCAGCATTAGCGCCAACGTGCAGAATAGCTGAACGGAAGAAAGCAACCCCGCTAGAGGTAAATTCAACATGTGCATCGTCTGGATGTAAATCTCCACCTCAAGCGTGGTATAGCGCGCCCCTCCCAACAGCAGAATAACGCCAAAACTGGTAAAGTCGAACAGAAAAACCAGCAGAGTCGCAGAGAGGATGGCGGGGCGCAACAGCGGGAGAGTAACTTCCCAAAAAGCCCGCCACGAAGAAGCCCCCAGACTGCGGGCAGCACGCTCCAGGCGCTCATCCAGTTGAGACCAGGCGCCGCCCACCAGCCGCAACACAATCGTTGTATTATAAAAAATATGTGCCAGCAAAATTGCCCCAAGCGTATTCACCAACGTAAGCGGCGGTGTTTCCAGCTTGAAAATGCCCATCAGGAGCAAATTCACCCAGCCACGCGGACCCAGCAATGCATTAAATGCTGCTGCAACAACCACCGTTGGCAGAATAAAGGGTAATGTCGTTAAGATACGTAACATCGTCTTCCCCGCAAAGGTGTAGCGCGCAAACACATACGCGCCCGGCAGTCCAATCAACAGGGTAAGCGCTGTGGAAAGCGCTGCTTGCCATACCGTAAACCCCAGCGGGCGCAGGACATCTCGCCACATAAAGGAATGCGTACTGGAAACAAAAGCCGCTTCGCCTGCCACACGCAGCACCGCCGCCAGCGGGTAAAAGAAGAATATCGCAACAAACGCCAGCGGCGGTGCCCAAAGAAGCAGAATAAACAGCGTCTGATACGCAGATTTGCGTTTCACTTCAACACAACTTCTGTCCAGGCTTTAATCCATTCCTCGCGTTTCTGACCGATTTCTTCGACACTTAGAACGGCTGGCTGCTCGGGTATCTGGGCGTGTTTGACAAACGCTTCAGGCATACTGGCTTCGCGGTTGACTGGATAGACAAACATTTGCAAGGGTACATCCTGTTGAAACGTCAGCCCTAGCATAAAGTCAACAAATTTTTCGGCAAGGGCGCGTTTTTGTGTCCCTTTCAAGATGCCCACAAACTCAATCTGGCGAAAACAAGTGTTTGGCGCAACAATTGACCCCGTGGGGGACTCTTTGAGTTCCTGCTCTGCAAACACAACCTCCGCCACAGGACTGGTTGCATAAGAAACTACCAGCGGCTGACTGCCCTTTCCCGAAGACCCGCTGAAATTAGTGTAATACGCTGTTTCCCAATCATTCACTACCACAACATCATTGGCGCGCAGCGCTTTCCAGTATTCCAGAAAATCCGGGTCTCCAAATTCCGCCACCGTTGCCAAAAGAAACGCCAATCCAGGCGAAGAAGTAGCAGGATTTTGGACCACCAATAGCCCTTGATACACCGGGTCGGTCAGACTTTGCAGGGATTGCGGCAGCGCAATACCCTTCTCGGCAAAATAGGCTTTATCATAATTGATACAGACATCGCCATAATCTACCGGCAAAGCCCGCATCAGCCCATCCAACTGAAACTCCGCTGGTATCAATTCAAGCATTGGAGAAGCATACGGTTCAAAGATATCCGCTTCCAGCGCCCGCGACAGAAAAGTGTTATCCACACCATAGAAAACATCGGCTTGAGGATTCTCTTTGGAAAGGATGACGCGGTTAAGTGCCGAGCCGGTATCGCCACTTTTCAAAAAGGTCAACTTGGCGTTGTTGGCAGTCTCAAACTCCTTTGCCACCCACTCACTCACAGAAAAGGAATCGTGTGTGATAACCAGCAGTTCCTCCTGCTGACCCGCTTGGGGCGTCGGCACTGCCTCAGTCGCAGTGACCGGGGGTATCGCTGTCATCTCTGTGGGCTGCCCGCCGCAGGCAGTCAACAAAAAGATAGAAATCAAGAAGAGAAACAAGATTTTTGTTTTCATCAGACACCTCCAAACAAAAAACTACCAGTTGCTATTTTCAACACACCTCCGTGTGAACGCACAGCAACAGCCCTTTCCTCAGACTGATGACTGCCCTCTCACCCAGCATCACGTTGCTGATACCGCGCGTGCGCGCAGGGTGTAGTGTCTCCTGGCGCAATGGGTACTGCAGACCCTCGGTTGTCACCCCTTCAGCCACCCCCTGCAAGGGAAGCAGAGAAACCACATCACCGGCGCGGCCATATATCGTCTCGCACGCGCGTATCAAAAAAACCTCCTCGTGCCCATCCACAAGCCGCACACGACACCCCTCAAGAGATGGCGACATCAGCAAAAAAACATTGCCCAGTATCTGGTCTAACCTTCCTCCCAGTGCGGCGACAATCAACACCTCACGGTAACCCTCCGCCACAACATACTGCAATGCCAGTTCAAGATCTGTCTCATCCTTCTCAACTGGATGACGTTTGAGCATCACACCAGCACTTTCCAGGTGCATCAAGGCGTCAGGAGCAACAGAATCAAAATCACCTATCAGCAGATGAGGTTTTAACCCCAAAGTCACCAGATGGCGTAGCCCCCCATCCACCGCCACCAGAAAGTCATCCGTACACAGCATCGAACGTACCCTATCCGGGCAAACCAAATTGCCATTCACAAAAAGCACTGCACGTTGTCGCTTCATAACACAAAACACCCTCCGCCAGGGAGGGTGTACACGAAAACACTTACTGTATTGTCCCTCCGCCGGCATTATCCGGATCAGGTTCTGCGGGTCGAGGACTGTCGTCCTCCTCTCAGCCCGTCCCTATCGGGCTCCCCGTTGTATTTTACTAATCTAATTATATCATAGAATCAATCTCTCAAAGCACTTTTTTTCCATCCATCCAGACCGATGGCTGTGTCAGCACAAAGTCCTCATGCAGGTCAGATTCGTTCATCCCACCCATGTGCGCATTATCACCCACAGCCACATGCACAGTGCCACGTATCTTTTCAGCTTCAAGAACATTGTCCGGACGTCTGGCATTCGGGTTTGTGCCAATACCCAGTTCAGCGCAATTGCGACGGTGTTTTTTGGCCTCATCCCCAAAAGCAAAAAGCTCTCGGTAGTAATCGCCGACCTCGCCGCCGCCAATCACCTCACCAACATAACCATTTTCAAACACAAAGGTCATTGTCTCTTTCAAATCTGGATGCCACCCCGCTGGGACAACCAGTTTTCCCACAGCCGTACCTTCCAGCGGAGCAATGAATGCCTCTCCCCCAGGCAGGTTGCCAAATTCTCCCTTGTGATGCAAAAGCCCTGTATCGGCATCCCCGTTGCGCCCAGCAAGACTGAAGGAAAGGTCTGTGCCAAACGGTGTAGCAATACGCACCTGGCAGGTTTGCGTCAGCATTTCTGCCCATTCGCGCGTTTCGCGCGCAATCGTCTGGTAATCTGCTGCCATTGGTCCATCCGGCGCAAACATTGCCGCATCTACCCCTGGCATACTGGCAACGCGGATGCCCTGACGGCTTGCATGTTCACGGGCATTCGTGTGGGAGAGAGAATACGTGTTCATCATGACAAGCACATCATAGTTCAACATCTGCTGGGCAGTTTCATCGGGCGGCTCCTTACCACTCTGCCCCGTCAAGGGATAGCAAATTAGGCCAAAGCGATTGTCAGGAAACTCCTCCACCATCATCTCAAAGATTCTCTTCGCCATCAAAGACCGCTGGACAACCGCTTCGAGACGCGCGTAAGGATATTGCACCCAGTCCACTGGGGAAGCAACATCCACCACAAACCCCACACGTTCACCCGGTTGCAGATTCAGGTTCGAACTGAGCATGTTGACAGCCGCCGGTCGCAGTTCTTCAAAACGACTCATTGTTAATCTCCTCACAATCTCTTATGTGTGTCTTCTATGGGCACATATTGCAGCGGATACCCAAAATGAGCGGGGCCAAAGATTTCCAACCCGCGCGGCGTGCGCCACTGCTGCGGCACAGGGAAGCCAATCACTGAAACACGCATCCCAACATGAAAGGAAGGGTTCAAATTGGGTTGGTTGGTCTCGTCATCAAACACGCAGATCAGATCCGGCACTGTTACATCCACTTTGTTATCACGCCAGGCAATAATATGCTCATTTTTGTACCAGATATGATACTCACTACCCATAAAGTCCCCATCCCCCTGAATATACACCTCGCCAACTGTGAAACCTCCTACCGTATCATAATGACAGCGCGAAACCGTGCCACGGAAGAGGAAAAAGGCATGTTCGCGGCGGGCAATATATTCCGACGCCAGCACCCCCTTTTCGTTCGCCTCGCGAAACAGTTTACCTATCCTCCATGCATCCGTGATTGCCCCCTGTATCACCGCCTGCCGCAGCACCTTTGCCTGTGCTGGATGGTCTGCCACGCCAATGCGGTTCTTACTGGCAACCGCCAGGGCGCGCACCAGTGCCTCGGCACGCGTATCGTTGACCACATGAGGAAAGATCGCTACATCTCCAAACGCGTTGGCGCAAGCTAACGGATAGATCGGCAAATCATAGATGCAATATGTGGAATGAATCAGCTCGGGCACAGACCTCCCCGCCGGGTCAGCGTCAATGATATAGCGATCAAGCAAAGCTGCCACATAAAAAGCCTCCGCCGTATTGCCCCCACCCAGCTCGGTTGAGATGACCCCGTAAAACTCCCGTCCAAAATACGCTTCCAGGGCTTTGTATGCCAGATAAGGTTCGGGATCGCTTAACTGTGGCAGGTCGGCATACTGTGCTTCTATCGCAGGCGTGGTTGGCGAAACGCTGCCACACATATATGGTGTAGCAATCCAGGCATCATCTGCAACCTCATCAAACCCGACCAACCGAAAACGCTTGCCCTCTTCCAGCGCCTTATCCATCAGTGCCAGTCCCTTTTTCAGCGATCCCCCCCCGCCAGTACCCAAAATAGCACAGCCATAGAGAATGTCATACAGGTCTTGCTTTTGCAAAGTAATCAATGTCAACCTCCCAATCAGGACAAATTAACCTCTTAACAATTGCTCCGCCATTGGCTTGAGCAGCGGGTGGATCACGTTGCCATTCTCTAAAATCTGAACATCGTCCAGCCATACAGATGAATTAAGACAAATGCCATCCATGTGAGACTTTGCCGGGATACCATGCGGCGGGGCATCCAGAGGGCTTAAATATCCCAACCCCCATTCAGTACAACCCCAAATACGTTCATCCTCAAGTACATTGCCGCAAAGTCTGGCGCCTGGATTAAACCCATAAGCACCATGCGCCACCCGAAACATATTGGGGTCTTCAAAACGTTCCAACCAGCTGCGCAGCTCATCTGCCTGTCTTCCGCCGCGAATCTTCCTGACCACTCCACTCTCCACCTCTAACACCACTGGCTGTTGCAAAAAACCACAGGGCGGAGCAATGGTGCCATCGAAAACCAGTGTCCCGCAAATAGAATCAAAGTCAGGCATAAAACTGATCTGCCCGGCAAGAAAATGCATCCCCGGCGTCGTGCACAGACCATCCTCACACGCAACGACCCGCTCAGATAACATCTTGAAAGACAGGTCATTCCCCGCGGGGGTCGTAATGCGCATGTTTCTGGCTTTCTGGGTCATGCCCGCCACATGGTGTAAAAACGTAGCTAACAATGCAGTATCAATGCGTCCAATTAGACGCACCATCATATCCACCGTCATTTCTACCAGACACATATAACGCAGTTTCTTATTCTCCGCCATCGCACGCTCAAATGGGCTTGAGTAGAGAAGCCACTGCTTGTTAAACTCCACCCATGCGTCGGCACCCAGCAATGCGCCAATCAACGGCTGCAACGGCAACATAGGGTCAGCCGCCTTGCCCACCCCCAGCGGAGATGGCAGGGTGATAACCATTGGCAGCGCCCCAGCGGTGAAAGCTGCGGCAGCGACCGCATCTACCACGCGCATATCGCTCTGCGTATCTGCTGTAATGACCAGCGTTTCACCAGCCTTAAGACGAAACATCTCATTCACCAGAATATACGCCGCCCTGTTCAACTCATATTCATAGTTTTGCGTCATTGAAACCTCCGGAAGAAAGTAAATGGCAGGCAGCCGAATGATTCTCCCCGACAGGAAGCATCTGCGGTTCAACCGTCTTACAAATTTCCATAACTTGCGGGCAGCGGGTGTGAAAGCGGCAACCGGCAGGCGGGTTGATGGCGCTGGGAACATTACCTTCCAGCGTCTGCAAATCATCCAGGCTATTCATCTCCAACGATGGCAAGGCATTGAAAAGCGCCTGCGTATACGGGTGGGCAGGATGGTTAAACACTACCGTTGCAGGACCCTGTTCAACCACTTTACCAAGATACATGACAACAATCCGGTCAGACATATAATGCACCACGCTCAGGTCATGTGAGATGAGAATATATGTCAATCCCAGCCTTTGTTTTAACTGCATCAACAGGTCAAGGATTTGTGCCTGAGAAAGGATATCTATGGAGGACGTCGGCTCGTCCAGAACGACCAGTTTAGGCTCCAGAGCCAGCGCGCGCGCAATCGCAATCCGCTGACGCTGCCCACCAGAAAACTCATGCGGGTACTTATACACGCTATCCGTAGAAAGCCCAACCATTTCCAAAAGAGCCTCAACGCGTTGAATCAATTCCATCTGCGCAAGCCTAAGATGCACCGTAAGCGGCTCTCCCACCACATCTCTGACCAGCATTCTGGGATTGAGCGACCAGAATGGGTCCTGAAAGACAATCTGAATATTCTTACGCACCTGCCGCTGTAACATTTTCTGTGAAACGCGGGTAATATCAACGCCATCAAAAATAATGCGTCCGTCTGTGGGGTCTTCCAGACGCAACAACACATTCACCAAAGTCGTTTTTCCACACCCCGACTCACCCACCAACCCAATTACCTCACCGGGCTGAATCTCCAGATCAACGCCATCCACTGCCTTAACCCAATTTTTCTGCGTCGGCAGCAGGGAATCACTGCGAACAGGAAAATACTTCTTCAGTGCTTCTATCTTTACCAAAGGGGTGCTCATATTTTTATTGCTTCTCCGCCATAAAACAGGCAACCTTCTGTCCTGAAGAAGAAGTCTCCAGCATAGGCATCCGATCAAAACAGATGCTTTCAGCAAGGTTGCAACGCGAATAATATGGACAGCCCCTTTGTGCTTCAGGTTTAATGACTGTGCTGGCGAACTTGAGTTTCTCAGATTTGTCGCGCGGTATGGCGGAAATCAGCGTTTGGGTATAGGGATGTTTTGCCGCGCGTATGACCAACTCACTGGGGCCATCTTCCACCAGCTTTCCGTGATAGAGAATACCAGCATTTTTACAAAAAACGTTGACCAGGCCCACATTGTTGGCAATAAACAACACACTGATTCCCAAATCTTTCTGCAGGTCGCCAATCAACTTGAGGATACCAGCTTGAATGGTAACATCCAGATTACGGGTTGGCTCATCAGCGATGAGAAATTCCGCTCCGCACGAAAGCGCAATGGCAATAATCACACGCTGTCGCTGTCCGCCGCTCAGTTCATGCGGGTACTTTTTCAATGTGCTTTGCGCATCCGGCAATTTGACCATTTCCAAGAGCTCCAGCGACCGCTTTGCCACCGCTGCCCCGCGCAGACCCTGTTGTTTCTCCACTACCCGCGCAATTTGCTGTCCGACAGTGAAAACCGGGTTAAGGGTGGACATCGGATCTTGAAAAATCATCGCCAGACGCTTGCCGCGATAGCGGGCATACAGTTCCTTCTCCCCTTTCTGCAACAGGTCTTGACCATCAAACCAAATGCTGCCGCTATGAACGACAGCGGCAGGTTTGGGGAGCAAACCCAAAATGGTCAAAGCCAGCACTGTTTTTCCGGCACCGCTCTCTCCCACCAATCCGTAGGTTTCGCCGCGCCCGATAACCAACCGTTCAATATCCAGCACCCTGCGCTCGCCCTCAAAGGTTCTGAAGCCCACAGATAAATTTTGGATCTCAAAGTAACCCGGCACAACCATCTCCTCAGAACTTACGGGTACGCGGGTCAAGCACCTCGCGCACACCATCACCAATCAAATTGAACACCAGAACAGTAACAAAAATGGCAATGCCGGGAAAGGTGCTATACCACCAAGCATTGAGAAAGTACGTCCGGCTGGTTGAAATCAATAAACCCCACTCGGGGGTAGGCGGCTGCGCACCAAGCCCCAAAAAGCTCAATGCGGCAATCGTCAGGATCACTCCGCCAATATCCATTGAAGCCTGCACAATCACCGGCGCCATGGTATTGGGCAAAATATGAGAAAAAATGATGCGAAAGGTTGGTGTCCCAATGGCGCGCGCTGCGCGCACAAACTGGCGCTCACGGATGGAAACTGCCTGTCCACGGATGATACGCGTGTACCATGGCCACCAGGAAACAGCAATTGCCAGCATGGCATTTTGCAAACTCGGTCCCAGAAAAGCAGAGATGGCAATTGCCAGAAGCAATGGCGGAAACGAAAGAAAGATATCGGTAATGCGCATGATGATCTCATCCGCAGCTCCGCCCAGCCCACCAGCAATGGCGCCCAGCGGCACACCAATCAATAGCGCCAGCCCAACGGCAATCAAAGCCGTTTGCAGTGAGATGCGCGTTCCAAAAATCACCCGCGAAAACAGGTCACGCCCCAGCTCATCGGTTCCAAACAGATAACGAGAGGAAGGGGGAAGAAGTTTATCCTTTGGGTTGGTAGCGCTGATGGCGTGTGAAGGATAGGGCGAAATCAGCGGCGCAAAAATGGCGATCAAAACCAGCAGAGCAATTACTATCAGCGCCACCCGCTGCAGCCAGTTGCGGTTTAGCAGATAGAACGAAAGACGCCATTCCCGTATGGTGGGCTGCAACGTCTTGATAAAATCAGACAACCACCTCACCACTCGCCTCCCTTACACCCTCACCCTGGGATCGAGCGCAATAATGATATCGGCAATCAGATTAAGCACCACATAGGAAAAAGCCGAGAAGATGGTAACGCCCATTATTGCCGGGTAGTCCAGCCCAATCACTGCCGAGGCAATGTAGTTGCCAATGCCAGGCCAGGTGAAAATCGACTCGGTCAAAAAAGTGTTGACCAGTGTATAGCCAATCGAAAGCGCCACCACCGTTGAGGTCGGACCGATGGAGTTCTTCAACGCATACGACCAAAGAACAATCCGCTCACTCAACCCGTATGAACGCGCCGCAGTAATGTAATCTTCATTGAGAATCTCCAATAACGCCGAGCGCGTCATCCTTGCCACCAACCCCACCGGGTACATGCCAATGGTAATACCGGGCAAGACAATGTGCCAGAGCGCATCCAGGAATATCCTGAAGTTGCCCGTAACCAGCGAATCAAACATGATAAACCCGGTAACTTTGGGAATATCCATCGTGATCTTAATCTCGGTACTCAGCTGCCCGCCCATCGGGAAAAGCCCCAAAACGCGGAAAAACACCAGCTGCAAGATCAATCCAATCCAAAACGTGGGCAAAGAGACTACCCCAATCGAGAAGAGGCGGCTCAAGTGATCAATCAGCTGATCCTTGCGCTTGGCAGAGATGACACCCAGCGGAATACCGACAAACACAGCCGCAATGGTAGAAATGAGCACCAACTCAATAGTCGCTGGCAAGCTTTCTTGCAGTTCCAACGTGATCGGGCGGCGCGTGCGCAGCGAATATCCAAGATTGCCCTGCAACAAGTCCAGCAAATACTTTCCAAACTGCACATATAATGGTTTGTCCAGTCCAAGCTCAATAGTGGCGCGCGCAATCTGCTCAGGCGTGGCTCGGGGACCAGCCCACTTTGCCGCCGGGTCCGAAGGAACCACACGCGCCAGGAAAAACGTCAGCAATGCCACCCCCAACAACACAATGATGCCCAGCAGCAAACGCCTGAGAATAAACTTTTTCACCCTGTCTCCCGATAGAAATCCGAGAAGTATACCGGGCAGCCGATATACTTCTCGGGAACACGATATGCTGTCTTATCCTCGCAAATCACTCAAGGTACAGGTCATGGAAGAAAACAACCGTCGGGTAAGCAGGATTAAACTTGAACCCTCTGAGATTGCCAACGGTAACCCAGATATCCTGCCGGTCGTAGATGAACAGCGAAGCAGCGTCTTCCAGCAATATCTTCTGCGCTTCCACAAACATCGACTCGGCTTTGGCAAAGTCAGTAGCAGTCAATTGATTTGCCTGATCAATCAGAGAATCAAACTCCGGGTTGGAGTAGTAAGCCAGATTGAACAGCGGCTCTTCTTCACTGTGGAAGGTACTGAACAGAAACGAGTAGGGGCTGGGGAGGTCTGGCCACCAATACATCACAAAGATATCCTGACGGGCAGCCAGATCGGTGCTCTTGGCAAGTTCCCACTGGCTATCCCAGGGCATACCACGAATCTCCAGTTCAATGTTGAGTTTCGCCAGTTCGGCTTTATACAACTCCGCAGCGCTCTTTTCGGCCTCGTTGCCAGCAGTATAGGTCAACAGCAGCTTAAAGCCGCCATCTGCCATACCTGCCTCAGCCAGCAGTTCCTTCGCTTTATCAATATTGGTCTTGTACTGCGGCAGCTTGTCGCTCCAACCCCACAACCCATAGGGCACCATGCCGTACGACTGGCGCCCATATCCGCCGATAACCGTGTCAATCACTTCCTGGTAGGGGAAAGCATACGCCAGCGCCTGGCGTACCTTGACATTATCCAGCGGCGGTTTTTTGGTGTTGAACATGCCTATCAGATTTTGGAACGAGGGGTCAACACTCACAGCCACATTGGGGTTGTTCTTGAGGATATCCACATCTGTGTAGGGTAACTCAACCGCAACCGTAGCCTCGCCAGTCTCAATCATCTGGCGGCGCGTGGCTGGCTCAGCAACTTTCTTGAAGACAACTGTGGAGAAGTGCTTATCCGCCCAGCCGCCCCAGTAATCGGCAAACTTTTCAACGATCACCTCATCCCCCCACTTGGCGCTCTTGAGCATATATGGCCCTGTGCCACAACCCTTCGCCTCCTCAATCCACTCGTTGTTTTCGTTAACGCATTTCTTTGAGTAAATAAAGGCAGCGTACCCAGTGGAAGCCACTAAATCCAACGGGGTCTGATAGGAAAGCTTAAATTCCACCGTTTGTGGGTCTTTGACGGTGATATTTTCCACAGCAGACCAGATATACGAGGCGCCTGCCCCAATCTGCATGGTGCGGTCAATCGAGTATTTGACATCTTCAGCGGTCAGAGGGTCTCCATTCTGGAACTTTACCCCTTGACGGATTTTGAACGTCCATGTCAACCCATCCTCCGAAACCGTATAGGACTCGGCGAGCAAGGGCTTCACCTTTTTCTCAAGCGGCTCATAGCGCACCAGCTGTTCATACATATTGTTATGCAGGTGAATGCCATTGGAAAACTCAATTGCCGGGTCCCAACTCGTCAGCGGCTCACTGTTCAAAGCATACACAGCAAATTGGGGTTTAGCCGCCTCAGCAGGCTTTTCCTGCTGAGCAGGTTCGGCGGGCTTTTGCGGCTCTGCCGGTTGGGCAGGCTCCTGCGGTTTGCCGCCACAGGCAGAAATCAGCGCAGCAACAAAGAGCAAAACGACAATCAGATGGATCAACTTCTTCATCTTTTCCTCCAAAAACACTTTATGGAATCATAAACCTGCCCCCAAAACACATCAAAGCACTTTCTCTCTGCAATTTTCGCATAAAAAGCCGGCGAGTGCTGTAAAATTAGGCTGTCAGCCTGGGCAGGTAGATAACAAGATTAAATCAAACTTATAGATATATGTCAATGTCATTTTACGACATTTATTCGATACATCCGCTACATAAAGGGCTTTAAGAGAGCAAAAATGAACACATTGGACGCTATTCTCACCCGCCGCAGCATCCGCTCATTTACACCAGAGCCAATCCCAAATGAAATCATGCAGACGATCATTCAGGCCGCCGCCGCTGCCCCCAGCGGGGGTAACGCTCAGAACTGGTGTTTCATCTCCATCTGCGACCCGCAACGCATCCAGGCACTGCGCGCGCTCTCGCCGGGGATTATCGGCAATCCCGCCGCAGTAATCGTCCTGTGTATTGATAAAGACAGAGTTACTGATACCAAGGAAGGCGACCTTGCCCAAATGGTGCTGATAGACCTGGGCGCTGCCATGCAAAACATCCTCCTCTCTGCACATGCCCTGGGATACGGCGGCTGCGCCATCGGTTCTTATCACAAACAGGCTGTTGCCAGATTTCTCAAACTACCGGAAAATCTGGATATCCGTCTGCTCATCGTTTTGGGAAAACCTAAACACATTCCTAAATGCCCGCCCAAACGAGCGCTGAAGGAAATCTATCATCAGGAGCAGTATAGAGAATAAAAATGGATGCCAACAGCCTCAAAAACCAATTGTTCTATCTGATTGCCTATATGTTGAGCAGCGCCCGCGGGCTTTATGATGAACCGGCTGATTACGCGGTTTTCCGCCTGCTCGACGCAACCGGGCGTCTGCTGGAAATCATGGAAACCAATGGACTGACAGATGAGTATCTCTCCATGCTGAAACAGCAGGTGGATGAAGAGCGCGAGGGTAGTATGGATGAAGCACGCCAGCGCCAGCGTCTAGATCACATCGTCTTGGAAATGGCAAGCGAAATGGAAAAGCGACTGGGCAATGGGTAACCACAAAGAGAAATAAAAAAATCATCTATCTGGAGGAATGATGCCGACACGAACTCTAAAAACCGAACAGGATTGCCAAGATTTTTTAACCGGGCTAAAACTGATGGGCACCGGTGGTGGTGGGTCGCCAGCCGCCGGGCTGGAAATGCTCAACCAGGCGCTGGCAGAGGGGCTGGAGTTGTGCTGGGTGGACGCGGCAGATTTGCCGGAGGATGTTTTTAGCTGCACAACCTTTGGCTCAGGTTCTATCTCCGAGGAAACACCCGACTCCCTCGAAGAGATCGAAGCGCTGGCAAAAAAGCTGGGCATTCCCAACAAATTCGGCTACCAGGCGCCGGCGGCAGCGGTGCGGGAACTTGCGCAATACGCCAATGTCAAAATCGGCGCGATCGTTCCGGTAGAGCTGGGTGCATCCAACACTCCCGCGCCCCTGATCACCGCAGCGCAGATGGGCATTCCACTGGTGGACGGCGATTATAGCGGTCGCGCCGTGCCGCAGGATATGCAGACCACTTATTTCATCAAGGGGATCAAGACCCACCCCGCTGCCATCGTGGACTGGTGGGGCAACGTCATCATCCTCAAAGAAGCCGCAAGCACCGAGATGGGCGAGCGCATCGGGAAGATGCTCAGTGTTGCCTCGTACGGGGTAGTTTACTTCGCCAACATGCTTCTTTCCGCCCAGGAGACACGCGAGACGATTGTCCCTGGCACGCTCACCAAAAGCTATGAGTTGGGGAAAGCGGTGCGAATGGCACGCGAGGCCGGCCAAGACCCATTGGTTGAAGCCGCCAGGGTGCTCGAAGGATGGGTGCTATTCAATGGCGAGGTTACCGGTAAGGAGTGGGAGAACAAAGAGGGCGTGATGGTTGGCACTACGCACATCCGCGGAAGCGGCAAATACGGCGGGCACACGCTGGATGTGTGGTTTCTCAATGAAAACCACATTGCCTGGCTGGATGGCAAACCTTATATCTTTAGTCCGGATTTAATCATCCTTGCCAACCCACACACCGGCGAAGGCTACACTAACACAGAGATCAAAGCTGGCGATCTAGTCTCCATGCTGGGCGCTCGAACGTACCCCATCTTCCGCAGCCCGCTGGGACTTAAATATTTTGCACCGCAATACTGGGGTTTTGATATCAATTACGTTCCCATCGAGCAGGTGGTAGCATCGTGAACCATCGGTTTCCCGGTCTGCCAACCTTCAAAAAATAAGAGGACAAAAGTCTTAATTTTTTATTGACACATGTTCTCAAAAACATTAGAATAAACTGGTCTGGCAGGGAAATGTTGCGTCTTTAAAATCTTTCGTTTCATACCCACTCTATATCTTTAACTTTTTACATGATTGAGGATACCCTGAAAGCGTTTTTCAGGTCTGTAAGCTCAAGTCAAACACAAGAACCTAAAGGAGGAAGTTTTCAATGAGAAGGTATCGTATGTCATTCTATATCAAGCTGCCGGGGCTGGTTTTGGCGCTGATCCTACTGGCTTCCAGCCTGTTAACAGGCTGCCAGCAAGAAAAAGTGCTCAAGATCGGTTACCTTGCCGAGCAGACTGGCGTCGAGGCGTATATTGGTCAGGCTACCATCCCGGCGCTTGAGGACCGCATCGCCGAAGTCAACAGCAAGGGCGGCATCGGCGGCTACCAGCTCAAACTCATCGTCTATGATACCCGCTCTGAGGTTACAGATGCCGTAACCGTCACAAAGCGCATGATGGAGCAGGACAAAGTCGTTGCTGTTATTGGCCCTTCCTGGTCGGCTGCCGGTATTCCCATTGCCGAAATTGCCAATACCAACAAGATACCAGTAGTAGCAACAACAGCATCCAACGTCAATGTAACGGTCAACGAGGCAGGACAGCTCAACCCGTATATGTTCCGCGTCTGCTTCATTGACCCTTACCAGGGATACGCCCTGGCAGATTTCGCCTACAACAAACTGGGGAAACGCAAAGTTGCGTTTCTGACAGATATCGCTTCCCCCTACACAGTCGGCGTTCACAAATTCTTCAAAGATCACTTTGTTGAGCTGGGCGGCGAGGTGGTAGCAGAAGAGGGGTATCAGACTGGCGATACCGAGTTCCGCGCCCAGCTTGCCAAGATCAAGGATTCAGGTGCGGATTTGCTGGTAGCAGCAGCATATACCTACAAAGACGCCGGTCTCATTGGGCAGCAGATGGAAGCGTTGGGGCTGAAAATCACCGTCATGGGTGCAGATGGCTGGTTTGTGGATGACCTGCTCGCCATGGCTGGGCCGCAGCTCGAGGGCGCCTATCTGACAACTGGCGTTTCCACCGAATCGCCCGAGTTCGCCGACTTCAACGCCGCCTTTGAGAAAAAGCATGGCGTCAAAGCTAACATCTACACCTACTACGGGCTGGATGCGCTATATGCTATCGAATACGCCATTGACAAAGCCATCAAAGACACCGGCTCACCAGACCCGACCGCTATCAAAAATGCGTTGGAGAACATGAAAGACGTGCAACTGTTCACCAGCAAAGTAACCATGGAACCAGATACGCACAACCCACACAACAAACCCCTGCTGATTGTTAAGATCACCAACAGCAAGTGGGAAATACAGGAAACGTTCCAACCTCAGTAGAACGTGGGCTGTCCCAACAAAAAACTCAAGGCGAGGCAAATCAGACCGTTTTTCCCTGCGGTCTGGTTTTGCCTCGCCGCTGTATACATATCATAGCCATCGCCTTCAATTTTCGGAACATCATCCGCATCTTCTGAAAGGTCTGTTCGTCAATGGACTTATTTTTACAGCAAGTAGTTAGCGGCATCTCCATCGGCGCCATCTATTCCCTGCTGGCAGTAGGATATGCGCTGGTGTATAGTGTCTATAACTTTACCAATTGGGCATTTGATGCTTTCATGGCGTTTGGCGCTTTCATGGCATTTTATGCCATTTCGAGCTTCTTCCTGCCGTTCTGGGTTGCTGCGATTATCTCTATTCTGCTTGCCATTGGAATGGCAGTGAGCACCGAAAAGCTGGCTTACCGCTCTCTGCGGTTGCGCAAAGCCCCACGCCTGTTTATGATGATCTCAGCTATGGGCGCCAATCTGGCAATTGTCAATTTGCTTAATCTGTTCTTCGGTGGGCAGTTCCGCCGCTTCCCGGTCGAAAACATCGGCACATTTTCAATGGGGCAGGTGTCGGTTGGGCGTATGGATGTGCTGGCGGGAATTATCTCTTTTGGCGTGCTTGGCTTGTTATGGGTATTCCTCTATCGCACCAAACCCGGTCTAGGCATCCGCGCCAGCAGCATTGATATCCTTACCGCATCCTTGATGGGCATCAACAATGATGCCGTCGCCTTTATCATCTTTGCCGTCACCGGGGTGCTTTCCTCTGTGGCTGGAATCTTCTATGGCATCAAGTACGCTGTCTATCCCACAATGGGGATTGTTACCATCAAAGCCATGATTGCCAGTATTGTAGGCGGTTTGGGGAGTCTTCCAGCAGCGGTTGTGGGTAGCATGCTGCTGGGCATCCTCGAAACCCTGGTAGCAGGGTATATTTCCTCAACATACCGCGACCTGTTCTCTTTCCTGTTTTTGGTCATTATTCTGCTCTTCTTCCCTAACGGTCTGATGGGCAAGAGCAGTGATGAAAAACTTTAGGCTGAGGTGAGCAGATGGGTTACCTCAATGCAATTATCATTCTCGGCGGAATAAATATTATTGCAGCGCTGGGAGTAGCAATCATTACCGGTTATACCGGATTATTTACCATCGGTCACGCAGGCTTCATGGCTCTAGGCGGTTACGCATGTGCCATCCTGGTGACCACATTTCACGTGCCCTTTGCCATCGCCCTGATTATTGGGGGACTATTTGCCGGTCTATGCAGTTTTATCATCGGTGTTCCAGCCTTCCGTAGCCAGTTACGCGGCGATTACTTTGCGATTGCCACATTGGGGCTTTCAGAAGCCATCCGTCTGATTCTCAACACAACCTATAAGGTGGTTGGCGGCGCGTTCGGATTCATGGGAATGTCGAACCTGACCACCGTGCCGGTGGTTGTTATTGCGGTCATTCTGGCGCTTTTCTTTGCCCACATGTTTGTTACCTCCCAATATGGAAAGAACTGTATCGCCATCAGTCAGGATGAGGTCGCTGCACAGATGATGGGGGTCAATCTGTTGCGCACCAAGCTGATCGCCCTGTTCATCAGCGCCTTCTACGCTGGCGTGGCAGGGGGGTTGATGGGGTTCTACATGGCTTACCTCTCCCCGTCCTTTTTCACCATCACCCGTTCCTCCGATCTTCTGGCGGCAGTGGTGTTTGGCGGTATACAATCCCTGATAGGGCCAACCATCACCGCCTTTGTGCTGGTTGCAGTGCCAGAGCTTTTGCGTGTGTTCTCCGAGTGGAGACTCATTGTATACGGTCTGCTGTTTGTGATCATCATGCTCTTCCGCCCACAGGGATTGCTGGGATACGTCGAGATGAATTTTGCTTTTGCGCGCCGATGGTGGAACGCAGTCTTTACACCGCATCAGGCAAAACAAGGCACAATCAAGGGGGATCAATGAGCGATTCTATCTTCGCAATGAAGAACGTCTCCTCCGAAGAGATCAGTCTCAAGAACCTCTCGGTGCAGTTTGGCGGCGTGCGAGCAGTGGATAATTTTTCTATGACGCTCTACCCGGGTGAACTGGTGGGGTTAATTGGCCCAAATGGCGCAGGAAAAACCACCGTGTTTAACCTGATTACCAACTATATTAAGCCCACCTCAGGCGAAATTTTCTTCATGGGAAAAAGCCTGCTTGGCAAATCGCCAGACGAGATTTGCCGGATGGGAATCAGCCGCACATTTCAGAATATACGTCTTTTCCCACAGATGACTGCCTACGAAAACGTTGAGCTAGGGTTGCACAATGTGCCACATTATTCCCTTCTGGAGGCATTTGTGCGCACCCCGCGCGCCCGGCGCGCCGAAGCTGAGACACGCAAAAGAGCGCTTGAACTGCTTGAAATGGTCAATCTTAAGGATTTTGCCGGTGAGCGCGCTTCCAGTCTTCCATACGGATTGCAGCGCAGACTGGAACTGGCACGCGCCATGGCAACCTCGCCCACCCTGCTTCTGCTGGATGAACCCGCAGCCGGTATGAATGAGGACGAGTGCAACGAGCTGGTCAAACTCATCCGCCAGATTCACGAGCACATGAAATATACCATTATCATGATTGAGCACCACATGAATGTGGTGATGGAGCTGTGCAAAAACTCACGCATTTACGTGCTCAATCTTGGCTCGCTTCTGGCCGTTGGCAGCCCAAAAGAAATTCAGACCAACCCACAGGTCATCAAAGCCTATCTGGGAGAGAGAAAACATGCCCGCTACAACTCCAATGCTGGAAGTCAATAATCTTTACGTTCATTACGGCGGCATCTGCGCTCTCCACCAGGTCAGCCTGCATGTTGACCCCAGCGAAATCATCGCCGTGATCGGCGCCAACGGGGCAGGCAAGTCCACCCTGATGAAAACCATTGCGGCGGTGAAGGATTTCACCTCAGGCTCCATCCAGTTCATGGGTATGCCGCTCAAAAAAGACCCTTACAAGGTAGTGATGGATGGTATCACCCTGGTGCCAGAGGGACGGCGTATCTTTGCGCCCCTGTCAGTGCGTGAAAACCTCCTATTGGGAGCTTATACACGTTCTGACCGTCAGGAAGTTGCCCAGACAATGGAAGAGGTGCTGGAACTCTTTCCCCGCCTCAGAGAGCGGCTGCACCAGCGCGGCGGCACCCTTTCCGGCGGCGAACAACAAATGCTGGCGGTTGGACGCGCCCTCATGTCACGTCCCAAACTGCTCATGCTGGATGAGCCTTCACTAGGGCTGGCGCCCATCATCATCGACACCATGTTTGAAGCAATCACCCGTCTTAATCAGCAAATGGGGCTGACCATCCTGCTGGTTGAGCAGAATGCCTCGCTCGCGCTTGAGCTGTGTCATCGCGCCTACGTTTTGAAGACCGGGCACATCACTATGGAAGGCAACGGCAGGGAGTTGTTGGAAGACGAGCGCGTGCGTAGCAGCTATCTGGGCATCACTGGCGGCTGATCGACATTCGCTCAGAGGGTTTCCTGGCTGCGGCGCATCCTTCGGCGCGTGCGCCATACCAGACGCAGAAAACCCAGGGTATGCCGAAGCGGATGGATATGGCTGCCCTGGCCGGCATAGATGGTGCGGATGGGCACCCAATCCAGGCAATAACCACGCTGAACGCAGGTGACGATCATCTCCACCTCAAATTCAAATCCTTTTTCGTCACTGGCTAAAGCCGCTTCCATCATGCGGCGGCTGACCAGACGGTAGCCCGACTGATTGTCGCGTACGGGCTGCTCAACCGCCCATGAGAATAACACCCTTCCGCTGCTATTGGCAAACCGCCGCGAAAATGGCATGCGGCTGAAATCGCGCGCACCGATCAACAAATCAGAAGACCGCTCAAAAAAAACCTGTACAAAAAGCGGTATCTCCGCCGGGTCGTGCTGACCATCGGCGTCCAGCGTGATTGCTGCATCATAACCCTGAGAGAGCGCATAACCGAATCCAGCTTTGAGCGCCATTCCCTTCCCCTGATTGGGAAACTGACACAGCACCTCAGCGCCCGCCAAGCGAGCAATTTCGACCGTGTTGTCTGCCGAGCCATCGTCCACCACCAAAACCGGCAAATGCAGCCGCGCCGCATCAATGACAGAACGGATACGGGAAGCCTCATTGTATGCAGGAATGATTGCCAGGATATCTTCTTTTTTCACCTCGCCTCCCCACACATTTATCAAAGCGGATTGCCACAGCGCGCGCAATACCTGTCCGACTTTTGCATCGGCGTGCCACATCTCGGGCAAAAACCAGTCGCTTTTTCGGCGCGTGCCCGACGGCGCGCTGCAATCAGGTTTTCCAACGCATCATCGCTGACATCAGCCTCCACGGAAGAAGAACCAGATTTCCCCGAGTCTGGCAGGGTATCCAGCATGCGCAGCACACCAGCTGCCTGCAAACGTAGCACTTCACGCTGAGCAGTATACTCTTGCGCGGGCACTTTGCCCAATGCTTGGTCAAAATCCAGTTCTTGAATGGCAGATAGCAAACGCTCCCGCTCAACAAGCAACGCCTGGCGGCGCTGCTCTTCCCCTTCTGCGCGATCCTTGTAAAATTCCAGGTCTTCCGATGGAGAAAAAAGCGGTTTGAGCAAAAAAGCGGTCGTTAACAGCGCCAGAGACAAGACCAGCAACAGCGAGCCAATATCCATTTACATCTTCGCTTTCCAGGTGATCTCATTTCTCCAACGCCCGTTCCACCAGACGGGTGACCTCATCTTGCGAAGCAAAAGGTCCAACTTTGGCAAAAACCAGCCTGCCATCCCTACCAACCACAAAGGTTTGTGGCACACCACGGATGCGATACGAATCCGATATTGTGGACTGGGTATCAAGCCCATTGGGGTATGTTAGCTCAAATTTCTGTGCATACTCGCGGGCTTTTGATTCCGTATCAGCGTACGCCACACCCACAAAAGTTATTTCCCCATCGCGCTGATATTGCCGCCAGACCTGTTCCAAAATCGGCTGCTCATCCTGACATATATCACACCACGAAGCCCAAAAATGCACCAATATCACCTTGCCCTGTAAATCCGCGCTGCTGACTTGTTGTCCATCGAAGGTGGTCAGCACAAATTGCGGCGCTGGCTGCCCAACCCGCACTCCACCCTGATACCTGTTCCTCATCCCCCAGCCCAATATCACCAGAAAGACAACCAGAAGCAAAAAAGAAAGTACGATGACTTGACGGGGCGGCTTCCTGGCATCATGATCCATCAACGGCTGATTGCTCTCCATACTACTTCCTCCGCTTCAATTCTTCTTCCACAAGTGTCAGATAGCGCTGATCTGTTTCATCAGGGACATGCGGTTCTACCTCAGGGGAGATGCTGGGCGCCCTTCGCAGCACCCGATACACAACAAGTATCCCCCCAAGCAGGAACAAAGGGGGAAACAGATATATTAGCCAGTTGATGCCCCGACGCGGTGGTTCAGCCAGGACACGGTCGCCATACTGTGCCGCAAAATATGCCCTGATTTGCTCAACATCCCAGCCCTCAGCCAGCTTCTGCCGTATCAGCTCACGCCACTCAGCGCAGGCGCGCGTCGGACAGACATCCAGTGAAACATTCTCACACACCGGACAGTAAAGCTGCTTGGCAACGGCATTGACAGCATCATCCGATGGGTAGGGGGTGCGTTCCTGCGCCGCAGCCCGTTCGCTCACAAGGAATATCAGCCCCAAACCAAACACCCATGCTAAAAACAAAACACCCAAACGATTGCTTTGCCCGTCCAACATTCAACCTCTATCCATCACTGATCGCCATTTAATCATCTGCACGTTCAGCCCTCCTCGTCTTTCTGCGGCCAAAGCGCCACCATGACCCCCACCACAAATACCAGCGCGCCAATCCACAACCAGCTGACCAGAGGGTTATCGTAAACCTTGAACGTCGCCGCCTGCAAGCTGATTGGCTCCCAATCCACCAGGACAACGTATAAATCATCCAACAAGGTAGCGCGCACTGCAGGAACGGTTACCTGCTGCTCAGAGTCATAATAGTAGTCCACGCGCGGGTGTAATTCGCCCAGCAGCACCCCATCCTTTTCCACACCAATTGCCGCACGCACCACATAACGCAAGTCTGAAGTATCAAAGACCGCCAGCGAGCGGTAGGTAATGTTGTAATCACGCAGGCGCAGGCTTTCACCCTGCGCAAGTGTGCCCTGCGTCTCAGCCTGGAACAACTCGATACCAATGATCCCCAACGCCATGAGCGCCATCCCCAGATGAATAATATATCCCCCGTACCGCCTGCGATTGCTGCCTGCTAGAGTCCACAAAGCTGTGATCCAGCGCTGCCCCGTCCTGCGTCGGCGCAATACAACCGCGCGCCCATACTCATAGAGCGAGAATATCACCACCATACCAGCCAGCCATAAGCCGATAAGTGCCACAGGGTTGCGAACGCCGAAAACCAACGACACGGCAGGGACGAAAAGCGACGCGACTGCCGGTTTCCAGCCTGTCCCTGCCAGACTCCTGAACGTAGAACGTTTCCAGGCAGAGAGCGGCGCGGCTGCCATCAAAAACATCAGCGCGCCAAAGAGCGGAGCAATCGCGCGCTCATAGAACGGCGGCCCAACCGTGATTCTCTGCCCGCCAATCAATTCCGAAACCAATGGGAACAGAACCCCCCACAAGCACACAGCCAACACGCCCATAAACAAAAAGTTGTTGAAGAGAAAAAACGCCTCGCGCGAAAGCAGTGAATGTACCTCTCCTTCAGCGCGCAGAGCGTTCCAACGCCACAGAAGCAGCCCCAGCGAGATCATAAGCACGGCAGCAATAAAGGCAAAAAACAGAGGCCCAATGGCGCTCTGGGCAAAAGCATGTACTGATGAAAGCACACCGGAGCGTGTTAGGAACGTGCCCAGGATGACCAGGGCATACGTGATGATAATCAACACCACATTCCAGCGCTTAAAAAGCCCGCGGCGCTCTTGAATCACCATCGAATGTAAAAACGCCGTGCTGCTCAACCAGGGCATAAGCGCCGCGATCTCCACCGGATCCCAACCCCAATAACCACCCCAGCCCAGCACGTCATACGCCCAACGCGCCCCCAGTATCAAGCCTAAGGAAAGGAAAAGCCACGCAATCAATACCCAGCGGCGGGCAGCCCGTATCCAGGCGTCATCACTGCGCCCAGTGATTAACGCAGCCACAGCCAAAGCAAATGGAATGACATAAGCCACAAAACCCAAATACAGCATCGGCGGGTGGAGAATCATGCCGGGGTGTCTCAACAACGGGTTCAGCCCACGCCCATCCGGCGGGAGCAGCGGCAAAGCCACCCGCGGCTGAAAGACCGCCGCCACCTGCTCACCATTGGGCAGAAGCCAGAAGCGCGCAAATGGGTTCTCAATGAGAATAATCAGCCCCAGAAAGAAAGCCAGCGTGATCTGACCCACAATGACCATATATGGCAGCATGTCCTGCTCCTGTGCCCATGTGCGCTGTGCCGCCGCCAGCAGAAAAGCCGCCAGCAACCAGCACCAGAAGAGCAAAGAGCCTGCCTGTCCCCCCCACAAGGCACTCACTTTGAGGTGTAACGGCATGGCGCGGCTGGTAACCGAATAGACAAACTGCACCTGAAAATCGCCAAGCGCCAACAGCGCCGCCAGGCACAAAAGCGCCACCGTCAGCAGTGGAAAGCTGATCACCATCGAACGCCGCGCACTTTCCAGCCAGTTAGCCGCCTTCCCGCCAGAGCGCGTGGCATATACAGCAGCAACAACGCCAAACAACGCCGTCAGCAAGGCAATCACCAGCGCACCAAAGCCCAAATAGATCAACATTTATTACACCTGTCTCCCGGCATCACCCGCCCGGCTGCTCTGGGAGCGCCTCTTCATAGCGGCTGGGGCATTTCAACAGCAGTTCATCGGCGTAAAAAACGCCATCCTCTTCCAACCTTCCACTGATAATCGCCTGTGCCTCATTCTTCAAAAGGTCTGGTTTGACCCCGCGGTAAACCACGCTCAAGCGCGGCAGCCCGGCATCACCGACAGCCGCATGTAAAACCGCCGCCAGCCCTCCTTGGGCATCAATCTCCTTCTGCCGCCCCGGGATGTGAACCACCGTGAAGCGAAGCAGCATATCTTGCGAGTCATAGCGGATACTCTCACCCAAAACCGCCCCCGAGATACGCACCGACCGCCCAACAAGATCACTCTTCCGCGCTTGCAACTCCTCCACAGTGAGAAAATACTGCGCGGTGGCACGCGTCGAAGACACAATCAAATAGACCACCGCAGCCAGGACTACCAGCGCAGCTATCATAAACTTTGCTTTGCCACTGGCAGGCTTACGCGCATCAGCTATCTGTCCAGCAAAAGAAGATGTTTTCTGCATTGAGCATTTATTTTAACCTAATCTTACCGTAATTTGATTAAATTAAGGATGAGAGATTTTCGAGGTGGGGAGTTGTTGTTCTTGCTTTTTCGATAGCTTTTGACAGCCCACATAGAATAGGATTGCATCATGGAAATTTCATCTAGCACGGATACGAACCCAAATCGGTGGCACAGACGATTGTCCTGGTCAAGAGTACGCTTTTATCTGGCGCTTGCACTCCTGGATATTATCAGTGTTGGCATGGGTATGGGCGTCCCCGTTTTTTCAATAGCGTTCGGATTACCCGCCGGATGGGTTATTGGACAGCGGGTAATTCGTCAAAATCAATCCTTAAGCAATCACGCTGGAAAAGCCCTTCTGGCAGCCAGTATGCTTGCTCTCTTTACCTTCATACAAATGCTGATCATCTGGCTGCCGCCCACGCTTAAGTTCTTTGACCCAACCTTTGACGTAGAGGGATTCGGCATCCCATTATGGCTTTACCAACCAAGAGTGAGCTACATTGGATGGATGGTGTTGATGATCTTGGTCTCCCCTGCTCTCCAGGCAAGTATGTTCTCGTTGGGGGTACTGGCATCCTTTTGGTACACAACCCTGGCAAAACCCAAAGCATAACTTCCATCTCTATCCAGTACCCCAAAAAGCAACCCTAACCGATGGACAAGGGGGCTCTCCCATCACCTTACAAGCGTGCCAACTCCCTGCGCATAGTTTTCCGCTACATCCCCATTTGCTACTGACGAAATACCGGCACGTGCCAACCGAAACGACTCCCTTTTTCTTTCCTGCTGCATTTCCAGGAAGGCTCTGACCACCTCGGGGTCAAAATGCTTCCCCGACTGCTGACGAATGAACGCCAGCGCTGTCTCTTCGTTAAGTGCTCTGCGGTAAGGACGGTCGCTGATGAGAGCATCCCACACATCCACAATAGCAAAGATGCGAGCTGCTAGAGGGATTTCTTCACCGCGTAACCCGCGAGGATACCCGCTGCCATCCCACTTTTCATGATGTGCATACGGGATATCCAAAGCAGGCTTGAGAAACTCCACCGAAGACAAGAACTCATACGCCCAAACCGGATGTTGGCGGGTAATTTCCCATTCGGCTTCATTGAGCGGTCCAGTTTTATGCAAAATAGCGTCAGGAATGCCTATTTTTCCAATATCGTGCAACAGAGCGCCGCGCCGGTAGTGTTCCATCTCGCTCTGTGGAACGCCCAGCCGCCGCGCCAGCTCCAGCGTCATTTCCACCACCCGTAGCGAATGCCCGCGCGTTTCATGATCGCGCAGCTCGAGCGCCGATGCCCAGCCCTGAATGGTAGCATCGTACGCTTCCAAAAGCTGCCGGTTCGCCTCTTCAAGGTCAGAGCGATGCTTCATCAAACTACGATAGCGGTTCAGACGGGTAATGGTACGCAGACGAGTGCGTAGTTCAGTAATATCGAATGGCTTGGTGATAAAATCATCCGCCCCAACCTCCAAACCGCGAATGCGCGCCTCTTTGTCCTCCAGTGCAGTAAGAAATAACACTGGCGCCTCTTTCAGCATATCGTCTGCGCGAATAACCTCACAGACCTGAAACCCATCCATATCCGGCATCATGATATCAAGCAAAATCACATCCGGCAGGTACTCTCTTGCCATCTGCAAGCCCTGCGGGCCATTTTCCGCAAAGTACAGTTCATATCCTTGATTGAACAACACCGACTCCAGCACATCGCGTTGCCGTTTTTCATCATCAATAATTAACACCTTGGGTGCATTGTTCATGTTCACGTTCATCTGACACTCTCTTCATGCATTGTTGTATTGTCAAAATTGTGACCAGTGTATTTCTCAACGGTCATTAAAATCTTCTTGAGACTGACAGGTTTGCTCAAATAGTCATTGGCGCCCGCTTCCAGGCAACGCTCACGGTCACCTGGCATCGCCAGGGCAGACAGCGTAACAATCACACTGTTGCCCAGCTCGGCATCCGCCCGCAAACGGCGGGTAGCTTCCAAACCATCCATTCGCGGCATCTGCACATCCATTAAAATCAAGGCTGGGCGCAGCTCGCGGGCGCGTTCAATGGCTTCATAGCCATCACGGGCAACACTCACCGGGCAACCCTTGCTGCGCAAATAATCTGAAATCGTCGTGATGACCAGTTCACTGTCTTCAACCAGCAGAATGTGTGGCAGTGCTTCATCTGCGCTGGCGCTCTCCGTCATTGGCGAAACATATACGGGCTTGGCTGGTGTCTCTTCCATCCCGGCAACAACGTCTTGATTGCCAGACCACGGCAACGAAACTGTAAAAGCGCTGCCTTTGCCTTCCTCGCTCTCCACACGCACGCTCCCGCCGTGCATCTCCACCATGCGCTGCACCAAAGCCAGCCCCAGCCCCGTGCCGGTATGTGCACGCGCCAGCTTACTATCCAGCTGAACAAACGGCTTAAACAGACGCGGCATATCCTCAGGCGAGATGCCTATCCCTGTATCGCGAACGGTGAAACGGATCTCTTGCGCATCCAGATCTCCCTCAACTTCCAGCCATATCTTCCCGCCGCGCGGTGTAAACTTGACCGCGTTGGAAAGCAGGTTGACCAGGATCTGCTTGAGCCGCCTGGCATCCACCTGCAGCGTAATCGCCTCGGGGTCGAGACGTATGTCAATCGTCAGCCCTTTCTTGTATGCCTGTTCGCGCACCATTCGGATGCTGGAATGGCTGATGTCCGATACCCATACCGTCTGAACATCAAGAGATAACTTGCCAGCCTCAATTTTCGAAAGATCAAGGATATCGTTGATAAGCTCAAGAAGATGTCTGCCACTCTCACCAATGCTTTGTAAGGACTTGCGCTGCTGTGGGGTAAGATCACCATATATCCCTTCTTCCAGGATTTCAGTCAAGCTGAGGATAGAATTGAGCGGCGAGCGCAGCTCATGACTCATGGTCGCCAGAAATTCATCGCGGGCGCGCAGTGCACGCGACAGATCCGCATTCGAGGCGCTTAACTCCGCCGTGCGCTCTTCCACTTTGCGCGCCAGACTCTCGCGTTCGCGCTGCAACGCCTGGGCTGCCAGCTTACGATCGGTGATATCGCGGTTGCTGCCACGCCTGCCAAGATAATTCCCTTGCGCATCAAAAACTGGCTGGCAGGTATGGCCCACCCAACGCTCCTCGCCGCTGCGGGTAATGATGCGAAAATCCATGATCCCCGCAGGGTGGGCTTCTGCTATACTATCCATTGCAAGGTGTTGACTTACCATTGCACGATCATCCGGGTGGGTGATTTGAATAAACAAATTGGGGTTGGACTGGAACTGTTCCCTCGTATAGCCCGTAATGCGTTCACAGGATGGGGAAACATACACATAGTTGCCATCCGGAGTGACCCAATACTCCCAATCATAGGTAAAATCGGCAACCGTGCGGTATTTCTCCTCGCTGCGCCGCAACGCCTCCTCGGCAAGCTTTTTCTCAGTAATGTCTTTAAAAACAGAGGCAACCTCGCCCGAGGGGAGTTTATAAAAGTTGTTATCCACCCACACATCCAAACGATCATCCAGATAGTGCACCTCTCCCAGACGAACTGTCTCGCCTGTTTCCCAAACCCTTTGCAGACTTTGCAGCAACCCCATCTCTGCCGCGCCGGGGAATACAGTCATAAGACGTTTGCCAATCACCTGCGCACGGCTTTCCAAACGGCTGATGGACATCCCGGCATCATTGATGGCAACGATGAGAAAATCCTCACCATCCTCGCAGGGTTTGTAGATCGCTACACCAATATCCACATTTTCAAACAAACCACGAAAGCGGTTGTCACTTTCGTGCAGCGCCTTCTCCACCTGCATCAAGCGCAGCACTCGATCTTCCAGCGCCATCGTTCTTTCCCAGACACGGCGTTCAAGCTCGCGGTTCAATTCCTGCACCTGGAGAAGCGCGGCTTTCTTTTCGGTAATATCCTCTTTGACCGCCACATAGTGGGTGATGACGCCATTGCTGATCAGCGGAGAGATGGAAACGCTTTCCCAGAACATGCCGCCATCTTTCTTGCGGTTGGCAAACTCGCCGCGCCACACTTTACCAGAAGTCAGCGTTGCCCACATCTGTCGATAGACTTCTGCCGGTACTATCCCTGTCTTGAGAATGCGTGGGTTCTTGCCCAAAACCTCCTCGCGCGTGTAGCCGGTGATCTCCGTAAATCTGGGATTGACATATTCGATATTTGCCGCCGCATCGGTGATGACAATTGACGCCGGGCTTTCTTCTACCGCACGCGTCAGTTTGCGCAGTTCTTCTTCAGTCTGTTTGCGTTGCGTAATATCCAGAACAACCACCTGAACAGCAGGTTTCCCCTGATAGCTGACACCTACCATCAGGTTTTCCAGCCAGCGCATTTGGCCACCCGCGCACAAAGCCCGAATCTCCTGACGCATTTCGGCCGCTTCGCCCATCACGCATTGGCGGTATGCAAAAAGCACCTTTTGCTGATCTTCAGCGCATACCACCTGCAGCACAAAGTCGTTCAGAGCACACCCCTTCAGGTTCTCGGATTGCAGACCAAGTATCTCAGTCAGCGTAGGATTGACAAAATCTATCTTCTCATCCTGCACAATCATCAGCCCCTGCAAAGAATGTTCTACAAAGACGCGATACGCCTGTCGGGCGCGGATGCGCTCGGTCATATCTTGAATCAGCATCACACAAAATAGCGGCTGCCCATCATCATCCCGCACCAGCGAGATACCCACATCGCCCCAAAAAGACGTCCCATCCTTGCGGACAAACTCCAGCTCCAATGAAGCTTTTTCGCCCTTGCCTGCGCTTATCTGGAAAAGTGCTTCTCGAATCCTTTCGGTTTCCCCTGCAGAATGAACATCCCAGCAATACATGTTGAGCAGTTCTTCTTCAGAATAACCCAAAAGTCCACAAAAGGCAGGGTTGGCTTTGAGATAGCGTCCCTCACAATCCACATGACAGACACCCAGCGGCAGATGCTCGAATGTAGAACGGTACAGCGCTTCAGTTGTCTGCATCTCAAATCCTTCAGCCAAACAGGGGCTCAAAACCTCTTCTCTCACGCTTCACCATATTATTGTAACATTCTGTCAGGAAACCAGCGCCGGTGAAAGTTGCAGCCTCCCACCGGCTCTTTTCTTTGCTAAAGCAGTGCCCATCAGTTACTGCTCAGTTTTTGCTCCAGCAAATGCAGTTTCTCTATGATCACTTTGGAAAGACCGACCACCTCTGTCATACGTTGTTTGGCATCCAGACGAGCACCACGGTTGTAAGCTTCCACCACCTCATGCACTGCCTCGTGAAACCGCTTATGAGGCTGCTCAATTTCACTAAACTCACGCAGGCTGCCAAAATCGCGCTTGCCCGCACTGTAATACCAGCGCCCTAAAAGACACTCGGTATGCGAGACATTGGCATTGCCATTGAGCTTTGCTCTGCCTTCCAGCATTTCGTTCAGGCGGGTAATCCACGCTATATGCGCCCGCCCAAATGAACGCAGTTGCGCCCGCAGGTCCTCGTTTGCGCCTACTTTGAAGCGCGAGACCATCAGGGTTAACTGACTTGCCATATCCGCCAGCGAAAGGGCGGAAGAAGTAACCTCTTCTGATTGGGCATTCATTTCCTCTGCAGAGGCAGAAATCTCTTCAACGGAAGCGCTATTTTGCTCGCTGACACTGGCAATGACCTCGATGGCTTCTGCCACCTCGCTCGAACCAGCCGCCATCTCTTCGGTAGAGGCATTATTCTCTTCTACCACCGCCGAGACGTTGTCCATCACATCCACCAGCTCATTGGAAAGGGATGTCATGTGTCCCGCGGCGGCTGAGACCTTCTCTGCCAGCGCCACGGCTTTCTGGGCTGTTTCCATCACACTGCGCAGTGCTTGCCCGGATTGCAGCGAAAGCGCTACGCCTCTTTCCACTTCGCTGCTGCTTGCATCCATTGCCGCCACCACTTCCGCAACAGAGTCCTGCACCAGTTTGATCAGAGAGCCTATTTCCTTGGCTGCCGAAGCGGACTTCTCCGCCAGCTTGCGCACCTCATCGGCAACCACCGCGAACCCCTTGCCATGCTCTCCAGCGCGGGCAGCTTCAATCGCTGCATTGAGCGCCAGCAGATTGGTCTGTGAAGCAATATCCTCAATGGCTTCCACAATGCTGCCGATCTGTTCTGAACGAGCCCCCATGTCTTTGACCTTTTCCATAGCACTGCTGACCCTCTCGCGGATGGTTTGCATTCCCTGAACAGTGTCCTCGACAATCGCTGCACTTTGGCGAGTCGCTTCAGCTGCAACACCAGCGCCTGCTGCCTGTTCCTGCGCCACAGCAGCCACCTCTTGGATAGTCACAGTCAGCTGCGTGGTAACTTCTGCCGCCCTGCTGACCGCCATTGCCTGTTCCTGAGCGCCCTTGGCAACGCCCTCAATCGCACGCTTCATCTGCTCTACAGAGCCAGCGGTGATGGAAATTGAGTCAGTCTGCTGGGTAATCCCCCGCGCCATCTCCTGCAAAGTCACTGCCATCTGGCTTGCCGCTTGGGCAGATTGTTCTGCCGCAGCTGCTAAGTCGCCTGAGGCAGCATCCAGGCTGTTAGCACTCTCTGCCACCTGGAGGATTGCCTCGCGCAGCTTATCTACCATACTCTCGAAGGAACGCGCTACCTCTGCCAAATAGCCGATCATCAGATTGAACGCGCTCGCCAGTTCGCCCATCTCATCCTGCGAGCGCACAGCCACCGGCTTTGTCTCAAAGCCAACTTGGCTGATAGTAAAATCGCCTTCCGATAAATTCGCAACCAACGCCGACAAATTCGCCAAATCTACCTGAGCAATCTGCTCTGCGGTTGCCACCATTTCCTTTGCCGCTCTGGAAATGCGGCGCGAGATAAAAATACCCAATCCTAACGCTGTCAGCAATCCCAACAGCGAGACAGCCACCAGCAGCACGGTTGAACGTTCAAATGTCTCTTTTGCCCTCTGGTTGAGTTCGCTGGCAATACGTGCGTTGATCGCGATCAGTTCGTCCATTGCGGCGCCCACCTCCTTACGAGCATCAGAGGTTTCGCCTCCATCCAGCAGGCTACGCATTGCCGCTTCCTGGTTGCCCGCGTTGACGTTTGCCAGCGTTTCTTCGACCGCCCCTTGATAGCGCGACCAGGCAAGATCAAATGCCTGCAATGCCTGTTTTTCTTCTTCCACCAGATTCGTGGCACGGTACAAATCCATCTGGCGGTTCACTTCCTCAATGCTGGTGCGAATCTCATTCATTATCTCTTGGCGCTGATCTGGTATCAGCACATACTTGAAAACACTGCCACGAATACGATATAGCTCCGTATCAGCAGCGCCTATCTGTGCAATGGGCAACGTGCGATCATGGTACATCTCAACCATGCCATCATCAATTGCTTTCATATTGAAATAACTGACAGCTGTGATCACCAGCATCATGGCAACAATCAGCAAAAACCCTCCCAGAATTTTGGCACGTAAATTGAACTTAATCATTGCTTATACTCCTTTTCTTTCAAACAAGCCCTTTTCCCAACAAAACGGCTTTAACGGCTTTCTTAACCACCCCAATTATCCAACAGCGCTTAAAGAGAAAAAAGCTCCCATTGGAGGGAGTTCATCATAGCCGGTAGAGGGTATTCTGCCCCCCAAACGAGGGGAGCATCACCCCCCTTAAAACTTTTCGCCAAAAAAGCTCAAAGAATGCCGCGCTCTCTGGCTGTCATCACCGCTTCAACGCGGCTGTCAACTTCCAGCTTGTCCAGAATATCCTTTATATATCCCTTAACGGTATGCTCGCTGAGCGCGAGCTGCTCGCTGATTTCGCGATTGGAAAGCCCGCGCGCAACCAGCCGCAATATCTCAATCTCGCGCGGCTTGAGCACATCGCGCTGCGTGCCGCGGCGGCGGGCAAAATCAGCCAGCATACTGGCTGCACGGGGGTCATAGGCATGGTAACCCTGCCCCACTGCCAGCAAATGCTCCTTGAGATGCAGATTCTCGGCATCCTTGAGCAAATAACCGCACGCCCCAGCTTGCAAGCAGGCATTCACCAGACTGGGATCAATGTACGCAGTCAGAATCAACACTGCCGTGTGTGGCGAAACCTGCCGAATACGGCGGCACAGTTCAATTCCATCAATATCCGGAAGCCTGAGATCCATCAGGGCAATATCAGGACTAAGCTTTTTCGCCAGGTGCAAGGCTTCGGCTCCGGTCGATACCTGACCAACTACCTCAAACTGCGGGTCGCTGCTGATCAGCGAAAGCAGCCCCTGCCGCACAATTTGATGATCGTCAACCAGCAACACACGCAACGGGCTCACCTCGCCACCTCGCCGGACAGAGAAAAGACCGCGCGGATCAGCAACCCACCATCATCATTCCGACCTATACAAAGTTCCCCACCAGCTTCATCCACCGCTTTTTGTATCTCGCTGGAGAACAGTCCCTCTTGGGCTGCATCTGCGCTCGCAGCCCGGCAGCCGCCCTGAACAGTCAGCAGAACCCCGTCTTGACTGCGGTCAAGACTGATCAAAACCGCGTGACTGTGTTCAAGTTCGGCAACCTGCAGGAGATACTCTGAAACCAGACGGTAAACGGCAGCCACCACTGGCGCAGGCAGAGTGCCAAGCGCGGGAGAAATGTTAAGCACAGCTTCCATCCCTGAGCGGGTTTCAAACGCCTTTAACTTTTCCTCCAGCAGGTGCGCAATGGGATTGTGTGCCTCTGCAGGAGAATCCTGCCGCAGCGAAGCGATCAGAGAGCGCACTTCGCGATTACCCTCCGCTGCCCGGCGGCGAATAGTCTCCAAATGTTGTTTCAGAGGCTCTGTCATCGTCTGCTCCAACGCCGCTTCGGCTTCCATTCCGATAGAAAACAACGTCTGTGCCACCGAACGATGCAGTTCATCCGCAATACGACGGGCTTCTATCCGCCATCTCTCTTCCACAAGATTCCCTCGCCAATCATTCATACTTTTGCTACTAAGCCCAACATCCTAAAGAGAAACCTTTTCCCATCCAGCCGCCCAAAAGCTTAACAACATATCAACCAACAAAAAACGATCACCGTCGCTTTCTAACTCTTACGTCAAACCTTATTGTAACAAAAAAATTATCGCAGTGGAATCATTTTTCAAATATTGCCCGCCAACCACAACACCGCAATAAAAAAGCCTCCAGACCACCCGGTGTCTGGAGGCATCCACCCAGCTGTATAGCACATTAATCCTCTGTCTGTGAATCGGATGGGGAAAACGTCAACGACACAGAATTCAGACAGTAGCGCAACCCCGTTGGGGCAGGCCCATCGTCAAACACATGCCCCAGATGTGCATCACAGCGGGCACACAGCACCTCCGTGCGGACCATGCCATGGCTCAGGTCGAGACGACGGGCAATGCGTTCCTCCGCAATGGGCTGGAAGAAAGACGGCCAGCCAGTACCTGAATCAAACTTTGCCTGTGAGGAAAACAACGGTAACCCACAACACACACACGCATATATTCCTGCCACCTTATGATCATAAAAAGCTCCACAGAAAGGCGGCTCTGTGCCCCTGCGCCGTGTTACCTCATACTGCTGTGGGGTCAGCAGTTTTTTCCATTCTTCGTCAGTCTTGTGTATCTTTTCCATTTGCATCGCTCCAATTATAGATATTTATAACACAATTATCTTAATTATTCATTAACAAAACCGCCCGGTCTCACCCAAGCGAGTCATCCAATTGGTTGTATAATCCAAACCATGAAACCTGCCTCGCGCAACATTGTCAAAACCGGCGGCGGCGTTGATGTTGCCTTTGCCGTTGTGGTGCTGGCTTCGTACTTTGCAACCTTCAGCGCTATCCCGCAGGTAACTGTGGCGGATATCTTCCTCATGATCATTCTGGGGTGCGGGTACATTGCCATTGGCACATATGGTTACCGTTTTTGCGCGCAATCGGGCAGATTATCCCTTCTGCTGGCATACTTTGCCGTTCAAATCCCGTTAGGTGGGTTGATTGTCTATCTTGGCAAGGGGGCGGGGTTCAACGCTCTGATTCTGCTACCGCTGGCTGCCCATAGCGTCGTTCTGCTGGCAGGGATCTGGATGGTTGTTGTCAATACCGCCATCATTCTGGCTTATGTATTTTCTATGTTGCTGTTTGCCAACGACCCAGCAACCATCTGGAGCGGGATGCCCACTTTCCTGGCAGGACAGGTTTTTATCGTCTTCTTCACCCATCTGGCAGTCAGCGAGCAGTCCGCCCGCACAGAGGTGGAACGGCTGATCAGCGAATTAGAAGACGCCAACCAACGCCTGCGGCAATATGCCCTGCAGATCGAAGAACTGGCAATCACCAAAGAACGTAACCGCCTGGCACGCGAAATCCATGATGGACTGGGACATCACCTGACCACCATCTACATGCAGATACAGGCAGCCATTGCCGTGATGGATACAAACCCCCAACGCACACGGGCAATCCTCATCAAAGCCCAAAATCAGACACAGGCAGCACTGGTCGATGTGCGCGATTCGGTCGCCTCGCTGCGCAGCCTGCCCGACGAGCATCTACCCCTGCCCGAACGCCTCGGCAATCTATTAAAAGGCAGTGAGCTTGCCGGTATCTCCCCTAAGCTGACCATCATGGGAACGCCGCGCGACCTCTCCCCCCAGGCACAGCTCACCATCTTTCGCGCTGTGCAGGAGGGGTTGAGCAATGCGGTAAAGCACGCTCAGGCTACATCCGTATGGGTTACCTTGGACTACACGCCTGAACATGCTGTGCAGCTCACCATTCGTGATAACGGGGTTGGCGCCGAGCAGATGGACAAAGGATTTGGTTTAATGGGGCTGCGCGAACGGGTTAGCCTTCTGAAGGGAAATTTCAACATATCCACTCAAAAAGGACAGGGGTTTTCAATCGAGATTGAGGTGCCCGAATGACCAATAGCATCAAAATTCTGCTGGTAGATGACCAGGCATTGTTCCGCGAAGGGTTGTACACCCTCCTGTCGGTGCAGCCCGATTTTGAAGTGGTCGGCGAGGCTTCTAATGGCGAAGAAGCCCTGCGAATGGCAGCCAGCCTCCAGCCAGATGTGATCCTGATGGATTTGCGCATGCCAGTTCTGGATGGCGTTAGCGCCATCCGGCGTTTGACGGCGCAGATGCCAGAGTGCCGTGTGATTGTGCTGACCACTTTTGATGATGATGAATATGTTTTTGAAGGTCTGCGGGCTGGCGCCATTGGGTATCTCCTCAAGGATGTCTCCTCTCAGAAACTATGCGAAGCCGTGCGCGCCGCTGCCAGAGGCGAATATTTTCTCCAGCCTTCTATTACCGCCAAAGTGGTAACAGAATTTTCACGCCTGCACAGACCCACGGCGCAAAGCCCAGAGCCGCTGATTGACCCCCTTTCTAGCCGCGAGCTGGAAATTCTACAGATGGTTGCTACCGGCGCCAGCAACAAAGACATCGCCGAAGCCCTGTTCATTGCCGAGGGCACTGTCAAAAATCACGTAACTAACATTCTGGCAAAACTGGGAGCGCGCGATCGGATGCAGGCAGTCATCAAAGCGAAGGAGTACGGGCTGTTATGAACAGGCAAACCGGCGCCCTGGCAGGGGCATCTCTGGTTATCATTGGCGTCGCCACGTTAATTGATCAACATATTAAAACAGGCGTCCCAAGCTCAATCGCTCTTATTCTGATCGCGTGTTTATTTTTGGTCAGGGGCATCTACCGCAGGGAAATAGGGTTTGTGATCGCCGGGAGCCTGCTTGCAGGAACAGGCGGCGGGCTACTGAGTATGATTGAGATATTGAAACAGGCGCCCCTGCTCAAAGGCATCGGGGTGCTGCTGTTTTGTTTTGGCAGCGGCTGGTTCTTGATCACCCTGTTTTCACTTCTACGTCTGCCCTGGGTAGCATGGTGGGCGCTGGTACCGGGCTCTATCATCGCCTCAGTGGGCGCCTGTTTGCTGTTTTCCCAGCTGCGGCTGGTAGATTTTGTCCTCTACATCCCAACCGGGTTGTCGCTCTCTTTTCTCATCTGGGGGGGGAACAGACACCTGGCAGGTTTGATCATACCCGGCTGTATTCTGTTAAGCGCCGGGGTGGGAATTTACGTCGCCTGGGGAGCAGACCATGAGTTAAACACTCTTTCACGCACCGGGATGATGCTCATCTGGTTCGCATTAGGCTGGGCTTTCATCACCCTGTTTTTTCGCATCTCCTTCAACCACTTTACCTGGTGGCCATTGATTCCAGCTGGTATCCTTCTCATGGTTGGTCTGGGTCTATATCTGGGCGGCAATCCTGGCGGCAGCGCCATCCGTTTTCTGGGAAATACAGGCTCTATTGGTCTGCTGATCTTTGGGCTTTACCTGCTGCTGATGCGCAGCGGCATCCGCCGCTGACACTCTGGGATCAGCGGTATTCTCAGCGCTTAAACGCCAAACGCTGATTTCCAGTGCCCCCCATTAACGTATCAGCAAATCTCCCAGCGCTGTTTCCTCTCCAGCGCGTACCAGAACAGGGCGGGCTGCCCCATCGGTCATCTCAAGCCATGCCCATACACCCTGGTTATCCTGCACCAGAATATAATATCGTCCCGCCGGTAAATCAGTAAAGACAAAACGTCCATCGCGGGCAGTTACCACACGTTTGCGCAGTGGCTTGTCAGCGCAGGGCGTTTCACCATAAAAGACCGAATCTAGATAACCGGCGCACAGTTCCACTGCAACACCGCCCAATGGCAAGTCCGCCTCTATAATCCTCCCACTGATTGCGCCCATCGGCATTGAAAGCGCCGCAGGCAGCGCAGGACCGCCGCCCATCACAGCAATTGAAGAGAGCGCATTATCCGCCAGCGCGGCTGTATCCATACGATAGGATGTCCATCTCTCTCCATCTAAAATGGCTAGTCCCCACTCACCGCCCACCCACACACGCCCTTGACCATCCGCCGCAAGCGCGTTCACCACACCCACCCCTGGGCTACGCTCTCCCGCTGAAAAATCTATCCAATCCGCAGTGTCTGGATCAAACATCAACAATCTCCCTGCCATGCTCAACCAGACGTGCCCGGAGATATCTACAGCGATATCACGCAACGTGCCCGAAAGCGGGGCGCGAAACGCCTGCCATTTGCCGTTCTCAAAACGCAGGATGCCCGCATCATGCGCCACCCATATCTGATGACCTTTACCAGCAGCAAAGGCTTTTAGAAAAACGGGCGTCCCCTGCTGACGGTCAATGCAGTTTTCCTGCCACTTCTTCCCATCGTAACGCGCGACACATTGCGGAGTTAAGACCCAAATATCCCCAGCGGAGGTTGCAGTCAGATCGACAAACAAAGGTTGATCCGCAGCAACCTCTTCTCTATCAAACACCACCCTGTCCTTTGCCTGCAACAGTTCAATCCTGTCTTCGTAGGCAAGCCATAGACGGTTCTGAAAGTCACAGAGCACCCCAACTGGTATCCCCATCGACTCGTCATCAGCTGGCTGCCAGCCTTCGACACCTGACACATCCACACCCAGCGCGTGTGAAACAACCAGCCGCTGGTCCGGGCAAAATGCCAGATCGAATATCCTGTCACTTCTCAGAGCAGAATCCTGACTGGTCTGCATCCGCCAGCCACTTTGACCCAGACAGGTAAGACCAAAAGCACTACCAAAACATGCCTCTCCGGGTGCCGCGAGCGAAGCATCAGGCACAGGTGTCTGCTGAACAGGCATAAATCGGGCAATAGCGGTTTTCACAGGAGAAACATTCGCCCGAACAGAAACGCGGCACGAAAGCAAGATACTCGCAACCACCAGAATCAAGGGCAGCAAGTTCTTGTGTTCACATTCCAACTTCACAACAGGTTGTCTCTTCACGGGTACAAACGCTCTTCTCTTATCTGCATTATAATTTCAATCTACGCACGATGAGAAAAAATACCACGTTTAATCGTGTCCTCCAAAAAGACATGCTACCAACCCGCTCAAAAATTGGCGTATGGCTGATTCTGCTGTTAGGATTTCTGCCCGCCTGTAAGCAGAACACAGACACCGTTTTGCTATCACAAACTCCCGAACGGCAACTTATTCCGTACCACACAGCAACAGCAACCAGCACATTCCTCCCCGCGCCGGCAGCAACAATGACGCCGCTGCCCCCCGCCTCTCCAACACCAGTAACACACACCGTCAAGGCTGGCGAGGATATGGGCGGGATAGCGTACCGCTATGGCATCAGCATTGCGGCGCTGATGGCGGCTAACCCCGAGGTTAACCCCAATTTGATGAGCATCGGCACCGTGCTGATTATCCCAGCCTCAAGCAACCCTGACACAACCGAGAATTCTCCACCTGGCCCAACGCCGGTACCGGTCTCTCTCAGCGCACCGCAATGTTACCCAAGCCAGGAAGGCGGTTTGTGGTGCTTTTTGCGCGTTGAGAACCTCACCAGCATGGAGGTAGAAAGCGTTTCCGCCAAAGTGCAAATCACTTCCGAAAGCGGTGAAACCAGCCATCGAACAGCCATAACACCGCTCAATGTGCTGAAAGCTGGCAGCTGGCTGCCCATGCTGGTATATTTTCCTCCCCCCCTGCCACCGCTACCCTATCAGGCAAATGCTTCCCTCCTCACCGCCCTGGCTGCGTCAGATAGCAGCATGCGCTATCCAAACGTGCAGATCGAAAATTTCCAATATGAAATTGCTCAAAATGGGCTGAGTGCCTTCGTTAGCGGAGAAGCTGTATGCGACACCGACATCGCCCAGGCAAACATTACCGCTGCCGCCCTTGACCAATATGGCAATTTGACAGGGGTGCGCAACTGGGTAAGTCGTTCCCCGCTGGCTGCTGGTCAGAGAATGCCCTTTGCCTTCCATGTATATGGCAGCGGGCAAAAAATAAATCGGGCGGTGCTGTTCGCCGAAGGGCACTCGCCCCGCTAAAGACATCTACTGCCAGATAAGATAGGCATCATTCTGACAAACGGGAGTCTCTTGCGGCAAAATCACACAGACCTGATACGCCATCAAGCTGCCATTGGGCAGCCCCGGTATGGGTGGAATTTCCAGCCAGGTTTTGCCATCCAAAGAGGTTACCGGGAAATCGTAAAGATACTCCGTCCCATCCGGGGTGATGAGTTTTAGTTCCGCTGGCAGGTTAGATGCTGGCAGCTGAGTCGCTCTTGCCAGCACTTGTAATTCGATTTTCTGCGGCTGATTACCAGGAATCTGCGGTGCGGATTCGCGGATGTTGAGCACCACACCACCCTCTGGTGCCTGTGTCTCTGCCTGTTGAAGCGGGCTGAACATCTGCAAATAGCGAATCCCCAACGACGCAGGACGCACCCGGAAATTCTGCGCAGCGTTAGGATACAGATCAAGACAGTAGTTTTCAAAACACTGACGAGGTGTATCGTTCTCGTAAGCGATCGTTTCGGCTATCGGGTTGCCAGAGACCTGTACCCCCCCATGCATTGCAATAAAATCATCAAACAGAACAGGAACATGATAACCAAGATCGCCCGATACCGTGTAAAAAACAACATTGCGCTCGCGACCATATAGCCTGGGTCCGGGCGGCGTGGTAGCCATTCCCAACCACACAGGCAAAGGGCGTAAGCGCACTTGCTGCGGCTGATCGGGAAGCACGTAAAAGACAGCATTTTCATACACTTGCTCAATACAACCATCCAAAGCAGGATAAGGATTGGTCAACGGCTGACCGGAAAAAGACAATCCCCCCCACTGCTGCAAAACCGCAGCAAAAGGAGTGCGGATGTGTTTATCGGGGGTTAACTGTGCAGAAACATCCCTGACATAACGGCATTCCTGCTGACACAAGGCTGCGCCATAAGGGAGAAGCCCCACCTTTGCATCCGTATCGTCGAAAGATTGATAAAAACCCACCCCCTCAAAATATTGCTCCACCCGCCGCTTTTCATAGTTATAGCGAACAACCGTAAGCGGGCGCCCAAGATTCTTCTCTCCGCCCAGTCTTTCATACAGGGCAACAAAATCGGGGTAGATGATATAACCGCCAACCACCTGCTGACCGGAAGCTTGTTCAAAAATTTCGGGCGTATCGTAAACGCCAATCTCCTTCCCCAGCGGGTAAAGCTGAAAACGCCTGGCTCCCGTCTCGTATGCATCCCAACACATCAGGGCATTCAGGGTGTACTGGCACTGCAACTGCCCTCTATCAAAAAGCGGTGAGATTGGAGCGCCAAGCGTGTCCGCACCACCCAAATCCTGATAGTATTCACGGAAAACCGGATCAACCTCAAATTCACTTACAGGGGAGGCTGCCGGTTGTTCGACCTGGAATCCCCCGCAACCCGAAAGGAGGAGTGTAATCAAGAGAACCAGTCTGTGAAATGCCTGGTTGGCTCTTGCAGTTACTTTTTCACTCCTTCCTATGCACATATCTGGTGTTAATGATAGCACATAACGCCATATTTTGGCAATTGCTGCAGAGTGCAAATTTTTAAACAGATCAGGACAGTAACAAAAAAAGCTTGCCAACAGCCTGTCCGAAAATGCTATAATCAAATCATGAGACATGTAAGGGCAAAAGCGCTATGTAATATCCTTGTGCTTATATGGCCGCTTTTGATACTGGCAGGCTGCCAGAGTAAGGAGCTTGTGATGACACCATCTGCATCTCTCACCATATTCAGTCCAGCATTTGCGCAAGGGCAACCTATTCCTCAGCAGTACACCTGTCAGGGTAAAGATATTTCCCCACCGCTGACGTGGTCACAAATTCCTGATGGAAGCCAGAGTCTGGCGCTTATCATGGACGATCCAGATGCGCCGGTTGGCACCTGGGTACATTGGGTGCTCTATAACCTCCCCCCAACGCTGAATGGGCTGCCAGAAAATGCCAGCGCAAGTACACAGCTTCAAGGCACTCATGGAATCAACAGCTGGAAGCGCAACAACTATGGGGGCCCATGCCCTCCCCCCGGCAAACCCCATCGCTACTTCTTCAAATTGTATGCGCTAGACCTGCCACCACCCCTCCCCGCCTCTCTCAGCGCCGATCAGTTATCTGCCAAAATACAGGGACACATTCTGGCTTCTGGCGAATGGATGGGCACGTACAAAAGATAGCGCTACCAGTGCAATAAGCATCTTACTGCCGGGCAACAATCACTGAGATATTATCAGGCCCCTCGTTATCATTTGCCATCTCCACCAGTCTGTCTGCGGCAGACTGAGGATCAAGCTCCAGCGCAATGCTCTGAATCTGGGATTCTGGGACAGGTCCCCACAAACCATCCGAACACAGCAGAACAATATCCTCCTGCTCTAAATCGATGCGCGTCAAATAGGGATTAATCTCCCCACGTTGTGCGCTGAGCGATTGTGTCAGAATGTTGCGCCGCGGATGATTTTGAGCCTCCTCAGCAGTGATCAGACCCAGACGCAGCTGCTCGCCGACAAAACTGTGATCATAACTGACCTGACGAATTTCGCGCGCATTGATAATATATGCCCGGCTGTCTCCAACATTACACAGACAAAGGCTGCGGGGCTGCAAAACAGCTGCAACCACTGTACTGCCCATTTTCGCCAGTTCCTCCGATTGTTGCGATTTTTCTAAAATGGCGTGGTGGGCTGCAAGCACACCCTGACGCAGGACATCACAGTAATCTACCTGCAGCTTTGCCTTGAGATACCATTCTTTCAAAGATTCAATGACCAGCTTGCTGGCAATTGCTCCCCCTTCATACCCACCCATCCCATCGGCTACAATCAACAATGGCGGGTGGCGGTTGAACAGACTGGGCATCACCACCTCTACGGAATCCTGATTCGGAGAATCCTTGCGTTTGATGCCTCGATTTGTGGCACTACCAATCTTAATCATGACTCTGATTATATACAAAACGCCAACAGCGTCAAATATTTTTCAGCAAAAGTGTTATCGCTATCATGCAAAAAAGCTGCGCTTTGCCCCATCTCTGAGATAAGCATCACTTAAAGCGATCGTCCAGATCAAAAGCCTTTGGTTTTGACGGCGGCTGAAACATAAGCACCTGCCGCAAATTGGCAATTGCCTTGTCAAGCCCCTCCTCCACAGACATGTAGGAATCTTCATGCTCGATACTGACCACATCATCATAGCCAACCGAACGCATTACACTAAACAAGTCTGCCCAAACCTTCAAATCATGCCCAAAACCAACCGTGCGGAACTGCCAGGCACGGCCGAAGGCAGTGGAAAAACTCTGCATATCAGTTACACCATAATAAGAGACAGCATTGGGATCAATGGCAGCATCTTTGGCATGGAAGTAGTACAGGCAATTTTCGTTTGCCAGATAGCGCGCCGCCTGAGCAGGGTCTATTCCCTGCCACCACATGTGGCTTGGATCAAGGTTAGCACCCAGAGCAACACAGCCGGTTTCTTTGCGCATCCGGATCGCAGTAGCCGGTGAGTGGACAGAATAACCACCATGCATTTCCAGAGCAATCCTTACACCTTTGTCCTCCGCGTACTTCCCCAACTCCTTCCAGTAAGGGATCAGTTTTTTCTCCCACTGCCATTCAACGATGGTTTGAAATTCCTCCGGGAAAGGTGAAACAGGCCAATTTGGATAAAGCGCGTTCTCGCTATCCCCTGGGCAACCCGAAAAAGTTACAATCCGTTTAACACCCAGTTCGCTGGCTAAGTCAATCGCGTCTTTGATATCCTGATGATATGCAAGCGCAAGATTCTTTTGGGGGTGAAGCGGGTTGCCATGACAACTCAGACACGCAATCTCCATCTCGCGCGCAAGGAACAATTCAAGAAATTGCTCGCGCGCCCGCCTATCCTTCAACAACTTTGACGGATCACAGTGATCCTTCCCTATAAATCCTCCGCAGCCAACTTCCACATGATGGATACTCTTCGCCTTCAAAATATCTAACACCTCAGAGAGAGCACGATCTTTATACAAAACGGTAAACACAGATAGTTTCATTGCCTATACTCCTTGTTCGTGAAAATACTCAACCTGGCACGACAGCCAGTCATCCTTGAACAGATTATATTGCAAAAAAAGCCCACGGCTATTTGACTCACAGTGATTAAATATGTATGATTAAGAAATGAGGGGCTGTTAAGAAAACGACAAGGAGTGTGCTCATGAAGCAAACAAACCACGCGCCAAACTTTTATCTTATCACTGTTGTTCTTCTGGCAATCACATTAGCATGTAATGCGCCCTTTCTAAAAGCGGCTGAAAATACAGAGGAAAATTTTGCCTTGACGGCAACCGCACTTGGTTTGCCAGCCGAACCAGCCCAGATGGCTACGGCTGTTTCAGGCGCGTTGCAGCCCGCTGAAATCACACAAACTGCCATGGCGCAACAGCTTGCTGAAGCTGCCACAAAGATTGCAGAAATGTCAGCAGGCACTATGCCTCCACCGCAAGCCGGTGAAACTCCTGCCGCCCCTGCCTCCACACAAACCCCCATTGCGCACAAAGACACCCCGGGAGATGCCAGTAAAGCGGTAGCCACTATCTTCGATGCCGATTCTTCCAAAGGTGCAGATAAGAAAGCCATCAACGCTGGCGACAGTTTAGAAATCGGACTGCTAGAACGTCCGTTTACCGCAAACGACATGCTCTATCTTCCCCATCTCGATATCCAGAAAGCCGAGATTGTGAGTGATGAAAAATTTATCTACATAACCATTTATCTCCGTGATTACCTTCCAGATACCGCCACGGGATACTACGGCGTCGAAATTGACAATGACTTCGACGGGCGCGGCGACTTTCTTATCTGGGCAAGCGCACCCAAGTCCACCAATTGGTCAATTGAGAACGTAAATGTGTTTCAGGATACCAACGAGGACGTGGGCAATAAAACACCGATGAAATCCGATGCGCCATCCAGTGGGGATGGCTATAATACCCTGGTGTTTTCACCCGCCACCACCCAAGACCCAGACCAGTGCTGGTCGCGCATCTTGCCCAACACAACCGCCGTGCAATTTGCTTTCAAATCCAGCCTGATTGGCAACGTCAAATCATTTATTTGGGGCGTATGGGCTGACGAGGGCGCCAAAGACGTAACACTGTTTGATTACAATGACATCTTCACCCTGACTGCTGCAGGCTCTCCGCTCGAAAAGAACAAGGAATATCCCCTCAAAAAGCTGGCAGCAGTGGACAACACCTGTCGCAAAGGGTTTGGGCGTGCATTAACCGGCACAGAGCCTGGTCTGTGTACAGATGCACAAAACGCAGCCAAGACTGTTGTCGTACCAACCGATGTGTACAGCATTACCCCACAAATTCCGTCTCTTCCATAAAACAGACCGAATACAGTCACACTTTTTTGAGGTTGTAAGGATGACAGATTACATTTTGACCTACTCATATCGCGGCGGAGGCTGGCAACAAAAACCTCTCAACTATGGCACCTATATCATCGGCAGAGCTGCTGACTGCGACATCCACCTTCCTGAAGATGGCGTATCACGCCGCCACGCTCAGCTTGAGCTGAGTCCCACAGAATGCTGCCTGATGGATATGGGATCTGCGAACGGCACTTTACTGGAAGGCGAACCGCTCTTTCCCCGCAGGAAAGTGTCCCTATTACCCGGACAAACCTTTTCCATTTTTGACTATCAATTGAGACTGCACCCTGCGGGATCGTTACCCCAAGTCACAAAAGCTGATGTAACCGCCACAGTTGCCGACGCGCCCATCGAGGCAATTGCCCCCATGCCACCAGCAGCACCTGCAAAACCTGTTCAGCAATTCCGTCTGAGATACCGTCAAGGGAACGCACCCTGGCAAGAGACCGCCCTTTCCGAAGGTGAAACGGTCATTGGGCGCGAAGCAGGCTGTCAGATTACGATTGATTCAAAGATGATCTCGCGGCGTCATGCCAGCCTCACCGTACGCGAAGGTCAAGTCTGGGTTACCGATCTCGGCTCACGCAATGGCATTCTTCAAAATGGACAGCAGCTCACCCCCTACCAGGCATATCCCATCAAACCCGGCGATACCTTTCAGGTGTGCGATTTGACATTCGAGCTGGTGCTGCCTCAACCAGCGACCATCGTCTCCGCTGCGCCTTTGCCATCAGCATTGCCGTATCCACCAACAAAACAGACACAAGAGCTTTCGGCGCCCGTTGCCCCAACCGATTCAACAGTGGAAGAAATTGCCATCAGCCAGATGGCACCGCTTCAGGTGCTGGGGGGCATCAATCTTGCCGGACAGGAAAGATTCAGCGTCGGGCGTGCTGCCGATAACCAACTGGTCCTTAATCATCCTATGGTCAGCCGCTACCATGCCCTATTTGAACGTATGGGCACCCGCACCCGCCTGACCGACTTACATAGCGCCAACGGTGTCTATGTAAATGGGGCACCTATCAAAGACCCTGTATGGCTCAAACCCGGTGACGTGATCAAAATTGGCCCTTACCAGATGAACTTCACCGGCAACGAGTTGCAGCACTCCGCTGTTGAAGAGGGCTATGCCATTGATGTCATAGGGGTCAATAAATGGGTTTCCAAAAACACCAACTTGCTCAAAGACATCAGTCTCAGCATTGGTCCCAACGAATTCGTTGCCCTGGTCGGCATGAGTGGCGCCGGTAAAAGCACACTGATGGACGCTATCAACGGCTTCCGCCCCGCTACGCACGGCAAGGTGCTGATCAACGGGATTGATCTCTACCAAAACTATGGCATGTTTCGCGACGATATTGGCAACGTGCCCCAGCGCGACATCGTTCACATGGAGCTGACCCCTACCCAAGCGCTGGATTATTCCGCCCGGCTGCGCATGCCCAAAGATACCACAGCCAGCGAAAGAAAAAAAGCTGTTGAAGACACACTTGAGGATTTAGGACTTACCTTTCGCAAGGACGTGCCCATCTCAAAGCTCTCAGGAGGACAGCTCAAGCGCGTCTCTATCGGCGTCGAACTGCTGACCAAACCGCGCCTCTTCTTCCTGGATGAGCCAACCAGTGGCCTTGACCCCGGGACTGAGTATGAAATGATGAAACTAATGCGCCGTCTGGCAGATCAGGGACGTACCATCATCCTCATCACACACGCTACAAAAAATGTTATGTTTTGCGACCGCGCCATCATCCTTGCCAAAGGCGGAAACCTGGCATGGTTTGGCCCTCCCGAAGAGGCGTTAATTTACTTTGACGGTTTTCGCACTGACCGCGAACGCAAAGAAAAAGATATGGAGTTTGACGACATCTACCGCATCCTTCAGGACGAAAAACGTGGCAAGCCCGAAGAATGGCGCGAACGCTTTTTGAAAAGCCCTTACGCAAAATATATCCAGCCACGCTATCAACAGCCACCCAGTCAAACACAGATGGCTGGCGCAGGACGTCAACAACGCGGGCGCAGAATCGGCGCCATACGGCAATTCCTCATCCTTTCTGCACGCACCATCAGATGCATGATGCAGGACAAAGCCTCGCTGGGACTGACGCTTGCCCTGGCGCCTGTGCTGGGTCTGATGAACTTCATCTGGGGACGCAACCTGTTCGACCCCGTGCACGGCGACAGCATGAAGGTCATGAGCATGTGGTTTATTACAGCGGTCATTGCAATCCTGGTTGGTGCCATGGGCAGTATGCGCGAGATTGTCAAAGAATCGGATATTTATAAACGCGAGCGTGCTGTAGGGTTGAAGATACTTCCTTATGTGCTCTCAAAAGTCTGGATTGGACTCACGTTATCAATCTACAATGGCTTTTTTGTATTGCTCTTTGCGGTTCTGCTGGTCAGACCAGCAGTCAGTGGCCCAGGTGCGTACCTGGCATTGTTAATCACCATGATTCTTGGCGTTGCCTGCGGATATATGCTGGGGCTGGTCATCTCTGCACTGGTACCCAACCAGAATTCGGCACAGATTGTGTTGATCGCTTTTCTGGTACCGCAGTTCCTCTTTGCCGGGATGCTGATGCCGCTTGAGAAAATCCCGTTGGGCAAGGTTATCAGCCCCTTCATCTCGACACGCTGGACATTTGAAGCATTCATTGTTTCGACTGGTATGGGGGATGCACTCACCAAAGACCCATGCTGGAATCTGCCGCCAGAAATGCGCAATAAGCTTACCTCGAAACAAAAAGAAAAATGCTTCTGCATGGGGCCTAATATTTTCATCAATTGCGCAAACTTTCCGGGCATTCGCTCCGAGGACTTCTATGACGAGAACGCACGCATCGCACTTGCCCAGGGAGAGCCTCCCAGACCCTCTGAGCCAACACGGCTGCCTTCACCCACGCCGCTCAACACACCCACGCAGTGGGCTACACCCACCCCCTTGCCAACGCCAACCCCCATTAACACCCCCACGCGCCTGCCCTACCCTGTTCCAAATCCGGCTGTGGTCGCCACCGATGCAGCCAACTCCGGTCGCTCCATCGAGGAGGAAACCGCCCGCGAAGCCCACTACCGCGCCAATCAATACAAGATTAACACCGAAAAGCAGATGGAAGAATATCGTCAGACGCGCGAAGCCCAATTTAACACTTACAAAGAAGACACCATGCAGCAGTTTGACGAGTACCAGTACATTGTCAAAACACAAATTGCCGAGCACATCGAAGCACAGACCGACGCATACGAGTCCTATGGCAACGCTGTTGAACAGCAATTCCGCGATTACGAAGACCAAATGGAAGCCTATGCCGAAACGATAGAAGACTGGGAGAAAAACCGCCTGGAAGCCATCGGTTCAGCAGAAACGATTTTATCCCTGGTCTATGATGATTATGGGCACGCCTTTCGCGGCACAGCAGCCCAGCGCTGGCTGTACACCCTGCTGATCTCCTTTGGAGAATTCCTGATCATTCTGGGCTTGATGAAACGCAAAGATACTATCTAACAAACCGCCTGAAACATCGAGGCAAAACCCTTGACAAAACCGCGCTATAATACTATACTATAGTATAGTATTATGAATTTAACCTGTTGTCAAGGAGAAACGCTATGATCAACGAACCTGTTCATGTAACCGATGCTGCATTTGAAAAGACAGTGCTGCAATCACCTATCCCTGTCATTGTGGATTTCTGGGCACCCTGGTGCGGCCCCTGCCGCATGGTGGCTCCCGTGCTGGACAAACTTGCCAAAGAATATGCCGGAAAACTTCTGATTGCCAAGGTCAATACCGATGAGAATGTGGAATGGGCAATGCATTATGGTGTGCAGGGGATTCCCACAATGCTTTTCATCCGCAATGGCAAGGTTGTTCAACAACAAGTGGGCGCCCTGCCAGAAACAATGCTGCGCGAAAAAGTAAAAACGCTGCTTGAAAAGACACCTGTCGGAGTTTAAAGCAATATCCTTCCTTTCTAAATTGCATCTTCCTGCTTCGCAGCAGGAAGATGCAATATTTTTAACAAGCCATACTGTTAGCACACACTAACACATCGGGTATAATCAAAATCAGGAGTGCAATCAATGACATGAAAACGGTGAAAACAACCCAAGTCCGACCAACCGCCACCGTTGAAGATTACCTGGAAACCATTCACCGTCTGCAAAGAGATGGAAAAAAAGTCATTGCCACACGCCTGGCAGAGTTGCTCAACGTCTCCCTTCCAACCGCAACGCTGACCCTCAAGCGCATGGCGCGCGACGGGTGGATCATTTTTGATCGACACAAACAAATTCTTTTGACCCCCGCAGGAGAAACAGCCGCTCACTCGGTCATCCGCAGACACATGCTGACCGAGTGGCTGCTAGTACAAACACTGAACGTGCCCTGGTCAGAGGCACATAGCGAGGCACACCAGATTGAACACACGCTCTCGGATAACGTTGAGAAGCGATTAAACGATAACCTGAACCGCCCCTCTACCTGTCCGCATGGCAACCCGCTGCCCGACCACGAAGAACTGACCTCACATTGGCTTCCGCTGACAAAAGCGCCCCATAGCACAACCGTAACCATCCGCCGTATCCACGAAACCATCGAGGACAGCCGCGAGACTCTCAAATACCTGGAACAAAACGGCTTATTGCCAGGCGCAAAGATAGAAATCCTTGAAAGCCTGGCGTTCAATCAAACGATTTCTCTGCGCACCGAGAAAGGTATTCTCTCTCTGGGCTGGGCTTTGGCTGAAAATATCTTCGTTGAGTCTGATACATCAGGGTGAGGCAAATTGCCACACGTCATGTATATCTGCACTGTAGTTAGAACACATACCGAGGAATACCGATGAACATTTCTGCAACCCCTTCCACCAGGCGCGCCTGGACTTCCATTGTCATTGGCGTCCTTTCTACCCTTTTGGTGGTTTCGCTGACCATATATGCCTACCAGATGCGTGAACAGATTGAGCTTCTGCAACAATACGGCTACCCGGGCATCTTTCTGATTGAAATTATCGGTAATGCCACCATCTTCGCCTGGACCCCCATCCCCGCTTCGGTGATCACTGCTGCGGTTGCACCGCTCTTTCACCCGTTCCTCTTGATGATCACTGCCAGCACCGCCGCGTCGCTAGGCGAAATGACCGGCTATGCCCTTGGGCAAGGGGGAGCAAGTCTTGTTGAAAACCGCCCATGGGTTGAACGCGCCGCACGTTGGATGCAGCACTACGGCAACACCATCATTACACTCGCTGCTGCCATCCCCAACCCGTTTTTCGATGCCGTTGGTATTGCCGCAGGGATGTTGAAAATCCCCCTGTGGAAATTTTTTGTTTTCTGCCTTCTCGGAAAAGCTATCAACCGGTTGGCATTGATTTTGATCGCCAGTAGCACGTTGAGGTGGTTACTGCCCATCTAGCCGCCGCGCGCCAAGAGAAACCGCCCCCGATGTTTCCCAAACCTTCCAGCCTGCCCCGCTTCAGGGTATATTAATGTTATGCAGCCACAAGAGAAAAGCCTTCAAAACCGCAAAGCCCCCACTCTGTTGGCAGCGCGCCTGATCGCAATCCTGGCGATCGCGGCGATCGTTGCCATGACCCTCTATGCCTACCGAATGCGCGAGCAGATATTAATGCTCCAGCGCTTTGGCTATTTGGGGATCTTCCTCATCGAATTTATTGCCAACGCCTCAGTCATGGTACCCATCCCTGGCTCGGCAGTAACGATGGCAGTGGCACCCCTCTTTCACCCCATTCTGCTTGCGCTGGTCGCCAGTACAGCAGCTTCTCTGGGCGAGCTGTTCGCCTACGCTGCCGGACGCGGTGGGAACACGCTGATCGAAAATTCGGTCTGGCTGGAACGGATTGAAAGTTGGATGAAAAAATACGGCAAAGTCGTAATCACGCTGATGGCAGCCATACCCAACCCGCTGTTTGACACCGCCGGTCTTGCGGCTGGTATTCTGCGCGTGCCTGCCCCCACCTTCTTCTTCTGGTGTTGGCTTGGAAAAATCATCAATCGTCTGGTGATCGTTCTGGGTGCCAGCGCGCTGCTCAGGTGGGTCATGCCACTCACACCCATATAAGACCGCCAAGTGCAGCAGCAACAAAAATCTCTACTATGGAGTAAGTCTTACCATGAACGCTGAATATGATTTAATCATCATTGGCGCAGGTCCAAGCGGCATTTTCACCGCTTACGAAACCAAGTTGAATGCCCCAAATACCCGCGTGCTGATGATCGAAAAAGGTTATGCCATCGAAAATCGTCGCTGCCCCAAACGGCTGACCGGCAAATGCGCCAACTGCAACCCGTGCAACATCACCACCGGCTTCTCAGGCAGTGGCAGTTTCAGTGATGGCAAACTGACCATCAACGATCATGGTGAGGTGGGCGGCGAACTGGCGCAGTACATCGGGCTGGATCAATACCGCAAGATACTGCGTTATACCGATGACCTGTATGTCAAGTTTGGAACCGATCAACATCTCTATGGCACAGAAGACGAGGAAGCGCTTGAGGATATCCGTCGCAAAGCTTTTCAGGCAAATCTCAAGCTGATCGATTCGCGTGTGCGCCACATGGGCACTGATAAAGCCCCTGAAATCTATCTACACTTCCAAAAGGAGCTGGAACGCATGGGAGTCGAAATGTGGTTCAACACGGTGGTTTCCGATTTGATCATCGAAAACGACACGCAGAACAACAAGGTGGCAACTGGTGTGATTCTGCAGGATGGGCAACGGGTGAAAGGTAAAAAAATTGTCGCCGGAATCGGGCGCGAGGGCAGCGACTGGCTTAATCTCATGTGCAAGAAATATGGCATTGCCACCCGCGTAGGGCAAATTGACATTGGCTGCCGGGTGGAGACTGACGCCGCCATCACTGCCCACATTGATTCCCTGCTCTACGAAGCTAAACTGGTGTATTACACCAAAACTTTTGAGGATAAAGTGCGCACTTTTTGCTGGAACCCACGCGGGGAAGTCACCGAAGAGAAATACGAGGGTAAGCTGGCGGTGGTCAATGGACACAGCTACAAAAGTGAATCGCTGAAAACAGCCAACACCAACTTTGCCCTGCTGGTCTCAAAACATTTTACCGAGCCTTTCAACACACCCATTGAATATGGCAGATACATCGCTGAACTGGGCAACATGCTCTCCGGGTACAAAGTGCTGGTGCAGCGCTACGGCGACCTGAAACGCGGGCGGCGCACCACCACTGACAGGCTGCGCAAAAACAACATTCAACCCACGCTCAAAGATGCCGTCGCTGGTGATTTGAGTCTAGTGCTTCCTTATCGTCTGCTGCTGGATGTGATGGAAATGCTTGAGGCGCTCAACCACATCATGCCTGGTCTAGCTGGTGACGGCACACTGTTATATGGGGTAGAGGTCAAATTCTACTCCAACCAACTGGTGGTAGATAAGAATTTTCAGACCAATATCAACAATCTTTACGCCTTGGGGGACGGCGCCGGGCTGACACGCGGGCTGATGCAAGCCAGCATGAACGGTGTGTGCATGGGGCGCATCCTGACCGGCGCGTGGTAAATGTTAAATTTTGATTCCCAATAGCAACTTTTGCAAACCAGCGGGGTTTTAGCGCGTGAAGAAATAATTTCGCATTTATCAATTCAGCAGGTAACAGCCTATGCACATTTGTCTTTCGTAAAAACGGTACGACAGACGGATTTGCGCACAATACGCTGATGGGCATCCCTGTATAAAAAGCAGATTTGCCCAACATTGAACACCTGACAACGCAGGTGTAGCTTTCATGTTGCCAAAAACAGGAGATACTCTATGATAGAAAATAAAGCTATTGCAGTTGTAGGGCTGGGAGCCATCCTCCCCGATGCACTGGACGTGCCTACTTTCTGGCAGAATATCAAGACCCGGCGCTATTCCATCAGCGAAGTGCCGCCCGAGCGCTGGAAAGTTGAGCATTACTACGATCCCGACCCATCTGTGCCTGACAAAACCTACAGTAAAATTGGCGCTTGGGTGAAGGGCTATCGCTTTGACCCATTTAAATATGGCATCGCCATCCCACCAAAGGTCTTGAAGGTGATGGACGAAGCCCAACAGTGGGCAATTGCCGCCACGCGGCAGGCGCTGGATGATTACGGTTACCCTCAGCGACCGCTCGACCCGGAGCGCGTGGCGGTGATCTTTGGCAACGCGCTGGGCGGGGAAATGCACTATCGTACCACCATGCGCATCTACCTGCCCGAGTATCTGGATATTCTTGCCCAGGTGCCGGAATTCCAAGCTCTTCCAGAGGCGGTGCGCCGCTCACTGATAGAGGGGATGCAGACCGGCATCCGCTCAAAAATTTCGGATATCACCGAGGACACCATGCCAGGCGAACTTTCTAACATCATTGCCGGACGTGTGGCAAATGTGTTCAATTTCTCAGGCCCCAATTACGTTACCGATGCCGCCTGCGCCTCATCAATCGCAGCGTTGCAAAATGCTATCGAAGGTTTGCTGGCACACCAATTTGATGCCGTCCTGACCGGCGGCATTGACCGCGGCATGGGGCCCGAAGCGTACGTCAAGTTTAGCAAAATTGGAGCGCTCAGCCCAGACGGCTCTCGCCCGTATGCCGATGGGGCAAACGGCTTTGTCATGGGTGAAGGAGCGATCGTCTATCTGCTCAAACGTCTGACAGATGCCGAGAAAAATGGCGATAAGGTTTACGCTGTCATCCGCGGTGTCGGCGGAAGCAGTGACGGCAAAGGCAAAGGCATCACTGCTCCCAACCCGCTTGGTCAGCAGCGCGCTATCGAACGTGCCTGGAAAGACGCCGGTTTGTCGCCAGCCAGCGCCGGGTTAATCGAAGGGCACGGCACCTCCACACGCGTAGGGGACGTAACTGAGGTCAACAGCCTCAATGCCGTCTTATCTCCATTCGGGCTGCCCGTCGGCAAAATCGCATTGGGTTCAGTCAAATCAAATATCGGACATCTTAAAAGCGCCGCTGGTGCCGCCGGGCTGCTCAAGGTAGTGCTGGCACTACATAATCATGTCTTGCCGCCAACAGCAAACTTTGAGCGCCCCAATCCCAACATTGATTTTGCTCATTTGCCGTTCTATCCCAATACCGAGCTGCGTCCCTGGGAGGTGCCACCAGGAGAGGTTCGCCGCGCTGGCGTAAGCTCGTTTGGTTTTGGTGGGACAAACTTCCATGTTGTTGTCGAAGAGTACCTGCCGGGAATGTTAACCGACAACAAGGTCTATCCCTCAGTTGCCATACCAGCAGCCGCCAATGCTGCTGTGCCCCTCACAACTGAATCTCCTGCTGTCGTTCAGCCCTCCGCACCCCCCGCCAGCGAAGAAATCAAAGCGAAAATCCTTGCCCTGGTTTCCGAAAAGACCGGCTACCCGGTGGACATGCTGGATTTAGAACTTGATCTGGAGGGTGATTTGGGCATTGACACCGTCAAGCAAGCCGAGCTTTTCGCGGCGGTGCGTGGTTTATACAACATCCCGCGCCGCGAAGATTTGCGTCTTTCAGACTATAACACACTATCCAAAGTCATTGGCTTTGTGGCACAGGCGCTTGAGGCGCGGCAGTCCGCTCCCAGCCAGGCAGCAAATCCCTCACCTGCCGCCACTGACATATCCCCCACTCCTCCTGCAAAACTCGAAAGCGCAACCGGAGAGCTGAAGCCTTTTAATGGTCTCTTGTTTCTCAGCGGCAACAGCAACGCAGAGCTACAAGCCAAGCTAAACACGGTTTTGCAGCAGGCGCGCCAGGGGACGTTGCCACCCTCCCGCGTGCCAAACGCGGAAGAAGTGAGGCACGAGGAGCGTCTGGCGATTGATTTTGCCGACGCCGAGGAACTGATCAAGCGCGGTGAAAAAGCCCTCAAAGCGTTGGAAAACCCCACTGCGGGTATCTGGTCTGCCCTGACCGCACAGGGGGTCTTTCGCGGCAGCGGAAAACCCGCCAAAACCGCTTTTCTCTTCCCCGGGCAGGGTTCACAGTATGTCAACATGCTGCGCGAGCTGGCAGATGCTGAGCCGCTCGTAAAACAAACCTTCAACGAAGCAGACGAGGTCATGCTGCCCATTCTTGGCAAACCGCTGACCAGCTATATCTTTGTAGATGGCGATGAAAACACACTGGCGCAGGCAGAAAAAGAACTGCGTAACACAACCATTACCCAGCCAGCAATGCTTACAGCAAACGTGGCTTTGCTGCGCGTGTTGCAAAAATATGGGTTTAAGCCCGACTACGTCATTGGGCATAGTCTGGGCGAGTATGCCGCGTTGGTGGCTGCAGAGGTGTTGAGCTTCCCCGAAGCTCTGCAAGTAGTCAGCGCCCGCGGGCGTGAGATGAGTCGTGTCTCAGTAGAAGACAATGGCGCCATGCTGGCGGTATCCGCGCCGCTCAATGAGGTGGAAGAAGTTCTCACGAAAATTGACGGTTATGCGGTTATTGCCAATATCAACAGCCCAATGCAGTCCGTCGTGGGTGGCACAACAGCTGCCATTGACGCTGCCCTGGAAATTTTCACAAAAGCCGGTTTTCAGGCAACCAAAATACCCGTTTCCCACGCCTTCCACACCAAAATCGTTGCGCCAGCCAGTGAACCGCTGCGGCAGGTCATCTCGCGCATGAAGATTAATCCCCCCCGTATTCCGATTGTCGCCAACGTTACTGGTGAACTGTATCCAACAAACCGCGAGCAAATCATTGACTTGCTTGCACAGCAGATTGCCGCGCCAGTGCAGATGGTAAAAAGTATGCAAACCCTTTACAACGCTGGCGTGCGCATCTACGTTGAATGCGGCCCGAAGCGGGTATTGAATGCACTGGCAACTGATAATCTCAAAAACTACGATGATGTCGTCATTTTGGGAAGCAATCATCCACGTAAAGGCGCCTTAACCAGCTTGAATGAAGCGCTGTGTGGGCTATACGCCGCCGGGTTGGGCAGCAACGAGAGCCAGCAAACGTCGGCACCTATCCAGATATCACAGCCGGTAGTCGCTGCCGCCAACACAACTGCATCAACCGTTACAGTATTATCTTCGCCAAAGGGCTATGCACCACTCACCGGATCGGTCGTCATCAGCGGCGCCGGACTGGGACTGCCTGGACGCAACCGAAACGTGTTCGATGATAACAACATCATGCGCATTCTACAGGGAGAGATACTGATTGAGCCTTTCAGTGAGGAAAAACGCAATGCCATGCTGGAAAAGCGCGTGACCCGTCTGGTAAAAAGCGACAACGGCGCCACAATGGAGTGGATTAATGACATTCAGCAAACCGTCAAGCTGGCAGGACAAGGCGGAAAGTTTAATCCTGAAGAAGAGTTCGGCATCCCCAGAGAGCGCCTTGAGGCAACCGATATCTCCACCCGCCTGGCAATAGCCGCCGGTATTGAAGCGCTGCGCGATGCTGGTATTCCGCTAGTGATGGCGTATCGCCAAACCAGCAAGGGCACCCTGCTCCCCGACCGCTGGCGGTTGCCCGAAGCGCTGGCAGATGAGACGGGTGTCATCTTTGCTTCGGCTTTCCCGGGGCTGGATGAGATGGCACTGGAAGCCGAGCGCTTCTATGCCTACCGCGGCTTGCAACAGAAGATTGACGAGTTACGCCATATTCAGGCGCTCCTGCCTGCCGGGCAGAGCGATCTGCAAAATATCTTCAACGCCCGCATTGCTGAATTGGAGGAGCAACTCTCCAAGCTAAATTATCAGTTTGACCGCAAATTTGTCTTTCGCGTTTTGGCAATGGGACATTCGCAATTTGCTGAGCACATTGGCGCGCGTGGTCCAAACACGCATGTCAACGCTGCCTGCGCCTCCACCACACACGCGGTTGCCATCGCCGAGGACTGGATCCGCAACGGCCGCTGTCGCAGGGTTGTGATTGTGGGCGGCGACGACATTACAGATGGCAGCCTGACCTCCTGGGTGGGCACCGGCATGATGGCAAGCGGCGCCGCAACGATAGAAGGAGATCCGCGTAAGGCTATCTTGCCCTTTGACCGCCGTCGCAATGGGATGATTATGGGAATGGGCGCTGCGGCGCTGGTCGTCGAGTCAGAAGACGCCGTGCGCGAACGCGGAATGAAGGGTATCTGTGAAATCCTCTCTACCCACATCGCCAACAGCGCGTTTCACGGCACGCGCCTGGATATCTGTCATGTCAGCGAGGTAATGAACCGGCTGATTGCCACCGCCGAGCAGCGCTTTGGCATCCGCCGCGACGAAATCGCACCCGCCACTGTTTTCGTCTCACACGAGACATACACACCGGCAAGAGGCGGCAGCGCATCAGCAGAAATTCAGGCATTGCGCCACACCTTCGGCGAACGCGCCGATCAAGTTGTGATCGCCAATACCAAAGGTTTCACCGGACACACAATGGGTGTAGGCGTGGAAGATGTCGTCGCCGTAAAGGCGTTGGAGTTCGGCATTGTGCCGCCAATCGCCAATATTCAAGATGGATTTGAACCTGATCCGGACTTGGGCAACTTGAATCTTTCGCGGGGTGGAAAGTATCCTGTGCGGTACGCCCTGCGGCTTGGAGCAGGTTTCGGTTCACAAATTGCCATGACATTGACGCGCAAAATCGAGTGTGCAGGTGAACGTGTTCAGCAAGAGCAATATCAACATTGGCTTGCAGCAGTAGCAGGATACGAGAAAGCTGAGCTTGAGGTTGTTCAGCGCACCCTGCGCATCCGCCACAATGGTCCTCCCATCAAAACTCCAGCGCAACCCACTTGGCAATATGGGCAGATCCCCACTTTATGGGCAATGGAGGCTCCGCCCCACACAACCCCTGTCGGCGTTGTTCAGGATAAACCCGCATCGCAAACAGTCATCGAAGCGGCAACACCAACCCCGGCAGCGCACCCTAGCGCCCCGCACAACCCCGTAGTGCAACCCGCTGTGCCTTCTCAGCCGCCCGCCAGTGAGGATGTCAAAAACAAAGTATTGGCACTGGTCAGCGAGAAAACTGGTTATCCCATCGAAATGCTTGACCTTGAGCTTGATCTGGAAGGTGATTTGGGGATTGACACCGTCAAACAGGCAGAACTATTCGCCTCCGTGCGCGGTCTCTACAACATCCCGCGCCGTGAAGATTTGCGCCTGGCAGATTATAATACCCTGGCAAAGGTCATCCGTTTCGTTGAAAAGGCTACTCAATCAGCCGGACAAACCCCAGTCAGTCAACCGGTTGGTACTACACAAGTGCCCGAGCAGCCCCCCACGACGCAAGAGCAAACAGCAGTTGTCCAATCCCCTGCCAGTGAGGATGTCAAAAACAAAGTGTTGGCACTGGTCAGCGAGAAGACTGGCTACCCCGTCGAAATGCTTGACCTTGAGCTTGATCTGGAAGGCGATTTGGGGATTGACACCGTCAAACAGGCAGAACTATTCGCCTCCGTGCGCGGTCTCTACAACATCCCGCGCCGTGAAGATTTGCGCCTGGCAGATTATAATACCCTGGCAAAGGTCATCCGCTTTGTCGAAGAAGCTACCCAGCCAAAACAAACAGAAGCAACACCTGCAACCAAGGAAATTTCTACCGAAATGCAACCCACGCCAGCCCTCCAACCTGCTGAAGAGCAAGCTACACCTGCTGGAGCAGCAGTCAAGCGGCGTGTAGCTGTTCCCGTGCTGCGTCCCAAGCTGGATTTGTGCGTTGAAACCGGTATCACCCTGGATGCCAACAGCCGTATCTTGATTATCAAGGATTACGGAAAGACAGGAGATACTCTTTCGCGCCAGCTCAAAGCAAAGAAAGCGCAGATTTTAGAACTCACACCTGATCAACACAATCTGGCAGAGCAAATTGAAGCGTGGCAAACCGAAGGCGATATTCACGGCGTGTATTTCCTGCCAGCACTGGACGCCGAACCCAATTTGCAAGACATGCGTTCACAGGAGTGGCACAAGGCGCTTGAAGAACGCATCTATAAGCTGTTCCAGGTCATGAAATCAATACGTGGCAATCCCTTCCTGGTATGCGCCACGCGCATGGGGGGGTTTCTGGGTTGTCCGCTGTTTGAAACAACTGCTCCCCTTGGTGGCGCGGTTAGCGGCTTTGCCAAAGCAATTGCGTGGGAACGCCCTGACACGCTGGTGAAAGTGGTAGACTTTGCCGCTAACACCCCTGTTAAAACCATCGCCTCGCGCTTGATCGAGGAAACGCTGCATGACCCCGGCGTTGTCGAAGTGGGCTGGGAAGACGAACTGCGCTTTACCCCTGTGCTGCAAGAAAAAGAATTGCCCACAGAGATCAGTCTGTCACTGGACGAGAACACTGTGTACCTCATCAGCGGCGGAACAGGCGGTATTATTGCTCCCATTGTGGCAGATTTAGCCCAGTCAAGCGGCGGCATATTCTACCTGTTGGGACGCTCGAAGCTCCCCTCTTCCAATGACCCCAACCTGGCGCTGCTGCGCAAAGATCGCAATCAGTTGCGCGCAGAATTGATGCAGCGCCTCTCAAGCGAAGGCAAACGCCCCACACCGGCACAGATCGAACAACAACTGGCATACCTTGAGCGCGGCGCTGCCACCCTGGATGCAATGGAGCGTATTCAAAGCGCTGGTGCAAAAGTGCGTTATCTCGTCTGCGACGTAACCGACCCGGCGTCAGTACAGAAAGCCGTCCAACAGGTGGTCTATGAGGAAGGGCACATTGATGTGCTGATTCACGCGGCTGGCATGGAACGCAGCCGCAAGCTGGAAAGCAAACCCGAAGAGGAATTCCGCCAGATCTTCAGTGTCAAAGCAGATGGGTTCTTCAATCTGTTCAAATGGCTGGAATCCGCTTGTGCTCTGCCACGCGCAGTGGTGTTTTTCTCCTCCGTAGCCGGGAGATTTGGCAACAGCGGACAAAGTGATTATAGCGCTGCCAATGACTTGCTCAACAAACTTGCTTCAGCGCTCAAACACCAATATCCCACCATCAAATGGCTCTCGCTTGACTGGGGCGCGTGGGCTGAAGTGGGCATGGCAAGCCGCGGTTATATCCCCGAAATCATGAAACGGGCAGGCATTGACATGCTTGCCCCATCACAGGCTGCACCGCTGGTACGGCAGGAACTGCTGCACGGAACAGACAGCGAAGTCATTCTGGCTGGTTCACTGGGGATGTTGGAGGCAGAACGTTGCCCGGATGCAGGGCTTAACATCATGCGCGCCAACACCGCCCTGCGCGCAGGAAAACCCGCCCACAAAATGCTCAGCCAGCTGACTGGCTTTAACCTCAAAGAAGGAATTCTGCTGGAAGCCGAACTCGACCCGCAAAGTGACCCCTTGCTCAAAGACCATGCTCTGAACGGTATCCCTGTTCTGCCAGGTGTGATGGGAATCGAAGGTTTTTCAATTGCTGCCAGACATATTGCCTCCGTTCTTGCTTCTCCAAAGAAGAATTTTGAAGTGACCCGTCTGGAAGATGTCCGCTTTCTGGTGCCCTTCAAGTTTTATCGCAATGAGCCGCGCCGTATTACCTGGAAAGCGCAGATGTTCCGCCAGGCGGATGGACTTGTAGCTTACGCTACCCTCGAATCCGACCTGGCGCGCCGCACCGGCAAAATTGAGCATCTCTGTCATTTCAGCGGCAGGGTATATATGCAACCAGCCAACCAATTGCAAAAGGCACACAGCAACCCACCCGATTGGAACGGTGGTGAGATGGTCAAAACCGAAGACATCTATCGCCTGTACTTCCACGGACCTTCGTTCCAGATATTGGAAGGAGTACAAAAATCCGGTGAACACGTTGTCGGGAAAATGCGCACCGAGCTGCCAGCAATGATTGCACAGCAGCGCCCCGACTTGCTGATCCCCATCCTGGTTGAACTTTGTTTTCAGACCGCGGGTATCTGGGAAGCAGGCAAAACCGGCATCCTTGGGCTGCCCAGTTCAATTGGCGACCTCACCCTCTATAACTGCCGCCCCAGCAACGATACTCCCATCTATGCTGAGGTAACACCGCACCCAAGCGCTGAAGGCAGTCTGATCTTCGACGCCCGCGTGCTGGACGCCACCGGCAATCTCTACCTGGAGATCAAAGAGTACCGCACTTCTCCCCTGCCTTATCCAATTGAGCAGGAGCTGCTAAAGCCTTTTCAAACCTGGATGGGAGGGAGTAACTAAGGCAGCCCTTCGACTGCCTTTATAAAACGATGGGTAAATACCTCATACACTGGCTCTTAACAAAAAACGGGAAAGGAAGTCAGCCGCCCACTGACTTCCTTTCCCCGGAAGAAATGGATATTCTTTCATGTATGCGGGTTCCCAAGCGCCGCGAGGAGTGGCTGCACGGGCGGCTAACCGCCAAAAGGCTGGTGCAGCACTGTCGTCGCGAAGCGCAAGGTCTGCATCTGCGCGACATTGTGATCGCGGCAAAACCCGGCGGGGCGCCGTGCCTTCTGATACAGAGCAGACACCACCCTGCCAGCATTTCCATCAGCCATCGGGAACATCTGGCTGTTTCAGCATATTGCCCTTCACCACACGTCTCTCTCGGTATTGACCTTGAACATATCGAACCCCGCTCACCAGGCTTTATCCAGGACTTCTTTACCTCCAGCGAGGCAAAAAAAATCCAAAGCGTCTCCGCCAGTCAGCAAGAGGTGTTGGCAAATCTGATATGGAGCGCCAAAGAATCCGTTCTGAAAGCATTAGGAATTGGATTGCGGATGGACACGCGTCAGGTGGAGGTCATCCATCTGGATACCACCGACAGCAAAAATAGCCGGGATGGAGCCTGGCACCTGATGGAAGTGCATTGTCCTTCCCTGCCTGGCTGCCGTGTGTGGTGGCAGAAAATCGAAGACTTCGTCCTCACCATGGCAGTTCAAACGCACGAAGCAGCCACCTGCGAACTGATCCCTGTTCGGATTTAAACCAACAGTTCCTCACGCCTCGTGCACAGAAGAAGCTGTGTGCCTCAGGACAAAAAAGCGCCAGTATCTTATCGGCTTAACGAAGGGATAACTTTTGATGGTTATTCCTCAGGGATATAGTGCAAAAGGGAAGGCTCGAAGCGTATCCCCTGCATTTCCAACGAACGGAGTCGTTGAAGATACGCACACCCGGTTAAGATATGCCGCGAAATATCCACGACACGGCGGTTTGTCGGATCTGCCAGTGCTGTGCCGCGCACCCAGTCATTAAACGCCCCCATGGCCGGCCCACACCAGATTTGGTAGTCCATCTCGCGCCCCTTTTCGCCGCAGTTTGACCAGCGCGAAGAAAGCCCCAGATACCAGCGAAAGACCAGCGCCATTTTATCCTTGGGGTTCTGGGTGGCACGGGCAATCTGCGCAGGATCACGCTCACTGAAGAAACGCTCACACTCCTGCCAAACTTTCTCAAAGCTCATCTTGAAAACCTGTGTCTCAAGTTTTTCGCGCTCTTTATCCGGTATCTCTTCCAGACTTTCATAGCGGTTGTACAGTTCATAGAGCTTCTGCGCCCGCATGGCAAACATCGTCCCGCGTTTGAGTACCTGCACCTTAACGCCCATCTCAAACATATCTCCAGCGGGCGCCATTGCCACATCAGTCATCTCCGCCTGCGCCAGAAGGGTACGGGTATGCTGCGACGCGCCCGCCTCCACACACCCCTGATTGACCGATCCGGTCACAACATAATCTGCTCCCAGAGAAAAAGCCGCCAGGGCAGCCGCTGGTGTACCAATCCCGCCCGCAGCCCCAACCCGCACCATCTGCGCAAACTGGTGCTTGCGCTGGAACTCATCCCGCTGTGCCCGTAGCGCCGGTAAAAGACATACCAGCGGGCGGTTATCGGTATGACCACCCGAATCGGCTTCCGCCGTGATATCATCCGCCATCGGAACGCGCTGCGCCAGTTCAGCCTGCTGGGCAGAGATACGACCATCGGCAACCAGCTGGTTGAGAATGTCCGCCGCGGGAGGCTCAAAGAATCTGCGCGCCACCTCTTTGCGCGAAAGCTTGGCAATGACACGGTTTCGAATGACTACCTGCCCGTCGTCGCTCAGAGAAAGCCCAGCAGCGCGGTAATGTACCAGATTGGTGGTCAGCGCCAGATAAGCAGAAGCCTCCACCACACGGACGCCATGTTTCAGGTAAAGCTCAACCGTCCGCCGTTCCAGAGCAGGTTCATTTGGGCTGTTTAGCAAATTAAACGCATAGGGGCCATCAGGAAGCGCTTCCTTTACCTTCACGATAGCATCCTCTATGCGAGCCGGGGATAACCCCCCCGCCCCAAACGACCCCATCAACCCGGCTTTGCCCAAAGCGATGACCATCTCTTCAGAGGCAATTCCGTTTGCCATTGCGCCCGCATACATGGCATAGCGCGTACCGTACGCCTGACAAAAAGACGGATTGCCAAGCCGCTCCGGAGGTAAAGCCGGGGTGAACGCCTCCAACGGGAGAGTATCCGGCGCAGATGCAATCGCCAGTCTGCCCTCACCGCTCACTCCCAAATGACCATTCTGTCTGACCACCCACAAAGGCTGCTCCAGCTGAAGCAGGTATCTTCGTACACTTTCCAGGTCAAAAGCCACACTGCTGGCAGCGCCCGTCCAGTAAATTTCACATCCAAAATCAGTCGGAGAGATACTCAAAAGCGGGGGGTGATTGTTCATCTCAACATCCTCGAGTCATCTTTGGTGAAATACACCAATATTAACCCCCGCCGTGAGGTTAGGTTGCAGTCCTGACACAATAACTACTTGAGAAGCGCCCCATCTTGCCTGGCATCAAACGACAGGCAACTGCCATGCTTTATGCCGCACGCCTGACTGTTGCAAAAACCCCGCCTGCTGCTTTTCTATGACAGACGATCCTTTGGCTGTATCAACGAATGGGTAATCCCCGATGGCTCAGTGAAGTAGCAAATCTGTGAACCATCCTTATGCCGAAAAGGCGGCTCAACAATCACGCCCCCCATGCGCTCCACCATTTTAGCAGCATCGTGAATATTCTCAACAATAATATAAATGGTGACAAAGTAAGGCTGCCCATCCTTTACCGTGTAAATGCCGCCATTAAACCCATTGATACTTTCGTCCAACAGAATGTTATCTCCAGATACGTTGATTCTCCAGCCAAACACTTTTTGCAAAAACTCGGCCGTTCTGCGAATATCATTGGAAGCCAGATTGCCGGATTTAACTTGTTCTGTGATCATGTCTTTACTCCTTGCAGTTATCATTACTACACTACTTATATAATCTGAAACGGTATACGCCCGCAGAGCAGAAACGTTGCAAAAAAGACCCTGGCGGCTTTTCTGCCGCCAGGGTCACGTCAAGGAGGGAAGGAGAAAGATCAAAGAACGCCAAGCAAAGCTGGTTCCTCAATCAGATCACGTATATATTGCAGAAAGCGCGCCGCAGGAGCGCCATCCACCAGACGATGGTCAAAAACCAGGCTAAGGGTCATCATCTCGCGGCGCATCAGTTCATCCCCTATGTATACCGGACGGGGCACAATACGTCCCACTCCAAGGATAGCTGCCTCCGGCAGGTTAATCACCGGCGTGAAGTAATCAATGTCATACATTCCAAGATTGGTGATGGTGAACGTCCCACCGCTGATGTCATCCAACTGCGAGCGTCCGCTGCGTGCCCGTTCGGCTAACTGGCGGAACTCTTCGCCAATTTGCCGCAGCCCTTTGGCATCCACATCGCGCACCACCGGCACCAGCAGCCCGCGATCGGTATCCACAGCGATACCAATATTGACATGCGCCAGATGTTCGATAGCATCTTCCACAAGGCGGGCGTTCATATAAGGATAACGTCGTAGAGCAGAAGCGCAAATCTTCGCCAGCAGTTCGTTATAACCGGGAGAAAAGTCCCACTCCTTCTCATAGCGCTCTTTAAGCCGCTTGCGAAAGCGCACTAACTCGGTCGCGTCAGCATCCATAAACATTGTCACGCGCGCAGTGGTATGCACGCTGACAGCCATCCGCTCAGCGATAATGCCACGCACGCCTTTGAGGGGGATACGCTCGCGTACATCCCCTTCAGCAGAGATAGGAAGCGGAGCAGACTGCACGGCGCCGCCTGCTTTCACCGCGCCCAACACATCCGTTTTGGTGATGACGCCCTCGCCAGCATTCAGAGCACTTAAGTCAAGTCCTTCCGCCTCAGCAATACGCCGCGCTAAGGGGGTGGCTTTAGGCTGGCGGCTCAGATAAGCGACCACATCCTTCTCAACAACCCGCACCCCGCCCCCGCCAGTGGGCGAAACTTGTCGCACATCAACCCCCTTTTCAACAGCCAGTCTGCGCGCCCGCGGTGAGGCAAAAGGCACCTCCCTTCCGCCCTCCTGAACAGCCTGGGGCAATGAAGAAGGCTGCACAGCGCCCACCGCCCTTGACGGGGCGCTTTCCTCTGTAGCCGCCTTCTCAAGCTCCTCCGCGCCCACTGCCGGAGCGGCAGAAACGGCAAACTTCTCATCCTGCTTGCCAATGATTGCCACCACCGTTAACACCGGCAACACATCCCCGGCTTTATAGGGGCCAAGATGAATATACCCATTGGCATTGGCTTCTACCGGAAACACCGCTTTATCCGTCTCCACCTCAAGAACTTCCTGGCCAAATTCAACCTTTGCACCATCTTCAACTTTCCAGGCTATCAGAGTAACGGTCTCTACCGTCTGACCAAGCTTTGGGATAAATAACTCCTCTGCCATCAGCTCATCACCTTTCTGCAGGCTTCCACAATCCGCCCAACGTTGGGTATTGCCAGGTCTTCCAGAACTTCTGCCCGCGGCACGGGAACGTTCGCCGAAGCAACCCGCACCATCGGCGCATCCAGCCAGTCAAATGCCAGCTCATTCACCTGCGCCATGACCTCATTGATAAAGCTGGTATTCTCATAAGCTTCTGTCACCCCGACAAACCGTCCGGTTTTCTTGACCGAAGCAATTACAGTATCAATATCCAGCGGTTTAAGTGTGCGCAGGTCAATCACTTCAACATCAATGCCTTCTTTTGCCAGGATTTCAGCTGCCTCGAGACTGCGCAACACCATGCGCGAGTAGCTGACCAGGGTCACATCGCGCCCCGGGCGTTTGATATCGGCGACGCCCAGAGGAATCACATAGTCCTCTTCAGGGACAGGACCCTTTTCCTTGTAAAGCATCTTGTGCTCAATGAACATGACCGGGTTATCATCGCGTATAGCGGCCTTAAGCAGCCCTTTGGCATCATAAGGCGTGGCGGGCATCACAACATAAATCCCGGGGAAATGTGTCCACAGCGATTCCAGGCTCTGCGAGTGATGCGCAGCGATAGCGCGCCCAGCGCCCCCCTCAGTACGAATGACCATGGGCACCGTAGTCTTACCGCCAAACATATAGCGGTTTTTGGCGCCCTGATTGGCAATCTGATCCATTGCCAGCGGAGTAAAATCTACATACATAATCTCAGCCACCGGTCGCATACCAGCCATTGCCGCGCCGACCGCCGCACCGCCAATCGTGGCTTCAGAAATGGGGGTATCAATCACCCGCCATTCGCCAAACTCTTCAAACAAACCGCGCGTGGCACCATACGCGCCGCCATACAGCCCGACATCTTCTCCAAAGATAAAGACACGCTCATCGCGGAGCATCTCCTCGCGCATGGCTTCTACCAGCGCCTGCGAGTAAGAAATCTGACGCATGTTGGGATCGGTACGCACGCGCTGACGCAGTACAGCCTCACGTTCCACATCCTGCTTTGTCCAGACTGAAGGGGCAAAGACATCCGTTTCCAGATCGGCGGGACCGGGTTCAGGAGAAGCCTCGCTGAACTGCATGGCGGTCTCGAGTTTGCGGTTGACCTCCTGTTCCAGCGCCTCTGCCTCAGCTTCGGTCAGGATGCCAGCAATCTTCAGATCTTCGCGAAACTTCTTGAACGGGTCGCGCTGTTTCCACTCGTTTTCCTCCTCACGGGTACGGTAGGCTCGCGGGTCAGAATGCGAATGCCCAAACCAGCGGTAGGTCTGACACTCAATCAAGGAGGGTCCCTCTCCACGACGGGCACGCTCCACCGCCTTTAGAACAGCCCCCCGAACAGTAAGCGGGTTCATCCCATCCACCGTCTCACCGGGAATGCCATACGCAACAGCGCGCGCCGAGATGCTTTGCAGTTTGCTGGCTTTCTTCCAGGGTACCGACATGGCATATTGATTATTCTCTACAACAAACACCACTGGCAAATCCCACAGCGCTGCCATGTTGAGCGACTCGTGAAAGTTGCCCGTGTTGGATGCACCATCGCCAAAAAAGCACAGCACCACCCGGTCATTCTTCATCAACTTCTGCGCCAGCGCAGCGCCCACCGCCACAGGAATATTACCGCCGACAATACCGGTCGCCCCCAGGTTGCCATGCTCCACGTCAGCAATGTGCATTGAGCCGCCTTTGCCCTTGCAGTAGCCGCCAGCTTTGCCCAACACCTCCGCCATCATACGGTTGTAATGCTGCTGTTTCCCCTCGGGAGTCTTGGCTGCCCGATCACCATGAGCGTGGGCATGGCCATGCCCACGGTGTGTTGAGGTGATTAAGTCATCATCACGCAACGCAGCCACTGCGCCAACTGCAACAGCTTCTTCCCCTGCATATAGATGCGAGGCACCCTTAAGAACCGCTTTGCTGAGCAAATTGGCAATATTATTCTCAAAAACCCGAATTTCCATGATCTGTCGCAGCATGGTAACCAGCTCTTCTTTGGTCAGTCCTTGTTCCTCAATGAGCGCCGAAACGTTTTCGATTGTCCTTGCTGCTTCTTTATCCATGATAGCCATTGTAGAAATCTCCTTGATTGTTACATGCACCTGTCAAAACTTTACTTCCCCTCGTGAGAGGGTTGCTGATACAAAAAATGTGTCTCCAAAAGCTTCGCCGCAGTGTGTTCATCCGTCACCAGCACATGCACAAGGCGGGCATGTAGGGCTGCTTGAATAGCCGAGAACTTTTCCTCACCACCAGCAACGCAAATCACACGTCGTATAGAAGCATACTCTTTCAAACCCAGTCCCACCACTCGGCCGTTGATTTCGTCCTCGATTGGGTCGCCTGATTCGCCAAAAAAACGCAGACCAATTTCACCTACCGCACCCTTGCGGCGCAAACGCTCCAACTCCTGTGGAGTAAGAATGCCATGTTGGCCTGCCGTTCCATGTTCAAACGGGGTGCCAATACCAACCACTGCCACATCCGCGTCTAAAGCCTGTCGCAGTGTATCTGCAATCTGCGCATCAGCCAGCAACGCCCCACAGACAGCGGCGCTCTCCACCATCCCCGGTGCAGGCAGCAACAGCGGTTTGCCTCCCAAAATCTGCGCCATGCGACGCACCAGGTCTGCACCGTTAATTTCCGCATCGGGGCGGCTCAGACCGCCAATGCACTGAACAACACGCAGCTTTGGGTAGTTTGCTGGAGATAAAGCATTCACCAGCGCCAGCAGAGTTCCACCCCAGGTCAGGGCAACGGTTTCTTCGCCCCCTAACCCCCGCAGAAGACAATCCGCAGCCGCCGGGCCAAGCGCCTGGGCAATACCACTGCGGCTGGTGTCGGGCGCGCTCACCACAATTACCTCATCCAGGTCATAGAGTTGCTCAATCTGACGCTCGAGGTCTGCATGGCGCTTATCAAAAGGCAGCAAGGTAATCTGGACAATTTTAAGTTCCCGCGCCTGGCGTAAATAGCGCGAGACCTTGATGCGCGAGATACCAAGCCTTCTGGCAACCTGCTCCTGGGTCAACCCATCCTCATAGTATGCCTGGGCAATTTTGTACAACAAACGTCGGGTAAACTGATCCACAAAAACGTTTTTGTTCATTTGTTCACCTATGTTCAATTGTAACACGTTTTGCAACAATCTTCAAGCCCTTCCCCCTGCTTTTTCTGAAATTGCCATTTAAACCTCTGCGAAGGCGGTGATACAATCACCGCCAACACCAAACGCCCCCCTTAAGTAAGAACCCTCTCAGCTTCTAGCGCCGTCGGTAAACAGGGGCAGCCCCTGTCTTATTCCTCATCAGCTTTCTTCTGCTCAGACTCCTGGTCTTTGTTGCCGCTCAACCCTTCCTTGAAGGCGCGGATGCCCTTGCCCAGCTCGCCGCCCACCTTGCTGATCCGCCCTATGCCGAACAACAAGACCACAATCACCAAAATAATGACAAGTTCCAATGGTCCCAAACGAAACATGACTCTTTCTCCTTTATCGTTTTTCCTATCATACCGTAAACCGGCTTTTTTCGACAGACCGGTTGACGCTTTCACGCCTTTCTGCGTGCAAACCATCTTTTTCTGGTTGTTTTCTTTGCCGATAACGCCGTAGTGTTATCCTTCTTCGGAACGGCAATAAAAGCCATCAGCACGCTCAGAAAATAGAGAAAAATAAGCGGTGCCATCAGAATGACCATATTGATCGGGTCAACTGTCGGGCTGATAAAAGCCGCCAGGATAGCGATCAACACAATCGCCACACGCCAGTAGCGTAACAGTATCCTGCCGGTAACAAAGCGCAGCTTTGCCAGAATAAACACCAGCAGCGGCATCTCAAAACTGACGCCGCTCCAGAACAACAGACTTGTCACGAAGTTAATGTAATTGGAAAGGCGCGGTGTGTTAGGAATCCCCATAAAACTTACCAGAAAGGTTACTGCTGTCGGAAGCATAAAGAAGTAGGAAAAAGCCACCCCGCAAACAAACAAGATGGTGGCAAATGGGATTGACCAGAGCAGCCATTTTCTCTCGCGGCTGGTCAACCCGGGCAGCACAAAAGCCAAAAGCTGGTAGAGGATAAATGGAAACCCCAAAATAAACCCGCTCAACAACGACACACGCATAAAAACGCCGATGTTTTCGGTCACCTCGATTGACTGCACCTTGTCAATCCCCCCAAGCGGCTGCACCAGAAGGTATATCAGTCTTTCACCCAGATAAAAACTGACTGCGGACGTAATTGCCAGGGCAATGACCGCCTTGAGCAAACGGCTGCGCAACTCAGTAATGTGATACCAGATGCTGCCCGAAGCAGCAGTTTCCTTCTCAGCCACAGTTACCCGCTTTCGGAAATGTGATCAAAAACCGCTCACATTCTAACACAGGTTGAGAAGCTGCATGGTTTTTTTACAAACCTGGCAAACGCGGCGCTTTACCCCAAGCAACTGGTGAAATAAGTGCACGGAGAGAAGGTTAGGAATGTGTTTTCAATGAAATTGTGTCATCCGCTTCAAGGCCATCACAATGTGTCCGGATTCAAACATAGCGGCCAGGTAACGCTCCGTAAAACGATCGGCGCACACATGCGCAGTCAGCAGCTTATGAAATCGAGCACTTCAATCGGCGCGCCAGAAGACTTGCTTTGTAGATTTGATCAACTCGAAGATGTGCGCGTCATCTAAGGATAGTATGTCAATAGAGATCATTGGGTAAGAGTAAATAGGGATGCCTATCGCTCGCCAGGCATGTCGCTATAGAGCTTTTGGGAATAAAAAAACCAGAGCCTTACAGGCTCTGGTTTTTTCTCAGTAGCGGGGCCAGGATTCGAACCTGGGACCTCCGGGTTATGAGTCAAAATCCTGAATCCGTGCCATTTGTGCGGCGGGCTCTGCAAATCAGGCAACCTGACGAACTCTGGTCCACGCTTGCTGGGCACGCTGCGGTAGCTAATCGATATTCGTATAGTATCTGTTTTACGTGGGTTCGTCAAGTACTTTTTCTTGCTTTTCTTCATTCCTCTTTCCAATTCAATTTATTCAAATCTATTTTCTCATGGGGGATGCGTCCTCCCTGATTCAATAATGGTGCAACACACTATTAGTTTTTGATTCCCCAGTCATGGGTGTTCCACAATCTCAATAAGCCTGCATAAGGTAAGGGCTAATCCTTTCCCCCTGCCCGTCTATTTGCGCACCTGTTTGCCGGCTAATTTCATAAGGTTCGGAGAGCCATTCAAGATGCCAGGTAAAGAATTAGATTATTTTATTGCTCAAGATAAAAAGAACCCCGTTGAACTTCGAGGCTACGTTTGGAAGGTCATTATGGATCCAACCAGGGTCGATGATGATCCGGGAATGTTCTTTGGGAGGTTGTTTCGAATGATCGATATACGCCTCAACCGGGACGAGAAATCAACCTGGCCGGAAGGAATCGTGTTTGAACACATTACCTCAGGATGCCGCCTTACTTATAAAGATGGCTTGTTGATGGATCTGACAAATTCCAAAGTCATTCAGAAAAAACCAAGAATCCGTGATCGCAGCCGGCGGTCAGGTTGCCGAAACCAAACAAAAGGTGAAAGCATGGCGCGAAAACAAATTCATATTTCATCAACCAGCCAGATGCGTCGATTTGTGTTGATTCGAGTGGAGGATCTCACCGGAGTTTCAGGGACTGGTGAAGTAGCAGAAGGAACTGTATTTAGCAGTGGCTTGGCAGTCATTCACTGGCTCAGGGAACCTTTTGCCATGGGTGTTTATCAAACTCTCGAAGATGTCATTTCTGTCCATGGGCATGAAGGCCGAACACAACTGCAATTTATCGATTAAGGAGAAATTAAATGACCACAAAAATCATCACCATTTCGAACCAAAAAGGCGGGGTAGGAAAGACAACCACCGCCGTAAATCTGGCACATGCTATCACTCTGAAAACTAAACAAGTGTTGTTGATTGACCTTGACCCTCAAGGACAGTGCGCAACCAAGTTGGGTATGGATAGCCAAATGGGAACGTATTATTTTCTAACAACCCAACCAGGCTCTCCAAGTGAAATAACATTTATTCGCCAATGGGTCCGTGATACTGGTCGTGATTTCTTACAGTTGATTCCAGGGAACTCAATGACCTCCGCTGCGCAAATGATGTTAGGCGTCCAGGATCAACCGATCTCCTACATAAAAGGTCTACTAAAAACATTCACTAAAGATCGGTTTGATTACATCATTTTCGATACCTCCCCATCAGTGGGTGGCTTACAGGAACGTGCAATCTGGGCGGCTGACCTGGTGATTGTTCCTACGGCAACTGAATTCGCATCATTAGATTCTTTAGCGAAGACAGTCACAACTATCCAGACCTTGAGGGACAAAAAGAGTTGGCAAGGGGGATTGCTGGGGATATTACCTACCTTTTTTGATGGTACCAACGAGTCACGCGACTCACTTCAGGATCTGCAGGCAACATTCAGCGACAAGGTGCTATATCCCATTCATCGGGCGACTGTCTTGCGTGAATGTTGGTCTGAGGCAAAGACCATTTTTGAGTATGCGCCAGAAACGCGGGCTGCCGAGGAATATAAAGCTTTGGCAACTCTCGTATTGAAATATTAGAGGGCACGATGGCAAGGCGAGACGCATTTACAGGTTTACGTGACCCTAATTCAATAACCAAGGTTGAGGAGGATCAAAAGCAAGGATCCAAGATGGTCCAACAACAGCCCTTGGATTTAATTCCCACGGCAGATCTCAGGAAGAAAAGATCCCGTAAGTGGGAACAAGTTCATCGGCTTGAAACTGTAACGTACCGGGGAATACCTCAGCATGTTGTGGATTTGATTATCAAAGATGCTCAGTCTCTTTTGGTTCCTAGAGATGAAGTCGTTAGGGCGTTTCTGGAATATGGCGCAAGACTTTACCGCAATGGAGAGATCAAACTTTTAGCGTACCCCAAGGCGCAGAGAATGACCTTGTACTCTGAGGGCAATAAAGGAAGCACCATCTTTCCTGCTCAAAAACCGGGAAACCATAAATGGCTGGCTGATGCATTCCCAGTTCCAGAAAAGAAAGCTGGTGGAACCAAAAAGAAAAAAATCGGGAAAGACCAAGAAGCCATCCCCCAATGGGAAGTAAGAGCGACATTCCGAATTCCAGCTTCATTAAAGGAAGAAGTTCGGTCGATTGCGCGGGAGCATACTTTACCGGTCGGAGAAGTTGTCTATTTCTTCGTTATAGAAGGTTCACAGGCTTTTCACAATGGAAGCTTAATCCTGCAACCGTCACCTAAGACAAAAGGGAAGACTTTATTTCTGGAGTGATGCTAATGGTCTCTAACCTTTCCTGGAAAATCAACTATTTCATTTTCACTCCAAGAATCACGTCTGCGTCCATGCTGACGTGCCGCAGACGTGCTGCTGACATGCCGCAGACGTTGACGCAGACGGAGTTGCTGACGTTGAAACCACAGGAAGCCCGTAAAGGGGACTTTTCCGGAAGGAATGGGATAACTACCGTTCTTCCAACAAAGGCTGTAAATGTGCCTTTATTTCGCTTTATTCGAGATTGATTTTTTATCAATAGGGATTTCTTTTATGAATGCAGTCGTTGAATTTTCACCGCAGAAAGCCTGGCAAGCGGCCATTGCTAACCTCGAAATGGATATGTCCCGGGCGGCTTTTAGTACCTGGGTGAAGCCAACCCATTTGGTGGATTTTTCAGATGACACATTTGTGATCGGCTGCATGAATTCATATGGCCGTGAGTGGTTAGAAAACCGATTAACGACCACCCTGCAGCGATTCCTAATGGGGGTGATGAACAGAGAAGTTAAGGTTCGTTTCGTTGTTTGTGACCAGGAAATTGATGATGGGGATGATCTCACTCAGGAAGTTGATCCAGACCTGGAAGATTCTCAGGACAATCCCATTGAGTTGGATATCCATTACAGCTCCATCCGGAATTACCTAATTGAGCCAAGCCGGGTAGTTCGCTTACCGGTATATTACCTGCGCTGGCTGCCATACGTCGGATCACAAATGATTTTCTTGATCATGGCATTGTGGCAGGAATATTACCTGG
>JABLWW010000010.1 GCA_013178295.1 Anaerolineae bacterium | reverse complement strand
TTATTTGTCTTGTTGTGCCAGAAATGGTCGCTGCCTCTCAAGGAGTGGCGCTTGATCATCACTGACGCTTTGTCTGCTTTCACTACCATTGTTCAGCCATCTGTCCCAACTCATGTCTGAATTTCAATCTAAAACCATTGACAAATCTGCCATTTTGGGTAAAATGATGCGAATTATCTAACATGAAACTTGCTATGTCTGCTACTCTCTCCAACCCCCAGAGCATCATTTTTGGCATCATTATTATTGAGAGCCATCCCCTGCCCGGGCGCATGGAGAAAGCAGGTTAATCCAACGAAGGCAACCCCTGTAATCCCCAAACCAAATCCACCCAAAACCGCCCGGACAGTCGGGCGGTTTTTTTATCTTTCTATCTATTTGTTCTCATACAATATCAGGAGGCTCTTATGGTACAGGTTTACGACACAACTTTACGGGATGGGTCACAGCGCAAGGATATTTCGCTCTCACTCAGCGACAAACTGAACATTGCCCGCCGATTGGACGAGTTAGGCGTTGCGTTCATCGAAGGCGGCTGGCCTGGTTCAAACCCAAAAGACGCCGAGTTTTTTCAGCGGGCAGCAAACATGAAATGGCAGAACGCCCGCATTGTGGCATTTGGCGCCACCTGCGCGGCAAACAAAACGCCCGCTGAAGATGACAATATCCGCGCTCTGGTGGAAGCCGGAACAAGTCATTGTGCCCTGGTCGGCAAATCATCTGTTCTGCATGTTCAGGACGTGCTGCGCACAACATTGGAAAACAATCTGCGCATCATCGAAGAAAGCACCGCCTATCTGCGCTCCAAAGGTCAGCAAGTGATTTATGACGCCGAGCATTTCTTTGATGGCTATCGAGAAGACCCCGCCTACGCCCTAGAAACGCTCAAAGCGGCAGCACGCGGCGGTGCCGAAACACTGGTATTATGCGATACCAACGGCGGGTCGCTGCCCTGGCAGATTGCTGAAATCATCCAGGCAGTACGCAGAGAGATAGATACGCCACTGGGCATTCATGCCCACAACGACAGCGAATGCGCCACAGCAAACTCGGTTACTGCGGTCAGGGAAGGTGTTGTCCAGGTACAGGGCACCATCAACGGATACGGCGAGCGCTGCGGAAATGCCAACCTTTGTTCAGTGATCCCCAACCTGGAACTCAAGCTTGGCTTGCGCGCCCTGCCAGAGGGAAACCTGGTCAAATTGTTTGAGATAGCACACTATGTAGCCGAGGTCGCCAACCTATCCATGGATGAAAATCTGCCCTATGTTGGGCGGGCAGCATTTGCGCATAAGGGCGGCATTCATGTTGCTGCCATGCGCCGCAACCCGCGTTCCTATCAGCATGTCGAACCCGAGCTGGTAGGAAACAGTATGCAAGTGGTCATCTCCGAGCTTTCCGGGCGCGGCAATCTGCTTAGCAAAGCAGAAGAATATGGGCTCAAGATCGAGGAACATGTAGACGTCAGCAAGGTGTTAAGCGAGATTAAAGAGCTTGAGGCTCAGGGCTTCTCGTTCGATGCTGCCGAAGCCTCTGTGGTGATGATCCTCAAGCGGCTGGAAAAAGGTTATGTGCCGCCCTTTGAGCTGATTGACTTCTCGGCGCTGGTGGAGCATCGCAAGGGACGCGGCATCTTTGCCGAAGCAACTGTCAAAGTGCGCGTGAATGGCGAAGTAATGCACACCGCTGCTGAAGGTAATGGCCCGGTGAATGCTCTGGACACAGCCCTGCGCAAAGCGTTGGTAACACACTACCCGTCCATTTCCAGTTTTCACCTATCCGACTACAAAGTGCGCATCCTGGATGGGAAAAACGGCACCAGCGCAGTTACCCGGGTGTTGATCGACACCAAAAACGGCAATCAAACCTGGAGCACTGTGGGCGCCAGCGCCAACATCATCGAAGCCAGTTGGAGAGCGCTGGCAGATTCGGTGGAGTATGGATTGATGGTGTGCTGCCCGCAACACAAGAAAAAGTCCTAAACTTTTAGGCTGTTTAAACACAGAGCGAGAACCTATAATCATAACCCAATCATAAGCTGGTGGCGCGGTTTTCCCCTCCGCGCCACCAGCTTATAAACACAGAGCAACGCATTTGGCTTTACTGGCAGTCCATGGCGAACTCTGCTTGCTTAAGCGCGGCTGCCCGTCTTTGTCTCCAACCGCTGGATAAATTTCTGTGTATCAATGATAAACCGCTCGTGCTCACCCTCGCCAATTTTCTCGATGGCATCCCAGGCTTCCACACGATACTTAAGCCGCCGCCCCTCTACGGAGAGCAATTCGGCACGCACACGCACAGCCATCCCGACTGGCGTGGCAGCTAAATGACGTACATTGACAACCGTCCCTACACTGCTTTGCCCCTCTGCTAAAAAGGGCAAAATAGCCTTGTGCGCCGTGCTCTCCATAAGCGCAACCATGCGCGGCGTGCTAAGGACAGGCGGGAGCGTTTCATCGCCTGACGAACGGGCAGTATCACTTTCCTGCACAACGAGATTCGTCTCAGCAGTTAATCCAGAACAGATTTCCATAAAACCATGTACTCCTTATACAAACCAATCAACGCAGATAGTTCCACTCACGGGAACGATACTTTTGTTCAGCCAGCACACGGGCACGCTCAAGCTCGGCGGCGGTATAATCCCCGCGTTCCACCGTCCGGTTGCGGCTAAAAGCCGTCTCAAAAGCCGCAACCACGCGCTCAAATGGGATAGGCGCAATGTCGGTGACACTGGTAACGCGCTTTTTGACACTGCGGATCAGCTTGTCAGATATTTTCTCCTCGCTCACATTGAGCAGAGTGAACATCTTCTCTACATCCACACGATACAACAATGTACCGTGCTGCAGCAGAACGTCATAGCGCCGGGTTTGCGCGTTGCCGGAGATTTTCTTGCCGTCCACAAGAATGTCGTTGATCGGTTGAAAACTGGCAGAGATACCAAGCATCTCCAACGCGGCAAGAATATCTGCGCAAATAAAGCGGAAACAGGCTTCTGATTCCAGCGGAAAAATCTCCTGTGGCGCAAGAATGGAATAGGTCAGTTCGCCATCGCGGTCATGATACACCGCTCCGCCGCCAGTAATACGACGCACCACATCCACACCTGCAGCACGGCACGCCTCCAGGCGCACCTCGTACTCGATCCCCTGAAAGTACCCAATCGAAACCGCTGAAGGTTCCCACCCATAGAAGCGAATGGTAGGGGGTGAGATGCCATCCCGAATACCTTCCAGAATGGATTCATCCAGCGCCATATTCATGTAAGCATTGTGATACCGAAAAGGAATAAGTCGAAAATTCATTGTACTGCCTCTACAATCATCTCCGCAAGATCGGCGGGGGAAAAACCAATTATTTCTGCGTGTTGCGAGCACAGCACCGCTTCCAGTTGCAAAGCCAGCCCATCACTATCAATGGGCAACAGCGTGCCTCGAATGGTATCCTCAAGTGCAGAGAGCACATCCTCGGGATGAAGAAAAAAATCGCCCGTGATTTTGACCTGCTCTACCCTATCGCTGTATCCTATATCCACACGCAACAACTTGCCGCCGGGAATCTTTTTTGTCAGGCTTGTCTGTTTCACTGCTTGCCTCCTTCTTCTTACATCACGCAAATCAAAGGCTCATATCGAATTTGCTTTCCAGGACATGCTATTGTACTATTAACAATAACCCCAACTATCGAGAAAGAGAGCACTATATCTCATGAATATCTGTGCCGTTGAAACCGCAGCCGATTTGCGTCAGTTTATCGAATTTCCCTATCAATTTTACCGGAACGACACGATTTGGGTACCTCCACTGCGAAGTGAGTTACGAGGGCAGTTTGACCCGCTGTGCAACCCCTTTCTGCAGCACTGCGAATATGCGCTATTTCTGCTCAAAAACGGCGAAAAGGTGATAGGAAGAGTGGCAGCATTCATTGATACGCTTGCGGTCAAAGCCTGGGGGGAACCAATCGGATTATTTGGGTATTACGAGTGCCCATTAGAGCCGGCCGCCTCACAGATATTGCTGGAAACGGCACGCCGCTGGCTGCGCGAGCGCGGGATGAAAGCCATGCGCGGACCCTGGAGTTTTGTCTCGCAGGAATGGGGCGCAGTCATCGAAGGATTTGAGCCGCCACCGGTGATTATGGCTCCCTACAACCCGCCTTACTACAACGAGCAATTTACCGCATTTGGGCTGAAGAAGGTCAAAGACCTTCTGGTATATTGCATTGACGCCCGCCAAGGGTATCAGATACCAGAACGCATCCTGACCATGACCGATAAAGTGGCAGCGCGCTATGGGATACGCGCACGAACACTCAACATGAAACGCTTTCAGGAAGAGGTAGAAATTATCAACGCCCTCTCTAATTTGAGTCTGATCCACAACTGGGGATACTCGCCCGTCACTGAGGAAGAGGTAAAAGCGATGGCGCATGACCTGAAGCCAGTGGTACACCCCCAGGCAGTCGTGTTTGCAGAAGACACTCAGGGAAAACCCATTGGTTTTGCCATTGCCCTGCCAGATGTCAACGTTTTGCTGAAAAAGATGAACGGCAGGCTGCTGCCTTTTGGCTGGCTACGGCTGTTTTGGGGACTACCGCGCCTGACACAATACCGCATGTTCGCGCTGGGAGTAATACCAGAGTACCACGGCAAAGCTATCGATAGCCTGCTGTACCGCGCTCTGTACGAATCCTGTTACAGCAAAAATCTGCGTATGGAAATCAACTACGTACTGGAAGACAACGCGCCAATGAACAATGCTATCTTAAAACTGGGCGCCAAGCCGCTGAGAAGATACAGAATCTACCAAAGAGAGACCTAGCCCTCGTTTCACTCGCCGATAATCTTTACCAGCACATGTTTACGGCGGCGGCCGTCAAACTCACCATAAAAGATCTGTTCCCAAGTACCAAAATCCAGACGCCCTCCCGTTACCGCCACAACCACCTCGCGCCCCATAATCTGACGCTTGAGATGAGCATCGGCATTATCTTCCCCGGTCAGATTATGGCGATAACGGCTGACCGGTTCATGCGGTGCAAGCTGTTCTAACCAGTCATCATAATCCTTGTGCAAACCCGACTCGTCGTCGTTGATAAATACCGAAGCGGTGATATTCATCGCATTGATCAGCGCCAGCCCTTCCTGGATGCCGCTCTCACGCAGACACTCCTCCACCTGCGGTGTGATATTGACAAACGCACGCCGCGCCGGAACATTGAACCACAACTCTTTACGATAGCTTTTCATACCCCAAATCCATCTCCTTGTCAGGGTGTTGTCGCACAATCCACCACAACTGTTATTTTCTGCTGGTCAGGGCTGATTTCGCACGGCGTGCTCGCTTGATCGCCACATTCCGTGCCTTTCACAAATTGCCAGGAAACATTGACCAGACACAGGCTCTCCCCTTTTCGAAATCCGCTTGCCGTGCCGGTCACGCCATCTGCCGCATATTGTATATCTTCCTCCCAGCCTTCAGAACCCAGCACCTCACGAACACTCTGATGGACAAATGGCAATTGACCAAGGACATCGCCGCCCCCACTCGCCGATATCTGGCAGCCTTGACCCGCTTTTTGGGTAACATAATCCACAAACGGCGCCTCAGCCACTGTTGTCGGCACGCCCAATTTCTCTGCCAGCTTCAGTGAAAGCGCCTGACAGACTTCCCGGTCAAGCGGCACATATCCTGCGACCATCACTGTCGGCACAGCCGCACCAGGCTGGCACTCCCCGCGAAAATATGCCCACTCCTCACACTCGGAGCCATCCGCAAAAACGCAATACCCTACCTGCCCTTCAGCAGTCTCGCGGATGTCAACCCGCCCGCCCTTCTCCTGACAATAAACCGATGCCGGATTGGCAATAGCCGCATCCGCCGCCTGTTGGGTTTCGACAGGAGGGGGAGCACACTGTGTCAACAGCGGCGCAGCCAGCAACAGCACAAGAATACATGTCCTTCCCATATCTTTCTCCTTTTTTATTCTTCCTACATTCTAATATACAGAAGCAAACAAGACAACCTTATTGCGCCACACCAAAAACGACAAACAAAGTTTTTGACACACAAAGGGTATAATAAAAGCTCGAAAGGAAGCAACATGAGCCAGACAACCGTCATAACAGAAGAGTACATTCCTCTAAAAAGCCGCATCTGGGTTTCGGCAGCAGACGCATCGGTCGCCATTCTCCAAAATGTGATCGGCGGCGGGGCACTTACCTATTATTACACGCGCGTCATGGGGCTAAGCCCCGAATTGGCAAGCATCTCATGGATCATCTTTGGCATCTGGAACGCAATCAACGACCCGCTATATGGATACGTCAGCGACCGCACAAAAAGCAAGCTTGGGCGGCGCATCCCCTATATCCGCTATGGAGCGCCGCTGATTGCCCTTTCTTTCATTCTTCTATTCCTGCCCATCCCAGCGGGGGAAAATCCTCAAACGCCTCTCTTCATCCAGCTCACGCTGGGGCTGTTTCTTTATGATACCCTATATACAGCCATCGCCAGCGCCATCTATGTGATGCCATACGAAATGGCAGTCTCAAATCGCGCCCGCAGTGGCGTTTTTATCTGGAAAATCATCTTCATGGCTTTTTCTACCGGGCTACCGCTGGTAGTCCTTCCTATCATCCAGCCTGGGCCAGGAGAGGACGCCGCGCCGTTTCGCTTCATTATGTATTTGCTAGCATTGATAATGGCTGCCATCATCTTCTTCAGCACCTTTTTCTACCGTGAAAAGAACTTTCAGCAGGCAGAAAAGCAATATCCCTTTCTAAAATCCATCACAGAGAGTTTTTCGAACTTTTCTTTTATTATCTTCCTGGTAACTAGCTTCACCGTCATTTATGTACAAACTGGGCTGATGCAGGGTGTCCTGTACTACTTCGACGAAATTGATGTGCCCGCCATGTCTCTCTATATCAGCCTGGCGGCTGGTATCGTTATTGGCGTATTTTTCTGGGTGCAGCAGCGCGACCGCTGGGGAGTCAAAAAATGCCTTCTGGTATGGCTGGCTATCTTTTCGGCAGGGTGCTTTGTGATGCTGGCGCTGGGGCGCATTGTTACTGCAGCAACGGTCAGTTTCTTCCTCATTGGGCTGGGGTTTGCCGGAGGAATGTATCTGATTCCTATTATGAACGGAGATGTGATTGACTACGACGAAAAACGCACTGGGCTGCGGCGCGAAGGCATGTATGCGGGCATCAACAGCCTGGTTACCAAACCCGCTATTAGTCTGGCGCAGGCAGCATTTCTGAGCATTCTTACCCGTTTTGGTTACCAACAAGGGCTGCCAAAAGGATTACAGCCTGCCAGCGCCGAAACAGGTATCCTCATCGCCTGGATGTTGATACCCGCCATTCTCCTCCTGATCTCCTGTATTGTTACTTTTTGGTATCCTCTGGCAGGGACAAGCTGGGAGCGAACCAAAAAAGAGCTTGCCCGCATCCATGAAGAGAAAGAGCGCGCCCACTTGGCAGCGCTGGGTTACCGCACCGCAGAGAACCAGTCTGCACCAATCAAAAGCCCAATCGGAGAGCAGGAATGAGTCCGTTTTATGTTCCAGAGAGTGCACTGGTCATTGCTGCACATCCTGATGACATTGAGTTCACATGCGCAGGGACGGTTGCCCGCTGGGTAAAATGCGGAACACGCGTCGGGTATGTTCTCTGCACCAGCGGCGAAGTTGGCATTGCTGAGCCGGGAATGACAAAAGCGCGCGCGGCTGAAATCCGCGAGGCCGAAGCACTGCAAGCGGCACATATCATCGGGGTGCATGACGTGGTTTTTCTGCGTGAGCCGGACGGAATGCTGGTTGCCACACTCGAACTACGTAAAAAGCTAGTACGTGAAATTCGTCGTTTTCGCCCAGAAGTTGTCGTTACCGGCGACCCAACCATCGTCTGGGCAGGAGCTGATTATATCAATCACCCCGATCATCGTGCCGCCGCAGCCGCCGCTCTGGACGCCACCTTCCCCGCTGCTGGGCAGCCAAACCTGTTTGAGGAGCTGGAAAAGGAGGGGCTGAAAGCGCACAAACCGCGCAAGGTGTTTGTTACCGGATGGGATTACACCGACCTGTTTGTCAACATTGAAGAAACCATTGAAGCCAAAATCACTGCCTTGCGGGCACACAGAAGCCAGATGAAAGACTGGGATCCCGCTGACATGATCCGCGACTGGGCAGCTACGGCAGCAAAAGGCAAAGAGATGGAATACGCCGAATCCTTCCGCGTGGTTACACTGGTAGATGATGAAACCTGGAAAACATTAAGCCTTAGCCAGCAGCAAGATGCGCGACCATAAAAAGATCGTTTTTGCCTTTACCCTGCTGCTTTTTACGCTGTCATTGGTTTGCTTTGGCTTTGTCAGCCTCCATACCCTGATGATGGCAGACGACTACTGCTATTTCGGCTTCTTGAGCCGCCAGAACTTTTTTGCTGCGCAGCTGCAATCCTACACCTCAGCCACCATCTATGCGGGTAACCGTTTTGCCGCCTCGCTTGTCAGCGGGCTGGCAGGCAAGATTGGCAATCCAGTTATTCCTCTCTTCCCAATTTTCACATATCTGTGTCTATTGACATCCTTCTTTTTCCTCTTCAACCAGTGGAGCAGGTCTCGCGGGCAAAACCCAAATGCAACGCACAGCGCCCTGTCGTCGGCTGTTTTCTTTTTCTTTCTCCTTTATCTCTCACCTGCCCATTTCCAAAACCGTTACTGGTTTTCTGGCATTATTGCCTATACCCTGCCGCTGGCTGTCTTCTGCACGCTGCTGGCTCTGTTGCTTGCCCCTGCCCAAAAACACCGGAGAAGCATTGCACGCTCTGCAGGGATTTTCACTCTATCCCTGCTGTCTGCTGGCTTTTCAGAAACCTCCGCCGCCGCATTCCTAGCTTGTCTTTCGCTGATATTGCTCTATATGCTGATCCGTTGCCGAAAGCAAATCAGCCTCGACCTGCTTCTTGCCTACGTCGGTATGATCATCGGCACCGCGCTGATGATTTTGAGTCCCTCGGCGTACATCCGTGTAGATAATCTCCAACCTACAGGCATTGAGCAGACAACCCAGCCGCTCAAGCTGATCACCCGCTCATTAATCTTCTCGTTCGACTTTATCTATTACACAATCAGCGGATACATCCTGCCGCTTAGCATATTCACCCTGACCTCCGCTGCGCTGGGATACGTCCAGTCGCAAGGACAAACTCAGCCTCTTTCTACCAGCAAATTGATCTTTTGGGGGCTTTCCACCATCTTCTCCACCTTTATCATAATTGCCGCCAGCATGGCGCCCACAATATATGCCTTCAGCGCATATCCCAATCCCCGCTCGCAGCTGATCTGCCTGTTCTTTCTGCTGGCAGGCATAGCCGTGCTGATGAACCTGTGCGGCACATACCTGACAAATCATACCCGCAGGATACAGCCTGTTGCCCTGTTGCTGGTTCTCATTTCAGGCGTTTACGCACTGCGCGGCGGCATCCTCGAACTGCCCTACCGCTACGAATTGCAGCAAAGACAACAAATATGGATGGAACGCGATGCACAAATCCGAAATCAGATCAACGCTGGGCAGACTACCGTATCAGCGCGCGGCATCGACCGCATTGAAACGATCAGCGACTTCAATCCACCATGTTTTGAGCAATATTATCAGATCAACAAGATACAGCTGCTTGATTAACAGCCAGTTCTTCCCCCAGACGAGCTATCAGCCCACCCGCTTCACCAGGCATGTATAGACCAGATAAAAAATCTCATTGCTCCCGCCGAATGACAATCAGAGCAATATCATCCTGACGGTGCGAGCCGGATGAAAAACGCTGCGCTTCAGCAAGCAGGATATCTAACATCTCTGCCGCGCTACAACCGATATGGGTAAACGCTGAATCCACCAGACGCTCCTCGCCAAAGAAATCGCCGCGCGCGTTCTGGGTTTCGGTGATTCCATCCGTGTACAGAATCAGATAATCCCCAAGGTTCAGACGAATCACCTTTTGTTTCCACTGGGCAGTTTCAGAGACACCCAATGCCATCCCGGTAGGGCGCAGACGCTCATACGATTCCTTGCCAGGGCGACCGCTTACTAGATAGGCTGGCGGATGCCCCGCATTGGCATAAACCAGCCGTCCGGTATGCGGCTCTAGAACGCCGAAAAACATGGTCACAAACATCCCGCCGCGGGTGTCCGAAAGAATACGTTCACTGACGGTGTTCAACGTAAATGCTGGCAGTGTGGGAAAGCGCGAGGCATAGGTGCGCAGCAGTGTGCTGGAAAGCGCCATAAAAATCGCCGCTCCCATGCCTTTATCGGTTACATCTGCCATCACAATTCCCCACTTACGGTCGGTTAGCTGAATAAAGTCATAAAAGTCGCCGGATGTTTCACGCGCCGGCAATAACCTGGCAGCAACATCCCACCCATCAATCAGCGGCACCTGCTCCGGCAAAATATCCGCCTGTATCTTACCCGCCATCATCAATTCATGGCTAATTTGCTCCTCCTCAGCCGAGAATAACGTTTTGCGTTGCGGACGGGCAAAAACATATTCTTCTGTCTCAGTATCCTCCCGGCGATGACTGAAGCCGGTCTGTTCACGGGTACAGTCCTGATGCACCTGAAACAGCGCGGCTTTGAACTCCTCTTCGGACATCTCACGTGAAAACCAGTACACCGATAGCTCATCCAGAACGTCCTGTGCCTGGGCTTGTTCTTCCAGCGAGAGAAACAGGATAACCTTGACCAACGGGCATGCATCGCTAATGGCGCGCATGATCCCACCTGCCAGATCAAGGATATTTCTCAAATCCACCAGAATCATATCTGGTTTGGTCATCTGGCAAAGCTGCACCGCATCTGTCTCATTTCTGCCCTCGCCCACCAGCCTGACCTGTGGGATAGACATTGCCAGCGCCGTTAGACCGCGCAGGAAGATTGCCTGATCCGAGACCACTGCAATGCGTGTTTCAACCGGTCTATTCATACGATAAAAAGCGCTTCAAATATTGCGCCGAATAATATCCAAAATGCTCATCTGGTGTCTGGCGCCCAGTTCACTGTTGATCATACCAATTTGCCGCCGCGGGGAAAAGAAAACTTCACTCCAGCCATAACCAGCACAGGCGGTGTCAGCAATGGCATTGCCGTTGCCATCCTCACCCCACCAGCGGCGGTAGTCGGCTTCCAGTTCGGGGCAGATATGAAACTCAGGAATATCAAAATGGGCAGAATAATAAAAATCGGGCGGAAGGGCATTAAGCAAGGTCTCAAAGACATGCACCCGTGTAGCAACATGCCGTCCCCGCTCCAGACGTGCGATTCTGGAAAGCCCGCGTAGAGTAGCAAAGGGGGCAATCACCTCAACCCGCTGGATATGATCGAAACGCTCTTTAACTTTGGCAATCACCTCGCGCATGACAATCCCGCTGGCAATGCTGTCGGCAATAAATGCCACAGCAATATTTTCGCGTTGATGATCGTCAAGGTCTTTATCTTTGAAAATTGTAAACTCTACCTTACGGTTATAGAGAGGCACCGAACTATCAAACACATGATGGGCATCCAGGACCACCTCATCGCAATAATACCCATAGTTTTCAAAAAGCGCCTCGGCTACCTGATACTTCAATCCTTCGCGGGCAATGGGAAAAACAGCCAAATGATGCTGTCTGTAAGCAGCAATAGACTGCGACAGGGGCGGAGCATAGAACACCTCATCAATTGCCTGAGCAATCAGTCTGGAACGCGCCGATCCCATATATAGCTGCCCCGGCAAGGTAAGGGTATGTATTGCCTGAATTTCCTCCCTGGAGAGACCGATGATTTCCAGCAGGTTGGCATCTTTCTTACAGGTGCGCAGATAAATAAATTCCGCAGTTGCATCATTGTGATACAAAACCAGCTCAAGGTCAATCCCATTGTCCAGCACAATGCGCGCTGGGCGATAAAAACCGCTTCCTCCGTTTTTTTGGGAATAGGGAAGCGGTTTTTCGAGTTCAAGGCTTCCTCGTATCTGTAACCTGTCATCCTCTGGAAAAACAAACGGGTATATAAACTCTGGCATTCATTCTCCTCTAAAAAATATCAGGGTCAAACAGTGGAATATAAGAGACAGTTTGTGGATCACAGTGTCAGGCTCTCGCCGGGTTTGAGCAGATGCGCCTTTGTATCACCACATTCGCTTTTCACACGTTCCACCCACCTGCGGGCATCCTGTTCAATCACATCCCACGTGCCGTAATGGATAGGAATAACATGCCGCGGCTGGATCAGTCGGACGGCACGCAACGCGTCTTCAGGTCCCATGGTGAAGTTGTCTCCAATCGGCAGAACTGCCAGATCAATGCCCTCCTCGCCAATCAGGCGCATATCGCCAAACAGCCCGGTATCACCAGCAATATATACCTTTTTGTCCTCCTCTGTTGTAAGCAGAAAACCTGCCGGGTTACCGCCGTACGAACCATCCGGAAGCGAAGAGCCATGCAGTGCCATAGTCAGTTTAAGATGCCCAAAGGGATGACGATAACCGCCTCCCAGATGCTGCGCATGGGTCTGCACCCCGCGAGCAGCAAGCCAGTTGGCAACCTCATAGACTGCAATCACTGTCGCCCCCGTCCGCCGCGCAATCGCCACCGTATCGCCCACATGATCACCATGTCCGTGTGTTACCAAAATAAAATCAGCGGGAATGGTATCCACATTGACATTGGAAACAGGACTGCCAGTGAAAAACGGATCAACCAGCACATGGAAATACCCCACTTCCAAGCCAAGAGCGGCATGCCCAAACCAGGTTACCTTCAAACTCATGTCAACCTCCCAGAAAGATGCAGATATTCAACGCCTTCATTCTACCACAACCTGAACCAGACAAGCGCGGCGAAGACAACCCAACAAAACAGCATACGAAAAATAACACACAGCACCCGCAAAGGCACAATGATATAATCAATCAGGGAGACCCTCCTCTGCATCACAATCGGCATAGTGAACATCCGCCTGACGACAGGATAATATAGAGACCCTGCATGACCCGCTCATTTACCCACTTTTTTCTAGTCGCCGCTCTGGTAATTCTATCCTTCTGCTGTTGGACGGGCAAACTACTGCCCGGTATCTTGCCCGTGCAAACGCCCTCTGCGGCGTCCCAATCAACGACTGTGTACGACGCCGTAGAGACAGTCACCATTCAGAACAATGGGCCCGGAAAAGTCACCCAAATTGATCTCAAGGTCGCCATGCTGCGCACCATACTGCCCTACCAGGAAGTGCTGCGCACCCAGGTAGAGCCTTTCGACTACCAAACCATCAGCGATGAGCATGGCAACGTGTATGCCAGTTTCATTCTCACCAATCTCAACTCAGGTGATTCAGTAGAGATCAAAATAAGCTATCAGATCAAGGTGAACGAAGTCTCTTATGAAATAAACAGCTGTCAGGGAGTGCTGCCTTCTGAATATACTTATGCCGAAACCTACATCGAGTCTGATACGGCAGAAATCCGCCAGACCGCATCGAGCATCACTCAACAGCAGACAGACCGTTGTGCACAGGCACGTGATTATTACAACTACGTCATCCGCAACATGCGCTATACTCAGTACAACCCCAAGGACACGGGCGCCCTGGCGGCGCTGCGCAGCTTGCGCGGCGACTGCACCGAATTCTCAGACCTGCTGATTGCCCTTAGCCGCGCTGGCGGAATCCCGGCGCGCATGATTGACGGGCTAACCTGCTGCACCGAAAACGGCTACAACGAAGGGCAGAACAAGCACAACTGGGTGGAGATCTACCTACCCAATGCGGGATGGGTTCCCATGGACCCCACTTGGGGGCGCAACCCCGGCAAGGCAGAACACTACTTTGGCGCGATGAGTGCAGACCACATCATTGTCACCCAGGGACGTAATCTGGATACGCTTAACGGCTATCATTACTGGGCATACCGCTACTGGTGGGATGGCGACCAACCTACATTGGACGCTACAGAGAACTGGAGTATTCTTAAGTCGCAGTAACCCATGACGCCAAAAAACCGATTGTGGCTAATTCTCGCCTTGGCAGTGATCTATTTTGTCGCCTTTGCCATCCCCAATGCCAGGGGGGCGCGGGATGCGCACATGCTGGCACTGACAACCCAGGATGAGGCATTCCAGTATCCTTTCCTGATTCACATGCTCACGCCCGGCGATACCATCTTTACCACGCTCAAAAACTTTATTTCATACCAGCATTACATATATGGTTATCCGTTTTATGTCTGGTCGGCAATCACCGTGCTGCCCATACGGTTGATTTACGGGAGCGCCTTCAGTCAGCATACCCAGATACTGCTCCTCTTCCTGCGGCAGGGGGTCAGTGTGCTGCCTATGCTGTTAGCGATTGTTCTGCTGGTGTATTTACAAACCGGCTTACGGTCTACACTGCCAACGCTTTCCCTGTTCATCTTCCTGGCTATTCTGCCCGGCATTGTACGACAAAACATCTTCTGGTGGCATCCCGACGCCCTGGCAGTGTTGATGGTCATACTGACATTTTATTTTCTAGATCGCGATGCGTTGCGTTACGGGCGCAGCTTTTACCTGGCAGCCATCACCTGCGGGCTGGCAATCGGCGTCAAGCTGATTGGTGTTTTCTTCTTTCTGGCAATCCCTGTCTATCTTCTATTGGGCATTCTGCAGAGAAAGATAACACTGCAAAAAGCCCTCATAGCAGGAGTGGCGTTTGCAGGCGTCATGGCTGCTGCCATCGTTCTTTCCAATCCATTATTGTTGTTCAGTCAGACACGGGAAAAGATCATCGAAACCCATACCTCTCACAACTTTTCGTTCAGGCATGGCTGGGAAACAGACGCCGTTTACCAGACAGGCCCACTCTCATGGTTGCCGGTACTCGCCAAATGGTACGCAGCCGAGTGGTTTCTGCTGTTTGCCCTGCTCTCCACGGCGTTGGCAGCCTGGCGGGGTAAAAAGCGTCTGCTCAATCTTCTGATTCTTTGCTGGGCGTTGCCCTATGCTTTCTATCTATTCTTCTTCATTGCCGTCCGCCCAGATCACTACTGGCTGGCAGTGATTCTTCCCCTGTTCTCATCTGTTACAGCGCTACCAGAAACACTGACAGCAAACAACCCCACCACCAGCGGAAAGACGCCCCGCAAGCTGTTGATCGGCATCCTCATCGGCGCCATCCTGCTGGCACAGTTTATTCCTAATTTGAACAAAAGTGTGCGTCTTTACACGCGCGCCCTGAACCATGAGCGGCTCATCACCGCCTGTGATACTGCCACAGCAAACCAGAAAGACGGCAAAAGCATCTTACTGGAGACAAACGCATGGTATATGATCGAGCGCTACGACAACACCAGCCAGCCCCCCAGCCGACATTTTGAAGTCAGACAGGGGGGAAACCCCGTGTATGCCGCGGCAACAAAAGGCGAACTCGCCCGGCGCTGCCAGGATGAAACCAGCGCCCGTCTTCTGGCAGAGTATGCCGCAGAGGACGAAAAATCCACTCACCCCGCTCACCGTGTCTATGGCTGGGACGGAGCCGAAATCCTCCCCTGAGGCAACATGAAGCGGCTCATCGGTATTATCCTCGCCCTGCTGCTGTACACAGCTGTTCTTGTTCTGCCCCTCCCTGCGGCAATCGGAGAGGCAGCGCGCTTTAGCCGCCTGCTAATTATCCCCATCATCGCCATAGTCCTGTATGCCGCCTATGCAGCGCGGGGAACATGGCAATCCATGCTGGCGCCCTGTGCAACCCTTGTGTTGTTTGCCCTGCCGCTGGCAGGGCTGTGGAGTAGTGGCGCAAACGAGCAAAACATCATCGCTGGTCTGATACCCTACTCCGATGCCAGCGGTTACTATGGCGATGCGCTCCGCCTGCTGAATGGCGGCGACTTTCTCTTCACGCGCCGTCCGCTCTTCCCCGCGATGCTGACGAGCCTGCTATGGCTGAGCAGGCAAGACCTGCAAGTCAGCCTGGCGATTCTCACCGCCCTTACAGCAATGGGTTGTTACCTGGCAGCCCGGGCGTTGCAGCACGTCAGCGGGACAGCCGCCACTGTGCTGCTCCTGTTGCTTTTTTTCTACTGCCGCCGTTTCAGCGGTGCAGCGCTCACTGAACACCTCGGCATCACATTGGGGTGTCTTAGCCTGGCACTGCTGCTGCAAGCAGCCCATAAAAGATCAATCTATCTGGCATTGGCTGGGTCGTTCTTCGCAGCGCTGGCGCTCAACGCACGCGCCGGGGCATTCCTCTTTCTACCCTGTTTGGTGCTGTGGGGCGGATGGAATTTGGGTAACAGGCGGCGCTTCTCCTGGTTGGCAAGTGGGCTGATCGCTTCTGTCATCCTTGCGGCATTCATGGTCAATGCACTGCTTTTTACTCTGCTCACCGATACAGACCAGCCAGCTTTTTCAAATTTCTCTCATACACTTTATGGGCTGGCATCTGGGGGCAAGGGATGGATACAGGTAATGACAGACCATCCCGAAGCAGCAAACAACCCCAAAACGTTATATCGTCTTGCATACCAGATGATCCTCTCCCACCCGGAAAACCTGTTAATAGGAATTCTGCGCTCGTGGCGCGATTTCTTCGTGCCTGTTGGGCAAAACGATCTGTTCGGCTTCATCGCCGGAGTAAGCGACAGCCTGGTAAACAATGGCTTTCGCGTCCTGCTCTGGGGGCTTACACTGGCAGCCCTGATGCACCTGATACATCAACGCCGCAATCCAGTTAATGCGCTTTTGCTTTGGGGGCTGCCAGGCATCTGGCTTTCTATCCCCTTTGTGCCACCTATTGACGCTGACATAATGCGGGCTTACGCTGCCAGTATGCCTTTCATCCTGGCTCTGCCCGCCATCGGGGTCAAATGGACGTTAACTTCGCTCAAACTGCAGGACGTATGGGAAGAGGATCAAGACCATCCCAACGAAAAAATTGCTCTGGCGGTGGGGGGAGTAGTAATTGCCCTATCCGTCGTCCTACCGCTGTTAATCGGCATATTTACGTCTCCGCCCCAGAGGACAAACTTTGATTGTCCTGATGGACAGACCGCCATCAGCGGGTACATTCCCCGCGGTGTTACGGTAACGCTGGTGCGCGATAACAGCAACTGCGGCAGGCTGCCTGCCATTTGCTTTGCAGATTTCGAGCGGCAGGGAATGCCCGCTGCTCCCCAACAATTTGAACAGCTGGTTCAAATGCTTCAAAGCTACCCCGGCAATGTAGCCCTGACCGTCATTTTCGATCAGCCTAGCAAACATCTTTTCCACATTATGCTGCCGGTCAGCTGGCTGCCTGCACCCAGCCGCCCGCTCCGTCTGTGTGCCCCCCAGCAGCCAAGCGGGCTGGACTTCTACCCAATCGCAGCAGAAAACTTGCTGGTACAATAGTATTTGATGAGACCTGTTACCCTTGCCACTATTCCGTTTGCGGTTGACCTGCAATCGCTGGCAGTCAGGGTACATCTGCGCCCTGAGAAAGTGCAAAGCGGTGATTTTGAGAAAATGCTTTTGGAGGCACAATCCGTTGCCCGCCCCAAAGCATGCTACCGCATTGCATACATCGAACATAAAGACAGCGACACTGTTATTCTGGATAAAATACCCTTTACCAGCCGCGTGCTGCGGGTCAATCTCAAAAATGCGCAACGGGTCTTTGTCTTTGCCGCCACTTGTGGAACAGAGTTGGAAGAATGGTCTCACACTTACCGCGAGCTGTTACAACAGTACTGGGCAGATGCCATCAAAGAGGCAGCCCTGGATTGCGCCTATCAGTTTCTTCTTGACCACCTGGAAAAAGAACATAGACCGGGCAACCTGTCAGAAATTAGTCCGGGTTCAATAGAAGATTTCCCCATCAGCCAGCAGACGGCACTGTTTCGCTTGCTTGGCGACACACAGCGCAACATTGGGGTTACACTAACCGAGAGCTTGCTGATGCTGCCCATCAAGTCCATCTCGGGAATTCTTTTTCCCACCGAAGAGCGTTTTGAAAGCTGCCAGCTCTGCCCGCGTCCGGTGTGCCCTGGTCGGCGCGCACCGTTTGACCCAACCCTTTACAAAAGAAAGTATCAGGTGACAACCTCATGATACGCTCCTCTCTCCTCTGGAAAACCCGCATCGGCGGGCTAAAACCTTTATGGCTCTTCCTGGCGGTCGTCAGTGGATTATCCGCCCTCACCAGCGCGGCAAACGTGGTGCTTGCGTTGCAAAACCCACCGGAACCTGCTACCATCTCGGTCACCCAGATAGTTAACCGGGAGGTTGATAGCAATGACTACATCAGCCTGCGCGGCGTCGTGCAATATGAAGCCTCCATTGGTCAGATGGAAGCACCGCCTATCGCTTACTTCTATCTGCGGGAACAGAACAACCTGGCGTTGGTGCGCTGGCAGGCAGAACGCAAACCCGCCGAAGGTGAGATGCTATCCATCAGCGGCATCACTTACCGGAGCACGCCCGACCAGAAGAAGCTAATCGCTGACAGCCTCGCAGCAACGCAGGAAACAGGACTGCAAATCAACCCTGATATATATCTCAACGCTGGCGAAAAGCCACCGGACAGGGAAAGCGAAATCGTCAAAACATTATCGCTGGCTGCTGTGTTTCTCCTCTGTGCGGTGGCGATGTCCTTTCCTGCAATGATTTTCCAACCGCTGGCTGCTCCGCAGGCAGACATGGCAGGAGTAGCAGAGAACAAAACGCGCCTCACCGGGAGGCTGCGCAAGCTGAGCAAAGCTGCCCCGCCTTACGAATTTGAGGGCGATAAGGAAAAGTTTTTTGAAAATGCCGACGCAATCTTTGAGCGGCTGGGAGAAAAGTTTATTGTCAAACATCACCACTACACTCGCCGCTCACTGTTCGGTTTCATTACTATGAAAATCGTGGAAACAGACTGGGCAGTTATCCTTCACAGCAGCAATATCAGCAATGTAGAACGTGGTGTAATCTATGCCTGGCGCGCTTATCCCGCACTGCGGCTAAGCTACCGCGACGTGCACAACAACCCTCAGACTTTGCTGCTGCGGTTCAAAAACGCCGCCACCCAGCAAGCCTGTCTGAAAGCCATCCGCGAGTAACCAAACTAAGACTGTAGCCCTCTGATTCTATCCATCCGGGCATCTTGCAGGTCTGTATTATAGACAATTGCATCTGTCAGGTTTGCACCGCTCAAATCAGCGCTACGCAGGTTGGCTCCCTTTAAGTTGGCTTCCTTGAGATTGGCACTAACCAGAATAGCGCCCTCAAGGTTGGCTTCCTCCAGGCGAGCGCGGCGTAGATAGGCGTTCTTCAGGTTACAGCGGCGCAGGTCAGCGCGCGTCAGGTCGGCATCCATAAAATTCAGCCCTGAAAGATTAAGCCCTGCCAGATCAACCCCAGATAATCTGGCTTGATTGGTAATTGCCAGTATCTTAATCAAATCTTGACGAGTCAGGTCGGGCATACTCAACTTCCTCCCCAAAACAAAAGAGAATCTTCCAGCAATTTTCTAATAATCATATCACAACCCTGATACAACTTTAGCCGTTCTTCTGCGTATAAATTTTGAAGGAGCGAAAAACATGGAAAATCGAAAACTATACCGTTCAGATAGTGACAAAATGATCGCCGGTGTTTGCGGCGGGCTGGCTAAATATCTCAATCTGGATTCTTCTATCGTGCGGCTGATCTTCGTGCTTCTCTTCCTATTTGGCGGGCATGGGCTGTTGATCTACCTCATTCTCTGGATTGTTATGCCATTAGAAGTGAGAACTGTCACGGTGTCCCACCAATCGGAAACACCTTCATCAGACTAAAGACAAAGCACCCGCTCAACAACCATACAAATAACGCAAAGGCTGTCGCCTTTGCGTTATTTGTATAGATTGCAACCATCATGATACAATCACCCACAGAATGAGCCCTACCCAAGAAACTCTCTACCAGCTTCTGGCGCAGAACACACTGGAGATGATCTACTTTGCGCGCGGCAAAGATCGACAAATCATTGGGGCAAACCAGGCAACCTTGAGCAATTATGGCTACACTATGGAAGAACTGTTACAACTGCGCCTGGAAGACCTGGAAGCAGATGAAAGTTTTCTGCCGCATACACGCAGGATGACACATCACAATACAGGCGGGATAACCTTTGAAACCACACACTACCGCAAAGACCATAGCGAGCTTGCGGTGGAAGTCAGTCTGTCAAAGTCTCAGATGGAGGGAGAGGAAATTTTTGTCTGTGTCGCCCGAGATATCAGCGCCCGTAAAAAAGCCGAAGAGGAAAAAAGAGCATCTTCTGCTCTTACCAGAAAACAACTAGAGAGAGTCGCTGCCCTGTATGAAATCGAGAAAACCTTCGCCAGCGACCTTAATCTTTCGATGATGATCAACGTATTGCTAGACCAGATTACCAGGCAACTCCATGCGGATGCTACCGATTTGCTATTGATCAACCCACACACCCAGTCGCTGGAGTATGCCGCTGGGCAAGGCTTCCGCAGCGCCAACATATCCGAAACAAAGCTAAGATTGGGTGATGGGCTGGCAAGTCAGGCGATTATGGAACGGCGCACAATCTTTGTGCCGAATCTGGCAAGTCAGGAAGAATTCTCGCGCGCGGCTTTACTGTCTGAGGACAAGTTTGTAGCCTACTACGGTGTGCCATTGATCACAAAAGGACAGGTGGCTGGTATCCTGGAAGTCTTTGAGCGCGAAACACGCCCACACGATGCAGAATGGAAGGCTTTTCTAGAAACCCTCGCCAGCCGAGCCGCTGCTGCAATTGAAACCTCACGCTTGTTCGAGAATTTGCAACGCACCAACCTGGAACTCAGTATCGCCTATGATTTGACGATTGAGGGCTGGTCGCGCGGGCTAGATTTGCGCATCTCCGAAGCTGAAGGGCACACGCGACGGGTGACAGAATTGTCTATCCAACTGGCAAAAATGATGGAGATCAGCGATCACAATCTGGTGCATATCAGGCGTGGCGCCCTGTTGCACGATATCGGCAAAATGGGCATACCTGATCGTGTGCTTTTCAAAGCTGGCGAGCTGACACCCCAGGAATGGAACGTCATGCGAATGCACCCGGTGTATGCTTATGAACTGATTTACCCAATCAAATTCCTGCGCCCAGCACTGGATATCCCATACTGTCATCACGAACGCTGGGATGGAAGCGGCTACCCGCGCGGTTTGAAAGAAGAAGTTATCCCCCTGGCAGCACGCATCTTTTCGGTGATTGACGTATGGGACTCACTGCGCGCTGATAAGCCCTACCGGAATGGATGGTCAACCGACACGGTGCTCAATTACATTAAGGAGCAATCTGGCAAACTGTTTGACCCGGATGTGGTTGAAGCATTTAACAACATGATGAAAGCTCACAAAAAGAAACATTGAACCCAGAGGAGACAATTTATGGAAAAACACGCCTGGATCGATGAATTCCCAGGAAGTATTACCGTGTGCGACCCACAGGGAATTATTCTGGAAATGAACGATTACGCTGCCAGGATGTTCGCTGATGACGGCGGCAGGAAGCTGATTGGTAGCAATGTACTGGACTGTCACCCTGAAGCAGCACGCACCAAACTCAAGCGTATGCTCGAAAGCGGACAGCGCAATGTATATACCATCCAGAAGCATGGTATCAAGAAACTGATTTACCAATCCCCATGGTATCGAGACGGGCAATACGCCGGTTTCGTCGAGATGGCTCTTGAAATCCCTGCTGAAATGCCACATTTTGTGCGCGGTTGATATGATTTACCACATCACGTCGCTCTCGGCATGGAAAATTGCCCTTCGGGATGGCGATTACCACCCAAACAGCCTTTCGACCGAGGGCTTCATCCACTGCTCAACCATACAACAAATCACCAGAACAGCGAACACTTTGTACTATAATCAGCAGGGTCTGCTTATGCTCTGTATTGAGCCGCAGCGAGTGCGCGCTGAAATCCGCTATGAGAACACAAGCGGTGGTGAGGAGCTTTTCCCCCACATCTACGGCGCGCTCAATCTGGATGCAGTGATACAGGTTGTTGCATTAAAACCAAACAAAGACGGAACATTTTCAATACCACTACCATCTGAAGCGGATGCCCCAGACAACTGATTTCCCCCATATTCTCATTTTGCATGGCGACGATGCGTTTGCTATGCAGGAACGAATCGGCCTCCTATATGCGCAGCTGGGCGACCCAGCCACCGCCGATCTAAACTTCAGTCGGCTGGATGGTCACCAATCCACTCTGGATGACATACGCACCGCCACAGCTAGCATTCCCTTCCTGGCTGAACGCCGTCTGGTGGTATTGACAAATCCTTTCGCCCGCATCAATAAAAACGACGGCGAAGCGCAGGGGCGCTTCATCCGCTTGCTGGAAAGCCTGCCGCCTTTCACCACCCTGGTTCTGACCGTTGAAGATACCTTTGAGAAAAAGGAGTGGAAGTGCTTTCCCACCAGCCACTGGTTGCGCAAATGGATCGAAAAAAACAAAGAGCAAGTAAAAATAGAGGTGCAAAAACTCCCCGACCAAAAATCTATGCCGGGGTGGATCACCAAGCGCATTAAAGAGAAAAACGGCACCATCCACGCAGACGCAGCGGTTCTGCTGGCAACTTATGTGGACAACGATACCCGATTGGCAGACCAGGAAATTGAGAAACTGCTTAGCTACACCAATTTCGAACGCCCTATCCAGACTCAGGATGTGGAACTGTTGACCGCCAACGCCACCCAAGCAAACATCTTTGATTTGACCGACTCTCTGGCAAAACGTAACAGACATGAGTCTTTGCATCACCTGTGCAACCTGCTGGAACGGATGCAGCCATTGGAAATCTTTGCCATGTTTATTTATCAGTTTCGCAACCTGCTCCTGGCACGCGAAATCATTGATGAGGGCAGCGCAGAACAAAAAATCCAGCAGGAAATGGGTCTGCACGCTTTTGTAGCCCAGAAACTCTGCCGTTATGCACGCCTCTTTACCACTGCAGAACTAAAATGGATTTACCGCCGCCTGCTGGAACTGGACGAGCAGATTAAGACTGGGCAGATTAGCGCTGAATTGGCAATGGAAACCCTCATTGCACAAATTACACATTGATTTTTGGAGAAGAGCCATGCACAATCCATGGGACGAGCGTTTTGCTCAACGTACACAAGCGATGAAAGCTTCCGCCATACGCGAACTATTGAAGCTTTCCAGCAAGCCAGGCTACATCTCGTTCGGCGGCGGCTTCCCAGCGCCGGAAGTCTTCCCCGTGGAGACTTTTCGCCAGGCATGTGATACCGTGTTGCAAGTCAATGGGCAAACAGCATTGCAATATGGAGTCACCGAGGGGGTTCTAGAGCTGCGCGAAATGATCGCACAGCGTAGCAACCGCTACGGGATGAACGTTTCCCCTGAAAACGTTCTGGTTACCTCTGGATCACAACAGGCATTAGACCTGATCGGCAAAATCTTTATCAACCGCGGCGATCGAATACTTGTGGAATCACCCACTTATTTGGGCGCGCTGCAAGCCTGGAACGCCTATGGCGCACAATACATTAGCGTCCCCTCGGATGAAAACGGCATGATGACTGAACATCTGGAGACAGCATTGCAACAAAAGCCCAAGTTTATATACGTGCTGCCCAATTTTCAAAACCCGACTGGGGTTACCATCTCGCTCGAACGCAGAAAACGCATTGTGGAACTGGCGAATCAGTATGGCGTATTTATCGTGGAAGATGACCCCTACGGTCAGCTGCGTTTTGAAGGAGAACATCTGCCCGCCGTAGAGGTGCTGGATTGTCAGATGCGCAATTCCCCTGACGTATACGATGGAAATGTCCTTTATCTGGGTACCTTTTCCAAGATCATGGCGCCTGGCTTACGGCTGGCATGGATCATCGCCCCACGCGAAGTCATCCATAAGATGTCACTGGCAAAACAGGGTACTGACCTGCACACTTCCACATTCAGTCAGTACGTTGCCTGCGAAGTGGGGAAAGGTGACTTTCTTGACCAGCACATCAAAAAAATTTGCCAGGTATATCGTGAGCGGCGCGATGTCATGCTGGAGGCTCTGGAAGAGCATTTTCCGCGAGGCATCCAATGGACACATCCGCAAGGCGGGCTTTTTCTGTGGGTGACACTCCCTCCAGGAATGAACGCGAGGAAGGTACTGGAAGAATCAGTGAAGGAAAAGGTCGTCATCATCCCCGGGGATTCCTTCTTCCCCAACGGCGGTGGTGAGAACACCATGCGCCTCAACTTTTCCAATGCAACCCCACAAATGATCAACGAAGGCATTCACCGTCTAGGTCATGTTCTACATAAAATGATGCAATGACACTTCGCTCTATGGAGACACCATGAAGTTCTTAATCACTGGCGGAGCAGGATATATTGGCAGCACGGTATGTTCTGCTCTTATCGATGCTGGGCACACCCCGGTTATTTTGGATTCCCTGATTACCGGAAGGATAGAATTCACCCGCGGGCGTATCTTCTATCAGGCAGACATCGCCGATGAGCACGCTGTCCAGACCATTTTCGAGCAGCACCCTGATATCTATGCCACCATTCATTGTGCCGCGCTGATCGTCATCCCCGAATCGGTTGAACGCCCCTATGAATACTACACGGAAAACGTCGCCAAGTCCATCCAGCTATTTCACCATCTAAATACATTGGGGGCTAAACGCGTTGTATTCAGTTCCTCGGCTTCGATATATGACGTCGTGCCTGGTTTTATGGTTACTGAGACCTCGCCTATTAACCCAACCAATCCCTACGCCCGCACAAAAATGATGATGGAGCTGGTATTGAAAGACTTTTGCCAGGCATACGGCATGCAGGGCATCGCCCTGCGCTACTTCAATCCCATTGGCGCAGACCCGCAAATGCGTTCAGGGATACACGTACCCCAACCTACTCACATTCTGGGAAAGCTGGTTGACACCGCATTGGGCAAACAGCCCTTCTTTGAAATTACTGGTACAAACTGGAACACGCGCGATGGCACGGGTATCCGCGATTACATTCACGTCTGGGATTTAGCCCAGGCACACGTCAAAGCCGTAACCGATTTTGCCGGCGTCTTTGCCCGCGCAGGCAACCCGCAAGACAATTACCTGATTATCAATCTTGGCACCGGCAAAGGCGTTACCGTGCGCGAAATGGTTGATGCCTTTGAGAAGGTATACGGAAGAGCTATCAACAAGCGCGAAGCCCCCCCCAGACCAGGCGATGTCGCCGGAGCTTATGCCAATGCCGACCGCGCCCGCGATTGGTTGCTCTGGAAGGCAGAACTGCCTATCGAGAAAGGCATCGCCGACGCATTGAAATGGGGAGAAATCCGCGATCGCATTTTATCTTATGGCTAGGTGTTAAGTGGTGAAAACGAAAGCGCAAATCTTGCTGACAAATGACGATGGCATCGAGTCCCCCGGTCTGTGGGCAGCAGCGCGGGCACTTTCGGCTGTAGGGTATGTTACTGTAGCTGCCCCGCGTGAGCAAACCTCTGCCAGCGGACGCAGTCTGCCGCTTTCTTCGGATGGCAAAATCGAAATTCGCAAACTGCAAATTGGCAATCAGGAATGGGACACTTTTGCTATCGGGGGTACGCCAGCCCAAGCGGTTTTACACGCCGTGCTGGAGATCATGCCGCAGCGCCCCGACCTAGTTGTCTCCGGTATCAACTATGGTGAAAACATCGGCACCGCAATTACGCTCTCCGGCACAGTGGGAGCTGCGCTGGAAGCAGCCGCTCTTAACATCCCCGCTATTGCGGTATCATTACAGGTCAAAGAGGAAGCCTGGCTGAGCTACTCCACCGATTTCAACTTTTCCACTGCGGCGCATTTCACTGCACTGTTTGCCCGCATGGTGCTCGCCCACCCCTTGCCACCGGATGTTGACCTGCTCAAAATTGATGTGCCCGACAACGCCACACCCCAAACACCCTGGCACATCACCCGCCTGGCGCGCCACCGCTATTGGATTCCCACAGCTGAACGTAAAGGCGGTTGGCAAGACCCCGGACGCATCAGCGGCTATATGAACATCAAACCAGAAGAGGTTGGAGAGGATACAGATGCTTATGCCCTGGCTTTCAGCAAAATCGTCTCAGTGACGCCGCTGAGCCTCGATCAAACCTCGCGCGTTGACCTGGCAGACCTGGAACGCCAATTCCGAAAGCTTTTGGACAGCGGTTCCCAGTCTCAACAGTCTGCCATGCCGTCAGCCCACTAAGCCACAGCCGCTACTTTCGTGCGGCAAGCCACACCTGTCCTGCGGCGCGCTCGCTGCCGCGCTGTTTGCTGAACAAGCCCATATTGCTGGCTGCGATGACGCAGGAGGGCGATTTCCAACACCCGTTTCACGGCTTCGGGGTAAGAATAGCCGCGTTTCGCCGCGGAGGAGAAAAAGCCCGAGGCAGGATCCATATCAGGTATTTCATTAACATCCAGCACATACGGCACACCATTATAATAGCGGATATCGACGCGCCCAAAATCCCGCAGACCAAAAGAACGAAATGCACGCCGCGCCACTGCACTGACCCGCTGCAAAGCTGCGCCTGAGAGCGCAGCCGGACAGCGCGGGGGGGTTATTGTGAACTCTTCCGACTCGGTTACCCACTTTGAGTGAAACGTCAAAAACTGACGCAGCGGGTCGCGCACCCGTGAATAATCAATCTCTGATATAGGTAGTAATTCCACACGCTCATTGCCCCACATGGCAACCGAAAACTCCCTGCCGGGGATAAAACGCTCGACAAGCGCTGGCTGATGGTATTTCTCCAGTACATATTGCACGCGTTCAACCAATTCAGCCTGGTCACGCGCCACCGAAGACCTGGCTATTCCAAGACTGCCATCTTCACTCACTGGTTTGACAAAAACGGGAAAGGATAGTCTGGCTTGCTGAATAGGTCGGGTAAAAACCTCATACGCTGGGGTAGGAATGCCACAAGCCGCCATGCGCTGCTTGGCGGCAGCTTTATCGGTACAGAGGATAATCGTCTCAGGCGAAGCCCCCGTGTGCGCAAACCCCATGTCCTCCACCAGCGCAATCACCCGCGCCACCCCCACCCCGCTGCCTTCAAATTCATCACAAACACTGAAAATGAACGTATCTTCAGGGGAAAGCTGGCTTAAACGTTGTTGCAAATCATATAAAGAGCCAACAACAGGAATTTCAAACACGGGGTAGCCCAGAGATTGGATCGTTTCACACAACAGGTGTGCCACTTGGGTTGTTTCCTGAAGTGCCAGCAGCTCATACGGTTCACCACGCTGGATACTGCTCTCCTGATTGTACAAAACCCCTATCCTTACTTCTCCGCTCTCCATCACTCCCTCGACATTCCCAGCCGCATTACCCCAAGGGCATACTGGCAAAAATCACACATACCTGACAAACAACACCAGGTCATCACCCGGTTTATAAAAATCCCGGATGGTGGAAGCCAAGATACAGCCAGCGTTGAGATAAAAGCGCCGCACGGACTGGTAGTCCTCTCTGCCAGAAGTCTCAATCACCAGCAATCTGCCACCCAAACGGCGCACTTCCTCTTCCACACGGCGCAACAAAGCCAACCCTATTCCCCGCTTCTGACACCGTGGGTTAGTGGCAAGCCAGTAAAGGTCATACGTGCCCTGGGTCAACGGGCGCGGCCCATAACACGCATATCCCAAAACACCCCCATCCTCGCGATACACCAGAAAATTATAGTCGCCAGCCTTTCCACCCTGCTGAAGATACTCCCCAAAAAGCTCATCAACTGTGGCCACCTCCTCAGGTGAAAAATTGCCAGCCGAAGCAGTAATCTCGTGGATAGACTCCGCATCTTGCGCGCCGGCTGGAACAATAAAGCCCGGCAAATCCATTTTACGCAAACCCCCGCCTCGTCAACAAAAAACTTCCCTCGCCGGATAGCAGGGAGAAATGAAGTTGCCGAAAAACCCTCAACCGTCTCCCCACTTTCAAAACGCTTTCGGCACGCCGCTCAACATTGGCGAGGCATCATCGTCTTCCATAACTGCACTGATTCTATAGCATCCTGACCAAAAGTCAATGCTTCAAGAGAGCTATCTTTTGAGTATCTCCGCACATAGCGTGATATCACACATTGAAGCGAATGGTGAGAATATCCCCATCTTTCACCACATACTCTTTGCCCTCAAGCCTGAGCCTGCCTTTGGCTTTGGCTTCGTTCATCCCGCCCAGCGAAATCAAATCCTCATAAGCCACCACTTCAGCGCGGATAAACCCCTTCTGCAAATCAGTATGTATCTCTCCTGCAGCCTCCACAGCTGTTGCACCGCGCCGCACGGTCCAGGCACGCACCTCATCTGGTCCAACAGTAAAGAACGACTGCAATCCAAGCAAATCATAGGACAGGCGAATGACGCGGTTCAGACTTGGCTCCTGAATGCCATACTCCTGCAAAAACATTTGCGCCTCCTCTAAAGGGAGCTGGGCAATGTCCATTTCCAGCCGACCCTGAAGCGCCTCCACCTTACTATGTGCATGAGGATAGTCAATTTTGGGGGGATTCTGCCCTTCTGCCAGATTGAGCACTACCAGCACCGGCTTGCGCGAGAGAAAACCATAGCCAGATAAAAGTTTTTCTTCTTCCTCCGAGAGCGGAAGATCACGCAGCGGCTTTTCTTCGGTCAACATTTGATGAAGACGCTCAAAGAGCGCAATCTCGCGCTCGATAGCAGTCTTATCACGCCCACCGCCTTTCTTACGCTCTTCTGCCAAACGCTCCTGCTTACGCTCGACGGCAATCAAATCGTTCAGAATAAACTCCCCATCCATCGCCGCCAGATCGCGGCGCGGGTCAACGCTGCCAGCCGGGTGCGGCACATTCTCATTCTCAAAACAGCGCACCACATGAATAAACCCATCCATCTGCGTTAACTGATTGAGCAAAGTGCCCGAGATACCTGTCCGTCCCGCACTGCCATCCAGACCAGCAATATCGGCGTAAGTCACTTTGGCATAGATTGTCTTCTTGGGATGAAATATCTCTGTCAACCGCTCTACCCGTTCATCTGGTACGTCAACGACCGCCGTATGAACTTCAACTTTGCCGGTAACCGTACCAGTGGGCTGGGTGCCTCTTGTCAACGCGTTAAAAAGCGTTGTTTTGCCAGATTGGGGAAGTCCAATGATTCCAAGACGCATAATCTCTTGACCCTTTAAAGAGAATTGGATATACTCTATACAGATGCCGGAGTGGCGGAATTGGCAGACGCGCACGACTCAAAATCGTGTACCTTCGGGTATGTGGGTTCGATTCCCACCTTCGGCACTCGGAGATTATATCACAACCCCTTTTTCCAAGACCGCCTGTTTTTTCTCTAACAGGCGGTCGTTTCTTTCAAAAAGCAATTTTCTTCTAATAATAGTGAAACCCACCTGCACGCCCAGGGAAAAACCTGCCATTGGGTTATCTGACAAAACCCTGTGAATAGTATGAAGAAAGACTTACAGGCAATTCTGCAAACATGCGCAAAAACCAAACTGCGATAATAAACTTACAACCAGCTTACAGTACGGACAAAAATCAAACCAATGCCATAGAATTCGCTATAATAATCATAGAGCGATTGGGCGACCAAACGCGCGTTAAACCAACAGTGTAGCCTCCAATCGCAACAGATGAAATTCGTTCGTTCTTTTTTGTCTCTGAAAAACCTATGAACAAAAAGTCTCAAAAGCCAAACCTGTTCCAAATTGCCTACAACATCACCGTGTTTTTGCTGATCGCCAGCATTCTGGTATCCTGCGTTGGAGAGATGATCCCGGTAACCGGCGGAAAAGCCAACTGGCTTGGCAGCGAACCGCCGTCCAACGACGATGTGGACACACCTGTCATCATCACCCTGACAGACTATGATTACTACGGCATCCACTCCAACGAAAACGCTACCAACGCGCCCTCCGATCCAGTATTTCAACAAGGGGCTTGCCCCGTTGATGAATATCCCGGTGCCATTCTTCCTGAGGACGACATGCTGGGGTTCCACACCATCTGGTTTCGCTTTGAGGCACCCGTCTCAGGAGAGGTCGTCACAGATACCATAGGCAGCAGCTATGACACAATGGTGGGTGTCTGGACACGTGACGGGGAAGGCAACTTCTCTCTTGTCCGCTGCAATGACGACATTCCAGACTTTGGCATCCCTTCCAGGGTTTCTTTTATCGCAGAATCAGGACAGGTATATTACATCGAGATAGCAGGCCGTCACATTAACGACTACGGCGATACAATGCTCAGTGTCTATTACCCGGGGCTTGCCCCCACCCGTACCGCAACCCCGGAGTGGACACCAACTTTCACCGACACGCCCACACCCACTGACACCCCAACACCTACCGACACCCCCACACCCACCGAAACGCCAACGCCTACTGAAACTCTCACCCCGACCGCCACCACCATACCCTGCTACTCCCTCTCTACCAACGTCAACCCACCCGACTCAGGTTCTGTCTTTGTCCTCACCACCCCTAACTGCCCACACACACCCAATAAATATGTCAAAGACACCATCGTCAACCTCGCCGCACAAGGTGCTGAGGTGCAGCCACCCACCGAACAGTACGCCGCCTCCGCTGCTGCTTCCTCCTCCTACTCCGGCACCTATGCTTCTTCCGCCACCGGCGCCCCCGACGTGACCACCTGCTCCTGGAGCTCCAAAGCCTGGGCACCCAACACCTCCGCCTCCGGCGACCAGTGGATTGAACTCACCTACACCACCGCCGCTCCCGTCTCCAAAGTCTCTATCCACGAAACTTACGGCGGCGGATTTGTCACCCGCCTTGACCTCATCGAACCCGATGGCACCTCCCACACCGTCTGGCAGGGCACTGATACCACCCCCTGTAACGCCTGGTTCGAGCCTGCTTTCCCCGCCACAACCTACGATGTCAAAAAGGTCAAAATCTGGGTGCAGAAAGTCACCAAGCAGATTGACGCCGTCAAGATCACCAACCCACCCAATCCCTATTCCTTTGAGAAATGGGATGACGACTCTTCCTCTCCCTCCCGCTCCCTCACCATCACCAACGACACCTCCGTCACCGCTTATTACTACATCCCATGACAGAACAAGGCCACTGCGTCAGCGCTGACCTCTTTTGTCAAGCACCGGTATCGCTTTTCATGAGACTGGTTTTCTAATAAAGCGCCTGCTCGCTTCAGCCGCAAGCACAAGAACCGCCAGCAAAAGCAAATGCTCTGTCGCGCCGGAATAACGCTGCGTTGGCAAATCAAAAAGCGCCACAATCACCAGGTTAGTGAAATGCGTGAGAAAGAACGATACGACCACAAAACCTTCCTTGCCACGCAACCATAGAGCCAGAGCAAGAAACAGCCCCACAGCATACCAAAAGGTTGGAATACCGAAATGCCTCAGAAACGGGTCAAGGCGATTTAGCACGCCCGTTTCAATCTGGAATGAATACCACGAAAGCCTCAAATAGTCCAAAAAATGCTGGCGCAGAAGGATCGCTGAAGCATTCTGAAGAATCTTTGTGCCTTCAATGCCAGTCGCTGGTGGCTGCATATCTCTCAAAGTGATCATAGCAGTATGGGAATTAGACAAAATCGAATACCAGTGTACCCAAACCGGATCATTTTGATACTGTTGGCGGATTTCAGCGTCGGTTGTTTTTTTCCGTTCGAGCGCTCTCTCCAAGAACTCACGGCTGCGGACGTCGGGCATCAGGCTGACATCTGACGGCTGGGCTACTTGAAGAGCAAAAGCAGCGCGCGAGACAGCATACAACGGTGCAGGGCTAAGGTTTCCCGTTTCAAAGTACACATATAACGGTGGAACAGATACCAACCCAGCAGCCAGCGCTAACCCCAAGAGTACATTCCTCCAATTTATTCGCCACCCCGTTATCAGCAACCACAAAGCACCCATACCCAGCAGCGCCACCCCATACACCCCTGCCGGGCGGGTCAGGTAAAGCAAAGCACAGAGCACGCCAATCACAGGGAAACGCAACTGTTTCCACGGGTGCGCAAGCGAAGGAGAAAAAGGCTTTTTACCCTCTGGAGAAACTTCACCTTTCACAAATGAGGCTTCCCTCACCATTTCCAAAAAAACCGCCAGGATCAGGAGCAGAAATACCATCGCCAGCGTATCGCTAAGGACATAATCCACTTCTGTACCAAAAAAGTTAAAATCCTGCAACAAGAGAAACAGCACCGCAGGCAAGGGTGTAACCAGAAATCGCATCAGTGCGTAGCAAGCCAGCAATATTGCTGCCACAAGCAAAGCTTTCTGCAAACGCACAACCCGCAGCAATGGATGATCCACAATCATCAAGGGTTTATTAACCAATGAGTCATCAAAAGTATGATCAAATCCCCTGCCAGCCACTATATCAATAAACAGCGGGTACACCGGCGGTCGAGAAGTGTGTGCAGAATATGGTTGGATGTAGCTGGCACTATCGGGCGCAAGATAGAAAACATTCCACGCACCGGGTTTGCCCGGGCCAATTTCACGTACAACAACACCCACAAGCAAACCACACCCCACAGCCAGCGCCAGAAGATAACGCCAATATACCCCACTAGGACAGATCAAACCATACTTCTGCCATATCAGCCATGCGGCAAGAAGATTCACCAATATCACGACTGCCCAAACAGCAAGATTTGCCCAGCCGCCAGGCTGCGAAGCCGCTAGCAGCCTTGCCTCAGGTGGCATGGAAAGATAAGGCAATGCACGCCAGACAGCCACAAAGACAATCATCAGAGGCGCAAGCCAGAAAATTACCACCCCGCCCCATTGCGCGCGCACCTTGCTCATGCTTTTACCAGCTTCCCCTCCGCGCAGAGAATCCCGGCTATTCGCACAGCGCTATCCCCATCTCCATACAAATTCGGGCGCGGAGAAGAGGGATGAAATGTCTCGACAGCCCTGACAATCGCCGCCGTATCTGCCCCCACCAGAACATTCCAGCCTGCCTGTACGGTCTCCACCCATTCCGTTTCCTCACGCAGGGTAATGCAACGCACACCAAGCCAGTAAGCCTCCTTCTGCATCCCGCCGGAGTCGGTCAAAATGCAATCGGCAGCAGCCTGTAGTGCAAGATTATCCAAATATCCCAGTGGGTCAATCATGTGAACATTTTGCGCTACTCTTAGTTTCTGCGCCGCAAGAGCGTGGCGGGTGCGCGGATGAAGCGGAAGAATTACCGGCATGGGCAGACTACCCAACCCATCAAAGATGGCTTTCAGACGCACAGGATCATCTGTATTGGCGGCGCGGTGAACAGTGGCAAGGGCATACTTATCATTACCCAACCCCAGATCTTGCCGAATCGTCGAACACTGCCGTGCAAGAGGCAGATAATATTCCAGCATGTCACGCATCACATCACCCACCACGACCACCCCCTGGCAAATTCCCTCAGCTGCCAGATTTTGCACCGCTTGAGATGTTGGGCAGAACAACAGTGTGGAAACCCGGTCAGTCAGAACACGGTTAATTTCTTCGGGCATAGAGCGATCAAAGGAACGCAAACCAGCTTCCACATGCGCCACCGCCACCCCTAATTTGGCAGCTGCCAGCGCCCCTGCCAGTGTCGAATTGGTATCGCCATAAACCAACGCCCAGTCCGGCTTTTGTTCCAACAGGACACGCTCAATGCCTATCATCATACCAGCCGTCTGTTCTGCATGGCTGCCGCTGCCCACCCCCAAAGAAACATCCGGGTCAGGAAGGTCTAACTCATCAAAAAAGCACTGCGACATGCCGACATCATAATGCTGCCCGGTATGCACCAGCACTTCCTCCGCCTGTCGGCGCAAAGCACGCGAAACCATCGCCGCTTTGATAAATTGAGGACGCGCGCCCACAATACTTACGACCCTGACCATGCGGCTATTGTAACATAGAGAAAAATAGATGTTATGATATAAGTAGCAAACGGATCACCCTGTGGAATGCCCAGGATATTATGGGCATACGAACAGGGCACATCTCTACATCTTCTCTATGAAAGGATTGAGGATGATTGCTCCAACCGACTGGTACACCCGCGAATTTCGTTTTGATCTTCCGCTGGAAGCATGGGCAGGGACAGTGGAGCGTCTGCGTGGCACGCCCGCCCGGCTAGCTGACCGCCTGCTTCCCCTGTCAGCAGACCTCCTGACCCAATGCCCAGGCGAAGAATGGTCTATCCAAGAACACGCTGGTCATCTGCTTGACCTGTGTGAGATAGAAATGGGAAGACTGGATGACATCCTCAGCGGCGCCCCATTTTTGCGAACTGCAGACCTGGAAAACCGAAAAACATACGCTGCCAACTACAACACACATGCCCTCAAAGACATCCTTGCCGCATTCCACCGTGAACGCGGCCGCTTTGTCGAGCGCCTTGAGCGGCTGGATATTCACGATATCCAACTGAGCGCCCTGCATCCAAGACTCAAACAACCGCTACGCGTCATTGATCATGCCTGGTTCTTCGCCGAACATGACGATCACCATCTTGCACAAATCACCTTCCTGATCAACACTCTGTAAAAAACAGCCCCAAACAGCCTATGTTGTTCTTCTTTCGTGAAAACATCTCTGATCCTGCCATTAATCTGGCGATCGAAGAGCACCTCCTGCGCAATATACAAACCGAAGAAGACATCTTGCTTTTTTACATCAACGCTCCCTCTGTCATTGTGGGAAGACATCAAAACGTCTTTGAGGAAATCAATCTGGAATATGCCGAAGCGAACAAAATTGAGGTCTTGCGGCGGCTATCAGGGGGAGGTGCTGTATATCACGATCAGGGCAATCTAAACTACAGCATCATCACCAAGAAAGCCCCCGAAAACGTTCACAACTTTCGAAAATTTACTGAGCCAGTTGCTCAAGCACTGAATGCAATGGGGATACCTGCCACATTAAACCAGCGCAACGATATTCTGATACATGAATACAAAATCTCCGGCAATGCCCAATACGTAACAACCCAGCGCATGGTGCACCATGGAACCCTGCTGTTTAATTCCGATCTCTCGCTCCTCTCCAATGTCTTGCTTACCAAACCCCAGAAAATCGAATCTAAAAGCATCAAGTCGGTGCGCAGCAAAGTGGCAAACATCATCGAATTTCTCCCCAAGCCAATGGACATGCAGACCTTCTGCCAGCACCTGATAGCGCAATTGAGCATAACCCTTCATCATCATGAAATTCCACCATATACGCCCTCTACAGAAGAGTGGTCAGCGATCAACCAGCTGGCAAACGAACGATACCGCAACTGGGAATGGAATTACGGACATTCACCCGATTCGACCATCCATAAAACCATCAACTCCCCTCAAGGTGAAGTCATTATTACCCTGCAAATCCAGCAAGGCATCGTTAAAAGCCTCCATCTCATGTCCAATCAGGACTACAAAGCGTTGGAAAATTGGCTAACGGGCATCCGTTACATGCGCGCCGATATAGCAGCTGCATTGCGACATCTGACAGACAGCCAACTCATTCCAGGTGTGAGTAGAGAAGATTTACTTTCTGCTCTGATTTAAGTTTCCTGACCTAGAGCCTAGACGTACCCTACGAATATAGTTTGACTGTTTTAATCTCAAAGGGACGAAAAACAAGCCGAGTCCTGCCATCCACAATGTTTAGCGGTTTTTCTTCCTCTTCCATCAGGTTAACTTCTTCCGCTCTTTGAACACCCCAGCCAAGGCAAATGGTCGCATCAGCTTTTTCCCCGTTCGTCTCGTAAAAGCGGGCAATCCACTCTGTCCCTCTGCCACTTTGCACCTCAGCAAGTTTGAAAGCTGAAAGGACAACAGAAGAAGGCTCAATGCTCAGTAACGAGACACCAGAAACATGCGGCAAGGGTTGTCCATTCATGATCACAACCTGAAAGGGCTGGTTGAATTCAGCCGCCCGCTGGACCGTATGAGCAGTCTTCCAATCCCCGGCATGTGGGTACAAAGCATAGCAAAAGTGATGTGTCCCCACATCTGTACCCTGTTGCGGTTCGTAGGGAGCACGCATCAGGGTCAACCCCAGGGTATTGCCGTGTGCCTGATGACCATATTTACCATCATTCAATAACGAAAAGCCACAACCATTCTCGGCGCATTCAGATATATCCATCCAGCGCAGGGCAGGCATCTCGCGCCCGTCCGCAGGTCTTTCATACCCCGCAAATGCAACCTCAAAAGTGGCGCGGCTGACACCCAGACAGGGGGTAAACAGCACCCGCAGCATAGGCGATTCTTGACCCGGTACACCCCGCTCATTCCATTCCAATGTCGTCTCAAAATCAATTCGCCGCAAACCTGTGTATAGAAAGACCTTTTGAGTCAACGTGGAATTCAAAAAACGATGTCTGACACAAATGCTGGAGAATACAGGTCCACAGTCCACCCGCTCAACATGTGCCCCCTCAATCAAATTCTGCGTTTGGGTAATCTCACCAATCACCCATGCAGACATGGGATGGGGCTGCTCCCAAAGCAATTGAAATACGTTCAGTGTCCCTGCTCTTTGCCTTTCCTCAGGTCCCCAGCCAACACACGGGTTGGCAAACTCGCGGCGGTTTTCATAATCATAAAACTGGTCTATTGCTCCAGAAACAGAATTGACCCGAATCCGGAGGATACCATTATCAAGTACATTGTGAGAGTCTGAGGAAAAAGAAGACACGCCCTCCTGATCATCCTCCGCCAAAACAGGCGCATACCTGCGAAAACCAAGTGCCGGGACGTGCGAGGCAATAAAAATCAGTTGATCCCCACAAACCTGTACCGGCAATCGAAGCCCCTTATCATCCACAATGGCAGACAAAGTCTTTCCAGCAAACAAGCGCAGGGGGATTCTCGCCACATCTGTCCGTTCCCAGCCCAAAGGGTTAAAAACCAGAATACATTGCCCTGCCTGCGTTTGGCGATCATCGGATAAGCCCTTTAACATCCTTTGCAGTTTTGCTTGTATCCTCTGCTCAACCATCTCCACCTGTCGCCCCATGCTTGCCAAGGCAGATTCGCAGGTAGTGCCAATAGCGCACCCGCAAAGAATGTCATGAAACTGATGCAAACACAGGGTAAGCCACGCTTCATTCAAACCCTCAGGCTGGTATCCATAGATTGAGGCAACCGCCTCAACCGTTTCAGCTGTCAAAAGCAAATTTTCTAACCTGCGATTCAGCCGCTTGATCTCAGATTCACTGGTATAGCAGCCTTCAAAAATTGGATTCATTTCACCGCACACAACAGGGATATCATGCCCCTCTCCAAGTGCACGCTCAAAAAAGGCGCTCGCCGCTGCGTGTGTTACCTTTGGCAACAAAGGCGCAGAGTCAATTTGCTTTGCGGCTGCCAAATCACGCACCGTTACCCCTCCCCCATGATCGCCAACCCCGAAGACCAGAAGCCCTGTTTGCAGACCGGTGGTCTCCGCATACGTAACTGCACTTTTTATAACCATGCTGGGAGTTACTTGATTGGAATATCCCAAATCATCTCGCAGTGCCAGCACTCTGGAGCCATCCAGCCCTTCCCACCAGAACAGGGTCTCTTTTTTCCCAGCGCGGCAGAAATAGTAATACTTAATACCACTTTGGGATAAGATCTGTGGCATGGTTACCGGGTGCCCAAAGGTGTCCGGCTGCCAGCAAATAGCCGATTCAACCCCAAATCTTTGCTGCGTGTACTTTCGGGCATAAAGGATCTGACGGATAATTGCCTCACCGCAAGAGATGTTTAAGTCTCCCTCCACCCAGGTGCTGGCTGTTACGTCCCAATTCCCCTTATCAATGCTCTGTCTTATCTTCTCAAACAACTGAGGATATTCTTTCTCCATTGCCTGGTAGATTGCAGCCTGGCTCTGCGAAAACGTCATACGCTGCCATCGCTCCATCAAAGAAAGCGCCGCCTCAAAATCGCGCCGACAAACTTGCAGCGTCTCTTGCCATGGCCAAAGCCAGTTCATATCAATATGGCTGTGCGCAACCAGATAAACAACATAGGATTTTGCCCATTGGTTATAAACGCTCAGCACCTCGTGCGCCCTCTCAACGCTTGTCCACCAGCTTTCCCAATCATTGCGTCCCAAAGCATCCAGATCAAACCGTGCAAATGCTTCCCGCTCAATCTCCGATGCAACTTCAGCTGCGCCCTCAGCGGAAGAGGAAAGAAACCGCACGAAGGCTATCTGCGCACACAGCAGGTCCAATGCAAACAGCAAGCGATCCAGACGGGAGAAATGCAAATCAGCCTTGATTAGTAGACCTAAACCATCCCCACAATGACAGCGCAACGCAAGTTCAAACTCTTGCCCGGTCTGAACGCCCTCGCACAAAAGAAGCAGGGCTGCGCGCGTATCGAGCCACGAAGGCTCTTCCACCAGCAAATCGCCATTCAAATAAAGCGCCGCACCTGTGGTCAGAAACAGTTCCAGTTCAAGACGATCGCCTGCGAGATTAACCCCGGCAACCTCGCGGGGAACACTAAACACCGCACTAAACCAGCCCTCCCCTGAAAAAGTTGACCAGCGATGCGGAAGTTTTACCGGTTTCCAAGGGGTGTTCGCTGCAATAGAGCTGGCTGGCGACAGCAAAGGAGAACCACCATGAGAAGAAAGCGCAAAATGCCATTCCTTAATGGAGGCGGCATGGCGAACTTCATCTATCTTATCTTGAAGCCTTTGTTTGATAACGTCCAGCAAACTATGGTTCTTTTTCAAGATTGCACCTGCGCGCCATATTTTTCCACTTGCCAATATCCCTGCTCAAACTCAGATACCCCCAAATGGTACGCAGAATTTTCATCTTGCTCCGCCCCTTGCGCAAAGAGGTATCCAGCACCATGGGCACTTCAGAAATGGCAACACCCAGATACATCATTTTGAGCAAAATCTCAATCATACACTCAAAGCCGCTGCGCTCAATCACCTGCTCCCCGTAGCAACACTGCAAGCGCTGCAATACCGAGCCACGATATAGACGGAAAAACGAGCTGACCGTGATGATTCCATTGAGACCGTAAAACTCTTTGACAAAAATATTGGCAATGCGGCTCAAAATCACCCGAAAGGTGGTGGTGTTCACAATCCCGCCAGTATACATGTACGGACTGGCAAGAATAACATCATATCCCTCACGCGTGCGCGTCAACATTTGATCAACAAGCTCGTGGCGCGAGGTGTTATCCCCTTCCATTGTCAACACCCAATCATCCGCCTTCAGGCATCGATGTAGTGAAGCAAACGCAGTACCAAATGCGCGCCCTGGACCAAGATTCGTCTTGTGGCATAATATCTCCAACGGTACATTCTTCTCTCCTGCAAGACGGGTAGCCATCTCTACCGTCCGATCGGCACTTCCATCATCTACCAGGATAAAAGAGACATCAAACGGGTGTTGGCTCGCCGCACCAAATTTACTCCGTAGCGCACTAAAAGAGTCCATTACCCCAAAAAGGTTTTGTTCTTCATTTAAAACAGGTACAACCACATAAAGATGGTTCTGTTGTGCCACAATATCCTTACCCTGTTGTTGATTGTCACTTTGCTAATCTACAAGACCATCTCGCGGACACAGGCAATAAACGAACGAACGTCCTCTTCGGTAGTATCGAAAGATGTCATCCAGCGCACTTCCCCCAACTCTTCATTCCATACATAGAAGAAATAACGCTCCTGAAGTCTGGGGATGATTGGTTTGGGCATCTGCACAAAGACAGCGTTTACCTGCGGCGTTTGCGTGATATGCAGGGCAGGGATTTTTTCAACCTCATGTGCCAAAAGTCTTGCCATCCGATTTGCCTGGCGCGCATTGCGTAACCACAAATCGTTTGTCAGCAACGCATTAAACTGGGCAGCAATAAAGCGCATCTTTGAAGCCAGCTGCATCCCCTGTTTACGAATAAACTCGAAGTCTGCCGCCAGCGAAGTGTCAAAAAATATCACCGCCTCACCGTACATCATTCCATTCTTTGTCCCCCCAAATGAAAGGATATCCACGCCAGCATCCCGCGTGAAAGCACGGAAAGGAAGGTTCAACGCCTCAGCTGCATTGCAAATACGCGCACCATCCATGTGCACCAGCAAACCGTGCTGATGGGCAAAATCCGCCAAAGCTTTTATCTCTTCAGGGGTATAAAGCGTCCCCATTTCAGTGGACTGGGTAATCGAGAGAACCCTGGGCTGGACGTGATGAGGATCACCCAGAAAGTGCAGCCACGGGGCAACCATGTCCACAGTTAGTTTGCCGTCTGGCGTTGGGACATCAATCAATTTACAACCGCTGAACTTCTCCGGAGCACCACACTCGTCCACGTTAATGTGTGCCGTTTCGGGACAAATGACTGCCTGATAGGGTTTGAGAGCGGCGGTCAGCCCAAGCACATTTGCCGCTGTCCCCCCATAAACAAAAAACACCTCAATATCGCCGCCAAATATCTCGCAAAATCGTGCGATCGCTGCCTGTGTGTATGGGTCATTCCCATATCCAACCACATGCCCCGTATTGACCTGAGCAATCGCAGCCAATATTTCTGAATGCACACCGGAATTGTTATCACTGGCAAAACTTCTTACAGGTTTCATAAAGCCCTCTTGATCAAAATTTTATCAGGATATTATACTTGTTTTATCCACACAAACCGTCAGGTATTCAATTACATTTGCCCCGCTTTGTAAAACTGGTGTAAAATCTCTGCTACGACTTCACCGTACACAAAAGCTGCCGATAATGCCTTATAGAGAAACAAAGAGGGGGGCTTTGTTTGTATCTGTTTTTAGCGGTAAGAAAGGAATCTGTGCGGGAGATACGGCAAATGAAAAGCAAGGCAAATTCATGGCTGATCGGCTTGCTGATTCTGTCTTTTCTCGTTTCCAACGTTTATGCCGTTGGTTTACAGCCCGTACGCGCTCAGGAAACCGAACCCACAGCCGAAAGCGCACCGCCGGAAGCTCCTACTGATACCCCAGACATCCCACAGCACACTCCAACATCAGAGCCCCCCACAGCGCCGCCAGCCGAACCAGCAACCGCCACTGCTATCCCCCCACTTCCCACTGATCCGCCGCCTCCCACTGCAACCCCTGTTCCTTCCATTGCCGCCCCCACACAGCCCCCCATTGAAAATCCAACAACTCCCCCACTTCCATCGGCAACAAACCCACCCACAACCGCACCACCCTCTTTGACGCCCCTGGTAGCAGGAAACTACGATGATAGTAACCCGTACATCGTATATAGCGGATGGCGTGTGTGGAGCAACACCGCAGCGTATCTCAAAAGCGCCCATTTATCTGATAAGGCTGGCAACACAGCCCTTTTTGCTTTCCAGGGTACAGGCATTGATCTGATATATGCCAGATTCAACGGCGGAGGTACTCTTGGTGTTGAAATTGATGGAAGCCCACTTGGCAATATAGACCAATCGGCAACCGCGCTCAGTTTCCAAAACCGCTGGAGCAGTCCCAACCTGACGTATGGGTACCATGTTGTCCATCTGACACATGCAAGCGGAAATCTGACCAACCTGGATGCCCTCACAGTGTACGCTGCGCCTGCCCGCACCTCCACACCTCCGCCAGGGGATAACCAGCCACCCAACAATACCGAAGTACCAGCCAGCACACAGGCAATCACCAGCACAGCAACTATGGCACCCCCCACCAGCACCGCCTCACCAGTGGCAACCCAGCCGCTTGAACCAGCGACACCGGGCACGTATGATGACCTGAGCACATATATTCGCTACAGTGGCAGTTGGCTGCGGTGGGCTAACCCGCTGGCTTATCAAGGTGGCTCTCACTACTCCGATACCCCCGGCAGCACGGCTGAGTTTGCGTTCTACGGGGCTGGTATTGACCTGATGTATTCCAGTTATCCATACATCGGAACCCTGCGGATTGAAATTGACGGTTCACCCATAACCGAGCTGAATCAATATAGTGGACAACAAAGCTACGCCAATCACTGGAGCAGTCCAGAGCTTGCCAATACATTACACACGCTCCGTCTGGTACATCTCTCTGGCTCTCTGGTAGACCTGGATGCCATCACGGTGCGCTCCTCCTCAGTAAGTCAGCCAGAACCAACACAGCCCACGGCGTCAGAGACCCCTGCGCCAACTCACACTGCTTCCCAGACGCTTACCCCGCCGACACTTGATGAAACCGCGACGCACACTGCTCCACCACCAGAGACAAACACTCCCATCCCCACATCTTCCTCCACACAAATGCCAAGCGAAACTCCCACTAGCACCCTCACCATAACCAGCGCGCCTTCTTCCACGCCAACGCTTCAACTGGTGGGGCAGGGGCTATACGATGACACCAGCCCGGCACTGCGCTTTGGCGGACACTGGATGCGCTGGAACCATTCCAGCGCCATTGGCGGAGGAACCCATTATTCAGACACTGCGGGAAGCACCTGTGAACTCCTTTTCTACGGCAGCGGCATTGACCTGGTTTACAGCAACTACAACGGCACGGGCATAATGCGCATCGTCGTTGACAGCAGTTTGGTCAGCGATCTTGACCAGTCTGCCGGAGAAGCAGGCTTTCAGAATATCTGGCATAGCCCTGATCTGCTCTATGGGATACACTTGCTCACGCTTACCCACACCAGCGGGGTTTTCAACGACCTGGACGCCATCATTGTGCGGGGAGAACCTACAGCAACATGGACACCCCAGCCATCGGCAACACCGTCGTACACCCCAACAGTCTCGCCAAGCGCCACACCGACCATCACCCCAACGCCTGAGGAAGCGGCTGAACCCTCCTTCATGATGCAGTTGCTGGGGATGGGAATGAGTGGCTGGCTGGGTGAGGGTGAGACAGAGACCCCGACGCCTACCTTTACCGAGACCCCTACCCCCACTGACACACAGACACCCACACCTACCCTGACCCGCACACCAACCCGAACCCATACACCAGCCGCAACAATCACCGCAGCTCCCAACCCGCTGGCAGTCGGCACGTATGATGACAAGAATCTTTATATCAAATACTCTGGGGACTGGCGTCTGTGGTACTCACCCTATGCCTACCAGAGCGGGACACATTTCTCACCCACCATTGGCAACACAGCCGTTGTCGCCTTTAATGGGACGGGAATTGATCTCATCTACTCAAAATACGGCGGAATTGGCACCATGCGCATCGAAATTGACGGCGTTCTGGTACAAGACCTGGATCAATCCGCTGCGCCTGCAAGTTTTCAAAACCGCTGGAGCAGCCCTTACTATGCCTTTGGATATCATATCGCCGTGTTCACCCACCTCAGCGGCAGCTATGTGGATTTTGATGCCATTACCATTCGCTCCTACCCAACCGCAACACCCACCATTACCATCACCCGCACCCCAACCCGCACTCCAACCAATACAATCACTAGCGGACCAAGCCCAACAGCTACCAATACCATCACCCTGGCACCTGTAGGATATGGCACGTATGACGACCAGAACCAGTACATACGCTACAGCGGCACCTGGACACGCTGGAACAGTCCGCCCGCCTATCAAGGCGGCACACATTACTCCAGCGTCACCGGCAGTATGGCTGAGCTGGCTTTCTATGGGTCCGGAGTGGACCTGCTATACACCAGCTATGCAAACGTGGGTATCATGCGGATCGAAATTGACGGCAATGTGGTTGCAGACCTGAATCAATTCACTGGTGGAACCAGTTATATGAACCGCTGGAGTAGCGCTGAACTGTCCAGCGGATTTCATACGGTACGCTTTACCCACCTGTCGGGGTCATTTGCAGACCTGGATGCGATCATTGTGCGCCCGCCCTCTACCTCCACCCCAACCATCACTCTGACCCAGTATCACACCGCGACACGCACACCCACCAGCACCCCCATCAATTCTCCAACCACCCAGCCCGTACCTGAAGGCACATACGATGACCAAAACAGTTTTATCCGCTATGGAGGTAGCTGGGTGCGTTGGTCAACAGCTTCAGCCTATCTGGGCGGCACCCACTATTCCAACAGCATTGGCAGCACTGCCGCGCTGACTTTCAACGGTTCAGGGGTTGATTTGATCTATTCCAAATTCAGTGGCGTCGGCACCATCACCATCAGCATAGACGGCACCCCCGTAGGCACACTCGATCAAAACACAGGCAGCGCCAGCTTCCAGAACCGCTGGAGCAGCCCCACCGTAGCATTTGGCGTTCATACGGTCATCTTCACACATACAAGCGGAGCGTTTGCCGATCTCGACGCAATCGTTGTGCGCGGGGTGCCGACACGCACCCCCACACCACTTGGGCCCAGCAACACCCCAACCATTACGCGCACAACCGGACCTACTATCACTCCCTCGCGCACCTCCACGCTCGTCCCATTGCCAGTCGGTAAGTACGACAACAAAAGCCCCTATATCATTTACAGCAACACTGGAGGCTGGATGCAATGGAATGCATCCTCCGCCTACATGGGCAGCACACACTATTCACAGCTACTGGGAGATACCGCCACAGTTACTTTTAACGGTACCGGAATTGATTTGATCTACTCCAAATACAGCGGGGTTGGCACTGTGCAGGTCAGCATTGATGGCGCATTTGTAGCTGCACTTGATCAATCCACTGCGCTGCTCAGTTTCCAAAACACATGGAGCAGCCCGGCGTATCCGATGGGCGTCCACACCGCCGTATTCACACACCAGTCAGGTGCCTACATTGACCTGGATGCTATCGTCATCCGCGGCGCCCCCACCCTCACCCCTACCGTGACCAAAACCCGCACCCCCACGCGCACCCCCACACACACCATCACTGTTCTGGCGACCAACACCATCACCAATACCCCAACCCTGCAACCAGCAGTGGCAGGCACTTATGATGATCTATCTCTGTATATACGCTATCTTGGGTCATGGACACGCTGGAACAACGCCAGTGCGTACAACGGCGGCACACACTACTCTACAGCCACAGGGAGCAGCGCCGAGTTCTCCTTCTACGGAACAGGAGTTGACCTGCTATACTCAAAATACCCCAATATCGGGGTGATGAGCATCTCAATTGATGGGACACCTGTTACCGACCTCGATCAGAGCGCCGCTAGTTCCAGTTTCGTCAATCGCTGGAGCAGCCCATCGGTGAGCATGGGATCACATATCATCACCTTTACCCACCTCAGCGGCAGCTATGTTGACCTGGATGCCATCATCGTGCGTGGAGCACCCACTCCCACGCGTACCCCCACACGCACCATCCTGCCAAGCAGCACCCCCACACAGACCCCCACACGTACACCGACGCGCACACCCACCAACACGCTCACCCCAACCGCCACCCGCACACTGGGGCTGGTTACCGCCACAGGAATTGTTGATGATTTGAATGTGTTGATACGCTACAGCGGCGACTGGACACGCTGGGTGCATTCTTCCAATTATAATGGTGGGGCAAAATACTCTAAGGTGATTGGTAACAGTGCGGAACTCTATTTCACGGGTACGGGCGTTGACCTGATTTACCCCAGTTTCACCGGAATTGGCGTCATGCGCGTTGAAATCGACGGCGCTTTTGTCGCTGATATCAGCCAGTTCAACGGCAATACATTCCAGAATCGATGGAGCAGCCCCGCGCTTTCATCCGGCACGCATACAGTCAAGTTTACCCATCAGAGCGGGCAATTCGCCAGTCTGGACGCTATCGAGGTACGTTAGCGTCGGCGAAAACAGACGTTTCTATTTGCATATCAATACCGGACAGATTGTTGCCTGCAACACACGGTCAACCGTGCTGCCAAAAATCAGTTCTCTTAAGGGACCGGCACTGTATCCCCCCATCACAATCATGCCACACTCCTGCTCCTTTGCTGTTTTAAGAATCAGATCAGCAGGATTCTTATCACCAATCACATACTGCGTCCGAATACGCTGCCCTTCCAAATACCGCTTCAGGTTTTGAATGGTGGCTTCGGCGTCCAAATGCTTGCGCAGCACACTGACCACCACCAGGGAAGCATCCCAGCGTGCGGCGAAGTAAACAGCAACAAAAAGTGCCTCGTTAGCTCTGGGGCTGCCATCAAACGCCAGTAAAATACGCTCAATGCTGCATGGCGGGCGGGGAACCGCCAAAATAGGCGTGGGGCAACGGCGTATCAGCAGACGGAATCCCGAGCTAAGTCTTGGCAGCAGTTTGAGCGGCGGTGGATGAGCAAGCTTAAGAATAGTCAAATCTGTCCAGCGTGAACGCTCACAAATTTTTGTGGCGATCTTTCCCCGTTCAACCGCCATATCTCCAGCCACGCCAAGCTTCTCACAACGCCCGCGAAATTCTTTCACAAGCGCCTGAATACTTGAAGAGGCATGATCCCTCCCGGGCTGCGTCACGTGCAGACCGGCAAGATAGGCACCCTCACGTCTGGCAAAATCAATTGCCACATCCAGAGCATTCCATGAATCCTGGCTACCGCTCAAAGGCACCAGGATGCTGCTGACAATCTGGTCAGCAGGTCTTCTTCTCATGCGCTCCATGCGCCATTCGGCTGGTGCTGGCCCAGTTTCCAGCTCATCAGGCAGAAAAAAATCATATATTCTCTCTGCCAGCCGCTGCGCCCAGCGCTGCGGACGGTGACTAAAGCGGCTGAGAAAATCCTGCGCAGCAGCATCGGGGGTTACTTTCCACCCCAGTTCTTCAGCCAGTTCGCTCTGATGTTCCGTGATCCATAAATACAAATCCGTCTCCGTACGCTGCGGAAAATCGCGCAGGATGTTCAAGCGCCTGATCAGCCTGACAACCGGCAGGTAGTACGTTTGATACCAGCTCACCACCGCCTCACTCATGCTAACCTCGCGTTTGAGGTTGATACCCATAAAATACCGATGGACGGAAATATGCTCAAGCAGTTTGGCGTACTGTCCAGGCACGCTGACCATCAGAGAAACGTCAGGGAATAAGTCATCAAAGCGGGTGGCTGCCAGAAAGTCGGCATATTCAGACTTCAAAATGATGTCATCCGGCTGATCATCAGGAGAGATGGGGACGCGTGAGTTGACCTGTATCACATACGCCTGGATATGTGTAGCCCCCAGCTGACGCGCAATAGAGATACGATGATGGCCATCCAGAACAAAATAAGCGTCACCAATCTGATATACCGTTATCGGTGGAAGACCATCCATGCATTCCATTGCTGCCCTGACCCTCACCCAACGCTCCCGATCACTCTCCTTAAGAGGCAAAAAACTGCGGGTGAAATCTGTGTATCTGCCCACACTGCCGATGATTGCCTTAATGGGAATATCTTCGAGTTTTTGCCGCGGGCTTTCTAACGCCCCAAGTCTGGCGCGTACTTCATCGTACGGCAACAGAAAAGCCGATTTTCCTCGCAGGCGTGCCAGGATTTCCTCCATAGCTGCCCGCCGCCGAGCCTGCTGAAAATCACGGACGGCTTGATCACGAAGCGAAATGCTTGGCATTACCATGATTATCTTCTCTGCCACAATTATAAGCAATTATGTGTCATCTTCCCTAGGCAGGATAACAACTCGTCCAGCCTCTCCATCTGGGCTGGACGAGTTGCACGGCTGCTTCAAATCGCAAAGCGTTTACCGATCCTGTAGCGCTGCTACACCTGGCAGTGTCAACCCTTCTAACATCTCCAGCGAAGCGCCGCCGCCAGTGGATATATGTGTGATTTTATCCGCCAGACCGGACTGCTGGATAGCCGCCACAGACTCGCCGCCGCCAATGATACTTACTGCACCGCTATCCGCCACGGCCTTTGCCACCGCATAGGTGCCCTCGGCAAACTTAGGAAACTCAAACACTCCCATTGGCCCATTCCATACGATTGTGCCGCTGCCTTTCAGCAGTGCAGCATACGTCGCCACCGTTTTTGGCCCAATATCCAGAATCCGCCAGCCATCTTGAATATCCCCCGCCGGGACAACCCGCGACTGAGCATCTGCTTCAAACTTATCCGCAATAACTACATCCACCGGCAAATGAAGCTTGTTGCCGCCAACTTTAAGCAGCTCTTTTGCTGTCTCCAGAGCATCATCTTCAACCAGCGAGTCGCCCAGCCGATACCCCTGCGCTTTGAAGAAAGTGTTTGCCATGCCGCCACCAATCAGAATGTGATCCGCTTTGGCAAGCAAATTTTTGATCACCCCAATCTTATCGCTGATCTTTGCCCCACCCAAAATTGCCACAAACGGGCGCTTGGGTTGCGCAATCGCCTGCCCCAGATACTGGATTTCCTTTTCAAGCAGAAAACCAGCCACGCCCGGTTTATAATGGGTTACCCCCTCAGTAGAGGCATGAGCGCGATGTGCCGAACCAAAAGCATCGTTGACATACACATCTGCCAGCGTAGCCAGTTGGCGCGACATTTCCTCGTCATTCTTTTCTTCTTCCGGGTGAAAGCGTGTGTTTTCCAACACCAGCACTTCTCCAGGCTTAAGTGCTGCAGCAGCTTGCTCTGCCACCGCACCAATACAATCCTCGGCGAACGCCACCGGCTTCCCCAGCAGCTTGCTCAGATGATCCGCAACCGGTTTGAGCGAATATTTTGGGTCAGGTCCCCCTTTTGGCCGCCCAAGATGAGAACACAAGATAACAGCAGCACCATTCTTCATCAAGTACTCTATGGTCGGCAAAGCTGCACGCACACGCGTGTCATCCCCTACCTGATTATCCTTCAGCGGGACATTGAAATCCACGCGTACCAGAACGCGCTTGTTTTTGACATCAATATCTCTTACCGTCTTTTTGTTGAACATCATACCCTCCAACATAGTTCAGTAGGATGGGCAAGGCAACTCTTGCCGCCTTGCCCATTTGATTAGCACAAACCAACACCGACATCAAAGGCTCTTCGCCATCATCACAGCCAGATCAGATGTGCGGCACGAATACCCCCACTCATTATCATACCAGGCAAGAATCTTAACCATGTCGCCATTCATGACCATGGTATTGCCCAGATCAACAATCGAGGAACGCGTATCGCCCTTGAAGTCCATCGAAACCAGCGGATCCATATACTGACCACTTGTCGTCCCAAGGATGCCTTTCAACGCGCCTCCCTCTGCCGCCTTGAACGCCGCGTTGACTTCATCTTTGCTGGTCTTTTTCTCCACCTGGCAGACAAAATCCACAATCGAAACGGTGGGCGTCGGCACGCGCAGAGCAAAGCCATCAAATTTACCCTTCAGTTCAGGAATAACCAGAGCTACAGCTTTGGCAGCGCCTGTTGTGGTGGGAATGATGTTCAATCCAGCCGCGCGGGAACGGCGCATTTCCTTTTTATGTCCCTGGTCAAGGATCACCTGATCATTGGTGTAGGCATGAATCGTCGTCATAACACCATGCAGGATGCCAAAGTTATCGTGCAAGACCTTTGCCGCCGGAGCCAGACAGTTGGTGGTGCAGGAAGCATTGGAAACGACATGATGTTTCGCCGGATCATACTGCTTATCATTCACACCCATAACAATGGTAATATCCTCATTCTTTGCCGGTGCGGTGATGATTACCTTTTTGGCACCGCCCTTCTCAATATGCACATTGGCACCGGCTTTACCCTTCGCCGCATCACCCTTTGCATCTGTAAAGACGCCTGTGCTCTCAATGACCACCGAAACGCCCAGATCAGACCAGGGGAGATTGGCGGGGTCTTTCTCAGAAAAAACACGAATGGTCTTGCCATTCACAACCAAGTTATCGTTGACGACCTCCACCGAGCCGGGATATATTCCGTACGTCGAATCATACTTCAACAGATGTGCATTCGACTGGGCGTCAAACAGATCATTGATCGCCACAACCTCAAGCGCGTTTCCAGCATTTGCCAGAATCGCTTTCAATACCAGGCGTCCAATACGCCCAAAACCATTGATACCTACTTTGACTGCCATAATAAAAACCTCCTCAGAGATATGATAGGATGTATCCGCCATCTAGCGGGTGTTCGCTAATGCCTATTATAACTTGTCTAGTCCTCTTTGAGAACCAGCGGACCAGTTCGTTCGTAAAACAAATCCATCACAACCTGCGCCAACTTGGCAGAATCATGACGCCATGGATTCTGGTCATCCACCAGGTCCGCGAAATAAACAGCATAGTTTTGTTCAAGTTCTTCGTCCAGTCTGACCCAATCCACACCAGACGGCAGGTTTCCCTCCTGCCGACAGTTACAAATCACCATGTCAAACAGGCGGGTTCCCAAATGTTTTTCAATCATCCGCAGATGCGTGCTGCTGGTGTAGTTGTCGGTTTCGCCGGGCTGCGTAGCAATGTTGCACACATAAAATTTCAAAGAACGGCTGGTACGCAGTGCGTCAACCAGATCGGGGACAAGAAGATTGGGCAAAATGCTGGTATACAGACTTCCAGGCCCAATCAGAATCAGATCAGCAGCCAGAATTGCTTGAACCGCGGGGGGAAAAGCCAGCGGGTTGCTTGGCTCCAGCCATACACGATTCACCTGCCCGCCCACTTTCGGTATCTGACTCTCACCGCGCACTTGTTTCTCGCTGCCATCAGCAAGTTTGACGCTTGCCACCAGACGCACATCATGCAGTGTGGAAGGCAAGACCTGCCCTTTGACAGCCAGAACCCGCCCGGACTCAGCCACCGCCTCCTCAAAACTCCCGGTAATTTCCGTCAACGCGGTGATGAAGAGATTTCCGAGCGTATGCCCATTTAAACCCGCGCCAGCCGCAAAGCGATACTGAAAAATTTGTGTCAGCAAGGCTTCATCATCCGAGAGCGCAGTCAGGCAGTTGCGGATATCCCCCGGCGGCAGAATACCAATCGTTTTGCGCAGTTCACCGGACGAACCGCCATCATCCGCTACGGTGACAATGGCTGTCAAATTGTGGGTGTGGAATTTTAAACCGCGCAAAAGGGAAGATAGACCATTTCCACCACCTATCACCACAATTCTCGGCCCCCGCTCGCGCCGTTTATAATCGGTAACCGTATCAAGAATATGCTTGCCGGGGCGAATAAATGGTCGCAGCAAAGAGCGATTCAGTCCCCAGGTTCCATACAGAATTAAACCGATACCCAGAAGCCCAAACACCAATACCCGCAATGGTCGGGCAAGAAAGCGCAGTGAAAGAAATGAAACGATCGGCAACCACCATACATCTGGCGTCTTGCGGTAGAAATCCAACAGCAGAATCGCTATCCCAACGCCCAACAGCGTTGTGCCTGCCAGAATGGTCAAAACCCAGCGCTTCACTCCTATTCCGGGCTTAAACCAGCGGATTTCTTTGAGAAAAATGCTCCTGACAAACCGGAGCCCCTTTTTGAACCCTGCATACATCGCGCACACATCATAGCAGTATTTTCAAAGAACGTCAACAGATTTTGTGCATTTATCCAAACCAACGGAAGCATGCTATAATTTTTCAGGTTGCATACACAATACCAGATCAAATAGCTCAGATGAACTTGCTCCTGCCTGACTTCCGCGTTCGCCAGCGGGATTACCTGCTTGAGATTTCCCGCGCCCTGACCCAGGAACTCGACCTTGACAAACTCCTGGAGCGCATTCTTCATATATCAATCGAAATACTTGCCGGGCAAGCGGGGCTTATCGCTCTACGCTCCGAAAACCAGGGCTGGTCAATACATGTCTCCAGCGGTCTCACTCCCGCTTTCCTAAAGTATATCGAGCCATATCTGGCAGAAATACCCCCCGATTCGCAAGACCCGGAAGCCATGGAATTGCCCGAAATCAACCGCATATTGAGCGAGCTGACCGAGTCAGCCAGCATGGGGTTGTTCACAGGTGTTGGTTTACCAATGGTAGCGCGCACCAGAGTCGTGGGAGTCATTTACATCTTCCGCGCCTATGCCAAAATATTTTCTGCAAATGACCGCATGATACTGGGCAGTTTTGCCAATCAGGCAGCCATCGCGGTGCAAAACGCCCAGCTTTACACCCAGTTGAGCGAGGAAACACAACGTCTGAACGCCGTACTGGATACGGTAGCAGATGGAATACTTATTCTTGCCCCCGATAACCGTATCGAACGCTGTAACCCGGCATTTTCAAGGATGATAACTCTCCCGCTTGAGTCAATTCTTCACAAAACACACGAAGAGATCATTCGCTGGGCATCCCCTCCCAACGGACTGACTCTAGAAAAAGCCGAAGCGGGCGGATGGCCACTTACCCCCAGCGCACATCTCTATATCGAGGGCGACCTGCAGCGTAACAACCAGCCTCCTCTTCCGGTAAGCATCACCTATGCCCCCCTGCTCTCGGCAGAAGGTGCTCTGGTCAACACGATCGCATCCGTGCGCGATATTACCCGCTTTCGTCAGGCAGATGAGCTAAAAAGTACCTTCATCTCTATCATCAGCCACGAGCTAAAAACCCCCGTAGCGTTAATCAAAGGGTATGTGAGTACCTTGCGCCGCGAGGATGCCAAATGGGATCGCGCCATCGTGCGCGATAGTTTGCAGGTCATCGAAGAGGAAGCCGACCGGCTGACTTTGCTGATTGAAAATCTGCTGGATGCTTCACGTCTGCAAGCTGGCGGCTTAACCCTCAAACGCAACGACATCTGCGTTCCGGACCTGGTACAGCGTTTGACAAAACGTTTTCAGACGCAGACCACCCGACATAAATTTGCGATACACTTCCCCGAAGATTTTCCCATTATCCTTGCAGACGAAACCCGTCTGGAGCAGGTTTTCTCCAACCTGATCAACAACGCCATCAAATATGCCCCTGAAGGCGATATCCGCATTCATGGTCAGGTGCAGCCCGAACAGGTGATCATCTGCGTCAGCGATCAGGGTCCCGGCATTGCCCCAGAGGATATTCCCCACGTGTTTGATCGTTTTTACCGTGCCCCCGACATGGCGCGTCAAACCAAAGGCGCTGGTTTGGGTCTATATCTAACACGAGCAATCGTGGAAGCGCACGGCGGGCGCATTTGGGTTGATCAGGAAGCCGGTAAAGGCGCCCGCATTTGCTTTTCCCTGCCGCGAAACTGACTGCCTCTGTCTTCCATCATCAGCCTTACGGGTTGTACGTCTGCCCTTTGCCAAGCACAGCATCAATGCGCGGCATCCATTGGCTGATGGCTATTTTCTGCGGGCATTTTGGTTCACACGTGCCACACTGAATACAGGCTTCAGCAACTGATGCCTCTCCCTGATTTTGCTTAAGACTTTGGTACTCCCACCGGGCAGCTTCCAGATCATCATACATCACACCTTTGTTGAAAACCGAGAAGTTTTCTGGAATATTCACCCCGCTTGGACACGGCAAACAGTAACCACAGGCTGTACAGGGCACAGGTGCAATGGCTTCAAATGTTTTTTGCACCTTCTCAAACAGCACAAGCTCTTCACGACTCATGCTTTCCGGTGCAGACCTGGATGCACTACGGACATTTTCTGCCACCTGCTCCATGCTGCTCATGCCACTCAAAACAACCGAGACCTCTGTCCGATTCCATAGCCATTGCAATGACCACTCCGCCGGGGAAGCTTTGCGAGGGAATGTCTCAAACAGATGACAGATGCGCTGCGGTGGATTGGCGAGTTTTCCGCCCAGTAGCGGTTCCATAATAACCACGCCCAGCCGCCTTGCTGCTGCATATTCCAGTCCCCTTGTTCCTGCCTGGTAATTCTGATTCATATAGTTGTACTGTATCTGGCATACGTCCCAGTCTTCATACGCATCAATAATCTCTTTAAAAACCTCGAAGCAATCATGAAAAGAAAAACCGATCGCGCGCACTTTGCCTTCGGTTTTGATTTTACACAGCCATTCCAGCACCCCCAACCCGCGCATTCTTTGCCAGGATTGCCCATCCAGCGCGTGCAACAGATACACATCAATGTAATCCGTTTGCAATTTTTGCAGCTGTTCATTAAGAAGTCGATCAAAATCTAAAGGGGTTTTTGCTTCCCAACAGGGAAGCTTGGTCGCCAGGTGCACCTTTTGCCGCCATCCGCCTTTGAGAATCTCTCCCAGAAAGTGCTCGCTCTCCCCTTCGTGGTACACATAAGCCGTATCAAGATAGTTCACCCCCTGTTCAACCGCATATTTGACCATACGCTCAGCGGCAGGCACATCAATGCGTCCCGCCTCCGTTTTCGGGAAACGCATACACCCAAAACCTAACACAGATACCTGCCAGCCAAGTTTGCCAAAGAGACGATACTTCATTGGGTCCTCATTCTTCTGTGATGGTAATACTTGCAATTACGTCGCCACGAAAATCAGGATTCTGTTCAGGATCGCGACGGGTGATGCCATTGACCACATCCATCCCACTAATTACCTGCCCAAAAATGGTATACCCTCCGTTCAACCGCTCCTGAGGGCCAAAGGTGATAAAGAACTGGCTACCATTGGTATCCCGCCCGGCATTCGCCATAGCCACCACACCGGCACGGTCAAACTTCAAATCGCTGTCCTCGTTAACAAACACATAACCCGGACCACCCCTTCCACTGCCAGTCGGGTCGCCGCCCTGTGCCATGAAACCCTCCAGCACACGGTGAAAGGTGGTGCCGTTGTAATATCCCTCGCGCGCCAGAAAAACAAAATTGTTCACCGTGATGGGGGCTTTATCAGCATACAGCTGGATGACAAATTCTCCCCCCTTTGCCATCTTGACGGTTGCAGTGTAGCGTTTGTTGACATCAATCATCATCGGCGGCGGAGCAGCATATTTTTTGGAAGCCGCCGCCTCCTCAGCCCCACGCGATTGCGTAACTACCCGGACCACACCCCACACAATAATCGCCGTAATCACAACCGCAGCGACAATGACAAATGGCGAGAGCTTTGCCGAGCGCTGGCTCCTCACAGCACGGCTCTTAGACTTTGCAGAAGAACGTTTTTTGGTTGTCATCACCCTTTTCCTTTTGCATAATTTATCCATGATAAAAGATTAACACCATTATACAAATCATTCCACCCGTAATACCTTTGCCCCCCGTACCTTTCTCGTCTTGAGTTCAAGCAATGCCTGGTTGGCATCCTCCAAAGCAAATTCCTCCACCTCTGGTGTGATGCCCATCTCGGCTGCCAGCAGCAGAAACTCAGCCACATCCCTGCGGCTGACATTTGCAACGCTCTTGATTTCTTTTTCCATCCACAAGTGTGTCGGATAATCAAGAGACAGCAGGCTTTCTTTATCCACATCCTCTTTGCGAATTGCGTTGATAACCAGCCTCCCACCTGGCGCCAGACACTTCAGCGACTCCACCACAGGTCTCCACACTGGCGTGGTGTCAATCACAGCATCCAGCTTTTCCGATGGGTCTTCAAAGATATCCCCAGCCCAGCACGCACCAAGCTGGCGGGCAAAAGCCCTTTCATTCTCACTTCTAGAAAAAGCAAACACTCTGACGGCGGGATACCGATGCCGCACCATTTTAAGCACCAGATGTGCCGAAGCGCCAAACCCCATCAAACCCAGATTCTGACCATCCTGCAAACCCGTCAAACGCAAGGAGCGATAGCCAATTGCCCCAGCACACAGCAACGGGGCAGCAGTCAGGTCGCCAATATTTTCAGGGATGCAATAGGCAAAATCCTGCGACACTTTCATGTACTGTGCGTAACCGCCATGCGCATCTCTGCCAGTTGCTCTGAAATCAGAACACAGGTTTTCATTGCCCGAGAGACAGAAACTACACGTTCCACATGCGGAATAAATCCACGCCACCCCCACGCGATCACCGCGTTTGAACACGTTGACGCGCTCGCCAACCGCCTCAACCCTGCCAACCACCTGATGCCCCAGAATCATTGGCAGATGCGGCGGCGGTGTTCGTCCCTCAATTTCATCTAGTTCAGTATGACAGACCCCGCAGGCAGAAACTCTCACCAGTATCTCATCTCCCACAGGGACGGGGTCGGGCAATTCCACCAGTTGCAAAGGATGCGGGTTGTCAGCAATTTTGCATATCTGGTTCAAAACCATCGCTTTCATTCACGGATTCCTCCAAATAAACACAGCTTTCCAGCTAAATCTCACACCCGATTGAGTAACCTCATCAACATCATGGCATTGGCTGGTGCATATCCTTCAAAGTCGTTGTTAAAGAAAATATACACCAAATCTGCGCCGCGTCGCGCCAAATCCTGCGCCACAGCGGCAATTTCTTTCAGTTCATCATGCGAATAATTGTGTAAATACCAGCGGCTGCGCCCATGCAACCGCAGATATGCCCGATGAGACGTAAGCCTGGCAGTAAGTTTCTGCCGCGGGGAATCAACATTACAAAACACCGCCCCCACCTGGCGAAGAAGGCTTTCCGTCTCATCATTCAGCCAACAGGATTTGCGAAATTCAACAGCCACCTTCTCTGGTTCGGGAAACGCCAGCAAGACTTTACGCAAACGCTCCAGATCATAGGGTGTACTGGGGGCAAGTTGCAGGAGAAACATTCCCAGTTTATCCCCCAGCAGCGCGCCGTAACGGCAAAAATCCTTTACATCCTCCTCTACACCCACAAGATATTTGCGATGGGTGATCCGTTTGGGCACCTTGAGCACATAACGAAAGCCCTGCGGGGCGCGGGTTTTCCAGTTAACATACGTCTGCTCTCGAAAAGAGCGATAGAAGGTTGCGTTAATCTCAACGCATTGAAAACAGCCGCAATAGTACTCAAACCAGCGGCTCTTGGGAATCCCCACCGGATAAAAACATTCTCTCCAATGGTCATACACCCAGCCGGATGTGCCAATCAAAAAGGTTGTCCGCTCTGACGTGTTGCCCATCATACGCCCTGTTTCTTAAAACAACAAGATAACCTGTTGGTTGCCACAGAATACCGCGTGCCAAACGCACCGTTTACATCTTACTGCATTCCAACCGCACTGCACAGTGCAATTGTAACTGACATTACACCACGACCTGCTATTTGGGTTAGAATCAGAGAGAAGGTGTCAACCAGCGCAAGTTTCGATGCCATACAATCATCCCGTCAGACAAGCGTTTTATCTGTCTCACCAGTAACAGAAAAATACAGGAGCAGCCATGCAAAACATCCCCACCCGGTTTATGGAGATTCTTCACGAGATCAGCGATCTGGGAGCAGCCATTGCCCTTCTGGACTGGGATCAGCAAACTTACATGCCGCCAGGTGCCGCCGAAGGACGCGGGCACCAGCTGGCAACGCTAGCAAGACTGCGTCATGTCAGGCTGACCAGCGAAGAACTTGGAACATTGCTGGAAGAGCTTGAACAGCAAATCAGAGGCTGCGATCCGGACTCCTCAGAAGCGCGTTTAGTTAAAGTAACACGCAGGGAATACGACAAAGCCCAGCGCGTCCCCACAGACTGGGTAGCAGAGTTCGCCCGGGTAACCGCCCTGGCACACAGTGCCTGGGAACAGGCACGCACCACTTCTAGTTTTGCGCTTTTCCAACCCCATCTCGAAAAGATTGTCATGATGCGTCGCCAATACGCTGATTTTTTCGCACCATACGACCACGTTTACGACCCATTGCTGGACGATTTCGAGCCAGGTTTAAAGACCAGTGAGGTGAAGACAATCTTTGACCGGCTACGTCCGCAACAGGTAAAGCTGATTCAGGCAATCGGCACGCGGCCTCAGGTTGATGACAGTTTTCTCTTCCAGAATTTTTCGGAAGCAGAGCAGTGGAATTTTGGAGTTGAAGTAATCACACGCTTTGGCTACGACTGGAATCACGGCAGACAGGACACATCTATGCATCCGTTTACATCCAGCTTTGGGTTGGATGACGTTCGCATCACCACACGGCTCAGTCCCAACAACCTGAGCATGGGGTTATTCGGCAGTATGCATGAATGTGGGCATGCCCTTTACGAACAGGGCATCCAAGGCGAATTTGCCCGCACACCGCTGGCGAGTGGCGCGTCTATGGCAATCCACGAATCGCAGTCGCGTTTGTTTGAAAACCTGGTTGGGCGCTCATTGCCCTTCTGGCATCACTTTTATCCGCTTTTGCAAAAAGTCTTTCCCGCCCAGCTTGGCAACATTGACCTGCTCACATTTTACCGGGGGATTAACCGCGTCCAGCCTTCGCTCATCCGTGTTGAAGCCGATGAAGCCACATACAACCTGCATATTATGCTACGGCTGGAACTGGAAATCGCGTTGATGGAAGGGTCTCTCACAGTCGCCGACCTGCCGGAAAGCTGGAACAGCCGCATGGAAGCCTATCTTGGTATAAAACCCCCTGATGACGCCCACGGTGTCCTTCAAGATGTGCACTGGTCTGCAGGATTAATGGGCTATTTTCCCACGTATGCACTGGGAAATATCATCTCCGCCCAGCTATGGCAAACCATCAAAAGGGACATCCCTGATCTTGAAAAACAAATTTCTGCAGGGAAATTTGATGATTTGCTTGCCTGGCTGCGCGAAAAGGTACATCAATACGGCGCCAAGTATGAGCCGCAGGAGCTTGTTCAGAACATTACCGGGCAGAAGATTGACCCATCAGCCTACCTGCACTCTCTAGAGGAAAAGTTCGGACAAATCTATGAACTATAAAACCGAGAACAAAAAAGCCCAGCCAAAACCCTTGGCGCTCTCACCCACGCGGCAAAACAGAGCGCAAACCGGGCATAGGGTACTCCCTTCTATATTGACTCTTTCTCTTGCCATATTCCTGCTGATATTCACAGCATGTTCAACAAATGAAATCATTGAGTACTTTATCTCTCCCACTCCCAGCTTTACAACAATTCCAACACAAGCCCCCACCCTGACCCCCAGTGAAACAGCCACCCCAACCCCAACCGATACACCAACACCCACCTCTACCGAAACCCCCACTCGCACCAGCACCATCACAGAAACCATTACCCTCTCGCCAACACTAGCTGCCGAAACCCCCACCTTCGGCATCTCCGCAACGCCATCGCGGACGCTGGTGTTCACGCGCACACCCACACCAACAAAAACCGCCACCAAAACCCCCACAACCACCCCGACCCCCACGCTGACCTTTACATCTACCCTGACCTTTACCGCGACCATCACACTCACGCCTGAACCGCCTGCTGCTAGACTGCGCCTTCGCCGCCCCGGGTGGATGTCCAAGGTGCTATCGCCCATTCAATCCGAAGCGGTGATCACTCCCGGCGAAGACGGAATGGTATATCTGGCATTGATCGGTGAAGACAGCCGCAAGATTGTCTATCAAGAACTGGACTATCGCGCCTCAAGAAACCGCACGTTCTCGATTTATCCAAAGATTGACTTCTCCATCAGCGGAGTGGCAGAAAGCGCACGCCTGGAAATCAGCGTCAACGACCGCTTTGGGCGCAAGATTGCTCTTTCCTCAGTGGACTTGATATTGCTCTCTATGGGAACCGCAGAGTTGAACCCGCCTTTGAGCCTGCTTGAACCCTATATTGTACGCTATCCTTATGAAAACCAGACCATCAAAGGCGGCAGTCTGCTGGTCAGCGGGCTGGCGCGCCCGATCAACGACAACCCTTTGATCATCGAACTGATTGACGAGCAAAATCTTATCATTGCAAGCGCTCAAATCAGTGTGCCTCAGCCCTATGGCAATCTCAGCCATACACCCTTTGCCATTGACATCCCCTACAGCCTGTCATCCACAACCCCGGTGCGCCTCACCCTGCGTCAGGAAAGCGCGGGCAGAATACCCGGCACAGTTGCCCTGTCCAGTATCACAATCGTTCTGGAGCCGTAATTCTCCGGCTACGCGCCGCCATCTGTATAAGCCGCATCATCCGTGGGAGTTTCACCAGACGGGTCATGCACATACACCCAATCACCTTCGTTTGCCCACTCATAGACCCAGCGGGCATCACCAACCGACATATTGACACAGCCATGCGACTGGGGGAAACCAAACATTGCCCGCCAGTAAGCACCGTGTATCGCACGCCGCTTGTCAAAATACATCGTCCAGGGCACATCCTCAAGATAATAATAATCTGAAAGATCACCGCTGCTCATCGTCTCGATTGGTTTCTTTTCACTGATCTTAAACAGACCGGGACGGGTGTAAAAAGGCTTCAACCCGCTGGCAATCAGCGTGGCATAGCGCAATTGTCCATTGTCGTATACACTCAACGTCTGCTGATAAAGGTTGATATCTATCCAGCGTCCGTTGGTTACCCCTTCAGGAGGGGCGTGCATGATCTCCAAGACCCGAATGTAGCGTCGTTCCACCCAACGGTTGATTCCAATCATGTACCAGTCGGTATCGTTGGCACGCTGTACCGCATATACTGTAACCAACTTCCCGTGCTGCATCACCTCGCCAATTTCAGGAGAAAGATACCCCGGTGAAACACGCGCCCGCGCCTGATCAATAATCCAGCCTGGCGGGTAAGCTGGCTCATCTCGAAAGATCAACCCCTGAAAATCCTTATACTCGGCTGGCGAGGCGCGCATCCACACATTGCGGCGCAGAAAAACATAGTGCGCGCCGTCAACATCATAGCGGTCTTTATATGACACATACAACAAATACCCCGCCGGAATATAGGTAACCGGCGCTCCACCCGAAAGCGCATCATCCACTGTAGAATACACCGGCGCCTGCTCGGGCGGCGTCACATTAATACGGGCATATTTGTATTCTAGCTTGTTGAGTTCAGGGTCTCGCAACGTTACCGGCAAAGGCGTAAATGGGTATTCAATACCCGCTCTTGCCAGATCGGTAAGATATTGCGATGGTCCCAGCGGCAGACAATCCGGCGAAGTCTGCATATAAGCGCCCGGAAGACAAAGCGTCTCGCCAAAGTACGGTTCACCGCCCGGGTCGGTCAGGGCACGCTGCGCCAGCGCTGAACTTGGCGAAATCCCGCTTACAATCAAAACTCCCAGAAACAAGACCAGCTTCTTAAGCATCACACTACCATTAGGTGTAAATCTTTTTGTCATTATAACCGGATTTTAAGCACCAACAATCACCCAAAATACACTGACATCACTCCGCCAATACCAAAAACCTTCTCCAGCGCCAGAGGCTCGGGGTCACCCAACCTATCAATTTTTACAACAGTGCGTCTATCTTCTCTGCCAAAGCATAATCTTTTTCAGTAATTTTATTCTCGCTGTGAGTGCTCAGCAGAACCTTAACCTTCTTATACGAATGGATGAATATATCAGGGTGATGACCGGCTTCCTCAGCCAGTGGAACAATACGGTCAACAAACGCTACCGCTTCGACAAAGTTGTTAAACACAAACTCTTTTACCAGCGACTGACCTTCTACTTTCCAATCCATAGATACCTCACAAGACTACTTATTACACGCTTCACTCAACAGACATAGAAACAAAAAGATGACTCACCGGGGACTCGAACCCCGAACCCATTGATTAAGAGTCAATTGCTCTACCAATTGAGCTAGTGAGCCGTCTTTCATTTCGGATTATACCCGATATGAATTTCGTGGTCAACTGTTTCGCGTTGCTTCACACTGCAAGGCATAACTTCAGAGAAGAAGCGACACCTCGCCAACCGCTTTATCCCACTCCAGCGGATCACTCAGCGGCGCCAAATGAGCCACCACCAATTCAATTTGCTGCATACAACGCTGTCGCCAGATATCCCCTGTCAGAAACGCTTCATGTTGCTGCGGATCACGGATGTCCATCTCAATCAAGTCACGGCAATTCAGGCTGCCAAACTGGGCTTTGAACACATCCACCACCCTGTTCATCAGCGCGCGGGCAGTGTACTTTGCCTGACGATGGTCAGCAATACGCTCTCCTGCCAGCATTCCCAGTGCCATTGCGCCGCCGCTCAGCGCCCCACAGATGCAGCCATTCAGCGCCACGCCGCCATTGAGCACCATAGCCGCTCTCGCATCCTCTGCCGCTTGCAACCCGTACGCCTGCTTGAGCACAACAAATGTGGTCTCGGCACACCCATATAAATGCTCCTCATCCAAAAACATGTCCCGTGCCAACGCAACAGCCTCTTGCCCATTCATAGTACAATTTCTCCAACAAAAATTTAGAGTGTTTTACACGATTATACCCCGTCGGAGAACAAAGTCATGAAACCCCAACCAACACCGCCAGGCACAGCAAAGCTGTCCGCAAAAGCTGTGCTAATGGTCATTGATGCCCAAAAAGACTTCCTATCGCCTCAAGCGCCCTACCAATGCGTGAATTCCGCCTCTGTCATAGACCACATTTCTAAGGCAATACAAATAGCCAGAAAACACCACATTCCGGTTGTCTTCACCCGCGAAGTCCACGCAGCCGATGGCAGCGACTATGGCATGGAAGCAGTGATTGGCGAACCTCCGCACTGCATTGCAGGCAGCGCCGGTATGGAGATCATTGACGAACTCAAACCCCAACCCGGTGATATTGTGATTGATAAACGGCGTTACAGCGCCTTTTTACACACGCCACTTGAAACTTGTTTGAACAGTCTTGGTAATCCTGTGCTTTACATCACGGGGTTCTGCACCAATGCCTGCGTATATTGCACCGCCATAGATGCTTTCCAGCTTGACCACCACGTCTATGTGATTGAAGAATGCGTCTCTGCCACCAGCCACAGCAACCATCAGATGGGGTTAGCGATGCTGCGCGCAATATGGGAGAAGCTGGTCATCTCGCTGGAAGAATTCCAACAAGCAATTTGCCAGTAGCCACTATTCTATGCCGAAGGTTGCCAGCCGCAATACAACTCGATTATCTTCAGCACAACCTCAACAGCTTTCTGCATAGACAATACAGGGATAAACTCATAGCGGCTATGATAATTGTGCCCTCCGGTAAAGAGGTTTGGGGTAGGCAAGCCCATATATGACAGCCGCGCACCATCCGTGCCGCCGCGAACAGGCATGACAACTGGCTTCACCCCTACCATTTCCATCGCCTTGCAAGCCGTCTCAACAATGTGCATGACCGGTAAAATCTTTTCGCGCATATTCAAATACTGCTCTTTGATCTCCAGATCAACCAGGTTTGCCCCATACCGCTGATTGAGAAAGGCTGCCGCGCCTTGCAAAAGGGCTATGCGCTGTTTATAGCGCTGATAGTCATGATCACGCACGATAATACGACACGAAGCTTGCTCTACATCACCTGTCAGGGTTGTCAGGTGAAAAAACCCTTCGTAATGCTCAGTATGCTCCGGGCGCTCAGCAGCCGGTAGCATGGCATTGAATTCCATAGCAATATGGAGCGCATTGACCATCTTGCCCTTGGCACTGCCTGGATGAACGCTGCGCCCGTGAAACGTAATGGTAGCTTCAGCAGCATTAAAGTTCTCATACTCCAGTTCTCCAATGCTCCCACCATCCAGCGTATAAGCAAAATTCGCGCCAAACTGTTCAACATCAAAATGATCTACACCACGCCCAATCTCCTCGTCCGGTGTGAAGGCAATCCGTACCTCGCCATGTGGGATCTGCGGATGCTCAACAAGGTATTCCACGGCAGTCATGATCTCTGCCACGCCTGCCTTATCATCGGCGCCAAGCAAAGTATTCCCATCAGTTGTGATCAGCGTCTCGCCAACATAGTGCCTTAATTCCGGAAAATCGCACGGCGAAAGAACAATGTTTTTCTCGCTATTGAGAACAATATCACCGCCATCATACTTGTCATGAATCATGGGGCAAACATCTTTGCCCGAAACCTCACCAGAAGTATCCATGTGGGCAATAAAGCCGATCACCGGCGAGGCGGGTACACGGTTTGCTGGCAAGACTGCCGTTACTACTGCATGGTCGCTCACATTAACGTCCCCCAATCCCATCCCGCGCAGTTCATCTGCCAAAAGGCGCGCCAGAACCCACTGCCCCGCTGTACTGGGGCTGGTATCCGCTTCCCGATCGGAGCGGGTGTCTATCTTCACATAGCGCAGAAATTTTTCCACAACACTTTCCATGTTTTATCTCCAATAACAGTAAATCTACCCGATAAGCAAACATCTTAGGGGCAAGCCAGCGCCTGTCTGACCTGCCGCACGGCGGCGTCCTTCTCAGCGCTGGCAGGAGTTTCCCGGTCAATACGCTGCCAAAGAGCGCACAGAACCGGTCTGACCAGTTCGGTAACCTGAGCAGATTCACGCGTCAGTTCCAGTGCCCGCTGCCACTGCCCAAGATGGGCATACGCTTCGATAAAAGGCGTACGCTCCACAGGGTCATTGGGGTGATCTTGCAAACAAAACGCCTCCTCTCCCAACAAAGCAACCTGCGCCCAGTCCTGCATCTGGCGTGCCAGATCTGCCTTCTCAAAGTAATAGCACCAGCCGTGTGCCAGCTCTGCTCCGTAAATCTCTATCGGCGGCGTATAACCTTGTCCTTCCGGCAAAAAGCGAATCGGAGTCGCAGAAGAGAGCCTCATAGCCGTTTTGATTGCCTCAGGCAGCATAATATTGTCGCGCTCAATTTCTGCATCAAGCACACGCAGACATGCTGGCGGCTGAAAATAGAATGCAATCACCTGGCTTGTATTCCCGCGAAAAGTGGCAGCCAGATAGTTATGTTGAATCTCGCGCCCCGGCTGATAGTCCTTAAAATATGTCTTGGTACGGATAGAGGGAAAGTAGAGCATGTAGTACATATCTTCCGAGCGATTCTGGGGCGCATAGATATAGTTCAACACAGCGCTGAGCGAATTATCGCTGGTAAATCGGGTGGGCAAATCGTTGGCAAGCAATGCCGTATGCGGCTCAATGGAAGGCATACGCCACGCCATTTGCCAAAATAACGCCTTTTGAGTATTCCAATCGCGGCGGAAGGCATTGGCAACCTGAAACTGGTAACCAACCGCGTAGCCGACAAAAATCCCCAGCAGAATGATGCGCGCCGCGCGGGCAGCCGTAAGCGCCTGCAAAAGACCAGCAAGAACCAGGCTCACCCCCAACATAAAGGGCAGCGTAAAACGGCTGAGAGGATAACTCGGAGCAATCGGCAGACCAGTGAGCCAGAAGGGGGGACCAGCCAAAAGCAGCGCCAGCGCGCCGACAAAAATCGCCTGTAAACCCCAGGCTTGCTTTTCGGCAGGGGGCGGCTCTTGGTCCTGCGGGCGCAAACGAAAGAGAAAGAGCAACACCAGCATCACCGAGAGCGCTATTATCGCCCAGTAAAACAACAAACTGCGCGCGCCAAAATTTTCCAAATCGGGCATCTGAAAAGCCTTTGCCCAGCCATTGATAATCACCGAAAACAGATCAACCCCTATGGTCTTCAGCAGCTGGGTTACCGCTTGCACTGGCTGCTCCCCAATTTGAGTCAGTAAAGTCGGTTGGTAATTCTGCGTCTGGTATTTAAAAATCACCGCGCGCCACAAAACTGCCGCAACAAAAACAATCAAATACGGCAGCCAGGCGCGCAGCGTTTGCTTCAGGCGCGTCTGCCATGAGGTTTCGCTTTCTCCGAGCAGCAGGCTGGCAAGCGACTTGCGTTCACGCCAGTCAACATCCCTTTTTGCCAGAACAAACCAAAGGAGTACAGGACGCAACAGATCAAGCAGAAAAAAGTACTCCATTGCCAGCAAGTTGAACGCAGATAAAAGCAACGCTGGCAGCGTGAAATGCCAGTATCTCGTCGGTCTGCGCAGCGAAAGAATCATCAAACAGCAAGACAGGAAAAAAGCTGTTATCACGATAAAAAAGTGCCCATACATCATGGCAATCGGCTGCTGATCAAAGCCGGGATATACCAGGAAAAGGGTCGCCACCCATACAGCAGCAACCGAATGACGCCGCCAGGTCAGCCACACCAGCCACCAGACAGATACAGCGCTCAACCAGCGCCAAAAAAGCCCAAAAAGCTGCCACTGCCACGGTGCGCTTCCCAGCACAGCAGTGGTCAGTTGATATACCGCCCCCCACACCGGGCGATTGGTGGAAAAATAGCGCGCCAGCCCGGCTGCGCCCAGTTTATCGGCAATCCAGATATAGGGCAACTCATCCCAGTAGAAACCCAAAGAGCGAAACATCACCCCATAAGCAAGCACGCTGAGGAGAAACAAAAAGAGGGGTGTAACAATTGCCGGAATGGACAGTGAAGCCAAACGCCGAAAAACAGAATTATGACCCACGGCGGTTTTCATACACCTGACGGACAATATAGACAGGACGGCGCTTGACCTCCTGAAAGATATATCCCACGTAGATTCCAATAAAACCCACACAAACCATCAGCGACCCGCCGACAATCAGCAAAATAAACATCAGCGAACTCCAGCCGCGCGCCAGATGCTGTGTATTGCCTGTGATCCAAAAACTGAGGACATACACTGCTTCAAGCATGGCAAGCACAAGAAAAAATATGCCAACAGCAATGCCAATATACAGGGGAACAAGCGAAAAGGAAAAGATGGCATCCAGCGCCAGCATGAACATTTTGCGCAGCGAATATTTGCTCTCGCCCGCCAGACGCTGCAACGGCTTGAAAGGCAAAATGACGCTGCGGAAACCCATCCAAGCGACCATACCGCGCAAAAAACGATGGTACTCTCGCATCCCGCGCAGCGCCTCCACCACCGGGCGCTTCAGCAAGCGAAAGTCCGCCGCCCCCGGCTGAATAGGGGTATCGCCAATGCGGTTGACAAGCCAATAGAACATCTCCGATGTCCAGCGTTTGAAATCCGATGTTTCTTCCTGTTCAATGCGCTGGGTTAACACCACATCATACCCACTCTGCGCCAGCGCAATCATCTCAGGGATCAGTTCAGGCGGGTTTTGCCCGTCACCATCTATAGTGATGACCATGTCCGCCTGGCTGCAATCAAGCCCGGCGGTCAGTGCCGCCTGGTGACCAAAATTACGCGAAAGTTCAATAACCTTCACGCGCTGATCGGCAGATGCAATTTTCTCCAGCAAGGCCTGGGTATCATCTTTCGAGCCATCATTTACATAACAGATGTGAAAAGCATAAGGCAAAGCATCAATCGCCTGACAAAGCTGCTGGTGAAAGCACTCTATCGCTTTTTCCTCGTTAAAGACGGGAACAACGACATCCACTGTGAGAATTTCTTTTTCAGCCATGGTTCAAACGCCCGCCAATCCAATTTTCATTACCTGATCAGCTTGGAAATTTGTTTGAAGCGCTCCGTACCAGCTTCTTTGAGCATCTGGAAGAGAAAAATCTCCGTTGTGCCAATCACCGCGCCTGCCTGACGCATCAACTCCAGTCCGGCTTGCCAGTTGAGCTTGGCACGGCTGCAAACGGCGTCCGCCGCCACATACACACAATATCCATTCTCCAGCAGGTCCAAAGTGGTCTGGAGCACACAGACATGGCATTCGATTCCACACAAAATCACATTGGATCGCATATCTCCCAGCGCCCCAAGCGCCTGGCGAAAAGCTGGCTCCCCATAGCAGCTAAATGCCATCTTCTCGATAGGGGAAAATGTGCCGACCGCCTCACGGATTTCATCCACTGTCGGACCCAAGCCTTTTGTATACTGCTCGGTAACCACAACAGGGATGTCCAGCACTCTGCAACCACGCATAAGGATACTGGCGCTCTTAACAGTGCGCTTCAGCGGTTCTTCAGGCATCGAAGCTGCCAGGCGCTCCTGAATATCCACCACAACCAAAACGGTGCGGTCAGGATCAGGATAAAAAGAGGTTGGTTTGACCATTGATGCTCACCTCAGATAGGATTGGAATGACAAAACGCTGCAGGTAATATTTTATCATCCTACGGATTTTACAGAGTACATTAACAACACCTGCATTACATAACACTCTCAAGGTCTTCGTGCGGGATGTCCAATCCATCCAGCAGGTTGCGGATGGTATTGAGATGGACACGCTCCCAGGCAGAAGGGCTGGCATTGCAGGCATGTGAAGCCAGCATGACATGATCCATCCTGCGCAGCGGGGAATCAAGAGGCAGCGGTTCGATCTCAAACACATCCAACGCTGCCCCGGCAATGCGCCCGGTCTGCAAAGCAGCGATCAACGCCGGTTCATCAATCAGTGGTCCGCGGGCAGTATTGATCAGCACCGCAGACGGCTTCATCCTTGTCAGCGCATTGCTGTCAAGGATGTGATAACTGGTAGGATTCAGCGTGCAGTTGAGACTGACAAAATCGGCGCGTTCCAACAGATCGGTCAGCGTCGTCATCTCCACCCCCTGCTCGGCAATAAAATCGGGGGCAATTGGGACAATGTCATTCCCCAGCAGCTTCATCCCAAAGACCCGCGCCCGGCGCAGAACAGCTTTGCCAATATTGCCGACACCAATCACGCCCAACGTGCATTCGCTGAGTGCGCGCGCTGGCAGCTTTTGCCACTGCCCGCTTTTCATCAGACGGTCAAGCGCAGGCAAGGCACGTGCAAAGCAAAGGATATATCCCAGCACTGTATCTGCCACCGGAAGGGTAAACGCATTTGGGGTATTACACACCCGAATACCAAAGCGTGCAGCGGCTTGCTGGTCAATCGAATCAATTCCCGTCCCCCACTTAGAAATCACCTTCAGGCGCGGCAGGCAGGCTTTCTGAACGCGCTCGGTGTAGCGATCATCTCCGCATAGCGTACCGTCAAACTGTCCCGCGTAGCGCAGGATTTCCTGCTCAGAGAGACGCTCATGGACATCAGCGATAATCACCTGTAAGCCGTAATGTTCCAGAACGCGCACAAAACGGTCTTTCTGCGGAAGCATATACGGGGCGGATAGCAAAACAGTCTTCATTGGCTCACTCCACAATACATCAGGGCTTGTCGGTGTCCTTAATTCTTTTGCGCATCAACACGTCAACAATCTCAAAGTCCAGTTCCTCATCAATATCCCAGGCTTCGGCACGGTCAATCTCAAACATCAAGGGTCTTTCACCCAGCCGATTACGACGGCGCTCCAGGTTTTGGCGCGTGAAAATGTAAATGCAGGAATTCTCTTCATAGATAGGGGGAAGGTCTTGTGTCTGCAACAGGATAGCAGGATTATGATTGATGGGACGTGTCAGCGCATCCCATAGGCGTGTCTGGAGGCGGGTAACACCAAAGAGCGAATCGTGGGCTGGATAACTATCCAGCAGCATGTGAATTGCTCGAGAGATGGTATCAGGCTGCAAAAGCGGATTCGTGCTGTGGGTTTGCAGATAGAGATCTGCCTCAACCTGCGCACAATCATACAACAATATCTCATTCATGGGGATAGCATCCGCACGCAAATGTACAGGACGGTCAATCACCAGCACATCTGGAAAGAAGCGGCGGCAGTCTTCCATGATGGGAGGGCTGTCTGTGTCCACCACAATACGGGAAATTTCGCGGCACTGCTGCAACGTATGCAGGATGTGGTGAAAAAGTGGTTTGCCCGCCAGGGGACGGTAATTCTTCCCCGGCACACGCTGTGAATGATGCCGCATAGGAACAAGTGCTACTATTGTTTCTGGTTTCATGTTTTAGACACCAACTTCAAAAATATTTTGACAGCATTTAGAGCAGAAAAGGTTCACCTTTGAGAATACCGTTGACAATGACGCCCAAAGCAGGCGAATTCTGCGGCAAAAGGGATTGCCAGCCAATCGGCTTGAGATGCACATACCCACGCCAGAAGGGATCCTCCTCAAGCAAGTCGTTGAATGGGAGTGAGGTGCGAAATATTTGATAGTAGAGAAAACGGCGCGCATTGCGTTGAAATTCGGGCGGGGTCTCGATCTGGCTGGCAGATAAAAATTCTTCCGCCTGTTGAAGATACGCCTCAGGCGTGGCAGGGAAAAAGACTGTGGGCAGCTGGGTAAAGCGCGCTTTTCCACCACACAACACCGGACGCCCCATGATAGAAGCTTCCAGCCCGATGGTAGAATTGTACACCATCACAAAATGCGCATGCTGAATCAGTTCATACGAACTGAAATACTCATCCGCATCCACATAGAGCACATTTGGCAGCAGACGCACCTGATGACGCTCCGCCCACTGCGCCACACTCTCACGGCTTTCCTTCCCCGGGCGGCACTCATCCGGGTGAGCGCGAATCACAAAAAAAGTTTCTGGATGCGCCCGGATGATTTGAAGCAACATATCCAGCCAGGCAAACATGTGCGGAAAAACCTGATTGGCATGTCCCTGACTGGTGTCGAAAACAACATTGGTAAAAATGGGGACAATCTGTTTGAATCCAGACGCCCGCTGCCAAAACTGCGCGCTCAGAGGTTGCATCTGTGGCCAAAAACGAACACCCGCCATGCTGAAATTGCCCTGAAAACGCTGGCTGAGATATTCATCTAACTGTCGGGACTGCCGCTCATCAAGGTCAAATTCAGTGGGGATATCAATGGGATATGCAGTAGCTTCGCCAGGGGTGAAATATGCCGTAAAAGGATGCAACCCAACTTCATGTGTTATCACGCGTAACCCCCTTTGCATAGCAACATAGCGCGCAACTGCCTCAGGGTAAAACATGCCATTGAATACCACCGCCGCCTGCGGCTGCACCTCATCCAGCAACCGCAAAAATTCCTGCGCCACACACCGCGCAGAAAGAACATACTCGCGGTATAGAAAGCGGGTATTCTCATCATCAGCAAGATGATGACAGCGCAGAATCCAGCGCAGCGAAGGGAGACACAATTCTCCTAACGGCAACCCATCGTACACAAGCGCTGAAAGCGAAAGCACATCCAGACCCATCAACATCGCCGCAAGCCTCTCGTCTCGATGATATGCAAACCAGCGCACATCGCCCCCTGCATACATTGCGCGCGATTGCGCCAGACACGCCGAACAGGGCGGCGGATTGTGCGGTTGCTCGCGGTCCGTGCCCAGCACACAGCGGCTCAGCCCCCGTGAGCAGACAAAATGCACCACCGGCGCCCCCGAAAGACGCAAAGACCAGGCAGAAAGCAAAGAGAAAGCCGCATTAAGGCTCAAACCCTCCAGACGCGTCGAGGCATTGAAAAACACCACCGGCGCAGCACTGGGAGCGGGTGTATGCCGCAACACCTCCCCCGCCAGACGACGCAGGCGGTGATTGTTCCTCAAGTTCAGCCAGCGGCGGGCAATGCCCCGCACAATACGCTGCAGATTAACGCCCGTTTTGACTGCCATGCACCCGCCGCAGCTTGCGCATCATGGGGATTTCGCTGTCATACACCTTTTTTACCCCATCACCCAGCGCCTGTTCGGTAACGCGTATATACTTGACCAGCCGCATAAAGCCGCCCGGTTCCACCGAAGCCGCCTGGTCACTGCCCCACATAGCACGGTCAAGGGTGATATGTCGCTCCACCATACAGGCGCCCAGCGCCACCGCCACCACCGACGGCACCAAACCAACCTCATGTCCTGAATACCCAACAGGGCATGGAAACTCGCGGCGCAACGTCTCCAACATGCGCAGATTAACCTCCCAGGGATCACAGGGATAGGCACTGGTGGTATGCATCAGAATAAGATTGTCTGTGCCAACCAGATTGACAGATTCGCGAATCTGTTCAATGGTGGACATACCCGTAGAAAGAATCAACGGGCGCCCGGTCGCCCGCAGTTTGCGCAATAGCGCATGGTCAGTCAGCGCCGCAGAAGGTATCTTATGGCAGATCGGATGATAGCGCTCCAAAAAATCCACCGAAGGCTCATCCCAGGGAGAAGCAAACCAGTCAATGCCTATCTGCTTGCAATATCGGTCAATTTCATCATACTCCTTTTCCCCAAACTCCACTTTGTAACGATATTCAAGATAGGTGATATACCCCCAGGGAGTCTCGCGCATCTGGTCACGCTGTTCAGGGGGCACACACAATTCCGGTGTGCGCTTCTGAAACTTGACCGCATCCACCCCGGCATCCTTGGCGGCTTTAATCATTTCTCTGGCAATCTCAATGTCCCCATTATGATTGATACCAATCTCCGCAACGACATACGTCGGATGTCCATCCCCAATCATACGCTGACCAAGTTGTATCTCTCTTGCCATATTTTTCTCCTTCAAAAATAGCAGATTCTCACCTGCCTTATGTATGTTTCAACATTCCTGCCCGTTGCAAAATCAGATCGCACAGTTCGCGCACCGCGCCATGCCCCCCTTTGCGCGTCATCACCAGATCCGCCTGGCGCAAAGCCTCTGGCTGCGCATCCGCCACAACCACCGCACATCCCACCAACGGGAAACATGGGACATCGTTAAGATCGTTGCCCATATACACGACACTTGCCGGGTCAAACCCCTTTTCGGTCAGATATGCTTGGAGAGCAGGGGCTTTATCCCACACACCCTGAATCACGGGCACCTGCATCTTCTTACAGCGTGCAGCCACTACCGGGTTCACCTCTGTTGAAAGAACAAGCTCCTGTATGCCAATATCACGCAGATATTTTAATCCCATGCTGTCGCTGCGATAAGCCGCCACCTGTTCATGTCCGTTCTCATCCACCCAAACGCGGTTATCGGTAAGAACGCCATCAAAATCCAACACCAGCAAAGAGATGGTCTGCGGCAATGGGCGGCGCTGTCTGCCCGGAGAAACAATCTCCAACCCGGCATGATATACCAGATACTCATACCGCTGCCAGTCAAACAGCGTATCAATATCCACCGTATAGCGCGGGTCAATCATCAACGCCAAAATATGCGTTCCGCTCATTGAATTCTGTTCCAGGATCACCGAGGGGCGAATAGCATCAATATGCCCCGTTTGCCAATACACTGGCGGCAACGTCTGGCGCGGCGCATTATAAGGTTCAGCAACCCCCTCCACCGATAACAGGGGGGTCATGCGCCCGGTAACCGCATCCACACGCCACATCTTATGCGGGTTCTGCCCTGCTGGCACCACACCGCGCACCGAGTCCGCCTGCGGGTTGTCCAGCAACAGGCGGACAGCGTCATCCACACAGGTGGGCGGTCTGAGGGGTGATGTAGGGCGCAGCTGCACGACCACATCTGGGCAATAGCCCTCGTTTTGCTCCAGCCAGGAAAGCGCATGCCGGAAAACAGGCAAATCCAGCGTGTGATCCTGGGCAAGCTCCAGCGGGCGCAAAAAGGGCACCTCAGCGCCGTACTGGCGCGCCACCGCTGCGATCTCCTCATCGTCTGTGGAAACAATGGTGCGTGTGACCAACGAGGACTTAAGCCCCGCGGCAATGCTATAAGCAATCAAAGGATATCCAGCAAAAGAACGGATATTCTTGCGCGGGATGCCCTTTGAACCCCCGCGCGCTGGGATGACAGCAAGCACCTCTTTTGCGCGATTAAAGCTGGGATCCCCTCTTACCATGCGGTCCATCCTCCATCTACTACCAAATTGGCACCAGTCATATAGGCAGAGGCTTCAGATGCCAAAAAAAGAATTGCGCCGCTCATCTCATCGCGGCGCGCCATGCGCCCCAGCACCGTACGCGCCGAGTAATTCTGCACAAAGGTCTCATCGTGATTGTTATACACCCCGCCAGGGGTGAGCGCATTGACGCGAATATTCTTGCCTGCATAATACGTCGCCAAATAACGGGTCAATCCCAGCACACCCGCTTTGGTCACCGAGTAGAAAACCGGCTTATATTGCGGAGGACGCCCTGCGCGCTGATAAATGCGCTGGTCGGGCCCCACCAGACCATACGTCGAACAGATGTTAATGATAACCCCATGGTTCTGTGCCAACATCGGCTGCACCGCAGCCTGAGCACAGAGAAAAAGCCCTGTCAGATTCACATTCAACGCCGCCTGCCATGCATCCAATGGATAGCTCTCAAAGGCATTGCCCTGTTGTTTTTCCTGGTTGGCAGCATCAAACTTTGGATCCATGGCGGCGCTGCATACCAGAACATCCAAACGACCAAAAGACTGCAAAGCCGCGTCTACCATTTGCCTTACAGATAAGGGATTGGTAACATCCACCGCCACAGCAATTGCCTGTAACCGCTCAGCTTTGATCTCCGCCGCCACAGCGCTTGCCGCCTGTTCGTCAAGGTCTGCCACAACCACGCTCGCGCCAGCCTGCGCCAGCGCGCGGCAGAACTCTCGCCCCAGCAGCCCTGCCCCTCCGGTGACAAGAGCCACCTGACCATCCAGTCGAAATTTATCCAAAATAGAAGTCATTATCTCTCCACTACTACAAAAGTTTAACGCGATAAACCAAAAATGACACCGTCCGCATATCTGCCATATACGGGCAAGTCGGAAGCGACATCTGCCATCCAGGACTTGCCCTCCTCTTCTTCCTTCAGCTGCTCATAATCAAAAACGACCAAAAAACCCTTTCCCTCGCGCACCAGCTGACGGATTCGCGCAACGTCCTCACGATATCCCTGCCGCGGCTGTCCTGTGGCAGGGTTAAGAGGGGAAGGTAGAATAAAAGACGGGATGCCAGTGAGGATATAAATGGCTGTGGCTTTGTTGCTGACGAGCAAGCCCTGTTCAGGGAGACTGCGTACTGCCCGAATCACCTCCGATTCGCGCCACACACGGCTGGCAAATCCTTGCCCGTCCTGATGCAGATCGCGCGCCACATCCAAACTATCCTCCGACAACGAAAGCAAAAGAAACACAGCCAGCACAACCACAACCACCCTAGCCGCCACTGCCTTGCGCCTCCACAACCAGTCAAAACCTGCCAGCATCAACACAATCGCCGCAACGTACAAAGGGGACAAAATGCGGTGCTCCAAAATGGGGCTGGCATCCACAAAAGTTAGCGAGAGCCACAGCACCGCAGTGTAGCTGGCCGCCAGCAGCGCAAAAATCCAGACAAAGAAAAACCGCCTGTCAGATAGGAGCGCTCCCCGCCATCCCCGCATTGCGCCCCACACCACAAAGCCCAGAAAAGCCAGCAGCACGAGCGCAAGCACCACAGACCACAACGGCAACAGGCGTTCAACCAAACCGGCACGCTCAGGCAATAACCATCCCCAGAAATTTAGCAGCCCCTCCGTCAGCTTATCTGTGGGGATGGGGTGAAAACCAAATTGACGATTGGCTACATTTTCCGAAACCGCCATATTGCGCATCAGCCAGGCAATTGGTAGCGGCAGAGCACCAACCAGAAAAATGAGAATGGAAAAGAGGCGCTCTCTCCAACCCGACCGACCAGCCAGCAAAGCCACACCAACCAGCACATACAGCGATACCGCCACATAGCGGGTCAGGAACGCCATCCCCGCCACAACCCCTGCCAGCACAAGCCATATCCAAATAGGCTTGTGCAGATATGCAATCAGCAAAAGCAACAGCACATAACTCAAGAAAAGATACAACGGCTCCGTCATGGCAAATGAATGGGTCTGAAAAATGGGCGCCGAGACTCCAAAAATCAGCGCCGCCAGCCAGCCAAAAAGCGCCGCCGAGGTCATACGATATACCACCCAACCGGTAAGAAGAACATTGACACCAAAAAGAAGTATATTCAGCCACCACGACGCGGGAATGGCATCCAGCCCAAAAACGCCCAAAGCCGCCAGGACGATTGAAAACATAGGGGGATAATTGGTTACCGGGACAACGCTGTGATCGCCAGTCAGGCGACTGTAGCCATTGCCCGCCAGAATATTACGCGCCCCGCCAATATACCCCACCGAGTCATTGACCAGCCCCATCCCGTTGGGAGTGATATAGATCATCAGAACAACTCCCGCCACAGCAAGGAGAAACAGCCCAAGCCAGACGATCCTTTTGTCAGCCAGCAAACGTTCCACAATACGCACCAGGACACTCCTCTCCCTTTCAAGGCTTATGGTAATAGAAAATACCACCATCTTCAGCGCGGGTGGCGCGGTACAGCCCCTTCACCAAAGCGGCAATGCGCTCTGCGGTGCGGTCGCCGTACAATCCAACCAGCTGATCGTCTATTGTATCAAATAAAACCAGAACGGCTTTACCTTCGCGGAAAAGCCTCTGGGGTTCATCCGCCGTCAGGTCGCCGCTGCCATAAGCGCTAAAAACCTCCAGCGGATGATCGCGGTAAATTTCCATCAGCGGGTAGGCAGGGCGCCCGGTTAAAAACAATATCGCATTGGTCTCATTCGACACCAGCAAAATATCCTGCGGTAAGTCCTTGACCGCCTCTATCGTTCCCGAAGCACGCCAGGCAGTCGAGGTGTACCCCAACCCGGTCTGATAATATTGCGCCACAATGCGTGCCGAGCGCCATCCATACCACACAATGGCAAGTGCCAAACCCGCCAAAAGAACAACCCGCACCCCGCGCGCCCGCCACACGTGCAGGCTAAGGCTCATCAACACCACCACCAGCCACAAAACAGCAATATGCGCTGGCGAGAGCATACGGCTGCCAATCGTAATCGGCGGATACGTCATCACATATACAACGAGAAGAACAAGCAGATACAGCAGAATGAATAGGAGCAAGAGCAGTCCAAACTGTTGGGACTGATCCTGAAAACGCAAACTGCCAGCACGCCGCAATTTCCACGCAACCAGAAGCACTCCCCCAAGCAATGCCAGCACAAACAGAGGCACCAAAAAAGTATTGAGGGAAGAAGGATAACGCGGCGCATAAATCCATGAATCGGGTATCAACCAGAAGAGAATAACTTCCTGCAACAGCTGCCAAAAATTGACAAATCGAGAAGCCATTCCAGTGCTGCTTTCCAGACTGCGCGACGCCAGCGCAGCAGTGTGGGTAAGGTCATACACGACCCAAACCGTCATGGGGAACAATGCAACCAGCGCATAACGCAGCACTTTCAAAAGTCTGATTCCCACCCGCCCCACATCTAAAAGCAACACACCCAAAACGCCCACCGCTACAAAGGCAACCGAGCTATAGCGGGTGAGAAAAGAACAGCCAGCCAGCAACGCTGAAAGCAACAGCAAGACCTTACCTCTGCGGGGTACCGAACTACCATTTGCGCTTACTCCCACACCAAGATAAGAAAGCATAGATACCAGCGCGGCAAACCCCAACAGAAACGATAGCGGCTCCGACATTGCCCAGGAATACGTGGGAATCAACACAGGGGACATTGCCAGCAACAATTCAATTGCCAGAGCTAACAACCACGAACGAGAAATACGCAGGGTAACCGCACCAGTCAGAAAAATTAACCCCGCAAAGGAAAGCATATTCACCCAGTGGGCTGCCGCCACCAGATCAACCCCCATCCAACCCAGAGCAGCTATCACCAAAGAATAGAAAGGCGGAAAATAGGGCAACAGGCGAAACTCTCCGCGCGGACCCAACAAACCTAGACCATGCCCCGCCAAAAAGTTGCGCGCCGACTCAATGTAAATCGTAGCATCACCACCAATACCAGGGCCCCAGCGCGTTGCCAGGCGCAAAAGTGCAAATCCCAGCAACGCCGGGAGAAAGAGAAGCCAGAAAGAAAAAGAGGATTTTTCGCGGTTCAAAGTGATAAAACGCTGCTTTACTAGAAAATCTACTGCGCCTTTTTTGCTGGTGGATAGGTAAAAACCAGCTGGTCACCCAGTTGTGTCTCATACATCAATCCCAGCGCCTCACAGCGCTGACGGATACTTGCATCATACGCATCGCGGTCAATCAGAACATAATAAGCGCCCAACTCGCCCAACAATGCTGCACTTTGCACATCTGGAAAGTGTTCAAAGATCGGGCGCACGCGGCTATACTGCGGCGGCGGGAAAGCATTGAAAAACCCGCCCACAAAAGGTTTACCATGAAACAAAGTGTAATACGTCTGCTCCTGATCTTCCGATTGGGAGAACGGAAACTGGATAACTGCGCCATCGTCCGCCTGCTGCGCCAGCCAGAGGTCTACCGGACGTGGTTCCACCCGCGCAAACTGCTGATAGGGTCCGGGGTAGAAATCCAGCCACACCAGTAGCAACAATACCAGCGTCGCCAGGTAGCGGCGGCGCGGCTGAATCCGCTCCACCAACCACGCCGAACCCAGCCCGGCAACAACGCTGCTGAACACCAATGTAAACACAGCAAAACGCATCAGCGAGCGCAGTTTGGCATAGAAAGGAAAATACTTAAACAAAAAATATCCCGGCAAAAGAATAGGAATAGACGTCCTGTCAATATATTTTTGCAAAAATGTCGGGGTAGCAACCTCCAGCGGTTCGCCATTCCAGTGAAAATCTATCCCCATTGCCAAAATGGCAGCCAGTAACCCGCCCCAAAACAAGAGCACAACCAGCCTGCCGTTGGGAATATGCCTGCGCTTCCACAACGCCAGCAGTCCCAGCACAGCGGAAACCACACCAATATAGAGTGTGCCTTCCACCCACATTTGGCGGTTAAACTGCTCACCAATCCATCTTCCCCAGAGAAAATGATCGGTAGAAGGCAAAACAAAATCCGTCGGGCTGGCAGAATACAGACGGGTGATGCCCATATTACGGTCGGGAAGACCACCCTGTTCCATCAGGCGAAAGAAAGGCGCCACCGCCAGCAACACCATCGGTAACGCAACCAACCCCAAAAGCAAAAGATGTCGCCAGAACCACTGATTCCTGAGTTGCAACCGGTCGAGAAATAACAGGTAAATTCCCAGCAACAACGCACTGACAATCAGTGCCATATAGAGATAGTATTGCGAGGTCAGTGCGATCAAACCCAGACCAACACCCGCCAATACTACAGACTTCCATTGGATTGCCTTGACTTCCCGTCCAATGCGAAGCACATCCCATAACCCCCAGAAGTACAGCGGCAGCCACTGCGTTCCCGTCAGGTTAAGGTGTCCAATCAGAAAATGCGCAAAACGATAGGGCAAAAAGGCATAAATGCTGCCAGCAATCAGAGCAGCGTCCCACCTGCCGGTAAGATACCGCACCCATAAATACATCGTCAACCCAGAAAGGATAAAGGTCAACATCATGGCAGCATTATAGGCAAACACCGGGTTGACCAGCAAACTGAAAGGCAGCGCCAAAGCCAGCTGGGCAGGGGTGATTTCCGTATATGCCATATTCCACCCTTCAGGATAATTGAGAAACCAGACATCAAAGGGATTGACCCGCAGGTCAAAAAGCGCTTTCTTGACCCACCCAATCATCCAGACAAAATAGATATTATCCCCAACCTGCCCCACCATTTCATCTGCCATCCGCAACACCAGCGGAAAAGTCATCCACAATGTCAGGGCAGTGAAATATAGCACGACCCCGAGGAACGAAAACGCCCGAAAAGTCTTACCCCCACGGGTTGCAGATTGTCCCAAAAATCCGCTTTCCATATTCCCTAAACCCAAATTACGCTTGATACTCCATCGCCTGCAAAGCCAGGCTGAGGGTGCGGATGCCATCCTCTAACGTACAAATGGATTGCTCCTCGCCTCTGATAACCGCTAGAAAATGGCGCATTTCATCCAGGAACATATCGTTGCGCTCAAACCCTTGCGGGGGAGAGAAAGTCTTCCACGAAGCCGACTCCGCCTGATAGAGATGCACAACACCATCACTGTTATCCCAGCGTATGGTGCCTTGCGTGCCAATGATTTCCAGATGATGAGAAGCCGGTTGTTGAAAGTAATCCAGATGAATGGTCGCTCGCACACCTGAAGAATGATACAGGTGCATCACTGCTATATCATCCACATCAATTTCCAGATCGCTCACCTTCCCGACAAAGGCATATTCCAAAGCTGCCTCTCCAAAAAGCGCGGCGCAATAGTCCATCGGATGACACAGGGTGAGCGTTACACCGCCCCCAAGGTCACGGCGGGCGCTATATCCCTGTCGGTAATCCTCCCACGGATGCCATGCGGGTAAATACTCCCCCCAATGCACATACGCTGAAAGCGGGCGACCGATGGCAGCATCTCTTAACAACGCACCAATCCGCTGCAAGCCCGGATGAAAACGAAACTGGAAACCAACCAGCACCTTTCCACCACCTGCCCGCAGTGCCTCTTCAAGTTGATCCAGACGTTCCATGCTATGCGAGATGGGTTTCTCCATGAGCAAATGGCAGCCTGCGCGCGCTGCTGGAATAGCGACATCCAGATGTTTAGCGGTTGGGTTGGCAATGATCACCGCATCCGGCTGATGTGCCAGAGCAGCCTGTAAGTCCGTTTCCACCGTAAAACCCTTGAGTTCATCCTCGGGGAGCGTGCTGCGCCGCGTGCGGTACAGGATAATATCCCGCTCACCCAATGCCAACAAATTGCGCATGTGTCTGCGCCCAATGGAGCCATATCCAGCAATTAAAAATTTCACCCTCCCCTCCTGCTCCCAACAAATAAACTCGCCCAAATAAAAGTGTAGGCTGTCATCCTAATTTTTCTATTCTACCAGCAAAGACAAGAGAAACTGAGCTGTGCGCTTTCCCGCACTGGCATCCGTGTATGTACACTCCTCGCGGACAAATCGGCTACGATTGTCGGCATCCGCGTGAGGGTCGCGCAGATAAAAATCAATTGCCTGACGCAACTGCGCTTCATCGGCTGCCACACGCCCCGCGCCCGCTTGACGAAAGCGCTGATGCGTCGGCCAGTTGCCAATTTCAGAAAGCGCCAGCGAAAAACGCCCCGGCTGGTTCCATCCGCCAGGTGCGTCAATCACCACGCTGACAATCGGGCGGTTATGAATAGCAGCCTCCACCACCATGGTTGAATACACGGTAAGGAATACATCCGAGTACGCCATCATTGAGGTTTTTTCTGGCATGTCTTCACCTGAATAATACCCCAGCTCACCGCCAAGCGGCACCGGCTCTACCACATGCACATGCGGCAAATCGCGCGCCAGCTGGCGGATACGTTCGCGCTCGGCGGCGTAAAGCGGCTCCTCCATAAAGTGATTAGGGTGAAGACGTACCAGCAGCTGGGCAGGTTCGGCAAGCATATCATTTGCCACCAAACGCGCCAGCGCTTCCACATTCTGATAATTGGGTGAAAACGTAATAAAACTACAGGCATAGCCCAATAACTTGCGCTGAGGATCAAGGTGATGCAGACGATAGTACTCCTCTCTGGGCATCAGCCACTGCCTGCGGAAATATCCGTCGTAAGAAGGAATACCGCCAATGTGAACGCGTTGTGTTTCCCAATCCGAACCTAACACCAGTTCATCCTTCTGTATCTGCGACCAGCAGTTAATCCACTCCACTGGCGCTCCCGGGACGCTGTAGCTGCTGGGGTTATCCCAGCCGACAACAACCGCTGCCGTCGTTACGCCGCGCTGGGCTGCCTGCCGCAGCAGATAGCGGTCGAGCCGCCAACCCGGCGTGCTGGCAACCACCAGTGAGGGTTGATAACGCTCAAAAAGATCCGTGTACAAAGGCGGCGAAAAACGTAATTGGCGCCGAACAAGGGCACGCCGCGCCGCCCTCGAACGCCGTAGAACAGCAATGACAAACTTCATAAAGGGCATCAGCAAACGCCGTTTGCCGGTTGCTTCGTATTCCACCTGCTCAATATGGCTGATCATGGCTTCCAGGTTGATGCGATTGGATGCCCCCACCCGGCGCAGAAAATTCAGCCACCACTGCTCCGAAGGCGAGACAGTTTGGGCATACTGGCGCGCCTGCTTGAGGCGTAATCCCTCTACAAATAAACCGGGCTGGCTAAAACGTTTGCTGATCTGCTCCGTCAAGCCATCATCTGTAAGTAAGACAACCTCACAGCCTGCTTCCAACAAAGTCGGGACAACATCGCTTTGCAAGAAATACACAATTGCCAAGCCATGGTCAGCGCTAACAAAAATTCGCTTTGAAGACATATCCTCTCCCGCGTATTATTTCGTCCGCCGGTCATAATACCAGCGAAAAATTACATCATAAAGCGCCAGCAGCCCAGCACGCAGCGGCGGAAAGTCCAACAACAGGTGCTTTTTACCTATTTTTGCCCTTGCCTGAGTGGATGATACCATACCTGGCATGGCGCGCAGCGTATTGCTCATATTCATCGCCAGCGGCTCAGTGGGCATCAGCCGAAGATAACCCAGTTCGTTCATCCGCTGGTCAAGCTGGCGAACCTGTCCCATTGGACGATCCATGTCAAAGGGCAAAAACTTCTGTAGAACCTCTTTGCGTGCCAGAAACTGCCAATGTGAAGCGCCGGCGATTGCAGAAATGCCCTGATACGTGATACGTACATCTTTGGTCGTATCATAGTGCTGGCGGATTTCCTCCTCGCTTTGCCCCAGGCTCAAATCAAATTCACGAAAGACCTCAAAGGGAATAAAATCGCCTCTTTCCACAACTGCGCCCGACGTGCCTTCCGCCCACTCCAACGTACGTGTATAGAACTCTTCTTTGGTGCGAAAAGGGCGCGCCGTAACCATCCCCACATTGGGAAACGTCTCCATGATCTGCAACGAACGCGAAAGCCAGCCGGGGTATAGATAACAGTCATTGTCCAGATACGCAATATACTCACCCGGCGCACCGCCCAGAATCACATTCCAGGCGCCCCCCTTGCCCATATTTTTTTCAGAAAGGATCAGATACTGCACCTTCCCAGCCTCATGGATATCCAGAAGATATTGACGCACTTCATCACAGCTGCCGTTATCAAAGATCATCAGGTCATAGGGCTGCTCCGTGTTCTCCCAAATCGCTCCCAAACAGGTTTTGAGCACATCCAGCATTTCAGCATAAAACCCGCTGAGAAGGGGGATATAGTTTAGCACCGCCACGGTAACGCGGGCTGGCTTAGCCACCTCTTTGACAGATTTCATCGGATTCTGACCTACGCGCATATCGCCTCATTCTCCATACAAATTAGCCAGTTAACCTCGCCCTCAACCATGCCCGAAGTTGACGAAAGGCACGCAGAGGATGAAACAGCGCGTACACCAGCTGCGCCAAAAAATACGATCTAAGATATACCAGCGGGAAGATTTCCACCTCACGTAAAAATTTCTTCCAGCTCCAGCGCGGCGGCAGAAAGCCTGCCCCATCCATGCGCCAGTTGGCATCCAGCAAAGTGAAAATCGCAAGCGCGCCGCCAGCCATACGCACATTTTCTGCGGATTCGGGCAGACGGTAATGCGGCTGCCCGCCAGGAAGATGACTGTAATCATGATCCTGATGAACAACCTGGATAGCGTCTGAGCAGTCCACCACAGCCCATCCTTGCCGACGGGCTTCATAAATCATCCAGTTATCCCAGCCAGCACGTCCCAGCGCAAAAGGAGGCACGTGCTGATAGCAGGCGCGCGGGAAAACAAAGTAATCACTTCCGCCGGGTGGATGCCTCCTTCCAGCAATGCGCACCGTCTCCATCAGCCGCTGCTCCCAGCCAGCCGAAAAATCCAACACCTGCTGCACCGCCAGATCCCACCTTTGACCGACAAGCAGAAAATGCGGCAAACGATGCATCGCCAGCCGCGCTGCGGTCAGGAAATCGGGCAGCAGGATAATATCCGCATTGACATACGCCATCAGAGGACTGGCATTGACACGCCGTGCCAGATCAAAAATGGAACTGATAAGCGGTGTGCCATAAGCATTGCATTCCACACCAGGGAGATATGCCACCCCCAACGCACTCGCCTGTTCCGCCAGCTCACCCTGTTCACCCACCAGCACCACACTGACCTCCTCTCCCAGCTGTTTCCAAGAGCGAATCGCATTACGCTGGATCAGATCAATGTGGGGATGGGTGAACGGTTTTGGAGCGCTGAAAAGGGTCATCAAAGGTACATCACTCATTGAGACGCAATCTCCTTAAAGGAATCTACATAGAACAACCCCACCCCAGCCACCTGTGGCGATTTTGCCCGCTCAGCGCAGAACAACAGCATACCGGGGTCTCCCTGCAACAACGCATCCCTGATTAGCAGCCAGACCGGCGTATTGTTCTCAATGTTACGGGTGAAAACCAGTGCGGCAGGAGCAGCTACTTCGCGCTCCAGTTCAAGCGTGAGATGGTACTCCGGGAAATCGTGGATGCTCTGCACAAACTGGTGATACCGCACGTCAGGAAGCCAGGTACGCTCGGCTTCGTCACTGCGCACCACATTGACATACGCCCCGCGCTCCACCCGCGCAACGATCCCCTCCAAACCCGGCGGACAACCATTTGGCGACACCAGCGGTGGTCGGCTAACCCCTCTGATCACAAGCGGGACGAGAACCATCAGGGTTAAAAGCCCCAAACTGAATATCTTCATTACTTTCGCCTGCGGGGCAGGATCATCCAGCCCAGCCTGTGGTTCGTGCATCCAGCCGAACAAAATACCGTGGTGTATCAAACGCGGCTTGAGCAGAGCGACGACATACCGCACCACCAGCGCAAAGCCCAACGCTGGAAAGAGTGCCAGCGCGGGAATCGTCGCGGCGTACGCTCGCATCCGATCAGCGTCCCAGGGGGGAACAAAAGGCACCGAAAGCAAAATTCCCAGACATAAAGCAAGCGTGAGCGTGCTGTTATCCTTGCGCCAGCAGCGCAGGGAATCGACCATAACCAGCAATGCCAGGACATAAAGCACGACGCGCGCCGCAAGGTACACTGTCATATTCCCACCCAGCAAAGCGCCATAAATGACCAGGTCGCCGCCGCTGAAAAAGCAGTATGCGCATATCTTGCTCTTGAGGTTGAAGAAGGCTTCCCAAGCTGCCAATACGCTGCGGACAAACTGCATGGGGTCTGCCCGCAATGCCTGCATGGCAAGCGCATAGATACGCTGCGTTTTTTCGGGTTCACCAATGATATTCAACTCAGGGTGATCAATCAATATTTGTTCCCAGCTCTTGCTGCCCACCACAAGCCCATAGAATGTGTACGAGAAGTTGCCAAACCCGGCGCTGTTGGGAGTTGCCAGCGCTGTCCACAACAAAAAATTCGCACCAAAACCCACAAGCACGGCTGCCAAGCCAAGAGCAAATGTCCGCCATGAAAAAAGATGCCCAGTGCGAAAATGCCAACCCATCCAGAGAACCAGCACCGGAAGAACAAGAAACGCCCCAGCGCGGGCATTTAAAGCCAGGGTGAGAAGTAATACCCCTAACGCTGCCATCCAGCGGTCGCGTGCCCTAGCCGCATACAACAGCAACGCCAGTGCAAGGGCGCCCAAAGTAAGCCCTGCGTGCTCGGTCAATGTTGTGCCAATAAAACGCCGGTAAAACACAAACACAATAAGAAGAAGCATAACAGCAGGCAGCGTGCCAGCTATGCGTTGCACCTGTCGCGCCAGGACATAGCAGGACAAAGCTGTCATCAATGTCAACAGGGCAAGCGCCAACTGTAAATTTCGCCCGCCGATGCCAAGCAGCACCGCCAGCAGTCCAGCAAAGATGGGGCGACGCGCCGAAAATTCCGAGAAGACTCCCCCATCCAGCAATCGCCCCGCGTCAATGTAGTAATTGGCTGCATCGCTCCACGGCAACAACCCTAACAGAATATTAGGCTCGCTGCTGCCACTTGCCCACAAACCAGAGAGTGGCAAAGCAAACAGAAATAGAGTAGCCACCAGTGCAAGAAGCGTCCCCAGCCAGCCGTGCAGAGCATACGCCACAAACAGCAACAAAGCGCTCACAGCCAAAACGCTGCTAAATTCATAGCGGAACGTCAGACCCAGCTGGCGCGGCAAAGGCAAAAGCAAGATGAAGCTGTAAGCCAGCAGCGCAGCAAGCACGACGGCAATACGAACAACAAATTCTTGGGAAAGTCGCCTCAAATTCACCGTCTTGATCTCTCCTCGCCGGAACGTTCATCCACGTCCAGGTAGGTCTTATGCCTGACTTCGGCATTCACAGCGAACAATTCGGGTTCCTGCTCAAACAGGCGCAAGACTTCCAGCCAGCCAAAGTCCATCCGGTTTGGAAAATGTGCAAAAATCCGGCGCACCAGTTCCAGATCCTCGGGGGTATCCACCGTCCAGCGCAGGCTGCCGTAATCCACTTCATGATTGACCACCAGAACGCGAAACCGCCCCTCGACCTCATACAGATAGGGCATGACATGCTCACGCTCATGAGGCGCCGCAGCCTCCTTCCAGGCGCGCTCTAACGCGGCAAAAGAGCACACTTCGGTATCCAGACCAATTGGATAGGTGCGCCGAAATGGCGGCGGGAGACGATTAGCGGCAAAATCCACGCCGCTTTCAAAGAAAGCTCTTATCGTGCGATCCACCACATCCGGGTCTAAGAGCGGACAGTCCGCCGTCAAACGCACAATCACCTGTGCGTGGTGGGCAAGCGCCGCCTGATAATAGCGATCGAGAACGTCCTGTGGGCTGCCGCGAAAAACCGCATAGCCGTATGCAGCGCAAAAATCAACAATGGCGTCATCTTGCGGGCTGGTAGTTGTGGCAACCACCACTTCGTGCACCATCTTTGCCCTGCGGGCGCGTTCAACAACGTGATATAACATGGGTTTTCCGGCGATACTTTGCAGCACCTTGCCGGGAAGCCGATTGGAAGCCATGCGAGCCTGAATAATCGCTACCGTATGCAACACATTCTCTCTCCAAAACACATTTTCTACCTCAGTCAATCCGTGCGCTCTCAACTTCCCTTGCGATAGCGGTACACACGCCACTGATCACTGCCGATTGTTTTCACCAATTCATACCGCCGGCAAATAAAATCAAACACCTCTTCCATTCCCAACGGATAGTCCAAAGGCTGCCAGCCACACCTTCCCTGCGCATCTACCTCCACAAACGGTGTGGAGGGCAGACGGGTATCTATAATCAGCGCCGGGCTGCGTGTTTCAAGGTCGGCAAGAAACGCTGCCACATGTGCAGGTGTCGTATAACCCTTCTTAAACAAAGGCTTTTGATGAACATACGGGGTAGGCGCAGACCTGCCCGAAAGAAAATTCACTACCGTCTGCGAACCCCATACCAGCACATTATCCTGTGGGGCAGTATGCTGCTCAATATACGCCACCGTCTCTTCCACCTGCAGGTTGCGCCCGGGCTTCATCTGGCTGGCAAGCGCGTACGCCCCTCCCTCAAACAGAGGAATGATAAACAAAACAGCCCAAACCACAGGCATATAATGTCTTTTCTGTGGCTCGGCAAACGAGCAAAGCGACTCAAAGAAAAAGGCGGTCAACATGGTGAAACAGGGAATAAGTGAGATGAAATAATGATGATAATTTTCGCTGGAAATGCTGATTAAAAGTAACTCTAACGGAAAATCAAAAACCGCCAGAAAAAGCAAAAGGGAAATTGCAGCATACTGCGAAAGTTTTTCCTGCTGAAGTGTCCTCTCAAACCAGACAAGAAATCTGCGCTCAGAAACGCGTGAAAGGATATACCACACACCTGCAGCAACCAACACGAGACCAATCAGCGCAATCTTAAGACGATAAGGGCTTAACTCTGTCAACGCGTAGGGAAAGCGCAAACCATGCACAAAACCCCGATACAACAGGGGCAAAGCCGCCAGCACAAACAAAACTCCCATCCAGCGGCTGGAAATGATCTTTAGCAACGGCGGATGATGAATGAGAAGATACACCAGGGCAGCAAACCAGGCGACAAAACCGATCATAAAAAACCCAGAGGTAGCACTGGCGATCCACAACTCATCCAGCCACTGCTGCACCCGTTGCGCAATAGAAACATCCGAATAGATAAAGTTATAATGGAAAGCTACATCCCAAAACAGCGCCAGCGAACGATTGAGGGCAAAATACACAACACAGACCGATAGAACTATACCCGCCCCAATGGCTATGGTCATCAACTTATTCCAAAACGCCCGCCAACGCCCATCCCAAAAAGCCTGATATAGCAAAAAGAAAAATATTGCCAGCCAAACGCCTATCAAAGTCTGTTTGAGCAGAAAGGCACAGGCAAGCACCATCCCTATTCCAATTCCCCGCCAGCCATATCTCTCTTTATGCTCTGCCAGGACAAACAGCAAAAGCGCCGCAAACTGAAAAGGCAGGGCATATTCCTCGGTCAGGTTGCCGCGTTCAAGAACCAATGCCAGATTTACCAACCCGCCCAGCACTGCAACCCCCGCGATCCAATCACGTACATACCTGCGCAGAAAAAAATATGCCAGAATGCCCGCCACAACCAACGAAACAAGCTCCACAGCCCAAACGCCCCAAACCGAGCCGCGCCCCAGCCACAACCCAAGCGCATTCAGATAGAACACCAGCGGCGGTTTGTGATCCCACAGGTCGCGGAAAGGTAGCCTGCCTTCCAAAATTTGCGCGCCAAAATAGAGAAAAATCCCCGAATCGTGCCCTGGTAAGGTCATGGAAGGCATGCAAGGCACAAGCACCAGCAAGCTGGTGAGCAGAATTGCCACAATCCAAACGGTCTTACGGCTCAAAACCACGGAAAAAGGTGTTGCCGACATCACATCGCTGCTCATCTATCGTCCTGTCTGAAGCGCAAGCTGGTAACCTCGCAGAAGCTGCTGAAAATTCTTTGACCAGTCGGCACGCTGCTCAGCCAGCGCGCGTGCGCGCTGCGCCATGCGCCGTAATGCTTCCGGTTGTCGAAGCGCATCAAGCATATATTCCTCCAGTGCCTCCACATCCCCATCAGCAAAAATCCAGCCTTGCCCGCCGGGAACAATCCACTCGCGGTTGCCTGGAATATCCGACACCAGCACAGGGCATCCACAGGCAAGCGCTTCCATGAGGGACACCGAAGATCCATCGCTGTGTGATGCGCTGACATACAAATCGGCAGCGCGGTAATAGCGCGGCAAATCCTTGTAGCTGACTTGTCCTCCAAAGTAAACCCGATCAAGCACGCCATATTGCATCAGTATCTGGCGCAGCAACCCTGCCTGCGACCCGGAGCCAAGCAAAAACAGACGCAGGCGGTCTTCCTTTTGAGCAGCGCGAGCAAAAGCCGTTACCAAAAGGTCAACGCCGTAAAGCGGCTCCCAAGCGCGCAGCGAGAGCAGAACAAAGCTATCCTGCCAGCCAATCCGCTGACGAAATTCCGCACCACTGCCGGGAGAAAAATGCGTCAGATCAACCCCCCAGGGGAAGAGCACAATCTGTTCAGCAGGATATCCCATCTGCTGCGCCCGGCGGCTGACTGCCTGACAGTCACCCAGCAGGACAGTAGTGCGCATCAGGGTCAAACGCGTGGCAAGCCGCCACCAGACATTACGATCGGCATCGCGCAGCAGGTCTGAACCCCACGAAAGCGTCACCAAAGGGCGAAACCCCGAAAGCGCTGCTAGAAACGCACAGGTCTGAACAGGTCCAGCGTGCAGAATATCGGGGCGCACTTGACGAATAATACGCTGCAACTGGTGTAAGAGAAAAGGCGCATCCACCAAACGTGCCGGGCGCTGTCCGCCGCGCCAGCGTATCTGTTCAACACCCGCTGGCAAAGGGCGATCTTCCATCTGATTACCGCGCCGCTCCAAACGCAAGCAATACACCTGCAGCCCGGCTGCCACCATCGCCGAAAGAAAACGGTGATCGTGGGGTGTGTAATCACGGGTGAAATACAAAATACGCATTGCAGGTATATTTCCCAGTAGAAGATGCGCCCTGAATATACACGGGAAAATTTCTCGCTGTTGTGTCAGCCACCCAGCATCGTCCAGCGCAGCTCTTTGCCCAAAGGAATATCCTGCAACGCACGCGTGCCAATCACTGCAGCAATCTCATACGGTAGAATTGCTCCAGGCGTTGCAGGACGAAGCACATCGAGCATTTCGCGCGTAAGGGTCTCACCCGCTTTGATATCGCGTGCAGCCCGCAGGCAGCGGCGCTGGACAATGACCGTGTCTTTTTCGTTTTCGGTAACCACCTTATCGGCGCTGCCCAAAGCCCTTTCCAGTCGGCGGGTGTTCTCGACCATCTCTGCCCACGTCTCCGGCGTCATCGAGAAAGGATGATCCGGCCCTTCACGGCTGGTGTCATCGGTAAAATGTTTCTCAATCACCCGCGCTCCTAGCGCAACCGCCCCAAGAATGGTGGCATGTCCAGGCGTATGGTCTGAAAGACCCAGCACAAGCTGCGGGAACATGACCCGGTAGGTGTTAAGAACGCGCAGGTGAATATGATCAAAGTTCTCCAGCCCACCCGTGTAATTGGTGTTGCATTGCATCAGCACCAGCTGGCGATTGATCTTGAGAATTGCATGGACAGCCCGCTGCACATCGCCAATATCAGAAGCTCCAGTCGCCAGCAAAACCGGCTTACCCTTACTGGCGATTCGTTCACATGCTTCCAGCCAGGTAATATCACCGGAGCCAATCTTGTAGGCGGGCACATATTCATCCAGCATATCAATCGCGTCAAAATCGTATGGCGCTGAGAAGTAATGAATCCCCACCTTATCACAGGTCTCTTTGAGCACCGGCGTCCATTCAAAGGGTATCGAAGCACCCTGATACACTTCAAAGACCGATTTTTTCCACTTTGCCTGATGCGACACCTGACCGCCCATGCTGCGAAAGCCATAATCGGAGACAATCTTGGGCGCGCGGAAGTTCTGAAACTTTGCAGCATCCGCTCCAGCCTCCTTTGCCAGCCTGATCAGCATCTTTGCCCGTTCCAGACTGCCATCATGGTTCGCTGAAATGTCGGCGATGAAATACGTGGGGTGACTCTCACCAATAAGCCGATCTGCTATTTTTATGTCCATTGTCTTCCTCCTTTATCTTTTCAAAGCATCTCCCTCAAACGCCGTGGATAATCTTCGCAATAAAGCTGGTAGAAACGTCTCATACCGTCCTCCTGATCAGGCAGAGATACCTCCAGATCACGCATAAGTTTGCGGACGCTGAGACGCAGGTTTGGTGAACGAGCTGCTTTCAGCCCCGCCTCCCTCCAGGATACAGGTTCTATCAGGCGCTCATCCAGCCCAAACTGACGCGCCACCAGACAGCCAAAGTCATATTTACTCAGGCAATGCGGACTCACCACATGATAAAGACCCTTCAACTCTTCAGCAACCATTTTCATCAAGATATCTACCAGATCATTGACCAGCAGGGTGCAAAAAAACACATCTGTAAAGCCTCGTACCGTATTGCCCGCCGAAAGATGATTGAAGAAAAACTCCCCCAGACTGCGGTTTCCGCCAATACTCCAGCCATAAAAATTGACACGCGCCACCAGCGCCGCAGGATTTGCCTGTAAAACGAAGGTCTCTGCCCGTAGTTTGGTACGCGCGTACACGCTTAGCGGGTTGGGTGCAGAGGTCTCCTCATACGCGCCATCTGCCGTCCCATCAAACACCGCATCGGTGGAGATATGCACCATCCCAATCCCCATACGGGCACATTCCTCTGCCAGTTCACCTGGCAGCTCAGCATTGACGCGTTCGGCAAGCTGTGGCATACTTTCACAGGCGTCAATGTTCGCCATCGCTGCACAGTGAATCACAACCTGGGGGCGAACTTCCTCCAATATCCGTTTCCCCTCCCCCCGGCGGCTAAAATCCGCCTGAAGCACGGCGAAAGGCGCACGTGGCAGCTTCTGCGTATTGACCACACCAGTTACATGATGCCCCAAAGCGATTGCCTGCAACGCAAAATTAGCCCCCAGCAAGCCACTCGCACCAGTTACAAGAAAATCGGTCATTCCATCTCTGTGCCGCTTTCCAGGGCGGCGATCATCTCGCGGATTTGATCGGCAGATAACCACATCGGGTTATTGTTGCTGGCATAACGGTAACCATCCGGCAGGCGTTGACCCGCATTTTCCCAATCCCTGCCAAACCAGAAAGCCTCTGCTGGCTGAACCACAAACATATCCTCCATCTCTACTGTGGTGCGCGCTTCATCCTCCGAGACCAACACCTCGTGCAGCTTTTCGCCTGGGCGGATACCGATCACCTCAATTTCAGCCTCCGGAGCAACCACCCGTGCCAGATCCATCACATTGGTGCTTGGGATTTTGGGAACAAAGACTTCGCCGCCATGCATCTGCTCGGCACAGCGAATCACAAAACGCACCCCTTGCTCCAAAGCAATCCAAAAGCGCGTCATGCGCTCATCCGTTACCGTCAGCCGTCCATTTTGCCGCTGACGCAAGAAGATGGGCACGACACTGCCACGGCTGCCCACCACGTTGCCATAACGCACACAGCAAAAGCGTGTTCGCCTGCCGCCAGCATAGGCATTGCTCTGAATAAAAAGTTTCTCAGCCGCCAGCTTGGTGGCGCCGTATAGATTCACCGGATTAACTGCCTTGTCGGTACTCAGCGCAACCACACGCTCCACTCCCATATCCAAAGCGGCATCAATGACATTGCTACTGCCAAGAATATTGGTTTTGATGGCTTCCATCGGGTTATACTCACAAGCCGGAACCTGTTTCAGTGCAGCAGCATGTACCACAATATCAATCCCATGAAAAGCCCGCCGCAGACGCTCAAGATCGCGAACGTCGCCGAGAAAATATCTCAGACTGGGGTGGTCATATCCAGCAGCGCGCATCTCATGCTGCTTCAGCTCATCGCGGCTGTAAACGACCAGTCGCGCCGGATGATATTCCTGAAGCATCACTTCAACAAACTTTTTCCCAAACGACCCGGTGCCGCCGGTGATTAAAACATTCTTTTTTGTCCAGTCCATCTTTTGCACTCGACTCTCTATTCAGATTTTGAAAACACAATTAACGGGTACTGCCCCTTCTCGCCAAAAAAGTGCGGAAAACGTTCCTCAAGCATATACAGCAGACGCAGCCACAAACGCCCTGCCAGCTTGGGGTGAATGACCGCACGCAAAAAGCGCACACTGACACTGCGCCAACAGTAGATTTGAAAGGTGATCTCGCCCTGCAACGCAGAGCGCAATTCTTCCGCACCCATTTTATTGACAAAGGTGCCTGTAGGCAGTTTCTGCAAAGCTTGCGGAACCTGCTGCTTAACAGCTTCCCCTGCCAAATCCTGCAACGCGGAGTCGTTTGTCTCGACACCGCCAGAATTGACCTCCACCCCCGCTCCCGCTGAAGGCGCGCCCTGATGCGCGCGATGCCCGAAAAACGCATTGAGACGCTCCATCACCCTGACCAGCGGTAATGCATAGCGCATCAGCACAGAGTCCGTCCATCCGTTGACCACAACCGCCGAACATCCTGCCGCCAGGACGCGATAGGCTTCCTGATACGCCTGCTTCTGTTCATGCGCGGGCAAATGATGGAAGGTATGCAACGACACCAGCGCCTCAAAAACCCCATCCTTGAACGGCAAGTTAGCAACGTCCGCCACAACAAACAACCCATGCGCGCCCACGCGCCTGCGTGCCTCCGACAGAGCCACGAAAGAGATGTCCACACAAACCCGATAGCGAAAACCTTGCGAGTAGGTTAGATATTCGGGGTACTGGATAGGGCCAGAACCGGCATCCAGAAAATAGACACCTTGCGGTTTCAAGTGTCTGCCAACGCGCAGATGACATTGATGGATATACTCTGCCGAAACCTGGCGCAGGTCCTCGTAACGGGCGTTCTGATAAAAATTGCCCTCCATTTGCCAGCCAATACGGTCATAGAACTGCCGTACCTCCTCCCGGCTTTGCGCATCGGAAACAACCGACATACCGCACATCCTTGCTAATCCTCAATCTTGCGCCAGTCCAGCGGTTCGCCCACCAGATAGTCAAATGTCGCCCCATACGTCGCCACCCCTTGCGGACTGAAAACGCTCTTCAGGGGGTTTTGGCGGTAATCTTCCCAAGCGCGTACCAGATGCCAGGGAAACGGACGCGGATAATCAAAGAAAAACCGGTAGGCATACTGCCATGCCAGGTCCACCTGAGCACGGCTAAGGCGGTGCTGCGCCGGTTTATCCAGCATAGGGCCCAATGTTTTGAAGTAATTGACCCATGAATCAACATCATGGGTAAAACCGCGTCCGCGGAAATGCGTCTGCCCGGCGACAATCACCGGCAAACCGCTCATCGCCATCTCCAGCCCCACAGTTGTCGTATACACAAGCCCAACGTCAGCAATTTCAATCAAATCATAGGTGTTAATCGTGTCTGTAGGTGCAATCAGGCGAATATGTTCTGGCAGCTTTGGCAACACCTGACGCACCACCTCCACCATTGAAAGACCATGCGTCAGAACCTCGCCCGGGTGAACACGAATGACAAGCTGTACATCTGTGCGCCCGGCAAAATACTGCACCGTGCGCGAGATCCACTCAGCCATGCTGTGCGTGAAAATGTTACGCCCCAGCGTCAGGCTATCGCCCAGCACGTTGGTCGCCAGAAGGACAATCGGGCGGCTATCCAGACCAAGCTCCGCGCGCACCTGTTTACCTCCCTGTGAAGGTGTACCCTGCCAGCGGCGCGAAAAGTTCTCCCACAAGGTAGCCTTCTGACGGGCAACAAACAAAGAGCGCACACGTTCCAGTTGATCGGTGGTCAACGGATCATTCTTGCGCGCCTTCCACAGAGAATCGGTCTCCTGACGCATCACCTCAGCGTTTTGAGCAAGCCAGATGCGCTGACGCTGATCGCCAAATTCATACGTTACCGTAGGGATGTTCAGGCTGCGCGCCACACGATAGACCACTCCTAACTCTTGCAAAGTGCCATTAGGGACAATCACCACGTCCGGGCGGCGCGCCTTAAACCAGGCATACGCAGCAAGCGCAGCGTCCAAATTGCGTTCAAAACGCAGACGATAGATATCACTGCTGGTATCCACTTCTTCCATCTGAAGCGTATATTGGGCGTCATACATAGAGACCTGCCTGACTGCCTCAATAATCTCCTCAGGAAGGGCACGGTGTGTGCGGACATTCATGAAAGACACCGTTTCCATCAGTGGAGCCGCGCCTTTCAGTACCCCGCGCGCATAAGCATTCTGCCGTCTCAAATCAAAGCGGTTAATCGGCGTCTGCCAGTTATCATAAGGCAAAAACCCAAGCGTCACACGCTCACCGCGTGCCGCCAGCGCCATACCGATCAAAGCCGCGTGCTCAATCCAGTAGTGTAACGTAGCAAAGATAAACACCTGCCGACCATTTTTCGCTGCCTGCCGCAGTTCACTGGCTTCTGCATACAAACTGGGAAGGGCTGTTTCAAAGTTTTTCAACGAGAAACGGCTTTTCAACGACTTGCCTCCCTGGCGGATGAGCCAGTAAAGCTCGGCTGTGAAGGGAATTTCCCCCAAGATTTCTTTGACTTTTTCCTTTGCCTTCCGTTCTGCTGCTGAGACAACCATAGTTCACACCATTTCTATTTTCCACTCAAGACGCGGACGAACAGTTCCAAGGCGCGGCTCAGGCCACTGCATGCCCGGCGCGCCAGCAGCGTCTACATGAAAAGTCAATGCCTGCTCATCCTGAAAATACCGCTTTATCTTAAAGGCGCTGGCGTTGACGCCAATCATGTAACGCCCCTCATTGAGAAAATCGGGGGGCAGAACACAGCGGCTGATATACTGCCCAGCGGGGCGCGTGGCATAACGTTCATACAGTTGCAAATCGTCCGTGTCAAATGAGGTCAGGATATATTCACCGCGCGCACTCATGAGATAAATCCCCACCCGCAGACCGCTCAAAGGGGCATCCAGGCGGTATTCAAACTCAATGGCAACCGTCTCGCGCGAGCGCACGGAATCGGATACCGGCTGACCATCATTGCGCACGCGAATGGCAAGGGGGCGAAACGGCTTCGCTGAGGCGGGAATCTCTTCATCACACCACGAACGCTGTCCCTCCTGTGACATGCCGCGGGAAAGATAATAATCCACTGCCTGCGCCGAGGGGGCGCGCTGGACTAACTGTCCGCGTTCAATCACCAGCGTCTCCTCTGTAAGACGCAGAATAGCCGACATGTTGTGGCTGACAAACAACACCGTCCTGCCCTGCTGTGCCACATCGCTCATCTTTCCCAGACACTTGCGCTGAAATTCGGCATCACCCACTGCCAGCACTTCATCTACAACCAGAATCTCAGGCTCCAAATGCGCCGCCACGGCAAATGCCAGCCGCAAATACATTCCACTGGAGTAGCGCTTGACCGGCGTATCAATGAATTTCTCCACCTCCGAAAAGGCAACAATTTCATCAAACTTGCGGTCAATCTCCGCCCGCTTCATCCCCAGAATGGCACCATTCAGGTAGATATTTTCTCTGCCGGTCAACTCGGGATGAAAGCCCGTGCCGACCTCCAGCAAAGAGCCAACCCGTCCGTGGATCTCGGCAAAGCCTTCGGTCGGATCGGTAACACGTGAGAGAATCTTGAGCAGCGTGCTCTTCCCAGCACCATTGCGTCCAATGATCCCCAGCACCTGCCCCTGACGCACGTCGAAAGAAATATGCCGCAACGCCCAGATTCGATCCACCGCTGCATCATCATTACGCTGACGGCGCGACAGAGAAAACTGCTCGCCAAGCGTTTCGCGCAGGGTGCGGTACGCCGGGGACGCCATCCCAATGCGGTACTGCTTACCAAGATTCTTGACCCGCAAAGCCAGATCGCTCATACCATGTCCGCAAAAATGCGCTCCATGCGCCGGAAATACAATAAGCCGCTCACCAAAAGCAACAAAGAAACAATGACCGACGTGCTGACAAGCGTCCCCAAATTGGGGTTGTGAATACCTAGCAGCGCCCAGCGAAAACCTTCCACCACCCCCGCCATAGGGTTAAGGGCATACAATATTTTCCACTGTCCCGGCACCAGACTGGCAGGGTATGCAATGGGGGTAATAAACAGCCAGAACTGCGTCAGAAAGGGAGTGACATAGTTGATATCGCGATACAGCACATTGAGCGCCGAAAGCCACAAACCAACGCCCAGGGCGGTCACCAGCGCCAGCAGCAAAAAGAGGGGCAGCGTCCAGGCGTTGGCGGTAGGGACAAAGCGGTAATACACCATCATTCCAACCAGAACAACAAAAGCAATCAAAAAATCCACCACTCCCGCCAGGATTGCCGAGAGAGGCAGGATAAGGCGCGGAAAGTAGATTTTGGTAATCATGTGGCGGTTCTGCACCAGCGAGTGCGCGGCAACTGTTAACGAGGCGGCAAATAACTCCCAGGGCAACAATGCAGTAAAAGAGAAAATGGGATAAGGCACACCATCCGAGGGCACGCCTGCCAACTTGCCAAAAAAAATGCTAAACACCACCATGGTCAGGAAAGGACGTAAAACCGCCCATGAAGCGCCCAACAACGTCTGCTTATAGCGCACCTTGAGATCACGCCAGGTGAGAAAGTAAATCAGCTCACGAAAATGCCACAAATCACGCAGATCAATCAACGACCAGCCGCTTGCCGGTTTGAGAATCGTCACCTGCGCATCACCTCTACCAGCCATCATACTGCCCTGCCATAACGTTCATTGAGCAAAGACCGATTCTGGCGATACCAATCAACTGTGCGGCGCAGCCCCTCCTCAAAGGGAACTTCTGCCCGAAAGCCAAAGTACTGAAAGGCTCGCGAAGTATCCAGACAACGCCGCGGCTGCCCATTGGGTTTGCTTTTATCCCACACAATCTCTCCTTCAAACCCCGTCAGACGGGCGATCAACCCCACCAGGTCTTTGATCGAAATTTCAAACCCCGCGCCAAGATTGACCGGTTCAGCGCCATCGTATTTTTCAGCCGCCATGACAATCCCACGCGCCGCATCCTCAACATAAAGAAACTCCCGCGTAGGGGAACCATCCCCCCAGACGGTGATTTGGGATTCGCCGCTCTCCTGCGCCTCAACACACTTACGAATGAGCGCCGGGATGACATGCGACGAAGCCGGATTGAAGTTATCGCGCGGCCCATACAGATTGACGGGCAAAAGAAAGATCGAATTAAAGCCATACTGCTGGCGGTACACTTGCGACTGCACCAGAAGCATTTTCTTTGCCAGACCGTAAGGTGCATTGGTTTCCTCAGGATAGCCATCCCACAAATGCTCTTCTTTGAATGGAACCGGGGTGAACTTGGGGTAGGCACAAATGGTGCCAATGGCAACAAATTTCTTGACCCCATGCAGCCAGGACTGGTGAATCAACTGAACACCCATCATCAAGTTTTCGTAGAAAAACTCCGCCTGATGCTCCAAATTAGCCCCTATCCCCCCAACACTGGCTGCCAGATGGATGACAACATCCGGCTGTGCGGTCTCCAACATGCGGTCGATATCTTCCAGTCTGACCAGATTGTATTCTTCGATTGTAGGAATAAAGATATCCGTTGCACCGCGTTTCTCAAGCTCGCGGATCACATGATACCCCAAAAAACCAGCCCCACCGGTAACACAAACTCGTTTGCCTTGCCAGAATGTATCTGCGCTCATTCAATCGTCCTTATCGCTAGAATTCAACAAACACTTTTAGTCCCACAATACGCAGCAACGGGGCATCCGCATCTTCCACCAGCGCAATCCCCTGTTCCAAACTTGTCAGACGGCAAACCTCTGCCACATCTCCATCTCCCTGCAAACGAATACGGTCGTAGCCTGCATTCTTAACTTGCTGCAATGCTTCCAGCATCCGCCCACGCACCAGACGATACAAATGAAATGAGCTTTGGATGTAATCCATTGTCAGGTGCGCGCGCAGTGCGATTCCTTCGGGTGTGATAATATAGCGCAACTTACGCCGCTCAGCACGCTTTACCTTGATATACCCTTTGGCAATCAACCGTTTGAGATGCCAGTTGATTGTACCGACCGCCACACCAAGCTGAGCAGCAAGGGAAGCCTGTGTGGAGTCGGGCGCGGTCTCAATATGTTCGAGAATGACTAAATCGCAGTCATGATTAAAGGGAGTAGTCATTGAGTTTTCAATATTCAACTGTTGAATTATAAACCCCACGCCTTTTTTCCGCAAGGGTGCAAGGTGCTTTTGAACAACGTTTGCCAAAAACCGGTGCAACGGCAAAAGGGCCGTTCTGGCACAGCGATTGCAACGTACTGGGTGCAGCTATCTTTTTGCGAAATGTCCTGACCATTTTGCCTAAGTCATCCGGAGGTGATCCATGATACACGAGAGCAACCAAATTGGCTCCCGCCCAAAACTTTTTCAGGCTTTGCATACGTTGTATACACGCCACATTGACAAAGCCCTTTGGGTAGTGGCAGCCATCGCATTGATCTTGTTGCTTATCGGAATTCTCAGCATGGCAAAAATTTCCATTCCCCGCCTGTTTTCGTCAGCAACGGGAGGAATCTTTTCACAAAGCTCCGTCAGCGCAAAAAGCTGGGGGGTAAACAGTTTTGATGACGCCGCAGATGCCACTCCTGGTGATGGAATCTGTGAAACCTCAACGGGCAGCGGGGTTTGCACCCTGCGCGCCGCGTTGCAGGAAGCGAACATGAGTGCTGAAGAAAGTGTCATCAATCTTCAGGCAGGAACCTATCACATCACCTTGAGCGGTGTCTCTGAAGATCAGGGGGCTAGCGGCGACCTGGATATCAACGCCAGCATCAGCCTGATCGGGGCTGGCGCACAAGATACCATCATCCAGGGGGATGGGCTGGAAGATGTGTTTGACATCAACGGCACAGCCGGGTCTCCCGTCAGCGTCTCTATGAACGCCTTGAAGATACGCAATGGCGTCAAAGGCATTTACGCACAGTATGCCCAACTGCAACTGGAAGATGTAATCGTCGAGGACAACAGCAGCAGCGGTATCGATGTGCAGGCAACAGACCTCACTGTTGTGCGCAGCCTGATACAGAAAAACCTGTCAGGGGGCATTAACGCACAGGGAGACGCACAAGGGAATGCCTTAACCGTGCAGGATAGTCAGATCATTGCCAACCAGGCAAACGGGATTGCCGTAGGGGGTATCCGTGCCATGCAGGTCAACGCAACCCTCATCAACACCACCATCAGCGACAACCGCAGCGATATTACCGCCGGAGTGGCATCCGACTCCACACTGACCATTATTGGATGCACCATCAGCAACAACCAGGGCGGAATGGGGGGAATCTACAACACCGGAAAAACTGCCATTGTAAACAGCACCATCAGCGGCAATACTGGCGTGCAAATGGGCGGCATCTTTTTTGGCGGCAACGCCAATGTGTATAACAGCACCATCACCAACAACAAATCTACCACAACCGACGCAGGAGGCGAAATCGCTGGCGGAATTTTCAGCGGTGGCGGAGTCGTTTACCTGGCAAACACAATCCTACAGGGAAACTTGAGCGCTTCTGTCTCTCCAGACTGCGCTGGCGTCATCCACTCAGATGGGTATAACCTGATCGGCTCTGTCAGCGGCTGCACGTTTGAAAGCAGTTCAGGCGACCTGATCGGGGTAAAGGCTTTGCTTGCCCCTTTAGCTGATAACGGCGGGCAAACCCTGACCCATGCTTTGCAACAGGGCAGCCCGGCGATCAATGGCGGCAACCCCCTCGGATGTGTGGATCATCTGGGAGCTGCCCTGCTTATTGATCAGCGCGGTGCTGAACGCCCTCAAGACGGGCGCTGCGACATCGGCGCATACGAAGCCAGCGTTGATGTATCTTCATCCAACCCACCCCCATCGCCGCCGTCATCTTCTCTTCCTAATCTGGGTGGGACAACCAGCAGCCAACCGCCTGCGCCCAGCCTAGCCCATGACGAAACCGAAGAAGACTGGCAGCCCCCGCCATATCCCGAAAGCTGGATTGTTCAGTACGGCGAATTTCCCGCCTGTCTGGCTGCACGCTTCAACATTGACTTAAACTATTTTCTCAGTTATAACAAATTGAGTGTTGACTCCATCATCCACCCTGGACAGGAATTGTTCTTCCCCACAGAAGAACACCCCTACAAGGGCAAGCGAACCTGGATGAAACATCCAAGCGAATATAAAGTTGCCGCAGGAGAAGATTTGTTCATCATTGCCTGCAAGTTCGGGGATGTCAGGCCTGAGGATATTGCCGAAGCAAACGGTTTCCCCAACCCACTCATGGAAACCGTCCGTTTTACCAAAGGCGAGCAAGTGATTCAAATACCGTGAAAAACAAGCAGGAGGATAGCATTTATGGACTTCTTTGGACACCCTGTTAACCGCATCACCAGCCCTTTTCTTTCGCTGGATTATCTATCAACCGCCGGACCACGTATTGTGCGGTTGATGCTGGCAGGCAGCGAGGAGAACCTTCTAGCCGAAACGCCTGACCTTTCCTGGCAACACAAATATGGTCATTATCACATCTACGGGGGGCATCGTCTTTGGCATGCACCCGAACGGGTCGAATCCAGCATTCCAGATGACGAACCGCCACTGGTGGAGCATCTGGCAGATGGCGTGCGCCTGATCCAACCTGTTGAGGCGCCCACCCACCTGCGCAAAATGATCAAAATACAGTTGCATCAGGATCGGGCAGCAGTTACCCTGGATCACACCCTGAAAAACGAGGGCAATACCACGCTGACATGCGGTGCATGGGGCATCACCATGCTGCGCGGCGGAGGCACTGCGATACTTCCAATGCGATTGCCCGATGCAGACAAAACAGGCTTGCTACCCGACCGCCAAGTGGTTTTCTGGCCATATACCCTGACCAGCGACCCGCGTTTGCATGTCGAGGATGACTGCGTCCGGGTTGAAGCTTTAGAAATGGACAATCCCCTCAAGGTAGGCGTGTTTTCCCCATTGGGTTGGGTAACTTACCGTATCGGCAATGTCCTCTTTCGCAAAACTTTTGATCCCCTGCCAGGAATGCCACACCCTGATATGGGGTGCAACTGCTCAGTCTATACGCGCTGGAATTACATCGAAATCGAAAGCATGGGGGCTTTGCTGCCATTGGAAGCAGGGGGAGAACTGCACCACCGCGAAGTATGGGAAATTGAAAAGGTCAGTTAAACTGCGAGACCCGGGGACGCCGACCCCGGGTCTCTCATAAGGAGGAGAAGAAGAGAAGTTGCCCTTTCGAATTCTATATTACCACAAATTAGGTCAGAATACCCTACGATTACCCTACGCTTAACCTACGCCCACCTTTCAGTTGTGAAAGGCGCAAAAAGAGGCTTAGAGGGGCTATTTTCGCCTGACATGTCCATTTTTATGACGCAACGCGACTTGTTTTTGCCCAACAACAGGGATATAGTATTTTTATCCATCCAAAAAGGGAGAAGAGCAGATGAAAAAGCATATATCCGGCAGAAGCCCTTTTATTTTTTTAACCATCCTTACAACCCTGTCTGTCCTCCTCATCATTCTCAACTACCTGATTGGGATGCGCATACCCTTTAAAGTTGACTTTCTCATCGGCTTTGTAGGTGGTTTGCTGATTTTTGTCATCTGGCACGCAATTCTCACCAAGGGCTGGCGGCGCAGTGTGTTGATGTTCTCTCTTTCTTTTATGATCGCTTTCACCGCCGAAGCGTTGGGGGTGAACTTTGGATTGATCTTTGGCAACTACCATTACACAGACGTTCTGGGAATCGGTTTGTTTGGTGTCCCCTTCCTGGCAGCTATCACATGGGAGCCAATCCTCTACGCAGCCTTCTGCATGTCCGATTTCCTTTCGCCCTCCGCGGCTGCCGGAAACATTACCTGGGGCAAACGACTGTCTTCTTTTCTTTGGCTTGCAGTGGTGGGTGCCCTGGCAACCACTGCCTGGGATATGATGATTGACCCAATTGCCGTTAGTCAGGGCTGGTGGGTGTGGGAGAAAGGCGGGGCTTATGTTCCCTATGTGGCTAATGGGGTGCCCATTACCAATTTTATGGGCTGGTTAGCCGTCTCTTTTGTCATTATTCTGCTATACCGTCTGATCATGCTGCGAGGCGCACCCCAGCGGCACAACATGTACCTCTCTGTGTATGGACCATTGTTGCTCTACGCCGCTCTCTTTCTCACTGCGTTCGGCGTGACACTTACCGTGCTGCGCCGACCAGAGGTAGCCCTGATTGGGCTGCTGGCAATGGGTCCCTTCATCACCATTGCCCTGACCCACGTCAATCTGTTACAGCACGGTCAAGCAACCTCTTTGAGTAACATGTTGCCAAAAACCGAAAAAAATTCATAAGGAGCAGGAAATGACCGCCGTCAAAGTTGAAGCGTCCCAATGTACTGGTTGCAGCTATTGCACCATCGCTTGTCCCGCAGAAGCAATTTCGCTGAAAATTGAAACCAGCACCTACCCAATCATTGACAATAACCGCTGCACACAGTGTGGAGAGTGTCTTTACATCTGCCCAAACAATGTCTTCTCCGCACCTTCCATCGAGAGCCCCCCTCTGCCATTGGAAAAGCGCTATGACGTCATCGTCATCGGCGCCGGAATAGGCGGTCTGATGACGGCAGCCGGGTTGGCAAAGGCAGGAAAAAACGTTCTCGTCCTTGAGCAGATGTCCTTCGTGGGTGGAAAGTTCACCCACCTGACACATAAGGGGTATGCCATCACGACCGCCGCGTGGACCTGCCCGGGCCCCAACAGCCGCATTGGTAAGCTGACCCGCAAGCTGGGCGCCGATATCCAGTGGCGGGTTGCCAAAGATGCCAGCGAATTTGGCAAACACAAAGTGTATATGAAAGATGGAAGGCGATTTGACTCGCTGGATGAGGCACAGGAGACAATCGTTGGCGGGAAAAAGGGGATGGCCGTTGTCTATGATTGGATTTCAGATATGTATAACCCCGGTGTAGCGTATCCTGATGATATGACCGCCCGTCAGTACATCCGCCGATTCTTCCCAAATAACCCGCAGTATGAAAAATACGTCGAGACTATCATCACCTACTGCCTCGCCTCTCAGACGGTGGACACATTTTCAGCCATGGAAACAAAACGCGCCATTGTCGATTCCATTGAAGCAATGGCAACCTGGGGCACAGCAGTTGGGGGAACTGCGGCAATTGTCGCAGGGCTGGAAAAGGTGTTACAGCAATATGGAGGGCACATCGCTACCCGGACACGTGTTGATAAAATCAACGTCCAGAATGGCAAGGCTTCTGGTGTCACATTGAAGGATGGGCGCATCATCGAAGCAGACACTGTCGTACACAATGCCGGATTGAACCGTCTCATGCGGCTGGTTGGTGAAGAAAATCTGCCATCCAATTACACTGCCCGTCTGCGCTCCGCAATCCCTGCCAATGTTGCTGCGTTGATTCTGGGCACACGCCTTCCCCTACTTGGCGAAGGATACTCGCTTTTGCATCTCATGGGTTGGGAGCGCACGGTTAACTGCTATGCCCCCACATTTTTCGACCCCAAACTCGCCCCCGAAGGGCGGCACGCTCTGGACGTGTTCTGGGTCATGGAAGAGCCAGTTGATAAGCGACGCGAGCTTGAAATTGTCCTGGCGGAGCTGCGCGAGGTATTCCCAGATTTTGACGACGTTGTAGAACTGCAAGTGCCCATGTTCTACACAGGGCTGTGGACAGCAGAAATGGCACACCGCATTCACCAGAGCGGCGCACAGCGGATTGACCCGCACCTGCCCATCGAAAACCTGTACATGGTAGGGTATGACTGCATCGGATACGGAATGGCAGGAGATATCATTCCGCACGGCGTCGAACGGGCGCTCTATCTTATCCTGGGCGACCCGGCGTATGCCCCTCAAGATGAAAAAGCGTCCACCCGGCTGAATAGATGGGTCAAATCAAAAGCCTTTAAGCTGATGGCATTGCAAAAGAGGCTGTAGATCCTATCCCAGCTTCCCCCTGCCCTGGATATCCCATACCACTTCCACCTTGCCATCCCGCACACCATAGAGTCGGTCATGCCGAAAAACGGTAAAATCGCCGTAACCGACAATCAAATCCAGTTTCTCCTTGATTTTCAAAGGGGTTGTAGCATCCTCCAGTTGTAGAATACCATGTTCTGCATTGAGCTTGGTCAGTACAATATCTTTTCTACCTCTTACCACAGGAATGACATGCTCGCCGTCCATCGTTTTATGCCCGGCGTTGATAACAGCCCGTGTGGGTGCAGGGCGGCTAATGACTGTTGTAAGCACAAAAAGACTGTGCGCCTGCTCTGCGCCCCATGACGTGTAGGTCAAATCCCCAAAGACCCCACCCCCCGCCTGAATCTCGGTAACCCCAGGTTGTAGAGCAGCCATACGGAAATCCCCCGTCCCGCCACAGCTGACAATCTCAACTGCAAAACCGGCTTGGCGAATCAGGTCAGCTGTTGCTGTCAGCGAACCTACAGATCGTTTCACTTCATCATACTTCTGTTGCTGGTCAGCAATTTTGGTAACATGTCCTTCCCAGCCCATCACACCGCTAAAGATAAGACCGGGCATTGCAGCAAGCTCACGCGCAAACTCTACTGCCTCCTCACCTGGTTGCAGCCCACAGCGGTTCATGCCTGTGTTGACCTCAATCAGAACCCTCACCTTTGTATGATAAGTTTCGGCAGCCCTCGATATGTCCGCGGCATTTTCCAGGTTGTCCACCGCGACCATCACATTGGCGTGTTTTTGCAAGTTAACCAGACGCACAATTTTCGGCGCGTCAACGACCTGGTTGGCAATCAAGATATCCCGTATACCACTTGCCGCCATCACCTCTGCCTCACTAAGCTTGGCACAGGTGATACCCAGCGCGCCAGCATTGAGGAGCTTATGGGCGATGGCGGGTATCTTAATTCCCTTGGTATGTGGTCTCCAGCCCACACCAACCGACCGAAAAAAGGATGCCATGTTACGAATATTGCTCTCCAGGATATCCAAATCTACCCACAGAGCAGGCGTATCCAGCAGATGATAATCGTTTCCAATATTGGCTGACATATAAGCCTTTCTACACGTGAGAATCAAAAGGTTTCGCAAACATGTATTTTAATCGTTTATAATGCTGCGTGTGTTGAAAGATGCCATTCTCACACTCGATATCGGCACTACTGTGGCAAAGGCGGTGCTTTTTGACCTGCAAGGCTCCGAACTAGCTGTGCATGAGACGGCAATCCCCCTGTACACGCCCCAACCCGGCTGGGTAGAGCAAGACGCTGAGGAAATATGGCAGACCGTGCTCAAGTTGATGCACAAAGCCTTCACAGACATTCAGGGTCAGGCAAACGTTGTCGCCGTATCGTTAGCCACGCAGGGCGGGTCAGTTGTCCCCGTCCTTCCCAATGGACAAGCCGTCAACCCCCTGATCACCTGGATGGACGGTCGTACACAACCCCTTGTCCGCGAATGGCATGAGAATGGCATGGCAGAACATATTCGCTCGATCTGCGGCTGGACACCGCAACCGGGACTACCACTGCCTTCAATCGCTTGGTTGCTGCGTTACAAACCCCATAATTTCGATCTTACGGTACGCTGGCTTTCGCTAAACGACTTTCTGATACACCGCCTGACAGGTGAATTTTGCACCAATCCATCCATGGCAGGCGAGATGCTCTTGCTGGAAATGGGAACAGGACACTACAGTGATGAACTGTGTTCGATAGCGGGTATCCGCAGCCAGCAGCTCTCGCCCATTTTGCCCTCAGCAAGCATTGTTGGTTTCCTCAAAGAGGATATTTGCCGCCTGTTGGATCTGCATAGAACCATCCCTTTGATCAACGGAGGTCAGGATCACTGCTGTGAAGCGCTGGCTGTCAACATGACAGAACCAAACACAGGACTTCTGGCATGTGGCACTGCCTGGGTGATTAATGCTGTCACCGACGCCCCATTGGTTAACGCCATTCCACCCCAAATGAATGTTAACGAACACGTCATCCCAGACCGCTGGGTCGTGTCGCAATTTCTGGGCGCTTTTGGTGCCACAATGGAATGGTGGGTAAAGCAGATCTGGCAAAATCACACATCACGCAACAACCACAACCACATGGATAGATTCGCCGCTATTAACCAGGCTTTGCAAACAACCGAACCGGGTTCAAAAGGACTTTTCTTTTTACCTCAACCTGTGGGAGAGGGCGGCAGTTTCCTCTCTATGCAGCTATCCCAGACCTGCGCCGATATGACGCGCGCGATTATGGAAGGATGTGCCTACGAAGTCAAAAAGGCGCTCTGGTATCTGTCAAACTCAAATTTGAGCGTGGAACGCCTGTGGATGATCGGCGGCGCTTCTCGCAGTGCATGGTGGCGGACAATCCTCGCCAACGTAACCGGCATTCAGGTTTTGCTAAGCCCATACTCGCATGGCCCAGCACTTGGGGCAGCAATCCTGGCATGTCAGGCTCTGGGCATCCACAGCACACTGCGCCAAAGCCTTGAGATATTCAAGGTCGAAGAGCAAGTCGTGCGTCCGGTTCCCGATCAGGTAAGTAGATATCAGGAACTCTACCCCACCTATGTATCCTATGCGCGCAGACTGGCTCGCTGATCGAACATGTCCGGCTTTGATATCTTCTCACTAGAAGGGCTGATTTTCGATATTGACGGCACGTTGGTGCGCGGCGGTCAGCCGCTTCCAGGTTTGAACGATTTATTTACCTTTCTCAGGCAGCAGGGAATTGCTTATACGGTGGCTTCAAACAACTCCACCAAAACCCCCCAGCAATATTATACACGGCTGCAAAGCTGGGGAGCGGATATTCCTCTTGAAAATATTCTAACCAGCGCGCTGGCAACTGCCCGCTTTTTACGGGAACGATTTCCAGCGGGAGATACTATCTTTATGCTTGGGCAACAGGGGCTTCGCCAAGCGCTGCTGGAGGCAGGCTACAATGTCATCGAAGATTTCAGCCAGAAGGCTCAGGCAGCCGTCATCGGGGGAGATTATGATCTCACCTACAATAAGCTTAAACATGCAATTCTGCATATACAGCACGGTGCTTTGTTTATCGGCACCAACCCGGATATTGTCTTCCCCACCGAGGAAGGTTTGGTGCCAGAGTGCGGAACCACCCTGGCAGCCATCCAGGCAGCAACGGGCATCGCTCCTATTGTGATCGGGAAACCGCAACCACTCCTATTCGAAATGGCATTGCAACGCATGGCAAGCAAACCTCAATACACTGCCATCGTTGGAGACCGGCTCGATTCTGACATTCTAGGCGGAAAACGGCTTGGGATTGGCACCATCCTGGTCAAAACCGGTGTGGATAGCGAGACAACGGTTGAAAAAAAAGGTATTCAACCCGACCTGATCCTGAAGGATTTGCAGGATCTGTTAAAGCGCCTGCAAGGCAGTTAACCCCATCGCGCCATCCCGCCCCCGTTCTCAGCGTTAATCAGGGAGTTGATTGTGCCAAAACGGTATATAATTATTAGCGAAACACAGTTTTGGGGTCGCAATACGTAAGGTTTACTTGGGGTGCCATGACCAATGCAAGAAATGTAGCGCATACCTTGACCACCTATATCTATACAGTTGTGGGAATCATTCTCGGCGTGGGAATGGTCATCACCGCCAGTATTCTGATGCCGCCCCCTGAAAGCCACCCCCTTTCGTTATATGCCATTGCACAAAAGCACCTTCATGAACCTGTGCTTTTCTTGATCGACATTATGGCACTGTTCATCATCGCCTTTGCGCATTTTGCCGCGCGGCACAACCAGCAGCTTATCAAACTGACCTCACAGTTCGAGCGGATGCTCAGCATTCGCACCCAGGAACTTCTCAATGCCAATGCACACCTGAAAAGCGTTATCACTGAACGGGAACACATCGAATACCTCATCAGCCGCGCAAAAAAATCTTGGGAAGCCACTTTCGATGCCGTCAGCGATCTGATTATCCTGACTGATATGAATGGCAACATTATTCGCTGCAACCGCGCTACCATACAGGCACTTCATACAACCTTCCAGGGGCTGATTGGCACACGGATTGATAAGGCTCTGTATCAAGCCGACACGCAGGGAGATTGCCGTTTTCCCCAAGAAGGGCGTGAGATACAATTCCCCGTCCTGGAGGGATGGTTTGAGGTTTCGCGCTATCCCGTTGGTCTGGAACATGATGTGGATGGGTTAATCTTCATCATCCGTGACGTTACTGAGCTGGTAAACACAGAGGCGGAAATCCGACGGCAGAAGCTGTTCTTTGAAACCGTTGTAGAAAACAGTCCTGTAGCCATTGTAACCCTGGACAATGAGTACCGCATTGCCTCATGCAATTCAGGATTTGAGGCGCTCTATGGTTACACGCGCGATGAAGTTATCGGGCATAAGCTGGACGATTTCCTCGTCCCAGAACAACATAAGAAAGAAGCCGTCGCATATACCCATCAGGTCATCCAGCACGGCAGCAAAGTCCATGCTTTCGGACAGCGCCAGCGCAAAGATGGTTCACTGGTAGAAGTGGAAATTTTCGGCGTGCCAGTGATGATTGCAGGGAAAGCACACGGTGCACTGGCAATCTATCACGACATTACCGAACTCGTGCGTGCCCGCAGAGAGGCAGAAGCTGCTGATCATGCCAAAAGCGAGTTTCTGGCAAATATGAGCCATGAGATTCGTACACCAATGAACGGAATTATTGGCATGATTGAATTAGTTCTAGCAACAAACCTGACTGCCGAGCAGCGCGATTACCTGCAGATTGCCAGCGAAAGCGCCGACGCCTTGCTAAGCCTGCTTAACGACATCCTGGATTTTGCAAAAATCGAATCGCAAAAACTTGAGTTGGACACGATTGACTTCGATGTGCGTTCTATGGTCGAAGGGGTAGTATACTCACTGGCACCGCGCGCCCACAGTAAAAACCTCGAAATCGCCTGTTTGATACACCACAATGTCCCTTCTCTGCTGAGGGGTGATCCAGGACGGCTGCGTCAGGTGTTGGTTAATCTTGTTGGCAATGCCATCAAATTCACCGAGAAAGGGGAAATCATTGTTCAGGTAAAAACGATTTCCCAGAACGATACACATGCCAGACTTAAATTCAGCGTTGCAGATACTGGAATCGGCATTCCGCATGATCGCCAGACAGCGATTTTTGACCGGTTTGTCCAGGTAGACAGCTCAACCACACGCAGGTATGGGGGCAGCGGTCTCGGTTTGGCAATCTGCAAGCAGCTGGTTGAGTTGATGAACGGTCAAATTGGGGTTGAGAGCAGTCCTGGCGAAGGCAGCACTTTCTGGTTCTCTGTAAACCTAGAGAAGCAGAAACAAGTGCAGGAACGTCATCTGACCATGCCTATTGAGCTGACAGGTCTTAAAGTCCTGGTTGTGGATGACAACCCCACCAATCGCATGATCCTTACCGAAACTCTCAAACAATTTGGGTGCCGAGCGGAAGAGGCAGAAAACGGCGTCGAGGCGCTGCAAGTGTTGCAGTTGAGTTCAACGGAAAATGACCCTTACCAGTTAGTCTTATTAGACATGCAAATGCCGGTAATGGACGGCGTCATGACGCTTGAAAAGATCAAACTTCTTCCAGAGGTAGGCAACGTTCCTGTAATCATCCTCACCTCAATGGGGCAACGCGGTGACGCTGCCAGCCTGGAAGGGCTCGGGTGCGCTGCTTATTTACTAAAGCCAGTCCGCCAACTCCAGCTATATGAAGCCATCCTGGCAGTCCTGCGCCGCGAAATCGGCACGCAACAGGCTTCCTACCAGAAGATCATCACCCGTCATTCCATCTCAGAGCAGAAACGCCAGGAAGTCAGACTCCTTCTGGCAGAAGACAACTGGATCAATCAAAAAATGGCGGTTGCCTTGTTGCAGAAAGCGGGTTACTCGGTAGATGTGGTTGAGAACGGGCGTCTGGCGCTTGAGGCGCTGAGAACCAAGTCGTACAGTCTGGTTCTGATGGACGTGCAAATGCCTGAAATGGATGGGTTGGAAGCCACCCGCCACATCCGCGAAGAAGAAAAAAGCGCCTCAATGCCTCACACTCCAATCATTGCTATGACAGCCCATGCAATGAAAGGTGATCGCGAGCGATGTTTGCAGGCAGGCATGGACGACTATATCACCAAACCGCTGGAGCCCAAGAATCTGTTCGAGACGATCGAAAAATGGCTAAGTACCTCAGAAACAAGAAAAGATCAACTTGCTCTCCCAAAAGAGAAAGGAAAAACATCTATGCAAAAAACGCCGCCAATCAATATCGAGGAAGCCATGCCAAGATTTGGAGATGACAAGGCTTTCTTCAAAGAGTTACTCGGCGAATTCATCGCAGAACTGCCCGAAAGATTACAGCATCTTCGCCTTACTCTGGAAAAGAAAGATAGCCAGGAAGTTGCCCATCTGGCACACAGCTTAAAGGGCGTTGCAGCAGGTTTCTCTGCAGAAGAATTGCGCCGACTTGCGTATGATCTCGAAATGTCCGGTCGGAGTGGAGCGCTTTCAGGAGCAAACAAGCTGATTGACCAAATGCAAGCGCAAATCCCTCTGCTACAAGCTTTCTTATCAGAACTTTGACCCCCCCTTCCAAACTGTCCTAAAAACTCTTTTATTATAAAATACCAGTATTCATAAAATAGTGGAAAGCGTATGACAAAAATTCTGGTTATTGACGACGAGCCAATTTACCACAAAGTAATCGCCCATGCGCTCAAAGGGCTGAATTACGAAGTAACACAGGCTTTGGATGGGCTTGAAGGTCTCAAAGCTGCCAGCAGTGACCCTCCAGACCTGGTTATCTGCGATGTGATGATGCCTAAAATGTCTGGCTACGATGTTACCCGTAGTCTGCGGCGCGACCCGCGCTTTGCAAGCATCCCCATTCTTATCCTGACCGCCCATACCGGGCTTGAAGAGAAACTGGCTGCCTTTGAGGCTGGCGCAGACGCGCACATGACCAAGCCTTTCACCCAGGCAGAGTTAATAGAACAGGTCGCCAATCTTTTACACCAAGTAGAGCTCTCCAAAAAACTGGTTACCAAGACACGTGAAGATACCTGCTATATCATCGCCGTCCACAGCTTGCGGGGCGGGATCGGCTGCTCAACACTGGCGGTCAATCTCGCTATCGGTCTGGTAGGCTTATGGGAACGTTCAACGCTCCTGATGGATATGGCTCTCTCTGCCGGTCAGGTAGCCCTGATGCTCAACGTGCCGCTAAAGCGCACATGGGCAGACATTGCAGAATACCCGCCGGACAAAATTGACTTTGAAGCCCTGCGTTCCATCATTGGTGAGCACGAAAGCGGTTTGTATTTCATCGCTGCTCCACCCTATCCCTCCCAGGCAAATTTGGTCTCGGATGAGCTTTTCAAGACCGCTTTCCACCAGTTGAAGACGCAATTCGACTATATTGTCGCTGACCTACCGCACGATTTCAACGACAAAGCACTAAAAGTACTGGATGCCGCTGATCTGATCCTGCTGGTCATTGCACCAGAAATGGCTTCGGTGCGAGCAGCACTGGCTGCTCTGGATACATACAACAAGATGGGATACGCTGAGGACAAAATTAAGCTTGTGCTCAACTGGACGTTTGAGCGCAAGGGGCTGGGCAGAAAACACATCGAGTCCGTCATGCGACGACCGGTTGAGTTTGTCTTACCCTATTCGCCGGATATTTTTATCGAAGCCATCAATTTTGGCAAGCCCTTTTTGTTCCACAAGCCGCATGAAAATGTTTCCACCATGCTTGAGGATATAGCGTATCACATCAGTAAGACAGAACATCGGGTTTACGTCCCCTCCTCCCCCACAAAAGCCTGGCTGCGTACCAGCCAACGTCTCAGCGGGCAGAAATCAACCTGAGGCAAACGGAGAAATATGGATACACACTATCCCACAGGACAAGAACCTCCAGAAACTGCCGAGCCGTGCTCAGAACATGAACAAACTATACAGCACTTAAAAGAGCAATTAGCCAGCCTAGAAAAAGAACTACTCTCCCAGAAAGCGCTGTTAGATCAACAGATAGCAGAACACAAGCGTATTGAGCTGGCAATCGAGCGTGGAAAGCGGGAATGGGAAGCCACCTTTGATGCCGTCCTTGATATGATCATCCTGACCGATGAGAGCGGAAAAATAGTGCGCTGCAACCGCACCACCATCAGAAGACTCAATACCACATACCAAAGCTTGATTGGCACCCCAATCACCAAAGCCTTCTTCCCAAACGGTGGAGACATCAATGAAGTATTTGAGACAACCTTCGCCGAAGTTCAGTTCCCCGTTTTAGATGGCTGGTTCTCGATTGCTAACTGCCAGGTCATGCTCAAAGATGCCCCTTTTGGCGTTGTACATGTCATCAAGGATGTAACCGAGCGGCGGCTCATCCAGGAAGAACTGTGCAAGATGAACGATGAGCTTGAGGAACGGGTGCGTCAGAGAAGCCTGGAACTACAACAGGAAAAGGAAACTTTAGCCATCACCCTCCTCAGCATCGGCGACGGTGTCATCTCCACTGATCAAGATGGTATCATCGTCCTGATGAACAACGCTGCTGAGAAGATTATTGGCAAGCCCCAATCAGAAGTTGTCGGCAAGTCTTTGAACGATGTGCTCATCCTGCGAGACGAGAAGACAAATGAGGTTATCGAAAACCCAATTGCCCGCCTGTTACGGGTAAGCGGGAAGCTTGAGAGTAATGTCGGTCAATATATCATGCTTGAAGATGGAGGCAGAAAGCTTATCATTTCAACCAGTAGCGCCCCGGTTCGAAATCGCGAGGGGGGGCTAGTCGGCTATGTCATGGTCATCAACGACATCACAGAACAGAAACGCCTTGAGGAACAGATGGCGCTCTCGCAAAAACTTGAATCGATCGGGCAATTAGCCTCTGGAATCGCACACGAGATCAACACACCATTGCAATATGTGGGAGATAATACCCACTTTCTCAAAGATGCTTTTAATGCCATACGCGAAATGGTGGAAAAGCATGAAGAGATAACCCGAGAAGAATACCAACAAAAAGGCAACCTCGAAGCCGCCCTTGAACGCCTACAACAAATTCGCCAAGAGATTGATCTGGACTATTACATTGCTGAAATTCCCATTGCCCTGCAGCAATCGTTGGAGGGCATTGAGCGGGTGCGCAAAATCGTTCTGGCAATGAAGTCCTTTGCTCACACTGCAGGCAAGGAGAAACTTCCAGCCAACATCAACCAAGCAATTGAGACCACCATTACCATTTCCCGTAACGCATGGAAATATGTGGCTGAACTAAGTACCGATCTGGATCCAAATCTGCCGCCAGTCTGTTGTGTTGTGGATGAGATCAACCAAGTGATCCTGAATATGATTATTAATGCCGCCCAGGCTATCCAGGAAGCTATCGAGAAGGGAAAACCCTCTCCAGGCAAGATATCCATTGCCACTCGCAAGGACGGCGACCACGCCCTCATTGAGATCAGCGACACCGGAACAGGGATTGCCCCGGAAAACCTGAGGCGTATCTTCGACCCCTTTTTCACCACCAAAGGGGTGGGGAAAGGTACCGGCCAGGGATTGGCTCTGGCACACAATATTATTGTGAATCAGCATAAAGGCAGCATTCATGTTGAATCACAACTTGGCGAGGGAACCACATTCTACGTCCGTCTGCCGATAAACGATCCGGACGCTTCTCTTGAAGGGAGGGAAGAAGAAAATTGAAACGTTCGATCCTGTTTGTTGATGATGACATGCTTTTAATTGACGGTTTGCGGCGCTCGTTGCGTCCGATGGCAAAGGAGTGGGATCTACACTTTGCCGATTCCGGGCAAAAAGCGCTGGAAATACTGTCACAGAAAACTATAGATCTACTGGTAACGGATATCCGTATGCCAGGTATGGATGGCGTGCAGCTTTTAGAAATTGTCAGCGACCGCTTTCCCCAGGTGCTCCGGTTTGTCCTTTCTGGGCACACCGACCAGGAAATGACCATCAAAACCACCCGCGTAGCGCATCAGTTTATTGCCAAGCCGTGTGACTATCCCATGCTCATCCAGATCATCCGCAATGCGCTGGATTTGCGCGATTTGCAGACCAACCCCCAGCTGATCAAAGTCATTACCTCGATTAAGAAACTGCCCAGTCTGCCAAGCCTCTATGTGCAGCTTGTACACGAAATCGAATCGCCAAACACCTCTTCCAAAGCAATTGCTAACATTATCGCCCAGGATATCACCATGACGGCCAAGATTTTGCAACTTGTCAACTCCGCTTTTTACGGTCTGGCAAGCAAGGTAACCAACCTGCAACAGGCGGTTACCATTCTGGGCACCAACACCCTCAAAGCGCTGGTTCTCAGCCAGAAAGTCTTCTCAGAATTTCAGGGGGAACGCAGCCAGTACCTCTCGATTGATGCCCTCTGGAGACACAGTGTCGCCGTTGGAAATCTGGCACGCTCAATTGCAAGTAGTGTCAACCCGAACCGTGAATTGCACGACGATGCTCAGGTGGGCGGGTTGATGCATGATATTGGCAAACTGATCCAGTTGAGCATTCCCGAATTCTTTCAGCAGCGTTACACGTTAATCAACGATGGCGTAGACCCTCTTGAGGCTGAATATCAGATTCTGGGCACGTCACATGCCGAACTGGGAGCTTACTTGTTGGGTATCTGGGGATTACCCACTACCGTAGTGCGTACGGTCGCGTATCACCACCACCCATCGCGTCAGACAGAGACAGCTTTCTCGGCTTTGACTGCCGTCCATGTCCCAGAAAGTATCATGATACGCGACCTACAAGAAGGAAAAAGCCCCGACAATGCCCTCGACAAAAACTACCTGACAGCGGTCAATGCAACCCACAAGTTGGTCAGCTGGGTGGAGCTTTACAAAACAATGAGCCAAAACGGGCTTCTTTCCACAGGCGAGAAAGGGTAGATTATCAAAACAAATCCTCAGGCTCTCCAAAAAAGGCCATACAGATAGACAAATAAAAGTTTTTGAGAACTGCGAGAGAATATGAAAACAGACCGAATCCTTTTAGTAGATGATGATGCGAACATCCTTGCCTCGTTAACACGTCAGCTGCGCCGTTTCAGATATGAGGTATCTACCGCCCAAAGCGGCGTGGAAGGTCTTAAGAAGCTCGAAAACGAAGGTCCTTTTTCGGTCATCGTATCGGATTATCGAATGCCGGGCATGGACGGGATAGAATTTCTTTCCCGTGTTCAGGAGCTGTGCCCCGACACTAGCCGTATCATGTTAACCGGCTCAAACGAAATTGAAGTCGCAATTGGGGCAGTCAATCGCGGGAACATCTTCCGTTTTCTGCTCAAGCCGCTATCTCCAGATGACTTTATCAGCGCAGTCAACGCCGGCACACAACAGTATCGTCTGATCACAGCACAAAAGGAGCTGATGGATGAGCTTTCGGTACTCCAGATGATTGACCGCGAGCTAAACACCAACCTGGATACCAAACAGGCAATGGCAATCACATTAGATTGGGCCTTGTTCCGCACAAATGCTCTGGCCGGCATCGTGGGCAGCGTTGTGCCCGATCAAGGTATTCGTATCATGGCATCCAAAGAACTGCCGGAGAGCTTTACCGATGCCGAAGAAGCGTTCCTGCCATTTGAGACGTACGATCACATTGAGCAGGCCGTCAAAGAGGGCAATATCCTCTCTATAGACCTTGCCAGCGATAATATTCAAGGATTTCTCCCCCAGGCAAAGAGTCAGATGATTGTGCCAATCCGCCGTGAGAGTACAACTACTGGTGTTCTGATTCTGGAAAGCGAAAACAGCAGCGGATTCTCCGAAGAGTCCATCAAGTTTCTGACGCGTTTGTGCGATCACGCCTCGATTGCTATTGCCAATGCCGAGCTGTACGCAGCTGCTCGGGCTGCCAACCAGGCAAAAAACGAGTTTCTATCCTTTGCCGCCCATGAACTGCGTAACCCTCTGACCGCAATCGCTGGTTTCACCGACCTTCTATACAATCAAAGTCTGGGGCCAATCAACGACACACAACGCAATATCCTTTCCACGGTCAAGTCCAGCGTGCAGCGCATGGTAACACTTATCTCAGACCTGGGAGATATTTCAAGGATTGAATCCGGGCACTTGCGCCTGGAGCTTAAACCCTTGGACGCAAAAGGGCTGATTCTTGAAGTAGTCAAAGCCCAACAGGTGATGATCGAAAAGAAAAATCAGACTATCGAGCTGCAGTTACCCGATGAGCTTCCCATGATACTGGCAGATAACACACGCACCCAGCAAATCCTCACCAACCTGGTCAGTAATGCAAATAAGTATTCGCCCGAAGGTGCCACGATCATCGTCGCAGCCGAAGAAAGCCCAAATCAATGGGACAAAAAGGGTGCCAGACGGGTGGTGCATATCTGGGTCAAAGATAACGGCATTGGGCTTAGCCCTGAAGACCAGAAAAAAATATTCCAGCGGTTTTTCCGCTCGGAAGATTCCCAAGCGCGTCTCTCGCCAGGTACTGGGTTAGGATTGAATATTACCAAGAGCCTGGTAGAGGTGCAGGGCGGACGCATCTGGTTTGAAAGTGAGTTCCGTAAAGGAAGCACCTTCCATTTCACCGTCCCAGTTGCTGAAGCAAAATCTGAGGCAGACCACGGAGCAGTAAGCGGTTGAACTGTCTAAACGTGTAGTCTCCCCGCATCACCCCAAAGACATATTCCTGCATCAACAGGCTTCTACTCATCAGCGCCGTGCCAAGATACGGATAGCGATAAACGATGCTTGCAAAGATTCCCGCCCGGCGCAGCTCTTCAACGATTTCAGCATTGACCCGCGCCGTGTAGTTCTCCAGGTCAGCGCTTCCGCTGTGTAAATTCTGCATCAGCTCCTGAGCGGCAATTCGGGCACTTTGTATGGCATAGTAGATGCCCTCACCCAACCACGCGTCTGCGAGGTTGGCGGCATCGCCAACAAGCAAGACCCGCCCTTTGTGTAGTGGCTGCGGCTTGCCCCCCAGAGGAATATGATGTCCCCTGGCACGGATCAATCTGTAACCCTTCAGATGAGGAAAACGGGTGATGATCTCATCCAGAGTTTTACGCGCTTCAGGCACCTTACCAGGCGTGCTTTGGAAAAAGCCAATTGAGAGATGCTCCCGCTTTGGGAATATCCAGGCATAACCATGCGGAATGGCGCCAAAATCAAAGGTGGCATACGCTCCCTGCTGCTGATATGCTGTTTGATCAACGCCAATCTCCCCTGCCACAGCCATCCCCATACAGCGGTTTTGAAGCAACCCAACCGCGCGGGAGACAACGCTGGTAACGCCATCTGCGCCTACCAAAAAGCGTCCTTCATAGCTTTCGTGGCTTGTTCTGACAACGACACGCTCCCGATGCTCCTCCAACGAGACCACGCCGATTTTTTCCAGCAGCCTCGCCCCGGCTTTGACCGCCTTCTGAGCCAAGTAGAGATCAAGTTCCTCCCGTTCCACCAGCCAGGCAACATCCGGTATCAGACGCCTGATATAACGTCTGCCCCGATAACACAATTCACCCCCTACCGGCTTGCATACAACAATCTCGCCAATATCAAAAGGCAGCGCAGAAACAGCCTTTATGGTAACTCCTCCACCGCAGGCTTTGTAGCGCGGCAAGGCTGTTTTTTCAAGAATCAGGGTTGATACTCCCTTCTCGGCCAGCAGATACGCAAGCACCGTCCCAGCGACCCCCGCCCCCGCAATGATGACATCATAGATCATCTTTTGGTCTCCTTATCAGCAGAATTACTTAGCGCAAGAAGCAAAGATACATTGACCATCTCAGAAATTCAATTGGGCAATAAACCCCTTGAGGATGTGCGCCGAGTCTTGCAAACTGGCTACCTCTTCTTCGGAAAGTTCCAGATAAATATTACGTTCAACCCCAGCACGGTCAACAATACTGGGGATGCTAAGATAAACATCGTCAATTCCGTAATAACCGTTGATGAGCGTGGACACCGAAAGTACTGCCCCCTCATCACGCAGAATCGCCTCCACAATGCGCACCAGACCAGATGCGATGGCATAATAGGTCGCCCCCTTACGCTGAATAATTTCATAAGCAGCATCGCGCGTTTGATGAAAAATATCCTCCAAATCATCAAAACCGCAGGTCATATTGTTCTGCCGACAATACACCGGCAAACGCATTCCCGCAATGTTAGCCAGCGACCAGACAGGCACTTCGCTGTCGCCATGCTCTCCAATGATATAAGCATGTACCGAGCGGGGATCAACATCAAAACGCTGAGAGAGAAGAAAACGAAAACGGGCGGTGTCCAGGATAGTGCCAGAGCCAATCACGCGTGCCGCCGGAAGACCGGAAAGTTTCCAGGCAACATAGGAAAGCACATCTACCGGATTGGTGGCAATAAGCAAAATTCCCTGCGGGTTATTTTGCACAACACGAGGGACAATTTGGTGAAAGACATCCGCATTGCGCTGTACCAAGTCAAGGCGCGTCTCGCCAGGGCGCTGAGCACTTCCAGCTGTGATCACCGTGATAGCTGCGCCAGCGCAATCGGCATAGTCGCCCGCCCAGACACGTACAGGTTTGGATAAGGGCGCTGCATGGTTAAGATCCATGGCTTCGCCCTCAGCTTTGGCATGGTTCGCATCAACAAGCACAATCTCACTGGCAAGCCCAGAAAGCAGCAAGCCATAGGCAAAAGACGAACCCACATTCCCGGCCCCAATAATAGCGATTCGGGTAGGCTGATGAATTTGATGAGACATGGTGTGCTCCCATACCGCGCCTGAAATAAGCGCTGTATCGCTATGATTATACTATAATAATATCATACAAATAGCATAAAAATGTTCTGCGTCAATATCTTCACTGCCCCCCTTAAAATAAGACAAACTTTCCCCCCTCAAGAAGCAAAACGCGTCAAGAGGCAGTCTCAGGTGTGATTAACCAGTCCGCTAATGACTTTGACTGCCTGATCAATGCTCAACTTTGCCGTATTTAAGATAAGATGATACAACAACGGGTCATCCCAATCCACATTGTAATGTTGTTTGATATAGTCAGCTGAGGCAGTATCGCGTTCGATGATCAAATCCTGCGCGGCGCGGCGGCTTTCGATATCGGCAAAATATTCCTGGCGGCTTTGCTTGATTTCCTGTTTAACGCGGAGAATACGATTTTCCAGCGGTGCCACAACACGGACATGAAGTACATCGGGAAAATCTTTAAGAAGAACCTGCCCGCCACGCCCTATAATGATCGTATTGCCTATCTCGTAAGCTTTGTGCACCGCCTTTTGCACCAAAGTCAACGCCAGTTCTTCGCGAAGAACTGTGTCTTCAGGGCGAGTACCAGCAGAAGGCAGCCTGGCAGCCGCTACCTGTGCAATCAAAGCAGGGCGTGCAAAAAGACGGTCTATGAAACTCCGCACCTTGTGGTTTTCCTCTGAATAGTCAATGATCTCTTGCTCCGAAAGACCAGTCTCGGCGGCGGCATTCAAGAGCAGGCGTTTGTCAAAGAGTCTGTACCCCAGACGTTCACAAAGCCGCTCTGCAATCTCATCCCCGCCGCTTCCATATTGTCGTGAAATCGTGATTATTGCCATAGGACACCAACCTTTCTTTTTTCTATACAAAAAACGCACCCCGCCAAAAAGGCGGGGTAAAGAATGGGTGCGCCAACGTGCAAACGCCTGTCAGGTGAAACCCTGAGGTGAAAACGCTCTTCTTTATACCAATATACCATAAGCATAAAGGTTGTTCAATATATCCGACAGCAAATTTTGCCCATCAAGGAATATCTTTCGACATAATAATCAGTTCAGGGCGTTCTAACCAACCCGTGGAGCGCCAGAAAAGCAAACCTTCCTGGTTATCCGCATACACAAAGATATGACACTTTTGAATGTCCTGCCTGCCAAGCGCCTCAAGCGCTTTCTGCACCAGCGCACGCCCAACACCCGCGCGGCGCTCACCTTGCCGGACTGCCAGATGATAGATATACCCACGCCGTGCGTCATGCCCACACAAAACTGTGCCTACCAGCTGCGCCCCCCTGCGAGCCACAAAACACAACTCCCCATTCCTTTCAAGAAAACGTGTAATCGCATCACGAGAATCTGCTGCGCTCAATCCAATACCCGGCGTGCTTTGCCACAGTGCCAAAGCTTCTTCATAGTCACTCACTGTCATCAAACAAATAACAACCGGCAGCTCTTCGGTATTCATTGCAACCACCTTACAGTTTCTCAACTTTAACGAAATCTTTACGATAATGCATTATAAGATGATTTGGCAGGAGAAATACCATGGAAATTCGAGACCTCAACATTCACTCAGCGTCTCTACAACCATCACCTGTGGAGCTTAAAGCGTCACTTGCCAAGCAGCCTTCCAGCTCCATCTCCACAGCGAACACATCAGCACATCTGTCTCCCCTTGCCGAACTGGCATACACACATGATATCCAAGAACTGACCTACAACGCCAGCGAGACAAGATTTGCCTACTACCAAAACGGCGGTGAAATCGCCTTGCGCGCCCACAGTGTTACAGATGTACAGCTAAGGCAGGAAACGATGAATTTTGATCTAACCTTTTCCGCCGAAGCTCTGGGGCTGACCGCAGCAGACTTTGCCGACAATGGCAATCGGCCCATCACCATCAGTTTCTCATACCAACAAATGGAGATGGATTTCTCCTACGAGGCAAGCACCAAACTGGTTGAAACCCTGCGGAAACCGGATGAGATTCTGGTTGATCTTGCAAAAGCGCTGCGCGAGGTGCTCAAAGATCGGGGCAACAAATCTGTGACTTACGTTCTTGATGAGGCTGCCCGCAAAGTACTGGCTTCCAGCAAAGAAGGCGTCAGCTTTCTTATGCAGCTGGTAATGTTAATGGCAATGATCAACTTGCAAAAGGAAGAGGGCCCCAGCCACGACTACACTATCTACGTCAGCGGCAAAGGCAAGCCTTTTATTGACCACCACGAACAAACAAGGTTGGCGGGAAAGACCACCACTGTCAACCTAACAATTACAATCACCCCGCCCGCTGCTGAGCAAAACAAGATGCCCGAAAACGCTTAAATTAAGGAAACTTTTATGCAAACAGCAGGATTGTCCAACTATATGGCTCAAACGGCTACGATGTTGAAATCCCAAACAGCCGCCGAAGATATTTCCACGGCAGTAATCAAACAGATTCTGGACACACAAAGAATGATGGGGGACGCACTGGTCAAAATGATACAACAGTCATCGCAAACCGCTTCGCCCGACCCGATGGTGGGCAGGTTGTTGGACATATCTATCTGAGACGGAGAAGATAGCTATTTGTATGGCACAACCAAAAAGACCGGACAGCAGCCGGTCTTTTTGGTTTTTTTACCATCTTGATTTTTGCTCTTAAGATTATGATACGATGTTAATAAACACGTTGTATAATTAAACCAAAACAATCTGATATATCTTAATCTTCCAGGAGGATAACCATGTTAAGCAAAGCGATGATTGACAAAATGAACGACCAGATTAAAAACGAATTGTATTCTGCCTATCTGTATCTTTCCATGTGCGCCTATTTTGAGGACAAGGATTTGCCCGGTTTTGCACACTGGATGAAGATTCAGGCAGGCGAGGAACAAGAACACGCAATGAAGTTTTTTGAATATCTGACCGATCGAGGCGCACGAGTTTCGCTGCAAGCGATCGATCAACCCCCGGCAGAGTTCGAAACGCCGACCGCTGTCTTTGAGGAAACCCTGGCACACGAGAAAAAAGTCACTGCCTTGATTCATAGCTTATATGAACTGGCAGTCAGTGAGAAAGATTATGCCAGTCAGGAATTTCTCAACTGGTTTGTCAAAGAACAGGTGGAAGAAGAGAAAAATGCTTCGGCAATACTGGCAACGCTCAAGATGACTGGCGACAAGGGTTCGGCATTAGTAATGCTCGACCGTGAACTGGGCAAAAGAGACGAGTGACCCGGCTGCTACTCCATCTTCACAAGAGCTTGCTTTAGCGATATAAGCCAGGGTCTTATAAGGCTCTGGCTTCTTTATTCGATTTTTGATTGGCGGCAGCGCTTCCCCAAACAGGTGTAAAATCACCCTATGCGCCTTGCTTCACAAGCACGATTTGAGCCAATCAAACTCCTGTGCCTCTTAGGGCTGGCAGCCCTGACGGCATGTAATAGCCTGCAATTTCCAACCCCCGCTTTAGAACCCTCGGCAACACCTGTCGCCATCCGCAGGGCGCTGGTAGCAGCTACCCCCACCCCCTCCCCAACGCCAACACAATTTGTTCCGGCACACAGGGGTACTGCCATTGCTGTACCAGGTGGGACATTATCCCCTTCAAACGCTGGGCAAATGGTTCTCTTCGCTGAGCACGAACAGGGATTTGCGCGCCAGATGGCAGCCTCCGCCAACGGCGATATGATCGTCGTCGCCTCTTCCCGCTACCTTCATCTGTACAACAGTTGGGATCTCCAGACACTGGACATCATCCCCGCCGCAGATATGACAACTAGCGTCACTTTCTCAGCGGATGGTGATTTGCTCGCCTGCGGCTACAGCAACGGGGCTGTGCAGATTTTTGACACTGAAAAGGGCGCCATCATCCAGGAAAGCAAAAGCGAAAAGGGTCAAATCACCGCCCTCGCCTTTTCACCCGACCGCTCGATGCTTGCTGCGGCGTCCACTGACCGCATCATCCTCTTATGGCAGGTACCCAGCGGTCAGCTTCTGCGCACCTACACAGGGCACATATCCCCGCCTACCGCACTGGGCTTCTCTGAGGATGGCAAAACGCTCTTCTCATGGGGCTCGGGAGATGCTCTCAAAGTGTGGGGTGTTGCCGCAGGAGGAAAATCCAAACGCGATTTTTATACAGCCAAAGATAAGTCGGGGAACTTTCCAGTCAATGGCACATTTTCGGGAGATGGCAAACTGTTTGCCGCCAATTTTGGTAAAAGCATACGTGTTTTCCAGACTTCTAACGGATACACGCTCAGAGTGTTGAATGTTGACAACGACCCCTTGAGGCTGGTGGCATTCTCAGACGACGGTACATTGTTAGCTGGACTGAGTCAGCGTCAGATAACCATCTGGTCGCCATCCAGTGGAAAAATCGTTGCGACGCTCAATGTACCCAAGGACGACCCCCCCATCAAACAAATTGCATTTCAGCGCAATGAGCGTCTGCTGGCTCTCAGCGACCGCTTGCTGTCCTGGCAAATCCCCGACGCAGAAGCGTCTCTGGCACGCCCGCATGAATTCGCCAGCAACTACACGATATCGAGCGGCATCAATCGGTACAACATCGCGCTAACAGTCGAATTGGATGGAGGGATGCGTATTTGGAATACAGACGGCACCCTGCAATCTGTGCTGCGTGCTGGCGAAGGCAAAATGAGTTGTGCAGCATTTTCAGCGGATATGGACATGCTGGCTGCTGGTTTTTGGGATGGCTCGGTCAGCCTGTGGCGACCCGGCACCGGCAAGCGCCTCAAATCACTGGCAGAAAGCCAGCAGGTTCTGACTACATTGTCTTTTTCCGGCAACCAGCAATTGCTGGCTGGAGGGACAAAGGATTCGCTGCTTATCTGGCAGATTTCAGACGGAAGTCTGATCAAGACCATCCCCGCCAAACAACCCATTCAGTGGGTAGCTTTATCCAACAACGGCAAACGTCTGATCTCCCGTAGCGCTGGCGAAGTTCACATCTGGGAAGTACACACCGGGAAGCAGATCGCCCAATATAAAGGCTACGCCGCCGCGTATGCCGCCAACGCCGACATTGTGGCAGTTGCCACTCTCAAGGACATGCAATGGGCAGTAGAAATTCGGCAGGTAGCAGATGGCAAACAAATCGCTTCGATCCCCGCCAAAGGATATGCCCTGGCGCTTTCACCAGATGGCAGCCTTTTGGCAATTGCAGGCAATGAAATCACCCTGTGGGATACCCACAGCGGCATCCTGCGCGCCAGCCTGAACACCGGCAAACTCTATGGCAACCTGTCCTTTTCCCCTGACGGCAGGTTTCTGCTGCTCACCAGCGGAGACGGCACACTGCAGCTATGGGGCGTACCCTAAGCCGGGGTAAGAACAGCCTGCATCACGTAACGGTCAACCGCACCAAAGCGGTATTTGTATTCCTCATCACCGCGCATAAAGTCATACTCTACCTTCTGATGTTCAATAGCCCACTGTAACTCATGCCCCAGCAACACCCAGCCGGGGGATAAGTGAGCAAACTTGGGATTGACACCGGAATTGTAAGCCCAGATACGGTCAAGATAATCGAAGCTGAGATGCCCGGCTGCCTTCTCGCCTCCCACTTCCAAAAACGCCAGGTGCAGACAATCCTGGTCAAAGGCACAGTGGATGGTCAGACGCATGTGTTCGCGCATTGGCGGGGTGAGAAAACGCTTTTTCTGCGCATCATACGCCATCAACACCAGAAAAGCATCTATCTCCTCATCGAGTCCGGCTTTTTCCTGAACATAATAATAGCGCACAGGTTGCCCTATCTCGCCAGCCCGGCGCATTTTCCTACGTATTTCATGGCGCTGTTTTTTATCTATCCCGGCAAGATATGCTTCAAAACTGTCAGGCAAGGGGATATACGGCGAGTGCTGCAAAGTATGGCTGGAGAACGCCCACTTCTGCTGGCGGGCAACCTCATCAAGCAACGTCAGGGTAGGCGATGTATCCACCAAGTTGTGCAGATATAGCGAACGCCAGGGTGGCAACTCCGCACTATTTGCCAGAAAAGGCAATAGGGATTCAATAAAAGTTTTCATCTTCGCCGCCGGGGCAATAAGGTCGAGATAATCCGAGATTTGGATGCTCCCCAAAAGCAGCAATGCCGCGTCCCCTTCAAAGTTGGGACAAAAGAAGAGCGGCGCCACACCGCACAACTCACTTCCTTCCCAACCAGTAACAATCGCCAGGAGCACATCTTCCCATTCTGCGCCGCCGCGGGTCTGCCACCAAGCGCGCAGATACTCATAGCGCAAAAAGGGAACATGCTGAACGCTTTGTTCCAAAAGCAAATTCCAGGCGCCTTCCAATTCGTCCGGGAAAGAAGTATGCAGCTTGAGTTCCATCAGGCGCAAATTATACTCGATTTTTATTAGCTTTTTTAATATTTATTATTAAAAATACGCCCTGCTTCGCCAATATCATTACCTGCAGAAAACATCTTGACAAAAATATACCGATCGGTATAATACATGTCATGGACAACCGGCAGAAGATACTGGAATGCGCTCTGGCGTTATTCGCCGAGCGCGGTTACGATGCCATCGGGGTACAAGAAATTGTCGAAAACGCAGGCGTAACCAAGCCTACTCTCTATCATTACTTTGGCAGCAAACGCGGCTTACTTGAAGCCTTGCTAGACAGGTATTACGAAGAATTTGATCATCTGCTCGTTGCGGCTGCCAGCTATCGTGGCGACCTCCCTCTTACCCTGCGCCGCATCGCAGAAGTCTATTTTCGTTACGCACTTGACCACCCCACCTACTACCGCTTGCAGCTTTCCCTGGGCTTCGCACCTCAGCAAAGCGAAGCCTTTCAGGTTGTATCTGGTAAAAATGAACGCCAGTTCTCGCTGGTCGAAAACGTTTTTGCGGCAGCAGTACGCGATCATGGCAACATGCGCGGGCGGCAGCGTGTCTATGCCATGACATTCATCGGTGTTCTGAACGCCTGCATCGTTCTTGCCTTCAACGGCTATGTCCACCTGGATGACCGTCTGCTGGAGCGGGTCGTCCACCAATTCGAACACGGCATATACTCCTGAGAGCCAAGTCAAAGTTGTACCATGCCGACAATACAATTTTGCACGTTATATACCTACCAGTATGTATAAAAAGGAGAAAAATGACACATCAAAGACACTGGATTGAGGACGCGGTCGTCTATCACATCTATCCTCTGGGGTTGTGCGGTGCACCTCACAACAATGATTTCATCTCCCCGCCCGCCCCCCGATTGAAAACGCTCTACGAGTGGCTTGACCACATCCAGAACCTTGGAGCAAATGCGATTTACCTCGGTCCGCTGTTTGAATCATCAGCCCATGGGTATGATACCGCTGATTATTTTCACCTCGACCGGCGGCTGGGTGATGATGATACATTGCGGGAACTCTGCTCAACCATCCATCAGCGGGGTATGCGCCTGATCTTCGATGGCGTCTTTCATCATGTCGGGCGGCACTTTTGGGCTTTTCGCAACCTTTTGGAGAAACGCCAGGATTCACCATTCTGCACATGGTTTCACCACCTGGACTTCACCAAAAGCAACAGCTATGGCGACCCGTTTTGGTATGAGGGCTGGAACGGTTGCGAAGACCTGATCAAGCTTAATTTGCGAAACCCGCAGGTCTGCCAACATCTCTTTGCGGCAATCAAAAGCTGGGTTGCCAATTTTGACATTGACGGGCTGCGATTGGACGCAGCAGATGTCATGGACGTGGGCTTCCTGACCGATCTGGCTTCATTCTGCCGCAGCCTGAAACCGGATTTCTGGCTGATGGGAGAGATGGTGCACGGCGATTACCGCAGATTGGCAAATCCCTCTCTGCTCGATTCGGTAACAAATTACGAATGCTATAAGGGGTTATATTCCAGTCTGAATGACCGTAACTATTTTGAAATCGCCTATGCGCTCAACAGACAATCGGGCAATGATGGTCTATACCGTCATCTCCGCTTGTATAACTTTGCAGACAACCACGACGTCAACCGCGTTGCCAGCACCCTGCTCAACCAGGATCATCTTTATCCGTTGTACATCCTGCTATTCTGTATGCCCGGTGTGCCTTCGATATATTATGGCAGTGAATGGGGCATTGAGGGAAAAAGAACTGCTACCAGCGACGCTGCTCTGAGACCCGCCCTGAGCCTGCAACAGGTGCACCCCACAAAACATCATGCCTTGCCCGGTTTGATCAGCAGGTTAGCGCATATACGACGCAGCAGCCGCGCCCTATGCAGCGGCAGCTATACCCAGCTGTTTGTCAGCCACGAACAACTTGCATTCTCCCGCCAGCACGGCAGTGAGACCGTCGTGATCGCTCTAAATGCAGCCAACCACCCTGCAATGATTGATATTGCCCTTCCCCAAAAAGCAAACGTGCTGTATGACATGCTCAACCCAGGCGATCATTTTGCCATCGTGAATGGCAAAGCCCGCATTGAATTACAGCAACCGTGTTGGGGCAGAATCCTGCAAGTCGAGCAATCGCAGCGACCTGCTAGCTAAACAGAGCGCACTGCTCTAAAAACATCCGGTTTATAATGGAGGCAAAACATATATCTCCCCTTTCCCTTTCTCTATTTCCAAGGAGTGCTATGACCAACCGCCTTGACTCTTTTGAAGTCTATCGCCAAAAGATGAATGAGCGCATCCTGTCCATCAATCATTTGGGGATCAAACGCTTCTTCAATCTCGACACCACTGCCTATCAGGATGGCGCTTTGTCAGGCAAAACCAAGGAACTGTTAGGATTGGTTGCTTCCATGGTGCTGCGCTGCAATGATTGCATTGACTACCACATCTTGCAATGCGTTCAGGCAGGATGGAGCGACGCTGAGCTGTATGAAGCCTTTAATGTGGCACTGATCGTGGGCGGCAGTATTGTTATTCCCCACCTGCGCCACGCCGTTGAGACACTTGACCTGTGCCGCCAACGGGCAGCAGACAAGTAAAAAAATGCTATAATCAGAGAAACCAAAATGGAATATCGTTATTTGGGAAAAACAGGCCTGAAGGTCTCCGCCCTCTGTCTGGGCAGTATGCAGTTTGGATGGACCGCCGACGAAGCCGCATCATTGCACATCCTGGATGTCGCCTGGCAGAACGGGGTAAACTTCATTGATACAGCAGATATTTACTCGCGCTGGGCGGAGGGAAACCCTGGCGGCATATCCGAAGAAATTATTGGTAAATGGATCAAACGCAGCGCCACCCCACGCCACCAGCTTATCCTTGCCACAAAAGTGCGCGGCAGAATGGGGGAAGCGCCCAACGACGAAGGTCTTTCGCGGCTGCACATCATGCATTCGGTTGAGGCATCGCTCAAACGTCTCCAAACCGATGTCATTGACCTGTATCAAGTTCACTGGTTTGATGCACAAACACCCATTGAGGAAACCCTGCGCGTTCTGGACGACTTGATCCATCAGGGCAAGGTGCGTTACATTGGCTGTTCCAACTACCCTGCCTGGCGTCTGATGCAAGCGCTGTGGGCTTCGGATCGCCTAAATCTGCACACTTTTGTCAGCGTGCAACCGCACTACAACCTGGTTCACCGCGCCGAGTTTGAAAACGAGCTAGCCGAAGTATGTGCCTGGTACGGTCTTGGCGTTATCCCCTATAGCCCACTGGCAGGCGGTTTTCTCAGTGGAAAATACCAGCCTGGCAAGATGGATATCAATAGCGCACGCGCCCGCAGCATCAGCCAAAAGTACGATAACCCAAAAAGCTGGGCTATTCTCAACACGCTCAAAGAAATAGCAGACGAAAAACAATGTTCGCTTTCGCAGATTGCCCTGGCATGGCTGCTGCATACCCCTGTCGTTACCAGCCCCATCATTGGACCACGCTCTGTTGAACAGCTGATAGACAATCTTAGCGCATTAGAGGTTCATCTTGACGCCGAGGAGGTACAGCGTCTAAATGCAATAAGCGACTGGAAGAGTTGATCCCCCAGTCAAGCAGTCATACTGCCCACAGGTATTGATTCCCCCTGCCCAATATGATACGCTCAAACAAGAGGTAAGAGATGAAAAAGAGCATAAGCATTCTCGTGGTAAGTTTCTGGGTTTTGCTGAGTTGCCAACTGGTTGCTTCCCCCCAGATCACACAACCACCCGCCGCTGACCTGCCATCTTCAACCAATACCGCCTCTCCGCTACCGGTGGAGACAAAAACGACTCTCCCGCCCACCGAAGCGCCCCCTGTTCTGCCCACTATCGTCCCTTCATCCACCGCTACCCCCCCTCCCATTACCCGCATGGGGCCCGAGGAGTTCCCTCCCGGCTATAACCCGCTCAGCGGGTTGAAAGTGGAAGACCCTGAGAACCTGACCTATCCCCCCATCATGGTATCGGTGTCAAACTTTCCCCCCGCTGCCAGGCCACAGGCAGGCTTGGACTGGTGCCCTTCGGTCTATGAGGGGTATATTGGCGATGGTGAAACTCGTTTTCTGGCAACCTTTTATGGCGACTATCCCAAATTGGGCGGCAGGGCTGCCGCAAGCCTTCCAATGGACAGCGCCGACTTTGTACCCGTAAGTTTCCCCGCTCAGGAGACTACTCCTGAAACCCCTGCCGAAAATTTACCTGTTCTTTCCGATCACCCGACCCTGAAAGCGCCCGGCATCGGGCCGATACGATCGGCGCGCATCTGGTATGGCGAGGCTGCCAAACTGCATCAGGCTACGCTGGCTTTTGCCCATGCCTGGCCGGGCGTTCTTGCAAAACTGCCACAAAACTATATTACCATCAACCCCCTCGATGACAGCGATATCAACAGCGGCTTTCTAGACGTTACCAAGCTACAAACCCACGCCATGAACCTACCCAACCGCCTGGAGCCCACCGACCTGGCAGGCAACCTGTTCGATCTCAACCCGCCCGAAGCCAGCGCCTCTGGCTGGGAATCTGGCTCTGCCATCATGCCGGTCTCTTGGAGAGAGGACGCTCTTCCGCAAAGTTCATGGATCGGGAAACCGGCCGATACCGTCTGGATACCATGGAGCAACCTCAGCCAGATATTTTGGCGATACGACGAGGAAAGCGGCGCGTATCACCGCTATCAGGATCAGGCAGATGCCAAAACCTTTGTACAAGCCATTGACCGCCTCAGCGGGCGACCCCTGACGTTTGAAAACCTGATCATCCTGTTTGCCAACCACACCATCCTGTACCCCAATGCCCAGGGCAAAAGCTACGTTTATGAAATTGAGCTGCTCTATGTGCAGAAATTTCCCGCCATTCTTTTCCGTGATGGCAAGATGTACAACATCTACTGGACAACCATCAGCGGTGAGTATGAGCGTAAAACCGGGCGCGCCCGTCCCATTCGTTATATGGACGAAGCGGGCAACCCATTTCCGCTCAAACCTGGGCAAACGTGGGTCACCATCATGCCGCCGGGCGTGAGGCTGGACGTCAAAGAAGTGCCACCGTTTGATTTTGAAGCTAAACGGGCTGTCCGAAAAATCACTGTAGAATTCGGCGACGCCGCCCCCGCGGGGATGAAAACCGCCGAGTATCAGCAGGATGTGTTTTACCTTGACGAGATGGAATCACGCTACCCCATGCGTTACAAAAACAAACAGGAAGGCAGCGGTACCTGGCTGATCCCCTTTGCCGAATCGTATATCCTGCCATAAGCAAAGACTTCTGACCTTGATAGATTCGTGGGGGTGACGATTGTCATAACTTTGTCTGATTAAAGTCAGAAACCCCTGTAACGCACTCGTGCAGGGGTTGACTTGGCTTTTCTAAATTGTTATCATGTTGATATAAATCACGTTAACGTTCACGATAATATTCACAAGAACTTCGCCCCAGTTTTCATCCAGACAATTTCCTATACCAATCAAAATAAGAAACCCCGACAAATTTTTACGCGACATGTCTAAGGAGCCAAAGGCGACTCGCTCTTCTAAACTCTGTTTTCCCGACCACTTTGTCTGGGGGGCAGCAACTGCCGCATACCAGGTGGAGGGCGCGTCTGCCGCCGATGGAAAAGGATTATCGGTGTGGGATGCCTTCTGTCAACAGCCGCAAAAAATATTCGGGGGACACTCTGGAGAGGTCGCCTGTGACACATACCACCGTTTCTCAGACGACATACGCCTGATGAAAGCGATTGGTCTCCAGGCATATCGCTTTTCTATTTCATGGCCGCGTGTTCTTCCGAAGGGTGTTGGGCAACTCAATCAGAAAGGTATTGATTTCTATTCGCGCCTGGTGGATGAGCTTCTTTCCGCTGGAATTACCCCCTATGTAACCCTTTTTCATTGGGATTATCCCTATGAGTTATACCTTGCAGGGGGGTGGTTAAACCCAAACAGCCCAGACTGGTTCGCCGAGTATTCATCAAAGGTGGTTGAGCGCCTGTCCGACCGTGTAACCAACTGGATGACCATCAACGAACCCCAAGCATTTATTGGGCTGGGACATTGGGAAGGCACCCACGCCCCAGGGCTAAAACTCCCCTGGAACGAAGTGCTTATTGCCGCACATCACGTCCTTCTGGCTCATGGGAAGTCCGTGTTGGCAATACGCGCCAGCGCGTGCCAAAGGGTTCGTGTTGGCATTGCATCCGTGGGCAGTGTTAAGATTCCTCTCAGCAACTCCACCGAAGATATTGAAGCAGCCCGCAAGGCAATGTTTGCCGTTACTGATTACACCTTCTGGAACAACTCCTGGTTCGCCGACCCAATATTCTTTAAGCAATACCCCGAAGACGGGCTACGTCTCTATGGCAGCCAGATTCCGTCAATTCGCTCTGGCGATATGGATATCATTGCTCAGCCGCTTGATTTTTATGGAGCGAACATCTATCGCGGCGATTTTGTCAGGGCAAACCAACACAATGGATACCAGCTGATAGACTTCCCTGCAGGTTATCCATTGACACATTTTTACTGGGCAGTGACTCCTCAGGCGCTTTATTGGGGACCAAAGTTTCTGTATGAACGCTACCGCACCCCCATTATTATTACCGAAAACGGTCTCTCCACCCCTGACTGGGTTGCCGCAGATAATCAAGTCCATGATCCACAGCGCATTGATTTCACCTCACGCTATCTATCAGCCCTACGTCAGGCGTATATGGAAGGTGTGGACATACGCGGTTACTTCCATTGGTCGCTTATGGATAACTTTGAGTGGGCAGAGGGATACCGCCAGCGATTTGGATTAATCTATGTTGACTTTCAGACTCAAAAACGCATTTTGAAGGAATCCGCATCCTGGTATAAAAATGTGATTTCAAGCAACGGTTGCTCACTGCCACTCTTCAACACTGAGGGATGGATAAAATGACTCATACGGCTGATTTTACCTCTGCTGATTGGGCACGCATATCAGAGACCTGGCAAACCTGGTGGGACGGTTCACTGGAACGCCCAATGATTATCATCGAAGCCTATGAGGCTTCGAGTAGCTTCTCCTTTGCCGATTTGTATCCCAACCTAACCCAATACGGATTAGACACTCCCACCGAGCAAATACTCAATACGATCCAAATTGTCCTGGATTCTGTCCACTGGATGGGTGATGCCCTCCCACGATGGTATCCCAATTTTGGCCCTGGCATTTTGGCGGGATGCTTGGGCAGCCCCGTCAAATTTGCCAATGGCACCACCTGGTTTGAGCCGCTGAAAGAAACCGACGTGTCAGATATCGGAGCATTCCAACCCTCCATTGACTGGGGTAACCCCTGGTGGCAGCGTGTTGAAGCTGTTACCCGAGCGGCTGTTGAACGCTGGGGGGACCATCTCTGTGTTGGCATCACCGATCTGGGCGGCAACCTCGACATCCTGGCAAGTTTATGCGGCAGCGAGAGACTGCTGACAGCGATGGTGGAAATGCCCGATGAGGTGATACGGCTGACAGGTCAGATTACCTCTATCTGGCTGGAATGCTTCAAACGCCTTTGTACGATGAGCATCCAGCAGCACGGTTGCTGTGGTTGGGCACCTTTATGGATGCCGCAAGCGGGCTATATGCTGCAGTCCGACCTCAGTTATATGATCTCTCCGCGCATGTTTACAAAATATGCGCTCCCCGACCTGGTAGCATGTTGTCAATCCATGCCGTATGGTTTCTATCATTTAGACGGCAAAGGGGAGATTCCTCATCTGAAAAGCATTCTGGAGATACCCAATCTCAAGGGCATTCAGTGGATCCCCGGCGAAGGTGCCCCTCCACCGGAGGAATGGCTTGACCTGTTGAGCGGCATCCGCTCAGCAGGAAAACTCTGTCAGCTTTATGTAACCCCACAAGGCGCTCAAAAGATCATACAGGCACTGGGTGGGAAGGGATTTGCTTTCTATCTATGGGAAGAATCTGAGCATCTAGGGCATCGCGATCTGACGCCCCAAGAAGGAGAAGCAGCTCTTGTTTTGTTAGAGCGAGAAGGAGTAATTATCTAAATGACCAGCTCGCGCGTTACCCTCAAAGAAATCGCACATCTGGCAGGGGTTTCCATGCAGACAGTGTCGCGGGTCATCAACAATGCCCCGGATGTCTCAGAGGAAACCCGTCAGCGAATTGAAAATCTCATCGAACAACTGGGGTATCATCCCAACTTCGTAGCGCGCAACCTGGTAAAACAAAGTTCAAACAACATTGGGGTCATGGTCAGCAGTCTTGAGTACACTGGGCCCAACCTCTTTCTTGCTGGAATTGAGCGACAGAGCACGGAATTTGGATATTCGTTAATTCTATCTATCATGGACGAGCCCATTCCAAAAGACCTGGAAAAGCCAGTGCGCAGCTTGCTGTCACATCAGGTAAGTGGAATCCTGTGGGTCGTCCCCGAATTTGGCGATAATTATGCCTGGTGGCGAAAACCCGAACGCGCTCGCCTGCTGCAAAGCGTCCCCATTGTTTTTGTCAACGCCCGCCCAACCGAAGGACTGACAGTTGTTGGGACAGACGACCGTCATGGCGCCTATCTGATCACCCGTCATCTGTTAGAGCAGGGATATGAAAACATCGGCATTATCACCGGCTCAAGTGACGGGTGGGATTCTCAACAGCGCTTTGCTGGCTGGCGTGAGGCGTTGACTGAACGCGGCATTGCGATCACAGAAAATCAGATTGCCGTCGGTAACTGGAGCGCCGCCAGCGGCGACGCCGGGCTGCGCCGTCTGATGAACCAATATCCACAAATGGATGCCCTGTTTGTCAGCAGCGATGAGATGGCATTGGGCGCTCTGCACGCTGCAGCCGAGTTGGGGATCGCCGTACCAGAGAAACTGGCAATCGCTGGCTTTGACGACTTCCCCCCAACCGCATACTACACCCCATCGCTGACCACCGCTCGCCGCAATCATATCGAAACAGGAAAGTTAGCCATGCGCGAGCTTCATCGCAGGATACAAGCCCGCCGCGACGGCACTTTCATAGAAGCCAGCAGCATTCTGCTTCAGCCCCAACTGGTCATTCGAGACAGCACTCCCCCAAAACAAACAAGGGAACACTCTACATGAGCACAGCTGTGGAGAAGCATAACTCAGAAGCAAAAGCTGTTTGGGAAGCCTTCTATGCCGGGAATCCGCAAAGACCCCCTGTCTTTCTGGGAACCAATACACAATTCTTTATCTTCAATGACGAACTTAACCCTGGTGAGGCTGTTTCCTTTGAAAAATACTGCTGTGATGCCCAAACCATGCTGGGCTTCCAGTTGCGCGCGGCTGTGTGGCGCGCAGAAAATATTGCCCCGTATTGTGATGACCCGATTGGTTTACCGGAAAAATTTGTGGTCAAAGTTGATTTGCAGAACTTCGATGAGGCTGCTTATTTCGGCGCTCCGGTTGCCTTCCTTCCCGGTCAGGTGCCAGATACCACCCCCATCCTGCAAGGAGACCGAAAAAATGCACTCTTCGATGAGGGCCTTCCCGACCCGCTGTATGGCGGATGGTACCACAAAGCACATCAGATATACGAAGAGATATGCCAGCTGGTGGCGCGTCAGCCATATTATCTGGGACGTCCCATACACATTGATCTGTTTGGGCACTACACCTGCGGACCGCTTACTATCGCCCACGCCCTGCGAGGAAGCGAGTTATTCACCGATTTCTACGACGACCCGCAATACGTCCAGCAGCTTTTGGACTTCATCACAGAGGCAACGATCGCGCGAATACATGCCCATCGGCAGTTCTTTGGACAGGAAAAGATCGCCCCTGACCTGTTTTTTGCCGACGATGCGATACAACTCATCTCTGAAAAATTGCTCAAGACCTTCATGATCCCTGTTTACAAAAAATTAAAAGCGGGTCTCACCAGCGCTGAACGAGTCAAAATTCATCTTTGCGGGGATGCCACCCGCCACTTTAAAACCCTGCGTGACGAAATCGGCGCTTACGAGTTCGACACCGGATTTCCGATTGATTTTGGGGTGCTGCGTCAGGAGCTCGGGACTGAGGTCACGCTCTGGGGCGGGCCAAATGTGATGCTACTTAAGAGCGGCTCACCAGAAGAAGTGTACCAGGAGACTTATCGCATCCTGACTTCAGGTGTATGTTACGGCGGCAAGTTTATTCTGCGGGAAGGGAACAACCTGGCACCACGAACGCCTCTCAACAACCTGGCAGCCATGTATCAGGCTGCTCGTCAGTGTCCACCCAGCCAGATGTTTGGATAAATTAAGAAGGAGGTGATGTCTTTTCTCTCAAGTTTTTAGCAGTTCCTTGTCGGTTCGCAAAATAATCAACAAACTATCAATTTTGGAGGAAAAAGGAAAATGAAAAAAAGCTTTTTTATTGTCATCGCCCTGCTCACCATTGCGGTGATGGTGCTGAGTGCCTGCACCCCGCCCGCGCCTGAAAAGGTTATTGAGACAGTGGTCGTTGAGAAAGAAGTCGAGAAAGTTGTTGAGAAGCAAGTTGAAGTGCCCGTAGAGAAAGAAGCTGGTTCGCTGCGCATCTGGGGCTTTTACGACTTGACCAACACAGAAGACAGCCGCGCGGTCATGATGAAGCAAGCAATCGACTCCTTCCAGGCAACAACAGGGATCAAAGTTGAGTACGAACAGGTAGCCTGGGACCAAATGGCAACCAAAGTTGCTGTAGCCGCGCAATCAGGCGGCGATATGCCTGACCTGATCATGGTTGCCTACGAATACGTTCAGGGGCTAATCAATGCCGGAGCGTTGATGAATATCAATGATCAGATCAAAGCATCTTTCTTCTACAGCGACCTGAATGAGTTTGAAAAGGCGCTCAACGAAGTTAACGGCGAACGCTACGCGGTAGGCACCTTTGTCAGCGGCGGTAACTGGTACTACGATGTTGCCATGTTCCCGGATGGCTGGCCAACCGACGAAGCAGGTTGGGATAAAGAATGCCAGCGTCTCAGCAAAGAAGGCAAATATGTCGCCACCGCATTCCTTGGCCGCCACTCGGCTGCCATTCAGCAGGGTTTGGCACCGCTGGTCTGGTCCGCAGGCGGGCAGATGTTCGATGAGGAAGGCAAGCCTGTCTTTGCTAACGACAAAACCGTCATGGCAATCAACTGGCTGCGCAAGATGCTGGCAAACAAGTGCATCCCCGAGGTCGCCTTTACTGGCGACTGGTCAGCTACCGAAGCGCCCTTTGTTGACAAAACCGCAGGCGCAGTGCGCGGCGGCTCATGGTCCTATATTTACATCGCCGGGCTCAAAGAGCGCTTTGAGGCAGGTGAAGTCAAAATCGGGCCTCCGCCCGGTCTGGCTGGCAATCAGGGCTATGTGTTCATGAACACCGAAACATGGGCTTTGACCAGCGGAGCCAAGAATGTTGACAACGCCATCGCGTTCATCAACTTCTTCTTCAACCCAGCGGTGTTGGCACCGTGGGCAAAAGCTAACTACGGCATCCCCGCCACCGCAGCTGCGCTTCAGAACCCCATCTTCGACAGTCAGTTCTACGCTGATACCCGCGACAATCTGACTAAGTATGGTCACAAGTCCGACACCAGCCCCTATTACAACGAGTGTATGGATGCCCTGGCTGCTGCCATGCAGGAGATCATGCTCGATCCTAAGATTGATCCCATGACCAAACTGCAAGCCACTCAGGATGAATTGCTTACCAAGTACTGGTAATACAAGCATAATTCCGGTATGTGGGCAGGGAAACCTGCCCACATACGCATCCCCGTCATTATGGAGTGGCAAAAGAGGAAGTTCCTTATGAAAAAAAAGCTCTCGCTATATCCATACCTGCTTACGCTACCCGCTTTGGTATTCATCACCATTGTCAGCCTGTATCCTACCCTGTACAGTTTTTACCTTTCCATGACTCGTAGCAAGAAAGGTATCATAGAATTTGTGGGGCTGCGAAACTATAGCATTATTCTCAGAAGTGCCGACTTTAGACAAAGCCTGTGGTTAACGATTATCTTTACGGTTTTTTATGTCCTTCTGACTGTCATTATTGCCTATATTCTTGCCCTCATGCTCAACCGTGGACTAAAGTTAACCGGTGTTTACATGACGATTATTTTCCTGCCTTGGGTGCTTTCAGAAATCACCTCGGGGGTTGTCTGGCGCTGGATGTTCTATCAGGATTACGGCATTATCCAGAACCTGCTTGCGCCAATCTTTAAGGGCAAAGCCTTAATTACCACCAATTGGGGGGCAATGGCAATTGTCATTGCAGCCACCACATGGCGGTCAATCAGCTTCGGCATGTTGCTCCTGCTGGCCGGACTGCAAACCGTTCCACGCGAGATCTACGAAGCTGCGTCCATTGATGGCTCAAACGGCTGGAACTCTTTCTGGAAAGTTACCTGGCCACTGGTGAGACCCACCACCATTGTAACCACAGTTTTCCTCACCATTCAGGCAATTAACGGTGTGGGCATGGTGCTGGCAATTACTGAAGGCGGACCCGGGCGCGCCACCGAAATTCTCGGTCTGCACATGTACCGCGAAGCGATGCAGTTCTACAACTTTGGCTACGCGGCTGCGCTTTCTGTTGTCTTGCTGCTGATCAACATCGTCCTGGCAGCCTTCTACCTGCGCGCTCTCGAACGAGAGAATGCATTGGCAGGCTAAGCGAAAGGAGAAAAACCTGTCATGAAGCAAAAAAACGCCATCAATCTCTTGATCAACGCCTTCCTGATTGCTTTTTGCATCGTCATACTATTTCCCGTCGTTTATGCGGTGTTGGTTTCGCTCCACAGACCAGGCTACGGGCTGTTGAGCATTATCCCTGACATCTGGACGCTGGAAAACTACCAACGTCTGTTCATCTATGGAAAATTCCCACGCTACATTCTCAACAGCATCATCAATGCCGCTGGAGGCGCAATCATTTCCACCGCGCTGGCTGCTCTGGCAGGTTACGCCTTTGCCCGCCTGGAGTTCAAGGGCAAACGCATCATGAACGCCTATGTGCTTGGGATGATGATGCTGCCCGGTCTGGTCAGTATTATTCCCATCTATCGCATCGCCAGTGATCTGAAGCTGATCAACACCTACACCATCATGATCCTGGTATTTGGCGCCTACGGTATACCACTGGGCATCTGGATCATGAAAGGCTTTTTCGAAAGCATCCCACGCGTCCTTGAAGAAGCCGCTGCAATCGATGGAGCAACCCCCGTCCAGGCATTGTTCCAGGTTGTTATGCCCATCACTTTGCCAGGGCTGATCGCCACGTTTCTGATCAACTTTGTTTACAGCTGGAATAACTTCTTTACCCCACTTGTGCTCATCTCTAAAACGGATATGAAAATGGCAACCGTTGGTTTATTCGACTTTCAACACGTTCTGGAAGGAAACCAAGATGAATTGCTGGCAGCCGCCTGCGTGGTCATCATGATTCCAGCTATCGCCATTTTTTTGATCACACGCGAATATTTTATGCGCGGCATGGTCGAAGGGGCAGTAAAAGGGTAAAATCAAACCCACGATAAGCAAGCAAATTCTGCATCTGACAGGCACACGCCTGTCAGATGTTTGAAAAAATCATGGCATCGAAGAAGGTTACTTATGAGCAAATGTTATCAAATCCCTACATTCCTTGGTGAAACTGTCCCCGTAGATTTGGTGACGCAATTGCAAAGCGTCAGTCTATCGGGCAACACGGCACTGCTGCAGTGTGCCAGCGGGCATTACGAACCACATCTGCACAACAGCTATGGGACACTGGTTGAGCTGGTTTTTGAACCAGCAAAACCCGGCAAGCCGGTAACCATTCGCCTGGATTTCTGCACAGAAGACATCATTCGAGTACGCTACTACCCGGGCAGTGAAGTTCCCGATATACAAACCCCTATGGTTGTGGCAAAGTTTGAACAGCCTGTTGCAGTAACAATGCGGGAGGATGAGCGCTGCGTAACCTTCGAAACATCTCGCTTGCGTCTGGTGGTCATACGAGAACCTTTCCGACTGGAGGCATATAACCTGGCAGGTGAACGAATCTGGAGCACTCGAGCCGTGGATATAGAACCATTGCGCCGCCCTGAGGTACAGTGGAATCCACCGCAGGAACGCTGGCTTTTTATGCACCGCTATGCATATCCGCTAGGGAGCCATAGCGGGGGTTGCCAACGCGTTTTTGCTTCTTTTGACCTGCACTACAACGAACATATCTACGGGCTGGGAGAAGATTTTGGGCCCTTTGACAAGCGCGGTATCTACAAACGCCTATGGGTGCAGGAGGCCTATGGGAACGCCTCGCCAGCGGCATATAAATATACACCGTTCTATATGTCCACACGCGGGTATGGACTTTATGTGAACACATCCAATGCCATTGCTTTTCACGTCGGCGACTTTGATTACACCGCCATATCCACCATTGTGGAAGATACAAACCTGCTTGACTTTTATTTTATCTATGGCCCAACCCTCAAAGAAATTCTGCCGCGCTACACCGCCATCACAGGACAACCAGCTGTGCCGCCAAAGTGGAGTTTTGGGCTATGGCTGGCACGTATCACCTATAACAGCCAGGAACAGGTTGAACAGGTGGCAAAAGAGATGAGAGCGCACCGCATTCCGTGCGACGTCATTCATATTGATACCGGCTGGTACAACCGCGAATGGGAAGTGGATTTGTGTTTTGGCGAAAAGAATTTCCCTGACCCACATGCAATGACCGAACGGCTGCACAAGGACGGGTTTCGGCTCTCGCTCTGGCAATGTCCGAACATCATCATCAGTTCACCGATGTTCCACGAAGGCAGCGAAAAAGGCTATCTGGTAAAACGACCCAATGGCAAGACATACACCTTCCCCGGCTTCCTGGAAGATGCCGGGCTGATTGATTACTCAAACCCCGAAGCCATTTCTTGGTTAAAAGAAAAATTTTTCTGCCTTTTCCGCTCCGGCGTGTCGGTGATCAAAGCCGACTTTGGCGAGGGTGCGCCTCCCGATGCCATCTATCATGGGTACCCAAGCGAATCCATGCACAACCTCTATCCCTTGCTGTATAACAAAGCAATTTTCGAGATGACAGAGGAGTTTTACGGCAAAGGGCAGGGCATCATCTGGGCGCGCTCCGCCTGGGCTGGTTCCCAGCGTTACCCGGTACACTGGTCAGGAGACGGCATTGCCCGCTTTGAGGACCTGGCGTGTGTGCTACGCTCGGCACTGAGTTTTGGCATGAGCGGCTTTCCTTTCTACAGCCATGATCTGGGCGGGTTTTGTGGCTTGCCCTGCTCTGAGCTATATGTCCGCTGGGCACAATTGGGATTCTTTTCATCGCACACCCGAACACACGGGCAACCGCCCCGCGAACCCTGGTTCTATGGCGAACAGGCTGAAAGCATCTTCCGCCGCTACGATGAACTACGCTATCGTTTGCTGCCATACATTTACAGCGAGGCGGTCGAATGTGGCCGTACCAGTCTGCCAATGGTACGCGCCCTGGTGCTGGAATATCAGGAAGATGAGATCACCCATAAAATCGAAGACCAATACCTTTTTGGCAGCAGCCTGCTGGTAGCCCCCATTCTGGATGAGAGCAACCGGCGCAAAGTATACCTGCCAGAAGGTGCTTGGGTGAATTACTGGAGCAAGGAGGTTGTTCAGGGCGGATGCTGGCTCGATATAGAAGCGCCGCTGGATATCCTGCCCCTGTTTGTGCGCGGCGGCGCTATTTTACCTTTCGGGCCTGTCCTTCAGCACACCGAAGAAAAACCCTGCGACCCACTCACCATTGAAATCTATGCTCCCGCGCAAAACAACGCCTACACAATCTACACAGATGCCCAAACCAGCATTCCAGTCAGCTACGAGTATCGCGATGCGACCCTGACAGTGCATACCGGTGCGGCTGCGGGGCAGATCGAAATCGCACTATATGGAATTACACCTCGCAAGGCACAAATGGGTACAGTGCCTCTTTCCATTCAGCCTCTCCCAGAAGGTGGATGTTTTGTCACGTATGACGGTCGTCAGCCGCAGATCATCACATTCGAGGCATAAGCTGTGAACGGAAAGGAACGCGCAAGGCTGGCTTTTGCACATCAAGAAGCCGATCGAGTACCCATCTTCGAGTTGACCATTGATAACCCCACCGCGGCGGAAGTTCTTGGGCGCCCTAACCTGTGCGGCTTTGGCGGCATGGCGCGCGGCGTATCACAAAACCAAGCTTTGATGCAGGGAAAGATTGCCCAATATAACCATCAAAGACTGACGGATGAAATCGCCCTGTGGAAAGCGCTTGATTTGGATGTATATCCCATGGCAATGCCGTGGCAACGCAGCTACCAAATTCCAGAGCAGGTTGACGAAAACACCTGGCGATTCACTGACCCAGCTACCGGCCAATGGCGCCTATGCCGCTATGCACCCGAAAGCGACACATATGATCAGGTCGATTCATCCCTACATCGGGGTGGATTAGCTGAACTCGAACGTTTAACTCAATATCTAGAAACGCATCCCTCCTCCCTGGAAGACTGGGATTTTACACCCGTGGACATCCTGATTGAGCAGTTGGGAAAAGACCGCATGGTGCTGGGCATGGCAGATGTCGAAATCGGCTCCACATGGGACTGGGCAGAGACTTTTCTCATTGGGCTTATCGAGGCACCCAGCCTGATACACCGCTACCTGGACGCAAACCTCAAAACCGCTCTCATGCTGGGAGAAGAAATGCTCCGGCGCGGCGTAGACGGTCTGCACGGGGGACATGACTGGGCAGCCCAAAAGGGGCCAGTATTTTCACCGCGCCACTTCCGGCAGTTTGTCTTTCCACGCCTCAGGCAGATCACCGAACTATGCCATCGCTACAATGGGGTCTATGTGAAACATACCGACGGCAATGTTAATTCCCTTATTGAGGATATGATTGACGCTGGTGTTGACGGCTTTCAAGCCATCGAGCCGCGCGCCGGTATGGACATTGCTGACCTGAAACGCCGCTACGGTGACCGACTAACCCTGATTGGGAACGTGGACTGTTCAACAGTGCTGGTAGATGGTCCGATAGACCTCGTGCGCCGGGAGACAGAACGCATCATCCAAACTGCTGCGCCGGGCGGCGGATTCATGTTGTCCACCAGCAACTCTGTGCACCCGGGTGTCAAACCTGCATATTACCTTGCCATGCTTGAAACCGCTCGCAGGGTTGGAAATTACCCGATACGCAATGTCTGAATCAAAAACAAACATCCTTGCGAAAGAAAAAGTCCGCCCATTTTGCTTGCAATCCAGCTCAGAATGTGTTATGATTGCATGGACAAACGTGGAGAAACCACTTAATAAAAACGAAATGTTCTAAATCGCTCCTTTTGGGGTGGTTTTTGTTTCTTAACCAATCCAAACGAGAATCAAACGATCAGGGGTTATAAAGAACCTCTCAAGGTCCTTATTCAAACGACACAAGGATAATCCAATGGCTACTCAATTCCTGACAGAAGAAGGCTACCGGAAATTACAGGATGAACTGGAATATCTGCGCACCGAAAAGCGCGACGAAATTGCCAGGCGGTTGCACGAAGCCCAGGAGGAAGGTGGAGACTTAATCGAGAACGCCGAATATGAAGCTGCCAAAAACGAACAGGCTTTTGTCGAGGGGCGCATCAAGGAACTTGAGATTCTGCTGGCAACAGCCAAGATCATTGAGGATACCCATCTGCATGACAGCGTCGAAATTGGATCACGAGTACAGATTCAAGAAGAAGGCAGCGAACCCGAAACATATATCATCGTTGGCGCGGCAGAGGCAAACCCGCTTGAAGGTAAAATATCCAATGAATCACCCCTGGGAAAAGCATTGCTCAACCACAAGGCTGGCGACAGTGTTCAGGTGGATGCGCCAGCAGGCACTTTTACGGTCAAAATCTTAAGCGTTTCATAATCTCTTCCTCACGCAAACCCGTTGAAAAACCCGCCAGCTCTCAGGGCGGGTTTTTTGCAAAAGTCTTATGGTAAAATGAGACGCATTATCCAACGATAACTCGCATACCCTCTCTGTTTGGGAAGGACACATTTCTACAATGGAATATAATGAACTCGAAAAAATCCGGGTAGAAAAGATACACCGCATGCGCGCGGCAGGGATTGAGCCATACCCCACACGCGCAAACGTTACACACACCTGCCGCGCCGCAATTGAATTGTTCGAAAGCGCCGAGGCAAAGGGCGACCCAACGCTGCCAGAAATCACCCTGGCTGGCAGGTTACGCTCCATCCGCCCAATGGGTAAGCTCATCTTTGCTCATATCGAAGACGGCAGCGCCCGCTTGCAGCTCTTCCTGCGTGTCAACGAGGTAGGAGAAAACAAACTCGAAGAACTCAGCGAGTATTACGATCTTGGCGACTTTATCGAAGCCAGCGGCACACTTTTCCGCACGCGAACAGGAGAAATCAGTCTGCGGGTGAACACCTTCCGCATGCTGGCAAAGGCAATTACGCCTCTCCCTGCAGCGAAAGACGAGATTGTTGATGGAAAAGTAGTACGTCATGCAACACTGAGTGACCCCGAAACGCGCTACCGGCAACGCTACGCAGACCTGGCTGTCAATCCCGAAGTCCGTCAGATTTTTCGCACCCGCACCGCCATTGTGCGCGCCTTGCAGGAATTCCTTGATAAAAACGACTTCCTCGAAGTTGAAACGCCCATCCTGCAACCCATCTATGGAGGCGCAGCTGCCCGTCCGTTTATCACACATCATAATCAGCTCAAACAAGACCTGTATTTGCGCATTTCCTTCGAGCTGTACCTCAAGCGGCTGAATGTAGGCATGTTCGACCGCGTCTATGAAATCGGGCGCGACTTCCGCAACGAGGGTGTTTCCTTTAAGCACAACCCTGAATTTACCCAGCTTGAGTTCTACATGGCTTATGCTGACTATCTAAAAGTTATGGAACTGACCGAGCAGATGATCGTTCACGTTTGCGATAAGGTGCTCGGCGCACGCCGCTTCCCTTACGGCGACCACGTCATTGACGTTACCCCGCCATGGCGGCGGTTGGAGCTGCGGCAGGGCATCCTGGATGTTACGGGAATTGATATTGACCAACACCCCACCGCTGAAAGCCTGGCAAAAACCATGCACGCCAAAGGCATGAACTTCAACCCCAATTACCCACGCGGCAAGTTAATTGACACTCTGTTAGGCGATTACCTGGAACCCACCCTGATCCAGCCTACCTTTCTGTACGATTACCCGCGCGATATTTCCCCGCTGGCAAAAGCCAAACCAGGCAATCCTGCTATCACCGAACGCTTTGAAGGCTTTATCGCCGGGATGGAATTATGCAACGCTTTTACCGAATTGAATGACCCGCTTGACCAGGAAGCGCGCTTCATCGAAATGGGAAACACCTATGCAGAAGACGACGAAGAACGCAACCCCATTGATATAGACTATTTACGCGCCATGTCTTACGGGATGCCCCCCATTGGCGGCTTTGGCATGGGAATTGACCGGCTGACCATGCTGCTCACCAATCAGCGCACCATACGCGAGACGATTCTCTTCCCCCACCTGCGCGAGCGCGACGAGTAAAAGCGCCCCAAACACCCCCTCTACGCGCTCAGATTAGACCACTCTGACGTTATCGCTGCCCACCATTCCACAGAGTTTTTCCACCAAATCCTCAGAGATTCCTGTGGTGTAGTTGGGAAAGTCAATCTGGTAACAGGCACTGCCATCATACAGCAAAAAGGCAAAACGGTCTTTGCCCGGGTTGGAAAGAAGCAAGCCGTGAATACGCCGCATACGGCGGACATCGCGCTCTTTATCCCCACTGGCGTGAAGGACAACCGTCAAAAAGCGCGCCCCCTGCCCCACTTCAAGATCAACGTGCTGTTCGCCAGGCAGAGGAGGAAAAACACCGCCTCCTTCAACACTCTCATTGCTCTTTTGTGACGTAGTACTGCCGGATGATGGCAATTGCTCTGTGGGGAAGGCAACGGTTGGGAGTTCTACAATGGTTTCAACTGGCAAAGAGAAATCAATCTCCCCTTCTTCCGCTTCCTGGTAGTCTCCATTCAGCCCATTCTGCCCTTCCTCTAGAGCATCAGAAATCAAAGATAGCGGCTGTTCGCTTCCACTACCCCCATTGACATCCGGTAGATCATCCTCTAGATTAATCACCCGGATCTCGTCCACCAGAATCTTTGCCTCACTGCCCTCCGTATCTACCTTGCCCATTGCACAGATGACCTGATCCGGTTCTACCAAGGCGCCATATTTTTCCCAAGTCTTTGGGAAAAAGAGCAGCTCGATGCTCCCCTGAATATCCTCAATGGTCACAAAACCCATCTCCTTACCGGTTTTGGTAATATGGCTGCGATAGCGTGTAACAAGACCGGCAACGGTAACCTTTTCGTGGTTACCTGCTTCGCTCAGCTGCGCTGAAAAATGGGTAACCAAGCGTTCCAGCAAACGCATATAAGGCGACAGAGGGTGGTCGGACACATACAAGCCAATCAGCTCACGTTCCCATTCCAACTGATCACGCTGGTCAATAAAGTTTGCAGACGGCAAATTGATCGTGTCCTCAATGCCGACATTTTGATCGAAGAAACTCATCTGACCGGCAGAGGCGGCGCGGAAGTGGCTGGCGCTGATGGCAAGTATTGAATCGATGCCAGCAAGCAATGCACCACGCGAGGCAAAAGAGTCCAACGCGCCCACTTTGATCATGCTTTCCAAAGCGCGCTTTCCTACTTGTCTCAAGTCCACACGCCTGGCAAAATCACGCAAGTCGCTGAATTTGCGCTCGGCGCGCGCTTGAAGGATAAGCTCTACCGGGTCCTGACCCACGTTTTTAATAGCCCCCAAGCCAAAGCGTATCGCTGGTTTGTCATTGGGGCGGTCTTCAATAGTGAAATCCCAGCCGCTGGTATTGATGTCCGGCGGCAAAACATCAATCCCCATGCTACGCGCGTCCATCACATATAGAGCCACTTTGGCTGTATCATTTTTAGACTGCGAAAGCAATGCAGTCATAAATTCAACCGGATAATGCGTCTTGAGATAAGCCGTTTGAACGGCAATGACCCCATAATCTGCCGCGTGGCTCTTGTTAAAGCCATAACGGGCAAAATCTTCCCAATCCGTAAAAATAGCCGCTGCCGTTTGCTCTGGAATACCACGCGCCACACTGCCCTTAATAAACTTGTGGCGATGCTCCATAATCGCTTCTGCTTTCTTCTTGGAGATAGCTTTGCGCAAGTCGTCCGCTTCAGAAGCTGTATACCCTGCCAGTTCCATGGCAGCAAACATAATCTGCTCCTGATAAATGGGGATGCCATAGGTTTCACGCAGGATAGGTTCCAAAGCCTGATGGCGATATGAAACCTGCTCTTCTCCATGCATGCGGCGGATATAGGAGGGGATAAACTGCAAAGGTCCCGGACGGTAAAGCGCCACCATAGCAATGATATGCGCCAGCGTGCGCGGTTTCATTTGGGTCAGATAACGCGTCATCCCCGAGCCTTCAAGCTGGAAGATGCCTGCCGTGCGCCCCTGCCCCAATAGTTGAAACGTATCCGGGTCATCCAGAGGAATATTAGAAAGAGAAAGCTCCACCCCATGACGTTGACGGATCAACTCACAAGCGCGCGCCATATATGTAAGTGTCGCCAACCCCAGAAAATCAACTTTTAGTAGCCCAAGATAATCCACCACTGACATCTCGAACTGCGCCACAGTCTTTATTGGGCTATCTTCAGCGCCACTGGTGGGACGATGCAAGGGCGCATAATTAATCAGGGGCTTATCTGAGATGATCACCCCAGCTGCGTGTGTCCCCGCGTTGCGCACAACCCCTTCCATCTGGCAGGCAGTATCAATCAGCGTCCGCAGGTACTCGGTCTCCTCGTAAACACTCTTCAGCTCGGGTACCTGCTCCAAAGCTTCTGTAATGCTGAGCGGTTTGCCAGGAATATTGGGGATCAACTTGGAAACCCGGTCAACTTCTCCCAGCGGAATATCCATCACGCGCCCGACATCGCGTATCGCCGCGCGGGCGCCCAGTGTGCCAAAGGTGATAATCTGTGCCACGCGATCGCTTCCGTAGCGCGCTGCACAGTACTCCATCACCTCTGCCCGCCGGTCATCCTGAAAGTCCAGGTCAATATCCGGCATAGAAACACGTCCCGGATTGAGAAAACGCTCAAAAATCAACCCTTGTTCAATTGGCTCAACCAGGGTAATATCCAGGGTATACGCCACCATCGAACCTGCTGCTGAGCCGCGGGCGTTATACCAAATGCCACGCTCGCGGGCATAACGGCACAAATCCCATACAATCAAAAAATAAGCGTTGAATCCCATGTCATTGATGACACGCAGCTCATACTCCAGGCGTTCAAGCACCTGCGGGTCATTCGCACGAGCGCCATAGCGTCGGCGCAAACCCTCTTCACACAGTCTGCGCAGATAGGATGCCGTCGTCTCGCCCTCGGGAACGTCAAACTCGGGTAAATGATACCCCTTGAATGAAAGGTCTACATTGCAACGCTCTGCAATCAACAAGGTGTTGTGCAGCGCATCAGGAACTTCTGAGAAAAGCGCTGTCATCTCTTCGGGCGAGCGCAGATAATACGAATCATCGCTCATGCGAAACCGCTGATTATCCGTCAGCAAGGAGCCTGTCTGAATCGCTAAAAGAATATCCTGCAAATGCGCATCCGAGCGCTGAATGTAATGCACATCATTGGTGGCGATATAACTGGCAGCAAAATACCTGCCTTTCTCCAACAATGTGCGGTTAACCATCTCCAGTTCAGGAATGCCATGCTGCTGCAACTCAAGAAAAAAACGATCCTTACCAAAAACATCAAAATACCACTGCATCTTCTTGAGCGCGGCTTCTTCGCCTTCATTCACGATGGCACGCGGAATTTCCCCTGCCATGCAGGATGAGGTCGCAATCAAGCCCTCGGCGTGTTCTGCCAAAAATTCATGATCTATTCTTGGGCGATAATAGAACCCCTGAAGCTGCGCTGCACTGGCTATCTTGAGTAAATTTTGATATCCGGTCTGGTTCTCTGCCAGCAGCACAAGGTGAGCAGACTGTTTATCAAAGAGCGGCTCCTGGTCAGTCATACGGCGCGCCGCAACGTACGTCTCTAGCCCAATAATCGGCTTGATATGATGAGCGCAAGCGGCGCGAAAAAAGTCCACCACTCCAAACATCGTGCCATGGTCTGTCAGGGCAATGGCAGGCATGCCCATCTCGCTGGCTTTCTGTATCAGCTTGTTAATATTGCTGAAGCCATCCAGCAGGGAATATTCAGAGTGCACATGCAAATGAACAAAGGGAGCCACAAAAAAATTATAGCATGGCGAAAAGCGCACCAAACAAAAATTTAAGCTGAGCGTAGTAAATTGACCTTGCAATCTCCCTTTATATCCCTCGCTTTTGAACTGGCATAATAATTGCTAATCTGAAGATAATATGATAAAACTTTCATAGAAGAGAGTAACTTTTCGGGCATCTTCCATACCCACAAAACACCCTGCAAAGAGGTAAAAGCATGGCACTAAAAATAAAAATCACCTGTGTCGTTGATAACAGTGTAAAGATTTCCTCTAAATTACGCGGCGAACATGCCCTGTCATTCCTGGTACAGGTAGGTCCTGCCTGCATTCTGTTTGATACCGGTAATTCCCCTGACATCCTGGAACACAACTTGAGAGAGCTTGGGGAAGACCCCATGCGGATCAAACATGTCTTCCTCAGTCATGGACATTACGACCACACTGGCGGTCTAGGCTGGGTCATCTCCAACACACGACGCCCAACGGTCATCGCAGATACAAATCTGTTTGAGAAAAAGCTGATCAGGGTGGAAAAGGAATTCAAACACATTGGGGTGACCATCACACCCGAACAGATTATGGAAAAAGCCGATCTGAAACTCATCAAAGATGCCCCTTACTCCATCTCGCAGGGGGTTGCAATCACCGCCCGCATTCCTCGAGTAACACCAGTTGAGATTATCACAGGTAGCAAGTTTTTCATTGAGAAAGAGTTGATGATCGAGGAAGACCAGTTTGTTGACGACCGCGCAATGGTCATCGAAGCCGAAAAAGGGGTGATTGTCATTGTGGGGTGTTGTCATTCTGGTCTGATTAACACGCTAACCTACGTCCAAAAAACCTATCAAAAACCGCTTCTGGCAGTGCTGGGGGGTGCGCACCTCAACGAAGCCAATGCAGACCGCATCAACAAGACCGTGGTTGCGGCGCGCGAAAGATTCAAACCACAGTACATGTATCTCAATCACTGTACAGGGTTGGAACCGTTTATCGCTTTGCGCAACTCTATGGGGGCTGCGATCAAAGATTTTCCCGCTGGCAGCATCCTTGAGTTTTAACCTCAAGAGCCAAGCAAAGGCCGCCCAATCATTTCCAGCTTCGAACGCAGCGAAGCCCAGCGTCCGGCGGAGATTGCCGGTTGAATGTAATAGAAATCCAACAGGGCTTCAAGCACCTGAAGGTTTAACTCGGCTTCGGCAGGCGCTACCGGATGTATAGCTTCAGGCATCTGGCTCTTTAACGGCTGGGCGTAGAAATTGCCGAGTGTCAGAGCGGCTTTCAACAACTCCGATAGATGTGGGGGAAGCTGACGGCTGTCCAGCACGTCCAACATCTCCTCTGCCAGATCGCCAGGGATGACGCCAGCGCGATCGCGCAGCACTTTTTGCAGCGCGGCGCGGCTCAAAGCAGCCGACGCGCGCGGGCTAACTTCTATTATCAGCCGCGCCTGGCAGTAATCCTCAGCAATATCTAAAGGCACCTGCGGCGGGCAGGATGGCAGAAGTGTCGTTTGCGGATACACAAGCAAGCGGCTTTTCTCATTGATCGGCATATGCTCCACCGACTCGCCCTCGGCATTGATCAACAAAAGATTAAACCGCCCACACGCCGGGCATTTGTTCGTCTCCACAAGCCAGACCTTGTCAGCATCCGTCCCAACGTACACATACTGAGCTTCACTATGAAATTCAACACGGCAATGCATACACTTCATGCGTTTCCTCGCAATGGGCAAAGCTTTATCCTACTATACCTGCTAACATTTTCTCGCAAAAGCGCTACCAAACGCATAAAAAACCAATATAAAAAACCAAAACTTTGCATAAACAATTCCAACACACTTTTAATGCATCTCATGTACAATAATAACTGGAAAATTCAAAATCGCCTTTTGACTCTGGTTGCATAGGAAACCAAACCCAATCTTTTCACAAGGAGAAGCGAAAATGTTAACTGGCAAACGCATGACACATCCTGTAATCACCATTAGCCCTGAGACTTCTGTTGCAGATGCGCTCAGGATTATGCACGAACGGCACATCCGCCGTCTGCCGGTGGTCAAGAACGGCAAACTGGTCGGTATCGTCTCTGAGCGTACACTGTTAAAGGCATCCCCCTCTATTGCCACAACGCTGGACGTTTACGAAATCAAAGAGGCGCTCGACAAGTTAAAAGTCGAAAGTATTATGAAACGCGAGGTCATCACTGTGACAGAGGATACCCCCTTAGAGGATGTCGCCCGCCTGATGGCTGAAAACAAAATCGGGGGAATACCAGTCGTCAAGGGAGATGAAGTTGTTGGCATCATCACCGAGACAGACATTTTCAAGGTTTTCCTGGAGGTGCTTGGCGCCCACGAAGCCGGTATCCGCGTTTCTGCCTACATCGGACAGGAGCCCGGCACAATAGCAAAACTGGCAAAGGCAATCGCCGACATTGGAGGCAATATCCGCTCGCTGGGAACCTTTCTGGGCGAAAGCAGTGGCAATATCGAGGTGACCCTGAAAGTTTGTGGCGTAACCAAAGAGCAGCTCGCTGAGGCAGTTACCCCCAATGTGGTTGAGTTGATTGATATACGCGGGATGAAATCCACTTGCTAACCGCTGGGAGAATCATCAGAGAAAATACACGGGCGCATGTACGAATGCGCCCGTGTGCGTTTGATGTACAAAAAGACAAATATCAGGTGTGTTTGACCTTTAGCGAGCCTTTTTCCTCGCGTGTTCGTCTCAAAATATCGCGATAAAACTTATTATAGACACAACAACCGATTGGCTGCTGGCGGATAAGAAGCTCAAGACAATCGTCACACGCCGTACACCAATTGATTTCCTTCTCACGGCCTTCGCGATATTTCAAAGGCAGCAGCGGGTCAGCAAAAGACTGGCGGCCAAGACCAATCATATCCGTAAATCCCATCGCAATATTTTTGGCGCCATAATTCAACAGACAGCTGTCTTCGGGGGTAACCGCGCACAGACGGTTGCGCCCATCGCGGAAGATCGAGTAATTCGAGCCAATGACGACCGTCTCGGGTTTGAGATTATCCCGCAGGACTTTTGCAAATGTCTGATGCAGATAGGCAAAATAGGGTGCGCTGCGATCTGCCTGTGTAAGGCTGACCGTGATGGAAGGGCTGCCCGCAGACTGAATGAAATACTGTGCGCCGCGCTCTTCAAGCCCCTTGACGAGGTCAATTGGCTCCGTATAGTCAATCACCGGCGTATCGGGTCCAGCGGTACCAAAGCCGCCCGGAAAGCCTTCCCATACCGATATCTTCGACCCAATGAGAAAGTTCCTGTCATTAACTGCTTTCTGAATACGTTCGTACAAATCAAAAGCAAATTGACGACGCTTTTCCCACGGCCCACCATATTTCCATTTACGGTCATTGTAAGGTCTAAGAATCTGCGACCCCAGATAGCCATGGCAAAGCTTCATATCAATGCCATCCGCGCCAGCATCATGGGCTATCTTCGATGCCAGAACAAAGTCTTCAAATATCTGATCAAGTTCTTCCTCAGTCAAAATATCGGAGACATAGGTGGGCAGAGGCTTGACCGATACACGGCGCGAAAACTCCGGGTTGCTCAACTCTCCGGAGTGCGTTAGCTGAAAAATAAATAACGTCTTGGGGTTAATTTCCTTCAGGCGTTTAACAAAAGTTGTCAATGGCTTAAGGTTTTTGGGCATGATCATCAGCTGGTTCAACCGCGCCCGGCTTCTGTCAGTAATCGAGATCGCCTCCAGACTAACCATACCGGCTTCCCCTTTGAATAACTTCTCATAACGCGTATAGGTTAGATCCGTGGGGTTGCCATCCGCATCCGCATCCGTGCATTCCATCGCCTGCATAAAGAAGCGGTTTTGACACTCGCGCGTCCCAATCTTGATAGGGGACAGCAAAATTTGTTTTGCATCCATTTCTTTGTGCTCCCTTAAATCGTTCCGTTATAACTTCTCGCAAAATTCTAGAGTTACACCATTGGGGTCCAAGAACAACAACACCCGTGCTCCCAGATTGGGAAGATCGCAGGTTGACAAGGTAACCTCAACCCCCGCCTCTCGCAGCACTTTTTCATGGGCAGCTACATTTTCCACTGTAAAGGCAAGATGTCTCAACCCAACCTCACTCTCCTCTCTAGGAGCATCCTTTGATTTCCCATGGTAATCAAACAGTTCCAGACGGGAACCGCCGGGTACCTGATAATAGTGAATGACAAAATTGCCGCAATCTACTGATTCCAGAAACTGAAAACCTAAAACACGGCCGTAGAAGTCCTTGGACTTTTCGATGTCTCTCACATTTATCGAAACATGCTCAATATTTCTGATTTTCAAGACAAGGCTCTCCTTTAGCATGATAAACAGCACATGCAGCCCAAATCATGGGCTGCATGTACATCTTAACCACTAGAGAATTTCTCGCTTGGAAATTTCGGGAGAAACGAAAATCTTGAACAAATTAGGGTCTTTTCTCAGCTCATGCAAAGCCCATTCAAGGTCTTCCAGAGGGATCTTCATCGAGAACAACGGTTCAGGTTTAATCCTCCCGCTGGCTAATAGGGTAATGGCATCAGGCACATCGCTGCCCACCCCAGCGCAAGACCCGGTGATTTTCTTCTCGCCCAGCACAAACTCAAACGGTCGGATCTTCATGGTATCCTGCTCGCCGGTGATACCAAATGCAGAGAGCGTTCCACCACGACGCAGCATGGCAAACGCCTGTTCATACGTGGAAGTCTTGCCCACTGCCTCAATGGCATAATCGGCGCCCCTTCCGCCCGTGAGCTTGATAACCTCAGCCACCGGATCGGCAGTTTTGTTGATGTCTATAATGTAATCGGCGCCCATGTCTTTGGCAATCTTCAAGCGTTTTTCATTATCACCGACCACAATCACTGGTGCGCAGGCACGCAGCACAGCCATGCGGGCGTGCAACACACCCAAACCGCATCCAATCACCACCACGCTGCTGGCAAGAGCCGCATTCATCGCTTTGGCAGCGTGGATCACGCAGGACACCGGTTCAACAAAAGCCCCGGCTTCAAAGCTCAAACTGTCAGGCAAGATATGTACCTGCTTCCACGGCGCCTTAACATACTCTGCAAAGGTGCCGTCGGTATGAATGCCCAGCTGGGTGAAGCTATCACACAGCAGACTCTGTCCTTTAATGCAATAGAAACAGGTTCCACAGCCCATGTTAATATCGGCAGTGACTTTATCACCTTCTTTCAGACCTTTTGCCTTCTTTCCAACTTTGGCAATCACGCCCGAAAACTCATGCCCTGGTATCATCGGCAATTTATCGGCAGAATACCAGCCGTTATAGATGCTCCAATCGGTGCCACAAATGCCGGTATATTTGACCTTGATCAATACTTCATCATCACTGATTTCGGGAACGGGCACATCCTTGACTTTGATCACGCCCGGTTTCTCAAATACTGCAGCTTTCATTGTAGCCATTTGTAATCTCTCCTCGTTTTTACCTGTTTACTGGAACAGAACATCGTTGCGACCTTCATACGGTTTTTCAATCAGCAGAGGTTTCAAATATGCGATCGTTTTGGTGATACCATCTTGCCGACTCATGGTAACGTCCTCATGTTCATAGCTCATCACATAGTCATATCCAATCATGGAAAGCTCGGTGATGACCTTCTTCCAGGGCACGGAGCCCCAGCCCGGGATTCTGAAGCGGAAGCCTCTATCAAGCCGCTGCCAATCTCCCTGCGGGATCATGCCCGAACGCCGCACATTATGAGCGACAATCTCACCATCTTTTGCATGGACATGGAATATCCGTTTTCCCAGCGCGTCAATAAAGTTCTCCACATCAATTCCCAGATAGATCAAGTTCGCCGGGTCAAAGTTAAAGCCCCATTCCTTGCGCCCCCCCATCAGTTCAACGCTGCGCAGCGCAGTCTCGGTGTTATACACCAGCTCATTCGGGTGGGGTTCATGGGCAAACTTGACACCATATTCACCAAACTTATCCAGAATCTTGCTCCAGCGCTCGACAAACTCAGCCTCCATATCCGACCAGCCTTTGGAATAGGGCCAGGGGAAGAACCGTCCGAAATTCTCACAACCGATAAAACCGGTCACCACAGGCACCTCCAAGGCATTGGCTGCCTGAGCAGTCTTGATCATCCTTTCCGTGCCAAACTTGATCTTCTCTTCCTTGGTGCCAGGACAAATAGCATCCGTATCTTTCCCATAGGGGCCAAGCACGATTTGCCCTTCTGGATGATTGGCAAGCGCAGAGATGATCATGCCATAGCTGTTAATCATCTTTTTCAGCTCTTTGGCCTTGTTTCCCTTCAGCACCTCGTCCAGATCAAGATGCGGGTTTCCGGCAAACGCCGGTAGTTCCACTGCTTCGTAGCCTAGCCTGGAAGCCATCTTGCATACGTCCTCCAGCGGCATATCCAAATATGTTGCTGAAAAAATCCCTATTCTCATGTTTTTGCTTCCTTTCTGAATTTTATTTTTGAAAGTCTGAAGAAAGATACCCTTGTTTGTTACCTCATCAGCCTCACTGATATCAAGCACGAATCTACGTTATCCGTTAAAAGAAATAGCCTCCACAAGCTGTACTGCCACACTCTCCCTGGACCACCACAACATGCCACTTTTGGTACGTTGATACACCCAGCGAAGCAAATTGCTTTTGATTCTCATCCGGGGAAAAATGAACTTCGCTACCTGTGTCTCATGCAGCTTCAGAAATCCACTTATTGCATCAACTTGTAATAACAGGATTACAGCCTATTATAGGGGGTTTTGCAAACCCTGTCAATGATTTCACAGAGGAATCAAGCAAATTCCTCAAACTTGGGGGCTTCTGTGTTTTCCTCGTCAAGCCGGGTTATAATTAATAGGTCTATGAGATCTTCTCTACGCTTTCTCTGCCTTTGGCTTCTGCTGATGTTAAGCGGGTGTGCCAACAGTGCTTCGGCAGACCCTTCAACGCCACCGCCTTCGGATACTCATTACATTACCGTCAAGGGTTCAGACACCATGGTCAACCTGGCGCTGGCTTGGGCAGAACAGTATCAGGAAATCCATCCAGAGGTTCGTCTTTCCGTCACTGGCGGGGGCACAGGGACAGGCATTGCCGCCCTGATTAACGGTTCGGTTGACCTGGCAAACGCCTCCCGCGCTATCAAGCCGGAAGAATTTGAGCAAGCCAAGCAAGCAGGATTTATGCCAGTCGAGTTCACGGTCGCGCGGGACGCTATTGCCATCATTGTTAACCCAGCCAACCCAGTCAGCCAGCTGACATTGGAGCAAATCTCGCAAATCTATCGCGGCAACATCAAAAACTGGAAAGAATTGGGGGGCGAAGACCGCCCCATCGTCTCCCTCTCACGCGAGACCAACTCGGGGACACATGTGTACTTTCTTGAGACCGTCGTACGCCTGAACAACAAAAAGGATAAAAGCATCTTTTCGCCAACCACTCTGCTCTTGCCATCTTCGGAAGGGATTATCGCTGAGGTGCGCGATAACCCGAACGCAATTGGATATGATGGGCTGGGATATGTGACCCCTGAGGTAAAAGTCATTGCTGTGGCGCGTGACGCAGAAAGCCCCTACATCCTGCCCTCCGTTGAAACTGTTAACGAGGGCATATATCCCATTTCTCGCGACTTATACATCTACACACGCGGCAAACCATCTGGAATTAAACAGGACTACCTGAACTGGATCAAATCAGCCGAAGCGCAAAAGATTGTCAGCCAGCTCGGATTCGTACCGATTAAACCTATGCCATGACCACCACACGCCCCACCTCAACACAAAACCTTTCTCTCGAAAAGGTGCTCTCCCTTTTTATCCGCCTTGCTGGCTACCTTAGCGTGCTATATGTCAGCCTCATTTGCCTTTTTCTGCTTAAAGAAGGCTTGCCCGCATTGCGTGAGGTTGAGGGCGAAAGCCTGCTGGGACGCGTTTGGTATCCTATCGAAGGTTACTTTGGTATTTTGCCCCTCCTGATGGGTTCGCTCGTGGTTACTGTGGGGGCAGCACTCATCGCCACGCCGCTCGGGGTCAGCACAGCCGTCTTTATCTCAGAGGTTGCCCCCCAGTGGGCAAAAGAGGTGCTCAAACCGCTGGTGGAAATCCTGGCTGGCATCCCATCCGTTGTGTTGGGGTTTATTGGCATCCTTGTGCTTTCGCCGTTTTTCCGCCAGGCAATGAACCTCCCTACCGGGTTGACAGCTTTCACCGGTGCAGTCCTTCTGGGCTGGGCTGCTGTCCCGACAATTGCCTCAATCTCAGAAGATGCCCTCAACACCGTGCCGCGCGCGTACCGCGAGGCCGCCATGGCGCTTGGCGCAACGCACTGGCAAACCATCTGGGGAGTGACAGTGCCCGCGGCGCGCTCGGGCATTCTGACAGCCATCACCCTGGGGCTGGGACGGGTGATTGGCGAAACCATGGCTGTCATGATGGTTACAGGTAATGCGCCCGTCGTCCCCGAAGGATTGCAAGCGCTGTTCTTGCCAGTGCGCACCATGACAGCAACCATAGCCTCCGAAATGGGTGAGGTAGCAAAAGGCAGCACGCATTATCACGTCCTTTTTTTTATCGGCATCACACTATTCATCCTATCGCTGATCTTTAATATCACTGCCTTTGCGCTCAGCGCTCGAAAGATCAAACGTTCCGAGAGGCTGCTTTCCTGATGGCAATCAAATCCCCTCCGAACCCCGCCCCTATTCTCACTTCTTTGCAGCCCGCAAAAGGAAAACTGACTTCTCAACTGAAGCAGAAATTGGGTTTTGGTTTGTTAACCGCCGTCAGCACGTTCACCGTCCTTCCCATCATTGCGCTGGGTATCTTTATTCTGGTTCAGGGAATACCCTCCATATCATGGGAATTCATCACTGGTTATCCGCGCGAGGGTATGCGCGCTGGCGGCATCCTCCCAGCTATTGTTGGCACTTTCTATCTTACATTAGGCACAGCGATTTTCTCCGTCCCTCCTGGAATTGCCGCGGCAATCTATCTATCCGAGTATGCCGCTGAAAACCGTTTTACACGTCTCATACGCATTGCCATGATCAATCTGTCCGGCATACCATCGGTCGTATACGGCTTATTTGGGCTGGGGCTGTTTGTCCTCTTCTTGCAGTTTGGCTCGAGCATTCTGGCCGCATCCCTGACCCTTTCTATCATGACCTTGCCAGTGATTATCAGCGCAACAGAGGAAGCGCTGCGCTCTGTTCCGCAAAGCTTTCGCGTGGTGAGCATCTCACTGGGCGCCAGCCGCTGGCAAACGATCTGGCGCATTGTGCTTCCACAATCCCTGCCAGGAATTATCACAGGGGTCATTCTGGGGCTGGAACGCGCCGCCGGAGAAACAGCTCCCATCCTGTTCACGGGAGCTGCCTTCTTTCTGCCGCGCCTGCCAACATCGCCCATGGATGAAACGATGGCATTGCCCTATCATCTGTTTGTCATATCAACACAGGTGCCAGGAATGCCCGTCCAGATACAGTATGGTACCGTCCTGGTTCTACTGGTTTTTGTTCTGGGGATGAACCTTACCGCCACGGTCATACGCTCGCGCGCCCGTGCGCGGCGGCAATGGTAAACATCGTTATGGAAAAAATCGTCATTGATAACCTCAGCATCCAGTACTCCGACGGCGTCGAAAGCCTGCAGGGCATTAATCTCAAAATACCTGCCAATGCCGTAACTGTTCTCTTCGGGCCTGCTGGCGGAGGAAAATCCACCCTGCTGCGAACAATCAACCGCCTCAACGACCTGGCAGATGTAGCAAAGTGTCAGGGGCGCGTTTTGATCGATGGGGAAAACATCCTCGAACCGGACACAGATGTGATCAATTTACGCAGAAAAGTCGGTATGGTTTTCTCTAGGCCTGTTCCATTGCCGCTCTCAATATCCAAAAATATCAGCTATGCGCTGGAAGTGGCTGGTGAGCGCAATAAAGCCCGGCTAGAGGAGAAAGTCGAGCGCGCACTGCGCCAGGTAGCGCTATGGGACGAAGTGTACGATCGTTTGAATGACCCCGCCATCGCACTCTCCGGCGGGCAGCAACAGCGTCTCTGTCTGGCGCGTGTCATGGCGCTTGAACCCGAAATCATTCTGCTCGATGAACCCACTTCGGCTTTGGACCCAATATCAACTGCAAAAATTGAGACTCTGTTAAAAGAATTAAGCGCCAGCATCACCATCATTCTAGCCCCGCACAACACACAGCAGGCAGCACGTATGGCTGATTACGCCGCTTTTCTGCTACAGGGGGAACTCATCGAATTTGGTAAAGGACAAGACCTGTTTCTCAACCCGACAGACAAACGTACAGCAGATTACGTGCGCGGACGCTTTGGATAAACCAAATTTTCCATAAAAACACTATTTACCACTAGTTTTTTTAACAAATCATTAACCCACCGAATAGAGCGCTATGGTATGTTTATATTGACACACGCGTGCCCTGAGGTGAGTTATGCTATCTCTTTCTGAGGAGCTATTCCTGCTCCTGCTTCATGACAAAAATGGCAAAGTAACTTTCAAAGGGGTACTGCCTTATGCACTTGCCGGTGCTATCCTGGCAGATTTGACCTTGTTGAAGCGTCTGCAACTGGATGAAAACCGGCGTCTGCTGGTAGCCGATCCAAGCCCAACCGGTAACGAAACGTTGGATGAAGCCCTGCGGGTTATCGTTGAATCAGGAGCAGAAAGACCAAGAAGAGCAAAATACCTGGTGAACATGCTGGGTTACCACACCAAAAAATTTCAAAAAACGCTCACCTCACAAATGGTCAACAAAGGCGTGTTCAGCAGACAAGAAAAGAAATACCTGTGGGTCATACCCTATACAGTCTTTCCCGAGCAGGATGCCATTGCAAAATACTGGATCAAACAGCGTCTGCGATCTGTGGTTCTTGCCGGTGAAAACGCCGACCAGCAAACACTGGCTCTTCTCAGCCTCCTCAAGGGGGGAAGAATGCTCAAGACGGTGTTCACCAAAGATGAACGCAAAGCAGCCGACCAACGCATTGAAGCATTGACGAATGGTGAAGTGTTCGGCAGCGCGGTTGCCAAAATTCTAGAAGAAATTGATGCGGCGCTGGTTGCCACCACCTCGATACCCTAAAACCACAAGAAACAGGTTATGTACACCCCACGCATCAACTGGATAATTTTCTCGTTTTTTGTTCTGATTTCAGTTGCAGTATTTGTGGCGTCGCTGGTTTCCCCGCTTGTCCGCAGTTACAGCTATGCCCCCCTTCGCGACCTGATCCTTCCCCCGCCCAAACCTATTACCCTGTATGTTTTGTACTCCACCGAAAAGGACGCCTGGATCAAAGAAGCAATCCAGATATTTGAGAAAACCAACCCCTCTTATGAAGGACACCCCATCAAAGTCGAAGTCAAGGATATGGGCTCCCGCGAAATGTACCTGGCAGTGCTGGATGGCAAAGAAAAACCTGTTATCATCAGCCCCGCCAGCTCGCTGCAAATATCCATCCTTCAAGATTTATCTGCCAGCAAGTTTGGCACCCCGCTGGTGGAAGTGAGCAATCGCAACAGTTGCCGGTCTGTCTTCAGCAGCCCGCTGGTGCTGGTTGCATGGCAGGAACGCGCCCAGGCAATCTGGTCACGCGAGCCAGGCAAAGATGTCTGGCAACAAATCCAAAAACTGGCAACCGACCCCGAAGGATGGGGAGCTTATGGACACCCGGAGTGGGGATACTTCAAATTCGGCCATACCAATCCGCTGAAGTCCAACAGCGGTTTTATGACCATTTTGCTGCTCACATACGGGTATTTCGATAAGACCTCCAGTTTGACCACCAACGATATTCTCGGCAACAAGGATTTTCAATCGTGGTTCCTGGGGTTGGAAGAAACCATCTCGCGGTTTGGTGAAAGCACAGGTACATATATGCGCGACATCATTACCTATGGGCCAAGCGTGTACGATATGGTAAGTGTTTACGAGGCTACGGCAATTGAACAGGCAGACAACGCTATAGGACGTTATGGGGAGTTAAGGGTATTTTATCCTCCCGCCACCGTGCTCAGCGATCATCCTTTCTGCATTCTCAATGCCGAGTGGGTCTCGCCACAGGAAGCCAGCGCAGCGCAGATTTTCATAGACTTTTTGTTAAGCGAACCCATCCAGAATCTGGCATTGATGCGTTATGGTTTCCGCCCCGCCGAAAAATCAATCCGACTCGACCAGCCAGGTAGCCCCTTTGTGCGCTATGAGACAAACGGGTTGAAAACTGACCTGCCGCCGCAGGTGGAAATTCCCGCCGGAAATATCCTCAACACCCTGCTCGATTTCTGGTCTCGAAATATCAACCGCTAAAGTCAGCAGCAAGAGTTTTTTGTTTTGATAGCAGTAAGGTAGGTAAAAGATGCGCAAAAGATTTTTACAGCTCATTGCAATCGTGCAGATATGGTTGTTCCTTGCAGCCGCATGTGAAGGGACAGGCACTGTGCCCGGATTGGGGCAGCGCGCCGTTTCCGTTTCTATCATCTATGGCTCAGAAAAACAGGAGTGGCTGGAGCCCCTGGTCGCTGAGTTCAACGCTTCCAAAGCCAAAATCCAGAGCGGTGAAAGCATTAAGGTGGAAGCCACGCCAATGGGATCCATCGAATCGGTACATGCCATTATTGAGCAAAGCGTCCAGCCAACCGTGTGGAGCCCTGCTTCATCCATCTATATTCCTGTTGCTAATGCTGAATGGCGCAAAAGCCACAATGACGATCTCGTTCTCGAAAATACCAAAGACCTTGTCCTCAGCCCAGTCGTGATCGCTATGTGGCAGCCAATGGCAGAGGCATTGGGTTATCCGCAAAAATCTATCGGCTGGGAGGATATCAGCAGGCTGGCTGTGTCGGAGGAGGGCTGGGCTGCCTATGGCTACCCAGAATGGGGAAAGTTTAAATTTGGGCACACCCACCCCGAATACAGCAATAGTGGTATTGTCGCCATTATCGCCCAGGCATACGCCGCGGCTGGCAAACAGCGCAGTTTAAAATCCGAGGACCTGCAAAATCCCCAGGTGCGCTCCTTTATGGCAGATGTGCAGTCCAGCATCATCCATTATGGCACCAGCACAGGTTTTTTTGCCAATCGCATGTTCGAACGCGGACCCTCCTACCTTAGCGCAGCAGTCCTATATGAAAACCTGATTGTCACCCAGGAAAGCAAACGTCTCAACGGAGAAAGTCAGCAGCTACCCGTTGTGGCAATTTATCCCAAAGAGGGCACCTTTTGGGCAAATCACCCCTATGCAATTCTGAACGCCCCCTGGGTTACACCGCAGCAGAAAGAAGCAGCACAGGTGTTTCTGAACTATTTGCTGGATAAGCCTCAGCAGATGCGCGCATTGCAGTATGGGTTCAGACCATCCGACCCGTCCATTTCCTTAACCTCCCCACTCGACTCCCAACATGGGGTTGACCCACAACAACCCAAAACGGTTCTTGAGGTGCCCAGCGCAGATGTCATCTACAGCATCCAGTCCCTGTGGCACGAGATCAAAAAGCCGGTTGACCTTGTCATCGTCATAGACACTTCAGGCAGCATGGCAGGTAAAAAGATTGGAGCAGCGCGCAGCAGTCTGGTGCAATTCATCAATTTGTTGAGCGACCGCGACCAGCTGGAAGTCATCGCCTTTAGCAGCCAGATCAGCACGCTGACCGAGCTGAGCAGTTTGGGAGAAAAGCGCGAGGACATTACCCGCCGCGTATCGGGCATCATTGAAGGTGGCGATACCCGCCTATACGATGCTACAATCCAAGCCCATCAATCCCTGATGGAAAAAGGCAGCGATAAACACATCCGTGCCATTGTCATCCTCTCTGATGGGCAGGACACTGCATCAGACGCAAGTTTACAGGAAGTGTTGAACCAGATTGGGTCAAAAAGTGAGGAAAGCGAAAGCGCCATCAAAATTTTTACCATCGCTTATGGCGATGATGCAGATGAAGACGTGCTCAAAAACATCGCCGAATCCACCGGCGCCAAGCAATACAAGAGTACACCAGAAAACATCAATAAAATCTATGCAGAGATTGCCACCTTCTTTTAACTAACGACTATGAAAACTACCTGGTATATCGCCCTGCTGAACCCTGTCAATCTATTCATGCTACTTGCCGCACTGCTTGCCGGGCTGCTGGCAGCCTGGTGGCTTTTCCCGCTCGGCGTGTTGCTGTGGCTCGTCATGATGATCACAGTCATGCGCGAGCCAGCACTACGGCTAAACCAGCGCGTTGAGCGCCGTGCCCCGCTGAGCCAGCGCTTTCAAATTCCATTCGACCGTCTGGCAAAAATGCAAATTAGCCTGTTCAACACCCTCTCAGGACTGAACCCATCACTGCGTAAAGACCTTCAGCCTGTCCAGCAAGCATTTGACCGGTTGATTGACGAAGTCTATCAGCTCTGTCAGCGGATGACCCCCCTGGAAAACTATTATGCTGTGTCATCCCTAACAGAGTCGGGGCTGGCAGATGAAATGAAGCAGCTGGCAGATAAAATTAATACCACCAGCGACGAAAGGGTGAAAAAAGAATACGAAGACGCGATGCTATCCTTGCAACAGCGTGCCAGCAAGCTAAAAGAAGCCAAGGCAACTCTCGAGAGAATGGATGCTCTCATGGCAGGTCTGGCAAACGACCTTGGCGCAATCATGACGGATTTAATACAATTACAGGCTACCTCAAGACAAGAAGTTCAGCAGAAAATCCCAGTATTACTTGAAACCCTCCAAAAAGAGAGCGAACAGGTGCGTCTGTTTAAGTAACCTGTTATATCCTCTTGGTTAAAGAGTCCCCCCTCCCTTAGGGGTAAAGGAGGGGGGTGTGAAGAGAGGAGAAGGATGTCAACAGAAATCACTGTTCGCCGGAATACGCTGCCCTGCGCGCAAAAAGATCGTCATCCACATATATTTCTCGTCTGACATGTTGCGAAGTGGGGAAAACCTCAACACACTGCAAGGGTTTCCACTCCCAAGTATTCATATCCGGTATCACCCGGTAGGCAGTCAAATCTAGCTGGATCGGGGTCACCGAAACATATCCCTCCGCCAGAGCGCCTATATCGGTTCCCCGCTCGGGCACTCCACTGGGGGCATCGCCAAAAGTCCAAAAGTAGGGCTTACCGCGCGGGTCTTCCCTGCGCTCGAGCTTGTCGTGATACACCCGCAATCCCTGGCGAGTAACCAGAATGCCCTTCATCTCGTCCTCTGGAATATACGGCACATTGACATTGAGAAGCACATTGGCTGATAACCCGTAGCGCAGAACCGCCTTGACCACCTGCGCTGCCATACGGGCCGCCGGAGCATAGTCAACAACGCCAAGATGGTTGTTGGGCGAATCAACCGAAACCGCCACAGCAGGAATACCCCATATCGCCGCCTCCATTGCAGCAGTCACTGTCCCAGAGTACGTTACATCATGCCCAAGATTGGCATAAGGATTAATCCCGGAAATAACCAGATCGATCTTTTTCTCCAGAAAACCGCAAATCGCCATAGACACACAATCTGAAGGAGCCCCATCGCTTGCCCAGGCAGACGTGCCATCGGCAAGGGATACTTCCCGCACCCGCAGTGGGCGATCCAGCGTGCGAACATGCCCCGAAGTTGACCAGTTTCTCTCCGGCGCTAAAATGCTCACATCGCCGATCTTGCGCATTTCCTGTGCGAGCGCCAGAAGCCCTGGTGCAGCCACACCATCATCGTTGGTAACCAGAATGTGGAGGCTTCCATTTGCCATCAGATGTGCGTATCCCTTTTCCATAACGCTATCATATCAGACGGCTATTAAGAGCAGTTTACTACCATGTAAACAAATGTTTAAAGATCACCCGGGAATCAAGATGGGAGCATCGGGATCATGCATCTTGTGCCTTTTTTGAGCCGCGCTGACGCTCGAGACCGCATAACAATATTGGCAGCCAAAAGAGCAGGTATCATACATGCCGATATCCTTGCTGACCACACAGCCACAGGCTGGGCGCTGAGAAGGGTCTTTCCTGTTGCCAACCCGAATACCAAAAACGTTGGCAATATATGTATCGTCAATGCATTTTCCAGGCAAAAGTCCATCCAGTTTTAAGTCATGCTGTTCCGCACAGCTAAACACCTGCATATCATTTTGCCGCGCCGTGTCCACAATAAAAGAGACCAGTCGATGCGCCTGGTGCGCAAACTGCTCCTCTCCCAGAACATACCCCTTTTCTGCCAGGGCGCGCAGACGGCTGGCAAGCTTTGGATATGCACTCACAAAACTGATGACCGAACGCCGGGTAGCCCCTCTAAGCAATTCAGCAATTTGCTGATACATCTCCTGATGATAGACCACATCCGTCAGCGGGGTCAACAAAATTGGATCATAGCGCCAGATAACTTTTTCCGCCCCAATCTCAGCAGCCAGGCGGTGAAAATTTTCCACTGCGGCTTCCAGAGGAGGTGAATATGGCTCGATGGCTCTTGGATACCCCAGTAGTGTGTACTGAAAATAATAGCGATAACCACGCGCATCAAGCTCGCGCAGATGAGGCTGCAAAGGTTGAGGGTTGCGCGTCCAGAACACAATCACATCCACCTGCGCAGGGGTCAAATCCACCCGACTGATCTGACGAGGGTTAAAGGGATTGGGTACCAGACAAAAGCCAGCACGAACACGGTTAATCAACCAGCGCGCATACAGGGCAGGGATATCCGTTCTACGGCTTGCCGAAATGATCATCTTTTCGCTTCTCGCAAAGTCCGGCTCTTTCAGAAAAATTGTACCACCCCACACCTGGCAAATGCAGGGTAACGCTATCCTGCGTCACCCTGACTCAAGCAGATGCCAGACATCCACCAGTTTTTGATTCTCTGCTGGCAGTCGCGTCCCCAGACGGATATACTGCGGCAAGCCAAAGGAGGCACAGTCCCTCACATTTATTCCCCGCTGGAGCAATTCCTTTCGGAAATGTGGAACGCTTGTATGGGTCATACGAATCAAAAAATAATGCATCTCACCGGGGATGACCTGAGCGCCTTTTCCCATCAGCGCGTTTTTAAAATCATGGGTAACAGATCGTAACTTACGCAAAGAGTCCTCATAGTAATTCAGGTCATCCACAGCAGCCAGAGCCGCCGCCTGAGCTACAGCGTTCACGCTCCACGGGGGCTGAAAACGGCGCAGTGCTTGCAGCGTTGATTCTTCCGCAATTGCATATCCAAGACGTAGCCCCGCCAGCGCAAAATCTTTGGTCATCGAGCGCAGTACAACCCCATTCCCTTCAAGCGGCGGCGCAAAGAGCTCGCCATGATAAAAAGCTCGATATGCCTCATCCAAAACAAACAGGGTATGCGCCGGGCAGGCTCCTTGCAGCATACGAATTTGCCGTTCGGGCAAACACACCCCAGTAGGATTGTTCGGATTACAGAGAAACACCACATCCGGTTGAATCTGATAGATACTTTCCATCCAAACAGGCAAAGATATTTCGAAATCTGGCGGTGTCGCATTCTGTTCATAAACAGTGGCACCCATCGCAGCAGCTGCGCGCCTGTATTCGCCAAACGTTGGCCCAAAAATCAGAGCGCGTTTGCCAGGGCGAAGAAACGCCTGTGCGACCAGCCAGACGAGTTCCGCGGTTCCATTGCCCGTCAAGATGTTCTCAAAACCGACGCCATTATGTACTGCCAGCGCCTCGCAAAGCAGCAGCGCCCGGCGGTCCGGATACGCCGAAATATCCACAGCAAGAATAGCCTCTCTCACCTTTGGCGAGGGTCCAAAGGGATTAACATTGACACTAAAATCCACCACCTGTGCCGCATCAACCCCGGCGCGGCGCAGCTCTAACCAATCCAAACTCCCATGCACATCAGCCGACATCCATCACCGCCATTATTAAAATCAATACTGCTCCTCCAACTCCCGCCGCCCACAGGATCAGACGCAGACAGCGCGCAATATCCGCCGCATCCGGCAAGTTTTCTCCGCCCTCCAAAACGTAATGACCAATTTTTTCCAGCCGCACCGCCAGCGCTCCGGCAGCCGCGCCCATTGTCCAGCCTGCATTGGGGCTGGCAGTACGTCCATGCTGGCTTCGCATCGTCCGCCAGGCGCCAGCAATATCCAGCAATGCAAACGGTGCAGCCAGAACGATGCATACTGCCGAAAAACGCGCCGGAAGCCAGTTGAGCACATCATCCAACCGGGCGGCAAACTTGCCCGTATACTCAAACTCGGCAGTGTGGTAACCGATCATGGCATCTGCTGTATTGACAAAGCGATAAAACCATGCCAGGGGCAATCCCCCCAGCGCAAATGCCAGCAAAGGCGCAAAAAAGCTGTCAGTCAGATTTTCAGCCAGTGACTCAATCGTAGCTGAGACGACATAATGCTCGTCCAAAGTCGAAGTTTCACGGCTGACAAGATGCCAGGCAAGCAAGCGCCGCGCTTCTTCCAGATGCCCCTCCGATAATGCCTGCTGCACCACCCTTCCCGCCTCCAACAGCGAACGAAAAGCAAAAACAGGCTTAAGTAACATGGCAATCAAAAAGGACTTGACCAGTATGTGGGTATCCAGATAATGCAACACAAGCCATGGCAGCGCAAAAACAGCCCCGCCAATCAGTATCATCCCCATCCCATATAGAAACTGCCTTCTCCGCCCTGCCGCGGGGGCAATTCTTGCAGCCGCACGGAGATAGTTGCCCATGAGCGCCACTGGATGAAACCTGAAAGGCGGATCACCCAGCAAAACATCCAAACCGATAGCAAAGAGAAGGGCATATACCGCACTCACAAAACCCCCTCTTCAATGATGCGGTCCAGAAGCCGCATATCAAGAACCGCTTCAACAGCATTCGCCAAGCGGTCATAAGCCTCTTCGCGCCGCATACGAAACGAAACAGGAGAGGGGGAAACCCCGAGACTTTTCAGCCACGCCCGGCGCAAATGATCATTCTCAAATATCCCATGCAGATACGTCCCAAATATCTTGCCATCAGCGCTTGAACAGCCGTCTAAAATGCAAACCTCTTTATTCTCCTGCTCAACTATCTGCAAAAGCGGGCGGGATGTTTCGGTATGTCCCAGATGAATCTCATAGCCTTCGATAACTGTACCATTCAGACACTGCCAGAAGCCATCCCTTGCCAGAACGCGCGCCCGGCTGCGGAAGGTTGACTTCTCAGCGCCAAAAGAGGTTGCAGTCGGAAGGAGGTTCAAGCCAGGCGTTACATCCTGCCCAGACTCAACATGCTGCAAGTCATGGATGGTACTGCCCATCATTTGATACCCCCCGCATATCCCTACAACCGACACGCCCTGCAAAGCCAACTGCTGGATGCGGTCACTCAAACCGCTTTTGTTCATCCATCGCAAATCCTCCACAGTGCTCTTTGTCCCTGGCAAAATGATTGCTTTTGGGCAGGGATACAGTTGATCAGGCGAATCAACATAGCGAAGACACAGTCCCGGTTCGGCAATCAGAGGGTCAAAGTCATCAAAGTTGCTGATGTGCGGGAAACGGATCACCGCTATTTCCGGCTTTGTTTGCCCGCTGACAGCATCCACCTCTCTTTCAAGCACTACGGCGTCTTCATCCGCGACACCATGCTGCCGAAGATACGGCACAACGCCAAGCACCGGCAAAGCGCTGCGCTCCTCAAGAATCGCGATCGCCGCGGTGAAAAGTTCCAACTCACCGCGAAACTTATTGACAATAAACCCCCGCAGATACCTTCTTTCCTCAGCATCGAAAAGCATGAGGGTGCCCAGAAGCTGGGCAAAAATGCCGCCGCAGTCAACATCTCCAATGAGAATACACGGTGCACCTGCGTATTGCGCCACTGCCATATTGACAATATCGCCCTGACGCAAATTTAGTTCCACCGGGCTGCCCGCTCCCTCAATGATGACAAGGTCTGCCTGCTGGCGCAATGCGTCCAGGCTGTAGGTTACTGCCTGCCACAGCTCTTTTTTATGGCGATAATATTCTAGGGCGGGAAACGTTCCCCAGACTTTACCATGAACAACCACCTGGCTACGGCTATCCGCTTCAGGCTTCAGCAAAATGGGATTCATATCTACACAAGGCTCCACCTGCGCGGCAAATGCCTGCACTGCCTGAGCACGCCCAATTTCACCCCCGCTGCACACCGCGGCATTGTTGCTCATATTCTGCGCCTTGAAAGGCATCACCGTCCACCCTCTCCTGCGGTAAATACGGCACAGCGCAGTGGCAATCAGGCTCTTTCCCGAAGAAGACATACTTCCCAATACCATCAAGGTTCTGGCTGGCATTCTCTCGCTCCTGACGGTAATATCTCGGGCGACATCTTTCTCACCCCACCGCTGACCAGCCGCGTAAAACGCAACATAACATCTCGGGGCAGCCGATGACGAAGATGTCTTCTTAAGGATGCCCCATCATAACGCTCCGGCGCAAACAAAAGTCCCACCAGCGTGCCGCTGTGTGCCCGTACCACGCCGGACGCGCCCATTTCCCTGCCCAGCTTCTCCGCCAACGGCAGCAGGGGATTAAAGAGTATAGACTGATGTAACCGAGCGCTCATGGAAGAAGCCTCCCCAACAGCTGCAAGGTCATGGTTAGACAGTCCAGAGCGAATCAGCTCCAGTGCCTGGACATGGTCAGCCGCCAGTTTTCTCAATTGCGGACGCCAATCCTGGGCATTGAACGTCTCTGTATCAACCGTCCCGCCCGCATCCAGGATCACCACATGGGCATCCACCATGCCCAGTTCTATATAAAAAGCACCGCTGCGATGGGCAAACAGGGTTAATTTCTCAAACAAACTGCTGTCTGTGGGTTCAACCATCACAGCAATCTTCGCAGCCTCTTGGGGATTCAAGCTAATCCTCAGAAAATCCGCCGCGGCATACAGCGCCGCGCCGATATCTGCTGTGCTCGTGCCATAACCGCGCCCCGGCGGCAGAGGATCCCTCAATACAACGTGCACGTTATGCGGCAAGGGTCGGGGCAATCCTGTCAGGGCTTGTGCAACTTTACGCTGATTGCTCTGCCGTACAGAAGGGGATACAGCCAGGCGCGCCACGCTCCACACATCTACCGGGCACGAAATCAGACAAGGTTCACCATCCAGCGTGCCCTGAAACAACTCGCCGCAGGTACAGGGGGCATAAAAAGCATTGCCGAACGCTTGCATCAAACCCTTATTGTGCAACAGAAACAAATACCGGAGATAGGATACATCGTGCGCAGCGCACGAAATAAGGCTAAGCACCAGCCACAATTATAAAGCACTCTTTTAAACAAAATGTATGATATAGTGGTCGCATTGCGCAGAGAACACTATATGGGGTAAAATCCCAACGTCATCCAAAACAGGAGAAACTTGAACACTATCTTCAAGCATACGCAGATTTATTTCCTAAGTGGCACAGGCAATTCCTTCCGTGTTGCCTCATGGATACACGAGACCGCCCTACAACAGGGAGGTCTTGCAAACCTGACCCCTATAGAAGCTGCTAGACCATCCGAAGAAATCTACCCGGGCGCCGATTCGCTGCTGGCTCTGGTTTTCCCCACGCATGGGTTTACCACCCCCTGGGCAATGCTCAAATTCGCCCTGCGCTTACCCGCCTGCAAAGCGACCAGTGTCATCGTCCTTCCTACACGTGCTGGAGTAAAGTTTGGCAGAGTTTTTCTGCCCGGTTTAGAAGGAACCGCTGGATATCTGCTGGCAGCCATATTCGCCCTCAAGGGCTACCGCATACGGGGTGTAATGGCATTGGATATGCCCTCAAACTGGATAGCGCTGCATCCAGGGTTTTCGATACCCAGCGCCCAGGCGATTATTCAACGCGCCAGACCAAAATTGAACCTTTTTCTACACAACATATATGCCGGCAAAAATGATTTACGCGGCATAATACCGCTTTTGCTGGGGCTGGCACTGCTGCCGGTTTCCGCAGGTTATCTGCTCATCGGACGTTTTGGGCTTTGCAAATTATTTTTTGCCACCAACCGTTGTGACGGCTGCGGGCTGTGCGCCCGCAACTGCCCGGCGAATGCCATTGTGATGAAAGGCAAACATCCGCCGCGCCCCTACTGGACTTTTTCTTGCGAAAGCTGTATGCGCTGTATGAATTTCTGCCCAAAGCAGGCTATCGAAGCCAGCCATCTTTTGGCAGTCGTCTTTCTGATGATCACCAATGTCTCTGCCTCTGTGTTGCTACTCAACTGGATAAGTTCCCAGATATCCTGGATATCCCGATTGAACAACAGCATCGTGAGCTGGCTGCTCCAATACGTCTACATTTTGACTTCAATGGCTGTCGTTTACTGGTTGTTCAGCAAGCTTATTTGTGTCCCATGGATAAACACTTTCTTCAGCTATGCTACATTGACACGTTTCTACCGTCGCTACCATGAACCGGACACGAAACTGGAGCAACTGAAGAAAAATAAACTCCACCACGACCGTTGAAAAGCGCTGATATTTTTGGGCGCACTCCCACACGCTCCAAACGCTGTGTGGGAGTGTTTTTAATGAATTGGTAACAATTAAATAACCTGCTCTTAACCACACAAAGATAAAATAGTGAAAACACTTTAACCATCACCACAAAGCAAATTATGGGTAGCTTGTCGCAAGAAATATCGCATATATCAATGCTAAGCGATCTGATTAGCTTTGACACCCGCGTTGCCCCTACGGTAGCAGTCTGGCAAATCTCCAACACATTTAAGTCTCAACCAGATTTGCCAGGCATGTTAATCATTGACGATAAACAGCTCATTGGCATCATCCCACGCGACAAATGCTTTGAGCAGCTTGGACGCCCCTATGGCGTCGAACTCTTCCGCAACCGCCCTGTCATCGAGTTGTATAACCGTTTGGGCATCCAACCTTTGGTTCTGCCTTATGATTGCCGTGTTGATGAAGCTGTACAAACCGCGCTTACCCGCAAACATCACCAGCTATATGATCCTGTGGTGATGCAGCGCGAAGATGGGCAGTATGCCATGATTGATATGCACACGCTGCTCACCGCCCAGAATGAACTGCTCAGAAAGTCAAACAATGTGATCCAGAAACAGGCAGAAATCAGCCTGTCGCTTTCCACCACACTCCATTTGCAAGAAGTTGTTCGTCTGATATTGCAGCATATCGCTGAAATGGTGCCCTACGATTGGGCAGTCATCATCACTGAAAAAGATGGAGAAGTGGACTATTCGCTATCCTGCGGTTTACCCGCTGAGATTGACATTCGTCAGATTCACGCTGTATATAAAGAGCAGAGCCTATACGCACAGCTTTTTAGAGAGAAAAGACCTGTCCTCATCCCAGAGATCCAGGCATCCCCCCCACTCCCGACAAGCGCCACAGGCACAACGCTCAGTTCATGGCTATGTATTCCTTTGATTCATGCTTCAAACACGCTGGGAATATTGACACTGGCGCGCACAGGCTCAGAAGAAACGATACACCCAGAAAAAACTGGGGCTTTTCGCACCACAAACAACGGGAAGAACCACAGTTTTTCGCAAGCCGAGTTGGACTTGCTGATGAATCTACAAAGTACGTTCACCATCGCCATCCGCAACGCACAGCTTTACTCGCAGGTGCAGGAAAGCTCGCTGAAAGACACTCTGACAAACATCAACAACCGCCGCGGCTTTTTCGAGTTTGCTCAGCGAGAAATCGCCAACGCCAGCAGCACCGGGCAGTTACTGTGTGCCCTGATGATTGACATTGACCACTTCAAAAAGATAAATGACGCCTACGGGCACGCCGTGGGTGACCAGGTGATTCGCGCCGTTGCCAGAGAATGCAACAAAGTCATTCGGCAGAGCGACCTTTTGGGGCGATATGGCGGGGAGGAATTTGTTATCCTGCTGCCAAGCAGCGACCTTGAAACCGCCAGGCGGGTCGCAGAACGTATTCGCAGCGACATTGAAGCGCTTGTTATTGCAATTGACGGGGTATACATCAGGGTCTCTGTCAGCATTGGTCTGGCACAACAGACCTCGGTTGGCAGCCCATTGGATGACCTTCTCAACCGCGCCGATCAAGCACTATACGCCGCCAAGTATTTGGGACGCAACAGAGTCGTCGTCTGGGACGAAGCGCTGCAATTTCATCTCGAAAACGACCTTTTACAGGATACAAAAAACAATCTGTTGATGAATACATACCATAACCAGAGCCAGAAAAGATTAGATAGCACCGTATTAGAAGAAACCATCGAAGGCTGGGCAAAAGCGCTGGAGCTGCGCGACCGCGAAACAGAAGGACACGGGCAAAGGGTTGCCAGGCTGACTGTCGAACTGGCAAAAAGGCTGAACATCCCCGAAGAGGAACGGATCCACATCCAGCGCGGGGCGCTTCTGCACGATATTGGCAAGATTGCCATCCCTGACAATATCCTGTTCAAACCCGGAAAGCTCACAGAGGAAGAATGGGCAATTATGCGCAAACACCCCTTCTACGCCTACGAACTGCTCGCGCCCATCGCTCAGCTGAGACCTGCCATAGATATCCCCTACTGTCACCACGAACTTTGGAATGGGAGTGGGTATCCGCGCGGTCTCAAAGGCGAAGAAATCCCCCTTTCGGCGCGCATCTTCACCGTGATAGACGTCTGGGACGCACTGCGGTCAGACCGCTGTTACCGCCCGGCGTGGGAAACCGAAAAAATTTTCGCCTATCTACAGGACGGCGCAGGCAAGCTTTTTGACCCGCGTGTTGTTCAAGAATTCTTTGCTCTGCTCAAGGACTTAGATATCACCAACGGGGGTATCGGCGAACACCCTTTTTTTTACCTTAACAGGCAAACGACTTTGTTGCGCGCACCCTGGCACAACAGATAAAGCAGTCACCGGATCACCAGATTTACACCCTGTACCCCTTCCAGCAGAACTGTTTTCCAGCATATACGGCATGTGCGCCCAGTTCCTCCTCAATGCGCAAAAGTTGGTTATATTTGCTGGTGCGCTCACCGCGCACGGTGGCGCCAGTCTTGATCTGCCCGGCATTAAGCGCCACCACCAGATCAGCAATGATGGCATCTTCGGTCTCTCCCGAGCGCTCCGAAACCTGCACGCCATAGCCGTGCCGATAGGCAATCTCTGCCACATCCAGCGCCTCAGTCAGCGTGCCGATTTGATTAACCTTCCAAAGAATGCAATTGGCGGCGCCCATCGCAATCCCCTTGTGCAACCGATGCGGGTTAGTAACAAACAGGTCATCCCCAATTAACTGAATATCCAGCTCTTTGGTCAACGCTGCCCAGCCTTCGAAGTCGTCCTCATAAAGCGCATCCTCGATAGATACCAGCTTATACCGGTTACATAGGTCTTTATAGAGCTGGATCATGTCTTCGCGCGAGTGTTTCTTCCCGGCAAGTGTATAAACCCGTTCCTGCGGATCGTAAAAGTGCGTTGCAGCCACATCCATCCCATAGACCACCTTATCGCTGTAACCGGCGCGTTTGACCGCTTCCACCAGCGCGTCCAGTGGCTCTTCAACTCCAGACATCGGCGGAACAAAGCCACCCTCATCGCCGGTGTTAGCGGCGATTTTGCCGTATCGCTGGATAATCAAGTCTTTCAACTCCCAGCCTACCTCAGTTGCAATTTGCAGTGCTTCAGATAAGTTTTCTGCCCCGACAGGCATGATAATAAACTCCTGCACCTCCAGCTGACCTGAAGCATGCTTACCCCCATTAATGAGATTAAATAACGGCACTGGTATCACCCGCGCCGCGGCATTGAGATAGCGGTAAAGCGGCAAACCGCATGCCGCAGCGGCGGCGCGGGCAGTTGCCAGAGAAACTCCCAGTGTGGCATTTGCCCCCAGACGAGATTTATCCGCCGTTTGGTCAAGTTCATGCACCATAAGCATGTCCACCGCCCGCTGATTGACAGCGTCCATCCCTTTCAGGGCAGGTGCTATCTCTTTGTTGACCGTATCCACCACCTTTCTGACACCCAAACCGCGGTACCGCTTTTCGCCATCGCGGCGTTCATGCGCTTCATGTGTTCCTGTGGATAACCCGGCAGGCACCGAAGCCCGCCCAAATGCCCCACCTTCCAGCCAGACATCAACCTCGACAGTTGGATAGCCGCGGCAATCAATGATTTCTCTAGCATGAATGGATTGAATCGCTGTCGCTCTCATAAGTTTTGCGTCTCCTTGAATAGTAAATTGTTAGTCCCTTTTGATAACCGCGATATCAGCTTCGAGCATCACGGATATCTCAACCAGTCCGGCAAACTGACCATTCTGATACCAGGGGGACTGGATCACCAGTTCGCGCTGCCCATGCTCCTCGGCGATATAGACTCTTGTTTTCCGGTCTTTCATCATCTCTTTGATCATCTGGTTGGATGCGGGTTTGTGGCACTGATACAGACTGGTGCCAATCAGCGAACGCCCCCCCTGTTCTTGGAAAAAATCCGCCTCGCGGTCATTCAATGCCAGAATTTTGCCATGCTCATCGCACACCGAAATCATACCGGGAAACTCTTTTGTCCAATCTGGGGTCAACATTCTTCCTCCATTATCGAGAGATAAATGGGCATCCGCCATTTCAACAGCGCAAACTGCGCTATACCGCCCCCAAAAAACAGTTGAAATTATAGCACTTTTCCTGTAAAATAAGCGTGCAAACTAGAGAAATCATGCGTTTTCCCCTTCTTATCAGTGTCATCTGTCTTGCAACAGTGTTCGGGATAGGGGTATATGTGACGAACTTCCCCGAATACATGGGTAGTGATCCATCCACATGCAACAACTGTCATGTCATGGATGCAGCTTACGAAGGCTGGTATTATGGGTCTCACCGGCAGGGGACAACTTGCATAGATTGCCATGCCCCACATGAAGTCATCCCCAAATACTATATCAAAGCCAAATCGGGAATGCGCGACGTGCTGCACTTCTCGCTGGGATGGATACCCGAACCGCTGCGTGCCACCCATGAGACAGACGAAATCATCCAGCAAAACTGTATTCGCTGTCATACTGCGGCAGTGGCGCAAATTGGGGATACCAAAACAGGAGGCGGACGCTACTGCTTTGACTGCCACCGCACAGTGGCACACGGACCTCGAGGGTTGTCCCTTGCTCCCTATCAGGATACAGGACTGTATCCCACCCCACTGCTTGAGGAGAAATAACAAATGCTCAAACGACATTGGAAAACCCTTTTAGTCAGTTCGGTAATTGTCATCCTGTCGGGGATTATTGTGGCATTGCTGATCTTCATGAAAAACCAGCCGCCGGAGAAACGCGGCATTACGGCGCTGATTGAAATTGCCAACATGGAAGCGGACAGCGCACTTTGGGGTGTGAACTTCCCCAACCAGTACACGACATACCTCAAAACCGAAACAAACAACCAGCGCACAACGTATGGCGGTTCAGAACCATTCTCCAAGCTCGACGAGGACACGCGTCTGGTCGAACTGTTTGCGGGTAACCCTTTCAGTATTGATTATAAGGAAGACCGCGGTCACCGCAACGCTCTAACGGATGTGCGCGAAACAAAGCGTCTCAACGACAAAACACCAGCAAGCTGCTACTCATGCAAAACGTCCGATACCCCTGCGCTGTGGGCAGAGATGGGGGTAGAGAACTTCTCCGCCACGACATTTAAGGATATGAGTTACCGTATTGATCAGCCAATCGGCTGCGCCAATTGTCATGAAGCCAACACGATGCGCCTGATCGTCACCAACCCGGCTCTGGATGAGGCACTCAAAAAACAGGGAAAAAACTGGCAAAGCTTCACCCGCCAGGAAATGCGCACTCTGGTATGCGCCAATTGCCATGTTGAGTACTACTTTCAGGGAGATAAAAAGGTGCTAACCTTCCCCTGGGAAAATGGAACACACATCGAAGACATCGAGCAGTACTACAATGATTACGGTTTCTCAGACTGGCAGCATAAAACCAGCGGCGCGGCAATGATAAAAATCCAACACCCGGAATACGAGATGTTCACTGCTGGTAGCACACATTTCAACGCTGGAGTTGCCTGTGCGGATTGCCACATGCCCTACACCCGCGATGGGTCTGCAAAGTTTTCCTCCCACGACGTAAAAAGCCCGCTGTTTTCGCCAGCACAATCCTGTGGGACATGCCATACTGATGTAAACTATGTTGTTGAGCGGGTAAAAATCATTCAAGACTCGGTACACACCACCCTGCTAGCCACCGAGGACGCCCTGGTCGCGGCAATCCAAGCCATCTCACAGGCGGCGTCGTATGCCAGCGTGGACAAAGCAAAGCTGGAAGAAGCCCGCAAACTGCATCGTGCCGCCCAAGTTCGTTGGGATTTTGTCGCCGCTGAGAACAGTATGGGGTTCCACAACCCGGAAGAAGCACTGCGCATCTTGGCAGCGGCAACCGACCTGGCACGTCAGGCACAAATTAAAGCCATTGAAGCGATGAATCTGCAAGTCAGCAAATAAAGACGTTGAAAAACAAACGCCCCCGCTATTGCGGGGGTCGTTGTCCTTCAAAAAAATCATAACATTTTCGGCGTCATCTGCTACTACTACTCATCAGCGGGTCCGCCAAATTTCTTCTGACGATAGACAATCCTGCCGCGTGTCAGGTCATAGGGCGACATCTCAACACGCACATGGTCACCCAATAGAATGCGGATATAGTACTTGCGCATCCTTCCCGACAAATAAGCCAGCACCTCATGCCCATTCTCCAGCCGCACACGGAACTGGGTTCCCGGCAGGGCTTCAACGATGGTGCCTTCTACTTGAATTTTTTCTTCTTCCTTCGCCATCTTCTCCTCCAGAGACCTTCAGGGCACGGATTACTCTAGTCTACCGGTCTGACGGCGCTTGATGCGGCGGATCGCTTTTTTCTTCTCCACCCGTCGCAGCTCGCTTTTGGAGATAAACCAGCGCTTGCGACGCACCGTACTTAAGACGCCGCTTTTGACGATTTTCTTGCGAAACCGTTTGAGCAACTGATCTTGAGATTCATTATTCCGAAGTACTACACAAGTCATACCTTTTCACCTCCCTTCTATCGAGAGGATTGAGCAACAAGCATATAGCAAAAAATCTCGGCTGCGTAATAGATGCAGCCGAGATAGAAGACTTTTTCGTATGATTACCAAAACTCGGTTACATCTTTGCCGTCGCTTCCTGCTCCATAAACAATTTAGAAAGGGACAGTTGACGCCTTACGGCGTACACAAAGCTATTATAGCATACAGTTATACGCATGTCAAATTTTTGACGCAAAAAGCCGCAGCAATGGTAGTCATTATAGCCTACATCACCGACCCCACAAATGATCACTGTTAGCCTCGCAATTGCGCATCTAGCTGTTCACCTAAGGCATCAATGATGCGCTGACGGATACGTGTGGCTTCTGCATCTGTCAGGGTACGGTCGGGTGCCTGGTAGGTCAATTTATACGCCAGGCTCTTTTTCCCTTGACCAACCTGCTCACCCCGATACACATCAAACAGACGGACATCCGTCAGCAAAGCACCGCCCGTCTCGACAATCACTGCCATCACCCTGTCAGAGGAGATATCTTCATCAACAACCACAGCAATATCTTCCAATACTGGGGGGAACAAAGGCACCGGTTTGATTTCTCGCCGCGAAGGAATTGCATACAACAAGGCATCAAAGTCAATCTCCGCCGCCAAAACCGGGCTCCCTGCGCTTTCAAAATCAAACCGTTCCATGATCAGCGGATGCAGTTCGCCAAAGACTCCAATATCAGCATCCCCCACCAATATGCGAGCGCACTTTCCAGGATGAAACACCGGGTCATCGCTTGGTTCATACTTCACATCCTGAACGCATAATCCACCTAAAAGCGACTCAATGATGCCTTTGAGATCATAAAAATCCATCATTTGCACTTCGGGTTGATCCCAGGAAGGCAAATCACGGCATCCGCTGAGCACAATCACCAGTTGCGGCTTTTCATCCGGCAAAAGTTCGTCTTGTTGGGGGATATAAACAGGCCCTATCTCAAAGAACGCCAGATGATCCCTCAGGCGAATATTATGTTCAAGAACTTCCAGGACAGAAGACAAAAGACTACGGCGCATCACACAGCGGTCAGCCGCAATCGGATTCTGTAAACGGACATAGTAAGACACATCCCCCAACGAAAGCCCCGGAGGCAGCAGCCGGGCTTCGCGTTCCGGCGAGGTCAGGCGGTAGGTGATCACCTCCTGCAACCCCAGACCGACGAGGATGTCCTTGATCTTCTCTTCCATTTCGAGAGACGGGTTACCCTTTTGCTCAGGCAACGTATCAGCAAGGCGGCTGGCAGGGATATTGTCATAGCCGTAAATGCGGGCTATCTCCTCGATCAAGTCAGCCACACCAACTACCCCCTGTCCAATATCCAGGCGATGGGGAGGCGTCTGCACAGTGATACGCTCGCCTTCCACCTGACAGGTAAACTCTAATCGCGATAACAAATCAGCAACCTGCTCGGCAGATAAATGAATCCCCAGACTTCGTTGCACATCCTCTGTGGTAATCACCACCCGCGGGTCAACCAGCGGCTCAGGATAAGCATCCACAAACCCGCTGGCAATTTGTCCCCCGCTCCACTGCGCCATCCGATCCAAGCAAAGCTGCACCCCCTGCATGGCAAGGGCAGGGTGTATTCCACGTGAGAAGCGATATGCCGCTTCGGATGGCAGACGCTGGGCTGCCACCGTGCGCCGGATATTGACAAAGTTCCAGGTTGCTCCTTCCAGAAGCACATTCTGTGTGTTCTCAGTAATTTCGCTTTCCAGTCCGCCCATCACACCCGCCAGTGAAAGCGCCCCGGCTGTGTCCGTCACCATAATCGTGAAGGGGTCCAGAGTGCGCTCAACATTATCCAGGGTGGTGAGCTTCTCGCCGGGGTAAGCGGGACGGGTAATCACTGTTGGGGGCTTCCCGCCAGCACGTTGTACCAGCACATCATAATCAAAAGCGTGCAATGGTTGGTTGATTTCTAACATCACATAATTGGTGGCATCCACAGTGCTGTTAATTGGGCGCATCCCTGCCAAACGCAACCGGCGCTGCACCCAATAGGGACTGGGTTGCGAGCGAACGCCGCGTATCAAACCAAAAACAAAACGTGGATTCAGCGAAGGGTCTGTAATCTCTATCCTGACCTGATCCTCAATGCTTGGACCATCCGCAGGCATCTTAGAGACTGGCATACGCAACGGTTTGCCTGTCAACGCAGCAATTTCCCGCGCCACCCCCAGATGACAGGCATTGCGAATCATGTTTGGCAGAATAGAAATCTCAAAAACTGCATCCCCCATATACTCTACCAGCGGCATGCCCGTAGGGGCGTCATCATCAAGGATGATAACCCCTTCATGCTCATCCGAGATCCCCAGCTCTTTTTCAGAACAAACCATCGAGTAGGACTCAACCCCACGTATCTTGGCGCGCTTGAGCGTGGTCAGCACCTGCCCGGACTGATGCCCATCATAGATACGCGCCCCCTCTTTTGCATACGCAACTTTGAGCGGGGCAGACAAAGACCCCTGCCCTTTATATGGGAAAAGGTTGGGCGCGCCAGTAAGCACAATATGCTCCTGCTGCCCATCCCACAGCTTACACAGCACCAGCCGGTCTGCGTTAGGATGCGACATGACCTCGTTGATCTGCGCCACCACAATCTTGTCCGCATCCCACGAGAGCCCGGTGAATTTAAACTCATGCTTTTCCATTGGCGGCATCGGCAAGCCCACCAGCCGCACCTCTTCTACCTCCAACCCTGCCATCGTCAGCAGGCGCGCCAGCTGATCGAGCGGCATGTCAATATCAACAAAATCGCGTAACCAGGATAAAACTATTTTCATAATCTGCCTCTAGCCGATTTTTAAATCACATCTCTTCACTAGAATTGCTCCAAAAACCGCACGTCATTACCCCAGAAATAGCGGATATCATCCACACAATGAAGCAACATTGTTATCCGCTCGGGGCCCATGCCAGCAGCAAAACCGGAAAATTCGTTGGGGTCATAGCCGCCGTTTTGCAAAACCACCGGGTGAACCATCCCACACCCCATAATCTCCAGCCAGCCGCAGCCTTTGCACACACTGCAGCCCTTACCTCCACACACAAAACACTCTACGTCCATCTCGGCGCTGGGTTCGGTGAAGGGAAAATACGAAGGGCGCAGGCGTGTGCGGGCATGTCCGCCAAACATACGCCGTGCAAAGTCGGTCAGCGTGCCCTTGAAATCGCCAAAGGTGATATTCCGCCCTACCACCAGCAGTTCCACCTGATTAAACTGAATCTCCGAGCGAGCGCTGATCTGCTCATAACGGTAACACATGCCCGGCAAAATGACACGTACCGGGTTAGGAGCATTCTCGCGCATGATGTGAATCTGCCCGGGTGAGGTATGTGTGCGCAGCAAGACACCCGGCGTGGTAGTGAAAAAGGTGTCCCACATGTCGCGTGCCGGATGATATGCGGGGATATTGAGCAGTTCAAAATTATATTCATCAGTTTCCACATCCCGCGAACGGTAAATCTGAAACCCCATCTCGGCAAAAATGGCAAAGATGCGCCGCAGCGTCTGGGTGGCAGGGTGCAACCGTCCACGGATCGGGCGCCGCCCTGGCAAGGTCACATCCAGCCGATCGCGCACCAATGTCTCCTGCAAGGCGATTTTCTTGAGCGTCTCCTCGCGTTCTTCAAAAGCGGTCTCCAGGGCGAGTTTGACCTGGTTCGCCCGCTGCCCCAGCAATGGGCGCTGCTCTTTGGATACCTGCCCAAGCTGGGTGAAGATTTGCATTACCGCAGCATTGCGCCCCAAATGGGCTGTCCGCCAGGTCTGCAAATCCGTCTCGGTTTCGACCTTTTCCAGAGAATTCAGCGCGTTGCTTTGAATTTCCTCCAGCTTTTGCAAAAGTTCTTCGTACTGTGCCATCATACCTCCTGAAAGTAAAAACTCCCATCCAGTAAGGGACGGGAGGAGTACCGCGGTACCACCCTTATTGGCTGACCAGGCAGCCCACTCAACCCAACAGCTAAACAGCAATTGGCTGCGCCTGTAACGCTGCGCATGCGGCTCAAACTACTGGCTTGGTGTCCAAAGCGTTCACCCGAGCAGCTCGGGAGGGAACTTCAACTGGTTTCCACCCGGCGGCAGTTCCAGTCACGCTGCCGTCTCCCTGTTGGCTTTCACCAGTCTACTTTCCTCTTTCTCAGCTGTTATATTTTCACAACAGATTGCCTTATTATCGCCGAAATATGAACATTGTCAAGGGAATTACAACCCACGAAGGCTGAAGCCTTAAGCTATGCAAAATGACACCAAACGTAAGCGTCAGCAAGCCCCAGTTGGCAATGTGAACGTCCTATTGCAATCCAAACTGATCAATGGCTTTGCGCACAACTGCATAATCGGCTGGCAATTCGAGAGGCGGGTTAGCATACAGTGTGACAATATCCTGTAGTTTGTTGCTATGATATTCCACCTTAAAGCCTGAAAACTTGAGTCCATGTGCGGTGGAAATCACCACCACACGCTCGTTACTCTTGATGACCCCGCGAGCAAGGAGCTTGAAGAGGGCAGCCAGCGCCACGCCGGTATGCGGGCAAGTATAAAGCCCAGTGCGGTCGGCACGGGCAACAGCATTTGCCAGTTCATCCTCACCTGCCTGCTCAACCACCCCATCAAAGGCTTTCAGCGTTTTCACAGCACGCTCGTAACTCACCGGATCGCCAATCTGGATGGCGCTGGCAAATGTCTTCTGCGCTTTGACAGGCTCATATTCTTTAAATCCCTTGAGAAAACTGCGGTAAAGCGGGTTGGCGTTCTGCGACTGTGCACAGGCAATGCGCGGCAGTTTATCAATGACTCCCAGTTCCTTAGCCAGCAGCAACCCTTTGCCGAGCGCACTGACGTTGCCCAGATTGCCCGCGGGCAAGATAATCCAGTCAGGCGCTTCCCAGTCAAACTGCTGAACAATTTCAATGCCCACCGTTTTCTGCCCTTCCATGCGCAGCGAGTTCATTGAATTTGCCAGATAAATTGTGGGATCTTTGGTCAGCTCCTGGACAATACGCATACAGCCATCAAAATCAGTATCCAGCGAAAGCACTTTTGCCCCATTGGCGATAGGCTGGATCAACTGTTCGGTGGAGACTTTGCCGCGCGGTAGCAAAATCACCGCCGGGACGCCCGCCGCAGCAGCGTACGCTGCCAACGCGGCAGATGTATCGCCTGTCGAAGCGCAGGCAACAGCTTTGATCGGTTTGCCATCACGGATCATCTGACGTACAACCGACACCAGCACCGTCATTCCCAGGTCTTTGAAAGAACCGGTATGACTGTTGCCGCACAGCTTGACCCACAAATCGGGAAGCCCAATCTCCCTTCCGAGACGATCGGCACGGAAGCAGTTTGTATGCCCCTCGTACATGGATACGATTTGCTCGTTGTCCACCTGCGGGCAAACCCATTCTTTTTTTCCCCAAACACCGCTGCCATACGGCCAGGCATTGCTGCGAACACGCTGATCAAAGAGTTTTTTCCATTCCTCAGCACTCACCTGCTTAAGCGCTGCAAGGTCATGCTCCACATCCAATAAACCGCCGCAATCCTCGCAACGATAAATCACGTCGTAGATAGAATACCTGCGGCCGCAACCGCGAATACACGCGTACCAGCTGTTATAGTTCATCTTCTTTATATCCCAAACAGAACTTCTGTGTTTCCAATGCACTAACTGCCATTGAGGATAGCTTCACGGTGTATCTGCCGCACGGCTTCATCCGCATTACCAGATTCCACCACCAGCGAAATGCTGTATTCCGAAGACCCCTGTGCAATGGCAATGACATTAATCCCCGCTTTGCCCAAAGCGCCAAAAACCAGCGCCGAGACACCAGGCGTTTGGCGCAAACCAGCGCCAATCACAGTGACAATCACCACATCATTCTGCGCCCAGATGCGGTCAATATCGCAACGGCTGAGTTCAAGCGCCATCTCCTGCTCCAGAGACTGGATCACCCGCCCTACTGCCTGCATAGGAATAAGAAAACAGATAGACTGTTCCGACGAAGCCTGCGAAATCATCAGCACACTGGCGCCTGCACGGGCAACCGCGGCAAACGTACGGGCAGCGATGCCCGGCACCCCCAGCATCCCACGCCCTTCTACTGTGACAAGGCTCAGCTGCTTAATGGTGGTTACAGCAGTTACCTTGCCAGGTACCGAAGCGCGCTCCTGGCTGATGCGCGTGCCAGGAAAATCCGGATTGAAAGTGTTCTTGACCCACAATGGGATAGAACGTTCAATGATCGGGCGAATGGTTTTAGGATGAAGCACCTTTGCGCCAAAATACGCCAGTTCTCCCACCTCGTTGAAAGACAATTCCGGGATGACAAGCGCGTCAGGGACAACGCGCGGGTCAGCGGTCATGACCCCATCCACATCTGTCCATGTCCACACCTCTGCCGCATCCAGGCAGTCGCCCAAAATCGAAGCTGTATAATCGCTTCCCCCGCGCCCAAGGGTCGTCGTAATCCCCTCGCGGGTCGCCCCAATAAAACCGGTAACCACTGGGGTTACTCCCTTCTCCAGTAAAGGTCCAAGATTCTTTTTGACTTTCTCGCGAGTTTCAGCCATCAGTGGCACCGCATCCTGGAAGGTGTTATCTGTAACGATCAGCTCGGTAGCATCCACTGCGCTGCTCTTGACTTCGTATTCATTGAGCAAGGCAGCAAAAATGCGCGCGTTCATCCGTTCTCCCAGCGAAGCAATCATATCCAAACCACGCGGCGTTACCTCGCCGATAATATAAACGCTGTGGCAAAAAGCGTTCAGGTCTTCGATATACTTATCTATGGTGGCCTGTAACTGCGCATGACGGCTGCTCTTGTAAAATAGAGCAGCGATCTCCCCAGCCTGCCGCGAGCGGAGCTCGGCAATTGTCTCCTGATACGTTCGTTCATCTCCAGAAGCGGCAGATTGGGCGCTTTTCAACAGCATATCAGTAACACCGCTCATGGCAGAGACCACAACTACAACGCGATCCCATTGTGGCAAATATTTCTTTACGATTGTAGCAGACTGACGCAGTGCCTCGGCATTGCCTACAGACGTCCCACCAAACTTCATCACCAGTATCTTCATTTCTTTGCCTCTATGTCCAAATTTGCCCTATTATAATTCCACATCTGGTCAAAATCATATATAATTAACGTTTAATGAGGTAGCTTTATGGTTATCACTTTTAAGGTTGGTCAGCGTTGGCATTACAAGACACGCCCCAAAGAAGAGGGATCCACCTTTACCATTGTAAAAATTGAACGTCACCCAGACCACGGATACATTCTGCACGTCAGTGTCGAGGGAGTGAAAGTAGAAAACCCCTTTAGCGCGAAGGGCATCGTTACGGTCATCCCGCACTTGCCCTTCTCACACGAGGCGCTGGAGCGCAGTGTAACTGACCTGGCAGAGGAAAATGTCCCTCTGCCAACAAATTTTGTTGAAGGATACAAAATTTGGCAGCAAGCCTTCAACGAGGGCAAAGCGGGAATCTTCACCATCACAGTGGCTGAGGCGGTGGATTACACCGAAATATCACTAAAGAAACAGTACAGCCAACAGAGGAGATAAAAGCCGTTTTGCCCGATAGCGCCATCCTTTATTGCACGTGCAGCTCGTTGACCATACGGAAATGATATCCATAAACCGCAAAAGTGATGGCAAGCGGAAACTTTTCTGGGCACTTAAATAATGACCAGAAGAAGAGCCGCCAGTATTCGAGCCGCTCTTTCCCCTTAAGTCCCAAATGATACATGCTGCGTAACAGCGCCATGATTTCTGCAATTTCAATATGCACTGTTTGTTTAACAGGGCGGTACTCCGATAAGAAGGTCTTGACACGCTGATAATATAAACGCGGCGAATAAATCTGCGACAAAATTTCTTTGTACCCTCTCTTGAGCAGGTCCAGCTCCATCTTAGGAATGATATTCGTTTTCCCATCCACATTATCCCCAGACGGGTCGCTTGCCAAACGATTTTCGCTTTGCATGCGCTGATAGAGTTTGGTGCCATACGGTGCTTGAAGCAGCCCCACCATTGCGGTTACGATGCCGCTTTTCTGGATAAATTCAATCTGTCGTTGGAATATGGATGGGGTATCGCTGTCAAAACCAACGATAAATCCGCCCATTACCTGCAGCCCGGCGCGCTGGAGACGCTTGACGCTCTCAATCAAATTACGTCCCTTATTCTGATTCTTATGCGCTTCCGCTAGACTGTTCTCGTCAGGGGTCTCAATTCCCACAAACACCGACTTAAACCCCGCCCGCGTCATCATTTCCATCAATTCCTCATCGTCAGCAAGGTTAATAGAGGCTTCGGTGATGAAATCAAAGCCAATCTTATCCTTGCGCCACGCAATCAACGCCGGTAGAATTTCTTCTTTTAGCAGACGTTTGTTCCCGATAAAATTATCATCTACAAAGAAGACATTACGCCGCCAGCCAAGCGCATACATTTTATCCAGTTCGGCAATCAGCTGCTCGGCTGACTTGGTGCGCACCCGATGCCCCAGCAAAGCGGTGACGTTACAAAAATCACAGTTGAATGGGCAGCCGCGCGTGAACTGGATGCTCAGCGAGTCATAGGCTTTCATGTCAACCAGCTCCCATAGAGGCACAGGAGTTTGGCGCAAATCAGCGTACTCAGATGAGCAATACACATGCTGCGGGCAGCCCTCTTCGAGGTCTTTCAGGAAAGCCGGTAATGTCAGTTCGGCTTCGTTTAAAACAAAGTGATCTACATCAGGAAACTTCTCATATTCCTGTGTAAATAAAGGTCCTCCAGCTACCACCTTTACCCCCGCAGCCTTGCTGCGTGCGATGACATCATAAGCCGACTGCCGCTGAACCGTCATCGCACTGACAAAAACATAGTCTGCCCACTCCAAGTCTCTTTTGTGCAAGCTCTTGACATTAAGATCCACCAGCCGCGTCTGCCAGCCCTTTGGCAACATAGCCGCCACTGTAACCAGCCCCAACGGGGGCGAAGAGGCTTTCTTGCCCACAAAACGCAGCGCGTGTTTAAAACTCCAGAATGTATCCGGAAATTCGGGATAAACGAGCAGGATATTCATTAGTATAACCTCAGATTTTGATATTGGACAACTTTCCAGATCATTTCCATTGCTTATTTAACCCGCCTACAGACAAAAAGTGATGTGCATCAGGTCATATTTTTCTTCCTATTACATACCATTACCTCATGAGAGAATCGTATGACCCCAATGCGCACGAATTACCCCTCTAAGAGCGATTACTCACGGGTATAATATAAGAATAGATACACCAAAAAGAACTCTCTAAAGGTTTGCAGGAGATACGATGAGTGAAACATCTGTTCCCAGCAATTTCATCCGTGAGGCTATCGAGGAAGACCTCAGAACCGGACGCTACGACCGCGTTCACACCCGTTTTCCACCCGAACCAAACGGCTACCTGCACATTGGACACGCCAAAGCTATCTGCATTGATTTTGGGCTGGCTGAGGCTTTCGGCGGCAAATGCAACCTGCGCTTTGACGATACCAACCCGGTAAAAGAAGACATCGAGTATGTAGAAGCCATCAAAGAAGATATTCACTGGCTGGGATTTGACTGGGAAGAACGCGAATATTACGCTTCAGATTATTTCGAACAGCTTTACCAGTGGGCAATTGAACTGATCAAAAAGGGCAAAGCGTATGTGGATGATCTCAGCCCCGAGGAAGTGCGTGAGTATCGGGGGACACTGACCGAGCCGGGTAAAGAAAGCCCTTACCGCAACCGCTCGGTGGAGGAAAACCTCGACCTTTTCCAGCGTATGCGCGCTGGCGAGTTTCCGGATGGGGCGCGCGTTTTGCGCGCCAAAATTGATATGTCTTCGAGCAACATCAATCTGCGTGACCCGGTCATGTATCGCATTTTGCACAGCGAGCATCACCGCACAGGCAACAAGTGGTGCATTTACCCCATGTACGACTATGCACATGGTCAATCGGACTCGATTGAAGGAATCACGCACTCTCTGTGTGATATTGCCTATGAGATTCACCGTCCTCTTTACGACTGGTTTCTCGATGCACTTGAAATTTATCATCCGCGGCAAATTGAATTTGCACGGCTCAACCTGACCTATACGATCCTCAGCAAGCGCTATCTGAAACAGCTTGTGGAAGGGGGATATGTCAGCGGTTGGGATGACCCGCGTATGCCCACATTATGCGGTATGCGACGCAGAGGTTATCCGCCGGAAGCCATCCGAGATTTCATCGAGCGCGTCGGCGTTGCCAAAAACGAGAGCATCGTAGATGTAGCTTTGCTGGAACATTGTGTACGCGATCATCTCAACAAAACTGCCCCGCGCGTTATGGCTGTCCTCAATCCGCTAAAAGTCATCATTGATAACTACCCAGAAGAAAAAGAGGAGCAGCTTGAAGCGCTCAATAACCCCGAAGATGCAAGCTTCGGCACACGTCTGGTGCCTTTCTCACGTGAAATCTACATTGAGCAGGATGACTTCCGCGAAATACCTCCGCCCAAATACTTCCGCCTTGCGCCAGGCAAAGAAGTTCGCCTGCGCTATGGATACTTCATCAAGTGTGTTGATGTGGTCAAGGACCCACAGGGCAATATCGTGGAGCTCCATTGCACTTATGACCCCGAAACGCGCGGGGGATATGCTCCTGATGGACGCAAGGTGCAGGGGACACTGCACTGGGTTTCGGCAGCACATGCCACAGACGCCGAAGTGCGTCTCTATGACCGCCTGTTTAATCACCCCGACCCTGACAGCGCCGAGGAAGGCAAAACGTTCCTGGATTATCTTAACCCCAACTCGTTGAAGGTGCTGACCGGATGCAAAGTTGAACCCTGCCTGGCAAAAGCAAAACCCGGTCAGCGTTTCCAATTTGAACGCCAGGGGTATTTTTGCGTTGACCTGGATACAACAGACAACAGGCTGGTTTTTAACCGCACCGTTGAACTGCGGGACAGCTGGGCAAAGATCGAGCAAAAAAAGACAGGTTGATCCGACTCGGCACATGGTTGAGGAGGCAATCCGATGACTGATAGCGCTGGCTTCAAGTTAACGTACGGAACCATGTTTGACCCTCCAGAGGAATTGCACAGTCGCTTTTCGCAGGCAACGGAAAGCGTCAAGACACAGCTTGGGAAAGAATATGGGATGCTGATTGATGGAAAAGACCACTTCACCGCCGAAAAATTTGAAGACCGCAACCCTGCCGACACGCGGGTCGTGCTGGGTATCTTTCAAAAAGGCGACGCCCAGGATGCCCACGCCGCGCTGACAGCCGCTAAAAAAGCCTTCCCCTCGTGGAGTCGCACGCCCTGGCAAAAGCGTGTCGAATTGCTGCGCAAAGCAGCCGACCTCATCTGCCAGCGTCAATTTGAGATGAGCGTGGTCAAAGCCATGGAAGTCGGCAAAAACCGTATGGAATCGCTAGGAGATGTGGTCGAGACCGCCGAGTTGATCCGCTACGCATGCGACCGCATGGAGGAAAATAACGGTTTTGTCATTCAAATGGGGCGCGACCCGCTGCGCAACCTGGAATCCACCAATGTCTCTGTGCTGCGCCCCTATGGCGTGTGGGTTATCATCAGCCCATTTAACTATCCAGCCGCGCTGACTGGCGGACCCGCTGGAGCAGCACTGGTTGCTGGAAATACCGTCGTTTTCAAACCCTCATCAGAAACGCCATGGATACCCCGCATACTGGCAGAATGCCTGCGCGATGCTGGCATTCCTGACGGTGTCTTCAATTATGTCACCGGGCCAGGAAATACCATTGGACAAGCCCTTATTGAAAGCCCGGATGTGGACGGCTTGACCTTCACAGGGTCGTACGATGTGGGTATGCGCATCTACAAAACATTTGCCAATGGTTTATACATACGCCCTCTTATCCTGGAAATGGGCGGCAAAAACGCCGCCATCGTAACAAAAAATGCTGTCATTGAGGACGCGGTTATTGGCATCATGCGCTCCTGTTTTGGTTTGCAGGGGCAAAAATGCTCCGCTTGTTCACGCGTCTTCATCGAGAAACCCGTATATGATACATTGGTGGAGCGGCTGGTCGCAATGACAGAAAAACTGGTGATAGGAGACCCCGTCGAGCGCGAAACGTACATGGGACCCGTCATCAACGAAAAAGCTTACCGAGACTACCAAAATTATTGCGAGGAATTGAACCAGCACGGGCGTCTCCTCACCGGCGGCAAAATACTCAGCAGCGAACAGCATGCCCACGGTTATTTTGTGCGCCCGACCATTGTGGCAGACCTTCCGTTGCAGCACCCCCTCTGGCAAACCGAGATGTTCCTTCCTATCGTTACCCTGGCAAAAATTGACAGTCTGCAAGAGGGGCTGAGCCTGGCGAACAGCGTAAAGTATGGTCTCACCGCTGGATTCTATGGCTCCCCCGAAGAGACCGAGATTTTCTTTGACCAGATTGAGGCCGGCGTTGGCTATGCCAACCGCCCACTGGGCGCCACAACCGGGGCTTGGCCCGGTTATCAGCCCTTCGGCGGATGGAAAGCATCCGGAGGCAGTGGCAAAAACGCCGGAGGATATCACTACCTGCAACTGTACATGCACGAGCAAATCCAAAACCGCGTGCGCAGACTGTAGGCTTTGGGCTTTCGCAGGCAAACACAAGAGAAACCCCACAGGCTTTTGATAACGACTTGGGGAAGAAAACAATGAGCAAACTTTGTTCTTTATCTGAGGCAATCCGTGACCATGTTCATGATGGCGACCTGATTTACTGCGCCGGATTTACACATCTGATACCTTTTGCCGCCGGGCATGAGATCATCCGCCAGCAACGCCGCAATCTTATCCTCGCCCGCGCCACCCCCGACCTGATCTATGACCAGATGGTTGCCGCTGGGTGTGCGCGCAAAATTATCTTCTCCTACATGGGTAATCCAGGGGTGGGTTCGCTGCGTGTCCTGCGCGCTGAGCTGGAAGCTGGCAGGCTGGAATGGGAAGAATATTCACACTTTGGTATGATCTCGCGTCTTCAGGCAGGTGCCAGTGGATTGCCCTTTATCCCTATGAACCAGACCGCCGCCTGCGATCTGGAGCACGCCAACCCGTCTTACCGTCGCGTTACCGACCCGTACACGAACAGAGAGGTCATCGTCCTGCCGCCGCTCAACCCGGATGTAGCAATCGTCCACGTTCAGCGCGCAGACGCCAACGGCAACGCACAAATCTGGGGTATCCTGGGTGAACAAAAAGAAGCCGCTTTTGCCGCCAGGCGGGTCATTATCACTGCCGAAGAGATCGTCACAGAAGAGGTCATCCGATCTGACCCCAACCGTACAATCATCCCCGACTTCATCGTAACAACAGTGTGTCACGTGCCCTACTGCGCCCACCCTTCCTACACACAAGGGTATTACGACCGCGATAACGAGTTCTATCTCACCTGGGATAAGATTAGTGAGACACAAGAAGGGGTACAAAAATACCTCGAAGAATGGGTATATGGCGTTGTTGACCGCAACCAATATTGGAATAAATTGGGCGATGAGACACACGCACGATTGAGGGTCTCTCCGCGCCCAAGCATCCCGGTGGACTATGGAGATTACTAGACTATGGAATACACAGCCTCAGAACTGATGACTGTTAACGCTTCCCGTCTTCTTTCCAACGGGGAGACCGTTCTGGTAGGCGTTGGTTTACCAAACCTGGCATGTAACCTGGCGCAGCGCACCCATGCGCCGGGGCTGATTATGATTTACGAGGCTGGGGTAGTTGGATCACGCCCCTCTCGTCTGCCGCTTTCAATCGGTGACCCTACACTGGTCAGCGGAGCTGCACTTGTATGCAGCATGTATGACCTGTTCTCCCTCTACCTGCAGCGCGGCAATGTGGATGTGGGTTTTCTCGGCGGTGCGCAAATTGACCGCTATGGAAACATCAACGCCACTGTCATCGGTGAGTATCACCATCCCAAAACCCGTCTTCCCGGGTCTGGAGGATCTATGGAAATCGCCGGTTGGGCAAAACGCTTCTACGTGATCACTCCACATCAAAAACGCCGTTTCCCCGAAAAGGTGGACTTCTGCACATCTGCTGGTTTCCTGAACGGCGGCAACCAGCGTGCTGAAAGCGGTGTCATTGGGAAGGGTCCCCAGGCTGTCGTTACCGACATGGGATTGTTAACCCCTGACCAAAACGGCGAGCTGATTCTCAGCGCGTTGCACCCAGGCATAACTGTTGAAAAGGTCATTGCCAATACGGGCTGGCAACTGAAGGTTTCAGAGCATCTCACCGTCACCGCCCCGCCAAGCGAAACAGAATTACATATCCTCCGTGAGCTTGACCCGCAAAAGATATATTTATAGAAAGTATTGAGTAGAGCAATGGAAACTTCCCCCATCGAAATCTTAATTACCCTCCCTGTTGAAGAGAGTCTGCTGGACACTCTCCGCCAGGTATCGCCGCGCCTGCATATCACTGTTGCCCCGGCAAAAACAGCCAAAGATATTGCCGAAAAACTTTGGAACAGCGCCGAAATTCTTTATACGGGGCGTCTCCTGCCCGAACCCGGGATGGTGCCATCGCTGCGCTGGATACAGTTTCATCTAGCAGGCATTGAATTTGTCCTAAACTCCCCCATCATCAAAATGCCAGACCTGATACTGACCACAGTGAGTGGGTCAAACGCAGGTCCTCTGGCAGAGTATGTGGTCATGATGCTGCTTGCTCTTGGGCACAAGATGCCACAGCTTGTTGAAAACCAGCGCAGGGCCGAATGGCCTTCCGACCGCTGGGAACGCTTCATGGCATGTGAACTGCGCAACAGCACCATTGGGCTGGTGGGGTATGGCAGTATTGCCAGAGAAGTCGCCCGCCTGTTGCAGCCTTTTGGGGCAAAAATCCTGGCTGCCAAACGCGACGCGATGCACCCTGAAGATACAGGATACACCCCCGAAGGGCTTGGCGACCCGCGCGGCGACCTGTTTCATCGTCTGTATCCCATCGAAGCGTTGTGTTCCATGCTCAAGGAGTGCGATTTTGTTGTCAACACCTTGCCATATACCCCTGCAACCCGTAACCGAATCGGAGCCGAAGAACTGGCAGCCATGAAATCGGGGGCGTATTTGATCAATGTGGGGCGCGGCGGCACAATCGATCAAAATGCTCTCATCAAAGCCCTGCAAGACGGCAAACTGGCTGGCGCAGCACTGGACGTGTTCGCCGAGGAGCCTCTGCCACCCGGCAACCCCCTGTGGAAATTACCCAACGTGCTCATTACCCCTCATATCTCAGATTCGACCCCCTCGTATGATGCGCGCACCATGCAGCTGTTTGCCGAAAACCTGCGCCGTTACCTTGACGGCAAAGAACTGCTCAACCGATTTGACCCCCAAAGAGGATATTGACCGCCTTTGACTGAGCGCTTCTTTGACCACGTCTTCTTTGACCTCGGTGATACACTCATTTTCTTTGACGGTCAACTTGCAGAGGTAACCCGAGAAGCAAGCTGCTCTCTGGCACGCTGTCTTCAAAAACTTGGCTACCCAATTGAGGAAAACACCTTTGTCAGAGAATTTGGGGAAAGACTGCGGTTGTACTATCGCGAGCGCGAGGCAGATTTTATCGAAGATACAACAGAATACGTGCTGCATTCGCTGCTCAGAGGGTACGGCTATCGCCAGATTGACCCCCGTCATCTCCGCCAGGCGCTCAACGAGATGTATGCTGTCACAGAAAACCACTGGTATGCCGAGCAAGACGCCGTACCAACCCTTGCCCGCCTGCAAAACGAAGGATACCACATCACGCTAATATCCAATGCGGCTGATGCGCAGGACGTGCACCGCCTGGTGGACAAAGCCGGGCTGCGACCATACCTGGAGCTGGTCTTGATCTCTGCCGAAGTGGGCATTCGCAAGCCGCATCCCCGCATTTTTGAGCTAGCTCTGCTCTACTGGCGCGCCAGCCCTCAGCGCGTTGTCATGGTTGGAGATACGCTGGGAGCAGATATCCTCGGCGCGCTCAATGCTGGCATTAGCAGTATCTGGATCACACGCCGCGCCAGCACCCCTGAAAACAACGAGCAGCGCAGCGTCATTTTTCCTGACGCTACTGTGAAGACATTAAGCGAAATCCCCCCCTTACTACGCAATTGGAACCATAGAACTTAGATGGGCGCTTGATAGCAACACATTACCCGAACGAAGCAATCGTCAATAAACTCCATTTTTATTCAGAAATTCGGTATAGCGTTTGTCCGTTTTCAGGATGTGATCTGTCAACCAGGCTTTGAGGAAGCCGCTCATCTCAACCGAAAGAGACACCTCACCCCGCTCATATTTGTCCTTGAACGCCAGCACCTGTTTGGTAAGATGAATATGTTCGTTGCGGTGCCGCCACAACTCCGGAAAATCATATTTTTCCATCAAGGCTTCCTCAGCCGCAAAATGTTTCTCCGTATAGTCAATCAGTGAATTCAAAATGACCCCCAAAATCTGCTTGGCAGAACCCGCTTTCATCGCCTCAAACAACTCGTTGAGCAGCGAAACCAGCTTCTTGTGCTGCTGGTCGAACTCCTTGATGTTAACACTATAGCTCTCATTCCAATCCAAATAAGCCATTCCAAACCTCCTTTAATGCCAATCAAAACAACACCACAATCAAACAGCCTGCTACCGGACCCCTTTCTGGTTGAGATAAACAGAATAGCGCTTGTCCACCTTCAAAATGTGGTTGACCAGCCAATCCTTGAGAAAAGCGCCCATCTCAACCGATAGGGCAACCGCGCCCTGGTCATATTTCTGTTTGAAGTCAAGCACCTGCTTGACCAGGTCATTGTGCTCTTTGCGATGACGCCATAACTCCGGATAATCATGTGTCTCCAACAGCTTTTCTTCAGAAGTGAAATGCACCTGTGTATATTCAACCAGAGAATCTAAAATTCCACTCAATTTTTGTTTGGCTTGCCCCGATTTCATAGCATCATACAGCTCGTTGATAATCTCAACAAGCCGCTGATGCTGCTGGTCAATGGCTTCGACGTTGACGCTATAACTTGCATCCCAATTGAAATATGTCATCCGAGAAGCTCCCTTCACAAAAAAGTCGGCAAACGTAAAAAAATTGTAGCACAAAATCCAAAATTGAGAACGCCTTCCACTTTACATTATTGGCTTTTGCTTGACTTTACCAGGCCGGTATGTTAAAAATACCATCTCTTATACAGCTATGATAACAAGCAAAGCTTTCTTGATCTTGTGCTGTTTTAGCTTTGTGTTGAGCGCTTGCACAACACAAACCACTGACATTAACCCCCAAACCGCTACCCCGACTCCAGTAGCAAGCATCACTTCAACAGCCTCTATATCCCCCGTTCCCTCACCGTCCGCAACGTTTACACCTACCATATCTCCAAACGAAGATGAAATTGTCATTGGGGTTTCTTTCAATCGCATGGGGACTCCCCTGTTCAACGCCTGGCAAGCCTACATGCTTTCCTATAGTGAAGAGATAAGCACCAGAGAATCCACTGGCATTCGCCTGGTGTTCTCAAACGCCGAAGGAAACGCTGTGCAGCAGACACATGACATCCAGCGCCTGATACAAAGCCAGGCGGATGTCATCATCGCCCGTCCAGAGGACACAACCGCAATTACGGGGTCTATCCAGATGGCGCAACAGGCAGGCATCCCTTTCATCGTCTTCGACCGCCCGGCAGACGACCCCCAACAGGCATTCTATATCGGAATGGATCACCGTGCACTGGCACGCAGCACAGCACAAAAGTTCGCCGAAATCATACGCCAGAACACCGCAAGCCGCCTGAGATGCATCGAAGTACTGGGAGACCCCAAAGATACAATCGCTGTTGAGCGTTCCGCAGGCTGGCAGGAAATCGAAACGGAAATTGGTGCATGGACTACGGTCATCCAGGCACGTACCGACTGGGACCCCGACCGCTTTTATACCAGCATACGCGATGCACAATACTGGCAGCCCGATGTCAACTGCATATTTATGGTCAGTGACCAGGAGTTTGAATACGCCGCGCAGGCACTGCACGAATACAACAACCTCGCCCCAACGGGTAATATGCACCACGTCTGGATAGCATCCATTGACCTGACACCTGCCGGATTGAGCGCAATGCAACAAGGGTATATTGATGTAGCAGGCGTTTATGATGCCTATCAGCAGGCAACAACTGCCATAGATATCGCCATCCAGCTGGCGAAAGGACACCCTCCCTCTGCAAAACAGATCTTTGTGCAAGGGCGTATCGTTACCCCCGAAACGTTGCAGCAAACCCCCCACCTCTGGGCGCGCGACTTTCCCTAGGGCATTCCAGTTTACCCAAACATGACCGATAATGTGCATAAGGAGTACTGATATCCATACTTTGCGAGATTTCACCTTGCAATTTCGTTTATTGACAGCATGTAAAACTGAGTTATACTCATATAATAGATATTAATGATAATTAATATTGCCATGGCAGGCACAATGGGTAACGAATAAGAAAAAAACCAGGCAGGAGCGAGCGTATGAGAACGCTGTGGAACGTACTTGCCATCCTGGTCCTGATGGCGATTGCCGGGACAGGGGTGGTTTACGCGCAAATCTTCATTGATCCCCAGTCTCCATTTAACCCCTTCCCGCCTCCAACCCTGCCAGCCACATTGGCTATTCCCAGCTGGACGCCCACCTATCGCCAACTTCCTGCTACATGGACAGCCACCTATATTCCTCAGACCGTCACCGTCACCAAGACACTCAACAAAGCCTGGACACCCACTGTTCCCACAGTCATGGGCGGTGAGGGAACTAAAACCCCTTACGCAATCCCCACGTGGACAAGAACACCTACCATCACCTTATCACCCACCATCACCCACACGCCATCGAACACCCCTATTCCCTCCAGCACCCCCCGTCCAACCAACACCCCGCGCCCCACCGATAACCTCACGCTGACCTATCTGGCACAGATGAGCATCCAAAATTCATTGACTGCCCAGGCAATGACCCAGCAAGTGGCGCAAATCTATCAACGGCAAACCTATACTGCCCAGACTGCCACGGCTGCCTTTCTTCCCACCAGCGTTATGTGGACGCAGACATCGCAAGCGCGTACCTGGACAGCGCAGGCAAATCAATCGGCAAGCCAGACCGCTGCGGCAAGCACCGCACAAACACAGACCGCCGCCGCGTTATATCTGACACAAACCGCTGCCGCCATCCCCCCCAACCCCTCCGGCGTCGTGGAAACCTCGCACGGCGCCACCAGCGGGCAGTGGCAAAACTTCAACGATCCCACCTTCCGCTGGAATCGGGTTGTTGGCGCTGAGAGCTATGACGTATATTTTGGGCCTCTAGATAACGGTGAAAGTGTTACCGTTAACCTGCCTCAGAGCGAGCCTTATATTTTCTACACCCCTGCTCCTTTCAACCGCCCCAGCGATGGCGAGACGTGGTATCTGCGCATCCGCACCTGCGGACCGGGGGGGTTCAAACAATCCTGGCAGACATATTTTGTCTTCAAATATGATACCACCTTACCGACCAACCCCTCGTTGAGCAGTTCGGGCGGAGCAGTGTCCGGCTCGTGGCAAAAAGCCGAAACAGCGCCCACCTTCACCTGGTCTGGCGCCAGCGATCCAGCGGGAATTGCAGGCTACTATGTCTATTTTGGCACAGATTCGGGCGGCACCAGCAGCAGTTTCCAGTCTGCAGCAAGTTACGCCCCCAGCACACCCATTGCCAATGGCATTTATTATCTGCGCGTACGAGCGATGGACAATGCCGGCAATCAGGCTGCCGATTGGGTTACCCTGTTTGCTGATTACCGCGTGGACAACACAGTTCCTCCTACACCCAACGTCAACTCCGTTGTGTGCACGCCAGCAGCATGTGACTGGGTTACTCACTCTGTTACCCACTCCACCCCAGACTTTGACTGGGACGATGTCAGCGATCCAGCCGGTCCTACAGAAAGCGGATTGGAAGGCTACTACCTCAACTGGGGCACCAGTTCCAACCCTGCAGCGAACACCACCGTCTGGGTTACAGACAGCTTTTGCACTTACCCATCCACCGAAATGGTCGAAGGCGTCGCCTATTATATCCGCTTGAAGTCCAAAGACGCTGCCGGAAATGAAAGCGCCTGGACCAATTTCCTTTCGGTTATCTATAAACCCTAGTTGTTTTCCAAATGCTTTGTAAGCCCTTGTGCGCAAATCGGCATAAGGGCTTTTTGTTGCATCCAAAATCCGCTGTATAATCAGTAAAGCCATGCGCAAGCGACTGCTCAACATCGTGTGGAATTTGATGACTTTGCTTGTCCTGATGTCGATCGCCGGGACAGTTTTCCTGATAGTTCAAATCTTCCACGACCCCACCACACCGCTCAACCCCTTCCCTCCTCCCACCATTCCGGCGCCAATCGTTCTGCCAACATCAACCATCACCGAGACTCCTACTATCACCAACACAAGCACGCCAACCCTGCCAGCAACATCAAACCCAACAAGCTCTTCAACCACTACTCCCATCCCTTCCCCAACAGAGACTCCAACCCCAACCCCAACCATCACGCCGACCCCCACAGGGCATCTGACGCTGACAGCCCTCTCCAGCCTCAGCATGTACGATATCCGTACCGCGCTGGCGGCAACCCTCACCGTACAAGCAATTCACCAGATACAAACCTACGCCGTCGAATCGCGCTATGGGCCCAACCCATCCTTCGCCATTGCAGATAACGGCGCCGTCAGCAATCAGTGGGCAACTGCCATCCCTCAGTCCTTTAACTGGGTCAAACCCCGCGAGGATATGATTGGATACTATTACTATTGGGGGCCTGACCCGTTTGGCATTAACAAAAAGCCTGTCTATGATGACCACTTGCTGATGCATTTTGAAACCAAAGGCAAGGGGCCAAAAGATGGCGGGGTGTATTTCCTTCGGATTAGGGCAATCTACCCCAACGGTGTGGAAAATCCCGAATGGTCTACCGTCTTCATTTTCAAATACGACAAGTCTCCACCAGGCACCCCTGAACTCATTGATGCCGACCGCGCTGCCAATGGCGTCTGGCGTAAATATTCCTATGCCCCCACGTTTACCTGGTCAAACGCCACCGATAACGCCAGCGGTTTGAGTTATTACGATCTGTACTGGGGGCCAGACCCGGATAGCAATACCCCAACCGGAAGTCAGAGGGATACCAGTTTCACCCCAAAACTGGAATCGGGCATCTTTTATCTTAAGATCCGCACCGTTGACATGGCAGGCAACACCAGCGCCTGGAGAAGACTCTTTACCTTGATGGTGGACAATGCCCCCCCCGAAACGCCAGACGCAAGCACTATCTCCGTTTACCCTCCCTACCCAACCAATTCCTATCCCATCAGCGCACCCACCATCAATTGGAAAGCCACCAGTGACGCACAAAGCGGTGTGAACTTCTACGAGCTTTCCTGGGGGAACTCCTCCGACAACAACACCCCAAACTTCACTGTCGTATCCCCCACCTTTACCCCGCCACCCATGACAACCGCCCCAGGCACAAGCAAAACATATTTTCTGCGTATTCGAGCAGTTGACTTTCTGGGCAATGCCTCAGATTGGAGCACCCCGTATACCATTGTGTACCGTCCCAGCTAATTTATAAAAAAGAAATTTCTGTGACCGAAATTATTCAAGGAGAACGTATCGGCAAGACCGCCCCGCTTAAGGTGGGGTGTTCCGCCATCATTTTTGACACAGACCGCCAAAAAGTGCTCCTCACCCGCCGCGCGGATAACGGCAAATGGTGTGTGCCCGGCGGACACATGGAGCCAGGAGAAAGCGCCGCCGAAGCCTGCATCCGTGAGACACTGGAGGAGACCGGGTTACTGGTGAAAGTCATTAAGCTTATTGGCATCTATACCAGCCCCAACCGCATTGTTCGTTACTCAGATGGCAATGTCTGCCAGCCGATTGTGCTTACTTTTGAAGCCGTACCCATTGATGGCAAACTTAGCCTATCCAGTGAAACAATTGACATTGGATACTTCTCGCTGGAAGACATGCTCTCGATGGAAATGATGCCCCTCCTGCTAGATCGCATTTGCGACGCCTTCGCCTGCCAGGAAATGGCTTTCATCCGCTAAGCAGGCCAGCACTCACGATATAATACTGTTGCTGTAACCTTTCCTGTTATAGCTGTGCATTAACCTAAAAACATCTTGTGGCCAAATGAAACCACTTCCCAGACTTCTTCTCATCATCGGCGGCACAGTATGCGTTGCTCTCGGCATCGTTGGCATGTTCATCCCTATCTTGCCAACCACACCCTTTCTTCTGCTGGCCGCAGCCTGCTACATCCGCAGTTCCGAAAGGTTTTACCGCTGGCTGGTTGGCAACCACTGGATAGGCAAATATATCCGCAGTTACCGCGAAGGCAAAGGGATACCCAAAAGCCAGAAAGTACTTGCCCTGCTGGCATTGTGGCTAACCATTGGCACTTCGGCTTTCTTTGGTACATCCCAATGGTGGTTACGGGCCCTGCTATTCTTGATTGGGCTGGGAGTAACCATCCACATTCTGAAGCTGAAGACATATCGAGCAGAAAAGGAGACTGCCGATCATACCCTGCGGATAGACGAAGCATTTGAAGAAAAACGGTTAAAACACTGCTCATGGATAATCCCGATATGTGCGCCTCCTCGGTAAACCGCCAGATTGCCCGTTCCGCCGGGACGGTTATGTTTGCCATGGTAGTGAGCCAGCTTACGGGTCTGCTGGCAAAAAGTCTGACCGGCGCCACCTTCGGCACCGGCATGGAAAGCGAGGCGTTCTTTGCTGCCAACCGTCTCTCCGAAATCCTTTTCAATCTGGTAGCCGGGGGAGCGCTCGGATCAGCATTCATACCCACCTTCACCGGTCTGCTGACGCATCAAGACCGTCCCGGCGCGTGGAAACTGGCTTCATCCATTGCCAATCTGGTCACGCTGATTCTCACCCTGATCAGCTTGCTCGCTTTTCTCTTCGCACCACAGGTGGTTCATTATGTCCTTGCACCAGGTTTCTCCTTTGCCAGTCCAGAAAAGGAAGTCCTGACCATACAGCTTCTGAGAATCCAGCTCCCCTCAGCAATCATTTTCGGTCTGAGCGGTCTTTTTATGGGAATTCTTAACGCTCATCAGAGCTTTCTGCTCCCTGCCTTGGCACCTGCAATGTATTCGCTTGGGTGGATTTTTGGCACCCTTGTTTTAGCACCGTCAATGGGTATCTATGGTCTGGCGTGGGGGGTGGTCATTGGCGCCGCGCTGCATTGCGCCATCCAAATTCCGCGTCTGATACGCCTGCCCCAGCGCGCCTACACGCCAACGCTGGGATTGCGCCTGCCAGCCGTGCGCGAGGTGGCACGCCTGATGGCTCCCCGTCTGCTTGGTGTAGCAGTAGTGCAGCTCAACTTTCTCCTAAATACGTATCTTGCCTCTCTCCAGCCTGAGGGCAGCCTGGCAGGTATCAGTCTTGCTTTTCCCCTCATGATCATGCCGCAAGCGGCTATCGCTCAATCCATCTCCATTGCTGCCCTGCCCACATTTTCTGCTCAGGCAGCATTGGGTAAGCTAGACGAAATGCGCTCTTCTCTGGCGGCTACACTGCGCGGCATTTTGCTGCTCGCCATACCCGCCACACTAGGTCTGATACTATTGCGCTATCCCCTGGTGACATTTATTTATCAGCGCAATGAATTCACTGCCACATCAACCACACTGGTCGCCTGGGCACTGCTCTGGTACGCCGCAGGGCTGGTCGGGCACTCGGTCATGGAGATCGTTGCCCGTGCTTTCTATGCCCTCCACGACACCAAAACGCCCGTCATGGTCGGCATTCTCGCCATGAGTCTTAATCTTGTCTTCAGCCTGCTCTTCTCCGCCCTCTTTGCGCGGGTCGGATGGATGCCGCATGGCGGGCTGGCATTGGCAAATTCACTGGCAACCGCGATCGAAAGCGCTGCGCTTCTTGTCCTCATGCGCCGCCGCCTGAACGGTCTGCTGGGAAAAGAAATATGGAAGGCGGTTCTTCAGGCAGGCTGCGCCGCAGCAGGAATGTGTCTTCTCCTGTGGGTTTGGCTGACTCAAAGCACACAATGGGCAAACTGGATCACCCTGGCAGGTGGAGTTCTGCTGGGAGCAAGCGTGTATAGCGCTCTCTTAATGGCGTTGGGTACACACGAAATCAGGCAACTATGGAAATTTGCAACCAGGAGGTGGCATGGCAGATGATCTTATGCTTGTCTTAATCACCGTACCCTCTCTCGAAGTGGGCAGAAACATCGCAGAGGTGCTGGTTAATCAGCGGCTGGCTGCCTGCGTCAATATTGTGCCGCACATACGCTCCCTCTACATCTGGGAAGGCAAGCTGTGCGACGATGAGGAAACGCTACTGATGTGCAAGACCCGTTCGTCACTGTTCGAGGAGCACTTTCTCCCCACCGTAAAGCTGCTCCACCCCTATGAGGTGCCTGAGATCATCGCCTTGCCAATTGTCAAGGGGCTTCCAGCGTATTTGGAATGGGTCGCACAGGCTACTACTTAACGTTCCGGATAACCTTCCTCAACAGGCAATGAAAAGTTGCGCGACCATTCATTCCAAGACATAAAATAATTGCGCACATTCTTGATCCCAGCGCTCCTCAATGCCAGCATGGTATTTGACGCGCGCGCCCCTTTGAAACAGTACAGACACACCTTTGTATCTGTGGTAATCTCCAATTGCTCAAGAACACCCAGGATCTCCTCAGTGCTCTTATACCAGGGGATGCCCTGTTTGTGCCGCATCAGGCGATACCATTCCAGCCATAGCGCCCCTGGAATACGCCCTTTGCGAGGACAAAAGTCATAACCATACGGCGAGGAGTTTGCTCCAATCCATTCAGCATAGTCACGCACATCAACAATCACCTGAGATGGATCATCAACCGCCTGCAACATTTCCTCAGTTGTTAAAATCATGCTCGGGTCAACCTGCGCCTTAAAGTCGGAAGGTGCTCTTTTTAACTTTTCTGTGGAAACCGGCATATTCCTGGCACGCCAGGCGCGAAAGCCGCCGTGCAGCACACGCGTATTTTTATGTCCAAGATAATTGAGGAGAAACCAGCCGCGGCATGACTGTCCATAGCCGTTATCCATGGCATCTTCGTATACCACCACCTGATTCTCGGAACGCAACCCAGCCTGAGCAAACAGCTTTTCAAAATACGCCACCATCGCTGGATAGCCACCATTATCTGAGCGGCACAGATAGTAGAAAATATCGCTGATATTGACCGCCCCCGGAATATGCCCTCGTTCGTAAACATCGGCATCGCGGGTATCAATGATCAACAGATCATCCCGCCGCAGGATGTCGCGCAGCTCTTCACTTTCGATCAGGTAATCGCTTCGCATCAAACAGCTCCTGCCTGCTGCGCGAATGTGCTGTCAACAAACTTTTCCAGATCAATCTTGTCAGACATGGCTTTAATTTTGCTGGTGAGATACACCTGAATGGTTTCGAGTGCATCCAAATCGGGTTTCAAACTGGCAGTCGTCAGACGATCTGGCGGCTGGGTAAGCACACGCTGAACAACCGCCACCTCCTGCCCCAAAAATTGCGCCCCAATCTCCGCCGCTGGCAAAGGATTTTGTGCCACATACTGCCCTGACTTAACCAGGCTGGAGACAAGCTCCTGCACTGCCTCGGGTGACTTTTGAATCATCTCATTCTTAACCACCAGCACACAGCAGGGATGATTAGGCCAGACATCTTTTGAAAGGGCAAATTCCTCACCAAAGCCAGCCAGCACCACCTGAGATCCATAAGGCTCAGCAACAATAAAACCTCCCACTTTGCCCTTCGTATCATATTCGATAATCTCCGGGATATCCGCTGGAGCCGTCACCTCAAACGTTACATCCTTTCCTGGCCCAACCCCCACCGTAAGCCCCTTTTCATCCAACAATCGGTTGAAAATCAGATTGTGAATCGAAAGGTAGTGGGGAATCAAAACAATCTTACCTCTGAAATCCTCAATTTGGCGGATGTTGGCGCGCTTGTTGGCAATAATGACACTTCCAGAACGATGCGTGAAAAGCACCAGCCTAGCTTTGCCGTCAATATGAAACAGTTCCATGGCTAGAGGTGCCAATATACAGGCAGCATCAATCTTGTCTTCCCGTAGCGCCATCGCCAACGGATTCCAACCGCCAAACACTTGCGCTTGTAAATCCAGATGCTGAAATACCTCTTCACCCTTCTGGATTTTGTTGAGCGTGATCCCAAGTACAAGATGATCGGTGATTTTTAAGTGTCCAACCCTGAGAAGCGTTTTCGCTGGCATGTGTTATCTCCTTTCTGTGTATCCCAAAGCACTAACGTTATTATACGTGTTAAGCCAGCTTGAAACAACTATAACAACAGAAATCATACAAAAATTCGGAAAGCTATTGACTCTTGTTATGATTTTTGTCATAATGTATCCTTACTATTTAGATAATTTTTATCTAGTTACAATGGAGGCTATCCCATGAAACTCTTCTTGCCCTCATTCAAAAAGCTGACTTAAAGGGCAAATTCTTCTGGCGTGCCTGGAGCTCTGGGCTTGCCCTGACAAACGATCTGTTCCACCCCAGCGACCACTTCCCCTACGACCTGGCTGGCTCCCCGCTGAAAGAGGAGGGTAAATTTTACCCGCTCAAAGCCGTGCACTCGCTGGATAACACCTGCCGTGTGGCTTCTGGCTTTCAGGCAGGCGGGAAAGAAAAAGCCATTTGCCCCCTAGTTCCTGAAGCCGCCCCAGAAAAAGAGGATAAGTTCATCCCGAGCCCGGGAGGCAATCCACCGCCTCCACGCAACCAAAATCCCCCTCCCCCACCTATCATCCCCTGATTCGCTGCCATCTACAATAAAAAAACCTTCCCCACCCATGGGGAAGGTTTTTTGCAGCACAAACTACTCAAAATTTCTTTTTGACTATTGATTTTGGGTTTGGCTTTTGCTATACTATATTTGGCTGGTGGTTTTACCAAATTATACACAAAACTCACACAATCTCCATGTCCATCGAGAAACTCAATATCTATACTGCCAAGCAAGCCTGCATCAACCGCCTAGAAGAACTCATTCTCTCTGGCGAGCTAAAGATCGGCGCACGCTTACCGGCTGAGCGCGACCTTGCCGCCCGTTTGGGCATCAGCCGTCCGGTACTGCACGAAGCGCTGGTTGATCTGGCAGCGAAAGGGTTGGTACAAATTGCTCCACGACGCGGGGTTTTCATCAACGACTTCCGCACCTATGGATCCATCGCCATTCTCGAATCGCTTCTTTCTTACCATAATGGCAGCCTCGACCCAGCCATGTTGCAGAGCATGCTGGCAATGCGCATGTTGCTCGAAACCGAAACCGCCCGCCTTGCAGCCCTCAACCATAAGCCAGAGCATCTGAAAATTCTGCAAGACATCCTCATACAGGAACAGCAAACCGAACCAGGCGACACTGAACAGCGAACACAACTCGATTTCTCCTTCCACCTCCAGGTAGCGGTCGCCTCCGAAAATCTGGTTTATCCGATGATAATCAATTCCTTCAAGGCAGTCTACACCAACCTGACCGGAAAATTTTTTGCGGCCTATGCCAACAGTGCAGTCATCGTCCAGGTATTCGAATATCACTCCCTTCTGGTCAAAGCCATCCAGCAGCGCGACCCTCATTCCGCCAGCACCATCATGGGCGAAATGCTGCAACATGGCGAGCAAAACTTGAGAGCCGTCTATTATAAGGAGCATGAACATGTGTACCACCACGCTTGAAAAACCCCGTCATGCCATCAAGCAACCCTACAACCTCAGCCCGCGCATCCAGTGGCTGCGCGATTATTACTTTCAGGGCGTAAAACGCAAGTGGAACAACGAATGGAGCGCCTGGACAACCGGCACACCATGGGATTTTCAGTACGAAGAACTGAGCTTCTACATTGTGCCCGAAACATACGCTTTCTTTCAGACCTTTCGTTCCTCATTCCGTCAGACCGCCAAAAAAGTTCGCCTTCATCCCGACTTTTGGAAGTGGAGCCTGCCAGAACGCAAAGCCTGGTTTCTGAAAGAGGTGATGGTACATTATCTTCCTCAGGAAATCCTGCCTGGCGACCTGATCGCCGGGGCACGCTTCAACGTGCTCACTTCCTGCTGCCTGACAGAGAAAGAAGCCAAAGAATATGAACGCCTGGTGTTCGGTAAGAATGGCACACGCCAGGCGGCATTGTGGTTTCACAACCATGGCTACGGGAACGCTGGCGCCACCGGTGGGCATCTCATCCCAGATTATGAGCGCGTTCTCAAGGAAGGCTGGCAGGGTATTTATGCCGACCTGCAGTCCAGATACGACTCTCTCTCTCCTACGGAAAAACAAAGCCGCAAGGGAGCACAATTGAGAGCCATGCTCACATCCGCAACCATCGCCCGAGACCTGGCAGAACGTTACAGCCAGCTTTGTGCTCAGCTGGCGGAGAACGAAAGCCTGCCTGAGCGCAAAGCCGAACTGTTGCACATGTCTAAGATACTGAAACGCGTTCCCTGGCAGCCCGCTACCAACTTCTGGGAAGCAGTGCAATCCCTGTGGCTAACCCACATGTTGATTATGTCCGACGAAAAATACCCCGGGCCGGGACTTTCTTTTGGGCGCTTCGACCAGTACTTATATCCTTTCTGGCAAAAGTCGCTCGCCGAAGGGATGGACAGGGAATTTGGTAAGGAAATTCTCAAGTGCTTCTGGATACACGCCAACACCGCTTACGATGCCATGATCCGCACCGGTGGAAATCAGGGCATCACCGCCGGTTTTGGGCAGCTTCTCACCTTATCTGGTCTCGGTGCTAACGAAACAGATATGACCAACGACCTGACCTACGCTGTGCTGGAAGTCATTGACGAAATGAGCCCTATCCTGGAGCCAAAGCCGAACATCCGTTTGCACCGCCATTCACCTGAAAAATTGATGGATAAGGTGGTTGAGATGATTGCCAGCAGTCAGGGAGCGCCTTTCCTGATCAACTTCGATGAGCGTTCAATCGCTGGTATGTTGAGACAGGCAAAAGTGGCAGGGGTAGAACACCTCATCAACGAGAAAAACGTGTTCGACTATGCCCCCGTTGGCTGCCTGGAAAACACGATGGTAGGCAACGACCGCTCGGGCACCGTAGATGCCAACCTGAACCTGCTCAAGGCTGTAGAACTGGCGCTCACCGGAGGATACGACCTGATACCTTTCACAGACCCAATGACCGGAAAAACCGAAAAACCACAGCGCTGGGGACCAAACACAGGCGATTCAACCACGTTTACCTCATGGGAGCAGTTTTGGGACGCTTATGTTACTCAAACCAAATACATCGTTCAAAAGATCGTTGACCTTTACGAAATGTCCGAAGCGGTGCGTGCCCACTACTCTCCCACACCTTACCTTTCCTGCCTGGTGCGGGGCTGTGCCGAGAAAGGGTTGGACATCACAGAGGGTGGAGCAGAACTTTCCTTTGTTACCATCGAAGCAGTAACTTTTGCCACAACGGTAGATTCGCTTCTGGCCATCAAGTATCTGGTCTTTGACAATCAATTTTGCACCATGAAAGAACTGATCCAGGCATTGAAAGACAACTGGGAAGGGCACGAAGTGCTTCAAGCACGCGCCCTCAACAAAGCGCCAAAATATGGGCGCGATGACGACCAAGCCGATGCAATGGCAAAAAGAGTCATGGAAGTCTGGAGTGAGGAGACCTGGAAACACCGCACTAAATCCACCCGCCGCCAGTTTCGCCCTGGGATGCTAAGCTGGAATTACTGGATTGGAGATAGTTTCATCTTGCCCGCCAGCCCCGACGGCAGACCGCGCGGCAAATTTCTTTCAAATGCCATCTGCCCCTCCAACGGTGCCGACACCAACGGTCCCACTGCCAATGTTAACTCAGTCGGCAAAGCACTCGGCGGCAAAGCCCCAAACGGCGACTGGCAAGACTACATCAACTTGCTGCCTAACGGCGCCAGCCATACCATGACCTTTAGCCCTTCTATCCTGCGCGACCCGGAACATCGCGCCAAGTTCAAGGCTTTTCTGCGCGGGTACGCTGAGAACGGCGGTACCGCCCTGCAAATCAACATGATTGATGCCGAAATGTTGCGCGATGCCCAGAAGCATCCGGAAAATTACCGCCATCTGCTGGTACGCGTCACTGGCTACAACGCATACTTTACCGCCATTGGCAAAGAATTACAGGATGAAATCATCGCCCGCGAAGCACATCAGTTTTAACATGCAAACTGCCACCATTCTTCACCTGCAGCGTCTCTCTACCGAAGATGGACCTGGTATACGCACCACCATTTTCTTCAAGGGTTGTCCGTTACGCTGTTCCTGGTGTCATAACCCCGAAAGCCTTTCCATTCATCCTCAAGTTCAGTGGCTGGAAAACCGTTGTATTGGATGCAACTCCTGCCTGAAAGTTTGCCCGGACGGGGCATTATCACGCCAGAAAGACGGGACACTGTCGATTAACCGCCAGATATGTAAAGGCTGCGGAACATGCACACAGACTTGCCCCGCCAATGCGCTTGAGCTACTTGGCAAAAAAGTGGATTGTGATGAATTGCTGCACGAGCTGTTGAAAGACCGCACCTATTATGAGAAATCGGCGGGCGGCGTAACTGCTTCCGGAGGTGAACCCACGATGCAAGCAGACTTCGTTGCTGCGCTTTTTCATAAGCTTCGCGTTGCTGGCATCCAGACCGCCCTCGACACCTGTGGGATGTGCAGCCCAGACAGTCTGCAAAAAATTTTGCCGCACACAGACCTCATTCTTTTTGACCTCAAGGAAATTGACCCACAAAAGCATCGCCGCTTCACCGCACAGGATAACAGCCGCATCCTTGAAAACCTGCTTTTGGTGCGGGATTTTGTCAGACAAAACACCCAGCCCCCCATTCTCTGGCTGCGCACGCCCCTCATCCCTGACGCAACCGCCACTGCCGAAAACCTGCGCGGGCTGGGAGATTTTATTGCCCATCATCTGGACGGAAACGTCGCCCGCTGGGAGTTGTGCGCCTTTAACAACCTGTGCCGCGACAAATACCGCCGTTTGGGAATGACATGGGAATATGCCAACACACCACTGCTCACCCAGCAGAGCCTGATGGAATTAGCCGACTGCGCCAGGACATCTGGCGTTGACCCATCCATTGTTATGGCAACCGGTGCCACAAGATTGGAGGAATAGTTCATGCCAACAGTTCATTTCGATCAGTTTTCGCAGGAAGATATTACAGCATTTCAACCAGCCCTCAAGGTAGGTATCCTGGCTACCGTCAACCCCGAAGGGCTGCCCCACCTTACTTTTATCTCCACGTTAATGGCAAGCGACCCGAAAACGGTCGTTTGGGGACAATTTGTGGAGGGCAGCAGCAAAGAATATATCCGACAGAACCCAAAGACAGCCTTCCTCATCATGACATTGGACAAGAACACCTGGCGCGGTAAAGCCACCTTCACCCACACACAAACATCAGGCAAAGACTACGACTTTTATAATAATGTGCCCATGTTCCGCTACAATGCATATTTCGGCGTGCACACAGTTTACTACATGGACCTGGTCGAACACAACGGGAAACAGCCTCTGCCAATGCCTGCGATTGTTTTTTCATCTGTTGCTACCCTGCTGGCAAAAATACTTTCGCCGGGCAGAGAAGAAAAACAGGCGCTCAACCCCTGGACGAAGTCCTTCATCAGCAAAATTGGCATTCCAAAGTTTCTGGCATATATCGGCAGCGACGGCTACCCGGTGATTATTCCCGTGTTCCAGGCAACGGCACCCACCCGCGACCACGTCATTTTCACGACCTCTGCCTACAAAGACGAACTCAAAACCATCCCCAAAGGTATCGTCGTTGCGATTCTGGGTTTATCGCTTGAAATGGAAGTAGTTCTGCTGCGCGGTATCTACCAGGGTATCAGCAGCAAGGCAGGCTTCCCGTGCGGTACAGTACAAATCAACTGGGTATATAATCCCATGCCGCCTAAGCCCATGCAGATTTATCCGGAGACGGATATTCAAGCAGTGCTGTCGTTCTAATCTCCTCAGCACTTTGCTTTTAGTAACCGCGCCAGTTACAGGGGGCGTCTAAAGTCTGGCCTGACGGCGTACCTGCATAAACTTACAGTAGCCTTACATTTCCCTTAAAAGGGTTCATTTTGTCTATTAACAGCCTATAATGATGATAGTACTGTTGTGTCTTACCGGTATTGTACAAAGAACACGGTATTTGAAATGAAAGCTTTGATTTTGTTCCGCCATCAAAAGGGGAAACTGCTACATCGTCTGTTGGTTTTTTTATTAATCGTCAGTGTTCTTGTTTCCTGCGTTCCCCCGCTAATACCCCGCACCGGCGGCGAAGAAGCTACACCCGAGCCCTCACCCACAGAAGAATCTGTCGAAATTCCGTCAGAGCCAACCTCACCACCCGAAGCGCCAACCCCGCCCCCACCAGAACCAACCTCTCCGCCCGAAGCGCCAATCCCGCCCCCGCCAGAACCAACCTCTCCGCCCGAAGCGCCAACCCCACCCCCGCCAGAACCAACTTCTCCGCCCGAAGCGCCAACCCCACCCCTGCTAGAACCAACCTCTCCACCCGAAATACCAGAGGCCACCGCGCCTTTACCCACAGAAATTACTGAAATGGCATTAGTGCCCACCTCTACGACAATCGTGGTCACCGAGACAACTGTACCACTACCTGACATGTCTCCTGTTGGTGAAGGTACTTACGACGACCAGGATGTTCACATTGTTTATACGGGGGACTGGGTAGCATGGAAAGCGGATTCTTCGATCAACGGCGGTTCCAGATACTCTACCATGCCAGGGAACACAGCGATACTGACCTTCGCAGGCGCTAACGTTGAGCTGGTTTTCCCAAGATACCAATCCATTGGCATTTTGCGCGTCGAGATTGATGGCCAGTTCATTGCCGACATTGATCAGGCAGCTGCCCCTTTTAACTTCCAAAATCATTGGTCAAGTCCCATTTTAGCAGAAGGCATACACACAATACAATTGACCCACTTCTCAGGCACTTTCGTAGATATTGACGCCCTGATCATCAAAAGTCAGGCAGCAGCCATGAATAGCATCGAAAGCAGTTCCCCAACACCCTTTCCAATAATTACCACAGTATTGTCGCCCTCTTTACAACCAACCCAAACGGCTACACCCACACGCACACCCAAACCCACACGCACACCCAAACCCACACGCACACCCACAATAACACATACATCTACCTATACACCAACAATCACACGTACACCCACACGTACCCTTACCCCTACTATTACACGCACACCCACACGTACCCTTACCCCTACTATTACACGCACACCTACACGTACCCCCACCCTCACGCGCACACCCACACGCACCTTTACCCCCACGCTCACGCGCACATCCACACGCACCCCCACCGTCACACGTACACCCACGCGTACCTTCACCCCCACCCTCACGCGCATGCCCACACGCACCTTCACCCCCACTCTTACGCGCA
>JABLWW010000001.1 GCA_013178295.1 Anaerolineae bacterium | reverse complement strand
TTATTTGTCTTGTTGTGCCAGAAATGGTCGCTGCCTCTCAAGGAGTGGCGCTTGATCATCACTGACGCTTTGTCTGCTTTCACTACCATTGTTCAGCCATCTGTCCCAACTCATGTCTGAATTTCAAGCGTAGTGCCCCTCTTCTTCCTCGTCTTCAGGTGGTAACAAAACCTCACGCTCACGCCCGCCTCCCTGTGAGGGACCAACAACACCCAATTCTTCCAACTCATCTATCAAACGTGCCGCGCGCGGATAACCGATCCGCAGACGCCGCTGTAACAAAGATGTGCTGGCATGCCGCGCCTGACGTACCACAGAGATCGCCTGGTTCAACAGCTGGTCAGGGCCTTCTTCTTGATTTCGCAACACCTCCTCCCACGGAGAGGGAGCCTCCTCAGCTGGCAACAATTTCTTCCAAAAAGAAATCACCCGCAGAATCTCCTGGTCGCTGACCATAACCCCTTGTGCACGCTGTGGTGTCCCCACTTCCGGATTGAGAAAAAGCATATCTCCACGGCCCAAAAGGGTCTCAGCGCCATTGCCATCCAGGATAACGCGCGAGTCAACTGAAGAAGCTACCGTAAAGGAAATTCGCGCTGGAAAATTTGCCTTTATCAGCCCGGTAACCACCTCAGTGCTCGGGCGCTGAGTCGCTACCACCAGGTGTATCCCGGTAGCGCGCGCCAGCTGCGCCAGCCGCACAAGGCTGTGCTCTGTCTGATCCGGGGCGGACATCATCAAATCTGCCAATTCATCAATAATGAGAACAATGCGCGGCAACACTTCTTTCTTACGGCGCAGCATACGACGGTTATAATTTTCAAGATCACGTGCCCGTTCAGCCTCTAACAAACGATACCGCTGATCCATCTCTGCCAACGCCCAGTTCAGCACACCAATCATCCGCTCAGGTTTGGATTCAACCTTTCCCAGCAAATGCGGCAAGCCATTAAAACGTACCAGTTCAACCATCTTGGGGTCCAGCAAGGCAAGACGCAAATCAGACGGACGGTTATTCATCACAAGGCAAGTGATGATTGCCGAAATACAGACCGACTTTCCAGAACCCGTCGTTCCCGCGATCAGCAGATGAGGCATTCGTATCAGGTCCGCAACAACCGGTAAACCAGACACATCCTTTCCCAAAGCCAGCGCCAGCGGAGAAGCCAGCCTCTGGAAGGCTTCACTCTCCAGCAAAGGGCGCAGGCGCACCATTGCCCCTTCAGGGTTAGGCACCTCAATGCCAACAAATGAATGCCCTGGCACAGGTGCTTCTATGCGCAGCTTCTCAGCGGAAAGCGCCAGCGCAAGATCACGTGCAAGTGCCGAAATTTGCGATACCCGCACTTTCTGGCGTACTGGCGTTCCATCAGGTCCTATACGATCAATAAAACCCGGTTCAACTGCGAATTGCGTTACCGTTGGACCAACGCGAAAACCTGTTACACGCGCAGGAACGCCAAAATCCATTAACGTTTTTTCAATAATCGTTGCAGTTTCATGGATATTGACCTCGTCCGGTCTGGTTGGCTGTTCATGACTCAAAAGATTTAGCGGCGGCAAACTCGTATCGCGGCGAAGAGAAACTGCCATTTTAGCCTCTTCACGTATCATTGGCAGCGGCTTGGCGAGCGTCTTCTGTTCCTGAGGAGCCGCCGCTTCAGCCACAGACACATCAGAAGGGGTTTCCTGTATAAGGAAAGCTGGCACCTCATCAGACACTTCATCAGCTTGATCAGGGCGAAACAACCACCTTTCAAAACCGCGAACCAGTAACTGCATGATGCCAAAACCATACAATGGCAAAAAGACCAGCAACACAATCAAAACCACAGAGCCGAAGGGCGGCGGCAAGAAACCCTCCACCCAGCCCGCAAGCCCCCAACCAATCAAGCCCCCATCCAAACCATTTTGTGCACGCTCCAGTTCTCTCCCCCCCCAAATTGCCAGCAGAGTTAAGATAACAAATGCCCAGGCTTCCAGCGCCAGGATGTAGTCTAGACGCATCCGTATAGGCTTTTTCACCCGGTGCTTGCGCAAGGCAAACACACCCAGCCACACAAACAACGCCACAATGATCAGGCTGCCCCAGCCCAACCAGCGGCGCAGAAACTGCACCCAGGGAGATATCAACACACCATGTGTCAGCCCGGACAAGCCAAAAAATGAGATGACAGCCAATGTTATGGATATAACCCCGACAATATCCCAACCAAACCTGTCAAAACGCAGCCACAGGTCAGCCACGCCGTCAAAGAGACTGTCTATCTTTTGAGGAGCATCTTGAGAATCTGGAGATGAGTGCCTTTTGTTGGCTTCCGTCGCGGCTTTTTTTTCACTCATTCAACTTCTACCAGACCAAGCCCTAAACGGCGGCGATGCACGTCAAGATGCAGAATACGAACTTTTACCTCCCGCCCCTGATCAAGCCGTTTGTCTTCCTTGCTGAAATTTTCAGGAAGGGAAGAAATGTGGATCAAACCTTCCACCCCTTCCGTGAGACGAACAAAAACACCAAAATTCATGATACCAGTTACTTTGCCTGTTACCACATCTCCCACCCGATAACGGCGCGCCAGGTCTTCCCACGGGTTTGGAAACAAACGCTTATAACTGAGCGCTACACGGGCACTATCTTCACATACTTGCAAGACCAACGCCTTGATCACCTGACCAACACACAGAATTTCACTAGGATGATGCACCCTGCCCCATGAAAGCTCGGATACATGTACCAGACCCTCTACGCCTCCAAGGTCAACAAATACACCAAATTCCGTCACGTTAGATACTGAACCTTCTACCACATCTCCTGCCTTCAGGGTACTTAACAACTTCTTTCTCTGCCCCACACCAGCTAAAGCTGCCCGCTCAGAAAGAACCACCCGTTCCTGCTCCGGCTCACATTCTATCACCTTAAGCTGCAACGTGCGCCCCACATAGGCAGCCAGAAGGACAAGTCGCTTTTCCTCATCCACGTTACAGGGAACATCCACAAGATGAGAAACAGGAACAAAACCCTGGATATCTTCACCACGTAACAACAATCCGCCACGATTATACCCATATACCTCTAAAGAAACCACCTCATCCTGCTCGTGAAGCGACTTTATCCGTTGCCAGTTGATCAATCCCGCCACCAACTGCGGCTCGACGCGGTGATACCCATCTCCAGAATGTTCCATCCAGCGCTCATCATCTGCCAGAACGGAAGCCCACCATCCTTCATCCAAACGACAAATTTCTTCTTCCTCCATGTTTGTCCCCGAACGCCTTGATAACATTCCCAACCTCTCCTCACCAAACAAAGACCACCAGACCTGATAAGACTACGCCGCGATTTTTTCCGAGACGTTGTTTTTCTTTAAATCACCATTGCGCGCCTGATTCTCCATCTCAAGAATAGCATTGCCCACAGCTTCGATTGCAATCCGCTGCTTACGATACAAATCCGCCTCCGACATTGCCAGACGCCTGGCAATCTCGCGCACTTTTTTACCCTCCATAAACTTCATTTCCAATATATTATACAATATCCACTCACCAGTAAAACGCCTTTCCCCTTCAGGTCGTATCTTTTCAATAGCTACCCGCAATACCGAGCGTAAAGCGTTGATACTGCTGCCATCATGCTCTTCCACACCATCTTTAACAACTTGCAACTGCAGCAGCGGGCTTTCCGTCAGCCTCGGTCCACCCCAGTAATGTGTGAGTGCTTCCTTAACCCAGTGAGTCATGTTATCGGACGGCAACGAAGCTTCGTCCATCAAAAAATCTGCTTCATTATACTGCGCAGCAGCACGCACTTGCCGTATAAAAGCCACATCTGAGGAAATTGATTGCAGTGACTGAAAAGCCTCCTGCTGAGCGCGTCGGTCATGTAAAGCGCGCGATGCTCGCCCCGCCAAATGATAAAGAGCCCTCATCTGCTCCCCATCCAATTTCTGCTCTCTCGAAGCAGTTATACCCAGAACACCGATCAGTTCTTCCCTTTCTGCATCTCTCAACGGCAACAATAAGTCCTCCCCCCAACGGAAAATCTGCGCAGGTGCACCCTCCCCGTTTGCAACCAGCTTGACCAACTCGTCTGCCACATCACGTTCATCCAAGCTGGTTCTACCGACGGTTACAATGATTTCAGGCTTTCCCCGCTCCAGCGAAGCCAGATAGGCACCAGGTGTCTGCAAACGGTCGCATACAGAAGCCAACACCAGTTCGATAAACTGATTGAGATCATCATTTGTCAACAGCCCATCTTCAATGGTATGCAGCAACTCCAAATTACGGCGGTCTTTAGAAGAAAATATCACCCGTTCCCAAAGAGGACTAAAAATGGTGATCAAGTACTGACTCAGCAGAACCGTAAAAACCATCACGATAGGAACAAAAGCCGAGTACTCTTGTCCAAACAAAGCACCAGCACGGCGTACAATCGTTACCGAAGCCAGCGTTAAGCTGGCGATCATCGGACCACGCACCACCCATTTAAACAATCGGCTTTTCGCCACCCTATCCGACCACGAGACACCAAAAAATGCCACAGAATATGCCATGAGCAAAATTAACGACCCTACCAGTACATTGCTAACAATCGTTAAAAACCAGAAAAAAGTAGGCGACCGTTCAGCAAAACCGGCGCCAAAAATCATATATGGAAACGATCCAAAAGCCGGTGCCAGCGCGCCGATAATCAAATACCCCATCCTTCGGCGGCTGGTTGGTGTCCTGGCGCGCAGAAAAGTTCTCGAAAAATTCAGCCAGGTGATGACCATGACTACCAGGTAGTAAAACGTGAAAATTCGCATCAATCCGCGCGGCTGCAAATACGAACCAGGCTGATAGTTAAGCAACACTGCTTCAAAGTGATTAGAAGAAGGCACAGCAACGCACATCAAAAACGATATTGCAAAAGCCAGTCGTGTCATCCACCTACGCCGCAGGTGCGAGGACTCCCCCGTTGTCGTCAACAGCGAATCTGAAAAATACAGATACGTGGAAGGCAAAAAGACAATTCCAACCCACTCCACCCTCAACCATAACTCAACCTCTTCATTAGTCTCAACTGCCCCGCCAAGCGCCTCTGCAGTAAATATGACTATGATACAGGTGAGAATCAATGCATAGGAGCGCGCAACGCGATCGCGCAGGTTAAACGTCAGCGCATAAAGCAGCAATGAAAAAGCAGTAATCGCCACACCCGCAGTCAATATTTGACTGACGGTGCGAAAAAAAACCAATAAGCCGAACTGCCAATCCAACATCGGTGCTGAACCTGTGAAAATTGCTGGTCAACGCAACGGATACGAAAAGAACAACGCGATATCCTGATTCAAGTAAAAATGGTCGTTATAACCACAAAACTCATATCCCAGCCTGGTTGCCATACGCAACCCAGGAAAATTCTTGGATTGCATCTCAAGCACACTTTGCCGATGCCCATGTTCCACCGCCCAGTCATGCGCTGCCAGAATCAGTGCGCTGGCAATCCCCTGGCGACGCAAATCTTCACGGATGGCAATATCCGCAATCCAGATAGTTCTTGGGATCATACGCTCTTTAATCCTCACGTAGCCGACTGGCTCTCCCGCCAGCAAAGCAGATAACAACACCGACGTCTGAAGCCCCTCCTGAGACAGGTGATTTAATGGACGAGGGTACTCTACATGCACGGGGCGCGGCAAACGAATCTCGTGAAAGTTAACATTGACCTGCCCTTCACCGACCAGGCGATCCATCTGCCAGACATGCGTGGTTTGATAGGAATGCGGGATAGACAATAGAGAAGAGATATCCGCAGGAAGCGTTGGGCGTATTTCAATGGCAGGCACAAAAAACTCCTCTAAAAAATTCTCTCACTCAGGGATAATCCTCACCGATACCAAACAGGGCGGCAGAAATTGATTCTGATTATCAGAGACCACAAGACGTAAAACATAGTCACCAGGGGTAAGCTGTTCCGTGTTCCAGATGCCACCCAGCGGCTGATCAACCACAATTTTATCTCCAGCGGCAATTGTAATCCAATTATCGCTGCCCATTGGAGCAAACTCGTACTTATAAAAGCCCAGATTGGGAAGGTTCACTGTGCCCTTTAGCTCCACGTTTCCGCTAAGCTCATCACCCATTTTGGGGAACGTCCACTCAATTTTCTCCGGCAGACATCCCTCCTGAGATACAACCGCGATTGTCGGCTGAGCAGGCGCAGGCTGAGACAGCACACCGGGTTCCAATGTGACTGTGGGAGTGGCTAATATATCCAGCGTAGGAGTCAGTAAAAGCCCATACTGGGGATACGATGGGGCGACAAAAGAAACCAGAATAAACACAGCCAGCGCCATGAAAACCAGCAAACCCAAAAAAGTTAAAGACAGGCTGAAACGCTTCTGGGCGCTTTCCCTTTCAAGTCCAAAGACCGAATTCCGCCAATCAATAAACGCCAGTATCAACTTACGCAGATACACAAAAGCCGAAATGCCCAGAAGAATATAAATCCAAATCTCATATTGAACAAGAAATTGGAAAATAGACTGCATCATACAACACGAACAGACCTACACAGATAACTTGCGAAGAACCCCCAGAATAATCTTCTGTAGTTTAGGGACAATAATCTCCCCAGCTTTTAACACCTCTTCATGTGTTGTGATAGTATTGCCATCCAAATTTGCCTTATTGCTAATACCAGAGAAGCCCAGCACTCTCATACCGCCATGCCGCGCGACAATAACCTCCGGCACAGTGGACATCCCAACAGCGTCCGCTCCAATCACACGCAAAAAGCGCAAATCCGCCGGGGTCTCATAGGAAGGACCAGCAAGCCCAATATACACCCCCTCGCATAGAGAGACCCCCTCTTGTGCCGCTACCTCGCGCGCCAACGCCATCAAAGGGCGATCATACGCCTGACTCATATCTGGGAATCTTTCGCCCACCTCACGCAAGTTTGGGCCCCGCAGCGGATTTGCACCGGTCATTGTCATCAGTGAAATGTGGTCTGTAATCAGCATCACATCGCCGGGCATGTAGGAAGGATGAATTGCACCGGCAGCATTGGTCACAATCAAATATTCCACTCCCAACCGCTGCATCACACGCACCGGAAAGGTTACTTGATCCATGCTATACCCCTCATAATAGTGAATTCTGCCTTGCAACACCATTACTTGCTTGCCTTCCAGTTTTCCAATGACAAGCCGCCCCTTATGCCCTTCCACTGTTGAAACTGGGCAGAAGGGAATTTCTGCAAATTCAATAAACTGTGGCGCCTCAATCAAGTCCGCCAGCGAACCCAAACCAGACCCCAAGATCATCCCAATTTGCGGGGAAGCCGTTATGCGGCTGCGAATAAAATTTGCCGCTTCGTCAATTTGTTCCAAAGACAAAAATTTTTCCATAATGCTTTTCAAGCCTTTTTTTCTACCAGATATACTCGCTCCCAAATCATTCGACACACAATCATAACCCAGCCTATATCACTTCCATAACGCAACAAGCATGAGCTTTCACACAACTTGCCCTTAAATATTATATCAAATCACACCCATATAAATGGGAATGTATTCAATCACAACGCACGCTCAAACGCCAGAACAGCGCGCTCCACAGCCTCATCGTCAATCCAGTAATGCGTTACCAAACGCAGTTGTTTTTGCGAGACCACCCCCACTAAAACTTGAAAATCATTTTTCAAACGGTTTGCCAATTGGTCTGCCGTCATCGGGATTTGCTCATCCAGGTTGACAAAAACCATATTTGAGGGTGGCATTACGTGCTTCAGGGAAACGCCAGGAATTTGAGCCAGCTTGCTGGCAAGCTGGCGGGCGCGCCGGTGGTCTTCCGCCAAGCGGTCAACCATCTCCTCCAGCGCAACCACTCCCGCTGCTGCGAGAACACCCGCCTGACGCATCCCTCCCCCTAACATTTTCCTCAAACGACGGGCTTTGGCGATAAAACCGCCTTCCCCGCAAAGCACCGAGCCTACTGGTGCGCACAGCCCTTTGCTCAAGCAAAAAGTTACCGAGTCCGCCGGTGCCGCCAGGTCGGCAGCAGAAACACCCAGAGCGACCGCAGCATTAAAAATCCTCGCCCCGTCAAGATGCAGTTTCATTCCGTATTCGCCTGCCAGAGATGCCACCTGGCGGGTGTATTCCGCCGTCAGCGGAGCGCCGCCACAGCGATTGTGGGTGTTTTCCAGTATAACCAGTCTTGAAACTGGAAAATGTGGGTTATCCGCCCGAACTGCGGCACGAATATCTTCCAAAAGGATGCTGCCATCCGGCTGATTCGGCAGCGTATGGGGGTGCACCCCTCCCAATGCTGCAACCCCGCCCGCCTCAAAAAGAAACGTATGCCCCAATTTACCCATGATAACTTCATCACCGCGCCCGCAATGCGTCAAAACCGCCACCAGGTTGCCCATCGTGCCCGACGCCACAAACAAACCAGCCTCCTTACCCATACGCTCAGCTGCCATTTGTTCCAGACGATTAACCGTTGGGTCTTCACCATACACATCATCCCCCAACTCCGCCTGTGCCATTGCCGCACGCATTGCCGGTGTTGGGAGCGTTACTGTATCAGACCTGAGATCAATATATTTTTTCACGATGTGCCTCCACACAAAAAATCTCAGCGTAAATTGTCAAGAAGGCTGGCAAGATCCGCTGGCAACGGCGTCTCAAAAATCCGCGACGCCTTCTCTCCCCGCAGAAAAATTTTGAGCCGTGTCGCATGCAAAAAATGCCGCGTAATCGGTAAGGAAGGTTTGCGTCTTCCGTAAAGTGTATCACCCACAATTGGGCAACCCAGAAACGCCATATGTACCCGTATCTGGTGCGTTCGACCAGTAAGCGGGCGCACAAGCAGCAAAGTGTGCTGCGCAAAACTCTCCAGCGTATGATATTCGGAAACTGCCTGTCTGCCCTTCGTAATGCTGGTAACCGCCATACGCTGGCGATGAAGAGCATCTCTCCCCACCGGCGCCTCCACCCGCCCTGAGCGGGTTGGTGGATGTCCATCCACCAGAGCCAGATATTCTTTTTCCACCCTGCGCAGACGGAATTGGTCTTGCAGCCAGCGATGTGCAACATCATTCTTCGCCACCAGGATCAATCCGGAAGTGTCTTTATCCAGCCTGTGCACAACACCAGGTCTCAACACACCACCAACCCCAGCAATCTCCGGCGCATGCGCCAGCACCGCCTGAACCAGCGTTCCGGCAGCATGACCGGCAGATGGATGCACCACCATTCCCGCTGGTTTGTTCACCACAATCAAATCATCATTTTCAAACACAATATCCAGCGGTATGGACTCAGGCACCAAACCAGCTGGTTGAGAGGGCAGAAGCAACACTCGCACTTCCTGCCCCTGCTCCAGCATGGTTCCACACTTCAAAACAACCTTACCATCAACAGAGACTTGTCCTTCACGGATCAGCGTCTGCAAACGCGTGCGCGAAAAATCGGGCAACGCGGACACAAGGTATTTGTCCAACCGCTGGCTTTCTCCACCCTCATACCGCAATACAATCGAACGATCATTCAAAGCGTCGTGCTATCCTCAACCGCATCAGGATTTGAAGCCGATCTGTCTTCGGCGCAAGACCGTTTTTTCAGTTTACGCTCCTGCAACCACACACCCAGCAATAAAATTGCCACACCCAATGTGATAGAAGAATCTGCCACATTAAAAACAGGAAAATTACCTACAGAAATAAAGTCGGTTACATGCCCAATTTGCAGCCGGTCTATCAGATTGCCCACTGCACCGCCCAGCTGCATCCCCAGCGCAAGCCGCAGCGACCAATCACCAGCGGGAACACGCGGGTAGTAAAAGATAATAAACGCAGAAACAATCATCGCCAGCACCGTAAAGACCTGCCCTGCACCTTGAAACATCCCAAATGCCACCCCCGTATTCGACCAGTGAACAACGCGGGCGTATGGCGCCAGCCATGCCCAGGGCATCCACACCTCTCCATGTGCCAGCGTATTACGCACCCAGCTTTTGGTCAGTTGATCCAAAAAGACAATCGCCCCTGCCAATAACACAAGATATGCATAGGCTCGAATATAATGCTTCAAATCAATCCTCCAGACACCATACTGCAATGATTTTACCCCAAATTAAGCCCGTTTTCCGCCCAGTGTGCCTCAAATCTGATCAACTTCGCCTGACACTCCAACGCCTCATGAATATCCCACACATCCTTCGCTGGATTCAGCAGCAGAAGATGCGCTGGGCAACCCGTGCGGCAATCGCTTGCGCCAAAACCGCGAAGTGGAACCGAAACACCTTGTAAGGCAAGCAACCGCCGTACCCAGAGACATTCCAACCGCTCCCGGCTTACAGCGTAATAACCACCCAGCGGACAGTAGTAAGGACGTAAGACGTCAATATGCCAGTGAGATTTGGCAGACTGTTTGAGCTTTAGATGACGGCAGAGCCTTGCGCGCAACCCGCCGCCGCCCAATGCGCTGCCTACATACACATAGCATCCGGCAGCAAAAACACACACCCCCAATCGTCCGACTCGAACTGTTACCGCATCCCCCAACGCAAAAAGAAAAGCGTACGTTCCTCCCTCAGAAGGAAGCATAAATCCACAAGCTTTTGCGCTATTCGTATTCCAGAACCTCGCGCACCGTCAGGCGCGCTGCGCTGCGCGCCGGTGCCAGACTGGAAAAAATGCCAATGAGCACCACAATCGCCAGCCAGATTGCCAAGCCCACATAAGAGTAACGGAAATTTAAGTCCGCACGCAGCACCGCGTGAATCACCGCCGCAGCCAATGCCAAACCAGAAGGAACAGAGAGCACCGCCCCCGATGCCCAACTCATCAGCGCCACCGTTACGCCTTCTACAATCACCAGCTTGAATATGGAAGCATTGGAAGCCCCAATGGCACGCAGCACCCCAATCTCACGGGTGCGCTCGAGCACATTCAACCCCATGACACCGCTCAACCCCAACCCGCCGACAATCGAAAGCACCACTGCCATAATCACCAAAACAATCAGGATAATGTCAAACACCTGCGTGAAATCTGCAAAAATTGCGTTGCGCGTGGTGCTTTTCAAACTGCTTAACCCGGCATTTTTGTAGCGTTCCTCCAATGCCGCCGCAATGGCATTTTGCGTAATGACGTCGCTATTCCTCGCCGCCGAAGCACGTACGCGAATAACATCCACCTGGTTGTGCCTGCCAGTCAGACGCCAGAATTCTTGAATGGACATGTAGACACGCGGCCCAGAAAGATGTTTGGAGGCAATTCCCACCACCGTATACCAACGCTCCACATCCCCAACTTTGAGCCGTACATGACTGCCCACAGAAAGACCACTCTCGCTCTCCAGCAAGTCATCATTGACCACAATATACTGCGCATCACCCTTTTGCAGCCAGCGCCCGGCTAACAGAACAGGGTCTATTGTGATTGCATCATAAGGTATCCCCACCACTTCTATTGCTTTGCTTTCCCCGCCGTCATCATGCAGAATGACGCCGTTTGCATTCGCCCAGCCTTCAGCAACTTCAACACCTGGAACACGCAGCGCCTCGCGTACCGCCGTCAGTTTACCAGTCCCCCCCGGAACGCTGAGCGCCACATCAAAGGTAAAATAACGACCAATATCCTGTATCTGCTGTGTTAGAGAGGCTCGCGTACTGAAAACGGAAATAAACATAGCACCAGCCAGGGTGAGCGTAACCAGCGTGAAGACCAGACGAGACTTTCTACGAAAGGTGTTTCTCAGCGATAGCAAAACAGGCGGGCTTACCCCCTTGAGCTTCATCAGCAAACGGCGAACCCCGTCCTCTTTATGCTCCGTTCCTATGCCGCTCTGATACACTGCGTTGTAAACCGAGATACGCGTCCCTTCGAGAATGGGATACAGCGCGACAAGGGCAGGCATAAATAAACCCAGCGCCACCTGCCACAATATCACCCTGGATGGCAGCAACATCTCTGTAATATCAAAGTTTAAAAACCTCGCCGCCAGGCTGGAAATACCCCACGCGCCCAGCCAGCCCAAAGGCAAAGCCAGCAACAATGCCACTACGCTCAGGATCAGCACATATACCAGATACATCAAAATTAACTGAACACGCACACCGCCAACCGCCCGGAGGATGCCAATCTGACGAATCTGCTGCATCAACACAGCCGAAATCGTATTGACAATCAATCCAGCGCTCAGCAGAATCGCCATCACTCCCATAATCTGAAGGATCAACAAAAATCCCTGTATCTGATTGTGCGCCCAGTGCTGACCAGGATCAGAACCCACACCGGGTATCTGCACACGAAACACCTGAAAACCTGCAGGTTCAATTACCCGATCGCGGACAGTATGCCCCACCTCTAAAACATGCGCACGATCATAGGGTTTCTGTGCCACAACCAGATTGAGCTTGTTATAGTAAGGCACTTCACCCATCCACTGCAATGTCTCCATGCGCACATATCCCGTAGCTTCATTCATCAAATTGAAAGGCTGAATATATACGTCATGTACAATCCCCGCCACCTGCAATGTGTACTGGCGGTCATCCGGCATTCTGATCACAACCTTATCACCAACCCCCACCCCCATTGCCTCCGCCGATTGCCGTTCAAGAAGAATGCTGCGTGTGGTGGCATTGGTTGATCCTTTAACCAGAACAAACTTGCTCACCTCAACTGCATTGAGATTGGGCACAGCAACCAGTGTGATATCCTCCCATTTCTCCTTACTGCGGCGATAAATCAACGCGTCAACCGCACGGCGCGGTTCAGCCTTTTCCACCTCACGCATGCTCTCTACCGCACCCGCCAGTTCTTTGTCAAAAGGGGATACATAAATTTCAAGGCTGGCGGGGCTGCCAGCCTGATATGCCCGATACAAATCCCGCTCCACAATCAGCTTGGCAGCGTTAATCATCCCCACCGCAGCAATACCCACAGCAATCGAAAGGATGACCAGCGCAGAGCGAGATTTGTTCTGCCAGATATCCTTGAGAATTTTGATCCAACGCGTTCGCAATTCGGTCATTCTTCTTGAAACTCTGTTATCCTGCCATCTTTAAGATAAACGACACGGTCAGCCCAGGAGGCGATTTCCTTATCGTGTGTTACTACCAGGATTGTCTTGCCCGATTTTGCCAGCGAGGAAAAAATCTCCATGATCCCATCCCGCGTTTTAGAATCAAGGTTACCTGTTGGTTCATCCGCCGCAATCATCGGAGGGTCATTCGCTAGAGCACGGGCAATGGCAACGCGCTGCTGCTGCCCACCCGATATTTTGGAAGGCGGCTTGAGCGCATGATCGGCAATGCCGACCTGCTCTAGAAGCTGGTACGCCCTTCCCCGATGCTCCGATAAAGGAAGAGCATCACTCAAATCCATAGCAATGGTAATGTTCTCAATAAGATTGAGCGTTGGCAATAGCTGAAAAAACTGAAACACCACACCCAGATTCTTGCCACGCCAGCGCGAACGTTCATCCTCACTTAACCGATTAATGGAAACACCATTGAAAATAATCTGCCCGCTATCCGGACAATCAATCCCCGAAATCAAATTGATCAGGGTAGATTTTCCCGCCCCAGACTTGCCATAAATCGCAACAAACTCGCCCTGCTTCACCCCAAAACTCACCCCTGCCAGCGCAGGAGTAAACCCGGCAGCAGTTTTATACGATTTTTCAACGTCCTGCACTTCAAGAATACACATAAGCCAATTGATTATACACAAACCACAATTTCTTTCACCAAACTCTAATCTTCCTATAATGTAAACGCCATCAGCATTTAGAGAAGCCAGTTTCATTATACCTTGCAGGGCAAACGAAACACTTTTCACTTTTGCAAAGCGGGCAGCATGTTCCAGAAAACGGGCATAAGCACGTCATTGACATCACCAGCAAACAATACATAATATTTGCAAGGAGAAAATACAAAAATTACTTTACCCATCTTTTTAGACGATATTCAGAAAGGAGTATATAGCATGAGTGGCAAAAAAGACATTGTTATCATTGGCTCCAGCTTCGCAGGTCTGACGGCGGCATTTGACGTAAAGCGCCTTATCGGCGATCGCACCGAAGTTACTGTCATTACAAAGTCTCCGCTATTTACTTTCATTCCATCCCTGATTTGGTACACGCAGGGATGGCGCCAACAGCAAGACATCACCTTTGCGCTAGAGCCCGCCTACCAGAAACGCGGGATAAAAACAGTTGTTGCAGAAGCTATTGCGATTTCTCCAGAACAGGGTATTGTACATACAACAAAAAGCAACGTTCCCTTCGACTATTTGATTATTGCCACTGGTCCCTACTGGAATTTTGAAGCCATTACAGGGCTTGGACCACATCATGGCCACACACAATCTATCTGCAACCTGGAGCACGCCCAAAGTTCACGCCAGGCATGGATCGAATACCTTAAAAACCCCGGACCGGTTGTTGTCGGCGCAGCGCAAGGCGCCAGCTGCTTTGGGGCTGCCTATGAATTCGTCCTCAATATTGAGCAGGCACTGCGCCGCGAAGGATTGCGCCAACAGGCAAGCGTCTCCTTTTTTACTTCGGAACCATTCGCCGGGCACTTTGGCTTGGGCGGTGTAGGCAAATCAAAACAATTACTGCCCAAGTTTTTTGCCCAGAGAGGGATCGAGTACAAGGAGAACATCGCTATCGAATCAATCACAGAAGATACGATCCACTTCAACGACGGGAGCAAATTACCCTTCAAATATGCAATGATCATCCCCCCTTTTAAAGGCACAGAGGTCGTACGCAATTCGCCGGGTGTCGGAAACACCATGGGGTGGGTAGAAGTAGAAGGAACTTACCGGCACAAAACATATCCCAATATTTATGCAGCCGGTGTAGCTGTCGCCGTTGCGCCCCCCCAACAAACACCAATACCAACCGGCGTTCCCAAAACAGGCTACATGAGCGAAGTGATGGGACGCACAGCCGCCCACAATATTGCCGCAGACATTAAGAATGAAAAGCCCGTCCTTCTACCGCCCACCGAACTTCCCGCTCTTTGCATGTTAGATGCGGCTAAAGGAGGCATCCTAATGAGCGTTGATAAGTTGTACCCAGACAAACGTAAGCGCGAAATTCTGCTGCCAAGTTATGCCATCCACGCGGGCAAGATCGCCTTTGAGAAATATTTCCTATGGAAGTGCCGTACCGGGCGCACAAACCTGCCATAAAACACCTTCACCCCGCAAAGAAACTATTTCTTGCGGGGTGAAGAAAAACCTTCAACGTCTCTATTTCTTCTGTACGGCGATGGTTACCTGCTCGCCGTCAAAAGTATCGCTGAAGGAAAAGACCCCCACAGGAATTTCACCGCTGACGAGCTCCACAGCCAGAGTCTCGCCCATAATGTACTCACGAAACGCCTGTATTGCCTGCCCAAGCCCTTCAGAAGCATTGTAGTAGAGTGTGATACGGTCAGCAATATCCAACCCGGTTTGTTTACGCAGGTCTTGAACGCGGCGCACAAACTCGCGCGCCAGCCCCTCGTTCACCAGTTCAGGCGTCAGGTCGGTTACCAGAGCGGCAAGATACCCTCCTTCCGAAGCCACAGCAAAACCGCTGTGCGCCTGGACACGCACCTCTACTTCTTCCGGTAAGATTTCAATTTCCTCTCCACTCACAGAAATTGTCAAGCTTTCGCCTGCCAGCAATCTTTGGGCTGCCTTTTCTGCATCCAATGCTAGAATCGCTTTGCGCACCTCCGGGAAACGGCTGGCATACTTTTGACCAAGTTGTTTGGGCAAAGGATTGAGGCTAAAATCTACCGCCTCGCCAGCAGTACTCAGTGCACGCACTTTCTTCACGTTCAGCTCATCCATCAGCAAGTCGGCATACAATTCCAGCACGCCAAGCTCCTCCGCACTGCCCACTGCAAACGCTGCCTCGGCAAGCGGCTGGCGCACCTTACGATTGGCTTTATTGCGTGCCGCATGCCCCAGCGAAACCAGCTTCAAGACCAGCGCCATATCCCGGTTTAACTTCTCATCGATCCAGTCGGGATCATACTGTGGCCAGTTGGAGAGGTGAACTGAAACCGGGGCGTTCGCCTTTACTGTTCTAACCAGATTTTGGTATAAAGCCTCCGAGAGAAATGGCATTGCCGGTGCCAGCAGCTTGGACACTGTAACAAGCGCTTCATACAACGTGGCATACGCCGCCTGTTTATCATCATCCGATTCGGTTTTCCAGAAACGACGCCGCGAACGGCGCAAATACCAAGTGGAAAGAAGGTTCACAAAAGATTCGATGGGGCGGGTAGCAGCCAACACATCATAATTCTCGTATGCGCGGGTTACATCCCGTACCAGCGCATGCAAACTGGAAAGCAGCCAGCGGTCAAGCAAACTATACTTCGGCTTCACACCCTGTTGGGGTTTCCAGTTATCCAGATTGGCGTATGTTACGAAGAAGGAATAGGTATTCCACAAAATCAGCGAGAAGTTACGGACAACATCAGCCACCAGATCGCTGGAAAAACGGCGCTCTTGCCCTGGAGGGCTGGCCGTGTACAAATACCAGCGCATGGCATCTGCTCCGTGCTGATTAATCACGTCCCAGGGATCTACCACATTTCCCCGCGATTTGGACATCTTCTGACCTTCGGCATCCAGAATAAGCCCAAGACAGATGACATTCTTAAAACAGATGGTGTCAAACAACAGTGTGCTGATCGCATGCAGTGAATAAAACCAGCCGCGCGTCTGGTCAACCGCTTCACAAATATAATCCGCAGGGAATTGCTTAGCAAAAATTTCGCGATTCTCAAAGGGATAGTGCCACTGCGCCACCGGCATAGACCCTGAGTCAAACCACACATCAATTAGCTCCGGCACACGCATCATGTTGCCACCACACTCATCGCACTTAAAGCGCACCTCGTCCACGTATGGTCTATGCAAGTCCAGCTTTGCCAGGCTCTTTCCAGTTTTTGCAGAAAGCTCCTCTAGCGAACCAATACACACCTGATGATGACAGCGGTCGCACTCCCATACTGGCAGCGGTGTCCCCCAATAACGCTCGCGCCCCAAAGCCCAATCTACATTATTTTCCAGCCAATTGCCAAAACGCCCGCTCTTAATATGACCGGGATACCAGTTGATCTGATTGTTCAACTCCACCAACCGCTCTTTGAACTGGCTGGTGCGAATATACCAGGTTGGACGGGCATAATACAACAGCGGCGTTGAACAGCGCCAGCAAAACGGGTATGTATGCGTATACGTACCAGAGCGGAAGAGCAAACCGCGGTTTTCCAAATCACGGGTGATATAAGGATCCGCATCCTTAACAAACTGTCCGCTCCACGGGCGCACCTCCGGGATAAATGTGCCGTCTGGAGATACCGTCATTAATACAGGCAGATCATGCTCCAGACAAACCTGCATGTCATCGGCGCCAAAAGCAGGCGCAATATGCACCAGACCGCTGCCATCTTCGGTGGTAACAAAATCGCCCAGAATCACATAATGTGCTGGCTTTTCAAGCGGTAGAAAAGTAAATAGAGGATGATACCTTTTGCCGCGCAGATGTTTGCCTTTATACTGGTCAACAATCCGCACTTTCTCTTCACCAAAAACCTTTTCAACCAGCGGCTTTGCAAGAATCAATTTTTCTTTCTCGTTCTCTGATAGCTGCCGCTCCACCGTAACATACTCAACGTCTGGGTGAACTGCCACCGCCACATTGCCGGGCAGCGTCCAGGGAGTGGTCGTCCAAACCAGCAGGGAAGTATCAGGGGTATCCACCAGCGGCATGCGTACGAAAATTGAGGGGTCAACTGCTTCATCATAGCCCAATGCCACCTCATGATCCGAAAGCGGTGTGCCGCAGCGCGGGCAATATGGCACCACCTTGAACCCCTGATATAAAATGCCCTTCTCCCAAAATTGTTTAAGTATCCACCATACCGATTCGATGTAGTCATTGGTGTATGTAATATATGCTGTCTTAAGATCAACCCAGAAGGCAATCCGCTCGGTCAATTTCTCCCACTCGCGGATATATGAAAAAGCCGATTCACGGCAAAGGTCATTAAACGGCGCGATACCATAAGACTCAATCTGCTGCTTGCTGGTGAATCCAAGTTTTTTCTCCACCTCAATTTCTACCGGCAGCCCATGCGTATCCCATCCGCCGCGGCGAATGACATGATATCCCTGCATCACCTTATAGCGGGGAAAAATATCCTTGAAAGCCCGGGCTAATACATGATGCACTCCAGGCTTACCATTTGCTGTCGGGGGGCCTTCATAGAACACATACTCCGGTCTCCCTTCACGCTCTTGTCCTGTTCGGCGAAAAACCTCTTCTGTTCGCCAGAACTCAAGGATTTCTTCTTCCAACTGGACAAAGTTTGCTTTTGCTGAAACAGGATGAAACATACGGCACCTCAATAAAAGAAATAAAAACTCACAGCGGTTTAAAGAAAATTGCTGTTGCGCTGACACCATTACAGGTCCAATAATTACGCCAATCTGCAACAGCTGTCATAAAATCATTCCAGAGTGGGCTGGCAGTTCCCTGCTCTTTGCGGCGTGCGTTAGGGGTCTTCAAATCACTGGGGAGATACACATCCGCATTGTCCAGGATAAGAATTCCGCCCGGGCGTATCTTAGGCAAAGACTTCGTTGCACACATATCGCGTAGTTTGCCATCTACCACGACGAAGTCCAAGCTGTCAGGATCAAACTGGTCAACAACCTGTGGATAGTCAGGCAGCACACCCTCGGGTACACAATTCGGCACCTCAAAATACAAATAGGTGACATTGCCAATACCTTGCGCCTCAAGCCCCGCCTTAACCCGCTCATACCAGTTAGGATCATGTTCCACGCTCGTCAGATGCGCCACCCGCCGCGCAAACCACAACGTGCTCGCCCCAGAGCCAAATTCCAAGCCAACATCGCCTTTCCGCAAGTACCCAGACAAAAACTGATTGGCTGCTGGTGTCAGCCACGGCTCTTGGGGGTGCATACGTCGATAGCGCTTCTCCACAAAGCGATTGATCAAATAGCCAGGCGTCCAGTGACGATAGGACCGCATTGAGAACCATTTCCTCCAAACAAAAGCTCCCGTCCATTCTCAGGGACGAGAGCAAAGTCTCCCGTGGTACCACCCACATTCCTGCCAAAATGGCAAGCACTCTTTACGATCGGCAATTATCCTTGCGAATCGCTGCCAGGGTAACGGGCGGCTTTTCCCGGCTCACTTACTGCCACAAACATGGGTTCAGGTCGCTGCTCCGGAAGGATTTTCGGTTTCGATTACTGACCCGGCTCACATCAACACCCGGGCTTGCTGACAGCACGCCAAAACCTACTCGTTTCCATCACTGCATTTGTCATCTTGGCTGATTATGCCACAGATAAACAAAAAAATCAATCTATCACGCCGTAAAAATGCGGCAGAGGATTGCAGGGAACATCCTGAATATGATGTGCTGCCAGAACCCGTTGTTTGGCAGCAGCTAGCTTACTCTCATCATTTGCATGCAGGGTAAACAGCGCCTGCCCCTTTTCAATGCGATCACCCACTTTGCAATGCACCAATATCCCCACCGAACGGTCAATCGGGTCTTCTTTTCTTGCACGCCCTGCCCCCAAATCAACCGCCGCCTCACCGATTTCCCGCGCATGCACCTGCGCCAGATAACCAGAACACGGTGCCACAACAGTTTCTTTCAACCGCCCCGCGGGCAAAAGATCGGGGTTGTCCACATAGCGCACGTCCCCACCCTGTGCAATTACCAGTGTGCGGAATTTCTCCCAAGCCTTACCATTATGTAAGACCTCTTCAATTTTCTTCCTCCCCTCTTCCACTGTATCTGCCGCGCCACCCACAACCAGCATGTGAGAGGCAAGCACCACACAATGCTTGCGAAAATCGTCCGGGCCATGACCATGCAACGTGTCAATGGCTTCCCTCAACTCCAACGCATTGCCAACTGCCGACCCAAGCGGCTGGTTCATGTCGGTCAGCACCGCCACCACGCGCCGTTGGCTGAGCTTTCCAATGGAGACCATGATGCGCGAGAGTTCACGCGCCTGTTCAAGTGTCTTCATAAAAGCCCCCAATCCAACTTTGACGTCCAGCACAATGGCATTGGCACCGGCTGCTATTTTTTTGCTCATCACTGAAGATGCAATCAAGGGCATCGAGTCAACCGTACCAGTAACATCCCGCAGGGCATACAGCTTGCCGTCGGCAGGCGCAAGGTCACCGCTCTGTCCGCTAAGAACAAGTCCAACCCGCTTCAACTGGTCAATAAATTCATCACGGCTCAGATCAACTCGATAACCAGGGATCGACTCGATTTTGTCCAGCGTCCCGCCGCTAAACCCCAAACCACGCCCGGACATCTTCCCTACCGGCAAACCACAAGCCGCCACCAATGGCTCTACCACAAAGGTGGTCTTATCCCCCACGCCGCCGGTTGAGTGTTTATCCACAATCACCGCCCCCACGCTGGAAAGGTCAAGGACATCGCCAGAGTGCGCCATCGCCAGCGTCAAATCTGTTGTCTCCCGGTCTGTCATCCCCCTCAATAACACCGCCATCGCCCACGAAGCCACTTGATAATCCGGTATTTTGCCCTGGGTGAAACCGCGCACAAAGAACTCGATTTCTTCGCGCGTCAACTCTCCGCCATCACGTTTCTTGATAATAATATCAACTGCTTTCATCGCTTTATTTCTTTACGAAAATGGTGATTTTACGGTTTGGTTCCTCGCCAATGCTCTCTGTGGTAACCTGCGGATGATTGCTGAGTTCAAGATGAATAATACGCCGCTCATTGGCAGGCATCGGTTCAAGCACCTGGCGTCGCCCGGTGCTAATTGCCTGCTCCGCCAGTTTGACCGCCAGGCGGCGCAACTGGCGTTCGCGCCGCGAACGATATCCCTGCACATCAATCATCAAATTAACCCAATGTCCAACCTGTTTAGTAACAATCAGGCTGGAAATATACTGGAGCGCATTGAGCGTCTCTGAACGGCGTCCAATGAGAATGCTCAAATCATTTCCCTGAATCTCCACCAGGATAAGGTCTTGCTCACCAGGGGCAAGGGATTTTTCTAGATGGGTGGTTACCGTGGCTTTAACCCCCATCTTGTCCAAAAGCTCGCGCACAACAGTCTGAGCGACCTCCAGCACGGATTCGCCTTTTTCCGGTTGTGCAACAGCAGATACCTTTTCGGGCTGTGCGGCCGGCGATACAGACATATCGCCAAGCGCTCCATTTGCAGAAGGTGTCGGCGCGAGTGGCTGATCGTATGAGACCAGATTAAGCATTAAACGCACGCGCGCCTGACGGCTGCCTATCCCCAAAAAACCCGCCGCACCCGAATCCAAAACTTCCACTTCCACCATCTCTCTCGAAACACCTAGCTGCTCCACCCCCTTTGCAATAGCTTCTTCTACAGTAGGCGCAATCACTTCCAACGTTGTTTTTTCTGTCATATCCACCTCGTCTTGAGTCGTGATGGAGAATCACTTGCTTTTCACTGGCTTCGGCTTCTGCCCAGGCAACAGGTTTTTCCAGTTCAGCTTTCCCAGCAATGCGTACTGACCAATACCAATCACATTCGAGGCAACAAAGTACAGCGACAAGCCAGAGGCAAGAGTATATGCCAGATACCCCATCAGAAATGGCATATAAATATTCATCATATTGGTCATCATTGCAGTCTGATCATTGGGATTCCCCGTCGGGGTCGCCATCAGTTTGGACTGCAAATATGTGGTTACCACCACAACAATTGCCAGCACGGGAATGCCAAAAGGAATAAAGGGCAAATTTAGACGTTCGGGTTGCCCCAAATCCATCCACAAAAACTGGCTGTTTAAAGGAATTAACTCCGAAACCTTCAAAAATGAAACATTGATATGTCGCATCAAGTTGAGCAATTCAATTGGAGAATTTGCCAGGGTTTTGATCACACTTTGATACAGCCCAATGATAATCGGAAACTGTATCAGTGTTGGAAGACAGGAAGCAAAAGGATTAATCCCCAACTCTTTGTATAATTTCATTTGCTCTTGGGCAAGCTTATCCTTTTCATTCTTATACTTCGCCTGAAGATCAAGCCAGCGTTTGTCTTTCTGCAAGTCTTGCATTGCCGCCGCGCCTTTAATCTGCTGAACGGTCAGCGGGTGAGTAACAAGCCGGATTAACAATGTAAACAAAATGATGGCTATTCCAAAATTGTTACCCACCATCGTATAAATAAACAACAACACATTGATGAAAGGGGTAATGATCAAAGTATCCCACATAAAATCCTACCTTTTCTACTTCGGGACAGCAAAAGACCAAAGCGGATTACCGCTGAAATCGAAAGCCACCAGTAACTTTTCACCAGCCATCACGCCAAATACCATACGGTCATCCGCCACAGCTGGGCTGGAATATATCTTGCCCTCAACTGTTTGCGTCCAAACCTTCTGACCGTTTCTGCTCAACATAAGAATATTGCCATTCTCGGTGCCAAAAACCAGCCCCTGCGGCGTCACAGCGCCAGCGGCCGTCACCGGGCCGCCAGCGTCCACCTGCCACTGACTGGAACCATCTGATGCGCTAATTGAAAAAATTGTACCGCTCAAATCCCCAATATATACTGAACCGTCATCCACCGTCGGCGACCCCCAAATGCTGTTTTTCGCAGCAAACCGCCACAAAATTTTCCCGCTTTGAGCATCCAGCGCTACCAACTCATTTGCCAGCGTTCCCACATATACCTTGTTGTCCCCATCCAGCGCCGGGCTATAAACAATTGCCCCGCCCACATCCGTAGCCCAAAGCTGTCTGCCATCTTCTACACTCAAAGCATACAACGAGTGATCCATGGAAGGCAAATACACCACATTGTCCTTAACCACTGGCTGCGCCCACAACGCCTGTCTGGCTTTGAAAGCCCAGATCAGCTTACCCTGTTGATTAAGCACATATAAATTATGATCAGATGACGGCGCAAATATACGTTCGCCGACCACCAACGCGCTGCCAACCCAGCGACCCTTCGCCTGAGTGAAAGTCCACTGCTCAGCACCCGTATTGGCATCCAGGCTGTGCAACACATTTACATAGTCCCCCACAATAACCTGTCCATCCAGGACAGCCGGTGCGGCGTAAAACCCTTTTTGTGCGTCGGGTTTTTCCGGGAATTGCCAAATCAGACTGCCATCCTTCAACCCTACCGCAAAAACACTGCCCCCATACGCCACATATACCACATCCCCCTGCAATGTAACCCCCGGCCAGCTTGTGGCCGCAAAACCGCCACTACAAGCAGCCAGCAAGATGCTCCCCATCACAAAACTAAACAAAACGATAGAAAAATGACGCTTCATGAAATCAAATTCCATTCTCCATAGTCGGTCTCTTTCTGTTCATGGCACTGGATCATATCCACCAGGATTAAAAGGATTACAACGTAAAATACGCCAGATAGCCATCAGCCCGCCCTTAAGAACACCATATTTGTAGATCGCCTGATAGCCATAATGCGAACAGGAAGGATAGAAACGACAGGTGTTAGGTGCAACGACAGGCGACAGAAACATCTGGTATCCACGAATCAGCGCCAACAAAACCCAACGCGGTAGCGTCCCAATGTTAACATGCAAATCGCGGAGACGCTGCTCATTGGGATAAAAATCATTCGCTCCGGTTATCTGTTGCATCTTTCAACAATCCTGCGCGTCTGAGAAGGCTTTCCAGCACATCTCGAATTTCCCAGAAACACACCTCGCGAATACCACTACGCGCCACCACGATGACATCCCAGCCTATTTCAATTTGCGGATACAGAGCATGTATCGCCGCTCGTATCCGTCGCTTTGCACGGTTCCTCTGAACAGCATGACCTACTCCCTGCCCTGCCACAACACCATAGCGCGAATGTGTTTGATCATTTTGAGCAACCAGTACAACCATCTGCGGATGGGCATAGGAACTGCCCACTGCCCGCACCCGCTTAAAATCAACCGACCGCGTCAGCCGGTAGATACGCTTCACTGCAGCCCTGCTTTGTGTTACGGGGCAACATCCAAAGTTGCGGGCATTGTGCCTTATGAAGCAAAGTATCGCCCGCAAAATCTGTCACAATTACCATGACAGCCGCTTCACATGATTATTCGAGCTGACCGTCAGTTTATGGCGTCCTCTCATCCGGCGGCGTTTTAGTACTGTTCTGCCGTCAGCAGTTGCCATGCGCGCTCTGAAACCATGAACGCGCACACGTCGTCTTATTTTAGGTTGATATGTCCGTTTTGGCATGATTTTTCCTCATTGCAAAATAAAGTACAAGGCACTAATTATACCCTAAATTCTAAGGCTATTATGGTTCAGATGATTCTTACCCGGCGGCGTAAGCAAATCTGCCAGTTGTCTGGCACCATCCTGATCAGCCACAGCAAGCACCTCATCACCCACCTCAAATGTGGTCACCCCCCTCGGCACAATAATTTCTCCGCCGCGAATGATTCCAGCTATCACACAACTCTTTGACAACCCCATATCTTTTATTGGAATATCACGCACCGGAGCACCTTCGGGAACCTTTTCAGCCACCAGCGAGTAATTCCCGCGTCTAAGTTTTGCCAGTGTCATCATATCGCCCATAGACATTTCTTCTTGGATCAAATGTGCTAGAATTTCTGCCTGATTCACGGCAACATCTACACGAAAAGTCTGCGTAAACAGCCAGGCATTGCGCGGGTTATTGACGCGGGCTATTGTGCGTGGCACTTTATACGCCTCACGCGCCAAATAACAGATGACCAGGTTTTGCTCATCCACCGAGGTAACTGCCGCCACCACATCTGCCTTGTCAATTCCCGCTCGCTGGAGAACATACGTATCCACCACATTGCCCTCATATATCACTTCAGTCGGCAAATCGCGGTGCACACGTGCCAGAACATCCTTGCGGCATTCAACCAAATGCACATCATAATCCTGCTTAAGCAAAAAACTGGCAAGTTGCGCCCCTGTCCTTCCACCGCCTACAATGACAACAAACATACTATGCTACCTTTCCCATCTCACAGAGCCTACGGCGTACATCCTCAATCCCGTCAAACGTGGCACTGATATGCAAGACATCTCCATCTTCCAAAAGTGCATCTTCCCTTGGAAGCTGAGACCTACCACCCCGCGTCAAAGCCACAGCAATACACTCCTTATTCTGCAGCAACTCACTCAACCGCCTCCCACTACACTCGGAGGGAATGACAATCTCATAGATCTCCACCTCCCCATTACCTGCCGAGAAAACAGTGCGTACCTCCTCATGACAAATCATTTCCTCAATGCGCTGCGCCCCCCAACTTGTTGAACTGACCACTTGTAGCCCAAACACTTCATATAACCGACGGGTATGGGGATTAAAATTTCTGACTACCACATGCGGGATATGATAGACCTCTCGCGCCACATGCCCTACCACAGCGTTGAGTGCATCAGAACTTGTTACTGCCGCCAAAGCATCGGCGCTCTCAATACCAGCGCGATGTAGCATGTCGTGATTGAGAACATCCCCTTCCAGAGAACGCCCGGAGAAGTCAGGGGGCAAGTTGCTAAAAGCCGCCCCCACACTATCAAGTACAGCAACTTCATGACCTTTTTTATACAGATTGTATGCCAGTTCAGCACCCACTCTGCCGCAACCCACAATAATAACTTTCATCTTTCTGTCTTCCTCATCAAGTTTCTACCCTACTTCACCTGGTAGGGCACCTCTGTAATAACAACCGACTGGTGCATCAACAAGACCCTGCGCAGCGTATCAGCAGTGCGCGCATGTAGAAACCCTGCCCATCTACTTTGCGAAACAAACTGCGGAACAACAATCGTCAATGTCTCGTTAGGCTCCAATTTACTGTAGATTTGGTCAATATATTCCAGCAACGGCTCCAAAAACAGCCGATAGGGCGACTCTAGAATAACCATGCGCACCCCTTCTCCCCAAAGTTCCCACTTCGCCTGTATTTTGCTCGACTCTTCAGGGTCAATGGATACATGGACAGCAGTAATGTCATCGGATAATGTGCGGGCATAGCGCAAAGCTTCCAGGGTGCCGCGATGCACCCCCCTACCGTCAGTATTACCCGATGACGTGACATCCGCGGAGGCGAACCGTAATTCTCCAATGAGAGACGCGATGCAACCATCCGGTAGTGGTGATGAATAAACATAAATCCAATCACCAACAACGGCACTAATACAATGACTACCCAGGCGCCTTCTTTGAACTTTGTAACTGCAAAAACTACCATCACCACTGCAGTAAAAACAGCTCCAAATCCGTTAATGACCATTTTGTATTGCCAGCGCGGGTCGTGCTCTAATGTAGACCCTCTCTCAGTCCTTTGCTCGCCCAACTTCAACTGTCCAATTTTCCACCAACGGCGCGCCATACCAGCCTGGGAAAGGGTGAAAGAAAGGAAAACCCCAATCGCATACAACGGGATAAGATTTGTAACACTGGCGCGAAACAGAATAATCAATACTGAGGCAATTACTGCGAGAGATAAAATCCCCCGCGAATATACCAGCCGGTCGCCGCGATACGTCATTTGGCGAGGCAGATAACCATCTGCAGCGGCAATTGCGCTGAGACGCGGAAACCCCGCATAAGCTGTATTGGCAGCCATTACCAGAATTACCGTCGTGGCAACAATGATTGCCAGGTAAAAGATACCGCGTCCCGCAAAGACTGTGCGGGCAAGTTGCGAGATCACCGTTTCAAATTGCGATGGCACTGCCTGAATGTGAAACGACAAAAAGGTGATGCCAAAAAGCAAAGACCCCAGGATAAACGACATCCAGACCAGTGTGGCTGCTGCATTACGGCTTCTCGGCTCTTTGAAGGCGGTAATGCCATTTGATATTGCCTCTGTGCCCGTAACCGCAGAGGTCCCATTTGAAAACGCTCGTAAAATCAAAAACAAGGTGATAGGCTGCATTGGCGCCAGCAGTTCCAACTCTGGTGGTTCAGCCACAATACTCAGAGAGCCTGTAAAATATCGGAAGAACCCGACCCCAACCATCACGTACATCATAATGACGAAAAAGTACGAGGGGATCGACACAAATGTGCCTGATTCCCTCACCCCGCGCAAATTCAGAATGGTGATAAACAGCACCAGAAGGATAGCAATTTCTATGCGGTAGGTATACAGTGCCGGAAATGCCGATACAATCTGCGCTACCCCAGAAGAAATGGATACAGATACCGTAAGCACGTAATCTGTGAGCAAGGCAGCAGAAGCAATCAGCGCTGGTAAGACTCCTAGATTATCACGCGCAACGATATACGCCCCGCCCCCGCTTGGATATGCATAAATGGTCTGGCGGTAAGAAAAAGTGAGAATCGCCAGCAGCGCGATAATTGCAATCGAAATTGGAATCGAGTATCTAAAAGCGCTAGCGCCTCCAAGCGCCAGGATAACAAACATTTCCTGCGTGGCATAAGCCGTAGAAGAAAGAGCATCCGAAGCAAAAACAGCCAGCCCAATAAACTTCCCTATCGTCTGGTGCGGGGCATCTGCGGTGGGAAGAGGTTTCCCAATTAACCAGCTTCGAAAGTTTGATGGGGGAATGTAACGCGGCGTTTTCTTTTGAACGGACGTACCGTTATTTACTTCAATGTCCATCTTGATCTCATAAAAACATTGTCCTGTCGAACATGGACTGTCTCCACAAAGGAAACAATTATATCCCCTTTTATGTCCGCCGTCAAACATTTTTGCCTTGTGCGAATGAATACCACCTCTTTCCTGCAAAAAATTCACCAGCATTTAATCGAATATTAGCAACGCATTAACACCACCAAAACCGAATATTAACTTGGCTGTGATACCCTCTTACTGGACAGGCTGCCATGAAACTCAACGAAATCACCATCATCGTTCCAACCAAAAACGAAGCCAGGAATATCCCCTTGCTCCTTGGCTCTCTTCCGCCTGAATGCCCATTGATTGTTGTGGACAACAGCGCCGATGAGACGCGCGAAATCATTCACGCGCAGCGACCGGACAACACCCGAATTATTATCCACCCCGGCAACATACCCGCAGCCCGCCAGGCTGGGGCTGAAGCGGCAAGAACCGCCTGGTTGCTTTTTACAGATGCAGATGTTCATTTCGCGTCAGATTATTTTGGCAATCTCAACCATTACGAAACCTGCGACCTGATCTACGGAACAAAAGCTTCGCAAGGACAGTTTGACAGATACTACCTCAATTTCAAAAAGGGACAGAAGTTCTTTTCCCTTTTAGATATTCCCACTGTAAGCGGATCAAACTTTATCATCAGACGCAATGTCCTTGAGGCAATTGGCGGTTTTGACCTGCTGCTATCTGTAAACGAAGACTCTGAAATCGGTTTTAGGGTTCAAAAGAGTGGCTATGAAGTCTGTTTTGCAGAGAATCTGGTCGTTTTTGAACATGATCACCGTCGTTTGCAAAGAGGCAGGCTGAGGAAGACGCTACATTCTTTGCTTCGCTGCTCTCTTTTGTACCTGGGGTTGTTCCCCTCCACCTTACGAAAAGGTGATTGGGGGTATTGGTCAAAATCTGACGAAAGCAACAAAAGCGTATGGAAATTCACCGCTCAGTAGAAAACACGTTCCAACCTCTTCTGCCAGTGTTGCCTTCCGGCTTTGGGGGCAAAATTGCCAGAATCATTTCAAACACGGGCAACCCGCTTATTCTTGCAATAGCAGCAAGCGTCCTGGTTGCTTCCAGCGTTAGTACACCCTCCGCATGGCAATGGGCTTTCTTTCAAATTTTTTTGACAATAGCCTTGCCTGCATTCTATATCCTCTGGCTGCTACGCCAGAGGAAAGTCACCGATTTTGACATCTACTACCGCGAACAGAGAATAAAACCCTATCTGTTCACCATTTTCTGTGTCTCCGCTGCGTGGCTTATCACGGTGATCTGGCAAGCCCCCTATCTGTTTCGCACAATCACCGCCGCTGTGCTGATTGAACTGACCTGCCTGTTCATCATCAACCGCTACTGGAAAATCAGCGCCCATTCAGCAGGCGCCGCCAGTTTTGCCTCTCTCTTAATCTACATGGGCGGGGTTTCAGCACTGCCCATGCTCGTCGTCATCCCAATCATGGCATGGTCGCGGTTGCGCCTGAGAAGACACACATTGCTACAAACCATTGCCGGTTCACTGTTAGGGATATGCGTCTTTAGCCTAACTCTATTCACTTTCTCTTAACTTATGCGTATCGCTTTTGTTACAGAAACCTTCCTGCCCAAAATTGACGGTATTGTCAACACCCTCTGCCACCTGCTAGACTATCTGGCATTGAAGGGACATCAGAGTATTCTTTTCGCCCCTCACGGAGGCCCACAGCAATATGCCAATACCCCTATCATCGGGCGACCAGCCTGGCGGTTTCCACTATATCCCGAATTGAACCTTGTTCCCCCCATCAACACAGGGATCGAAAAAGTCTTTGCCGATTTCAAACCGGATGTTGTCCATCTGGTCAACCCAGCTGTCTTTGGGTTAGCCGGATTAAAAGCTGCCAAAAAGCGCCGCATCCCCATTGTGGCTTCCTATCATACAGATATCCCCGGTTTTGCCCGCCGTTGGGGGTTCAGTTTTATTGCCAAGCCCTTATGGGACTACTTCACCTGGATACACAACCAGGCTGACCTGAACCTTTGCCCTTCACAAGCCACAAGAACAGAGCTGCAGGAACACGGCATCAAAAACGTCAAGTTGTGGAAACGCGGCGTCAACACAAACCAATATCACCCATCCCACCGCAGCCAGGAGCATCGCTCGCGCCTGACCAGAGGCAACGAAACCGCTCCGCTTTTGCTATACGTGGGAAGATTATCAATGGAAAAGCGTGTGGACTGGCTATTGCCAGTCATCCGCAGCATCCCTGAAGCACGGCTAGCAATTGTGGGGGATGGTCCAATGCGGATGGCACTGGAAAGTATGTTCGCCGGAACAAACACAGTCTTTACTGGCTATCTTTCAGGAAACGAACTGGCAAAGGCGTATGCCTCAGCGGACATATTTGTCTTCCCGGCTGCTAATGAAACCTTTGGCAATGTCATCCTTGAGGCAATGGCTTCCAACCTGCCTGTCATTGCCCCAGATACGGGCGGGGTTACCGATCTGATCTGCGATGGCATCAACGGATTGTTGTTCCCCGCCGAGCAGAAAAGCGCGTTGATAAACAGGGTGCGCGAGCTGGTTCAGGACCGATCAAGAGCCCGTCAAATGGGTACCAATGGCAGAGCCTTTGCGGAAACGCAGTCCTGGAGCAGCATTTTCGATCGGCTGTTACACAACTACAGCCTGCTGGTGCGCCAGCACAGTATGCGGCTTAACAAAATCCCCAAAAACAAGCGTGGATTTCTTACTCTGCCGGAATAACTTCCCCCAGAACACCTTGTGAACACAATGCAATCAGCTGCACAGCCGTCATCTTGTTCAATAGATTTTCACCCATATCCGCAAAAACCGGCACATAATGGTCTGTCAGCCCCCGCATCCGCCAACGAGAATTTTCCATCCTGTGCCCGGACTCCCATAGAACAACACAAGTAGAACCCAACAAACCGCGACGATACTGGATGGACAATTCCGAAAAGGCTGCCCGCATCTGTGCGCTGCGCACTTTGCGAATTGAAAAGGGCACCTGATCAGTCAACTGGGCTGCTGGAGTTTGCGGTCTGAGAGAATAACTGAATACATGTCCTCCCGAAAACCCTAGCTGACGAACAAACGCAAGGCTTTGTTCAAAATCTTTGTCGGTCTCTCCTGGAAAACCTACAATTACATCCGTTGTAATTGAAACAGAAGGTATGACGGAGCGGGCAGTCTGCACCAGCCGTGCAAACTGCTCCGTTGTCGTCTTACGCCCCATACGGCGCAAAACATCATCCGAGCCTGATTGCAACGGCAAATGCAAATGCCGACAAAGCCGCGCATTTTCCCAGAGCGCAAAGAAGCTCTCGTCCAAATCCCACGCTTCCAGCGAGGACAAACGCAAACGGGGGATCTCGGTTTCCTCAAGCACTCGTTCAATCAGGTCATGCAAGCGCTGGGGCGGGTCAAAATCCCTTCCCCATGACCCCAGTTGCACCCCAGTTAATACCGCTTCTTTACTACCTCCCTCCGCCGCCGCTTGAATATCCCTGATGACCTTTTCAGCGGGGCGGCTGCGGCTGACACCTCGTGCAATGCGGGTAACACAAAATGTACAATGATTATCGCAGCCATCCTGTGCCTTGATAAACGCTCGTGTACGGCGGCGCGGTCCGGGGATAGGCACGCGCGCCATTTTGGAGACAGCCAGCACCCCGTTCTCCGCTATGCCAAACAGAGAACGAACCAGATCATCCTTCTCCCAATTGGAAACCACTTTTGTTACCCCAGGCAGAGATGCCGCTGCTTGCGGTTCAAGCGTTGCCCAACAGCCGGTCACAACGATTCTAGAATTGCCCTGTCTGCCTGCCTGGCGAATGACCTGCCGCGAATCTGATGCAGCCCGCGCCGTAACCGTGCAGGTATTTACAATCACCCAATCGGCTGTTTGAGGACTGTCCACAAGCACATGACCAAGAGAGCGAAGCTGAGCAGCGATCTGTTCTATCTCGCTCTGATTCAAGCGGCAGCCAACAGTGCTCAAAAACACTTTCACGGATAGTACCTCTCTAATGCTCTCTCAGCCATTACCCGCACCGGAGAGCCGTCAGCAGAGAGCTGATACGCTTGTGTAAGGTGATGCCATGCCGCATCGCGCTTTCCATATTGCAAGTACAGCTTTCCCAGATCAAAATGCGCAACAGCAAAGCCGGGATCAGTCCGTAATGCAGAGAGGAAAGCCCGCTCACTTCCAGGAAAGTCCCCCAGAGCATGCAAGGTTTTCCCCAACACATCCAGCCCCAAAGGATTGTCGGGGGAGAGCAACAGCGCTTGCCGCGCAGCTGGCAATCCAACTGTGCGCACAGCAAGCCCGTGTGTTACACAAAATTCACTCAAAGCCAGCCACGTTAAAGGATTCTGCGGCTCCATTTCCGTTGCCCGTTCAAAATGCCGTAAAGCCGCCTGGATATCCCCCATTTCGCTAAGCGTGTTGCCAATTTCAATCTGCCAGATGCTGTTTTCGGGTTCCTGTGCCGCCAGAGCATAGTAGTTGACCAGCGCCAGTTCTGGCTTTCCCTCCCTGCGCCACTGCAGGGCCACTACACCTCGAACGACCACAGACTGGGCATCCCGCTTCACCGCTTCCGCCAGTTCTTCAGAATTATCCTGTTTCAATTGCGCTTTCGCCTCTGCCAGATATGCCAAGTTATCGGCATCCGCAGGAGATTGCTGTACTGCCTGAGCAAAAGCCCACTTTGCCATCTTCCATTCCCCCAAATCGCCCAACGCTTGCCCTATCATTCTCCTGCGGCGACTTATTGCACTTACAGATTGTACCTGATTCAGCACAGCAATCAGCTTATCGGCTTTAGAGCGGTATGCTTTATCCACCCGAGAAGCCTTTTCGAGATATCCTACCGCCTTCTCAGGAGATTGCACAGATAAAAAAAGCCCCAGTTGATAGTTGAGGTCGGCGCGATCCGGCTGGCGTTCCACCCATTTAGACAAAGTAAGAAGCGCACCCTCATAATTCTCAAAACGATACTGTGCCTGGTAAAGCGCATCAAACACCTCAAGAGGTGCCAAGGGGAAATCCACCAACGTTTCCCAAATAGCAAGCGCCTTTACGGCCTCACCATCAGCCAGGTATGCTTCCCCCATGATATATTGAGAGAACAAAGACATTTGATGACCAACAGCCGCCTGCTCAAAAGCTTGAAGCGCTTTGACCGTATCACCCGCCCGAAAAGCATTGACCCCTATTTCCTCCAACAGTTCGCCGCGCCAGGGTTCAAACTGATAAGCTCTCTCCAACGCTTGAACAACCACAACCGGGCGATGGCTCAGACGAGCAAGATTAGCAGAGCGCAATGGCGCAGCAATCACCTCACACACGGGCGAGAGCGATAAAAGGATAACAATGAGGAGCGGAAGCAAACTACGAACAAACAAAAAAAGGCTTTGTCCGTCCATGCCCCTTACAAATCAATCCATTCCTTTTCTCTCGGGCGGGTGACCATTAAGCCCCTGCCCAAGCTCCTGTGAGCGCTCAAAAGCCGCCCAGATCGCACGCGAAATTGCCGTGCGGAAACCTGCTTTCTCCAGATAGTACAACGCCTCAGCCGAGGTTCCTCCCGGCGAGGTAACCTCATTGCGCAGTTCAGCAGGATGTTCTTTCCTGAAGTCATAAAAATTCACCGAGCCGCGCAGTGTTTCAAGTACCAGCTTCTTTGCAATATGGCGTGGAAACCCCAGATGAACCCCTGCATCAATCATTGCTTCCATAAACAGGAATACATAGGCAGGACCCGTCCCGGATAAAGCCGTCGCCATATCCAGATAGCGTTCCTCATCTACCTGAACTTCGCTGCCAAGCGCTCTTAGTATCTGCGTCACCAGACCAACCTGCTCGCTTGAAACATCCGGGGAGGCATACCAGACCGTAACCCCCTCGCCAATTCGGGCTGGTGTGTTGGGCATGGCACGCACCACACTGGTATGTTCCAGTCCACGACAAATCAAGTCGGTAGATGCGCCCGCAACAATGGAAAGCACAGGTACGTTTTCGGGGATTTTCCCTTTCAACCCTGCCATCACCTTGCGCAACTGTTGCGGTTTCACCGCCAGCACCACCGCGCCAGTCGCTTTTTGCGCAATGGATAGATTGTCTGCCACCAGATGAACCCCATACCGCTCAAGCAGCTCATCACCGCGCTCCAGACGCGGGTCAGAAACCAGAATGTTTTCGGCGGCAGCAATGCGGCTTCTCAGCAGCCCGCCAATCATCGCCTCCCCCATGACCCCTGCACCAATAATTGATATCACCTGATTGTTGCTCATTCTTCATTACCTTCAAAACAATAGTATATAGAGTAAAGTTATCTCGCTGCCGACCATGAAGCGAAAATTGACATCGCTAACAGTCTTCCAGCGCTTTTCTCGGCAAGGACAACCTCACCAGCGGCAATTGTACCACGCCAGCGTTTCATTTTCTCCAAAACAGCGTTGTAAAGTGTTAATGAGGAGGCTTTGACTGAGTACGCCGTCATCCATACGAATTGCGGCTCTGGAGACAAGATTTGAGCACAAGCTTCCAAAAGTTCAGGGATCAGTTTGTAAAACTCCCACACCTCCCCCTTCGGTCCGCGCCCAAACTTTGGCGGGTCCAGAATCAAGCCATCATAGAAGACGCCGCGGCGATATTCACGGCGCACAAACTTTAAGGCATCATCCACAATCCAGCGTATCTTTGCTCCGCCAAGACCAGACAATCCCTGATTGTCTCGCGCCCAGCCGACCACTTTTGGCGAGGCATCCACATGAGTTACCTGCGCCCCCGCCCGCGCAGCTGCAAGGGTAGCCAGTCCGGTATAGCCAAAAAGATTCAGCACCCGAAGCGGACGCCCACAAGACCGTATCTGTCCCATCAGCCAATCCCATTGACTGGCTTGTTCTGGAAAGACGCCCACATGCCGCGATGCCGTGGTCTGCACATAAAACCGCAACCCTTCGTACTCCATCACCCAGCGACTAGGAAGATCCCTCATAACCTCCCAATGACCTCCCATCTCCTCCTGAGAAGGATGAAAAACCGCATGCGCCAGCTTCCATTCTCGTTCAGGAAGAGAAGGCTGCCAGATAGCCTCCGCCTCAGGTCGCACTAGACGATACACCCCAAACCGCTCCAGTTTTTTCCCATTCCCGCTATCCAGCAGTTCATAATCCTGCCACCCTTTGACTGTCAGCAGGGTCAACTGTGGATAATGGTCAGCATCTTGTACATTCATTTTGTGATAAGATAAACAACGACAATGATACCGTATACCAACTTCACCCCATTATAAAACATACCCTATGAAACCATCCTTTAATTTTGATCAAGTGATTGACCGCCGCACAACAGAAAGCGAAAAATGGCAATTTTACGGTCCAGATGTGTTACCCCTATGGATAGCCGATATGGATTTTGCTGCGCCGCCAGCTGTGATACAAGCGTTAATGGCGCGCGTGGCGCACGGCGTCTTTGGCTATCCCTGTGAATTACCCGAAATCCATCAGGCAATCGTAGATTGGTGCGCTGAGCGCTACCAATGGCATATTACACCTGACGACATTATCCTGATACCCGGCGTCATCACCGGTTTCAACCTCGCAGCCCATGCTGTTGCCGCCCCTGATGGAGCAATACTCTACCAGACTCCAGCTTATCCCCCCTTCCTCTGTGTGGCAGAGAATGCAAATATCAAAGAGCAGGTTGTCGAATTATCCCGCGCCGAGGATGGCTCTTATTATGTGGATGAAACAAAATTCACCGAGAGCATTTCATCCAATTCCCGCATGTTTCTCCTCTGTAATCCGCAGAACCCCACGGGCAGAGTGTTTGAGAAAAATGAGCTTGAAAAAATGGCGGAAATTTGTCTGCGCAATAACCTGATAATCTGCTCGGATGAAATTCATGGCGACCTGATCTACTCCGGGCACCACCACATTCCCATTGCATCCCTTGATAAGGAAATCGCACAAAATACCATTACCCTTTTTGCACCCAGCAAAACCTTTAACATCGCTGGTCTTGAGGCATCCATCGCGGTTATTCAGAACCCAGACTTAAGACAACGGTTTCGCCAATCGGGAAAAGGGCTTTTAGGGTGGGTGAATTTGATGGGTCTCACTGCCATGCTGGCAGCCTACCGCGAGGGAAAACCCTGGCTCGAAGCCCTGTTACACTATCTGGAGGATAATAGAGATTACCTCTACGAGTATATCCAGAACGAGCTACCTGAAATCAAAATGGTCAAGCCCCAAGGCACTTATCTTGCCTGGCTGGATTGCCGTCATGCAGGATTAAAGCAAAACCCCCATAAGTTTTTTTTGCAGAAAGCCCACGTGGCGCTAAACGATGGCGAAAAGTTTGGTCCAGGAGGATCTGGCTTTGTTCGCCTCAATTTTGGTTGTCCGAGAGTCATACTTCAAGAAGCACTTGAAAGGATGAAAAACGCGCTGCGTGAGATAAGATGAAAGAGAATGACCCAAAGCAGCGTGGATGTCTGTTACGCCCCGGCTGCCTGGTGCTAAGCGGGACAGCTGGAAGCATCCTAACCGTTTTTCTGCTTTTGTTCGGTATCGAAATCATGCTCACCATCCTTGGTGGGATTCTGATTATCGCCGATCCGCTGCGCCAAGCAGACGCCGCAGTAGTACTCTCCGGCGGGGGATTGGGGCGTCTCGAAGAAGCTGCCAGACTCTATGAGCAGAAATATGTGGACTGGATCATCTTGACCGAAACGGGTAAAACCTCTCCTGATTTCGGCTTATTCAGCGATATTGACAAATTTGAACTGATTCGGCTTGGCATCCCCCCCGATCAAATCATCATTACCGAACAGCATGTGGACGATACCCGCGATGAAGCCCGCGTGGTTAAAAAAGTCGCTCAGTCTCGCAACTTTCATTCACTATTGGTAATCACCGACCCATTTCACAGCCTGCGCACGCGCATCATTTTCCGCGACAGGTTTCGGGGAAGCGATATTACAGTTTACATCCGCCCCGTTCAGGGACACTGGTACCGCTCAAGCACCTGGTGGACAAGCCGTCAAGGCTGGGAAACCACCCTGGGAGAATATGCTCGCTTGTTTGCATATTTTACAGAGAGTCGGCTACGGTGAACAAAATACAACAGAGCTACCGAAACGGCAGCTCTGTTGGAAGGGACAACAAAAATTGGATGTCTCTTTAGGCAACCAACTCCACATTCGCCGCCTGCAAGCCTTTAGGGCCCTGCTCGATTGAGAACTCAACCTTTTGCCCTTCCTCGAGGCGGCGGTAGCCATCCATCTTGATGGCGCTGAAGTGGACAAAAACATCCTCACCATCCGGGCGGCCAATAAAGCCGTAACCCTTTGCGGCATTGAACCACTTAACAGTTCCTGTTTGACGTTCAGACATCTTTTATTTCTCCATGCTCTTAAATAAAAAGATTTGTTTGCGTGCGGCTTGCTCTTTTGTCAGATTGTTAACTATACATTGGACGAAAAAGCGATTTCCCACGCCTCCCATTGTCGATAATTTATCACCTAACAATTGAAATGTCAAGGGCAATAACCTGGGCTATAATGAAAATCCCAGCGCAACAATACCGGATAGCAAGTGTCTTATCATAATATTGCTCCGCAAAATATCTGCAAGAGCCATCGATTTAACCCCTCCTCTGATAAAATATGTGCTTGAGAAATCCTTTTTTTGCAAGTCAAGCCCAATACCGGTAGGATTGAAGGAAACACAAAACCATGAGCAACTGGTACACAAAAAACGCACAAGAAATCCTCCATACATTTGAAACAGATTTAGAGCATGGACTTTCTGGTTCAGAGGCAGCCAGACGTCAGGAAAAATATGGGGCAAATGAATTAATTGACCGCGGCATGAAAAGCCCATGGAAAATTCTGTGGGAGCAGTTTACCGAAACGATGGTGGTTATCCTGATTATTGCAGCGGTGATCACTTTCGCCCTGCACGAATATAAAGACTCCATCGTCATTATGATCATTGTGGCATTGAACAGCATTCTGGGTTTTATACAGGAATACCGCGCCGAGCAAGCCATGGCTGCCCTCAAAAAAATGGCAGTGCCCAAAGTGCGCGTGCGTCGGGATGGCAAAGTCATCGAAATCCGTGCCCAGGAGCTGGTACCGGGAGATATTGTTTATCTTGAGGCAGGCAACGCTGTACCCGCCGACGGAAGCTTGGTAGAAAGCGCCAACCTTCGCGTACAGGAAGCCGTATTGACGGGGGAATCAGAGGCTGTGGAAAAAACGGCAGGGGTAATAGAGAAGAAAAATCCGCCTCTTGGCGATCAGCATAATCGTCTCTTTATGGGGACAACAGTAGTTTATGGACGTGGCACAATGGTAGTTACCGAAACGGGGATGAACACAGAGTTGGGCAAAATCGCCGAGATGATCCAATCGGTTGGGCATGAGCCCACCCCCCTCCAAAAGCGGCTGGCGCAACTTGGAAAAACGCTGGCGATTGCCGCTCTTGTCATCGTCCTTGTCGTTTTTGTATTAGGGCTGCTGCGCGGTGAGAGCATTCGGATCATGTTTCTGACTGCCATCAGCATGGCTGTGGCAGCTGTCCCCGAAGGGTTGCCAGCTGTCGTAACCATTGCCCTGGCATTGGGTGCACAGCGAATGCTCAAGCGTAACGCATTGATTCGCAAACTACCAGCGGTCGAAACGCTTGGCTCGGTAACGACAATCTGCTCCGATAAAACCGGCACCCTGACGGAAAACCGCATGACCGTGGCTCTGGTAGATGTAGCAGGCAATCGTATTGACTTGATAGAGCAGCTACGCGAGTATAGCCCCACCCTGAGTGAAGAGGAATGGACACATCCAATCATTGACCAGAATAGCGCAGTAGCCATTATGCTGGCAGGCGGCGCTTTATGCAGTGATGCGATTCTCGAACAGACTGCACAGGGATTTTCCGCAGTCGGCGACCCGACCGAAGGCGCCCTGGTTGTGGCAGCAGTGCGAGCAGGTTTATGGAAGGAAAAACTGGAAAAGGCATTGCCCCGTATTGCCGAAGAACCATTTGACTCTGACCGCAAGCGGATGACCACCGTTCATAAGATTGAAGCGCTTCAGCACTTACCCACCCCTTTACAAGCGCTGATCTCCTCTTCTGCCTTTGGTTCAGATAAGTATCTTGCCGTCACCAAAGGCGCAGTGGACGGCCTGCTGGATATTTCTACCCGCGTCTGGACAGATCAGCAAATCATCAAGATGGACGAAGGCTGGAAGCAGCGCATTCTAAATGCCAACAACGAACTGGCTTTAAAAGGCATGCGTGTGCTCGGTGTTGCCTTTCGCTCCTGCGCTGATCCAAAAGACAAGCCCGCCTGCGCGCCATTAGAGCAGGATTTGATCTTCGTCGGCATGTTTGCAATGATTGACCCGGCTCGTCCAGAAGTCAAAGATGCTGTGACCGTAGCCAAAACGGCTGGCGTGCGCCCGATCATGATTACTGGCGATCATCCTTTGACAGCCCTCTTCATCGCAAAAGAACTGGGGATTACAGACAACAACAACGTCATCACTGGAGTAGAACTGGCGAGCATGGACGTCAATACCTTAGAAGAGCGCGTCAAGAGCGTCTCCGTGTTTGCTCGCGTCTCCCCCGAACACAAATTGAAGATTGTACAGGCTTTACAGGCACAGAATCAGATTGTTGCCATGACGGGCGACGGCGTCAACGACGCTCCAGCGCTTAAAAAAGCCGATATCGGGGTCGCAATGGGCATCACCGGTACAGATGTTTCCAAAGAGGCTGCCGATATGGTGCTTCTGGATGATAACTTTGCCACCATCGTTGCTGCCGTCCAGGAGGGGCGACGCGTTTACGAAAACATCCGCAAGTTCATCAAATACACAATGACTTCCAATTTTGGCGAGATCGTTGTCATGCTCACAGGACCATTTGTCGGGTTGGGGCTGCCGTTGCTGCCATTGCAAATCTTGTGGGTTAACCTGGTAACCGACGGACTTCCAGGGCTGGCTCTTACGCAGGAACCCGTTGAACCAGATGCCATGCGTCGCCCGCCACGCGACCCCAAAGAACATATCTTCGGGCGCAGATTGGGCAAAGACGTGTTGTGGATAGGTGCCCTAATGGGAGTTGTTTCTCTGCTGGTTGGGTTGTGGGCTTTTTATAACAATCATTTGTCTACCTGGCAAACAATGATTTTCACCACGCTGACGCTGGCACAGATGGGAAATGCCCTGGCTACCCGTTCTGAACGTCTTACCTTTCTGGAAGCCGGGTTGTTTAGCAACAAATCCCTGCTGGGTGCAGTGCTATTGACTTTTGGGCTGCAAATGGCTCTGATTTATGTCCCATTTTTACAAGACGTGTTCAGAACCTCAGCCCTCTCATTGCTTGAATTGGGAATCAGCCTCGCAGCAAGCCTCGTTGTCTTGTTGGTGATAGATAGCGTCAAGCTGCTGCTTAGAAAAGCGACGCCTATCTGATGCATCCTAAATCCGTTCTGTCTATGCAAATGCGCTTCATAATACGCTGTTTTTGGCCTCCAACCTAAAGCAGATGCTCACAACCCTTGCGGCAAGGAGCAGCAAATTGACCTCCCTTGAAAAAATCAAATTAGCCATCCGCCCGTTAATCTATGCAGTTCTGTTTCTAATCACTGCTATTTTGCGCATCAGAAACTTTTACCAGATGCCAACGTATGCGCAGCTGAACGACACAGCCGGTTATCTGATGAATGCCGCTGAGCCACTTTTCAGTCTCAAGTTTTGGGCTGGCATACGGCCATTCACGATCCCCTTGTTCTACAAAATTTTCACCAACCTAAACACAGCTACTGTTGTACAGCTTGCAATCTCGCTCATCTGCTGGGGACTTCTGGCACTCTGCTTCGCCCGCATCACCCGCACAGTATGGCTCAAGCCTGTAAGTTTTGGCATCGTGCTACTTTTCAGTCTCAGCACAGATATCATCCTGTGGGAAAGATACATCCTCAGCGATTCACTGTCCATTTCGCTGTTTGCGTTGCTCACTGCTTGCCTGATATGGCTAACTGCCGAGTGGCACTTAACCCGCGCTGTACTTCTAGGTGTGGTCCTCTTCTTCTTTGCCTTCACCCGAGAATCCAATGCCTGGCTGGTGATGATGATTGCCCTTATATGCATTGGCACAGGGGTGATTTTCAAACATAATCGGCGCTACCTTGCTCTGGGGTTCATCTTCCTCGCCATCTTCTATCTTAGCAATTTGACCACTTCCATTGGAAAACGCTGGGCAGCGCCGTTCTTCAACACCTTTGCCGAGCGAATTCTGACCGATTACAATAAACTCAAATTCTTCGAGAAAAACGGGATGCCAATAACCCCGGAGGTGCTCAGCCTGGCGCGCCAGCATGGAGTCAACAACAACGATGTCTTTTTCTATGCCCCCGAACTACAGGAGTTTCGCGATTGGTACTACGCCAACGCAAAATCCGCCTATATGCGTTTTCTTCTGGACGACTTTGGACGGAGGATAGAAGAAGCCGTTGAGGGATCGCCCTACATGGTGGCTTCTTACACCCAAATCTACTGGCCCAAAGGCTTTTCCCCCATCCTGGATGGCTGGTTGGCACAGGTGGTTTATCAGAAGGATTATCCCTGGCTGTTGATTATCTACACCACTTTGCTGGTGGGGCTGACAATCCCCGTCATGCTCTATGAAAAACAGAGCAACTGGATTGTTCCTGTCTTTTTGATTTTACTCTCTTATCCACACGCTTTTATCATTTATCACGGCGACACAAACGAGCTAAGCCGCCACGCTGTGATCATGGGAATTCAGTACCGGCTGGGAGGTTGGCTCGTCATTCTGGCAGTGCTGGACTATGTCCTCCAATGCTTTGCCGTCCCTCTACATCGCATCATCTCTAACCCCAAAAATGCAGCCTGGGCGCTGACCGTGCTAGGCTTGGGGCTTCTCCTGTTTCCGGTCATCACTGACCTGGTATGGGGGCACAAACTGGTGATTGGCAGGACGCAGCTGATCGGGATGATCTTTGGCGCATTTCTCCTGCTCTGCGGTCTGCTGATTTTCTATCGTAAGAAACAAGCTGGGAGAAAACCCCCCGCCAACAACAAACAGGAACTTTAATCTTGCCATCCGGTTGCCCTCAAATACCCTCCATCCGACACACGTAGTATGATAAGATGCCACCAACAATTTGACAATTAAGGGGCGGGCATCTAAACTTAACACATGCTTTCGCGCGTCTTCTCATGCGCCGTTTTGGGGCTTGACGGGGTCATCGTTGAGGTAGAAGTAGACACATGCCCGGGTTTACCGGGAATGGATATTGTGGGGCTTCCCGATAAAGCCGTACAGGAAAGCCGCAACCGGGTTCAGGCTGCGGTCAAAAACGCCGGCCTGGAATACCCACGCAAGCGAATCGTGGTCAACCTGGCGCCAGCATCAGTGCGCAAAGAAGGTCCGGCTTACGATCTGCCCATTGCGTTAGGGGTTCTTATTCTGATGGGGGTGCTCCCACAAACCAGCGTCGAAGATGCCCTGGTAATTGGCGAATTATCGCTGGATGGCAACGTTCGTCACGTGCGCGGTGTACTGCCTATGGCTGCCACCGCGCGGCAGCAAGGCTTTCACAAGGTCTTTGTCCCCAAGACAGATGCCGCAGAGGCATCCCTGATACCCAACTTAGAAATCATCCCGGTAAACTCCCTTAACGATCTCTTTGCCCATCTATCTGGTTACGCACCCATCCCGCCAGTTCCGCCGATTGCTGCCGAAGATATCCCGCCGCAAGCGCAAACCGACTTCCAGGAAATCAAAGGACAGGAACACGTCAAGCGCGCTCTCGAAGTAGCCGCCGCAGGCGGACATAACGTTCTGATGATTGGCCCGCCAGGCGCAGGAAAAACCCTACTCGCTCGTGCCATGTCAGCTATCCTGCCGCGCATGACCATTGACGAAGCGCTGGATGTTACCCGCATCTATTCCGTTGCAGATCAGCTTCCGCAGGATGTTCCGCTGATCCGCAACCGCCCCTTTCGCGCCCCGCACCACACCATTTCACACGCCGGTCTGGTAGGCGGAGGCAACCAGCCACGACCGGGTGAAATTTCGCTCGCCCATCGCGGTGTGTTATTCCTTGACGAACTGCCTGAATTCAGCCCAAGAGTCCTGGAAGTGCTGCGTCAACCTATGGAAGATAAGATTGTTACCATCAGCCGTGCACAGGGCTCGCTCACTTTTCCTGCCAACTTTCAACTCGTTGCAGCCATGAACCCCTGCCCATGCGGATATTACGGCGATCAGGTCAAAGCCTGTACCTGCTCTCAGGCAATGGTGATGAAATACCAGAAGCGCATTTCAGGTCCGCTGCTCGACCGCATTGATATCCATATTGAAGTGCCGCGTGTCGAATATGAAAAACTGAGCGATCAGCGGATTGGCGAATCCTCTGAAAGCGTTCGTCAGCGTGTCGAAAGCGCCCGTCAGATACAACAGCATCGTTTTCTCCCCATAACACCTGCCAGCGATAGCGCCCCTTCCCCGCAGAATATTCACAATACGTCCCCCACCTGCAATGCCGACATGCGCCCAGCGGAAGTGCGTAAATTTTGCCGGTTGGACGATCAGGGAAACAGCCTGATGAAATCTGCCATGAGTCGGCTTCAGTTAACCGCCCGCGCCTATCATCGCATTCTCAAACTGGCGCGCACCATCGCTGACCTGGCAGGTAGTGAAAACATCACCCCCACCCACCTTGCCGAAGCCCTGCAATACCGCCCGCGCAGGGATATGGGGTTATAAAAAAGCCTTAGCAATCATGAAAGCAGGCCTCAAATACCCAAGAGCCTTCACCATGAAACCACAATACCTGCATGCAATTTGCTTCGCCACAAGATAAGTAATATACTGACTGATAGTAAGGCTATTGCATCTGTTGCCGATAATATAGATAAGGAGATAATATGTTCTCCAGAAAATCATTTCTCGCCACAAGTGTTCTCATTCTTGGGTTGCTCATATTGCTTGTTGCTCTTTTCTTGATATTCGGCAACCAGGTGAACCTTATAAGACCCAGCGGGGGGGCATATATGGGTCAGGTAGCATACGAAAAAGTACCCAATTATGTCGGTCAATATATCACCCTGGAAGGGTATGTCATCATCCCTATCACTTCAAGAGCATGTGGCGGGTTGGCGTGGGCAACCTGCAAACTGTGGCTCGACAATGACCCCTATGAGCCAGGTTTAGGTTTACATGAGTTGCTTGTTCCCATTGGAACTTCCCGCAATTCCGTCACATCTGACGGTAAACTATATGATACCTATGGCCAATTGTTACCTCTCACAGTAACCAAGCAGTTCAACTGGTATCATATCATGGTCACCGGACAGGTCGCGCACTGCAAAGATACAAAATGCTTAATAGCGGCAGAAAGCATCATCGGGATAAGATGAGATCAGCCTGGTATGGCAACCATCACACGCGAGGCTACGGTAAACATCTTACAAAAAGCATTTCCGGGGATGCGCCCCGACGAAGCGCGGGAAATGGCAATCAGAGGATCTATACGGCAAATCCCAGCCGATACTGTCATCTGCAAAGAAGGTGCCATCGAAAGTTCTTTTTACGTGATCCTCGAAGGGGAGGTGGGTGTTACAAAGCTGATCAATGAAAACGAGGTGCGTTTTCTCAAAAACCTGAAACCGGGCGACTTTTTTGGCGAAATGTCCATTATCCACGAAGCCCCCCGTTCCGCCACCATCACCACCAACCAGCCAACAACAGTTCTGGAAATCAGCAAAGAGGTTTTCACCGAAATGCTGCAACGTAGCAGCGGTATGTCGCTGGCGATGGTGCGCGAAGTAAGTCAACGGCTTGCAGAAAATAATGAGATGGCAATTGCCGATTTGCGCAAAAAAGCCGAGCAACTCAAAAACGCTTACGATCAGCTCCAGGAAATCGAAAAGGCGCGCAGCGAATTTCTCGCCACCATCGCCCACGAATTACGTACCCCATTACAGGCTGCCACTGGCTTCCTGAAAATGATTCAATCTGGCAAGCTCAGCGGAGAAAGTCTCAACATGGCTTTGGAAATCATCAGCCGCAACCTGCAGGATATTGTTTCTACCACGAACAATATCCTTTTTCTACAGGAGATGGACCTGATACTGCCTGAATTCCAGCCGACGGATATCGGCGCAGTCGTTCTTGCTGCGGTAGAAAGTGAACACGCTTACGCCGAACGTAACCAGGTCGGTATACGGCTTAACATCGCACCCAATCTGCCCATGTGTCAGGCTGATGCGCAAAGTCTCGAACGCGCCTTTTGTGCAATCCTCAACAACGCCGTCAAGTTCAGCCCCTGCGGCAGCGAGGTTGATGTGCAGGTCAGTTTTGAAAATGACCGTCTGTTGATTAAAATCATCGACCGCGGCACAGGCATCGCACCAGAAATTCTACCCAAGATATTCGACCGCTTCTTTCATGTAGATAAAATTGGCGACCAGGTATTCCGCGGCGCAGGACTGGGGCTATCCATCGCACAGCAGGTTATTGAACAACACCACGGGACAATCAGCGTACAAAGCGTCGTGGGACATGGCAGCACTTTCACAGTAACGCTCAAACCAGACTGAAGCTGATAGGCTGCGCGTTGATACTCGTATCCTGCCAGGATATCTAACCCTCTATTCCCTCTCTAACCAACCGTCAGAAGAATAATCCCCCCCACCGTCATCAACATTCCCAGAACCGTCTTTACCGTAAGCGGCTCCCCGCCAAACAAAATTCCCATCAAAGCCCCAAACAACGGTGAGGTAAAAGCGATGGGCATCACCCGCCCAAGCGGCGCGCCCTTAATCGCTGTGTAGAAACACAACATCCCCACCGCGCCTGCAACAATTCCCCCGCCAATCACCATATACAACAGCGCCTTTGTTCCAGCAGCAGAAACCGTCTGCCATTGGGGAAAACTGGCTGCACCAAGAATAAGCAGCGCGACAGCTGTGCGGATGGTAATTCCCATTGTAGGGGAAAGATGCCCCAGATGCAAACCCTTCTTTTCAAAATAGCCCCCCACCCCCCAAGCAATCGCAGTCATCAAAGCAAACAATTGTGGTTTCATTTCTTATCCTGAAAATTGAATTTTGCCCTCTTTTACCACATTTGCCACACAATTCAAAGGAAAAACCTTACAGAGAGCGGAGTAAGTTTCATCATCTTTTTTCCTGTTCAGTCCATCAGAGTCACATCAGAAGTAAACAGCAAAAGACCACCCCAATATATAGATGTCAGAAAACACAACAGGGGCAAAAATCCCTATATATGGCTTCTCCCATTTTAGTAGATTAACACTTGCATTTTGTGCAAATAATGGCTATAATGTGGTAGAAAATGGTATAAAGTGGGAAAAAGTGGTTGATTAACAAATAGCAGGTCTTATTTTGATTGGAGCGCCGGGATGCCGGCGTTCCGCAGTTATATGGCAGGTAGAACTTATGTTCTTGGGACGATACGAACACACACTTGATGACAAAGGACGTCTGATTATCCCAGTACGGTATCGTTCCCTGCTTCAGGGAGGTGCCTACATCACACAGGGCTTTGACAAAAACCTTATGGTGTTGACCTCCTCCGATTTTGACCAGATATACCAGAGTATCAACCAATACAGCATGACAGACCCGGTTGCCCGGCAGTTGCGCCGCCTGCTATTCTCCAATGCTGACCGTCTGGACTTTGACAAAAGCGGGCGCATTCTCATCCCCATCCACCTGCGGCAGGCGGTGCAACTTGAAGATACTGCGGTAATTGTCGGGATGGGAAGACACTTCGAAATCTGGTCAAAAGCCCTCTGGCTTGAATACACAGAGAAATCCGATAACAGCGAAGCCAATAGCCAGCATTTTGCTGCAATTGACCTCTCCTTGAGGTAAAGATGTCGCTGCCAAATAACCAGCAGCGGCAACTTCATCAGCCAGTACTTTACCATGAAGTTTTATATGCGTTGCAGCCCAGAAGTATGGGGCGCTATGTGGATGCCACGGTTGGCGCCGGAGGGCACGCCTGGGGAATACTGAAAGCCAGTAGCCCAGACGGTCGTCTCTTAGGTTTCGACCTTGACCCTGCCGCTTTGCAGATCGCACAACAGCGCCTCTCCAATTTTGACAAGCGGGTTATTCTTGTTCAAGCTTCCTATACTTGCCTGAGCGAACAACTCCAGCGTTTAGGCTGGAACGCTGTGGAAGGAATTGTGGCTGACCTGGGCGTCTCATCTATGCAGCTCGACACCCCTGAACGCGGGTTCTCAATATACGCTGATGGGCCGCTCGACATGCGCTTTGACCCGCATCAGAAACAGCCAGTCGCAGAATTGGTCAATTCACTTCCTGAAGAACAACTGGCAAACCTGATTTGGAAATATGGAGAGGAGAAAATGTCACGCAAAATTGCCCATGCTATTGTGCAAGCAAGACCCCTTGCAACAACAAAACAACTTGCAGAGGTAATTGCCAAAGCGGCAGGAGGAAAACGCGGTCACATACATCCGGCAACCCGCACATTTCAGGCATTGCGCATTGCGGTGAATAACGAACTGGAAACGCTTGAGCAGTTTTTGCCACAGGCAATCAAAGCGCTTGCCCCAAGAGCCAGACTGGCGGTAATTTCTTTCCACTCGCTGGAAGACCGTATCGTTAAACAATTCTTCAAACAGGAAAGCCGCAATTGTATCTGCCCCCCCCGCCAACCCCTATGCACCTGCCAGCACAAAGCTTCCATTTTACTGCTAACCAATCAGGCAATCACACCCACAGCAACGGAAATCCAAGTCAACCCACGTGCCCGTAGCGCACGTTTACGAATTGTTGAAAAACTGGAAATGGCATGAATGTTGCACGGCTCTTAACCAATTCAAGACTTTCGAGGACGTCGTATGGCTTCAAACTTTATCCAAGCCTTTAAACAAGCGCCCTGGAGAGTCCAGATGCAAAGGATCGGTCTTGTTCTGACAGGGCTGGTCTCATTTGCATTAATCGCTGGGCTTTATTTGAGCATCTCTGCCAGCACTTATGCGGTTGGTGTTGAGGTAAAAGAGCTTGACTGGTTCAAAGAAGAATTGCTGCGTCAAAATGCAGATTTAAGCACGCAAAAGGCAAGACTGCTGTCTTCCGCAGAAATGAAAAAGCGCGCCCAAGAGATGGGGTTTATCTCGCCTTCCCCACAAGAATTTGTCTACATTGTCATCGAAGGCTATCAGGGACGGCAGCTTGAAATACCGCCCAAACCACCAAAGAGCGATGTCAAACAATATCTGATCAAGCCCGATTATCGTCAGTCATTATGGGAATACCTGTTTCAAGGTATTCTGATTCTTGGGCAAAATTCGGGGGTATTTCAATGACAAGCCAGCAGTATCGTCTCTACCTGATTTTGCTTGTCTTTGGTCTGGCGGGCTTTGTGATCATTTACAACCTTGCCAGAATCCAGGTCAGCGCAGACGCACACGCATTAAGGTCAGAGGCTGACCAGAACTACATGTTCAAAACAGAAATTATCAAACCCGAACGCGGAAAAATTTATGACCGCTACGGCAATATCCTTGCCGGAAATAAAGAGATATACGAAGTTGGTATCAGCCTGGATTTGAAACATGGAAACGAAGAAACCATTGCCAGGGATGTTTCCAATGTGCTTGGGCTACCCTACGAACAGGTATTAGGTCTTGCCAGCACAGAGTATAACAAGGGCAGTTCAGAATACATTGTGCTCAAGAATTATGTTGAAGCGGATGCCATTGTTCAGCTCAATGAACTCAAATCAAAATACGAGCAGATGGCTGAAGCAAGCAGCAGACAAAGAGGCAGGAAAAATACCGAGAAGCTCCCCAGTCTGGATGGTTTAACCTGGAAAGCCAGTCTGAAACGCGAGTATCCTGAAGGGAAACTGGCAGCTAACGTGCTTGGCTTCTACCCTTACCAGAATCCTAAAGACAAGGCTCACTTTGGGGTCGAAGAGCAATATGACGAGCTGCTTACCGGTATTCCTGTGGAGGTACGAATGCCTGTCGAGCCTCGCAAGGCAAAAGACTTGCCAGATATTCCCCCCGGCACAGATATCATCCTGACCATCGATCGAAAGATACAGGAAGCCGTTGAGCAAATACTGGATCACGCGGTCGAAAAAAATCTCGCCGATTCGGGCACCGCCATTGTCATGGACCCCAAAACTGGCGAAGTTCTGGCAATGGCTGTAACACCTCGTATTGACCCCAACGAATACTGGAAAGCTTATGAGGTGCTGGGCAAGGAATCCTACAATCGGGCAATTGACAGTCCATACGAACCAGGTTCGGTATTCAAAGTCATCACCATGGCTGCTGCACTGGATAGCGGTGTCGTTGCCCCAGATACAATCTTCATTGACACAGGCGTATTCCCCTATGGTGGATACGACATTTACAACTGGGATCGCGGCGCGTGGGGACCCCAGACAATGATCGGCTGTATGCAATACTCTCTCAACGTATGCTTGAGCTGGATAGCCGCAGAAAGATTGGGCGCACAACGTTTTTACAGCTATCTAAAAGCTTTTGGCGTTGGACATAGGACAAACATTGACCTGGCAGGCGAAGCCGTCTGGCCGCTTTCTGTCCCCGGCGACGAATACTGGTCGGATGTCAATCTGGTAACCAATTCATTCGGGCAGGGTCTTTCGGTATCGCCCATCTTTATGTCCATGGCAGTCTCTGCCATCGCAAATGATGGTAAAATGATGGCGCCACACATTGTGAGCCGTTATATCCAGAATGGGCAGGTAGTCAACATTTCTCCACGACAGATCGGAACTCCCATATCCGCAGAAACGGCACGTACTCTCACCGAAATGCTCGCCATCTCCGTGGAAGGCGAGAGCTACCAGGAAGCACAGGTAGAAGGATACCGCATCGCTGGCAAGACAGGCACCGCCGAAATTCCCCAACAGGGTGGGTACACTACAAACCTAACCAATGCCTCTTTTGTCGGCTGGGGTCCAACAGACAACCCCCGTTTTTTGATTTATATCTGGATCGAAAAGCCCAGAACTGCCCCATGGGGTTCAGTGGTCGCTTCACCCATTTTCAGGCAAATCGCCGAAAAACTGGTCGTTTTAATGGATATTCCACCCGACGCACAGAGAAAGCAACTGGCGCTCACCCAATAGGTGTCCGAGATGATCACACTTGCTGACATACTCCAGGCTCTCACAGGACAACGCCCCCCAACAGCCTCGCTGCCTATTTGCGAAGCAGAAATCGACTCGCGTCAGATCATCCCTGGTGCCATGTTTGTCGCCCTGTGTGGTGAGAGAACGGACGGTCATGATCATGTAGCTGAGGCATTCGGACGCGGTGCCAGTCTGGCGCTGGTGCAGCGCCATCCCGAAGGCAACTTCCCCATCCTCGACCTCCGCCAGCGTACCCCCCCGCAGGAATACAAATTACCCGACATCCCCTTCTGTATCATGGTACATGATACACTGCAGGCGCTACAAACCATTGCCCGCTTCTGGAGAAGGCAACTAAATACGGAAGTTATTGGCATCACAGGGAGCGTGGGCAAATCCACTAGCAAAGAATTAATCGCTGAGGTCATCAGCCAGAGATACCGCACAATCAAAAGCCCTGGCAACCGCAACAACGAAATTGGGTTACCGCTGAGTGTGCTGAGTATTGGCAGAGGGCATCAACGTGCCGTGCTTGAAATGGGTTTCTACGTACCAGGTGAGATCGCTTTCCTCTGCGACATCGCCCTTCCTAAAATCGGAGTAATTACCAATATCAGCCCGGTTCATGCTGAGCGGGCCGGTTCTATCGAAGCCATTGCCCAAGGAAAGGCAGAATTGGTTCAGGCTCTTCCCAAGGACGGCGTCGCCATCCTAAATTACGATGATCCCCTTGTAAAAGCGATGGCAGAAAAAACGCAAGCAAGAGTTTTTTTCTATGGTCTTGACCCGTCCTCAGACCTTTGGGCAGATGAAATTGAGAGCAAAGGACTGAAAGGCATCACCCTTAAGCTTCACCACAAAGGCGAAGATTTTATTCTGCGGGCTCCCCTCATCGGGCATCACTCTGTCCACACCATTCTAAGAGCCGTCGCGGTTGGTCTGATCGAAGGTTTGAGCTTGCAGGAAATCGCAAAGGGCATACAACAAGGGCGCAATCAATTGCGCATGGTTGCCATTCAAACCGCAAGAGGCGCCCTGATCATAGATGATTCATACAACGCTTCCCCCGATTCAACCATCGCTGCTCTGAATCTATTGGCAGACATGAAAGGGCGCAAAATTGCCGTGCTCGGAGACATGCTTGAGCTTGGCCCCTATGAAAAAGAGGGGCACGAGAAAGTTGGTTTGCGCGCTGCTGAGGTCTGTGATGCACTCATTGCCATTGGTGAGCGCAGCAAGATAACCGCTCATGCAGCGCAGCAAGCAGGGTTATCCTCCACAGCAGTCACCTGGATGGAAAATGTAGCACAAGCCATTGAGTTCCTGAAACCCCGCCTGCAAAAAGGGGATACAGTGTTGGTGAAAGGTTCACTTGGAATGAAGATGTCACCCATCGTCGCAGCATTGGAGGAAGCTTAAGCCATGCAAGAAACCCCCCTGGCACTCGCCTTAACAACCCTGAGCTTCATGATGGCAATGATCTGGGGCGGACCGCTGGTGCGCCTGCTGCGCCACTTAAGAATAGGCAAAATGATCCGAGTAGAAGGGCCCGAAAGTCATATTGTCAAGATGGGCACCCCCACCATGGGCGGGTGGATGATCATCCTTCCAGTAGCCATGTTGACCATTCTGCTCAACGCCGCTAAATTATTTGGCATAGAATATCTCGGGCCCTCCATTCTGCTGCCGCTGGTGGTCCTGATCGCCTACGGTATGTTGGGCGCCATAGATGACTGGGAAGGGATACGCGGTTCCCGCCGCGGACTGGGAATGCGCGCACGAACCAAGTTCGCCCTGCAGGTTATTCTGGCAATTGCAATCGCCTTTGTCCTGCGCGATGTGTTGATCGTTCCGCAAATGTTTTGGCCAGGTGTAGGTGGGCTTGTCAAGCTAGGGATATGGTACATCCCCATTGCGGCGTTTATTATTGTGGCTTCATGCAATGCCATCAACATCACCGACGGTCTGGACGGCTTGGCAGGGCTAATTGCCGCCACAGCATACGTTGCCTTTGGCATTATTGCCCTTCTCCAAGACCAGCCCTACGTCGGCAGGTTTTGTTTTACGCTGGTGGGTGCTATCTTTGGTTTCTTATGGTTCAACGTTCACCCCGCAGAGTTGTTCATGGGTGATACGGGTTCACTTGCGCTTGGTGCCACCCTGGGAACAGTCGCCCTGATGACCGGTCAGTGGTTATATCTGCCCATCATTGCCATTATCCCGCTCAGTGAGACCTTGAGTGTAATTCTACAAGTAGCCTATTTCAAAATGACAAACGGAAAACGGCTTTTCAAAATGGCACCGCTGCACCATCATTTTGAACTGCTTGGCTGGAGTGAAACCCAGGTTGTTCAGCGCTTCTGGCTGGTTACTTTACTCTTTGCAATGTTAGGTATTGGATTGATTTTTGCGTAATATGATACACAACTGGCAGGGAAAACACGTCCTCATTATAGGCGCTGCCCGGCAGGGGCTTGCGCTGGCGCGCTTTCTTGCCAGACAGAATGCACAGGTTACCTTGAATGACAAACGACCAGCAGATCAGATGGAAAGCGCACGCCAGGCAATGCAGGACTATCCTGTTAAGTGGGCTTTAGGCGATCATGACCCCGCCCTGCTTGACCATTGCGACCTGGTCTGTTTATCAGGGGGAGTAAGCCCAGACCTGCCCATTGTCCAAGAGGCAAGACAGCGCGGCATTCCCCTTTCCAACGACTCGCAGATCTTCATGGAGCGAGTTCCCTGCCCTGTTGTTGGAATCACCGGCTCAGCCGGGAAAACCACCACCACCACACTGGTCGGGCGTATGGCAGAAGCCGGCATACCTGCTCCCCGTCAAGCATGGGTCGGCGGGAATATCGGTCGCCCCCTCATTGACTGCATTGACCAGATACATCCTCATGATCTTGTCATCCTGGAGTTATCCAGCTTTCAGCTGGAACTGATGACCATTTCGCCTCACATTGGCACCATTCTCAACATCACTCCCAATCACCTTGACCGTCACGGAACCCTGGAAGCCTACACCGCCGCTAAAGCCCGCCTGCTGGACTTTCAGCGCAGCGAGGATATCGCCGTTCTAGGGTACGATGATCCCGGCGCGTGGGGGCTTGCTGACAGAATAAAGGGCAGACTTTTGACCTTTAGCCTGAACCCTCTGCCTGCCGAGCAATCAGGGGCCTACCTAAAAGACGATTGTCTATACCTGCGCCATGGGGCTGAAGAGCAACTTCTTATGCCGCGGCGAGAAATTCAGCTGCGCGGCGACCACAACATCCGCAATGTGCTGGCAGCCTGCAGCATTGCATCTGCCGCCAACATATCTATCAATGCTATGCTGAAAGGTATCAAAGATTTCCGCGGCGTCGCCCACCGGCTGGAGTTGGTGAGAAACTGGAAAGGGGCTGCCTGGTACAATGACTCAATTGCCACAGCTCCAGAAAGAACGATCGCTGCTATCCTATCCTTCGAGGAGCCCATCGTGCTTCTGTTGGGCGGACGGGATAAAAACCTTCCTTGGGAAGACCTTGCCAGGTTAATCCACCGCAAAGTTGACCATGTCATTGTATTCGGCGAATCTGCCGACAAAATCATAGCCGCCATCCATGCAGAAACAAAAGAGACCTGCGCCACGACTATAGACCGCTGTTCAGGCGTATATGCGGCGATTATGAAAGCAGCGGAAATCGCAGAACCTGGGGATGTGGTTCTCTTTTCACCCGGTGGGACAAGTTTTGACGAGTTCAAAGATTTTGAAGAGCGCGGGGAGCGTTTTCGAGAATGGGTCAATCAACTTTCATAGCTCCTAACCATACGCCAGTCGTACAGCCTATGGCAAAAGCTGGCAAGACCAGGAAGCCGCACCCGCTGTTCCTGCAGGTAGATGTGCCCCTGCTTCTGGTTATCTGCACCCTGCTTGTCATCGGGCTGATTATGGTATATTCGGCTAGCTGGAACTATCCAAATACCCCCAACACTTACACCATCCTGCTGCGGCAGGCAAGATGGGTGCTGTTAGGGGTCGTCCTCGCAATCATCCTCAGCCGTATCGATTACCACACGTACGGTCGCTATGTTGTGTGGATGATGGCAGTAACGATCGCTTTGCTCATTGCGGTTCTGGGCGTTGGCGAAACCCATTTCAACGCCACGCGCACCCTGTTTAAAGGGTCTGTGCAGCCTTCAGAGCTGGCAAAACTCGCTACTATCGTATATCTATCCTTCTGGCTGTTTTCAAAGCGCGAGCAAATCAGCGATTTCTTCCGCGGTTTATTCCCAATGGCAGTCATTCTTGGGGTCATCAGCGGTCTCATTTTCCTTGAGCCCGATCTGAGCGCCGCATTCACCATCTTTGTTCTGGGCGGGCTGTTATTCTTCGCTGCTGGCGGCGAACTGCGCCAGATTGTGTTGGTTGCCCTTGTGGTGGTCTTAATGGCTTCTCTGCTCATCACCCTCAGCGATACTGGCAAAGCACGCCTCACCCAATATATTTCAGGTTTGCAAAGCCCCATCCATGCCTCCTACCATGTACGCAGGTCTATTGAGGCAGTAGTGCGCGGTCAGTTATTCGGCGTGGGGTTGGGCAACAGTTCAACAAAATATACCGGACTGCCGGTGCCATGGACTGATAGTATTTTTGCCGTCATCGCCGAAGAAACCGGCATTGTGGGTGCCTCTACCGTAGTGATCCTCTATCTTGTTTTCCTTTGGCGCGGGATTCATATTGCCCAGCGTGCACCAGATTTACTAGGCAGTCTTCTGGCAACAGGTATCACCAGCTGGATCACCCTGGAAGCAATGATTAATATGGGCGTCCTGGTTAACGTCTTCCCCTTTGCAGGCAACGCCCTGCCCATGATCAGCGCTGGCGGCTCAAGCATGGTTACCACCATGGTGGGTATTGGTATTCTCATGAGCGTGGCACGGTCAACCGTGCCTGCTCCAGTCAACAATAACACAGAAAGGAGTGCTCCCGGTGCGGTTATTAATCTGCGCTGGCGGGACAGGCGGAGGCGTTTACCCCGCAATGGCCGCTCTGAACGCCCTCGATAAAAAATCCCATCAGCTGCTCTGGGTCGGGAACTGGTCTGGAATGGAGTCCAGCCTGGTCAAGCGTGCCGGAATTCCGTTCACTGGCATACCCGCCGCCGGGATACACGGGGTTGCTCCTTATCGGCTGCCACAGAATATCTGGCAGCTTACCCTGGGCTTCTTCAGCGCAAAGCGCATTTTGCGTCACTTCAAACCGCACGTCCTGTTTTTCACTGGCGGCTATATCGGCATCCCAATGGCAATGGCAGGCAGAGCAATCCCAAGCCTGCTCTATGTGCCTGACATAGAGCCCGCCTTATCGCACAAACTTATTGGTCGGTTTTCCACCTGCATCGCCTTGACGACAGAGACGTCCAGGCAATTCTTCCCCAAAAAGAAAAACCTGGTCGTTACGGGCTATCCCGTGCGTTCAGACCTGACCCAATATTCACGCGAGGAAGCGCGCAGCAAGTTGATGCTCAAACCCGACTTTCCAACGCTGCTGGTAATGGGTGGAAGTAGGGGGGCGCGCTCTATCAATACTGCCCTGTTCAATATCCTTCCTAAACTCCTCCATCTGGCACAGGTCATCCACATCACCGGGGAACTGGATTGGCAAAGAGTGCAAGAAGTACAGGCATCGCTCGCCGGGAATCTGGTGTCCAATTACCATGTCTTTCCATATCTCCACGAAGAGATGGGAGCAGCCCTTTCCAGCGCTGACCTGGCAATCTCGCGCGCTGGTGCGTCAACGCTTGGAGAATACCCCACCTTCGGTTTGCCCGCCATCCTCATACCGTACCCCCACGCCTGGCGATATCAGAAAACCAATGCAGAGTATTTACAACAAAAAGGCGCTGCTATTCTTATTGAAGATAAAGATATGCATGAACAGTTATTAAACACCATCCATGCACTGCTGACAAAACCAAGCCAGCTTGAAGCGATGCGGCAGGCAATGCGTTCGCTTGCACAACCAGAAGCCGCAAAGCATCTATCCGAACTGTTATGCGTCCTGAGTAACCAACCCTCTCAAAAAAATGGAGAGCCAGCATGATCGGTTTGAATGTGCTTCTCTGGGTATTTATTGTAATTTTTGCCATCATTGGCTATGCCCGCGGTCTAAAAAGGGAATTGCTGGTTACTTCCGCTGTCATCCTTGCCCTTTACGTCATCACTATCCTGGAAAGTTATGTCCCCCTTATTCGCGATACAGCTGCGAAAAGCGTCGGCGGAACCATCTTTTGGATGCGAATTTTTATTGTGGGCTTCCTGGTCTTCTTCGGATACCAGGTGCCCAACATCCCGCGCGTCGCGGCAAATAACCGCTTCAAAGTCGAAAGCCAGCAAGATGCCATCCTTGGGCTGATTATGGGCGCCATCAACGGTTTTTTGCTCTTTGGGACGGTTTGGTACTACATGGACAGGGCTGGTTACCCATTTAGCATGATTACAAGACCGGAGGTCACTTCCGAAGCGGGAAAAGCCGCCACCGCTTTGATAAAAATACTGGCGCCACACTGGCTTACCACCCCCGTCATTTATTTTGTTGTTGCGGTTGCACTGGCATTTATTCTGATCGTATTCGTATGATGAAGAAACACTTTCACTTTATCGGCATTGGAGGAAGCGGGCTTTCCGCTATTGCGCGTCTCCTTTTGGAAAGGGGGCACACAGTCAGCGGGTCAGACCGCACATCCTCCAACATTACCAGGGAATTGGGTGAACTGGGAATCGCCATAACAATCGGTCATGCCCCCGAAAACATTCATGGCGCCGACGTCATTATCCGTTCATCTGCCATCCAGGATGATAACCCAGAAGTCGTCGCAGCACACGCTATCGGTATCCCAGTGCTCAAACGGGCTGATTTCCTCGAGCAAATGATCGGATCAGATACATGCATCGCAGTGGCAGGTTCACACGGAAAGACAACCACAACCGCCATGATCGCCTGGGCGCTCACCAGCCTGCATCAAGATCCCTCTTTTATCATCGGGGGCATTTCAAAGAATCTGGCTGTCAATGCCCATGCTGGAAAAGGAGAAACCTTTGTCATAGAAGCCGATGAATACGATTTCATGTTTCTGGGGTTGCGCCCCGATTGGGCAATATTGACAAACATCGACTACGACCACCCAGACTGTTACCCCAGCAGAACAGATTATCAGCTCGCTTTTGGCAAATTCATTCAGCGCGTTAAACCCCAGGGGCACTTGCTCTTCTGCAGCGATGATCCGATCCTCTCCAGCATCGTTTCCACATCCGCACCACAAAACTGCAATACCCTTTCTTACGGATTCATACCTTCAGCAAATTATTGGGCTGGCAACTTAAAGCCAAACACCAGTGGATGTTTTGACTTTGATGTATGGTGTCACAGAGGCGGAGAAACTGCCTTCCGTCTGACTTCCATCAGCCTCAGCATACCTGGAAAACACAATGTGTTGAATGCGCTGGCTACTCTGGCACTTCTTCACCAGATGCGTTATCCGGTTGAAAGCGCACGCAATGCCATCCACACATTTGCAGGTACCGCACGGCGATTTGAGATCGTGGGTGAAGTCAATGGAATAACTCTCATTGATGACTATGCTCACCACCCCGCCGAGATACGCGCAACGCTTCAGGCAGCTAGAAACCGTTACCCCGCCGCGCGCATCTGGGCAATTTGGCAGCCGCACACCTTCTCAAGAATACGAGCATTACTGGATGAGTTCAAAGACGCCTTCGAAGATGCAGACCGGGTCATCGTAACAGAAATCTACGCCGCGCGGGAAAAAGAGAATTCCCTTTCCTCTTCTTCACTGGCAAGCCAGATCTCTCATCCTCATGTACACTTTGCGCCAGATTTCAAAACTGCCACCAACTTGTTGTTACAAGAGTTGCAAGCGGGCGATGTGGTGATTACCCTCTCCGCAGGGGACGCAAACCAGATTTGCTTTGATATCTACCAAACCCTTCGCGCCAAGGAGGTCAAAAATGCCTGATATGTCAGCCGTCATGGAAAAAATTCGGGCAATGTTTCACGACAGCCTGCAAGAAAATGTGGTGATGGCAAATTACACCACGGCACGCGTTGGGGGAAAGGCAGACGGGCTGCTGAGTGTATATTCCTGCCAGGAATTGGAAAAAGCCGCCCGGTTACTATGGGAACTTGAGGTGCCATTCATCTTGCTTGGCAATGGCTCCAATATCCTGGTCAGCGATCGGGGTATCCGAGGAATTGTCCTCCACAATCGCGCCCACAATATCAAGATCACCGCACATGGAGATACCCCAACTGTCTGGGTCGAAAGCGGCGCCACCCTCAGCCAACTTGGTCAGCAGGTTGCACTGCGCGGCTTGAGCGGTCTGGAATGGGCTTCCGTGATACCGGGAACAGTCGGCGGAGCCGTGTACGGCAATGCCGGTGCGCACGGCTCTGACATGCGCTGCAACCTGATTATGGCAGAAATCTTGCAACCTTCCGGTATCAAAGAAGTCTATTCCTGTGAGCAGATGGAGTACAGCCATCGCAGCAGTATCTTAAAACGCAATGCCACAGGAGCCGTAATTCTGGCAGCGAAAATGAAATTAACTTACTCAACTCCTCAAGAGGTACAGGCTTTAATGGAAAGTCTGATTGCCAAGCGCCGCAACTCTCAACCGGTTGGAGCCAGCATGGGATCAATGTTCAAAAACCCCCCTGGTGAACACGCCGGGAAGCTCATTGAGGCTGCCGGCTTGAAGGGGACGCGTGTCGGAGGTGTAGAAATCAGTACCTCACATGCAAATTTCTTCATCAATCGCGGCGGAGGAACAGCCAGCGATTATCAACAGCTAATCCAGATGGCGCAGAAAGCCGTGTGGAACAAATTTAAAATTCGGCTTGAGTTAGAAATCGAGCCCGTTGGTGATTGGGAAAACACCAACTGGGATGCTTCTGGTGATTAACCATTGGAATGGATAACGTGAAAGTGCCTTTCTTCAACAACCTGCAACCGAAAAAAACCTCAGCCAGATCGAGGGCTGAAGAAATACGGGCGCGCAGGGCAAAAAGCAGCCAACCCAAGAAGCCACTCAAACCCCAATACGCCCAAGCAGCCATTCCACCTGTTTTGATACGCAGTGCCAGTTACGGCACACCACTTATCCACCGCACACAGAGCCGCCACAGGCGAAAGTTTGCTCTTTCGCTCAATAATCTGGGAGCAGAGGTGCTGTTTCCTGCCGTACCAGTAATCAAACCGGGCTGGCGGCTTCTTTCTGGGATTTTGACGGCAACGCTCGCTGCACTGATCTTGATAGCAACCATGACCGCCGAATTCAACGTTAATCAGGTAGAGGTGCAAGGTCTGCAAAGGCTTACAGTCAACGACCTTGAAGCCGCCTTAAACCTCACTAACCTCAAGATTTTTGTGGTTGATCCCAGGGAAATGAAATCCGACCTCGAGGACGCTTTCCCGGAGCTTGCCAATGTGTCAGTCAAAGTTGCAATGCCTTCCAAAATCTTGATTTCTGTCATGGAGCGCCAGCCGGTATTGGAATGGCGCTACGATGACCTGACCGTTTGGATTGACAACGACGGTGTCATTTTTCCACCGCGCGGCGAAGCCAGCGGACTATTAACCATTTACGCCGACTCAGCCCCGCCGCTTTTGTTCAATGCGCCTCCCCCACCAGTAGACGAGTTCAAGAGGTCACAACTTAAAGAGATGCCACAAGTTGAAGAGGCAAAATCGAAAAAACTGGTTGACCCATTGCTGGTCAAAACTGCTTTGACCTTGAGCAGTCAGATGCCCAGCGGCACCCCTCTGGCATATCACCAGCATAGCGGGCTGGGATGGAACGACCCGCAGGGCTGGAATGTTTTTATTGGTTCAGATTTAAATAACCTTGATCAGAAAATGGTCGTGTACCAGGGAATTGCGAAACATCTATCCAGTCAAGGTATACACCCCAGCATGATCAGTGTGGAGCATGTCCACGCACCCTTTTACCGTCTGGAGTAGAAAGCATGATGGATGAGCCGATTGTAGTAGGTATCGACATTGGAACAACAAAAGTCTGCACACTGGTTGCCAGAGTTGAAGCAGATCGCGGACTGCGTATCCTCGGCGTGGGAATAGAGCCTTCGCAAGGAATACGCAAAGGCAGCATTGTCGATCTTGCGGCTGCCTCGCAAGCAATTGGGCGCTCTGTGGAAAAAGCCCAACGCTCCTCCGGTCTGGAAATCACTTCAGCGTTAGTCAGCCTCGCTGGGTCACATGTCTCCTCGGTCAATAGCCGCGGCGTGGTAGGCATATCAGGTAGGGTCATTGAGCAGGACGATATGATACGCGCCCTCGAAGCGGCACAGGCAATTGCCATTCCACACAACCGTGAAATTATTCATGTCCTCCAGCGCAGTTTCGTCGTTGATGGGCAGGACGGAATACGCCTGCCGCTTGGTATGCATGGCTACCGTCTTGAAGTTGAGGCACACATCATCACCGCCGCAGCAGCTAACCTTGCCAATCTGCGGCAGTGTGTGCAAGCCGCCGGAGTGAACGTGTTACAGTTTGTCTTGAATCCGCTTGCTTCTGCAGAAGTCGTTCTCACCGAGACCGAACGCCAGATGGGGGCTGTGGTTTGTGACATTGGAGGTGGAACAACCGATCTGGCAATTTACATTGATGGAGACGTCTGGCACACAATGGTGCTTGCCGTTGGCGGCAACCACATCACCATGGATATTGCACACGGTCTGCGTTTGCCAATTGAAAAGGCGGAGGAAATCAAAAAGCAGTATGGAGCGGCTGTTGAAGACCTTGTTAACCCAGGAGAGCTTTTCACTGTGCGTTCGTTTGGGGCTGACCAGCCAGTTCAAATTAATCGCATGGAACTGGTCTCCATCATTGAAGCCCGCGTTGAGGAAATCTTTGACCTGGTTCTGCAGGAAATCAAGCGCTCAGGGTATGATGGATTACTTCCTGCCGGTATGGTGTTGACAGGCGGAACCAGCAATCTTTCTGGTATTCGCAACCTCGCCAGCAAGGTACTTGGGCTGCCCGTACGTACCGCAAAACCCGAGAATCTGATTGGTCTGGTGGATCAAATACAGCACCCCGAATATTCAACCAGTGTAGGGCTGCTCAATTGGGCTTTGTTAATGAGCGAAGCCTCGCTAAGCCCGCGCAGCACATCGTTTGGTTTTAGAGGAGGTAGAAAAGATTGGGACAAAGTAAAAAGCTTTTTACGCGGATTGCTGCCGTGAGCGTTTAATACAACCACAACATCGTATAAACAACATTTGAGTAGAGGAGAACACTATGGAAAATATTACACAACCCCAAGCAGAATCGTTTGCCCGCATAAAAGTTGTGGGCGTCGGCGGAGGCGGATGCAATGCCGTCAACCGCATGATCGAGGAAGGGCTACAGGGCATCGAATTTGTGACTGTGAACACAGATGCCCAGGCGCTCTTGATGTCCAAAGCCTCCACGCGAGTCCGCATTGGCGATAAGAGCACGCGCGGGCTAGGCGCAGGCGGTAACCCAGAAATGGGTCAAAAAGCGGCCGAAGAATCGGCTGACGAACTCTACGAAGTCCTCAAAGGGTCAGACATGGTCTTTGTTACGGCAGGGCTGGGTGGGGGAACCGGCACAGGTGCCGCCCCTATTGTCGCCCAGATTGCCAAAGACGTTGGTGCATTGACAATCGGTGTGGTAACGCGCCCGTTTACCTTTGAAGGTGCCCGTCGTATGCAAGCGGCAGAGGGCGGCATTGCAAAACTCAAGGAACATGCCCATACCCTGATTGTCATCCCCAACGACCGCCTGCTGCAAATTGTTGACAAACGCGCCAGTCTGGTAGAAGCCTTTAAAGTGGCAGACGATGTCCTGCGGCAAGGTATACAAGGCATCTCGGAATTAATTACGATCCCCGGCTTGATCAACCTCGACTTTGCAGATGTCCGCACGATTATGTCCGAGGGTGGTGCCGCCCTGATGGCAGTTGGAAAAGCTTCGGGCGAAGACCGGGCACGCGTTGCAGCCGAAATGGCAATTTCCAGCCAACTCCTGGATATCACCATTGACGGTGCAAGGGGTATTCTCTTCAACGTGACAGGCGGCTCAAGTCTAACGTTGTTTGAGGTCAACCAGGCAGCTGCCATTATCAAAGAGACCGCTCATCCGGATGTGAACTTAATTTTCGGCGCCGTCATTGATCCCAACATGGGCGACGAAATCCGTGTAACTGTCATTGCCACCGGCTTTGATCATACCGGAATGCGCTCCATGATGGGTGAAAGGTCAACACGGGTGGAGCCAGCCGCCAATGTCCAACGCACGCGCCAGGTCGAGCGAGAACAGCCCCCTGCCCCACGCTCGCAAACCACATCAACCGATTTCCAACGCCGCGTCAATACGGAAGACCTGGATATCCCCGCTTTCTTGCGCCACCGCCGCCAGAGTCAGATGCACGCCGAAATCAACCCAACCGCAAGAACAGAGGATCTCAACATTCAAGACCTCTTGCGCAGTCATAGCCAAAGAACACAGTAACATTCTGCCACTCGCTTCACTGGCGAGTGCACAACGTCATGCTGTTGCAAGCCGCACCCGTTCTCCATGCAGGGAGCTTATAGGGGGTATGGTTTGCATTTAAACTCTCTATTTCTTGATATTTTTCCTCTACTCAATCCGCCATAAAAAGCCGATCGCCAGGTGTTAGTGCCTGGCGATCGTCAAGGAGGAATTTCACCTAATCTCTCTTCGGGTGGGAGGGGAAACCCGAAAAAGATTTTCGGTGAGCGACACCCGTTTGTACCAATAATATTCTGGTGTCCTATTGACAATATACACCTTTTTTATCAGAAATGTATTAAAAATAATTAAGAGTTATTGGGTTTTATTAGGTATGTTTATTCTTCCTCTCTCACGCCAAATAGACGTAGCCATTCTTCAACTTCCTCCCCGCTTAACGCTTGCTTTCCTTTCCTCTCTGGCGTCGTAACCTCATAAGCAGCTTGCTGCAGGGCCTTTACAAACTGCCCGGAATCCATCACTGTATGCCTCAGAACACGCGCTTCAGCCTGTATGCTGCGATCTGAAGAAACAACCGTCCAGCTTTCCCCCCTACCGCGCAGTTCCCGCATTCTGGAGAGCAACGCCGCATCCGCTGTGACCCCTTGCGGTACAAAGAACGCGGAGACTGCGCCAAACTTGCGTTTGCCTGCATATCCTGGCGGGGCACCATCAAAATACACCTCAGCGGTTTTGCGGCGCACGCGGCAGAAAACTTGCAGCAGAGCGATCAATTCCTGTTCGTCATCCATCATTTTCAGGCTTAGCCCTGGGATCATTGCAATCACGTTATGACCATCAATCAAAAAACCCATGCCCTCATTTTACTAAATTTTGTGCTATCATTCAAAAAAGCCTCATCGTATGAAAGCGAATAGACATCTCATCTTCTATATCTTTCTTAACATCACCATATCGGCGCTCACCATGTTAGCAGTGTTATGGATTTGGAACCGCGTGCAGCAATCCCATGTAGCACCCTCTTTCTATCGTCAGCGCGACGATTGCCCGCCGTGCGATGTTAGCCAATCAGCATTACCTTCAAACAGTGAAGCTCTTATCCAGATCAAGAACGTTTACGGCGTTGGCAATATTGATACCGAAGTAGTTGTCATCGAACGCAATGCCAGCGATACGCTCGATCTCAACGGATGGCAAATGGTAGACGAAAACGGAAACCGATATACTTTCCCCCGTCTCTCTTTCACCAAGGGCGAGATCAATATTCACACAAGACCCGGTATCAACACACCCAAAGACTTGTATTGGGAGTTACCCTATGCGGTTTGGAGCACTGGAGAAAAAGTTAAAATTCTGGATGCTGCTGGTAATGAGCGCGCCAGCTATGTGATCCCATGAGAGTGATGACATGAATTTCTTTGAAATGATCGCCGAAAAGATCATTCAAGACGCCATGCAAAGCGGGTCTTTTGACCACCTCAAAGGCAAAGGCAAACCTCTTGTATTGGAAGAAAACCCCTTTGAGCCAGAAGACTGGCGGCTCACCAATACTGTGCTGCGTGCCAATGGCTTTCTGCACCCATGGATGGAGGAAAGAAACAACATTGAAGCCGAAAGGGAACAAATTCACAAGCGTTTCATTTCCAGTCTGGCAATAGCCACAGAGGACAAACAAAGAGCCAAAGCAACCGAAATGTTTTCAAGTGAAATCCGTCAGCTCAATCGCAGGATTCTGGATTACAATTTGACCGTTCCCGCCCCAGCTTTTCAGCGGCTTCTCCTCGACGTGGCCGCCGAAACCAAAACAGCTTTACAGAACATGGAACAGTTCTTATCCGCCAAATCCACGGAGCAATAATGTCCCAGCAAGCGTTATACCGAAAATGGCGTCCCCGACTTTGGAATCAAGTTATCGGACAGGATCACATTGTCCGCACATTGCGAAACGCCATTCAGGGCAACCGGGTGGCACATGCCTACCTCTTTGCCGGACCGCGGGGCACAGGAAAAACCACCACCGCCCGGCTGCTGGCAAAAGCGGTAAACTGCCTGTGCGAAGACCTTTCTCAACGCCCATGCGATCAATGCGCACACTGCCAGGCAGTCAACAACAACAACTTCCTGGACTTGATTGAAATTGACGCCGCCTCCAACACCAGTGTGGACGATGTGCGCGACCTGCGCGACAAAATCAACTTTTCTCCCAGCCAAGGGCGAAAGAAAATTTACATCATTGACGAAGTGCACATGCTGTCCACATCCGCTTTCAATGCACTGCTCAAAACCCTCGAAGAACCCCCAGAACATGCGCTTTTTATTCTTGCCACAACAGAAGTGCATAAGATTCCCGCCACTGTCCTTTCCCGCTGTCAGAGACACGAATTTCGCAGGATACCTGTCAAAGACATCATTGACCACCTTACAGACCTCATCAACACCGAACATATTGATATCGAGCCGGATGCGCTCAAACTCATCGCGCGTCAATCCACTGGAAGCCTGCGAGATGCCATCTCTCTTCTAGATCAGCTTTCTTCCACTGGAGAAAAAATCACTCTCGCAATGGCGCAATCCGTGCTTGGAACCGCCACAAATCAGACGGTGATCAGTCTGGTGGAACACCTGCTCACCAAGCAGGTGGCAGAAGGTCTTACCTGCATTCATAACGCGCTGGATGCCGGCACAGATGCTCGGCAGCTTGCCCGCCAGACAGTGGACTATTTGCGGGGATTGCTGCTTATCCAATCAGGCAACGAGAGCGAAATTGAAACAACGGCAGAAGTTCATGCGCTGATGAAACAGCACGCCGGGATGGTCAAAACGCCCCAGCTGCTCAATATGTTGCGTCTGTTTAACAACGCTGCTACTGACAACCGCAACACCTGGCAGCCGGGGCTTGCTCTTGAACTCGCCTTCGTAGAATGTATCGAGAATCCCACAAGAATGATTGCGCCCGCGGCTGAGATAACAACCGCCTCTCCTCTGCCCCCCACACCTGTGTCTTCCCCATCACCACAGCAACCTGAAAAACAGCAAGCACCAGCGCCACCCGTCGTGCCAACCGAAGCGCCATACCCACAAGAGCAAACTACCCCACCCGGACCAGCAGGCGTCTCACCTATAACACCTGCGCAGAGCAATCTGACCACCCAGACGATTAAAGAACACTGGTTGCGCATCAAAGCGCTGGTTAAGAAGCAAAACCAGAACACCGAGGCACTGCTGAACTCCATTCAGTCTCTGACAGTCAAAGAGGGTTCTCTCTTGCTTGGATTCCCTAGCGACATTGTCAAATCTAAAATGGAAAGCGGAAGCAATCTTGATCTTACCAGCCGCGTGATCAGTCAATATTTTGGGTTTCATGTTCCGGTAAACTGCATTGTGATTGGCGAAAAGACAAAAGGCGCTGCGGCAAACCCCAAAATAGAGGAGAATGTGATTCTCATCGAAGCCCAAAATCTTGGCGGAGTGATCACACCCAAACAAAATGATGTGAAAGGAGCATAGTCCTATGGCAAAAGGCTTCAACCGACCATCCGGCGGAGGCATGGGAGGGGGAATGATGCAACAGATCAAAAAAATGCAGGAGCAAATGGAAGCCATCCAGGCTCAGCTGGCAGTGGAGACGGTTACCTCCAGTGCCGGCGGTGGTGCGGTTAAAGTAACCATGACCGGCGATCAGCAATGCAAGGCAATCTACATTGACCCGCAACTATTGCAGGATGCTGATGTAGAAATGCTGCAGGACCTTATTCTCAGCGCAGTAAACACTGCCCTTGAGCAATCACGCGAGATGGCATCGCAGCGTCTGGGACCTCTCGCAGGCGGTTTAAGCGGCTTCGGGTTTTAATGGCAATCTTACCCCAGCCAATCCTGAATTTAATCAACGCCTTTGAACGTCTTCCCGGTATTGGACCAAAAAGCGCGTCGCGATTGGCTTTTTTCCTTCTGCGCGGGCAAGATGACCTCGCCAACACGCTGGCGCAGGCATTGCTCGAACTCAAATCTGCGACCAGTTACTGCGCAATCTGCTACAATATCACCCTCAGCAGCCAGGATGTATGCGATATCTGCGCCAGCACGCAGCGCGACAAAAGCGTTATTTGCGTTGTGGAAGAACCGCTGGATGTGCTCGCCGTGGAACGAACAGGAGGCTTTAACGGACAGTATCACGTCCTGCACGGCGTGATTTCTCCCATTGAAGGCATTGGGCCCGAGGATCTGAAAATCAAAGCGCTCATAGATCGCGTCGAGAAAGGCGGTATCAGCGAAATCATCATTGCCACCAACCCCAGCATGGAAGGCGACGTAACCGCTCAGTACCTGCAAAAACAACTGCTGAAGTTTGGCATTCGCATCACACGCCTGGCACGTGGTCTTCCCGTAGGCGGGGATATGGAATATGCCGACCAAAATACCCTGCTAAGAGCACTAGCAGGGCGGCAAGAGCTCTAAAGCCATAATCTACGACGTTTTGAAAGCGGGTGCTTCCTTTAGCTCGCTGCCCACTTTGAATTGGTAATACGGTAGCCAGGCAACCCCAAATGCTTCCACAAAGATATCTTTCTTTGCCGGTGTCAGAGGAATTTCACTGATATCGTTGACCATCTGAGCCCAGCGTTCCCTGATCTCGTTGACAGCCTCCTGATAAGCCCTTTCCTGGGAGCGATACTGCTGTCTCAGAGCCTCGAGTTCCTGCTCTTCCTGTTCCAATTGCACTTTGCTCTGCTGTGTCATACGCACTTTGCCAATCGCCGAGCTAAGGCTGCGCTTTCTCCCTCCTAGCAGACCCAAAACTGTCTCCCCCATCTTGCCGTATTGTTCCAGTTTGCGATGCGACAGTTGTTCCTGCTGTTCTTTGACTTCCAGAGTCTGGCGTGAGATTCTCTGTTGCAGCGCTTCCAGCTTTTTGCTATACACGGATTCTACCTTTTGAATTTCCAGATCAGCAGCCTTGCGCGCAGCCTCGCTGCAAAGCTCACGAAACTCGGCGGATGAAACCTGAGGCCCCGCAAACACCTTCAACTTTGAATTGGCACGCAAGCGGATCACACCCTCGCGGTAAACCCAATCCTCAAAATCCCTCTGCAGAGCCTTGACTCTCTTCACATCCATCAGCCATGCAGGCGCCGGGTAAAACTGCGCCTGCGGAAGCGGAGTGCGTTGCAGTTCCTTGAGCGCATAGGGACGAAATTCATGTTCCTCCCAACGCACCATACTGCTCTCCGCCTCACTTATCGCCACAGCAATACGTCTGGCATAATCCAGCCCATACTGGCGGGCTACATACCGCACTTCTGCCTGAGCAAACAGCACCGCCCGATAGCAAACGCCCTCCGCCTGCAAGGCAGCACTCAAGTTTAGCTCAGCCGCCGCCTCGCTAACGCCGCGATCATTGGGAAGAAAATATTCTTCAATCTCCGAAGGAAAAACAGGACGGGCACTACTGATCTGTGCCGTATGGCTCTGCGCAGATGTGGGAGATGGCAAAACAGCTGCAGCTGGCGACACACTGGCTGCTACCTGCTGACTGGTTGCCTCAGCTTGAGGCAAAGGCGCAGCTTTACGCGTTTCAACACCGACCAGTTGATTTAGAGCGGGGATTTGTGCCCGCGTCATAGGTCCTGCAAGAAAATTCATTGTCCAACGTGTATGAAATATCTGTGCGCCTTTGGTGTGCACATTGTGTAGCAGAAACACTCTTTTTTGCAGGGCTGAAATCATCCGCGCAAGCTCAGAGCGGTCGCTTTGTCCGCTCGCGCTGAGAAGCCCGTCCAACAAACGATCTCTATCCTGTTCTGTCTGTAAACGCCCAACCAGCCATGTGCCAGCATTGGAAAGCGCTTTGTAATCCACGTCCACAGGATTTTGCGTAGCTAGAACAAGCCCCACACCAAACGCGCGGGCTTGCTTGAGCATACGCAGCATCACCGCGCGTGAGGGCGGGTTGGCAATCGGCGGCAGATACCCCAGAATCTCATCCATGTACACCAGAGCGCGCAAACCACTGGTACCACGCTGGGCACGCGTCCAGGCTTCAATCGAGGCAAACAAAAGCGTTACAAAAAACATACGTTCATTTTCGCTGAGATGGGCAAGATAGAAGATGCTGTGTCTTGGCATCCCAGCTTCTGTATAAAGAAAACTGCCCACATCAAGTGCCGCCCCCTGCTGCCAGACTTGAAAAGACGGCGAGGCGAGAAAGTTATTCAACAACATCGCCAGGTCCATACGATTTTTCTCAGGGAAGAAGCTATCCACCGCGAAGGCGCCCAGACGGTCAAACGGCGGCTTTTGCACCTGCAAGATCAGGTCAACCAGCGTCAATGATTGCCCCTGACTCCAGGCATGTTCCAAAATTGCAGATAACAGGATATGCTCACGCGAACGCAGGGGGTCAATATCCGTCATACCAACCAGACCAAGCAGGGCGGTTATTGTACTGGCGATCTTCTCGCGCAGCGCCTCGCTATTTTCCTCCCATGATCCGCGAGGGGCATCAAAAGACGTGAGAATATTGACCGGCACGCCTGAAGCCGAGCCCGGTGTGTAAATTGTGCGCTCCACTGCCTTCTGAAGACGCAAAATATCCTCAGCACCCAATCCCCAATCCGCCAAGCCACTCTGCCAGCGAGAGGCTGCCTCCTGCGCTAAAACGGATGCCGCTTTCCCTCTGTTGCCAGGTGCCTCCAGGTCCATCCAGGGTTCAAAATCCTCAGGCGAGAGCTTTGGAAAATGTAAAGCCAGATTGGTTAAATCCCCTTTCGGGTCAATGATGATCGCTGGTATCCCCTTTAGCGCCGCTTCTTCCAGCAAAATGACACCCAACCCTGTTTTTCCCGAACCGGTCATACCCGTGATCACAGCATGAGTGGTCAAGTCAGCCGGGTCATAAAAGACCTGCTGCGGCAGCACATTGCCCTGTTTGAGATCAAAAAGTCTTCCAAGATAAAACTTATCACTCTGAGTGCTCGCCATTGCTTCCATCCTTTCAAAAGTGCAATAAAGCAAAAACTTTTTTAAACTCTGCTCCCCGCACCTGTGCTGTAAAAAAGTAAGCAACACTGATGCTAGTAATTATACATGGCTTTAAGACAAGCCACCCCTCCACAGATGGTAAGATCTGAGAAACGCAAGGATTAGCGTATACCTAGCCCAAAAAAATCAGCCAATATCCAGACGGTATCCTACCCCTCTAACCGTTTTGATATACTGCGGTTTGCGGGGATCATCTTCCAGTGCCTGGCGTAGCCAGCTGATATGAACATCCAGTGTGCGGGTATCACCAATATAAGCTGTTTCCCACACACGCTTGAACAAATCCTCACGGGTCAGCACTTCCCCCGGGTGTTCCATCAATGCCTTAAATAAAGCCATCAGCCGCGGTGTGAGGCTGACCTGTCGATCGCGAAAATGTACTTGCCGGTGTTCCACATCCAACTTAAAAGGTCCAACCTGGCGCAACTTTTTATCCTCTGCAGGCAACAACGGGCGAATGCGATTGAGCAGTTTCTGCAAAGTGAACGGTAAATTCAACACCACAGTGGCGCCCGCGCTTTCCGGCACGGTATCTTGAGGACCAATTACCAAAACAATGGGTATCTCCCCCGCCGCAGCGCGCACCGATTTGCATATCCGCCGCCCATTCGTACGCATCGAGGGCGCATTGATCAGGATAAGATCAGGCGATGACCGCTCCAAATACGTCAATGCTGCGCTGCCATTCGAGACAGCATCTACCTGAAACCCTTTACGCGTTAACCCTGACAAATACGTCAGTCCGTCAACCCGTTTGCCCTCAACAAGTAGAATCGTCGCCTTCATTTACCAGTTCTATAGCGCTCCATTGCACACAAAGATGGTTAAACGGATGATGTTCTACAGTTTTGCATCAACAGTATTTATACCACAGTATAAAAGAAACTCGCTATCCAGTACGATGTATCTTCTCTCTAAATAACGATAGACTTCCCTAATCCCCCATCACCGAACGGTTGGTGTCGTCTAGGATGCCTCAAGCACCGCTCTCATCCAAATAGGGAGACACTTTGATTATACATCAAAGCAGCGTTTTGTGTTAAAAAATTAAATATTTTTACTATCAAGTTGCAATCCATCTGGCTGCGTGTTAGAATAGACTTGTAATCTTCGAGGGAGCAACGTGAGGGCATCATGTCAAAAATGGTTGAAGTTGTCATTGATAGTGTTCGTGTCAGTCTGACAAATCAGCAACGTATTGTCGTACTTCGCGAAGTCAACAGCGAACGGTATCTGCCAATATGGATAGGCCCCTACGAAGCTGAGGCGATCACCATTGCTCTTCAAGAAATTGAGGTTGCCAGACCACAAACCCATGACCTGCTCAAAAACGTATTAAACGCCCTCAATGCCCGATTGCTGCAAGTCGAGGTGATCGCGTTAAGAGATGATGTCTTTTACGGCAATCTTGTTGTCGAACTAGAGGGGAATATCTACAATATCGACTCACGCCCATCAGACGCCTTAGCCTTGGCAGTGCGCGCGCATGTGCCTATTCTCGTTTCACGGGAGGTCATGGACAGCGCCTCGATCCAGCCAGAACACGATGTCGAAGACCAGGAAGCGCCGCCTTCTTCTGAGCCACTCGCGCCTGAAGTGGAAAAAGGTATTGAGGATACCAGTGAAGAGCGTCTTTCCGTTTTTGAGGATTTCTTAGAGAACCTCAATCTAGATGATCTGCCGGGAACCTCTTCTGAGGAGGGCAATGAGGGTCCGGACGAAGATAATCCCGATAAGACCAAATGAGCGACTACCCTCCGTTAGATGATTACAGCTCAACAGAAGTTCAGATACAGCCTCATAGCCGCGAAGCGGAAGAGGCAGTGTTGGGTTCTGTGCTCATTAACCCCGAAGTCTATTATGACCTCGCCCAATTCATTAAAGCGGATGACTTCTACATTGTGCGCAACCGCTGGATATGGGAAACCTACGAAGCTCTCAACCAGCGCCGTATTCCTATTGATTATCTGACCGTCTCGAACGATCTGGAACAAAAAAATCGGCTGGGGGACATTGGCGGTCAGGCGTACCTGACAGCACTGATCAGCCAGACGCCCACTTCCATTAACGCCGAAGCCTATGGACGCATTGTTGAAGCAAAAGCCATCCGCCGCCGTATGCTCTCTGCCGCAAACCAAATGGCAAAACTGGCTTATGACGAAGAACAAAGCGTTGACACAGTCATTGGCGAGGCGGAAAAAGCCATCTTCGGGATCAGCGAACGGCGCAGCCAGCATGGGCTTCAGCCCATCAAAGCTGTTCTCGGCGAAGTATATGACCACGTCGCAGAATTAAGTCGTATTAACGAGGAGATATATGGCGTCCCAACTGGTTTAATCGATTTGGACCGCCTGCTGGGCGGGATGCAAAAATCAGACTTGCTCATCATTGCTGGGCGTCCAGGCTCTGGTAAAACCGGATTTCTGCTCTCAGTAGCCAAAAATGCAGCCCAAAGACATAAAAAGCACATCGCCGTTTTCTCGCTGGAAATGTCCAATGAACAGCTAGTACACCGCCTGATTGCGCAGGAAACTGGAATCGATACCCAGCGTCTGCGCACTGGCAAATTGAGCGAAGATGAGTGGGGATTATTCAACCACGCCATTGGCGTTCTCGAAGACTGCATGATTTTTCTCGATGATACACCCGCCATCACTCCTCTTCAGCTTCATACCAAATGTCGCCGATTACACATGGAACATCATCTAGACCTCATCATTGTTGATTACCTGCAGCTGATGACCGGTGACTCGCGCCGCAACGAAAACCGTGTGCAAGAGGTATCCTCAATTTCACGCAGCCTCAAGGCGCTGGCTCGTGATCTGAATGTGCCTGTCCTTTCTGCAGCCCAGCTGTCGCGTGCCGTTGAACAGCGCTCCGATAAGAAACCCGTCCTCTCCGACCTGCGCGAATCCGGCAGCCTTGAACAAGACTCTGATGTTGTGCTTTTTATCCACCGCCCCGACATGATGGAGAAAGACAACCCGCGCCGCAACATTGCCGAAATCATTGTTGCCAAGCACCGCAACGGCCCTACCCACTCTGGCATTGAATTAATCTTCCAGGAGCGGCTGGCACGCTTTGATAACGCCGCCACCTCCATTCAGAGGTAATATGCCCCCCTTTTCCGGCTTTCCCGATGGCAAAGTTCGCCTGACGCCATTGCCATCCCTATTTTTCACAGACTTAATGCCACAAATTGATCATCTGGCAGAGATGAAAGTAACCCTGTATGCTTTTTGGTTTCTCAACCGTCAGGAAGGCAACATCCGCTATATCACTTTTCAGGACTTTGCCAGTGATAGACAATTTATGCAAGGCATGGGCAAAGAAGCACAAACTACTTTGCAGGATGCCCTCGAACGCGCCGTCCAGCGTGGCACCCTGCTCAAAATTCAGTTGACCGATACTTCCAACGAGCAGTCTCTCTATTTTCTAAATACCCCCCGCGGACGGGCTGCTGTCCGCGGTATTCAACAGGGGGATATTCAGCTTGACCAAAGCAAACATAAACCGCTTTCCCTTGGTTATGAAAGGCCTAACATTTATAGGCTGTACGAAGAAAATATCGGCCCCCTTACCCCACTGATGTCAGAGATTCTTCGCGAGGCTGAGAGCACGTATCCCACAGAGTGGATAGAAGACGCAATCAAAATCGCAGTGCAGAAGAATGCCCGTAACTGGCGTTTTATTGAAGCCATTCTGCGTTCGTGGCAGGAGAAAGGACGTTATGAAACGAATCGACGAGACACTAAAGAAAATCGCCGAAAGTATATCGAAGGAGAACTTGCCGATTTCATCGAACATTGAATCCCCCGACAACGTTTGGGGAAAAATGGGTGACCCCAGTTGCCCCTTGTGCGGCGGTGTGGGGTTTTTACGGCGTGACCTGCCATTAGGGCATCCCGAATTTGGTAAATTGACCATCTGCACTTGTCAGGCAAAACAGGTCAGCCAGGCAACATATCAACGACTTTACCGCCTCAGCAATCTCGAATCATTCGAAAATATGACCTTCGAGACTTTCAACCCCCGCGGACGAATCGGGCTGGGCGATGATCAAGCCAACTCGCTCACCTATGCCTTCAACCAGGCAAAACACTTTGCCCAAACACTCAAAGGCTGGCTGCTGCTCATTGGAAATTATGGGTGCGGAAAGACACACCTGGCAGCATCCATCGCCCATGAAGCCGTCAAACGCGGCATCCAAACCCTCTTTCTGACTGTCCCTGACCTTCTGGACTGGTTGCGTTTCTCCTATAACAGCACCGAATCAAATTTTGAGGAGCGTTTCAACGAAATCCGCAATGTACATCTGTTGATCCTTGACGATCTGGGAACTGAAAACGCCACGCCTTGGGCTTGCGAGAAGCTGTTTCAGGTCATCAATCACCGCTACACCAATCGGCTGCCCACCGTGATTACCACCAACCTGAACGCGCAGGAGATTGAAGGACGCATCAATTCACGCCTGAACGATCCAGAGCTTGTTACAACAGTCAAGATCATGGCATCCGACTACCGCTCGCCAATGAAAGATTCAACCCATCCACCACTCTCTTCCCTTCACCTCCCCCTGCATACCACACAAACATTTGGCAATTTCAGCATGCGCGAACCCGAACACCTCACGCCAGAAGAACAAGCCAGTCTCGAAAAGGCTTTTCGCACCGCGCGCGACTTCGCCGAAAGCCCAAAAGGCTGGCTGGTTTTGTTAGGTGCAAATTGGTGTGGAAAAACCCACCTGGCTGCTGCAATCGGCAACTATCGGCTCAGTTTGGGTGAATCTCCCATGTTTGTGGTCGTGCCAGACCTTCTTGATCATCTGCGCGCCACATTCAGCCCAAACAGCACCACATCTTATGACCACCTTTTTGATCAGGTGCGAACAACACGGCTGCTTATCCTGGATGATTTGGGTACACAAAGTGCCACCCCATGGGCGCGCGAAAAGCTCTACCAGCTCTTCAACTACCGCTACAATGCGGAACTGCCCACTGTGATTACGACCTCCATGCAGCTGGAAGAAGTTGACCCACGCATTCGCAGCAGAATGATGGATACCAAGCTGTGCCGCATCTGCGCTATTCTCACACCACCCTTTCATGGGGCAGCAGTCTCAAAACCGCGCAAAAACTCACGACGGGCGGGTTAACTCCAAAGCTAGGGGCAGTTGAGCGCAGCCCGAATACCGGACACATCAGGTGCCCCCTCTCCAGCGCGCTGCCAGAGTCGACAAAGTGCCTGGCTGTACTGAGCATCACTCTGATATGCTGCCAGAGTCAACTGTTCAGCCTCCTGCCAGAATCCAAGACGAAGATACCCCTCTATGAAAGGCAGCCACTCATGCGGGCTTTCTGAAACGCCCTCCCCTGGCGAATAGCCTTTCTGGCGCGCCTGCTCAGCCAGCCAAACAACCTGCTGCCAGTCCTGCATTTGTCTTGCCAGCTCAGCACGCTGATAATAATAACACCAGCCATGTTCCGGTTCATTGCCAAAAATCTCGCGCGGGGGATAATCCGACGAAGCAGGCTGAGGACGGATGCGGTTCAAATTGACCAATGGCAGAGCCTTGTAAACGAGAGAAGAAAGATACGGCGTATCTTTATCTTCGGCGCTCAGAACCCATAAACATCCGGTCACCGGAGGATTATAAAAAAGAATCAGACTGTCGAGGCTGGAAGCGCTGAAGTTAAACTGTCTGCGTTCAGCGCGAATTTGCGTCCCCATCAGCCAGGCAGATTCGTTGCCTTCAAAATGCCGGTCAAGCAAATTGAAGTAATAGGACAAACGCGTGCTACCACCTGACGGCTGCAAATACAGCAGGTTAAAAGAAAACGTGGGATCAACAAAAGAGAATAGATAATCATCCGCCAAGATATTGGTATTAGGCTCAATTGCTGGCGCCCGCCAGAATAATTGCCAGTAGACGCGTTGCTGCGCCACCCATGACCAGCGATACTCATTTGCTACACGCAAGTGCAACCCTACCGATAAACCAATCAAGATGCCAAAAATCAACGCCCGCTGAAATTTGCGTGCAATCAACCACCAGATAACCGCTGTAAGTACCAGACTCGCCCCAAACATTGAAACCAACGAGAAGCGGTCTGCATTTTGCGCCAAAAGGCTGGATTGTCTGCCGGTCATCCATACCGGTAGCGTCCCCAAAAACACAGCCAGCAAGCCCACCCATGCCATCTGATAAATAAAGCGTTTCTCCTCCCCGCTCTCTACCTGCCCGCCCTCCTCTTCAAAGCGGTTCAGAAAGAACATCACCCCAATTGCTGATACCACCACAACCAACCACACCAGCGCAGAGAAATTCGCCGCCAGTTCAACCATCTGCGGCTGCAAGGTGCGATACCAGCCGGTCACCAGAATGAACAACATGTCTTGCAGCGCCATCTGCAACAGCCACAACAGCGTCGCAAATGGTTGTTTGAGCAAATCAAATAACAGGACAGGACGGTCAGTATCAGAAGGTGCAGTAGCAGCAAAATACACCCTCCAGCCCAGAAAAGCAACCATCACAACCAGATAAGGCAGCCAGTGCTTGACCGCCAGCAACAGTCTCTTCCCCCTATCTTTCGTAGACCCTTCAAAAACCAGCCACAATAAAAAGGGACGCAGTAGCTCAACGCCGTAAAAATACTCAAAAATCACCAGGTTGAGAATCTGTGCAACCACTGCAAGAATAGTCAATAGCACTCCGTGGCGCGGATGCCGCGTTGCCCGTATCATCAAACCCAGCGATAAAAAGTACAGAAGATAAGCCATCCAGTGCTGGTGATAAGCTACCGCAATCGGTTGCTGAACAAAAATTGGATAGACAGCAAAAAGCATGGCAGCCCAGCCAACAACAAAGCGGCATCTCGGCCACAGGCTCGCAAAAGCCCACCACATCCCCAACACAGAAAGCCAGCGAAGCGCAAGAGTAAAAATATGCCAGACCAGTGGGCGCGTGCCCAGCAGTGGGCTAACGAGCACATACGTCCACCCTGCCAACGGGCGGTTGGCGCCAAAGTAGCGCCAGAATTCCGCAAGTGGGTACTGTTTGATTAACAAAATAGTTTCAAAGTCATCCCAGTAAAAACCCAAGCGGGGAATGAGCAGACCAAATGCAAGCAAACATACCGCCAGCAGGGCAAGAACATACCAACGTAGGGAAAACTTGACACGTGCGAGGAAGTGAAACATGGCAAGCGCAGGTAATTATAATGCACAAATTCGCAGTCCGCTTTTAGACAAAGACAAAACGTTTAACCTTGACGCCCTTCGCTGCCAGGCATATAATCACCTCAACAAAAACCAAATAAGCCTGAATGGTGCGTACCCCCCGGATGGGGCGCTTAATGGCGAAGTCGGTGCAAGTCCGACACTGTCCCGCAACTGTAAGCCAGTCAAATTCTGGCAAGTCAGGTCGCCCACCCAAAAGGCATGTTCTCTACCGCCGCGCGGCAAGGAGGCGAGAACCTCGAGAACCCTCTCTCGAACCTCTGCCTCCCTGATCTTACAAAACAGGGAGTCTTTTTTTTATGCAACAGACATATCAAAAATCAAAATTCCTGCTGTCTCTCTCTTTGTTGGTTCTGATAACACTCCTTTCTGGCTGCAACCCCATCGTTGCCCAGCCCCCCACCACAACCCCCGCCCTGCCACAACCCTCACCTGTTGCCAGCACTCTGCAGATATCCACACCCGATACCTCCATCACCCTAATCGATGGATTGGGGCGAAAAGTTACCCTCAAAACACCAGCCCAGCGGGTCATCAGTCTGGCGCCATCCAACACAGAGATTCTTTTCGCCCTGAGTGCCGCTCAGCAAGTTGTTGGAAGAGATGACTTTTCAAACTATCCTCCCGAAGCAACCAGTCTGCCAAGCATTGGCGGCATCCAGAAGCACAATCTCGAAGAGATTGTCCGTCTTCAGCCAGACCTGGTTCTGGCAGCCGGTATCAACTCCGCCGAACAGGTAAAAGACATCGAGGAACTGGGAATTACTATTTTCCTGGTTTCTAACCCAAAAACCTTTGAGGAGCTATATACCAACATCAATACCGTGGCAACACTGGTAGGAAAGCAGGAAAACGCTACACAACTTGTGCAGCAAATGAAAGAACAGGTGGAAAAAACACAAAACGCCGTTCAGAAAGTGAGCTACAAGCCCAAAGTGTTTTACGAACTGGATGGAAGCGACCCTACAAAACCATGGACATCTGGCCCAGGAACATTTGTAGATATGCTCATCAACATGGCTGGCGGGCAAAACATTGGCGCTTCACTTCAAGGTGACTGGGCACAAATCAGCCAGGAAGAACTGCTGGTGCAGAACCCCGATATCATTTTGCTGGGCGATTCACTCTTCGGCATGACAGTTGAAGAGGTCATCCAGCGCCCTGGATGGAAAGAAATGAAAGCTGTCCAGGAACAGCGGGTTTACCCCTTTAATGATGACCTTGTCAGCCGTCCGGGGCCACGTCTGTCTACCGGTCTATTTGAACTGGCAAAAATCATTCACAGCGATCTCGAATTTTGACCACACCAAGCCACGTACGAACCCCAAACACAGCGGACATGCGAACGCATCCGTATCTTGTCAGCCTGCTGATACTGGCAGCCTGTATCATTATCAGCATCACCCTCGGAAGTGTTTCTATTCCGCTCGCAACGCTTGTCAAGCTGCTAATTTCTAAGATCGGTGGAGCTTCCAGTTTAGACACTGCACCACAATCGTTTTCCACCATCCTCTTCACCCTGCGGCTGCCCCGCACCGTGATGGTTGGGCTGACCGGCGCTGCCCTGGCTGGCAGCGGGGCAGTATATCAGGGGCTATTCCGCAACCCTCTGGCTGAACCATACCTGATCGGGGTAGCCTCCGGCGCCGGTTTAGGGGCAGTCATCATGATGAGCTTTCCCCTGCCTTACACCATCGTGGGGCTATTCGCCGTTCCTGTTGCCGCATTTGTCGGTGCACTGCTAACTGTATTCATCGTTTACCAAATCGCACGTGACACACAAGGGTTGCAAACCACCAATCTTATTCTAGCAGGCGTCGCTGTCAGCTCATTTGCGACCTCGCTGACTTCCTTCCTGATCATCAATCTACAGCAGCGTCTGCGGCACTCGCTGGTGTGGCTGCTGGGCGGGTCAACCATGAGCGGGTGGCAGCCCGTCATTGCAGTGCTTCCCCTCGCCACATTGGGACTGGCAACACTTGCGGCAAGCGGGCATCTTCTAAACGTGTTACAGCTGGGTGAAGAACAGGCACAGACACTCGGTTTACCGGTCAAACGGGTTCGATTCCTGATCATACTTGCCGCTACGCTAACCACTTCCGCAGCAGTTGCATTCTCAGGGATCATTGGCTTTGTTGGCCTCATCGTCCCGCACACTGTCCGAATGATATGGGTAAGTGACTATCGCAAACTGCTGCCTCTGGCAATCATCAACGGCGCCAGCCTGCTACTGATTGCAGATGTCTTAGCGAGGACAGTCGTCGCTCCGCAGGAAATTCCTGTAGGGATTATCACTGCGCTATGCGGAACGCCATTCTTTCTTGTCATTTTACGCAAAGCAAAACAACAGAAATATTGGTAAAAAGACAATATGGGCACAAGATTTTTCGATGCAAGGGCAAGCATGATCAGCGTTAAAGGTCTCTCGGTTACTCTAGGCAAAAGCCAGATACTCAAAAACGTCAATCTGGAAGTACATGCCGGTGAGGTAGTGGGTCTTATAGGCCCAAACGGCGCAGGCAAATCCACACTTATCTACGCGCTTTGCGGGCTGTGCCCTGTACCAACAGGATGCGTCAAAATCCTGGAAAAGGACATCAATCAGCTTTCCGATAATGAGCGTGCGCGCCTGATTGCCGTGATTCCCCAGACCATCAACATCCCCCCCTCATTCACCGGCTGGGAAATGGTGCTACTGGGAAGAACCCCTTACATCAATTGGCTGGGACAAACCTCAAAACAAGATACCCAAAAAACTCGCGAGGCAATGCTCCGCACCAACACCCTGGAGCTGGCACACCGACGGCTGGGCGAGTTATCAGGCGGTGAACAGCAACGCTTAATCCTGGCGCGCGCGCTGGCACAATCCACCCCCATCTTGCTGATGGACGAACCAACTGCTCATCTGGATATCTACTATCAGATGGACCTGCTTGAAAAAATACAGCGTTTGGTCAAAGAAGACCGGCTTGCAGCGTTAGTTATCCTGCACGACCCTAACCTGCTGGCGCGGTTTTGTGATCAAATTGCCATACTATTCGACGGAAAGCTCATCAGCAAAGGTGCGCCGCAAGAGGTCTTCAAACCCGAGGTGTTATCTGAGGTATACCGCATACCTTTTGAAGTCATGACAAGCACTGAAAACCTGCCCATTGTCATCCCTTCTGGAAACGGAAAATCCCAACACCACCTTTCATAATCAACATTCTCTTATTTTTAAAAAGCCCTTCAGCACGCAAAACAAATCGGTTATACTCCAGGGTATGCTATACAAAACGCTATTCATCGACCTGGATGAAACTGTATACCCCTCTTCCACAGGTCTTTGGGAAGCCATCCGCCAGCGCATAGATTTGTTTCTTCACGAAAAAATGCACTTTAGCTGGGAGGAAATACCGGCAACCCGTCAATATCTGTACTCCAATTATGGCACAACCTTGCGCGGTCTTAAGGCACTGTATCACATTGATGAAAACTTCTACCTGGATTTTGTACACGATATCCCACTGCAGAATTATCTCAAACCAGACCCCGAACTTCGCCGCGTGCTGAAAAGCTACCCGCAGCGCAAATTCATTTTTACCAATGCCGATGCCAATCATGCCAAGCGTGTCCTCGAAGCCTTGCAAATCAGCGATTGCTTTGAAGACATCATTGACATCCACACCATAACGCCCTATTGCAAGCCAATGCCAGAAGCCTATCACATCGCGCTAAAATATAGCGGCGAAGATGATGCCGCCAAGTGCGTCCTCATTGACGACACCGTTGGAAATCTGGCCACCGCCCGGGAATCCGGCTTCTTTACCATTCGTGTGGGAAGTGATGAACCTTCTAAAGAATATCATCAGGGCATTAAATCGCTCATAGACTTACCGTTAGCTCTAAAACCCCATCCGCTTTTCCAATGATGACCAGAGAATTGCCTCTTACCGCATGGTTCTGTATTGCCCTGATCATTGTGATCTTCGTCGCTCTTAACATCAGTCTGCTTACCGCATGGAGAGCAAGAAATCAACAACGGCCTCCCGCCTGGTTACAGTCCATTGCGCAGTCTCTAAGCGCCCCCTGGGCAGAGGAAGATAAGCACCTTCAAGAACTTTCACAGAGAACAGCCAGGTTGCGCGAAAGTCAGAAGCCCACTGCCGAAGGCACACCCCATGAACAGAATTAATCCCAAATTTTTCCTCAGCCGTACCCTGAGCAAATTCATCATCTGCCCAGACGGTACAGTGTACAGGAGACAAGAATGAAACTTGATTTAAGCCGCTATATCATTGCTTTATTGGTAATGTTGATATTAATTGTGGCGGCTTTCTCGGGCGGCGTTGTGGTTGGTGCCACCTTCCTGCCCGACCTCGCCACGCAATTACCGTTTAATAAAATAACCTCCAGCGCTGCCCAAACAGCGATGCCCCAAGCCAGCCCGCAGGAGCTGGAAACCCTCTTTTCTCCGTTCTGGGAAAGCTGGGATGTTGTTCACAAGCAGTATGTCGATCAGCCAGTTGATGATGTGGCTATGATGCGCGGCGCAATACGAGGGATGTTAGACGCGCTTGGCGACCCGCACACCTCCTACATGGACCCGCAGCAATATCAGCAGTCCAACACACCGCTGGAAGGCGAGTATGAAGGCATAGGTGCCTGGGTGGATGTGACAGCCGAATACCTCACGATCATCAGCCCCATGCCCAATTCGCCCGCAGAAGAAGCCGGTTTGAAGCCCGGTGATCGCATCATTGCCATCAACGGCGAGGATATGACTGGCATTGACCCCAATCTGGTGCTGCGGCGCGTTCTTGGCCCTGCTGGAAGCGCAGTGGTGCTAACCATCCAACGCGAAAACGAAAGCCAGCCATTTGATGTGAAGATCATTCGCCGCAAAATTGCCGTGCCCAGCATAGAAGGCAAAATGCTGGAAAACAACATCGCCCTGGTTCGCATTTTCACCTTTGGAGAGAAAACCTCTGCCGAACTGCATCAAGAATTGAAAAAACTCCTGGCAAACGAACCCAAGGGATTGATTTTAGACCTGCGCAATAATGGCGGCGGCTACCTCAATACAGCAATTGAGGTGGTTTCTGAGTTTATTGGCAAAGGACAAGTTGTGATGTATGAGGAGTTTGGAGACGGCAGGCAAAATACCTTAAAGTCTAAAAAGGGCGGGCTGGCGACAGATATCCCGCTTGTTGTCCTCATCAACGAGGGCAGTGCTTCCGCTTCCGAAATTACCGCAGGCGCAATACAAGATTATCAGCGCGGCATCCTCGTAGGGACAACCAGCTTTGGCAAGGGTTCAGTGCAAAACTGGATACCACTGGCAAATGAACAGGGCGCCATACGAGTTACTGTGGCACGCTGGCTAACACCCAACAGACGTCAGATTCACCAAAAAGGGCTTGAGCCTGATATCGTCGTGGAAATTACCGAAGACGACATCAAAGCCAATCGGGATCCTCAGCTTGAGAAAGCCATTGAATTATTGTCCCAAAAGTGAAGCCGATTTTTATTTGACACCACCGTGCACGGGGTGTATAATCGAGCGTTGCTAAAAATTATGTAAGGGAGTACCGCTATGGAAATGGGCGTTTCAGGAAGTTCTGCACAGGTAAAGCCTGGCGAAATAAAAGCAAAAATGCACTTTACTGGTAAAGTGGCAAAAATAAGCATTGCAGGGGCGCTGATTGACATCGGCATAGACCAGCCAGCGGTCTTGCACATCTCGCAAATACCTGTTCAGGCAGAGAGTGAAACACCAAAGCGTGTCGAAGATGTTTTACAGGTCGGCCAAACGGTAGATGTCTGGGTGAAAAAGGTCAAACAAGACCATATCGAGCTGACCATGCAAAAACCTCTGGGCTATGAATGGCGCGATCTCAAAGCGGGTATGGTTGTCAAGGGTACTGTCGTCAGAATGGAGCCTTTTGGTGTTTTTGTCGAGATTGGCGCTGAACGCCCCGGTCTGGTGCACATCAGCGAAATGTCCCACGGATATGTTCGCCAGCCCTCCGATGTCGTCAAGGAAGGGGATGAAATCGAGGCGGAAATCTTGGAAGTCAACCGCCACAAGAAGCAGATCAAGCTTAGCATGAAAGCCATCCTCCCGGAACCAGAGGCCGAAGAAAAAGAAGAAACGCCCAAAGTAGTTGAACAAAAAGACAGACGTGCGCGCGGCAAAAAATCTGGTCGCAAAGGGGAATATCCACAGACCGAGAGCCACCGGGAAAAAGAACACACAGCAGACGAAGCAGAAGAAGTTGAACCCGATCCTACCGTGATGGAACTGGCATGGCGCGAGGCAATGGCACGCAAGAAGGAAAAACGCTCCGAAAATAAAGCCAAAAAGGTTAAGTCGCTCCCCCAGGAACATGAAGAGATATTGGCACGTACACTCGAAACCAAGATCAACGCCTGATTTTTATCCAAAAAACCAAACCGGATTAGCATTGGTGGGGATCGGCGCTATGTCAACGCCCCCCCACTTTGCTTTTTAAGAGCAGGAGGCGTTCATAATGGCAACCAAATACATCTTCTTCACCGGCGGCGTGGTTAGTTCGGTTGGCAAAGGGGTAACTGCCGCAGCAATCGGGCGATTGCTCAAAGAGCGCGGTTTCAAAGTAGCGGTTCAGAAACTAGACCCCTATATCAATGTGGATCCAGGCACCATGAGCCCTTATCAGCATGGGGAAGTGTATGTCCTGGATGACGGCGCCGAGACCGATCTTGATCTGGGGCATTATGAGCGGTTCATTGATATTCGCTTGAGTCGCGTCTGTAACGTTACCACTGGGCAGGTCTATGCTGAAGTCATCGGAAAAGAACGCCGCGGTGACTATCTGGGTGGGACAATTCAGGTGATACCCCATATCACCAATGAAATCAAGCGGCGCATCTCTCTGGTTGGCAAAGAAACCGGCGCCGAGATTGTGCTGGTTGAGGTTGGCGGTACTGTTGGCGACATCGAAGGGCAGCCTTTTCTGGAATCTCTGCGCCAATTACGTTCCGAACTGGGACGCGATAATACCCTGTATATTCATGTAACATGGCTGCCATATATTGGCGCAACTGGCGAGTTGAAAACCAAGCCAACCCAGCACTCCGTCCGCGAGCTGCGCTCAATTGGCATTACACCAGACATGATCGTCGCCCGCTCGGATTATCCTGTAGACCCCGGCTTGCGCGACAAGATTGCCCTCTTTTGCGATGTGGACAAACGCGCTGTCATTCCCATGGTAACCACCCAGGTATTATACGAAGTCCCCCTGCTCCTCGAAAAAGAAGAAGTAGGAGAATATATCCTCGAAAGACTGGGGCTTCAACCAAAGCGAAAACCAGATTGGCATGAATGGCAGCAACTGGTGCAGAAGATCACAAAACCAAAACCCGTCATCAAAATCGCTCTGGTCGGCAAATACGTTGAGTTACAGGATGCCTATATGAGCGTGCGGGAAGCCCTCAAACACGCCGCAATCAACTCAGGTGTTGAGTTAGACCTGCGCTGGATACACTCTGTCGAACTGGAGAAGGGACGCGGCTGGGATCAAATGCGAGACGTCAACGGCATCCTTGTCCCGGGCGGCTTTGGCAGCCGCGGAATAGAAGGGAAAATTCAGGCTATCAGCCATGCGCGCACCGAGAGAATCCCCTATCTGGGCTTGTGTCTGGGGATGCAGCTAATGGTAGTAGAATTTGCCCGTTTTGTCCTTCAGGATGAAAAAGTCAATTCGACAGAATTTGACCAGAACACCCCCCATCCCGTCATAGACCTGATGCCTGACCAGCAAAAAATTACCGATTTGGGCGGCACCATGCGACTGGGGTTATATCCGTGTCAGCTTGTGCCCGGCACTATTGCTGCCGGTGCGTATGGGGTTGAGCTTGTCCACGAACGCCACCGCCATCGGTTTGAGTTCAAAAATGCCTACCGCAAGGTATTGCAGGAGCATGGAATGCGTTTTTCGGGAATCTCGCCCGATGGACAACTGGTTGAGATTGCCGAGCTATCCGATCACCCCTTTATGCTTGGAACACAGTTTCATCCCGAATTCCTATCACGCCCAAACCGCCCTCACCCCCTGTTCCTATCATTTATTCAGGCTGCCGCAAAGCACGCTGGGGTGCAAATCAACTCAAGAGGGTAAAACGTCTGTATATCATTTGGAGGTGTATCATGAATCACGCAAGGTACTGGATACTCACCGCTCTTATTGTCTTGATAACCCTTGCATGTAGTGTGCAAGTTGATACTGGTTTGCAAAAACCCTCCCCCACAACACCCCCACCCGTGATACCACCCGCCGAAAAACCAACAGAACCCCCTCAGGCTGAATCTCCCACAGAGCCGCCCCCCCCACCACCTCCACCACCGACCCCCGACAACCTCACGCATATTTCATTTGAGGGTGCCAGCTTCTCCTTCGATAAATCCCTTGCTGGCAGTGCCTGGGCAGAAAAGCTACCCGCAACACCTCCATCAGAAGATATGCCATCCTGGGAAATCTCACCCGAAACATTGCATTTCGTCCTGGAAAATTACCTGCTTGCTGACACCTTTCACAAACCCCAGCTGTACATTTACCCCGTCAGCGAATATGCTTCCATGGATGCAAACGCTGGTAACAAAATCAGCAGCCTTCAGAGTATTCTTATCAACAAGCCCCAGCTAACAGAAGATATCCCCTTTTTGCCCATGTGGAACGCCGCACAAATGATGCAGGCACAGATAAAGTATTTCGACTTTAAGAATGGCAGCGGCGTTCGTTTTCTGAGCCAGTATGGTCAGGCAGCAGCCCCAATCAACAACAACTCGCTTTTTTACACCTTTCAGGGGCTCACCAAAGATAACCGCTTCTATGTCTCTGTCATCCTTCCAGTTTCTCACCCTATGCTTCCGGCTACATATACAGACCTGCCGCCCGGTCAAGACTACGAGACATTTGCCAACAACTTCAGCAATTACATTGCTGATATCGAAGCACAACTCAACGCCCAGCCACCCGAAAGTTTCAAGCCGAACCTGCAACTGCTTGATGACCTTGCTCAGTCCATCCTGATCGAGTGGAACAGGTAAAACGACCTCCGTCAGGCTTCGATGACAGAAGAAGAGTTACTCGCATTCCTGAATGCAAACGGCATCCAATATCAGCGCTTTGATCACCCGGCTGTTTACACGTGTGAGCAAGCCTCTATCTACACAAACAACAAGCCCGGCGCTCGGACAAAAAATCTCTTTTTGCGCGATCAGAAAGGCGAACGCTTCTACCTGCTGGCAACGCTGGAAGATAAACGCATTGACTTTAACCAGCTCGCAAGACTTTTAGGCATTGGCAAGAATATACGCTTTGGCTCTGCGGAACAACTGCTTACGCTTCTCGGTATCGAACCCGGGTCAGTAACCTTACTATCGCTGGCCAACGATACAAGCGGTTGTGTCAACCTGCTGATTGATCAAGACCTCTGGACGCAGCCAAGCTGGCAATGTCATCCCATGGTCAACACCGCCACATTGGTCATACACCGCGAGGATATGCTGCGCTTCTTTGCGCTTACCCGGCATACCGCACAGGTCATCACAATTCCAACAAAAACATTTTCAGCGAAGTAAAAACTACCCCGCCCCCTCCTCTGCGCGTATCCGATCCAGCTCTTGCAGCACCTCCTGGTTCTCAGGAATATCTGCCATTGAACGACCATAATGGCTATAACGGATTCTACCCTGTCGGTCAACGATAAACACAGCTGGCATACGCCCAAGTTTCAGCAAGTTAACTTCCTGATAGTACAGGTCAGCCGTCTTCGAACCGATATCCGAAAGACCAATGTACGGAATATCCTCCTGCTGCCAGAAACGCTGATAGGCAGCTGGACCATCCGGACCAAGCGCCAGTATTTCGGCGTCACGTTTCACAAACTCTGCATAATCCCGGCGCAACTGCGCCATGTGCCGACGGCAGAAGGGTCAGGCAAAGCCTCGATTGAGAACCAGAACTATCAGCTTCTTGCCGCGGAACTCAGAAAGGCGCACCTTTTGCCCCCGCGTGTCCACCAGCTCAAAATCGGGCGCCTCCAAACCAACCATGATTGCCTTTGCCATCGTTTTTTCTCCTTTTCACAATCTTAGCTAAACTCGGCGGCGGATAAAATAATACCAGGCTGATTTCCAATCTCCTTCAAACCCAGGAGTATACTCCACAAGCGCAAAATCGTCACCAAGAGAAGCCTCAATGTCATCGCGCGAGATACCATGCCCGGCGCGTATACTGCCAGGCTGATGGGCATATAAGAGATACACTCCTCCCGGCAACAGCCAGCGTCTCAAGCCCTGACAGTATCCCCGTATGCCCTCTTCTGTCAGTGAATGCAAACAGCCAATATCAACAGCAAGATCAAACGGCGCACCCAGCGGCAATCTTTCGAGACGGGTAACATCCCCCACGATGAGCTGGGCTTTCAAACCAGCGGTACGCAGTCTCTGGCGCGCTCTTCGGATCGCCACAGGGACAAAATCCACACCTGTCACCTGCCAGCCAGACTGCGCCAGAAAACACACATTGACGCCGGTACCGCAACCGATATCCAGCGCCCTGCCCGGTCTTAAAGTAGCCGCCAGCCTTTGCAGCTCCGGCGGGGTGATGCCGGTGTCCCAGCGCGGTTTACCAAGATACTGGGCAAAGAAGAAAAAACGTTGTAAAAAACTGCTCATACCGGCTTCTGCGCAGGCATAGCTTTGCCACGTCCCATGTTTTTAGCACGATACAAAGCCAAATCGGCAGCCAGGAGCAACTCCTGAACATTGCTGCCATGATCGGGATAAACAGCCACGCCAATTGATACTGTCCCCGGTTGAATACTGTGACGGTTGAATTTGACAGATAACATCTCAAAGCCCTTAAGAATCTGATCCGCCTTGGTAAGCGACGCTTCCAGCGAGGCGCCGGTCAACACCAAAACAAATTCATCTCCACCGTAACGGCAAGCGATATCCTCGCTGCGCACACACGACTGTAACAACCGTCCAAACTCACATAAAACTGCATCACCAGCAGCATGCCCGTATGTATCATTGATTTCCTTGAAACAGTCTAAATCCAGCATCAAAACCCCAAACGTCAAATGATGTCTCTCCGCACGGCGAATTTCGCGCTCCAGCGCCTCAACCAGATAGCGGTAGTTGTACAATCCGGTCAGCCCATCACGGGTCGCCTGCATTTGCAGTTTCAAGGTCAATTCAAGATTCTTGATGGTTAAAGCCGCTTTCTCAGCGATCGTGGAAACAAGATACTCATAGTGCCGATCGAGGGGATATGCACTGCCTTGAATAAACAACAAACCGCAAATATCCTCGCGGGCAATTAACGGCACACAGGCATAGGTCGGCACATGAACAGAAAGATGTTGACACCGCAAACTGGTCTCAGGATCAGAAACATAATAGGTTCTCCAACGCTTCAGTGCCAGACAATCGTCCGGGTAAAATTCCTCACGGCTGACAATACTTCCACCCCAATATTCCACCATTTCAAATGCTTTGCCTGGCTTTGCCACAAACAACGCCCCGGGGCAGTCTGGCAGCAGTTCAGAAACCGCCTGGCGCAGCACTTTATACACCTCTTCAACCGTCAGGCTGCTCTGCAAGCGGCTGCTGAAGTCATTGAGAAGCATCACTTCCTCATTGCGGCGCTCCAGTTCGGCAATCAGCTCGCGCAATTCGCGGTGTGTCTCATGCCAGGAATCCTCTGCCTGTCTCTGTAATTCCAGTTGACGCTGTAGTGCAAGATGGGCTTTCGCCAGCCCGCCAGCAAGCACCCCCGCCACTACCCACGCGATGGTAGCAAAAACATCAAGCCAATTCCACGCAATGCCTTCCCCGCTCACCCACTGCCAAACCACATGGAAGGCAAAAGCCACCAAGCCCGCCAAGGCGCCCGCATACGCGCCCAAAAGCCAGCCCGTGATGATGGCAGGGATAACAGCCACAGAGAATACAGACTCGCCAAAATATACCTGCGACAAAAGATAGACGACCACACAAACAAGCGAGACAAAAAATCTTCCCCAAAAAGACATCCTGTGCAACCATTGTGCGGAGATAGGAGGAGACAAAGCAACCCTCTACTTCAAAACAGAGCCATCGCCATTGAGTAGCGCACGCGCCTGCGACCAGATTTGATCAAACATGGCAGCCGTCAGGCGCCCTGTCTGAGTATTCTGGCGGCTTGGATGATACGAAGCCAGCAGCCAGGGCACATCTCCCCCTGCCATGAACAGTGTGCCATGCGCAAAGGAGGGCGGCTTCACATTTCTCAACTGCGGTCGCAGAATGTCCAACATCTGCTCGTATGCTACCCTGCCCAACAACACAATCCCCCGCACACGGTGAAGTAATGCCATCTCAGCCAGCAAATATGGGCGACAGGCTCTCAGTTCATTCAAGGCGGGCTTGTTCTCTGGCGGCGCACATCTCCCTACGGAAGTTATGAACACATCCCTTAATTGCAAGCCATCGTTCTGATGTTTAGAAACTGGCTGACTGGCAAACCCGGCGCGGTGTAAAGCCGCGTAGAGAAAATCCCCTGAAGAATCCCCAGTAAACATCCGCCCGGTGCGATTAGAGCCGTGTGCCCCAGGCGCCAAACCAACTACAAGCAGTCTTGCTAACGGGTCGCCAAAACCGGGCACAGGTTTTCCCCAGTAGGCTGCGTCACGGTATGCGCGTTTTTTATCCCGCGCTACTCGCTCACGATACACCACCAGACGCGGGCATAACCGGCAGCTTTCGATTCTCTGGCGAAGCACCTCCCATTCTGTTATATCTGTTAGTTCTTTGATCGCCACGTTATCCCTCTCTTTTTCCAGCTGGTCATAAGATCAGCATTGCATCTCCAAAACTATAAAAACGATAGCCCGCCTGCATGGCATAATGATAGGCATTCAGAATGCGCTCGCGCCCCGCAAACGCACTGACCATCATCAGTAACGTTGAGCGCGGGAGATGAAAATTGGTGATCATCCCATCCACCGCCCGAAACACATAGCCTGGCAGAATAAACAGACGCGTTTCCCCGCAGAACGCTGCAACAGTCTGCCCAGGTGTAGCGTGCTGAGCCGCTGTTTCAAGGGTACGCACACTAGTTGTGCCCACCGCCATAATCCGCCTTCCACCACGCCGCGCTGCATTGATCTGTTCTGCTGCCTGAGGTGTAACCTCGCACCACTCGCTGTGAATCGGATGGTTTTGCGCATCCTCCTCAACCACTGGCGCAAAAGTATCCAGCCCAACATGCAGGGTAACGCGGACAAACTCCACCCCCTGCGCTTCCAAACGCTGCATTAACTCGGGGGTAAAGTGCAGACCCGCAGTCGGCGCTGCCACAGACCCTGGGCAGGAGGCATATACCGTCTGGTAACGCTGCGAGTCCGCAAGGTGTGTATGAATATACGGCGGAAGAGGCGTTTTACCCGCCTGCTGCAGGTACAGCTCGATAGGCTCACAAAACGTTACTAAACGCCTTGAGCCACCCAGCACTGCCGCAATTTTTGCTTCAGGTCCGTCCTCAATTCGCAACTGCTTCCCCACCGTCAAGCGCTTGCCCCCCACCAATGCTTCCCAAGTGTGCTCATTGATGCGGCGCAAGAGCAGCAACTCCACCCTGCCGCCGCTATCTTTGCGAGCATACAGCCGTGCAGGGATCACACGCGTCTGATTGATCACCAGCACATCACCTGGAAGCAGATACTTGCCGATTTCCCAGAATGTGGAGTGTTCAAGCTCTTCACAACTACGGCGCATCACCAGAAGACGTGCAGCATGGCGAGGCTCAATGGGAGTCTGAGCAATGTATTCAACTGGCAAATGATAATCAAAATCGGCAGTTCTCACGAGTTAAAGAGCGCAGGTTGCTGCATATCGTTATACGGCAAGCCCAAATATTCATAAGCCCGCCGCGTCGCCATCCTCCCCCTGGGGGTACGGTCTAAAAAACCCAGCTGCAAAAGATAGGGTTCAATAACATCCATAATGGTATCCGCCTCTTCACTGATGGAGGCGCTGATCGTGTCCAACCCAACAGGTCCCCCGTTATACTTTTCAATGATTGTGCGCAAAACACGCCTGTCAACCTCATCCAAACCCAGAGCATCCACTTCCATAAGGTTGAGCGCATCAATGGCAATGTCACGCGTAATCACCCCATTCCCCCGCACTTGAGCATAATCGCGCACCCTGCGTAATAACCGCAAAGCCACACGCGGTGTTCCGCGCGCCCGCCGGGCAATTTCCACAATCCCATCCTCTTCTGCCCGCACCTTAAGCAAACCCGCTGCCCGATTGACAATCGTCTTGGTTGCCGAAACATCATAATAATCCAGACGATATACAGCGCCAAAGCGCGCTCGCAACGGAGCGGTGATGAGTGCCAGCCGTGTTGTCGCTCCAATGACCGTAAAACGCGGCAGCTTCAGACGGATTGACCGCGCCGAGGGGCCCTTTCCAATCACAAAATCGAGGGCAAAATCTTCCATTGCCGGATAGAGCACTTCTTCAACCGCTCGCCCCAGCCGATGAATCTCATCAATAAAAATCATATCATTGGCGCGCAAATTTGAGAGAATGGATGCCAGATCGCCCGCCCGTTCAATAGCAGGACCTGCTGTAATCTTGATATTCACCCCCATCTCTTCAGCAAGCACATAAGCAAGTGTGGTTTTGCCAAGCCCTGGCGGCCCGTAGAAAAGCACATGTTCCAACGCTTCATTGCGCTGTCTGGCAGCATCAATCAAAATCGACAAATTTTGCCGCACCTGATCCTGTCCGACAAATTCTGACAGACGAGAAGGGCGCAGCGTCAAATCAAGACGATCATCTGCCTGTGGTTCGGGGTTGAGAACACGCTTTTGCACTTCAGCCATATGCAAATTATACCCGATGGGAAATTTTTAGCCTATAATTAGCCTGTGCATGTCAAAAAACCAGCCGCCAGTAAAACGATACTGATGCTCTCCATCATCGAAGGAATCACTGCCATTCTGTTTGGCATCGCACACCTCACCAGCCACAAACCCGTTCTTCCAAAAACAGACGTTTTCATCATTCTCTCCGTCCCAGTCATCCTGTGCGCGGCAGGTCTCCTGGTGCTGTTCGCGTGGGTACTGTTCAGCCGCAACCGCCAATCGCTGCTACACCCGCTTGATAGGTGGATCGCTGTCCCATCCCATTTGCTTCAACTGACCCTCTGGTTAGTCTCTGCCCTTCTGGTAAGCGCTCTGGCATTGCTCATCATCCTGCGCCCAGAAGCGCACCGTCTGGGAATCCTACAAACCGTATGGAAAGACCTCATCCCCATCCATCTCTGGGTCATGGCATTAATGATGCAGTTGCTGATCTGGCTTGGGTTTCAATATCCAGACACGTACAAAACTCGCGGATTTCTGGATATCTCCATCATTTCACAAATCCTCTTGTTGCAGCTGGTTCTTCTGTTCTCCTTGCTGCACTGGTGTATCCTGATCTTCCAGCTGCCGCTCTTTGATATGCTGCCGGGGTGGTTCTGGAAGTTCACAGTCAAACCCTACACATGGCGCAGCGCTATTGCTCTTCTCTTCCTGGTAATGCTCCTGCTCCTGACAATGACCATCCTCAAAAAGCCGCAGCAGTACAAACGTAACCTTCTGCTGCTGATTGGGCTGGGATACATTCTGCAAATAGGCTTCGGCTACATTGAAGGCAAAGGATTTGAAGCCATCCGTGCAAAGTACGCCACTTCATATCATAAAAGCTATGCCGAACACGCCGCTGACCGCCCCAATCTTCTAACCGCCCTGCAAAATTATGAGGAAAAGTATTCTCAAGAGCTTTACCTGGGGACAAAACCCCCCGGTGTGCTTCTCACCTATGTGTTGAGCCAAAAAGGTTCTGCTCTGTTTGCTTCGCAGGATAGCTTCCAGCAACGCTTTGTAGCCCTGACCAGATTTATCACCATCCTCTACCCCCTGATTGCCATGCTGACTCTGATACCATTGTATAGTTTCAGCAGACAATTTGCGGGGAATACAAACCCCTGGCTATCGTCCATTCTCTATCTGACCTGCCCGAATGTCATTCTGATCCCGCTCTTTCTCGACCAGACACTTTACCCACTGCTATTTATGATTTTGCTCAATTTTCTTTTATACACCATGCACCAGCAATCACCCATCCTGAGCCTCATCTGCGGGTTTTGCATCTATCTTGCTCTCTACTTCACCTTCAGCATGCTGCCGGTGATGCTGCTGGCAGCATTATGGATTGCAATAGAAATGCTCTTGGGTAATCTGGGATGGAAAAAAGCCCTGCTGATGCTGACAGGGCTGATGCTCGGCGTTTTGCTGGGGTATCTCCTCTTGCGGTATACACTGAATTACGACATTCTCATCCGTTATCAGGCGGCTTTCGAGCGTCATCGCCAGCTCAAGATATTTGAAAGCAACGCCCAGAATCTGCCATCCACGCTACTGGTGAACAACCTGGACATCGCCGCATGGAGCGGCTTCCCTGTTTATCTGCTGTTTCTGTGGGGCGCAGGCAGAGTTTTAATCACAGAAATCAAAAAATGGTTTGAGAAACGCAAACAAGCCCTGAAAAAAACTGTCAACACGGCACCACCCCTCAGCCATCTTTCCGCTTTTACCCTTGCCATGATAATAACCTATTTAGGGCTTAACCTGTTTGGTCAAACGCGCGGTGAGGTGGGCAGAATCTGGCTGTTCTTGGTGCCCATATTCTGCTTCTTCGCCAGCCAGGAGACAAGCTTGCTATGCAAAAGGAAAACCTCCGGTGTCTTTTTGGTCATTGTGTTGCAATGGATGACCGTTTTTCTCACGTATCAGTATCAAGACTTCTTTGCCTGAACAATTCTCAAAGCCCAACTCTGTTCAAGCGTAAAAACTTGGCTATAATACTGCCAGGCTTCAACCAGTGGAGAAACTTATGTCAAACGTATTTATTTCCAAACATCCTCTTGTCGCCCACAAACTAACACTGCTGCGCAGCACCAAAACGGAACCCAAAAAGTTCCGGGAACTTGTCCGCGAACTGGGCGGGCTGTTGACGTATGAAGCTACTCAAGACTTGCTCACCATACCCAAGCAGGTTGAAACCCCTATGGGTACTGCCAATGGTTACGAGCTAAAAGAGAAGATCGGTTTGGTGCCCATCCTGCGTGCTGGTCTGGGTATGGTGGAAGGCGTATGGGAACTGATGCCCTCTGCCGAAGTCTGGCACATTGGGCTGTACCGCGACGAGCGAACGCTCAAACCGGTTGAATATTACAACAAGCTGCCAATTGAGCCGCGTGTATCGGTATGCCTGATTCTCGACCCGATGCTGGCAACAGGCGGGTCTGCTGTGGCAACGGTGGATATCCTCAAACGCTGGGGGGTGAAAAAGATCAAGTTTGTGGGGCTGATTGGCGCACCAGAAGGAATTGAAAACCTGACCCGCCATCACCCCGACGTCCCCATTCACCTCGCCGCCGTGGACGAACGTCTGAATGAAATCGGCTATATCGTGCCAGGTCTGGGCGATGCAGGCGACCGGCAGTTTGGAACAGGTTGATCTAATCATGTTGCCTGAGCTATCCCAAGAAGAAGTATACCGTTACACCCGTCATGTCATTATTCCCGAAGTGGGAATGGAAGGGCAGCGCAAGCTCAAAGCAGCATCCGTGCTCATTATTGGCACTGGCGGGCTTGGTTCTCCTATATCACTTTACCTCGCTGCAGCAGGTGTGGGGCACATCGGCATTGTAGATTACGATGTGGTCGATTCTTCCAATTTGCAGCGTCAGATCATCCATGACACCAGCCGCATTGGAGAGCTTAAGGTCACATCCGCACAACAAAGGATGCTGGGCATTAATCCCTACATTCAGGTTGACACCTACCATGAAGTATTCAACTCAGAAAATGCCCCACAAATTGCCAAAGACTACGACATACTGGTTGACGGTACAGATAACTTCCCAACGCGCTATCTCATCAATGACCTGTGCGTGCTGACCAACAAGCCGTATGTTTACGGTTCCATTTTCCGTTTTGAAGGGCAGGTCAGCGTGTTCAACGTGCAAGGTGGTCCGTGCTACCGTTGCCTGTTTGCCGAACCGCCTCCCCCCAACAGTGTGCCCACCTGTGCAGAAGGTGGCGTTTTTGGGGTATTACCCGGCACCATTGGGACAATCCAGGCAACAGAAACCCTCAAGCTGATTATGGGGATTGGTTCTTCGCTGACAGGTAAACTGCTACTTTATGATGCACTGGAGATGAGTTTCCAGATTGTGCACCTGCAAAAGAATCCAGCCTGCAAAGTTTGCGGAGATCATCCTGAAATCACCCAGCTGATTGACTACGAACAGTTTTGCGGCACTCCTGCTCACGACCAACCTATCGCACCAATCACACAGCGTACCATTGAACCCCGCCAGCTAGCAGAGAAACTGCGTAAGGGCGAACCCATTCGTCTGATTGATGTGCGTGAACCGGTAGAACAGCAAATTTCCTCTTTGCCCAACGCAGAGAATATCCCCATCATGCGCTTTGCCCGCCACATCCCCAGCCTTGACCCCAATGAGCAAATCGTTCTCTTCTGCCGCACCGGCATTCGCTCTGCCCAGGCACTGGACATGCTCCAAAAGGCAGGGTTCTCCAACGTATGGCATTTGCGCGGAGGCATCAACGCCTGGGCGCAAGAAGTCGATCCAGGTATGTATCAATACTAAAATGACCAACGACGATTTTGCAACCTCAAGACCAACTCTGCTTGCCGTTCTGGCACACCCGGATGACGAAACGTTCGGCATCGGCGGAACGCTGGCTTATTATGCCCGCAAAGGCATCAACGTATATCTGGTTTGTGCTACTCGCGGTGATGTGGGCGATGTTGACCCTAAGTACATGGAAGGATTCGCCACCGTTGCCGAACGGCGTCAACATGAACTGCGCTGTGCTGCAAGGATACTGGGGTTATCTGCGGTTTACTTTTTAGACTATCGCGACTCAGGCATGCCTGGCTCGCCAGATAATCATCATCCTCGCGCCCTGGCAGCCGCCCCGCGGGAAAAGGTGGTGGCAGAGGTCGCCCACTACATCCGTCTATTAAGACCACACGTAGTGATCACCTTTGACCCACTCGGCGGGTACATGCACCCCGATCACATTGCCATTCATCAGGCAACCGTTTCTGCGTTTCACGCTGCGGCAAAGTCAGATTATTACCCCGAAGACCTGCCGCCCCACCAGGCGCAGAAACTGTATTACTCGATTATTCCACGCACATTTTTGCGCCCAATGGTGCGCATTATGCGTCTGCTTGGAAAAGACCCCAGCAAGTTTGGTAAAAATGGCGATATTGATCTTGCCGCTGTCGCAGCTGTCAACCTGCCAGTACATGCAGTCATTGATTACCGCATTGTTGCCAGAGAAAGGGATCAAGCTGCGGCATGTCATGTAAGCCAGGGTGGAGCAAAAATTGGCGGCGGAATCTTCTGGTTAAGTATCCGCCGCCTGTTTGCCAGTCACGAAACATTTATGCAAGGCTACCCCGAACCCCAACCGGGTGTGATCATCAAAGACTTGTTTGATGGGGTAAGGCTTTAAACATCCTTTTGCCCGTTACGCCTCAACCTCAGCCGTTGCCGCCTCCACAATAGGCGTGAACAACAAGCCATCTGTCCCCTTTTCCACACGGATCGTCTCGCCTATCCGAAAGTCGCCCGATAGCAACCGCAGCGCCAGAGGGTCTTGCAATTCCTTTTGAATAGCGCGTTTGAGTGGTCGTGCGCCATAATCCGGGTCATACCCAGCCTCTGCCAGGTAATCGCGCGCTTCTGGCGAAACCTCGAGATGATACCCTTTTTCCTCAACACGGCGCATCACCTGACGCAGCTGGATATCCACAATCTGGTGCAGGTGTTCACGCGTCAGCGGATGGAATACCACAATATCATCTATGCGGTTGAGGAACTCGGGGCGGAAGTGCGCCTGTAAAACCCGCTGAATAGCCTCACGGCTGACCACGCCGTGACCATTCATCCACATTTCGCTGCCCAGATTGCTGGTCATAATCACCAGCGTATTGCGGAAATCAACCGTGCGTCCATGTCCATCTGTCAAACGCCCATCATCCAGCAACTGCAACAGCACATTGAAAACCTCTGCATGCGCCTTCTCAATTTCATCAAAAAGGATCACACTATACGGTCTGCGGCGCACAGCTTCGGTCAGTTGACCGCCCTCATCATAGCCAACATAACCCGGCGGCGCACCAATCAGCCGCGACACAGTGTGCTTCTCCTGATACTCGCTCATGTCAATCCGTATCATGGCACGCTCATCGTCAAACAAAAATTCCGCCAGCGCCCGCGCCAGTTCAGTTTTACCAACGCCGGTTGGTCCGAGAAAGATAAAAGAACCCATCGGGCGAGTAGGGTCTTGCAAACCAGCGCGCGAGCGCCGCACCGCATTGGAGACCGCGCGGATAGCATCGTCCTGCCCAACCACGCGCTCATGCAGCCGCTCTTCCATGTGGATCAATTTCTGCATTTCGCTCTCCATCAAACGTGAGACTGGGATGTTCATCCAACGCGAGACAACTTGCGCAATCTCTTCTGCATCCACTTCTTCCTTTAGCAGCGCGCCCTCCGCCTGAATCTGGCTGAGCTTTGCCTCTGCCTCTGCCAGGTTCTTGCTCAATTGAGGCAGTTCGCCGTATTTGATACGCGCCGCCTGCTCCAAGTCCGCCTGCCGTTCAGCGCGCTCCATTTCAACTTGCAACTGATCCATTTTCTCCTTGATGCCGCGAATCTCAGCGATGATCTGCTTCTCTTTTTGCCAGCGGTTATGCAATTCCAACGAACGCTGGCGCAGTTCTTTCAGGTCTTCCTCCAACTTTTGCAGCCGCTCACGCGAGGCTTTGTCTTTTTCCTTCTGCAATGCCTGGCGTTCGATTTCGAGCTGCATAATTTGTCTATCCACCTCATCCAAAGCCTGGGGCTTGGAATCAATCTCCGTGCGCAGACGGGCAGCCGCTTCGTCTATCAAATCAATGGCTTTATCAGGCAGATGCCGATCGGTAACATAGCGGTTGGAAAGTGTTGCCGCCGCAATCACCGCCGGGTCGGTAATGCGCACACCATGGTGCACTTCATAACGCTGCTTCAAGCCGCGCAGGATGCTGATGGTCTCTTCCACCGAAGGTTCCTCAACAAGCACCGGCTGAAAACGGCGTTCCAGAGCAGCATCCTTTTCAATATGCTTGCGATATTCATCCACTGTGGTAGCGCCAATCAGATGCAGCTCGCCACGCGCCAGCATCGGTTTGAGCATGTTGCTGGCATCCATAGCTCCTTCGGCGGCACCGGCGCCAACCACAGTATGCATCTCATCCACAAACAGGATAATCTCACCGGAATTTTCGCTGATCTCTTTCAGCACCGCTTTGAGACGCTCCTCAAATTCGCCGCGGTACTTGGCGCCAGCAATCAGCGCCCCCATATCCAGCTGGATCAGACGCTTGCGTTTTAAGCCTTCCATTACATCCCCATTGACAATGCGCTGCGCCAGCCCCTCCACAATCGCCGTTTTTCCAACACCTGGGTCGCCAATCAGCGCGGGGTTGTTTTTGGTACGGCGGGACAGAATCTGAATGACCCTGCGTATCTCCTCATCTCTCCCAATCACTGGGTCAAGCTTGCCCTGCCGCGCCATGGCAGTCAGATCACGACCATATTTTTCCAACGCCTGGTAGGTGCTTTCGGGATTCTGTGAGGTAACACGCTGTGCTCCGCGCACCGAAACCAGAGCTTTCAGAATGGCATCTTTGGTCAGCCCATATTGCTCCAGGCGTCTGCCTTCCACACTCTCCGTCAAGCCCAGCAAGATATGCTCAGTAGAAACATACTCATCCTGCATCCCCTTTGCGTAGCGCTCGGCAGCCGCCAACACATCCACCGCTGGGCGCGAGAGACCTATCTGGACATTGGCACCATAAACTTTTGGACGATTTTGCAAGTCTTTCTCAAGATCATCGCGTAGTGCCAGAACGCTTCCAGAGACGCGTGTAACGATAGCAGGCACAACCCCCTCTTGCTGATTGATCAATGCCAGCAAGATATGCGCAGGCTCAATACTCTGATGATTATATTCCTGCGTCAGACGCTGCGCCTCAAATATCGCTTCCTGAGCTTTTTGGGTCAACTTATCCAGGTTCATACCAATCTCCTTCCGGTAAACGCACGATTCATTTGATGTTCGAAAGAAACATCAAATCAGGATGATGTTAAACCCTGTTTATCGGAATTGAGTTAAACAAATATTAAAAATTAATTTGATTTCATTCCTCTGCGCTGAGCTCTTTGTCAGCCTCTCGAAGAATTTCATCAATCTCGCGGCTTACCACTTCAGGCAACGGATCGACCAGTGGAGAATTAAGTATCTCGCGCACTTTCTCTCGAGCTCGATCGCGCATATCGGGACTGCCCAGCGCCAGCCAGTTTTCATACGACTGCCGAACAGCCAATTGGGGAATATAAAACTCATCACTGCGCGCCATCACACGGGTACTGCGCGCCTTGAGGAAATTGCCGCCAGGCCCCACATGGATAATGTCCTCAATAAGGTCTTTCTGCGGCGAAGTATCCACACCTTGATGCAAACGCTCACAGAAATGCGCAATTTCATTGTCAATCAACACCTGCTCTAATATCAGATTCTGGCTGGTTTCAATCTCGCCAATCCCGCTGACCAGATCAGCACTCACCAGCACCGCTGGAAGTGTGGTAATTACTTTCTCTATTACAGCCTGAATGCCCGTTGCCTTTGCATCCGAGACACAACCCGTAGCCGTGTTAGGCAAACCGTAAAAACGCCCCATCACTGCCATAGCAGCCGTTTGCAACACCATCTCTGGCACACCTGTGAGAAACCCTCCGCTGGCAAAATCCAGAGACCCCGAAGCGCTACCGTAAATCAGCGGTCTGCCGGGCCGCGCCAGCTGATAAAGCACAATCGAAGACAACGCCTCTGCATTACCCTGCACAATATTCGAAAACAGACTGGCTGGGCCGGTCGTCCCCGTAGCTGGCATGGGAAGTATCAAGATCGGTACGTCATACGCCCCCAAATCCAGATAGGCATCACACATCTCCGCATCATGCATGAGAGGCGCCACCGGGCAATATACAACCGAGGCGATTTTCCTCTGGCGCACAGCATCATCATCTCCACAGATGGCTTTGAGCGCCGCAACAAAATAGGGCACCTGATTCGGATGATGCAATTCATGATTGCCATGCTTGGAGCAGAAACGCAACATTGTCAAAAACTCGTGCAAGGGACGCGAGCCATCCGGGGCATCCGAGGCACAGCATGGCGGCCAGCACATCACCCCCATATCAGCCGCCATAAACACGCGCACCCCCCGTTCAAGGTCCTTCAAGGTGCCATAGCGGCGCTCGCCTGTTTCAAAATCGGTTGCAAAAGCGCTGGTGCCATCCATTGTATAGCGCGTATGTGGAGAAGGCATCGGGTAGTCATAACTCGAGTTTCTTGCACCCAAGACAAAGCTTTTGGGTGCGGTCTCCAATGTTTGAATCACCAATTTCTCTGGTATTCTGGCTATCTTTGTTTCCCAATCCACCGTGGCGCCTGCTTCTGCCAGCAGCTTCAATGCCTTCAGACTGTGAAATTGAACACCCGCCTCCCACAAAACTCGCAGGCTGTGGTCATGTATCCTCTGCTGTTCATCACGCGATAATATTTCCGCCGTTAGCTTCATAACTGTATCACCTTCTCACATTCAACCGTAACCATCGCTTTTTTCACCCTTTGCTCCCCGACAAGCCGCCGTACAGGCGTTTGAAAAGTATATATGCAATGGGACCACTCACAGCGCCAAGTGCCCCAGCGATCATATACTCCACCCCATTGGTAAACAGTGCGATCACAGCACAAATAATTGGCGGGACACTGATAGCAGCCAATCCTGCAGTGCCCATTGGAACGCGAAATGGGCGTTCCAAACCTGGTTCCTTAATGCGCAGTGCAATCGCTGCAATAAAAATCAAAATATAAGAAAACATCAGCAGAAACACGTCAATCAAAATCAACTGATCAAAACTGCCGGTCACCAGCAAAGCCTGAATACCTGCCATAATCAAAATGGAGATATAAGGGGTGCCGAATTTAGGGTGCAACTTGCTCCACAGCTTTGGAAAGAGATTATCCTCCGCCATAACATACGGAGCGCGCGTACCGCTCGCAAGATAGCTGTTGAACAATGCCAGGTTCGAGGTGAGCGCACCGATCAAAATAAGAATGCCAAGCACCGGGCCGCCCAATCTCGACCCCAATTCAACAAACGAAATACCCTCACTCGACGACCAACTCTCCCATTCACCCACACTCCCTAAACCCACAACGGTAGGGATAAAATAGACCGCAATGATGAAGGGCATCGCCAGCAGGATACCTCGCGGGATAAGCTTTTGGGGATTGCGTATCTCACCTGCCATTGTTGACATCGACTCGTATCCTGAATACAACCATAGCGCAATGGCAAATCCCAGCCCAAGACTCTCGAATACTGTCTGCCCTTCAGGGATAAAGGGAACAAACGGGTTTCCCTGCCAGTGAATGATACCTAAAACCACCAGCGGAACAAAAGGCAGCAACACAATCAACGAAAATACCGTATCGGATATGCCCACAGCTTCAATGCCGCGAATGTTAATGTATGTAAATATGGCAATAATGGCGGCTGCCAGCAGCCATCGTCCCAAAGGCGCCAGATTCAGCCAGGCATTGGCATAATCCACCGCCAAAACAGCATACACTGCCGTATCTACCACAACGGAGAGAGTCCACCACCATCCTGCCTGAAACCCCCAAAACTCCCCCAAACCACGCTGCACCCATTTGTAATGCCCTGCCTCCTCAGGAATAGCCGACCCCAGTTCAGAACAAACCAGACCCATTGGGATACTCCAAACGAACGGTAGCAAAAGCAAGAGCAGCAGCGTCATCCCCGGTCCAGAGGACGATACCATATCCTCCAGTCCGTATGGTCCAGAGGAACAAAGCACAAAAATCATAAAGAAAACAGTCACCAGCTTAAGTTCGGCTTTTTTCAACTGTGCGCCCATTTCTCTCCTCCTTGAAAATCCAAAATCTTACCACATACTTTATCCGGCTTTGCCAACCAGCCGTTTGGCAACTGCCACCGCCCCAATTGCATCCTCGCTGTATCCGTGTGCACCAATACGCTGCGCCCACTCCTGCGTAACCGGTGCACCGCCCACCATCACCTTGAATCTTTTATCAAGTCCCTCTGCCTTCAACTCGTCAACCAGAGATTTCTGTTTGATCATGGTTGTTGTCAGCAGAGCACTCGCCCCTATCAAATCGGCATTGACCTCTAGTGCTTTCTCGATCAACCGGCTTACCGACACATCTACCCCCAAATCAAACACCTCAAACCCGTTAGCAGTGAGCATCGTGCCTACCAGAGTCTTGCCAATCTCGTGGATATCTCCTTCTACCGTGCCAAGCACAACCTTACCCAGACTCTCGCGCTGCGACCCGCGCCGTGCCATCTCAGGCTCAAAAATCGCAATGGCTATTTTCATCGCTTCGCCCGCCTGTACCAATTCCGGCAAAAACATCTCGCCACAACTGAACAGTTGCCCAACCTCATTGACGCCAGGCATATAGCCATTGTTGATCGCTTCCAGAGGGTCAATGCCCAACTCTAAAGCCTTCTTTGCCAGGGTCTCAGCCAACTCGTAATCCCCGTCCAATACCGATTGTTTCATTTGCTGGTATAAGCCCTCTATCATTTTGCTCACCTCCTATAACGCCCTTTGGTATCTATGAACCGTCTCAACACGCTTACCTGTTTAGTGTAGCAAAAAAATCAAAAAAGACAACAAAAAATCCCTGGCAATTTCTTACCAGGGATAGCCTGCCGTTATTGAGAGCATCAGTCTTGGACGGAAATCGCCTCTTCCGGGCAATCCTCAACTGCCTGCATCACATCATCCCGGTATTTATCAGGAACGGGGTCAAGCAAGACCTTAGCAATCGCATCATCGCCAAGCTGAAAAACATCGGGACAATCTGCCTCACAAACACCACAACCCAGGCATTTTTCGGGATCGACTATGACCTTCATGACTATTCTCCTAAATGAATTTGGACAGGAAAATTATACCACAAACACCACACAGTGCTTGTGAACACTTACCGAACAGCGGCTTTTACAATATTGACAAACTCAGCAGGCTTCAAGCTGGCGCCACCCACCAGGGCGCCATCAATCTCAGGCTGCTCAAAGAATTCAGAGGCATTAGCAGCGGTTACTGAGCCGCCATAGAGCACACGCACCGCATCCGCTACTTGTCTGCCAAACATCTCCTCCAGCGTGCTGCGAATATAGTCCTTTACAACAGCGTTGGCGCCTGTTCCGCTGGCTGCCAACCCTGTGCCAATCGCCCACACAGGCTCATACGCGATCACGATTCCCTTTGCCTGTTCCTGTGTTAAACCCGCCAATCCTTCTTTAACCTGCCGGATCACCACTTCGGCGGTGCGGCTGGCTTGATTTTCCTCAAGCGTCTCCCCGATACAAAAAATGGGGGTCAGGGCAACTTCCAGCGCGGCTTTGATCTTTTTGTTAATCAGTGCATCTGTTTCCGCAAAGTATGTGCGACGCTCAGAATGTCCCAGAATTACATACTGGCAGAATTCTTTAACCATGCGCGGCGAAACCTCGCCGGTGAAAGCACCCTGCGCTTCCCAGTGCATATTCTGCGCGCCAGTGCCCAAACCAGTGCCCGTCAACAACGCCGAGACGATCATCAACGACGTAAAAGGCGGGCAAAGCACCCGTTCGACAGCGGCGACGCTCTGCAACTCCGGCAGCATCTCTTTCACCAGCGCAGTTGCCTCTTCGGCTGTCTTGTTCATCTTCCAATTACCAGCTACAAATGGTTTACGCATTTTGACCTCTATACACAAGCTAATTTGAACATCATGCTGATACCACCCGCGTATACGTGTTAAACTGCGGCGGAGTCTCCAGGTGTTTCTTAACCAGGCAAAGCTCTGCTGAGCGCACCAGAGAGTCATAATACTTTTCTGGGAAATCCGGCGGCACCTGAATCTCCAGGTCAACGGTTTCTACCAGCCTGGTCATTGGGTTAAAATGCACCCGCTGGAGGAGACGGATACCCTCCACAGACAAGCCGCGTTGACGGCAGAAACCAAGCACATAAATCCCCGCACAAGTGCCAATAGAAGCCAGAAAGACCTGAAACGGGGTGGGCGCTGCGCCCTCCTGATCCGTCTGCACTGTAAATTGCCCAAAATGGGCATCCACCCGTTGTCCCCCTGGAAACTCAATCAGCATTTCCATAATCATTATCTCCGTGATGTATTCTAAACCACCTTATTCTAACCCATACGCAAAAAACCGCAACCCTTGCAGCCAAAATTCAGTTTCCCTCTGTTCAACCGGCACGATAATCAAGCGGTCAAAACCACTGCGCTTGGCTTTTTCCGCAACAGTAACCTGACACGCTGTCAGAGCAGTTCTTTCCCCAAGCACATTCAGGTAGTCTTTTGCAATCACCTCTATACCGCGCTGATACACAATTTCATAGCGGGCATTCCCCGACAAACGCACCTCAAAGTGAGAGGGATGTATCAGGTCAGCAAAATGAACCCGTATTCCATGCTCTGTGAATTGTATCGGTTTCTCACCCAGCTCTTGCTCTTCAGTCTCAACAATGCGTGGGTAGCGGTAAAGATAAAAATCAATCAGGTGATCATATTGTCCTGTATTCATTTTCCATATTTCGATGAACCGCTGGGGATCAAACAGATCACCGCGCGTGATATACGCCAGTTTGTCATAGTACTCCGCCAGATGCTCATCAGCAATCCAGTTCTTCTCCCCACCGGATTCAACTGTAAAAACATACCCCTGCGGGATGATCCGTTCTAGGTGTCCTGCACGCCAGTAGCCCCCCAGACTCTTTGGCGGAATACGTGCAATCAGCGGGTCAGAAAGCCCATAATAATCAATGATATGCACATGCGGACCTGCATAGTACCCAAAAAAGCCAATATTGGTCAACCCAATCACCCCGTATGGGTTTTCAACGCGCATCCGCTTTCCCTCCTCTGCCCAGTGATTATCAATACCGGTATTAAAACGCCGGTTACGCAATAACCCAGTCGAGGAATAAAAAGCGCGGCGTTCATCGGCGATATCGCGGGCATCACGATACGAACCGGCATAGGGGGTAATAAGTAGAAAAGTTGGAATCGAAGCCGCCAAACCCAAAAGAATAACCGTCACATACAAAAGCAAAGTTTGCTTCAAACGTAAGCGGTCAAAATCGAACTGTGCAAGAACAACCACAGCACATAACAGGGGAGCAGCAAAAAAACGCCCGCTCATAAAATCCCCGCCAATCTTGACCACATACAAAATATAAAGCAGAATACCCAACGCCACCGGGATGGCGCTCTTAACCCTCCACTTCAATGTCAACACAACCACCGTCAAAACAACCACCAATGTCAGCGGGTCATGCTGAAGCGAATTCAAAGCATAATACAGACCACGTACAAACAGTTCTGTAGCTGATATGGCAGTCGTGATCTTGGAATATGCCGTATTGGGAAACAGAAAACCATAATAGAAAATCGAGAACAGTTCCCACAAAATGAAAGGGAGCTGCCCCAAAATCAGTGCAGCTATGCTGCGCAAAAAGCCGTTATTTTGAGATACCCGCCAAAACGAAAACACCAATACTGGCGCATAGATCAAAGCCAGATCCATGCGATTCAACAACCCCAGCGAAGCAATGAATGACAACAACAGCAGGGTTTTAACATCCAATGGGCGGTTAAAATACATCCAAAGAAAGAGGATCAGGATAAGATGAGAAAGGGGGTTCTCTAGCCCGGACGTGGAATAGTCCACATATGCGTTGGAAAGCGCCAAAATTAACACGCCAAGCAAAGCAGCCTGTCTAGTTTTGGCAACCTTGAAGATGAAAATAGAAAGCGCTGCCAGTGAAATCACCAACGAGAGCAGCAACACAGTCAGGTACACCTCTCGGGTTAAGAAATAGAATGGGATAATAGTGAACAGCCACAGCGGGTGGGTGTAAGCCTGCACCCTTTCATCCGTGTTCCAGGTCAAGCGGTAGCCATTGACAAAATTATCCGCTGTTCGAAAAGTGATATAAGAATCATCACACAACCAGGCGCGCTGAAGGATAATCAGTCCGTATAACAGGAAAGCAAAGAGCACCGCTATGGATAAAATTTTGGGGAAATAAGCTGGGAGAAAAAAACGCTTCTCAGTCAAGTTACTCACGCATTGTATCTTACCACTATCAACGGATTTTTTTAATATATTTGGAATGATGATTGTCCCCTGTTTCAGGATATTTGCCACTACAAAGCCTCACCATCTTTGGCTAATATGTTCTCAATGTTCAAGCAGGAATATCGAGAACTCTCTGTGTTTAAGGATCTCAGCAATAACCAGCTTGTGGAGATTGAACCGTTCATCCATTTCCGTAACTACCCTCAAAGAAGCGTAATCTTTGAGCAGGGTCAAACTGCAGAATATTTTTATATTCTCGTCAATGGGTTTGTGGAAATCATCTACAAACCCTATGATGGACCTGAGTTAAGGGTCGCCCATTTATCTCCCGGAAGCCTCTTTGGCTGGTCGGCTGCCTTGGGCAGGAGTCACTACACATCTGCCGCAAGAGCTGAGAGTGACTGCGAAACATGTTGTATGAGTTATCAAGAATTGCAAAAAATATGTCAAAATAACCCGGCAACCGGTGTTATACTTTTGAGTCGGTTTTCGGGCTTAATCGCAGAGCGGTTGAGCAGCACGCATGACCAGGTTTTCAATATCTTGATCGAAAGAATGGGTATTGACAGGGAACACAGCGGAGTAACAACATGAGCGAGCAGACGCAATCATTCTCTTTCTCAAAAGAAGAACAGCTGCGGGGACTTATTGAACAATTGGATGCGTATATCAGCCACTATCACGGAGGAAGTGTTAGTCTTGTATCTTACGACGGCAAAATCGTGAAAGTGCGATTAGGCGGCGCATGTTTAGGTTGCCCCCTCTCGCCCTCCACGCTTCATGGATGGATCGAAGGCACACTAAAGCAATTTTTTCCTGAAATTGAAAGCGTTGAAGGGGTATAAATATTCACCGTCTTCTCTCCCCAGATCATCGTTTTGCATGACGCCGTTCCCACGCTGAAGCGGCATCCTGAATAAGCGCCCGCACGGCGGGTACATCCACACTATCTACCCCATCATACCGCTTTGTTCCTATCCAAACCACCACCCCATGTCTGGGGTCTTCAACCAGGCTGATTTTTTGCCCGGCAAATTCTGTACCTACCAGCATTTCCTGCAGAATTTCGTTGATCTGCGCCACGATTGACATTGGACTGCCCGCAGGTAAGGCAGAAGAAGATGTAGCAATTTGTTTCACGGGCACATCCGCTTCCAGCGCCCCTACCAATCCATCATCAGTGGGAGAAGCTTCCCCCTGACCAAGCCATTTCGTGAGCTCCGCAATCACCTCACCAAGACGTTCGCGCTCGCGGCGGCTCATGGAAAGAGACGACCTAAGCGTCTTGGTTCCCATCTCAATGACAAGCTTGCCATCGGAAGGCGAGCGCCAAACACAGAGAACACGCTCCCTCTGATCGTCCTTCGACAAACGCTCCTGCAAAGTCTGATCGTTGGAACCCTGCGAACGCTTAGTAATCAGGAACGCGATCACCACAACTGCAATCACAAGAACAGCAACACCGAGAAACAGAACAAAGGTTGTCTGCATGGCATCCCTCCTTGCTCACGCCTTTTGGCAGGAGACACAAAAATGCGTCCCCCTTTGCCCAACGACAATCCGCTGAATTGGCTCACCGCAAACCCGACACGGTTGCCCTGTGCGCTGATACACGCAAAAAGTATTTTGAAACTCTCCTCCACGATAGACCCAGTCAATACTGGCACCATTCCTGCGAATACCCTCTTCAAGAACAGCCCGAATGGCTTTTAAGAGAAGAGCCGCCTCAACCTCGGTAAGTGTATCCGAAAGGCGCAGAGGATGCAATCTGGCACGAAAGAGAGCTTCGTCGGTATAAATATTGCCCAACCCTGCCAGAAACGATTGATCCATCAAAAGAGGCTTCAACTGTCTGCGGCGCTGGTGCAGACGCTGATAAAACTGATGCGGACTCATCTCACCCAAAGGCTCTGGCCCAAGCTTTTCCAACACCACCTGAGGGTCTTGCACCACCCAAACACGCCCAAATTTTCTTGGGTCATTAAACACAAGGCGCAGACTGCTTTCAAACCATATTGCCAGCCTATCGTGTTGCTGCAGCCCGGTAGATGCGTCCTCGACTCGCAAATCCCCGCTCATCCGCAGGTGAAACAACAGACTCGCACCAGTCAGATGAAAAACAACAAATTTTCCCCTGCGATAAATCTGCTCAACCCTTTGACCAGCAAGCGCCTCCAGCGCATCGGGAGATGAAGGAGTTTGGAGAGTACGTTGCCAGAATAACGAAACCTTTCGAATAGATCGCCCAAGCAGCGAAGGCGTGCCGCCGTTCTCGCCGCGCAGCAAACGCACAATCGTCTCAACCTCTGGCAACTCAGGCACGGCATCACTCACTCATTGAACATCTCTCCAACGCTGCGCCCCTCATTGGCGCGCCGAATCACCTCTCCCAGCATTGGAGCAATGCTCAAAACTGTCAGCCGATTGCCAAAGTGTACTGCCTTTTCTGCAGGTATCGGGATGGTATCTGTAGTAACGAATTCCGTAACAGGCAGAGCGCCCAGTCGCTCAGCGGCATTGGCAGATAAAACCGGATGAACAAAGATCACAAAAATCCTGCGTGCCCCCGATTCATGCACCAGTTTGACCGCCTGCTCCATAGACCCGCCAGTGTCTACTTCATCATCCACAATAATGGCATCCCGATTCTGGACATCCCCAATAATGGTGAGCGCTACCGCGCGTGCATCATTCGCCACCCGTCGCTTTTCAATAAAGGCAAGAGGGGCATCAATCTCCACAGCAAAATTGCGCGCTTTTTTGGCAAAACCAAGATCGGCGGTAACGACCACCGGGTTGTTCATGCGGTTAAGAATAGATTTGATATACTTGATCAAAATTGAAAAGGTCGTGAGCACATCTCCCGGAATCGAAAAGAAGCCCTGTATCTGACCGGCGTGTAAATCAAAAGTAATATACCGATCCGCACCAGCCACTTCGATCATATCTGCCACCAGACGTGCAGTAATTGGGACACGCGGCTGGTCTTTCTTGTCCGACTTAGCGTACGCCATATAGGGCACAACCGCCGTTACCCGCGAGGCAGAATCAAGACGCAAAGTCTGAAGCGTGATCAACAACTCCATTAAGTTCTGATGCACAGGGGCAGATGTCGTCTGAATAACATAGCAGTCCTGTCCCCGCACGCTGCTATGCAATTTGACAAACAAGTTGTCATTTGGAAAACGAATCACATCGTGCTCGCAACAGGAGATACCCAAATACTCTGCCACTTTGGCTGTCAATTCGGTGCTGGCAGTGCCCCCATACAGTTTGATATCCCCATACCCCATCCGTTCATGGCGTGGAAATGTTACCGGTACAGGCATCTATCACTCCTTTGTTACACTTCTACATCCGCCCATTCCGACCTTAAAATGCTCATCCACAATACGTCAAGATACTTCCCCCTGAAAAACCTTGCCTCACGCTGACGGCCCTCGTGAACGAAGCCCACTTTCTCATAAGAATGGACGGCACGCAGGTTATTCTCATAGACCTGCAAATAGATGCGGTGCAGATTCAACCCATCAAAGCCATAGCGTAACATCAAACGTAACGCGTCTGAGCCATACCCCTGATTCCAAAAGTGCTTCTCGCCAATAAAGAGACCAACTTCAGCATTACGGTCACGCCAGTTGACGCTGTGAAAGCCAATCCCCCCCACATGCAGCCAACCCTCAGGGGCGCGGATTTCAATCGCCAGCGGTCTCTCGGCTGGCGGGCCCTGCTCAATCCCCTCAAGCCATTTTTCTTCTTGAGATTGGGATAATGGTATATACATGCTTAATCCACGAATGACCTCTGGATCGTTCAACCAGACCACATACTTGGGCAAGTCTGCGCGCTCTATGGGGCGTAACCGAACCCGTTGACCTGTCAGCATGCCGTCAATCTCCTAGGGCGTTAGGCGGGTGGGCCCACGGAACAAATACACCGCCTCACGCACATTACTAAGATTGAGCATTACCATCATCAAGCGCGAAAGCCCCAAACCTAACCCGCCATGCGAAGGGCACCCATAGCGGAAGAAATCCAGATAGAACTGTATCGAATCTAGCGAAAGACCCTTTTCCTGCGCCTGTTTCACCAGTACATCATAGCGATGTTCACGCTGTGCACCGGTTGTGATCTCCAACCCACTGGCAATCAGGTCAAAGCTGCGCGTGATATTGTTATTTTCCGGATGACGCATGTGATAAAACGGACGCACATTGATTGACCAATCCGTCAGGAAAACAAAATCGTGTCCATATTTCTCTTTGACATATTTCCCAATCAGCCGTTCACCTTCAGGGTCAATATCCCCCTTCTTCTCTGGCGGGATTCGATAGCCCATCTTCTCCACAATTTCGCGCGCCTCAGCCATCGGTATGCGCGGGAAGGGTACCGCAGGAACAAGCAGATCAAACCCAAAATGCTCACGGATTTCTGCATCATGTTTGTCTTTGACCCTTTGATACACATACTGTAACCAGCGCTCCTGAAAAGCCATTACATCTTCATGCGAATCAATCCAGGACATCTCCATATCCACGCTGGTGAACTCGGTCATGTGGCGGGAAGTGAAAGAAGGGTCTGCACGGAATGCGGGCCCAATCTCAAAGACACGTTCAAAACCCGCTGCCATCGCCATTTGTTTGTAGAATTGCGGCGACTGAGCCAGATACGCCTTGCGCTCAAAATAATCTACTGCAAAAACCTCTGCCCCGCTCTCGCTGGCGCTGCCCATCAATTTGGGCGAATGCATCTCTATAAAACCATTCTGCAGCCAATATTCGCGCATCGCCATCACCGCAGTCGTCTGCACACGAAAGATGGCTTGAGCCTGAGGTCTGCGCAGGTCCAGGAAACGCCAATCCAGGCGGTAATCCAAAGACGGCAGGGTCTCTGCGAACGGATCGAGCGGAAGCGGAGCAGCAGCATTGCTTTCTACTTCCAGTGTATGCAGCTGAAGTTCAAGCCCGCCCAGCTTAACAATTGGATTGTCCACTACCAGACCAGTGATCACCACCGCCGACTCTGCGCCCAGTCCCGAAATCTTCTCTGCCATGGCTGTGTCCGTCTGTTTTTCAAAAGCTACCTGCACCAGCCCTGTATGATCACGGACGATTAAAAACTGCATTTTCTTTTGATCGCGCAGGGTCTGCAGCCAACCTTTGATTTTAACCTTCGCTCCAATGTGTTGGCGCAAATCGCCGATGAATACACGTTCCATTACTGTTTAGCTCCTGAAATTAATTGGGGTATAACCCTTATATTTTACACCGGTTGCCATAAAGTTGGTAAAAATGCTCTTTCAAAGTTTATCATTCGCACCACCCGCCTGAATTCCAAACTCCAGCAACCGCGCAACAGCCTGATACGGCGAAATCTGCCGCGCACAAAGCTGTTCCAGAACAGAACGATAATCATCATCACGCACACCAGACTGCCAGCGCGCCATCAGCGCCGCCCGCAAAAGGTCATCCAGCTCATTCTTAAGACGGACATACTCGCGCCGCTGCCATTCACCGGTTGCCCGCAGATATTCACCATGCTGCAGGATTGCCTGCGCAAGCTCTTCAATGCCGCTGGCATCCAGAGCCACCGTCCGCATCACGGGGGGAACCCATGCGGGCATTTGTGACATATCAGCCGCCGCCTCTTCTCCTGAACGGACGCCATGATGCCCACGATAACCTTTACTGGGATACGCCATTTCAAGCATCGCCCGCAGGGAGCGCTCCGTATTGTCCGCTCCTGCCTGGTCAGCTTTATTAACCACCAGAATATCAGCGATCTCCAAAATGCCCGCCTTGCTTGCCTGAATATCGTCTCCCAGACCTGGCGCTTCGACCACCAGGGTCGTATACGCAAGACGCGCAATGTCCACCTCAGATTGTCCCACGCCAACCGTCTCAACCATGATCACGTCATAACCAGCGGCGTCCAGCACCTGTACAACCGAGGCAGTGGCACGCGCCAATCCTCCAAGCGCGCCGCGCGAAGCCATCGAGCGGATAAAAACCCCAGCATCACCCGCCAGGTCTCGCATTCGCACCCGATCACCCAGCAACGCCCCGCCAGTAAAAGGACTGGAAGGGTCTACCGCCACCACTGCCACGCGTCGCTCTGAAGCGCCATTTTTTAAGTGGCGAAACGCCCGCGCCAGCTGATTGACCAGCGAAGACTTGCCTGTACCCGGCGCACCCGTAATCCCAATTAAATGCGCTTTGCCGGTAAAGGGAAAAAGAAAATCCAGAGCAGCGACCCCTTCCGGTGTTCCATTCTCCACCTGGGTCAACAAACGCGCCAACGCCAGGCGATTGCCCGACAAAACCGCCTCAGCCAGATGCATTGGATATATAACCTGAGGTTATGCGACCACTTCCCCGAGGACCGCCTTTTGAATATCCTCTACGCACCGGCTTGTGGGTGTGCCAGGCCCATAAACAGCTTTAACCCCAGCCTCGATCAGCGGGGGAACATCCGTTTCCGGAATGATGCCCCCTACAAAGACCATCACATTTTCCTGTCCATTCGCTTTAAGAAGCTCAATCACACGCGGCACCAACGCCATGTGCGCACCCGAAAGGATAGAAAGACCGACAGCATCAACGTCTTCTTGAAGCGCAGCCTCGGCAATCATTTCCGGTGTCTGACGCAGACCGGTATAAATCACCTCCATACCAGCATCGCGCAGGGCACGCGCCACCACCTTGGCGCCGCGGTCATGTCCATCCAAGCCTGGCTTGGCAATTAAAACGCGTATCTTCTTTTCTGGCATGTATAACTCCGTCTTTGAGAATCGTTTCTGTAAAACATTATATCGCACATCCATGTAGAACAAATACTTACTGTGAAAGTTGGTTATCAGAATAAGGATATATGTCATAGCGCTCAAAGACAAAACGACCTTGCGGTTCCAAGCACACCATGTTATCCCCAATCACAAGAACCCTTTTTATGGTAAACTTATCTCTCGGACAAGTCAAAGCCATAGTAAAACGCAAAGGACGACCATTAAACAATTATGCCCGTGATTTACCCTTTTACTGCTATTGTTGGTCAGGAACGCATGAAGCGCGCCCTGATACTAAACGCGGTGGATACCCGCATTGGCGGTGTTCTCATCCGCGGCGAACGCGGCACTGCAAAATCCACAGCGGCACGCGGGCTGGCTGCCCTTCTGCCCAATGTCAAAGTTGTCAGCCAGTGCCGTTTCGGATGCGACCCCGATCAGCCTTCCAACTGGTGTACAGAATGTGTGGAGCGCGCCGCAAAAGGTGAAAATCTTCCAATCAGCGAGCGGGTAACCCCTTTTATTGACTTACCTGTATCGGCAACAGAAGACCGTGTTGTTGGGACGCTGGATATTGAAAAAGCTATCCAAAAAGGCGAGCGGCATTTTGAAGCAGGTATACTGGCTGCTGCCAATCGCGGTCTGTTATACATTGACGAGGTCAACCTGCTTGACGATCATGTGGTAGATGTATTACTTGATTCGGCTGCCATGGGAGTGAACATCGTCGAGCGGGAGGGTATTTCCTTTTCTCACCCAGCGCGTTTTATTCTGGTGGGCACAATGAACCCCGAAGAGGGAGACTTGCGTCCACAACTGCTTGACCGTTTTGCTCTCTCCGTTGAAATTCACGGCATCAACGACGCCCGCGAACGCGTGTTGATTATGGAACGCCGCTTGCAGTACGAATCGGATGCAGAGCGCTTCCGCCAGAACTGGCTTCCCAAAGAAATCGAACTTTCTCAACAAATTGAACGGGCGCGAAAACTGGTGGATCGGGTGCAATACACCCAGCGAGATTTGCTTTCGATTGCCTCTCTAACCGCATCCCTAAACGTTGAAGGGCATCGCGCCGACCTGGTCATTCTTAAAGCCGCCCGCGCCCAGGCAGCTTTTGAGGGACGCACTCTCATCAACGGGCATGACATCGCTCTGGCTGCCGAGCTAGCTCTCCCACACCGACTACGGCGCGGTCCATTCCAGCAAAGCGAAATCACCTCCGAGCAGTTACAGGAGCGCATTGAGCAGTTACAGGGACAAAGCGGTTCAGAAAGCGAAACCGTTGCCGAAGAAGGGGGAGAAGAGGAATCCGATAAAAAAAAATGATGGACGGTGAAGCCAGCGATCAGGGTTCACAACAGGAACTGCAAAACGAGGCTTCACCCCAAAATGTATTTGACAAAAAAGAGGAAACACAGTGGTGGGAAGGGGGTAAAAGGGTACAAGTCGGAGAAACTTTTGCTCCACGCCGTCTGGACACCCCCCTGGATCAAATGATGCGGCAGACTTCGGGACGCCGCTCATACACCTACACGCAAAATAAACGCGGACGGTATATCCAGTCCCGCCCAGCAAACGAAAACCCATTTGATCTGGCATTTGATGCCACCCTGCGCGCCGCAGCGCCTTTCCAAAAAGATCGCGCCGAGCAGCGCAAAAAAGTTGCCTTTGCTATCCAACCGAAAGATTACATGCGCAAAGTCCGCGTGCGCCGCTCCGCCAACCTGGTGCTCTTCCTGGTGGATGCCTCCTGGTCTATGGCTGTTGCAGAACGCATGGCGGCTACAAAAGGCGCCATCTTATCCCTGCTCACCGACGCTTATCAGCGCCGCGATCGTGTAGGGCTGATTGTCTTTCAAAAAGACCGCGCCGTCCTGGTGCTCCCACCCACTAATTCGATTGCGCTAGCCCAACGATCGCTGGCAGATATCCCCGTCGGCGGGAAAACCCCTCTCTCCGCCGGTCTCAGCCTGGCTTATGACGTGCTGCGACAGGAAAAAATTCTCCATCCAGATGTGCGCCCCCTGCTCATTGTCCTGACCGACGGCGCTGGTAATGTTGCCATTGGTGATAACCCGCCGCTGGAGGAAAGTTATCAGTTTGCCGAACTGATTGCCGCAGAACAGGTGCATAGTGTTGTCATCAATATGGAGCAACCAGCTTTTGACCAGGGGTTGGCACAAACGCTTGCAGAACATCTCAAAGCCCCTTGCTATACCATTACGGATATTCGCGCCGAAAACCTGTACATGGCTGTCCGTCAGGCAAAAACCACCCTGGCAGAAACCTCGCAGCTTCAACATAGATGACCCCTGCAACCCCGCACAAAGCAGGTTAAACCTCATAGGGGATACAGAAAACCTTGCCTTTCCATTCGCCTGATGCTATGATGTTTATCATATAAGGAGGAGCTCTGATGACTTTTACTGTCGGGCAGAAAACGCAGATACGCAAAGCGCTTGCTATCATCATCCTGCTCACTTTGCCCTGTTATTGTCTGGGTTTTCTCTCGTTGCGCCTGATCAACCTGCGCATGCAGTCGCGGTTGACAGTCACTCCCACTGCCAGCATGACGCCCCTGCCGTCTACCAATACCATTACCCCCTACCAGACCTTCCCTCCCACTGCAACCGCCTCCGAAACGATCACCCGCACGCCTTCCATTTCGCCCACACCATTTATGACCCCTACCAGAACCATCACCCCCACACCCACTAACACATTTACATTCACAGCCACCTTCACACCCTCTGATACGCCCATCCCTTCCTATACACCAACCGATACGCCATCACCCACACCAAGCGGCACTTCAACCGAGACTCCCATCCCCACAGATACCCCATCGCCCACACCAACCTAATTCAGAAACATGGACACCATATACCGATGAAAGAAATTACCGCCTTTCTGAAAGAAATCCTCTCCCTGCCCGGCTTGTCAGCCTATGAAAAGCCGGTTAGCGAGAGAATCGCTGCTACCTGGAAACCGCTCGTTGACGAGATTTCCGTCAGCCGATTGGGCAGCCTGCACGCCCTGCGCCGCGGCTGTGCCAACGAGCCTCGTCCCCGCATTCTCCTTGCCGCCCACATGGATGCCATCGGTCTGATGGCTACCACCATCGAAAACGGCTTCATCCACTTCACCGAGATTGGAGGGGTTGACCCGCGCATTCTACCAGGTCAACCAGTAACCGTTCACGGTCAAAGAGACCTGCCAGGCATTGTTATACAACCTGCGAGTTTCCTCCTCCCGCCTACCTTGAGCAACCATGACCCTGTCCCCATGGATCAACTGTTGATCGACACCGGGTTACAGCCGCAAGAGGTGCTCTCTCTGGTGCGCCCGGGCAGCCCAATATCCTTTGCGCAGCCCCCTATGGAACTGGCGGGAAACGTTATCTGCGGACACAGCCTGGATAACCGCGCCTCAGTTGCTGCACTCACCGTCTGCCTGCAAGAATTGCAACACATTACCCACAAGTGGGATGTCTGGGCAGTAGCCACCAGTCAGGAAGAAGAGACACTGGGTGGAGCGCTCACCTCGCCCTTTGAAATCAGACCGCATATTGCCATCGCTGTGGACGTAACCTTCGCCAAAGGTCCAGGAGTCAGCGATTACAAGGGCTTCCCGTTCGGCAAAGGGATAGCCCTTGGGCATGGGCCAAACATCCACCCCGCAATTCACAAAGCCATCCGAGAGTTAGCTGAGCGGCTGGAAATCCCCTTCCAACTGGACGCCATGCCGGCACAATCTGGCACCGATGCCATGGGGCTGCAAATAACAGCCGAAGGCATTCCGACAATGGTCATCAGCATCCCGCTACGCTATATGCACACACCGGTAGAGGCAGTGGCGTTAAAGGATATTGACCGCGCCGGACGGCTGCTGGCTGAATTTATTGCACGGCTGGAAACAAACTTTCTCGATACTCTTTCTTGGGATGTTACCAATGGATAAAACAACAATATCAGCAGCCGAATCTACCCTTCCCTCGCACCCGCCCATCGAACTTCTTGAAAAGCTGTCCAATGCGCTTGCCGTGTCCGGCGACGAAGGTGCAGTACGAAAAATCGTTCTGGAGGAAATCAAACCTCACGCTTCACAGGTTACAGTTGATGCGCTAGGAAATGTGCTCGCCCAAGCTGGTAATTTAGACAACCCAAAACTACGGGTCATGCTGGCAGCCCACATGGATGAGGTTGGGTTGATGATAATGGATAAGGAAGAGGAAGGCATCTACCGCTTTGCAACTGTCGGGGGTATCGACGCCAGACACCTGGTTGGCAAACCGGTCTGGATAGGCGATGAACGCGTCCCGGGCATCATTGGGACACGCCCCATCCATCTCTTACAGGAAGAAGACCTCAAAAGAGCAATCCCGCTCGAAAATTTGCGTATTGATGTTGGGTTTGAAAAAGACCGTGTCAAAGTGGGCAACCGTGCAGCATTCGCAACCCCTTTTCAGCAAGTCGGTCCGAGTCTATGCGGCAAAGCACTGGATGACCGGCTGGGTGTCGCCATCCTGATTGAGCTGATAAAACACGCCCCTAAGCACATTGCGCTGCAAGCAGCCTTTACCGTGCAGGAGGAAATTCATCTACGCGGCGCCCACACAGCCGCCTATGCACTCGCCCCTCATCTGGCAATCGTTATTGATGCAACACCAGCCTGGGATTTGCCCACATGGGATGGCAGTGAAAATGTTCGCTACAATACCCGTCTTGATGCTGGACCTGCGATTTATATTGCGGATGAAGCCACACTATACGACCCCCGCCTCATCAGATACCTGGCGGAGACTGCAGAGAAACACCAGATACCCTACCAGTACCGTCAACCCGGAAAAGGCGCCACGGATGCCGGAAGTATTCACCGCAAGCGCGCCGGAATCCCAACTGTGGCTGTCTCGGTGCCCATACGTTACCCCCACACGCCCATATCAGTTTGCCGCCTTGCAGACTGGCAAAACACCTTTCAGCTGCTCCACCACGCCCTGGCAGAGATAGACCCTGTAATTTTGCAGCAGGAACGATAACCCCCTTACGTATCTCAGGAGAACCCCATGAAAACACTCATCAAACAACTGGTCGAGAGCATAGCCCCCTCAGGTTATGAAAAAGCAGTGCGCGACCTGGTGCACAACCAGATAAAACCCCATGTAGACGAAATCCAGATTGACGCTCTTGGCAACCTGATTGCACGCAAAGGAAAAAAGGGAAACGGTGGCTTAAGGGTCATGCTTGCCGCACACATGGATGAAATCGGTCTCATTACCACCCACATAGACGAAAATGGCTTTGTCCGCTTCGCCCCCATTGGAGGAGTCTCGCCTCTTACCTGTCTTGGCGGACGCGTGCTTTTCCTGGACGGCACCCCCGGGGTCATCGGCATCGAAAAAACCTCACGGCAGGCAGGGACACTGCCCACCTTTGAGCATCTGTTTATTGATGTTGGAGCAAGTTCTAAGGAAGCTTGCCCAGTCAGGATAGGCTCTCTGGCCGTTTTTGACCGTTACTTTCAAGAACTGGGCGAAAATTTGGTGGCAAAAGCAATGGACGACCGCATTGGTGTGGCTGTCCTGATTCAAACCATCTGTGAACTTAAGAAAAGCCCTCACGAGCTTTACTTTGTCTTCAGCGCGCAGGAAGAGGTGGGCACACGCGGCGCAGGTCCTGCAGCCTACGGAACAGACCCGGAACTGGGGCTTTCCATTGACGTTACCCGCACAGGCGACACGCCGAAAGCTATCAAGATGGCAGTATCGCTCGGCAAAGGCCCCGCCATCAAAATCCGTGACAGCGGTATGCTTTCGGATCCCCGACTAGTTCAATGCCTGATCAACCGCGCAGAAAGCGCCAATATTCCCTACCAGCTTGAGGTTCTTGAGGAGGGATCAACCGATGCACGTGCCATTCAAATCAGCCGCGCCGGGGTGCCATCCGGCTGCGTTTCCATCCCATGCCGCTACATCCATTCCCCGTCCGAAATGGTCAACTATAATGATGTGGTCAACACGGTTAAGCTGCTTGTGGAGTTTTTGAGTCAGGCAATTGAACTGTAGCCATGGTGAAAAAAAGTGTGCTTGGGATATTCATGTGTCTGACACTGTCAAGCTGTCAGAGCTGGTTGCCAGTCACTCAGATAGAAACCCAGCCCATTCCTACTGCAGAGACCGTACAAAGCACACCGCCATCTCGCACCCCTGAAGAGGCGGCAGACGCAACACCATCCACACAAGCGCTGACAATCTGGGTACCACCCTCAATATACCCGGATGATGATGCTTTAACCGCTCAATTATTCGCCGATCACCTTTCGACTTTCAGCCAACATATACCTGGTACTCAGATCAACGTGCGTATCAAAGCTGCTACCGGCGCTGGCGGGATAATGGAATCTCTGATTGCTGCCAGTGCAGTGGCACCAGCAGCAATGCCCTCGCTGGTTGCACTGCAACGTCAGGATATGGAAACGGCTGCCCTCAAAGGACTGCTGTTTCCCCTGGATGGGTCAACCACCGCGCTGCAAGACAGCGACTGGTACGACTACGCCAGACAACTTGCGCAGATTCAAAATGTCTCTTTTGGCCTGCCCTTTGGCGCAGACGCTTTATTGATCGCTGTGCGCTCCAATAAACCTATTCAGCCCTCAAACGACTGGAACTCACTGCTCAATCAAAATCAGCCGTTGCTTTTTCCAGCAGCAGACCCACAGGCGCTGCTCACATTGCAGCTTTATCTTTCGGCTGGCGGGTCGCTGACCAACGAAACAGGACAGCCCGCACTAGAGCCGGAAATCTTAAGCAACGTTCTCACCCTGTACGCAAACGGCGCACAGCAGGGCATCTTTCCACTTTCTCTTGCACAATACGAAGATTATCAGCAGACCTGGCAGGCATACACAGAGCAGCGCTTTGACCGGCTGGTAACCTGGAACACCTTCTACATGGCAAACCAGCAGCCAGACAGCAATGTTTTCCTCCTACCTTCCCTGGGCGAACAACCTTTCGCCCTGACAACTGGATGGCTTTGGGCAGTTACAGACCCACTCCCTGAGCGCCGTCAAACCAGCATACGTCTGGCTGAGTTTCTCGTCGAACCAGGTTTCTTATCCTCATGGACATCCAGTCGGGGGTACGTGCCAGTGAGACCCTCTTCGGTGCAGTCAGAGATGGGCACAAATACCATTGACATTTTAGAGACCCTTGCGCGTTCAGCAACAATCTATCCCACACAGGATATTATGAGCAGCATAAGCCCTGTGCTGCAGGAAGCAACTCTGAGCGTTATCAGACTGCAATACAACCCGGAACAGGCAGCCAAAAATGCTGCGGATAAACTGCAGCCCCCTGCTGTTCAATAAAACAAGGCAGATATCGTTATGATGAGAAAATTGACCAATCTCCCAAAACCTGTTTTATTGATCCTCGTTGTCCTTCTAATGATGACGATTCTTTCGTCTTACAACCCAGCTACGGAAAATAGACACCATGCCCAAACCACGCCCACTCCCCCAAGCGAGACCTTGACCCCTACTGCCCTGCCGGAGGAATTCCTGACAAACCGAGAACAAACCAGAGGCATTGTCATCGGGGGCATCATTTTAGTATTGATTGTGGTCATTGCCACATCTGTATTCCTGCAACAAAAAGAGTAAGCATTTCGAGCAAAAAATCACGCGTATAGTGTGGGGGAAAATGCGTATTAAAAACAGGATGGCAGTAACATGCACAACCCCATCCAGTTTTTCAAAGAAAGGAGAGAACACTATCATGAGAAAAAAACTAAGCAATGCCCACCTATCATGGATCATTGTCGCTGTTTTGATAACGCTTTTGCTTCTTGGCAGTGCGCAACCTGCCCAGGCCGCCATTTTTGATGATGACGGCGTAATTGCTGCCGGAGAAGAGATCAACGACGATGTGTTTCTAAGCGCCGAAACAGTATCGGTGAGCGGCATAGTCAACGGTCTATTGGTTGCCAGCGGTAACACAATCACAGTGGACGGGAAAATTAATGGCGATGCCATTTTCAGCGCCAACCAGGTTTTGATCAAAGAGGGCGCCCTTATCAACGGCAACATGATCGTCATGGGCAACACCGTCATGTTGAATGGGCAGGTAACTGGAAGCCTGATAGGCGCCAGCGCAAATGTTACTACCCAGGAGAAAGCAAGCATCGGACGAAATATCTACTATGCTGCCTATAGTGTTGAAATACAACCTGGAACGCTGATCAATCGCGGGATATATGCAGGCGCTTACCAGGTGGTGCTGGGAGGCGAGGTGGCACAGGATGCCGTCATATCTGCAGAAGCTATCGCCGTAAGTGGCAAAATTGGCAAAAATGCCAAATTTGAAGTGGGTGTGCCGCGGGAAAGCGGCCCAAAAATTTCTATCCCGGGTTTCTTTCCACCGCCAGGTGCCCATCCTCCTATCAAGACAGGGCTGAATATCTCGCGCGAAGCACAAATCGGCGGTCAGTTAAGCTACACCAGCCAAATAGAACAGGACGCATCCATCCAATCTAAACCACAAGGAGGCGTTGTCTTTGCCACCCCTGTTCCAGATGAGCAAGACAAACAAAGTTCCTCTTCTTCCTACGGCTTCATGGCAGGCGCAATCGCCAAAAAACTGCTTCAGGTATTACGGGATCTCGTGACTCTGCTTATCATCGGAGCACTTGTCCTATGGCTTATCCCCACCATCCTGCAAAGATCAGCCGACCAGGCAAAAGCAAAACCGTTACCCGCTGCCGGTTATGGACTTGTGACTATCCTGCTAGGATACGCTATTGCGCTTCTCGCAGTGCTCATTATCATCCTAATCGGCGTCTTACTGAGTGTCATCTCTTTGGGCGGGTTGAGTTCATCGGTGCTGGGGCTAGGGTTGTCTGGATTAACTTTTGCTCTTACCGCCTTTACCCTGCTCATCAGCTATGGCAGTAAGCTGATTGCGGCTTTCATCGCCGGTGAATGGATCATGAACAAAATCGCGCCAAACGCAACCCCACAGAAAGTGTGGGCACTTGGTGTCGGCATTCTGATCTATGTCATCCTGCGCGCCATACCCATTCTAGGCTGGCTGATTGGTTTAGCCACCACCATCGTTGGTATTGGCGCAATGTGGCTACTTTACCGCTCATGGAAAGCCAGCAATGCCGTCATGGGTGCCCAGGCATAGCGCCCTTGCTATAAAAAAGAAGAAAATATTTCAGTCGAGCACAGGAACAAAGCTTGCCTGTCCTCGACTGATCATCCATTTAGAAACTCCAGGCAACCAAAGGCACAACCATCTCTGATGGATGCAGCCCGCCATGCCGCCCGCGCAACTTATTCTCCTTGTGCGGCCACCACCACCAGTAAGCATTTTCTCGCGGGAACAACAACCAGTCTCCCAGCCGGTCTAGCAGGTTTGGGTGAGTTATCCCCTCACCTAAAAGCCCTGAAGCGACCACCTGCTCTGCCCTGACAAAATCAAATTGCTTTCCCCATGTCTCCTGCACATAGGAAATCAACCTGTCCTCACAACCCGGTTTTACATAGAGAAAAGGCAGTCTAGATTCACCAGTGGGAAGAATCGTCAGACAGGAAGAAAGAAGCGGGTAATTCTTTAAGTCAAATTGGGGGTTGGGTAACGTCTCAACCGCCCCATGGTCAGCGGTCAGTAACAGCAACGTCCTACCAAAGGAGTTCTCTTCCAGTTTGCCAATCAGGTGAGATAAATACGCAAAAAAATTTGAAAGCTCCACCAGAATACGCTCATCATCAGGCCCATAAAGATGTATTAAAGTGTCCAATTCACCCCAGTACACATAGTTGTATGTGGGAGAGTTTTTTGAAACCAGCATCCACTGGTTCAAGATCGCCCATAAATCGCCCAGCGTGCGGTACGCTGTCATATTCACATTCGGCATACACATTTTCGATAAAGTTGAATACGCGATTGAAATGTGTTGAAACGCATTCACTTGAATATCCTGTTTGCAAAGATATGCGCCCAGTGTTGGAACGCTCAAAAACGTATCAGCAGAAAAACCGCCGCGCTGTAATCCACCATCATACGTGCTGAAGGAAGCCGGGGAAAAGTTAATCATATTGGTTACAATGCCGTACTCTTTAAGCCACAATTCATACCCAATAATGCCATGTTCCGCTGGTGAAGCCCCCGTCCACAGTGTGGTCAAAGCATTTGCCGTCGTGCTTGGCACAATGCTGGTGAGCGGAAAGATTAAAGCCCGCGAAAACATGCGTTCCTTCTCAGCAGCGCCGATCAGCCCCCATGCCCGAGCTTGCCGAAACCTTTGCAACAGGTCGTATCCCAAACCATCCACAACGACAAGAAAGACATGCTCATACGCACCTTGTAGCGCCTCCAAATACGGAGAAGCCAGGGCAGGCTGCTCTCTTAGCGGAGGTTTCCCCAGCCAGCGGCAGATGCTGGCTGGCAAATTCAGCACAGAGTATCCATTGTAGTCAGGAAAAACAACCTGACCGCCAAGCTCCAGCCCGGCAACACGATGAGCATGGATCACAGATAATAAATCGTCTTCTCTATTCATTCTAATTTCCACAACCAGACAGAATGTTAAAATTCATTAACTTGCTATTAATTATTAACATTTACCCCAAACAAAACCTTAAAGTTCTGTTCAAGGCAAGTTAAACAAAGCACATCATAATACACAATGTGAGAAATTATATCAAACCTATCCGAGAGACTGATTAGAGATATTATGGGAAAAGCAGACCTTCACATACACACCGCCTACAGTTTAGACAGCTGCAACACCATTTCAGCCGTCCTGGAGCAAGCCGCCTTTCACCGCCATCTGGATGTGATCGCCATCACCGATCATAACAGCGTTGCCGGTGTCCACGAAGCCCAGGATATGGCGGGGAAGTACGGCATTGAAGTCATACCCGGCTGCGAAATCACCACCAGCGAGGGTCATCTGGTTGCTCTGTTTATCGACAAACCCATCCCAACGCGGCGGCCGCTTGCTGAAACCGTATTAAGGGTCGGTGAGCAGGGAGGGGTTTGTATCGCCGCGCACCCCATGGCAATTGGTGTCAACAGCATCAGTGAGCCATCCCTGCGCAACGCCTTGCAGACACCCGGGGTGAGTGAAATTCTTGTTGGAATTGAAGCCTTCAATGCTGGTATCATTTATCCGTCCACAAATGAAAAGTCAAAAAAATTGGGCGTCGAACTGGGGTTGTCGCTGGTGGGGTCAAGCGACTCTCACCTGCTCAGCACCATCGGACGAGGGATGACCCTTTTCAAAGGAAAAACTGCGCGGGAACTGCGTCAGGCATTAGAAAACCACACCACCCACCACGTGCAGGTAGCATTTCAAAAAACCGTCAAATACTATCTTGACCATGTCATGACAGAGTTGTTTTTACGTCCTTTTGGATGGCTGTTGTGGAATCCAAACCCCGGCGAAGGTTTTGTTTGGCGCTGGATGCCCAATACGCCGGGTAGCCACTGGTAAACGCACGTTCCGCTGGTTATATAGTCTGCTATAATATAAAAAATCAAAATAACACAAAGGTGTGACGTCACACCCTTGTGTTATCTTGATTTTGAAAACACCCATAACGAATTGAGGTTAGTAAAATGCGAAAAGAAGTCCTGACATGGGATGATGTCGATCAATTAATCAACCACCTGATACCCCAATTTGAAAGAGAATTTCATGCAATGGTGATGATTACAACCGGCGGCATCATTCCAGGCGGCTTAATCGCAGAAGCAATCGGGCTGACCACGATTTTTACTGCCTCTGTTGACTTCCCAGCTGAAATGGAACTCGAGCAACAACAAAAAGAGAAAACCCGCTGGCTTGTCTGGCCTAAGTTTCTCCAGTTCCCAGAGGATAGACTCCTAAACGGAAAACGGGTGCTGATTGTGGATGACGTCTGGGGGTCTGGACGAACAATCACCGCTGTCAAGAACCGCATCTCCAGCGCTGGCGCGACTCCTCTTACAGCCGTTCTGCATTTTAACCCCTACCGCAACCTTTTCGGCGGCACAAAACCAGATTACTACGCGGCAATCACAGATGCTTATATTATCTACCCATGGGAAATTAACCGCGGTATCGAGAAAGTTCTCCTCAGGGATGTCTAACCCATCAAAGCATCCAGATACAAATCCACCATCTTGTGAACATCAAAAGCCTCTTCAGCTCTTTGGCGGGCGGCGCGGCTAAACACCTCACGATTGCACAGCACCTCATAAGCCGCTCCTGCCAGCGAAATCACATCCGGAGGATCCAACACCCAGTGGTTGCCCCCGTAAGGCACATACCTGCCAGCGTATTCACCAATCAGTTCGGGGATCGCGCCCGTTGCAAAACCCACCACCGGTAAGCCGCAAGCCAATGCCTCGATAACAGAATTTGGACAGGCGGCATTCAGTTCTGCCGTGTAAAGAAGGTGCGAAGAGCGATACAGAGCTGGCACGTCATGACGCGGGATAATTCCACTCCAGCGAATTTGCACATTCCCTTCGCTCTTCCAGCGCTCACGCTCATGGGCAGGTACATCGCCAACAACCACCATCTCGACTTTTTTGTCAGCATGACGGCTCAGGAATTGCGAAAGCTGATACCCTATATTCAGACCATATTCATGCCCCCCGCCCATTCGCCCTTCCACAATCAGCAAACGGATAAAATCTTGTGGCAGCGCCTGACGATCACAAGGGGCATATTCTTTCAAGTCCACCCCATTATAGACCACGCGCTCGTTAGCTTTGACATTCCGGTATACTGTGCGCCACCAGCTTCTAGTAAACTGGCTTTGATACACAATGCAGTGCGCCAAATAACGGCGAATAAACGCCAAGACGCGGTTGTTCACCTCCGAACGAAAAAAGTGACGCACACCGGTAAAGCGGCGGCGGTGCACCCAGTTCATCCCATTCAGCCGCTGCACAATACGCACTCCCCGGCGACGCGCTTGCCAGAGGTCAAACAGCCTTTGCGTGCCACCTATCACCAGCACAGCTTCACACTGCAACCCAAGCGGATCATCCACTACCTCTATTCCGCGAACACCCAGCTCGGCACATAGACGCGCATAGAATGATGCCGGACCGCCCACCCCCGAAAGTTTGGGCAGCACACATATCCTGGTAACAGCTTTTGCCTGCACTTTGGACAAAGCGCTCTATACTCCCTTACTGGAAAGATCTTCAAAAGCCAGCAATGCCTGAACAATTCTCTCAGCGGCGTGCCCATCACCAAATGGATTTTTGGCGTTTGCCATCTTCTGATAAGCATCTACATCATCCAAAAGACGGCTTGCCTCTTCCAGAATATTCTCGACATTGCAGCCAGTTAATTTTAATATACCAGCTGAGACGCCTTCCGGGCGCTCCGTAACGTTGCGCAAGACCAATGTAGGCTTCCTCAATGCGGTAGCCTCTTCCTGAATACCGCCCGAATCGGTCAGTATAATATATGCACGCTTCAACAAACCCACCATTCTCAAATAATCCTGTGGTGGTATCAAGCGAATATTGCCAATCCCACTCAATAAACGATAAACAGGTTCCTGCACATTCGGGTTGAGATGCACGGGGTAAACAATAACAATCCGGTCGCCGTACTTTTCCGCTAGAAGGCGAAGCGCCGTGCAAATATTTTCCAAAGGCCGACCAAAATTCTCACGGCGATGCGCAGTTACCAAAACCAGACGAGAATGCGCAGTAATCCCCAACTGTTCAATCCATGCACCAAACTCCTCTGTCTCCGGGCGGCTGACAACATCTTGCAGCGCATCCACAACCGTGTTGCCAGTAACTACGATACGCCAGTCAGGCACACCTTCACGCAGCAAGTTTTCCCGGCTCTCAACAGTGGGCGCAAAATGCAAATCCGCGACAATCCCGACAACTTTTCGGTTGGTCTCCTCCGGAAAAGGCTGCCACTTGTTACCAGTGCGCAGCCCGGCTTCAACATGCCCAACACGAATTTGACGGTAATACGCCAGCAAAGCTGCCACCATGACAGTAGTCGTATCCCCTTGTATCAGCACCCAGTCCGGCAACAGCTTTTCAAGAACTGGGTCAAGACCATTGAAAATATCCGCCGTCAGACTGGCAAGGCTCTGATTGGGACGCATCAGGTTAAGGTCAACATCGGCACGAATGGCAAACAACTCAAGCACCTGATCCAGCATCTCACGATGCTGCGCCGTAAGACACACCTTAACATCTATCTCAGGCACTGTCATCATCTGCCTGATCACCGGCGCCATCTTAACTGCCTCCGGGCGGGTTCCCAGAATTGCCAGTACTTTCAACACAATGTCATCTGCCTCCACCACTTAACACACGCACGCTCAAACCCGCCGCCTGCCACGCACCCCGGTCAAGAATATGGGCAATATCCATCACAAAGCGCCCGCGCATCCATCCAGCCACATCAAAAGGTGAAAGTTTGCGGAATTCCGTATGTCCCACCAGAAGGACAATTCCATCTGCGCCCCTGACCGCATCAGGGAGTGATTTATAGGTAGCAATTCCTGCCAGACCCGTCTCCGGCAAATACGGATCATAGCCTGCAACTTCTACCCCTTTGGATTGCAAAATACGCACAATCTTAAGCGCCGGGCTTTCGCGGAAATCATTGACATTGGCTTTATATGTCAACCCAAGCACAGCCAGACGGCAACCAGCTAACCCCTGTGGCATAAAACGGGCAAGCTGATCCACAACAAAAGCGGGCTGAGCATCATTTACCTCTCGGGAGGTGCGGATTAAAGGGGTAATATCCGGGGCTGCTTCGACCAAAAACCATGGGTCAACACCAATACAATGTCCGCCAACACCAGGCCCAGGCTGCAATATCTTAACCCGTGGGTGAAGATTGGCAATCTCAATCGCCTCCCAGATGTCCACATCAAAACGGTCTGCCAGGCGCGAGAACTCATTTGCAATGGCAATATTAATATCCCGGTAAGTATTCTCCATCAGCTTCACCATTTCAGCGGTGGTAGCATCTGTGAGCACAATTTCGCCGCGCACAAACACAGCATACAATTCACGCCCTTTCTCTGCTGAAGCACGGTCAACACCCCCAATCACACGGGCATTCTCAACCAGCTCACGCAGAATCTGCCCTGGAAGAACACGTTCCGGGCTGTAAGCAAGATAAAAATCCCGTCCAGCCTTTAGCCCCGAACGTTCCAATATGGGAGCAACCACATCCACCGTTGTACGCGGTGGTGAGGTAGACTCTAAAATCACCAAATTGCCCTTTTGCAGATAAGGCACAATAGACTCAGAAGCCGAAATGACTGCCCGAAGATCGGCTTTTTTATCTTCATAGAATGGAGTCGGAACAGCAATGATAAATGCATCGGCAGTTTCCGGCTGGCTACGAATAATCAAACGCCCAGATTGGAGAGAATCTTGCAACGCTGTATCCATACCAGGCTCTGAGATATGTAAACGACCGTTTTGCAAACCGTTTACTACCTCATCATTGCAATCAACGCCAACAACAAAGAGACCATGTGCAGCGAATGTGCTGGAAGTAGGCAAGCCAATATAACCAAGTCCAAGAACACAGATTTTCTGAAATGTCACTGACTCTCCTTATACCATACAAGAGCAAGATGCACCGATTATCTCATAATAGAAAACACTTGCGAAGGGTCATCAAGATACTTGTTTTCAGATATTCCGCATGATACACTTAAATTATGGCAGCTAATATCCTGATTGCTACCCCACAAACCGAATTTGGCGAACTGCTACGCCTCAACATTGAGGAAAGCGGCGAATATGCGATTTCACTTGTCAAAACCGGTCAAGAAGTGATGGAAACAGCAAATAAGATCAAGTTTGATCTTGCTATTCTTGATCCTGCTCTGCCAGATAAGCCTTTCGTTCCTTTGGCACAAAACCTGTTAGATGAAAACCCATCCCTAAGGTTAGTGATCATCCAGGCACAAAACAGTGCTAAAGACCCAGCTCTGGAGGATCTCAGCCCCCATGCCTACCTTAGCCGCCCGTTCTATCCGCCAGACCTGATTGAAATGATCGAGAGTCTGCTGAGTGCTCCTGTTACACCGCTCATAGAAGCGCAAGAGGAAGAAGCGCCTGCTACACCAGCCGAGCCTCCTGAACAACCCCAAGAGATTATCGCCGATATTCTGAGTGTAGAACAGTCGTCGCCAGTATCCTCGCCCATCCCCTCTGCCGTCAATCAAACTACTGAGGTTGAGCAACTCGAAAAAGAGCTAAGCCTTCTGGAAGGCAGTCAGGACATGCCTGCCGGTCAGGCTGAAATAGACAAACTGCTCGCACAGCTGAGAACCATGCAGGCAGAGGAGGAAACCGAAACAGTTGATAGCGACTCCAGCCGCAGGCAAGCCTCTATCCAAATGGAAATCAGCGCGCCCACCATCCAAGAACCTGGGGAAGTCGAAACTGAAAGCCAACCCGCTTCAGAACAGACCATTCTCGAGGAAATAGCACAACAGGAGCAACAAACCACAGAGACAGAGACTTCCCTGGTGGGACAGGAAGATATCTCTACGCCTGCATCATCCCATGTCATGGATGGCTTATTTGTTACCGACGAGGAACTATCTAAGAAACACAAAGAGCTGGCAGATAAATATGCTGCGCTGGCGGCTGAATATTCGCGGCTGGCAAGCGAACATTCGGAGCTCGCCGCAAGACACGCTCGTCTGGCATCAGAAAAAGCCCAAAAACACCGCCAAACCCTCGAACGCCTGAAATTAATCAACCCAATCATCGAGAAGTTAAAACAGCTGCTCTCAGAGACCAGCGCTCATGGCGCGCTTATCATCAGAGACGGCGAAATTGTTGCCCTAGCCGGAGAAATTCATCAGCAGGTCTCTCAAGATATTGTCAAAATCATTGAGCAGAACTGGGACAAAGATTACCAGAGCGATTTGGTGCGTTTCGTCCGTATGGACAGTGGTAATACGGAACGTATGCTCTACGCCACAGCGCTCAACGAAGTTTTTATCCTGTGTCTGATATTCGATATCGCCACACCCCTTAGCCGGATGCGCAACCAAACGCTAAGTTTTGCCCGTGCACTGCCCATATCAGCGTTGACTCAATTACCCACAGAAGCTGAACGGCTATGGGAACTTGCAGACGATGAAACGGCTGTTCAACCCGCTCCACCAGAGGAATCCGGACTTTCCGATGCGAACTGCAACACAACCGTCAGCGAGTGGATACCAGAACAAATTGCCGCTGGGAGCCACGAACTCCCCCAAGCCAGAGAAATTCTGCAAAGTGTGCTGAACCAACTGGAAAGCAGCGCTGGTAATGTCAACTTTGAGGATGAAGAACTCTCGTTGGAAGAAGAACTCGTTTCACTTTTTAACAAGGGACCCCAAGAAACAAATATCACCACGCCGTTTGCTTTAGAGAAACAGGTTGATCGAACCATCACAAAAAGTGAACCCGAGGACACCGAAAGCAATGCCATTCTCAGCTCCGTTCTAGCTCAGTTGGAAAGACAAAGCAGCAATGTCAGCGACATTGCCACCATCACAGAGGAAGAAGCGCAAAGCATCCTTCAAGAAGAATTGACCACACCAGAAACGTCTCTTTCTCAAGAAGAAGTGGCTACCTCGGAGATATCTCCCCCTCAGGAGGAAGTAGCTACATCAGAAATATCTCCCCCTCAGGAGGAAATGGCTACATCGGAGATATCTCCCCCTCAGGAGGACTCGGTAGACGCTTTTCCGGAACCCGATATTGACAGTATTCTGATAAACGTACGAGAACAGCTCAACCAGCAATCCATTCCGCAGGCAACCAGCGACGTTGACTTTATCGCCCAAGTAATCGAATCTGTCAAATCAGAATTGTTTGAAACATCGCCCCAACAGCAAAAGTCCGCAGCCGCGAAATCACGCGAAAAATCCCTTGATCAAGAACAAGACAAGGTTACAGAACCCCTGCAACAGCCCGAAGCAATGACACCCCCAACAGAAGCTGAAGCTGTTCAACCACTCCACCCGGAAACGGCAGCGTTTTCACAGACTGAGGAAGGTGAAATAGAACCCCCGGGACAGCCAGAAGCAGTAATGCCCCCAACAGAAGCTGAAGCTGTTCAACCACTCCACCCGGAAACGGCAGCGTTTTCACAGACTGAGGAAGGTGAAATAGAACCCCCGGGACAGCCAGAAGCTGCAATACACCAACATGAAACCGAAAGCGAAGATACTTCCCACGTTGCCCCCTTTGTGATTACCTCTCAGGCAGACAGCTCTCCCGATGCACAGCAGATTCTGGATGATATTTTTGCCCAACTGGAGGAAACCGAAACCGTAGAAGACACCTCTGAAGATGAGGTTACCCAGCAAGATTTCTCCTACCCCTGGGAACAACAAATTGAAGAAGCGGTTGACATACCAACCCAACCCATCAGAGTTGCGCCCCCGCCAATCTCTATTCCAGAGGAAACAACAACAGAACCGGTTTCATCAACACAGCCCGTCAAAGTACGCGCGGCAGGGGAAGCCCCAGACAAAATCTTGAGCACAGTCAAAGCAAATCTCATTGAAATTGCCCTCCAATCGCACCCCAGCACACCCGAACAACCGCTTGATAGCAGCATAGTAGAGGAGAAAGAGATACCCGAAGAATCCCAAGCAATGGAAGCAGAAGAAAACAAAAGAGAGGGTTTCTCATCTCTGTTCGCCAATCTTTCTTATACGTGTGTCCTTGTCCCCCGTTTTCAGGAAACGTTCATTGACCAAGGGCTGAATAATCTCTTGAGCACTACTGTACCCAAAATATGCATGATCTTCGGCTGGACACTCGAAAAATTGGAAATCAAACCCAATTATATGCTTTGGTCTGTTCAGGTGAACCCAGCCGTATCACCAGGGAACCTGATTCGTGTTATCAGAAAAAGAACCTCCAAAAACATCTTTGAAGCATATCCGCAGCTGAAGCTCCTCAACTATACCGAGGATTTCTGGGCACCCGGCTATCTGGTTGTGAGCGGCATAGAAAAGCTGAACAATGACATGCTCAGTGATTTCATTCAGCAAACTTATCGGCGTAAAAATCTTTTGAAAACCCCCGACCGATAGAGTAAAATAAAAAGGCAGTTCTCTGCGCGCCTGGCCAAAACCTTGGGCGCGGTATGTAAACCCGTTAACCGAAAGACCCCCGCGGGTCTTGAAGGGAGAGTGTTATGCCCCCTGTTCTCTATCTCATTGATGGACATGCCCTTGCCTACCGCACATACTTTGCCCTGACGGCAGCGGGGGGAGGACGCTGGCAAACCCGCTCAGGCGAACCAACAGCAGGTATATTTGGTTTTACCAGCGTATTGCTACGTCTGCTGGAACAGGAAAACCCTGAATACCTGGCCGTTGCTTTCGATACCGGCAAGAGCTTTCGAGATGAGATGTATCCAGGCTACAAAGCCACACGGGCAAAAATGCCCGACGACCTGCGTCCACAAATCGAACGCATCCGCCAATTGATTGACGTCTTTCATTTCCCCCGTCTGGAACTAGAGGGGTACGAAGCCGATGACGTCATTGGTAGTATTGCATATCAGGCAGTCGAGAAGGGCTTTGGGGTCAAAATTATCACCGGAGACCGTGATTTGCTGCAATTGGTCAGCGACCGCATCATTGTAAACTTGGCAGGCAGCAAATTATCTGAAGCCAAAGACTACTTTCCAAAAGATGTTATGGACAATCTCGGCATTCTACCCAGCCAAGTGGTGGATTACAAAGCGTTGGTAGGTGATTCCTCGGATAATATTCCGGGCGTGACAGGCATTGGACAGAAAACAGCTCTGTCGCTCCTCAATAAATACCAGACTCTTGAGAACATCTATGCTCATCTGGATGAACTCCCTCCACGCACCCGTACCCTGCTGGAAACTGGCAGAGAAATGGCACAACTCAGCAAAAAACTGGCTACAATCAACACACAACTCCATATCAGCCTCGAACTTGAAAAAGCCCGAACCAATCAAATTGATTTCAACGCAGTAGAAGATCTGTTTCGCGAATTGGAATTCCGTTCACTGATGGGGCGCATCAAGTCGCTGGCACAACCCTCCCAGCCTTCCAAAAGTCCCGAAACCACGCAGCTATCCCTGTTTGGCAAACCGATTACCCATATTGGCGGAACAGTCAGCTACCAACCGATAACTCATATCATTGACAGTCAGGAAAGTTTAGACATATTGCTGCAACAGTTGAACAGCGCATCGTGGATTGCAATTGACACCGAGACCACTTCGACACATGCCATGTCTGCTAAAATAGTTGGCATCTCTCTGGCAGTGCGCGAGGGAGAGGGATACTACATTCCACTTGGGCATCGAACAGAACGCCCCCAGCTGTCCATACAACTTGTAGCCGAAGCTCTGCGCCCTATCTTATCCAGCAGCACAAAACACACAGTCGGGCACAACCTCAAGTACGACGGCATTGTCCTCAATCGCCACGGGATAGCAATAGAGCGTTTTAACTTCGACACCATGCTTGCCCTGTGGCTGCTAGACCCCGCAACGCGCCGTCTGGGGCTTAAAGACGCTGCGCAGGATTATCTCAACATAGAAATGACCCATATTGAAGAGCTGATCGGTAAGGGCAAGAATCAGATCAGCATGGCAGAAGTCCCCATCGAAAAGGTAGCGCCGTATGCCATCGCAGATGCAGAGGTTACCCTAAGACTCATGCCCGTCCTCAAAGACAGGTTAAAAGAGAGCAATTCTTACCACCTTCTCACCGATATAGAAATGCCGCTGGTACCGGTGCTGATGGAAATGGAACAAAATGGGATTTGCCTGGACGTTCCGTTTTTTAAAGCCATGTCTGTAGAACTAAGCCAGCGCCTGGCAGATCTTGAGCAGCAAATCTGCACAAGCATTGGTTACACATTCAACCTGAATTCAACACAACAACTCTCCAAAGCATTATTTGAAACCCTGCGGCTCGAGCCTCCAGACCGCCGACACAAAACTTCCAGCGGGCTATATTCCACCTCTGCGGATGTGCTCGAACAACTGCGCGGAAAACACCCCTCGATAGACTGGCTACTGGAATACCGCGAACTTGCAAAGTTAAAATCCACGTATGTGGACGTCCTGCCGGAGCAGGTAAACCCCGAAACTGGGCGGGTACACACATCTTATCAACAGACTGGCTCTGTCACTGGGCGTTTGGCTTCAGCCGATCCGAACCTGCAAAACATTCCAATACGTACTGAAATTGGACAACGCGTTCGCCAGGGCTTCATTGCCTCACCAGGCAACCTCTTACTGGCAGTAGATTACTCCCAAATTGAACTGCGGCTGGTAGCGCACATGTCAGGAGATGAGAACATGCTCCAGGCATTCCGCCAGGGGCAGGACATTCATGCCGCCACTGCCGCGGCTATCTATGGGGTGCCGCTTGAACAGGTTACCAAAGAACAACGCCGCAATGCCAAAGCAGTCAACTTTGGATTGATATATGGCATGAGCGCTTTCGGACTGAGCAACTCCACCAGCCTCACCCTTGGCGAAGCAGAAGAGTTCGTTCGCTCCTATTTCCAGCAATTTCCTGGCGTAAAAAGCTACCTCGACAATATCCGCCGCATCGCGTCAAGACAGGGATATGTGGAAACGCTACTTGGGCGACGGCGATATTTCCCAAATCTAAAGAACCAGTCCAACCCCGCCGTACGCAGTCGCGAGGAACGCGAAGCCATCAACGCCCCCATTCAAGGTACAGCAGCAGATATTATCAAACTCGCCATGATCCAGTTGCCACCCGCCCTCTCAAAAGAAGGGCTAAAAGCCCGTCTTCTTCTCCAGGTGCACGATGAATTGATCCTTGAGTGCCCCGAGGACGAAATCACGCAGACCGCTGCAATTGTTACAAAAGTTATGGAAGGCGCATATCAACTATCTATCCCATTATCAACTGAAGCGCGCTTCGGGAAGAACTGGGGAAGCCTGCAGAAAAATTAGTAAATCTGCTATATAATTTACGCGAACAAACATGGCTGGAAATCAAGATATTTTTAAGAGGGCAATGGAGCAAGGACATTCTGCTGCCTGGGAGCGCAACTGGGAACTCGCAGCAGAAAATTACCGTCAAGCCACAAAAGAATTTCCGGATAACGCTTCTGCGCTCACCAGTCTTGGCCTTGCCTTATTTGAACTTCAAAAGTTCGACAGCGCCCTGGAATGTTACCAAAAAGCTACACACCTCACACCAGACGACCCCATCCCTTTCGAAAAGACAGCTCAAATTCTTGAACAGCAGGGAAAAACCGCTGAAGCCATTCAGGCGCTTTCCAAAGCGGCTGAACTATATCTTAAAAACAAGGATACAGAAAGAGCCATCACTTCCTGGACAAAAGTGGTACGTCTGAACCCCGAAAACCTGATGGCGCGTACCAGACTGGCAATCATATATGAGCGCACAGGGCGTAAAGCCGAAGCAGTGGCAGAGTATCTTGCTTCCGCCAGTATTCTGCAAAAGTCCGGCAATATCCAAAAAGCCATCCAGGCTGTTGAATATTGTCTGCAAATTCAGCCTAACAGCAAAGAAGCCTCTCTTGCACTATCCCTGCTGCGCAAAAATCAGCCTTTGCCAAAACCACACCTCCCGCGCGGTGAAACGGGTATTTTGCCAGCACCTTCCGAACAGGAAGACCATGCAAAGCCCCCAGATTCAACAACAGCGCCAGACCCCATTGAGGAAGCCCGTAAAAAAGCCTTGGTTAAGCTGGCAGAATTGCTCTTTGACCAGACAGAAGAATTCCCACCCGAACGCGAGAAAAAAACCGGCACAAGAGGTCTGGCAAACCTCGCCAGAGGAGTGACTGGCAGCCTATCGCTTGATAAACCGGACCGCACAAAGATCAATCTTCACATTGGACAGGCAATCGATTCACAAACACAGGGAAAAAGCGAACAGGCAATAGAGGAATTGGAACGCGTTCTTGAGAGTGGGTTTGAACATCCGGCTATTAACTTTAATCTTGCAGTTTTGCTGGCACAGCAGCAACCCAACAAAGCCATCCGCCACTTGCAGAAGGCTGTTGCTTCCCCCGATTTCTCGCTGGCAGCCTATCTGCTCATGGGAAAAATTCACCTGCAATCCAAAAACTGGGAGGAAGCCACTACCACACTATTACGCGCGCTGAGTGTAGCGGATGCTACCATTGTGCCGCCTGAACAATCTGAAGAATTGTTACAGGTGTACGAAGCCATCATTGAAACACAACTACGGCAAAGCGATAAAAAACAATCCATCGAACTCTGCACAAATATCATCAATCATCTTCTCAGACCAAATTGGCGCGAATACATCAAGGTTGTGCGACAGCAATTGCCGGAACAGTCGCCAGGCAGCCCGCCTTCTGCAATTGCCGAAATCATGCTCGAAACTGGAAGCCAACAGCTTATTCAGGCGATGGCGCGTATCCGCGATCTGATTCAGCACAAAAAGCTCGAGTCGGCTTTAGAAGAAGCCTTTTACGCTCTACAATTTGCGCCAACCTATCTTCCACTGCATTCCCAAATTGGCGAGATTCTCCTTCAAGAAGGGCAAACGCAGAGCGCCATCAACAAATTCTTTCTTATCTCCACGCTCTACAAGCTGCGCGGGGAAGTAACGCAGGCATTGCGTACGCTGGCACGCGTCGTGCAGCTGGCTCCTATGAATCTTTCAGCGCGTTCACGACTGATAGACATGTTATACGAGCAAAACAAAATTCGCGAAGCCATCCAGCAAACCATGAGTCTCGCAAACATTCACTATCAGCTGGCTGAAATTGATCAGGCACGCGAAACTTATGCATCAGCGTTACAAATGGCACAACAATCCAATATTGACACCGCCATCACCATCCAGATCCTCTATAAGCTGGTAGATATTGATCTACAACGCCTTGACCTAAAGCAGGCTGTGCGGCTGTTCGAACAAATACGAACGCTGGATGCAAACGATCTTAACGCCCGCGCCCGCCTAGTGGATTTGCACTTTCGGCTTGGCAAAGACAGCGCAGCTCTCGCCGAAACGGACCATACAATTGCGTTCCTGCAAGACAAAGGGGATATTGCCAAAGCAATCGAATTTATCAATGGCATCATCACAGAACACCCGGAGAAGTTAGAACTGCGCAAACGTCTGGCAGACCTTTATGTCCGCAGCGGTCGCCGCCACGAAGCCGTGCAGCACTTAGATGCCATTGCAGACGCTCTACTGACCGCCGGGAACACTGCTGGCGCTATTTCGATGCTCAAAGCAATTGTCGCCCTCAACCCGCCTAATATCCAAGAATATCAAATGGCAATCAACCAGCTTCAAGCCGGTAAACAGAAATGATTGCGTCAAGCCAGAACCGAAGAAGATATCTGTCGTTACTGCCCCTCACAGGATATCCCGCCCAATGGACGAAACCAGCCTGATACATGCAGCCCAGAAAGGAGACCTGGAAGCATTTAACCGCATCGTGGTCATCTACCAGGGCATGGCATATAATCTGGCATACCGTATCCTTAACAATGACACCCTGGCGGAAGATGCTACCCAGAATGCCTTTATCTCCGCTTACCGCAACCTGTCAAAATACCGCGGTGGGTCATTCCGTGCCTGGATATTACGGGTGGTAACCAACTACTGCTACGATGAGCTTCGTCGTCAGAAAAGACGTCCTACAATACCCCTTGAGCCATTGGATGATGACTCTGAAGAAACTCTCGAATCACCACGTTGGCTTACAGATGATGCCCCAGGACCCGAAGAGACACTGGTGACAAAGGAACTCGAAAAAGCTGTACAGCACTGCCTCGATCGGCTGCCCGCCAACTTCCGAACGGTGGTTATCCTGGTGGACATCCAGGGTCTAGACTATCAGGAAGTGTCCGAGACCATCCGCACACCACTAGGCACCATCAAAAGCCGCCTTGCACGTGCCCGGCTGCGTATGCAGGATTGTCTGCAGGGGTTCAGGGAACTCCTGCCATCCGCATTTCGTCTTGTTAATGAGGTGCAAGACTGATGAAAAACAGGGTTTCGCCACAGGATCTGGAACTGTTATCTGCCTATCTAGATGGAGAGCTATCCCCGCGTCAGAAGGAAAACCTGGAACAGCAATTAAAAACCAACACCACATTACGACAACTTCTCGCAGATTTGCGGTTGACACGCAAAATTCTGCGCAGCACTCCCGTGCGCAGACTACCTCGCAGCTTCACTCTTACAGAAGAAATGCTGCGCCCAAAACCGCTTCCCTTCTTGTTTCCTGTTTTCAGTGCTGCCTCTGCAATTTCCCTCATACTTATCTTCCTCTCATTTTTCATTCGCATTGCCCCCTCACCCGCTATGGCACCAGCACAAAGAATGCTCGAACAAGCTGCCCCAATGATAGCCCCGCTCGAAACCGCCACCGCAGCGCCTCTGATATATTGGGGAGGGCTTCCCACCATGCCGGTAGAAGGGCTTGGCGGCGGAGGTCCTCCAGCGCCAGCCACCATGTCAGACCAGAGGGAAGCAGAAGAATTGACAACCAAACAAATCCCCGGTGAAGCGCCCGACGCCCCAGCGCTGCCAGCAGAAACACCCATTGACGTTTATGCAGAGCCTGAAGCTTTTCTTCCCCCGCCAGAAATAGCCCAGCCAACAGCAGCACCACAGCCTTCTGCCACCCCACTCGCCCTGCAAGCTGCCGAGCTGCCCCCGCCTGGTGGAGTGCCTATTCTGGGTATCCCCCCGACCCAAGAAATGGGCAGGATGCAGTACACCCCAATCGCCACCCTCACTGAAGAACCGCCTCTTCGCAGAAACAATATCCTGATGATCCGCTTGCTCCTTCTCTCGCTGGCACTTATCAGCGGTGCAGGAGCAATCACTCTCTACAGAAAGTACAGAGCATGACCACAAGAAAAATACAGTTCTGCCCCTATTGTGGTACAAAAACCGAGCAGAAAATGATCTTTGGAAAAACACGGGCACATTGTCCCAACTGTGATTGGAATCACTTTGAAGATCCAAAAGTGGCTGCTGTGGTGATTGTTCAGCGGAACCACGATGTGCTTCTGGTTCGCAGATTGTACAACCCTTTTCAGGGTTCATGGACACTTCCCGGCGGTTTTGTGGATGCATACGAAGACCCTGCCAGAGCCGCCGAACGCGAATGTCTGGAAGAAACCGGTCTAGATGTTCGCGTAACCAGTCTTGTGGATGTGTTCACCGGACGCGAGCATCCAGAAGGTGCCGATATTGTCTTGGTATACCGCGCCAGCATCACAGGCGGGGATTTACACGCCGGTGATGACGCCACTCAGGCGGCTTTTTTTGCCTGTGACCAGTTGCCGCCGCTGGCTTTCAGGAGCACGCAGAAAGTCCTGGAAAAGTGCAGGGACATGCTATAATAGCCATATAGAACAATCTTTCAGCCCCGTTGAGACTTAAAGCCTGGTGTGTTGTTATTCGCGGGGTAAGGTCTGAGCATGGCATCCAGTAAGCAAAAAGGAGAAGTCAAGGGGAAATCTTCGCCAGTAATGGCGCGCAAACCGCGTTCCTCGATCTTGCGCAAAACGGCAAAGCGTTCCGTCACATCTGCCAGCACATCCACCACCCCGCAAAAAAACCGCTACGCTTCCCGCTCTGGTCGAAAAAATGCGCCCTCTGAACAGATAAGGCGAAGCTCGCGTACGACCAGCGTCCCGCGTCTTTCGCTGGCAGCGCTCTCTCCGGAGCGCAGGCTCGACATTTTGGGCGTCGTGCTCACGGTCATCGGCGTCCTCACACTGATCGCCATGCTTTCCTCCCAAAGGGCAAAAGCAATAGACTGGTGGATCACCACCGTCCATCAATGGCTGGGCTGGGGTGCGCTCGTCCTGCCAGCAGCTTTGATTGTTATAGGAGCATGGTTCATCCTGCGCAACATCGAGCAGTTGCCGCAAATCTCCGTTGAGCGTATGATAGGGATTGCCCTGCTCTTTCTCAACTTTCTTGCCTTCCTCCACATCTTTCTAGGCAAAGGCTGGCAGGAAGGTGTTGAGCGCCAGGGCGGCGGCAAGATTGGTTGGATGATCGAACGTCTGCTGGTATATGGACTTGGAAGACCTGGCGCCCTGGTAGCACTCACAGCCTGGCTCATGCTCAGTTTGATATTCATTTTCGACCTCACCGTATATGACTTGATCCGTCTGCCGCTGGTGTGGGGTAAAAGGTTCCGTCTGCGCATGATACAGGCAGCTAAACGCACCTCGCCACAGCCACCACAGCTACCCACGCAGATGTCCCCCGCCGCCACCGAAAACGGCAGCGGAGAAAGCCCACTCCCGCCAAACTTCATCCCCCTTAAGCCTATCAGTGACATCCCAAAAGAAACCCCTCGCCCGCCTGGGGCTACCAGAAAACACCCAACATCAGTACCGCCTGAACAGACAGTTTTTTCTCAAGCTTCTATTGCGAAAACTGAACAGCCTGCAACTCCATCAGAACAATGGGAGCTTCCATCAGTAACCACCATCCTCGATCCCGCGTTGCCGGCCTTTGCCCAAACCAACGTGGATCACGAGCGCGCCCGATTGATCGAAGAAACGCTCAAATCTTTTGGCGCCCCCGCCCATGTCATTGATATCCAACACGGGCCAACCATCACCCTGTTTGGCGTCGAGCCAGATTACATCGAAACGCGCAGTGGACGCACTCGTGTGCGCGTTGGGCGGATTGCCGCTCTGGCAGATGACCTTGCACTTGCCCTGGCAGCAGAGCGGATTCGCATCCAGGCGCCCGTCCCAGGGCGTAACTACGTCGGAATTGAGGTGCCCAACACCGAAATCAGCCGTGTGTCCTTGATAGAAATCATGGAGAGTGAAAGCTTCAAAAAACTGCGTTCACCTCTCAAATTTGCCCTGGGTAAGAATGTCTCTGGAAAACCCATTGCTGTTGACTTGACCACCCTGCCCCACCTGCTCATCGCTGGTACAACAGGTTCGGGCAAATCGGTATGCGTCAACGCCATCCTCTCCTGTTTGCTCCTTACCAACACACCGCAAAGCCTGCGGCTGGTTCTGGTTGACCCTAAACGCGTGGAACTCACCGGTTATAATGGCATTCCGCACCTGCTCGCCCCGACCGTTGTTGAAGCCGAGCGCGTTATTGGCGCATTACAATGGATGTTGCGGGAAATGGACAGCCGTTACCACAAATTTGCAGAAGCGGGGGTGCGCAACATCCAGGAATATAATGCCAAATTGCCAGAAAAAACGCTTCCCTATCTTGTCATTGTTATTGATGAACTGGCAGACCTGATGATGATTGCCCCTGACGAAACAGAGCGCAGCATCACCCGTTTGGCACAACTAGCGCGCGCCACTGGAATCCATTTGATTTTAGCCACCCAGCGCCCTTCGGTGGACGTCGTAACCGGGCTTATCAAGGCAAATTTTCCGGCAAGGGTTTCCTTTGCAGTTGCATCAGGCGTTGACAGCCGCGTCATCCTCGATCAGCCGGGCGCCGAGCGGCTACTGGGGCGCGGTGACATGTTATATCAGGCGCCAGACGCCTCAGCGCCAATACGGCTGCAGGGCGTTTATGTCGCCGAAAACGAAATTCACCGCCTGGTCAGCTTCTGGCGCTTACAGTCTGCAAAAAGCACTGTTACGCAAAGCGAGGGGGGCGAAATCGTTGATATGCTTCCCCGAAATGTACCGCTTCATCAGGCGCCGCTATGGGATGATATCAAATCAAACAACGAAGACCCCCTGCTCGACGAAGCAATTGACCTGGTACGCCGCGAAGGGCGCGCTTCGATCACCATGCTACAGCGCCGTATGCGTATTGGCTATACGCGGGCTGCACGCCTGATTGACAGAATGGAAGAGAATGGCATTATTGGTCCTGCCCTTCCAAACAGTCAGGTGCGCGAGGTGCTGGATTATGGTCCCGCCGCTCCCCCACCAGAGGACTGACCCTCCCGGTCCTCCAACTCATAGAGAACCAGCACCGAAGCAGCCAGCGCGGCTGTCTCCATGCGCAGAATGCGCCGCCCCAGCGAAACAGGATACAGCCCGAATGCCTGCGCCTGTCGAATTTCCTCCTCAGAAAAACCACCCTCTGGGCCAATAAACAGAGATACCTTCCCGCAAAACGGCACGTCAGCAAGCATTGCCCGCAAACTAATACCACCCTCGCCCTCCCAGAAGATCAACGCCAACCCATTGCTGTTGCGTACCTCGTGCAACGCCTGGGCAAACCGCAGCGGGGGGCGCAGGCGCGGCACCCGCCCTCGACCGGATTGTTCAGCCGCCTCGCGTAGGATGTGATTCCAACGCACATATTTTGCCTCAACGGCGCTGGTCTCCTGTGTCAGGCTGCGCGAGGAGACATACGGGCAAAACAAGCTGACGCCAGCTTCGGTGCATTTTTGCAAAATCCATTCAAACTTCTCCCGCTGCGTCAGGCTGACAAACAATGCCAGCTCTACCATTGGTTCGCCAGATGCATACCTCTGCGCCCGCACCACACCTTGAACCCTACTGCGGTTAACCTCATCAAGCACAACTTCATATTCCATGCCATTATCAAACAGCACCACTACACAATCGCCAACACCCAGTCGGAGCACGCGCACAATCTGGCGCGCTTGCAACACTGGAAAGATGACCCTGTTTCCCTGAAGACTGTGCTCTGGCAAGAAGAAGCGATGCATATTTACTGGGGAAGATACTGGCTCAAAAGACCCAAACCAAAAAATGCACCCACTGTTATTAGAAGAATGATAGAGAGTAGTACCAGCACTATCCCTAACACCATGCCCACAATTGCCATGACCTTCTCCGCTAAAATGCCCTCCTCCTCAACAGCTCTCAGATTGAAAAAAGCGATCAACCCTGTCGTTGCCGCAACCAGCCCAAAAGGCAAACTACCAAAAATGCCACAGCCGCCAAAGCCACAAAACCCAAAAACGCCAGCAACCAGGCTGATGATACCCAGTACTTTTGCTGTTGCATCGCTCATTTCTTTTGCTCAACACGATTCAACCACTGCTCAATGGCTTGGTAATGCTCTTGATAATGCCAGAAAGTATTGGCAGCCGTCAACCCCCACAGGGTCTTACCAAATTCATCTGGATACCAGTTGTGCCGCTCGGCAAACAGCTCTTCCTCCGTCAGCGTTTCAAGGATATACAGCAAATGATTGTGAGCGTAGTAAAAATCTGCCACCGCCTGATCAACCGACATGTTCTTGAACTCGGCCGCCTTTTGATCGTTAAGCCGGTCAATATCATCCCATGTCATACCCTCGGCTGGCATGGCAGGCGTTCGCCCGCGGTTAAGTTCAAAAAGCCAATGGGCACAGCTTTCCTCCCAGAACGCAACATGTGCCAGGATATCCTTCACAGACCAATCCCCCTGCACCCCTGCCACATCCATCTGCTCGTTATCCACCCGGGCAAGAATATCTAAAAACTTTTTGCGCTCAGATTTTATCTCATCCAGCAACTGCTGTTTCGTCGTTACCTGTTTCAAAGTCATTTTTTCCTCCTATGCCAGAAATCACTACCGTATACTCGCCACGCGGTTCAATCTTTTCAAAGTGCGCGATTAACTCCGATAACCTGCCACGCTCAACCGCCTCAAACATTTTGGTCAAATCATTGGCTGCCGCCGCATGCCGATCCCCCAAAACATATAGTGCATCCGCAAGAAATGCCCTGAGACGGTAAGGGCTTTCAAAAAAGATCAATGTGTGTGGGGAATCTTTGTCCACCTCAAGAAATCTACGACGGGCAGCCGTCTTGCGAGGCGGGAATCCGCGAAAAGTAAAACTGTGCACTGGCAACCCGGAAAGGATCAGCGCTGTGATCACCGCGCTTGGCCCAGGAACAGCCGTCACAGGGATATTGGCTGCAATCGCAGCCCGCACAAGAACAAAGCCGGGGTCAGAAACCATCGGACAGCCAGCGTTACTCACCAGAGCAAGCGTGCGCCCCTCGCTGAGCAGTGCCAGCACTTTGGGCAGCACGCGGTCTTCATTGTACTCGTGAAAAGACATCTGGGGTTTTTTGATCTCGTAACGCTTAAGAAGCAGCCCCGTTTTACGCGTATCCTCACTGAGAACGACATCCACATTTCTCAGCGTATCTAAAGCCCGCAGGGTAATATCAGACAGGTTCCCAATGGGGGTTGACACAAGATAGAGCATATCACTCCTAATTGTACAGCATTCAGTTACTCTTGCCCAAATTGATTTTGACGGTATAATGACCAGCGGAGAATGCCATGCCACACGAGCCGACACGTCAGCGTGCTAGAACGAATCAACAACCTCACATCAGCCCGCCGCGCCCGGATTGGATGCGGGTGCGTGCTCCATCCGGTGAAACATACCAGCAGCTGCAAACATTAATGCGTACCAAGCAGCTACACACCGTATGCGAAGAAGCCAATTGTCCCAACATGGGTGAATGCTGGGGAAGCGGGACAGCCACCTTCCTGATACTGGGTGATGTTTGCACACGCAAATGTGGGTTCTGCGATGTAAAACACGGACATCCGCAAGACCTGGACTGGAGCGAGGCGGAACGCGTTGCACAGGCAGTACGGGCAATGAATTTACAACATGCCGTGATCACCAGCGTTAACCGCGATGACCGACGCGACGGAGGCGCCCCTGTATTTGCGCTGATCATCCACAAGATTCGCTCTCTGTTGCCTGGTTGTTCTATCGAGGTGCTGATACCGGATTTCAAAGGCAACCTGGAAGCATTGCACATCGTCATGCGCGCTCGACCGGAGATTCTCAACCACAATGTCGAAACTGTTCCAAGACTATTCAGACTGGTTCAGCCCCAGGATCGGTTTGAATGGGCAAAAGCAACATTGACACATGCCAAACTCCTCGAACCCGATGTTCTCACCAAGTCAGGAATCATGGTGGGGCTGGGGGAAAGCATGGAAGAGGTAAAGGAAACAATGCGCCAGCTGCGCGATTGGGGTGTGGATATTATCACCATCGGGCAATATCTTCCCCCAAGCCGCAACCACCTGCCTTTAGACAGATATTACACTCTGGAAGAGTTTGCCGAACTCAAGCAATTTGGGCTGACAATCGGTTTTCAGTGGGTAGAAAGCGCTCCGCTGGTGCGTTCTTCTTATCACGCGGTTGAGCAGGTGCGCGCGCTCAGCCGGGTGCACCAAAAGCTGTATGCACATAACAACATTCACATGCCATAACGTCGCGGCATTGCCTTGACAGCTGGCTCATTCCAGCGCAGAACATGCTTCCACAGTTAGTGAGAAAAGCAAATGGCGGACATTGCCGCGCGCATTCCATCTGCGGCTGTCCCATCCCTCAGGAATCACCAAATCACCGCCATAAACCACCTGCCCAAAAGCAACGTTGCGAAACTCGGCAACCGCAAAAAAAGCCGCCGCTTCCATTTCCACAACCTCACAACCTTCGGACACCCGTTTCGCCCTGCGTTCAATCGTCTCACGGTATAACGCATCCGTCGTCCAGGTCTTTGTCAGGCGATAGGGCAATCCACATCGTTGAAATGTCTTTTCCAGCGCGGCGACAACAGAGGGGCTGGCAGATACCTCGTGCCCCGCAGGCAGATAGTGATACGAGGTACCCTCATCACGCACAGCAGCGGTCAAAATCAGCAACTGCCCAACCCCAATCCCCTCCTTCAGCGCACCACAGCTACCACAGGCAACAAACTGACGCCCGCCAAGAGCGATCAGTTCCTCCAGAAAGCCTGCCGCCAACGGCGCGCCCACCCCGGGATGGCAGACAAACAATTCCTTCCCCTCCCGTTGCATGAGGTAGACAGGATTAAGCCCAATCTCCGAGACAAGACTGCCAATCTGTTGCAGGGCGCCGCTCAACGCCAAATCGGAAATCACATCTGCAAAAAAACACAGCACTCCGCGCTGTGGCAAAGGACGCAAGAGTGCCTTAGGACACGGATTCAGGATTGCATCGCGGCTGGCATCAAATTCCAGAATGGGATAAGTGTAATCGCTCATACAATAAAACACATTACACTACTTGAGGGGCGGAAAAGCGCCTGAGATATTGTACGAGATAGCAGGGTCTTCGGAAGCAGATTGAAGCAGAATATTGCGGCGGTTACCCTGTAAAAAATCAAACAGATCAATAAACCGCCTCTGAACCGTCATACGCACAAAGGTACGGTCATCCCCATCCCAATCAGTACCGGTCATAAAATATACGGGGTACTTTCCAGCCGGAATACCGCTCAGTATATAACGGTCATTGGCATAAACATAAACGGCAATAAACGCATTGTTGCGAATATCCGCCACAAGTACCACAGCATCCTCGGACGTGTTGTTATCTACGACCAGCTCGCCCAACCCGCGTTTATCGCGCTTATCTACAATCAGAGTACCGTGTGGCGGACGGAAAGTGCCATGTGGAATCAGAGCACATTCTTGCTTCAATTCCACATAATCAGCGCCACCTTTGACCCAGCCGTTGCTGCCATCAATAAGCTGCACCTTGAGCCAGTCACAGGCATTGTACTGACCAATTATCATCAAAGATGCCCCTTTCTGAAGCTGAGCAACAGAAGCAAAGTTGGTGCCAGGCCCCTGACGAACATTAAGCACAGCCGAGCGCACACTTGCTTCGGGTGGAACAAAGGGTGTCGGGGTGGGCGTGTCCGGAATAGCAGAAGTAGGGGTTGGGGGTGGAACCGGCGTCTGCGTGGGAACTGAAGCGGTCAGCGTGGCATAAATCTCAGCTGCGATCTCCGTAGATAGGGCAGCGCGGTCAACACGCTGCAAGCAGGAGGAAAGAGCAAAAGCACAAACCAGCACACCAAACAACAGAGTCTTGAACCCCCGCCCCCCCTGATATACACAAATTTTTTTATACGCAGCGTTCATTCCTCCTCCGAAAAGAGAGCAGCTCGCGCAGCACATCACTGGCAATCCAGCGGGCGGATGGCGTATTGAGACGGGCAATCTGCTGCGCCGTCTCAACAGCAATGTCATACAGCGCCGGGCGGCGCTTGCCAATCTGACGCAGCGCCCAGCTGACCGCCTTGCGGACATAGAGGCGCTCATCCACAGCACATTCCAGCATCAGGGGAAAAAAGGGGGAATACGTCTCATCAGGAAGCTTTTTGGCATGGATGGGAAGCACTGCCATAAGAACAAGACCGGCACGGCGTACATATTCCTCGCGGCGTTGCGACCATGCAATGGCACGGTCAACGACCAAAGAAGTGCGAGCAAAAAGGTTCATACAAACCTGATCACAGATACCCCAAGAGTCAAAGTCAATCACCCATGCTTCCATCTGAGATAAATTAACCTGACGGGGATCATCAATGAGGCTTGCAAGAAGGCGCGCCTCATACACAGCGCTCTCCCAAAGGGCCAGTGCCAAGTTATGATCACGATAATCTTTTGCAACCCGGCGCAGGTCGGGCATGCTGATTCCAAGCGGGTTGGCGGAATGAATACCATAACGGGCATAGCTGGCAGCCAGTTCTGAACTAGCAAGCGCATGCAGCCTTGCAAGAATCTGATCACACTGTTGGGATATGGTTTGCTCAGACATGGCATTTATCCCGCAAACCGCACCAGAGCATCCGCGAATTGCAAAGCAGAGAGGGGCAAAAGAACACACAAATCAGCCATCAGGAAGTTAGATGCCACTGGATATCTTCTACTCCGACAAAACGCTTTTGCATAACTTCAAGAGCAGCAGGGTTATTGTCAATCAGAATAAACTGACGTCCCAAGCCAATGCAGGCAGCACCTGTTGTGCCACTGCCTGCAAAGAAGTCGAGCACGGTATCGCCAGGGTTGGAGGAAGCCTGAATAATACGGCGCAGAATGGCAATGGGTTTCTGGGTGGGATAGCCGGTTTTCTCCTTACTATTGGTCGGCACAATAGTATGCCACCAGGTATCCGTTGGAAGCTTGCCGCGTGCTGCTTTCTCTGGACCAACCAGACCGGGCGCCATGTAAGGAATACGCTCGATAGCATCCACATTATAGACATAACATCTGGGGTCTTTGGCATACCAGAGGATATTGTCATGTTTGGGAGGCCATTTTCTGCGCGAGCGTCCACCGTAATCATACGCCCAGATAATCTCATTTAGAAAGCACTGTCTGCCAAAAATCGCATCGAGAAGCACTTTACAGTAATGCACCTCACGGTAATCAATATGAAAATATAAACTGCCATGCGGCTTAAGTAGGCGGTACGCCTCAAGCAAACGGGGCTCAAGGAAACCAAGAAAATCGTCAAAGATATCCACATACGCCTTGTGCCCCAGTCTGATCGTCTGATATTGATAACCCTGAAACCCAATGCGGTCGCCATTTGCACTGCGCAGAGTCCTGATCTGGGTGCGCGCTTGGGTTTTGCCCGTATTAAAGGGAGGGTCAATGTAAATCAGATCAATCGAGCCAGAGGGCAAAGCCTGTAAAATGGGAAGGTTATCGCCAAAATAGATATGATTTGGCATTGGGATATTTTAACATATTTCGCTATTGGCTTTTTCAAAGCCACAGTATCGCGCTACTGAACGCTTGACGATTCCCAGATTGTTTGCTATGGTTAGGGGCGCTTTAGTAGCCGGGAGATAAACGATGAACCAACCAAAAAAAGAGCAATCTGACTCCCCTTTGAGCTTCAAAACGCCATATAACAGAATAAAAACGGTCTGGCAGGAATACCCGCGCCAGTTCTGGGTATTGACACTGAGCGTGTTCATTGACCGTCTTGGCGGCGGGATGCTGTTTCCCTTCTTCTCGCTCTATGTAACCCGTAAATTCGGGGTAGGTCTGACAGAGGTGGGGCTGATTTTCGCTATCTTTTCGATAACAGGAATCGCCAGCAGCCTGTTTGGCGGAGCAATGGCAGACCGTATGGGACGCAAGGGAATGATGGTCTTTGGTCTGATAACAAGTGCCACTTCTGCCCTTTTAATGGGCTTTGTCAACGACTTCGGCATTTTTCTGGGAGCAGTGGGGCTTGTGGGGTTGCTTTCGGAGGTGGGTTTTCCGGCGCAACAGGCAATGGTAGCAGACCTGGTGCCGGAGGAAAAACGAGCACAGGCTTACGGCATCATCCGCATGGCAGTGAACCTGGCAATAGCCTTTGGACCAATGCTAGGAGGTCTGCTTGCCGCGCGTTCCTATTTGCTGCTTTTTCTGGCAGATGCCACCACCAGTGCTATCACCGCCCTGATCGTCTATATCGCTATCAGCGAGACATATCACCCTACTGTCAGCGAAGAAAAACGCGAGAGTTTTAGAGAAACGCTACAAGGCTACCGAACAGCTATGCATGACCGGGTGTTTATGTGGTTCTTGTTGGGAATCATGCTCAGCGTGTTAATCTATATGCAGCTTGGCTCAACCCTGCCAGTATTCCTGCGCGATGAATATGGGGTTACGGAACAAATGTTTGGAGTGCTCATGAGCGTCAACGCCGCAATGGTGGTGTTGCTTCAATTTCCAGTCACGCGCTGGACCGCCAGATTCCGCCCCATGATGGTGATGGTAAGCGGAGTGCTGCTGTATGCCATGGGATTCACTATGTACGGCTTTGTACATATCTATGCCCTCTTCGTGCTGGCAATTGCAACGGTAACCATGGGAGAAATACTCAGTATGCCGGTGGCACAGGCAGTGGTGAGTAACCTCTCGCCTGAGAATATGCGCGGACGCTACATGGCAACCTACGGACTGAGCTGGACACTGCCTGCCGCAGTGGGTCCCCTGCTGGCAGGGTTAGTTATGGATACATACAACCCGCGCTGGGTATGGTATGCCTGCGGCGTAATAGGGGCGATTTCCGCTTTAATCTTTTATCTCATTCAGGTAAAGGCAGACCGGGAGCACTGGGCAACAGCCGAACAACGGCTCGGAATTCTGGAACAGATGGAAAAAGGAGAAATCAGTACAGAGGAAGGCATCACACAAATACAAAGAGCCATGCAAAGCCCTTGGGGCAGGCTGGGCAGTAAATAGCATTTGCAATTTACTGATAAATACCATTATCACCCCCTTGGTCATTGATCAACACGCCGCCAAACAAGCGGAACACCTTACCGAACTGGGCAATGGCAGCGCTGAGATGCGCGCCAAAGAGAATGATCCAGCCGGTAAAATACACCCACAGCATCAATATCACAATCGCGCCCAACGATCCATACACCAGGTCATAATGTGCCAGACCACTCCTCAGAAACCAGCTTAACCCTGCGGTCAGAGCTTCCCAGGAGATAGCAGCGATGACAGCACCCCAAAAAGCAGCGACTTTGCGAACCCAGGTGTTGGGCGCCGCCTGATAGAGCAGCCAAAAGACAAAAACACGGGTCAGGAGAGGAAAGATGTTGGACATCAGCCGCCAAATAAGCGGTTTATAGATGGTAACACCAGGGCCAATCACAATACTAAAGCCCGGTAACAGGTCAAAAATGACCGTCGCCATCAAAGAACTTAGCATAAGAGCCACCAGACTGAACACAAACACCAGCGCAAGCAGACGGTTCTGGACAAAATGCCGCTGACGCGCCTCAGGCCAGGCACGATTGATATTGATCAATAGGGTATTAAAATAACCGGAGGATGACCAGAGCAAAGCCAGAATGCTAACCAGACTCACAGTGCCACGCAGACGCAGAATGCTGTACAGGTTGACGCGGATCAGCTCGCGGGATACGGGGAAGATCAACACCAGCCCATCCAGAATCTCTTCACTGGTTAAGTAACGCTCATAAACCAGGCTTCCTATAGCAACCAAGACGGTAAGAAGAGGAAACAGTGAAAGAAGCGCATAAAACGCCAGACTGGCAGCCATCTGCGGAGCGCCATAGCGTGTAAAATTCAACGCCGCCTGGCGAACAATCAGAGAGGTGTACTTGCCTAGATTGATAATCGCTTCCAAAAATGAGCGTATACGTTGGAGAAGTGCGTTCACCAGACTATTTTAATGCACCTTTGCATGCGCCAAAGTAAAGAAATTTATACCCGCTCGCCGTGAATTGCATCCGCTTCAAAAATTAAACTGCAGCAAGTAACCGCCCCCTCAGCTTTCTCTAATTCAGAAACATCCACTGCAAAAACAGGCACATTGTGCTCTTCCAGGCGCTTTGCGGTGCGCGGTGAAGATGCCGGATAGATCACGCTCTCGCCAATCAGAAGAGCATTGGCGGCATGAGGTTCGTCGGGATGTACTTCGATAAACGACATACCCGCAAACGACGCCTTTGCAACCCACACCGGATTTATCAGCAGGGTATCTTTCTTAACCTGCGTAACCGCCGATTTAAGATGCAGACACCCCGTAACCGGCACCCCAATCACCGCATAACCATAAGGCTGCAAAACTTGACGTATTTGCTCGATGGCGTGCAAATTACTGCGCTGCGTGATGCCTACATAGATGCTGTGGTCAACACGCAAAACATCACCGCCGTCCACCGTGCCAGGTTCTTCAATAAACACAAGCCTGCGGTATGGCTCAAGCGCGGCGGCAATGGAAAGCGTTTCAGCACGCCGCGAAGGCGCACCCGGACGGGTAATGATTGCCAGTTCCTCAAGCACAATCGCAGCATCTTCGACAAAAACCGAATCGGGCATCTGCGGCTGTGCAGGAAGCTGTAATACCTGACACCCCAAACGGGTCAGCAATGCTTCATACTGAGCATGTTGCCTGACCGCCAGGTCAAGATCAATCGGCTGACGCGGGATATAGGATAATTGACAATCGGCAATGGATGGGCTGACCTGGCGAGTGATAGCAATGTGCATGGTCTTACCCCGTATCATTCCCAAAGACAAACAACTCATTAATGGACTGACGCATAAAATTCAGGCGAATAGCTTCACCAAATACCGGCGCCACAGAAAGAACCTTAAGCTTGGGATGGCGCTTTTCCTCAGGGATATACACCGTATCTGTCGTGACAATTTCAGCGATCTGCGGAAAATCCGCCAGCCTTTGCAGCCCGCCGCGCACAAAAACGCCGTGCGTACAGACAACACTGATCTCCTCCACCCCCTCATCCACCAATAAACGCGAAATTTCAAGAATCGAACTGCCGGTAGCGACCTCATCATCATAAACGATGGCGCGCTTGAACCCACGGATAGGCTGCCCAATCACAGCCGAAATAACCACTTTCGTATCCGAGATACGCTCCTTGCTGCCAGCCACTACAGGCAAACCCAGATTTTTGGCAAAGCGCGCCGCAGACTTGGCATTACCCATATCCGGCGCAACCACGACAGTATTTTCCAACCCGCGCTGGATAAAGTAATTCTTAAAAGTCAGGCGGCTGGTCAGAATATCCGTTGGAACTGGAAAAAAGCCATGCACCTGTGGCGAATGAAGCACCATCGTGAGCACATGCGTTGCACCTGCTGTTTTGAGCAGATCAGCAACAAGGCGTGCGGTAATGCAAATCCGCGGGGCATCCTTCTTATCTGAACGGGCAAAAGAGTAGTAGGGGATAATGGCATGTACCTCTGTGGCAGCCGCACCGCGGGCAATATCCAGCATCATCAACAGCTCCATTAGGTGATCGTTTACAGGAGGCGACAGTGATTGAACGACAAAAACAATGCGTGCACGCACGCTGGCGCCGAGCTGAATATACAGATTATCATTGCTGAAACGGGTAATGCGGGTTTCATCCAGTTCCAACCCCAGGTAATTCGCAATGCCCTTTGCCAACACAGGATTGGAGCTGCCGCTAAAAAAGCGGACATCTGCCGGTTCAAAAACTTTGCGTTTCATGCGGCTCCTTTGATTATGTAGAGAAAAGTCTTTTCCGGTAGCTATGGCACAAATTTTACTATTATTTTATAATATACCGCCAATCTAAAACTTTTTTTCAAGAAGAATGTCAAAACTCCAACGCCAATGCCTGATACAGACACTCCAATAGAACAGCCATTGCACCTGCTTGACCCACAATGGTATATCAACCGTGAGTTAAGCCTGCTCGAATTTCAATGGCGCGTTTTCGATGAAGCCAGAGACGAACGCAACCCTCTGCTCGAGCGCATCAAATTCCTGACCATCCTGGACACCAACCTGGACGAATTCTTCATGGTGCGGGTGAGCGGTTTGCGTATGCAGCGTTCTGCTGGAATTGCCGAACTCTCAATTGATGGACTCACCCCCGCCCGTCAACTGGCTGAAATTCGCAAGGTGGTGATGAAGCTGATGCAGGAAGCACGAACATACTACAAAAACACCCTGCTACCCGAGTTGGAAAAACAAGGCATCCGCATCTTAGAATACCACGCGCTTACCCAGCATCAGCGCGAAATGGTAAATCGCTACTTCTGCGATAATATCTTCCCCGTTCTCACCCCCCTGGCTTTTGACCCAGGACACCCTTTCCCTCATATATCCAATCTGAGCCTCAACCTGGCTGTCATCGTAGAAGATAGCCAGGGACAACGACGTTTTGCCCGCCTCAAAGTTCCATCATCGTTGCCGGCATTGCTACCGGTCAAGCGCTCCTCCGGCGGGCTGCGCAAAGATGGCAGCCCACCGCAGATACATCAGTTCGTCTGGCTGACGGATGTCATCATTGCTAACATGGAACGGCTGTTTCCGGGGATGAAATTTATAGAAGCTTACCCCTTCCATGTAACCCGCAATGCAGACCTGCAAATACAGGAGCTGGAAGCACAGGACTTGCTGGACACAATGGAAGAGAGTGTGCGCCGCCGCCGGTTCGGCGAAGTGGTACGGCTCATGATAACCGAAAAGATGCCGCGCAACATTCGTGACATCCTTGAGGAAAATCTCAACGTTGAAGCAAACGATGTGTATGTGCTGGACCCCCCTCTGGTGCTCAGCGGGCTGGCGCAGCTGACCAAAATTGAGCGTTATGACCTGAAAGACAAACCCTTTGTCCCCGCGATACCAACCGTTTTGCGCAGCGCGCCGGGCGAGCCTCCACCATCCATTTTCAATATCATTCGAGAAGGGAACATTTTACAGCACCACCCTTATGACTCATTCGTCCCGGTAATAGATTTTTTGCGGGCAGCCGCGCGCGATCCAGATGTGCTGGCAATCAAACAAACACTTTACCGCGTTGGACAAAATTCTCCTGTGGTGGCAGCGTTGTTGGAGGCAGCGCGCGAATACCACAAACAGGTTGCTGTCCTGGTGGAATTAAAAGCGCGCTTCGATGAAGAGAGCAACATCGGATGGTGCAAGATGCTGGAGCAAGAAGGGGTACACGTTACGTATGGGTTGCTGGGCTTGAAAACCCACTCCAAAATCGCCCTGGTGGTGCGCAGAGAGGGAGACCATATCCAGCGCTACGTTCATCTGGGCACTGGCAATTACAACCACATCACCGCCAACATCTATGAAGACCTGAGCATGTTCACCGCCGATGAAGCCATTGGCGCCGATGCGACTGACCTGTTCAACTATCTGACCGGGTACTCCAATAAAACCGACTACAACAAGCTGCTGGTGGCGCCCATCAACCTGCGCGCCAGGCTGGAAGAGATGATCCGCAACGAGATTCGTCTGCAGCAAAAAGGTGAACAGGGATACATGATTCTCAAAACAAACGCGGTGGCAGATAAACCCATGATCGCCCTGCTCTATGAAGCCTCTCAGGCAGGCGTCAAAATTGACATGATCGTGCGGGGTATTTGCTGTCTGCGCCCGGGCATCAAAGGGCTGAGTGAGAACATCCGCGTCATCAGCATTGTGGGGCGCTTTCTGGAACACAGCCGCATCTATTATTTTCGCAACGGCGGGGAAGAAAAAATCTACATGGGCAGCGCAGACCTTATGCCGCGTAACCTGAACGACCGCGTCGAAGTGCTTTTCCCAGTCGAAGAGCCGCGCATGATCCGCCACGTACGCGACAACATTCTGGCTGCTTACTTTAAGGACAACGTCAAGACACGTCTGATGCAACCGGATGGCAGCTTCAAGCATCTCAAGCCAGACGGCAAACCAGAATTCAACGTCCAGGAATATTTCATCACCCAGCCAAGATAATCCGCTTACATCAATAATCAGGAGAACAACCTGTCTGATAGCCTCAAAGCTGCCACAGGTTACCAAATCGCAAATGGAGCAATGCATTGCAGAACATCGTTTTTGATTTTGGCGGGGTGATCTTCCGTTGGGAACCAGAGCGTATTGTCCAGGCGGTAGAATGTGATGAACAAACTCGCGTGCACCTATTGGAAAACATCTTCCGTCACCCTAAATGGCTGGACTTTGACCGTGGCACCCTGACGGTGGATGAAATCGTACAGCACACGGCGCAACGCACTGCTCTACCCGCACCGCTGATTGCTCAAGTAATCGAGCTGGTCCCAGTGCTGATGACCCCTTTCCCGGAAACCATTGATCTGCTCTACCAGATAAAATCCACAGGGAGGCGGGTATATGCCCTCTCCAACATGCCCGAACCCTCCATGACCTACTTTGAAACACATTACAATTTTTTGGATGCCTTTGATGGTATGGTCATCTCCAGCCGCGTACACATGATCAAACCAGAACCACAAATCTATCATTATCTCCTTCAAACCTATTGCCTCCATCCACAAGAAACCCTTTTCATCGATGACGTAGAAGTCAATCTGCAGGCAGCCGCAGCAACTGGAATACAAACATTGAAGTTTGTCAGCCCCTCGCAGTGCAAAGAGGAACTGGCAAAACTGGGAATTTTATAGCCTCTCTCAAAGCTGAAAGTTCCGCTAACATTTGTGGCGTTTGCAACTTTTTCGCCTTCATGATAGACTTACAGGTTATGGCACGCGGCAGAGTTGCTTTGTTATGTGCACTCATCCTGTGCTGGCTACTTCTGAGTGCAGCCCAGGACGAAGATGAACCTGCTATCGCCTACCCCAAAAGCGGCGATGCTCTGCAAGGTGTGGTAACCATCATTGGCAGCACCGAAGTTGAAGATTTTCAGTCGGCGGAGGTTGCCTATGCCTTTGCAAACGGGGAGAATCAGACCTGGTTTCTCATCCAGCAGAGCCGCATCGCAGTCAAAAACAGCGCCCTTGCGATATGGGATACATCAGCCATCACAGATGGCACCTACACCCTGCGGTTGTTGGTGCGGCGCAAGGATGGCAGTGTTATTGAGAATCTGGTCACCCAGTTGAGGGTGCGCAATTACACCCCCATTGAAACTAACACCCCTGAACCCACACGGCGTTCACTGACCATACAGCCCACAGCAGAAAACACCCCCACCCGTATTATCTATCCCACACCCACTCGTCTGCCGCCCAACCCGCTGGAAATCACCCCTGCACACCTGATCAAAAGTATGGCAAAGGGAACGTTGGCTGTTGCGCTGGTATTTGCGCTGCTGGGCATCTATCGCCTGATGCAACGCGCCAGAAAGCGCCGTCGCCGCTGATAAACGCCATGAAACCTATCGGCAATCTTCCTACACAAGAAAACACCCCTTACCTGATTGTGGGGCTGGGAAACCCGGGACGCGAATACCGGCAGAACCGTCACAACGTCGGGTTCATGGCAGTTGATCACCTGGCGCAAAAACTCGATATCCGTATCAGCCGTCTGCAATCCAAAGCGCTCACCGGGAGCGGCAGCTTTGGGGGTAACAAGCTGGTGCTGGCAAAGCCACAGACCTACATGAACCTGTCCGGCCAATCGGTGTCCGGGTTGTGTAATTTTTATAAAGTCCCTCTGGATCATCTGCTGGTCATACACGATGATCTTGACCTACCAACCGGGACATTACGTCTGCGCCCCTCTGGCGGTTCTGGCGGTCAAAAAGGGGTGGCTTCCATCATCGAACGGCTAGGAACACAAGACTTTGCCCGCCTGCGAATAGGTATTGGCCGCCCTCCCGGGCAAATGGACCCCGCTGATTACGTGCTTGAGGACTTTACGCCTGTCGAACGCGAGGTTATTGCCCTGACACTAGAGCGTGTTGTGCAAGCCGTATTAACCTTTTTGCGCGATGGTATCCACAGCGCCATGAATCAGTACAACGGGGGGCTGCGGGATGGTTGAGCAGCTTCTCCAAACAATCCGTTCCCTACCTGCCTACCAGAAACTGCTCAGCGACATTAACAGCGGCATAGCGCCGCCAAGCATTGGCATCCGTCGTGCGGTACGCCCTCCGCTTGTGGCAGCTCTGCGTGCCGATCTTGAAAAGCCCATTTTGTTTATTACCGACCGCGCCGATCGGGTCAACAAATTTCTTGACGAATTGCAGTTCTGGGCGTCTGAACAGCCTCATTTTCTGTTTGCTGAACCCACCACACTTTTCTACGAACCAGGAGCATGGGGGGCTTTAACCCGCCGCAGCCGCATTCAATGTCTCTCAGCGCTGTGCACCTATCATCTTCCCTCGCTACCTAAACTGCCAAAAGCACCCCTGATAGTTACCTCACTGCGGGCACTTATGACCCGCACACTGCCGCGCCGCGATTTTCTGCTCAGCTGCAAATTGCTTAAAATTGGTCAGTCTATCCAGCCCGAAGCCCTGCAACGTGATTGGGTGGATATTGGCTACCAAACAGCAGATATTGTCCTTGAGCCGGGACAATTTTCGCGTCGCGGCGGCATCCTGGACATCTGGTCTCCCCCCGACCCTTTTCCCGCCCGCTTCGAGTTTTTCGGCAATGAAATCGAGACAATCCGCCAGTTTGACCCTGCCACACAGCGCCGCGTCCGCAACCTGGAACAGGTGATGATTACACCCGCCCGCGAAATCCTGCCCGGAAAAGCCGCCGCTACGCTCTTGCCCGGTCAGGCTGAAGATGAATTCTATCTTCCACTGGTTCACGCCATGCCTGCCACTCTGCTGGACTACCTCCCACGCGGCAGCATTATCATCATTGATAACCTGGATCACTGCCAGACCTCCGCTTCTGAAATCGAAGAGCAAGCTGTCTCGATGCGGCGGGATAGTGTGGAAGAAGGCATCATCCCTGAAACTTTCCCTATTCCTTACATCTCATGGTCCGAACTGCAGGACACCATCAGCCAGCACATCTGGTTTGAGCTTGGGCAATCTGCCAGTCAGGAAGAAAGCGATCTGGCATCCCACTTTACCGCTGGCGCACGTTATGGCGGCCAGCTTAAGAACCTGATGAACGACCTGCTACAATCCTGTCGGCAAAACCACCCGGTTGTGCTGGTATCCAGGCAGGTAGCGCGCCTGCGCGAACTGTGGGCAGAAAGGCTGGTCGGGCAAACTCTCAACGGTGGTGTAACATTCATAGAGGGTTCTCTCGCCGAAGGTTGGACACTTTCGACAGGCGATGGCAAACAATACCATCTGTTGACCGATGGCGAAATCTTTGGTTGGGAGAAACCTGTTTCACGGGCGCGCGTGCATCTGGGCGCCGAAGCACCCGAGGCAATCTACGCTGATTTAAAACCGGGGGACTGGGTCGTCCACATTGATTATGGCATCGGGAGATTCACCGGGCTGGTACAACGGGTTACCGAGGGCAGCGAACGCGAATTTCTATGCGTGGAATATGACTCCGGCACGCAGATTTTTATCCCTGTGCACCAGGCAGACCGCCTCTCTCGTTACATTGGGCCAGACGCCACACCGCCTACCCCAACCCGGCTGGGAACACAGGAATGGCCAAGCACAAAACAACGTGTGCGCGAGGAAGTGCTGCGGGTGGCGCGCGATCTGCTTGAACTGTACGCCCAAAGGCAAATCGCTCAGGGTCACCGTTTTAGCCCAGATACTGCCTGGCAACAGGAGCTTGAAGCCAGTTTCCCCTACATTGAAACCCCCGATCAGGCACGGGCGATACAGGAAGTAAAAAGGGACATGGAAAGCCACCGCCCCATGGACCGTTTGCTATGCGGCGACGTTGGGTATGGAAAAACCGAGGTTGCCCTGCGGGCAGCTTTCAAAGCCGTCATGGATGGCAAACAGGTGGCTGTTCTGGTGCCTACGACCGTGCTGGCACAACAGCATTATGAAACCTTCTCCGAGCGTCTGACCCCCTTCCCAGTACAGGTGGAAATGCTTTCGCGCTTTCGCAGCCCCAAAGAACAGGAAGAGATTATCGCCCGGGTAGCAAACGGCAGTGTGGATATTATTATCGGAACACACCGCCTGCTGCAACCAGATGTGCAATTCAAAGACCTTGGGCTGGTCATCATTGATGAGGAGCAGCGCTTTGGCGTAACACACAAAGAGCACTTCAAAAAACTGCGTACTGAGTTAGATGTGCTCACCCTGACCGCTACCCCTATCCCGCGTACCCTTTACATGGCGCTGAGCGGGGTGCGCGATATCTCCATCATCAACACCCCTCCCGAAGAGCGGTTACCCATCAGCACCCACATCGGGCCATACTCACCGCGCCTGGTACGCCAAGCGATTCTGCGCGAATTGGAACGTGGCGGGCAGGTCTTTTTTGTCCATAATCGTGTCCAGACCATCGAAGCCATGAAAAAGCACCTTCAGTTGCTGATACCCGAGGCGCGCATTGCCATCGCACATGGGCAAATGCCAGAAGCAGAGCTCTCATCGGTCATGCACCGCTTCAGCCGCGCCGAAATTGACGTCTTATTGTGCACCTCAATTATCGAATCGGGGCTGGATATCCCCAACGCCAACACGTTGATTGTTGACCGCGGCGACACCTTCGGGCTGGCGCAACTCTACCAGCTGCGCGGACGGGTGGGGCGCAGTGCCCAACGTGCCTATGCTTATTTCTTCCGCCACAGAAACAAAGCCCCCACGCCAGAAGGGCAGGAACGGCTGGAAGTGATTGCGGAAAACACTCAGCTTGGCGCAGGATATTCCATTGCTATGCGCGATCTCGAAATGCGCGGCGCAGGAGAAATGCTGGGAACCCGCCAACACGGCTACATCGCAGCTGTCGGCTTTCATCTATACACCAGCCTGCTGGCGCAGGCAGTCCACACACTGCGTCTTGCTCAAGGAATAAAAGATGAGCCAACCTCGCGACAGCCACGTGAAATCCGCCTGCCAGTCAGTGTTGAACTGCCGCTGGCAGTCGGACTGCCCGTTGACTATATACCCGATCAAAACCTCCGCCTGCGCCTCTACCGCCGCATTGCCAATCTAAACAGTGAGGAAGAACTCAAAACCCTGGAAGACGAATTCTCCGATCGGTTTGGCGAACCGCCCGAATCCGTGCGCAATCTATTCTATGAAATGCGGTTAAAAATGCGCGCCGAACAGGCAGGGTTGGCGTCTGTATCTCTGGAAGGCAACCAAATTGTGCTGCGCTTCCCGCCCCTGCCAGAAGGGATCAGCTCGCGCAACCTTCCGGAAATTGGCTTAGGAGTACGCAGCGGTAAAAATGCATACTGGATGCCTGTTGAACATGAAAACTGGAAAGAGCCCCTTTTGGAAGTGCTCTCAGCTATAATAGCAACATGTCATCCACACCAGCCAGAGAAAATCTGAGGCAGGCAATTACACTGATCAAAAATGGGGAAAAGGATCGAGCGCGTCAGCTGCTTAAGGAAATTCTGTTGCAAAATCCTTATGACGAAAAGGCATGGGCGTGGTTTATTGAAACGCTGCCAAATGACCGCGATCGCTGGATTGCCTTGGAAGGGCTGTTAAAAATCAACCCCAACAGTGCACTGGCAAAGCAAAAGATGTCCGCCATCCGCCAAAGCGCTACTGCCAGACAAGAAGCACCGTCACAGCCAGCAGCCACAGCACAGTCACCCCCTGTCACCGCCACCCAGCCAACAGAAACAATCGCCATTGTTTCCACCTCAGAGAACACCAGCCCAGCCGAGCCAACGCCCGTTGAGCTAGAAAAACCACAAACGGCTTCAGCGATCAGCGCCGCCAGTCCCCTGCCAATACCAGCACAGCCTAACATGCTGGCAAAGAGCAAACAACAAAAGCCCGGACGGATTGGTATTGCCATCTCCGCACTGATTCTTATTAGCGCAGGAATCATAGCCTTCCTTGCCTACCAGGGCGGATGGATCAGCCTGTCTTCGAACTGCAATTGCGCTGAGGCAGAGCAATACCTGCTTAAAGTCAGCCAGCGCATCGAGCGCTGGAGGTTACACCAGAGCATTTCCTATTTTGCCGCCAGCCAGGGTGACCTTCAACAGGACATTAGCTATGCGCAGCAACTCTATAACGAAGAGGAAAGCGAGAGTGTCCCTTCTTGTATGAAAGAAGTGCACAAAGCATTTCTGGATTTGCTTTCCTATCATCTGAAATACGCCAATGCCCTGCAAAACGGCAATCTGACCAACGCCGAACTGTATCATCTGTACGAAAAAGACAAACAGCTGCAATTGCGCGATATACTATACCAGTACAGTCAGGGATATGATTGCCAGCCATGACGCCACCAACCCGCTAAAAACTTTCTTATAGGAGTACCTATGAACCCCAAACAATTACCGGTAATTTTATTGATCATAACTGTTATCATCCTGACCACCCTAGCCTGTTCGCTTGGCGCCCAAGCCAACCAGCAAGCCACTGTAGTTGCAGAGCAGGTTAAAGCCACTGTGGTTGCAGAGCAGGTCAAAGCCACTGTAGACGCTCTGCAGGCAACCCAGCAGGCAGCCTTACCGGCACCGACTTCATTTGTCCCATTGCCCAGCGATACTCCGCCGCCGACACAGCCGCCACAGGTTCTACCAGGCTCAATCAGCGGAAAACTGTCTTATCCCAGTGAGTTCATCCCTCCACAGACGGTCATCGCCTTCCAACTTGAAAACGGGCAGCCTAACGGGATCTGGTTTTCTACTAACACACAAGTCAACGACTCCACTTACCAGATAGACAACCTCCCACCAGGAAAATACTGGGTGGTAACATATCTGACACCGGAAACCGGATCGCAACTGCCCAGCGGAGCAGCAGGCTACACAGAAGCAACGTTATGCGGATACGTATATGGATGTGCTGCTTCAAAACTTATAGAGGTAGAGGTAAAACCTGGGGAAGCTGTTAGCGGCATTGACCCTGGTGATTGGTACGCCCCCGAGGGCAGTTTCCCTCCCTATCCGCTATCGCCATAACCTTCCCGCCAGGAGGCAACACACTCTCCACAAAACACAAGGAAATGCATGGATTTCGAGCTAAAGGCACCCTACCAGCCCACCGGCGACCAACCAGAGGCGATTGAAGCGCTTGTTCAGGGCATCCAGCGCGGTTACCGCCATCAGGTACTGCTTGGCGCAACTGGCACGGGCAAAACATTCGCCATGGCAAACGTGATTGCCAGAGTACAAAAACCGGCTCTGGTCATGGCACACAATAAAACCCTGGCTGCACAGCTATACGCCGAGTTTCGCGAGTTCTTCCCCAATAATGCCGTTGAGTACTTCGTTTCCTACTATGACTATTATCAGCCGGAAGCCTATGTGCCCCAGCGTGATCTATACATAGAGAAAGAAACCGAGATCAACGAGGAAATTGAGCGCTTGCGGCTGGCTGCAACTACCGCATTAATGTCGCGCCGCGATGTGATTATCGTTGCTTCGGTGTCCTGCATCTATGGGCTTGGCAGCCCCGAGGCTTACGGAAATGTGGTGATACACCTCAAACAGGGTGAGGTATATCGCCGCAATGCACTTCTGCGCCAGCTGGTCGAGGAACAATATCAGCGCAATGACTTCGAGTTGCGCCCGGGTGTCTTTCGTGTGCGCGGTGAAGTGCTGGAAATCCATCCCGCATACGAAGATCATCGTGCCTACCGCATTTCCTTTTTTGGTGACGAAGTCGAGCGGATCACTATTTTGAACCCTCTCACCGGCGAGGTGTATGATCAACCTCGGGAAATTGACATCTTCCCTGCCAAACACTATATCACTGTGGAGGATCGCCTGAAGAAAGCGATTCAGGATATTGAAGACGAACTTGAAGAACGCCTGGCACAGCTCAAGGCAGAAGATCGGCTGCTTGAGGCGCAGCGATTGGAGCAGCGTACACGTTATGATATCGAAATGCTCAAAGAAGTAGGCTACTGCTCCGGCATCGAAAACTACTCCCGCCATCTCGATCAGCGCCCCGCCGGTTCCCCGCCCTGGACATTGATTGATTACCTGCCCAGTGATTATCTATTATTCATTGATGAATCTCACATGACCATACCACAGATACGCGGCATGTACAACGGCGACCGATCGCGTAAACAGATGCTGGTAGATTACGGTTTTCGCTTGCCATCCGCGCTGGATAACCGTCCACTGACCTTTGAAGAGTTTGAGCAGCACATGGGCTACACCATTTACACTTCCGCAACTCCAGGACCCTATGAGCTTAAAAAAGCCGAACAAATCACCGAGCAAATCATCCGCCCCACCGGGCTGGTTGACCCCGAGGTTGACGTACGCCCAACGCAGGGGCAAATTGATGACCTGATGGTCGAAATTCGTCGGCGAACCGAAAAAGGTGAGCGCGTTCTGGTTACCACACTCACCAAACGCATGGCAGAAGACCTATCCGAGTATCTGATGGAAGCTGGCATCAAGGTCCATTACCTCCACTCCGAAGTCGAAACGCTTGAACGAGTGGGATTGCTGCGCGACTTGCGACGGGGTGTATTTGATGTGATTGTCGGTATCAACCTGCTGCGTGAAGGTCTTGATCTGCCAGAGGTTTCTCTGGTAGCCATTCTGGATGCAGACAAGGAAGGCTTCTTGCGCTCAGAGACAGCACTGATACAGACCATCGGTCGAGCGGCCCGTAACGTCAATGGCAAGGTCATCATGTACGCCGACGTCATCACTGAATCCATGCGCCGCGCCATTGATGAAACCAACCGCCGCCGCGCCAAACAGATAGCATACAACCAGAAACACCATATCGAACCGGTCAGCATCTTCAAAGCAGTACACGACCTCACCGAGCGGCTGGGAGTGGCTCACGCTGTAGCCGAAGGGCAGGCAACCTATCGCGCTGGAGAGGCGAAGGGCACTCCACCCCTCAATGAACTGCGGCGTATGATTGCAGAGATCGAAAAGCAAATGAAGCAAGCCGCAAAAGACCTGGAGTTTGAACGCGCCGCGCTGCTGCGCGATCAGCTTTTTGACCTCAAGGCGCTGCTGGCAGAGGAAGCCAATGTGCCCCCATGGCAAAAAGCGCGTTTGATGGCGGAGAGGGAAGGCGAGTCCTGACCTCTATCTAAGAGGCAACTTTGAAGCCGGTGAACTCCCCACTGGCTTCGCTCCATTCCGGCAACACGGTGGTAACATACGCCATGCGCGGTCCATGCCGTAAGGCTTGCAGCAATTGCTCCAGCGCAGAACGATCGCCTTCGGCGACCACCTCCACCTGCCCACGCCACGTGTTGCGCACCCAGCCGGTCAGGTCAAGCGCAGCCGCCTGTTCAAGGACAAAATGGCGAAACCCAACCCCCTGAACACGTCCTTCAACAATTGCATGAAGGCGTTGTTTTTGCACTTCACGCATCTTCTATATCATCCTCGTCACTATCATCAAGATCAAAATCAAACATGTTGAAGAAACCGCCGCCCTCTGTGAACGAGAGATTATCCAGCGCGTTTTCTAAGTGTTCCACCTCTTCTTCCTCATCGGCTTCTTCCAGGAGTCTCTCCAGTAACTCACGCACACCTTCACCCCCTATCTGCGAAAGCGACCAGATAGCCGCATAGCGCACACCCTCATCCAGGTCGTCATGTTCCTCAAGCAGAGAAATGATAGGCTGGCGCGCTTTTCTGATTTCCAATTCACCCGCAGCGCGCACCGCTTCAAACTGCACCTCCAGATCAGGGTCGTCAATCATCTCCAGGACGCTCTGCTCCCACTGCTGATCCGCAGATCGCCCCATGGCAAACAAAGCGCTGGCGCGCCAGGGGGAATCCATCTTAATTGCTGAACGGATAAATCCCTCCACCTCCTCGCGGCTCGAGAATCCCAGCGACTCCAGCGCCCGCCTGCGTACCAATGGGGTATCACTCCCGCGGTAAATCGCAATCAGTTCATCCTCTATATTCTGGAGCATCTTGGCTGGCAGCTCATCAAGCTCGCCCATATACACATACTCACCCAGCGCCGAGACCACTGCGGCACGCACCACCTCATCTTCATCCGTATGCGCCATACGCAGAAAGACCGGCACCAGGCTTTTATCTCCCGCCTGCCAGAGCAAACGCGTGGCAACTGCGCGCACACGCGGGTCGCTATCGGCAAGCGCAAAGCGCCCCAGATCATTAAAACTGCACAGCGTATCCGCATCAGATAAATCTTCAAGATCGGAAAGCAAACCGGCGCGGCGGTCTGGGTTAATCTTTGTCCAGCACTCTTTCAACGCCCCCAAAAACTCAGGGCTGATATCCGAAAAACGATGCAAATACTTGGGGGGAAAAGGATGATTCTCATCCAACAATGCCTCAATAATTTGCTGGTAAGGCACGGGTTTTTTGGAATACGCGTTATCAGACATGGAAACCTTTCAATTCATGGCAAAACAACCGGGTTGATGATATCCTGAGCGGTAATATACACCAGGAGGGTAATCAGAGCAACAAACCCAATCATGTGAACAAAATTTTCATACTGCGCCGGCACCCTGCGGCGGATAATAATTTCAGGCAAAACAAACAGAATACGCCCTCCATCCAATGCAGGCAACGGCAGCAGATTGGTCAAACCCAGCGCAAGAGAGATGAGAGCAATAAAACTCAGCGTGCTGACTGCGGGTGCATGCTCGCCAGGTTGCGATTCAACCTCCTCATCCTGCTGGCGCACCTGCTGGTAAATACCATACATACCAACCGGCCCAACCACACGTGCATGTGCCGGGTCAATTTGCCCGCGCAACAGACGCCCTGGCAAAAGAAACAACTGGCGCGCCTGTTCATAGCAGTAATAACCAGCAAACGGCAATGCTTGCAGCCAGTTCACCTGACGGATAGGGTTAGTCATCATAATACCCAGCGAACCTTCATTTGGGGGCGGCTTAATGCGCGGCACAGCACGCGTGGTCAACAGTTCACCACCGCGCTGATATTGGATGACAACCTCCTCACCCAGATTCAACTGAACAAGGGAAGCCAGCCTGCTCATCCCATCCACAGACTCGCCATTAATCGCAACAATCACATCGCCTGGCGCAAGCCCAGCTGCCGCAGCCGGTGAACCCGGGTTGACATCCACAATTGCCACTGTCTTTAAATCCGGGATACCGGTGCGGGCAAAGACAACGCTAAACAACAATACCCCCACCAGCAGATTCATCGCTGACCCCCCAAACAGAACCGCCAGGCGCACCGCAGGTTTAGCAGCCGCAAGACCTCCGGGGATATCCGGGTTGTTCTCTCCTTTGGGGCGCACAAACGCTCCAAAAGGAATGGGATTCAGGGAAAATTCTGTGCCCCACAGCTTGAAAAGGCGCAGACGGGTTTGGGGCGTCAGAGGCAAGCCAATACCAAATTCTTCCACCTCAATCTTGAATAAACGGGCAAGCAAAAAATGCCCCATCTCGTGCAAAAAAGCAAGCACGCCAAGTGCCAGCACAAACTCTAAAATGGTGATAAACGGACTCGCTGTCATGAAGTTTCTCTTTCAAAAATGTTTTTACCAATAGGTTAATCTATCACTATTATAACGTTGTTTAAAGGGGAAACAAGTTTCCAATCACTCCACCAGGCGTACCGCACCGCCCACAGAGGAGCAAAGCACATCCACAACCCCCTCCAGCGCGCCAAGCAATTTTCGAACCTGCGCGGCATTGTCAGCTTCACAAATCACATGCACATTGGCGCCAGCGTCTATGGTGTAACAGACCGGCAAACCATCCCGCCGCCAACCAATTACTGATTTCATCACCTGCAAAGTGGCAGGCTGCCAGTACAACAGACTGGGCGCAGAAGTCATCATGACCGCATGCATTAGATGGCTGTCAAGCTCAATGATTTCCGCCAGACTTGTAAAATCGCGGCTTAAGACAGCCTGGCGGCAAAGCTCCAAACGGCGCGGGGCATCTGCCAGTCTTGCCGCCTGCAACGGGCTGGTGGCAGCAAGGACGTGCCCTTGCAGTGAGCCAACTTCCTTTTGCGCTGTATCAAGCAAGACAATACAATCCACCAACGCCCAGTGTTTGGGTGGGGCAATGCAAAAAGCATAACAATCCAAATCATTACTCCCCGCCTGCCACTCAACAAAACCGCCGGGCACAGAACGGCAGGCGGACCCCGACCCTCTGCGCGCCAGACGCGAAAGCTCTATTTCCGAAAGACGCAACCCCAGCGCATGCGAAGCTGCCAGCGCCAGCGCCGCATAGGCAGAAGCAGACGAAGCCAGCCCAGCCCCGGCAGGAAAATTGTTCTCACTTTCAACACGCGCACAAATAAACTGCCCCGCCAAAGAGCGAACAATATCCAGAAAACGCCGCACCCGTTCAACAGCCGCACCGCTCTGAAGTACACCGTTCAAGAACAGCTCATCCGACCGCATCGAAGAATCAAACACAACCCGCGTGCGTGTGGCCAAATCCCCAAGATTCATGGAAATAGAGCCATTGGCAGGCAGGTGCAGTGCGCTATCTCGATCCCCCCAGTATTTGATAAATGCAATGTTTGGGTGCGCCACTGCGCTGGCAGAAAGTTCACTCCCGAGTGGCATCAATCACTTCCACCTCTCCATGCCGTGCATCCACAACAACGCTACACCCCGTCTGCAAACGGTTGATGGGGATGCGGTCTATGCAGGGTATCTCAGCAATGATACATCCCACAGCAGTAATCGTCTCACACTCGGCATTGATCACGGCGAGCGGCGCCATGCCATTTTTCTTGAGCCGATACAGCGTATAAGAGCCCACCGTCGAGCCTTTGCCGCTGGGAAACACCAGCACCTTTCCCGCAACAGATTTCCCTTCCAGCTCATGCCCCTTTTCGACAATCTCCCCTGTGGCAGGATCAACCCCGCCAAAAAAAGAGATGCCCTGTAAAGTAACCAGCGCCTCGCCCTTCACACACCCCGGAAAAATTGTCCTGCCGCGCAGTTTCATAGCAACGCCTCTTCAACTACCCGATCAAAGGGCAACAGGCGCGTTTTAAAGCCGTTTTTAGCAGTAGCATAAAAACAGGCTTTGGCGCTATCGGTTGCTAGCGCACGAAAGCGCCCCTTGATCGGTGCAACCACACAACAGGTATCCACAGCAAAAATCGCTCCGGCTTCCTCAATAACGCGTGTATAGCCCATGCTATCAGCAATCCGTTTGACCGGACGCGAGGTGGTAATCCAAAAAGTTTTGCGAACCCGCCTGCCTGCCAGTAATTCGGCAATGCGGGCTACCTCGCGCAGCGAGAGGTGCGGGCAACCCAGACTGATAAAATCAACTTGCTCTTCGCCAACATCATTCAACGACTCGGCTGCCCGCGCAAGATCATCCCTCGTGATGACAATCTTCTCCTCCGGAGGAGAAAAGCAGGATGCTTCTGGGGTGACGCCAGGAATATGAAACAGCGCCGCCCCACCATACGTGGCGATACTGGCAGACAGTGACTTGAGTTCCTCCAGAGAAGCCGAAGAGACACCCATCAGATAAGGAACAGGTTTGGGAGAACACGATTCCATCCAGTCGCCAACCACCTTCCCCAGCACACCAAACGCGTATGTTCCCGAAATGGGTACTTTGATATCAAAGGTGATGGTGGGATAACGCTTTTGTTCGAGATGAAAACCATAACAGGGTGTACGCCCGGTAATCGCAGCCGCCAGCGCACTCGGACCGCCCTCACGGTTAGAACGCGCTCCCAATACCGAATTAGCATAGCAAACCGCGCTGCTTTCGGACCAGGCAATATGCTCACCAAAAAGAGGGGTGTTGCCAAACAGATAGGGCGTGCACGAGCAGGTGGGGATGATACCCATACGCGTAAAAGCATCTATCACTCGCTGCTGCTGCGCAGCAAAAACGGGATCAATTCCCATGGCTTGCCAGTTTTCGATATCCATGCCAGCCGGATTAAGCGTGGTGAGGACACGCACTTTTCCCCCACCGCCTGCCATTTCCTCAAGAAATTCCAGTCCCGCCTCACCAAGATTATCATAACTAACCCCTGCCACCTGCACAGAACTGACCGCAACCATCGCCTCCGCCTCATAAATTGTGCCTAAAGCGACCAGTATCTGCATGGCTTTCTGCACCGCGCGACCGTATGCGCCTTGTAACATATCCTGCTCTTCGGCTGTAAGTTTCATGGTAAAAACCGGTGGATATCTACCTGCGGAAAAGCAGCCTTATCAAAATCCTTGCCCGCGGTCTTAAGTGGCTTGGTAAGATCAAAGCCAACACGGGTGGTCAGGTACGTATCGGCATCAGCGCTGGGGTCAAGACTGGAGCCCGCTTCACGCTCCTTGACAACCAGATCGCGGTCACCCTGAAAACGCGTTGCCATTGCCCATTCAACGGCAAGCGGATCGTAAATATCAATATCCTTGTCCACCACAAAAACATGTTTGCACGAGCGATGACCCGCAAAAGCCGCCTCAATTGCTTTCTTGCCATCATCTTCCGCCTGTTTATCAATCTGGACAATGGCATGTAACCAGGAGCATCCGCCCGGGTTGATATACACATCCAGACAGCGTACCACTTCATTGACCTTCCTAAAGATGGTAGGTTCGCGCGGCATCCCCATCAGCAATTTATGTTCCAGTCCGCCCGGCAGAAGTGCATGCCAGATAGCATCTTTGCGGTGTGTTACTGCCTGCAACACAAATACAGGCTGCTGGCGAATAACATCGTATGTTTCTGTTAAATCCACAAATGGACCCTCTGCATGTAAACGATTCAGATACACCTTTCCCTCAAGGATAAACTCAGCTTCTGCCGGCACCAGCAAGTTCACAGTTTTGGCTTGAACTAGACGAACTGCTTGAAGGGCATTGGCAATCTCCATCTCATCCACCCCCAGCGCAACCGATGTAGCCGCGGCAGCCAGCACATTCGGAGAAACACCAATGCAAACCGCTACTTCCAGTTCACCCTGTTCTTTGAGAAACGCGTCAAAATGGCGCGAACTAACCACACGTACTGCCATCTCCGTTTTTGAAATCTGCATCATGCGGTGAAAGTCAAGGTTTTGACCATAACGCGGGTGTCTGGCAATCACAACACCAGAGGTAATATACCTGCCACCGTCTCTTTCACAATGATACAGGATGGGGAAACTGTCAAGGTCGGGGCTGGTATCAACCACCTCCTGACAGGGCGCGGAAGGGGCTACCTCACAGGGCAATGGGTGGTCAATTGCCCGAATCAGATTGGGGATAATCTCAGCCACCGGAAAACCAAAATACGCCGCAAAGGACGCTTTGGTGCAGAACAGGTTGCCAGCCACCGGGTATGGAAAACCGACCACATTCTCAAACAACACCGCAGAAGGTTCCAGCCGCTTAAGCACCCCAGCAATCTCATGGTTGACAGAAATGGCTTCCCTGACTCGGATCAGCGCGCCATCCTTATCCAACTGATGTATATAGTTGCGAAGTGTATTCATCTTTTACACTGATTATACCCAATCAGAGCGTCAAGAACTGCTCCCACGAGGACTTTACCTTGCCCCCCATGCGAATAAGGTACTCAAACCCCTGAAAGAACCCGCCATATAGAATCAACCCTGTGAAAACGCTCGACCAGCGCTCCAAACCGGTGTAAGTAAAGATCATGCTGTTTATCCTGCCCCACAGGGCGGAAAAGCGCAACGGGGAAGAAAAAGGATCAAAAAGCACAACGCGGTTGAACAAAACATCACTGACCCCCATACCAGTCAACCACGCTGGCAGCCAGAGCACACCAAACAGACAAAGCAGCAGCGTCAGCACTTCTGGCAAACAGCCCTGAATATGCTTTTTGGGAAAGATCAGATCAACGATGTTGCCAACAGCAAACAATAGAAATGGTAGCGTGAACCAGTAAGCAAACCAATCAGCAAAGGCGCCCGATGAAACAGCAATATACTGCCCAAAAGAAGAGGAATCAATACCATTGCGCCAGGTCGTCAAAATCAGCCCAATAAGAACCGCAAAAACAAACAAAAGCGGAAAGACAAAAAGGAACGAAACATTCCACAATACCCGCAACGGCGTTTTGATATCGCGGATGAAATGCAACAACAAAGGCGACAACCATATCCCCGTAAGCACCAGCAAAGCAATCAACTTCGCCATTTGCATCCCTTTTCAAAACAAAGCATCAAGGGCACAATCAAATCAACCACAACGCAAAGCCAAAATACTCTGATGCTGTCTAAAAAGCCTGCATTCCCGCTCATTGTAACACATTCATCTGGTGAATTTGCAGCCGAACAGCAAGATCGGCTGCCGCCCGCCGTAAGACTTCCACCACACAAGAGCGCAACACCAGGCAATAAACTGAAAGGCTTTGTGAAATTCACGAACTCTCGAACAAGCTATTTACACTCTTGCCAAAGGATATATAATATAGTTGAGTTTTGAAAATAAAATGATACAATATGATCATAAGATGGGCAACTTGCCAAAGTGGAGCATTTCCAAAAGCAAACAGGCGCCCCCAGCCGCACTATTGAGGTAGCTGCCTTGGCAAAGAAGAAGGGTTACGCAGAATGATCAAAGTGCTGATAATTGACGATGATACGAACCTGCTCAACTTTCTGACCGAAGAACTTACTGATGCTGGTTATAGTGTCAAAACAATTGACAACGGCGCTGACGCTATTGTGATGGCAGCAGAACAGACGTTTGATGTCATCCTGCTGGATATGCTCATGCCCGGTCTGGATGGCATTCAGGTAGTGCGCGTATTACGAAAAGTGTCTCCAAAGGTGCCCATTATTGGTCTGACGGGGTACGTAGGACGTGGTTATATGTCACAGGCAATGGATCTCGGTGTCACCATACTGACCAAACCGGTTGTTTTCTCGGAATTAACCAAAGAAATCGAAGATGCGATCAAAAACAAGCAGAAGACTGAAGCTGTAAGCAGCGGGAAACCAGCACAATGACAAAAATTCTGGTTGTAGATGATGAAAAAGAGCTGGCGCAATATCTCGCCGATCAGCTGGCAGAATCTGGCTATGAAGCCGAAACCGCCCTGGATGGCGTCGAAGCCGTCTTAAAAGCCATTGACGGCAATCTGGATGCGATTATCATGGATATTCGCATGCCCAAGCTGGACGGTATCAACGCCATCAAAATCATCCGCAAAATAACCCCTGATCTTCCCGTGCTGGCTTTTACCGGGCAGGCAGGGCAAAGTGACATTGTGGAATCCGTCCGTCAGGGGGCATATACCTGTTTGCTGAAGCCTATCAAGTTTAGCGAGTTATTGAAGACGCTCGAGTTGATGGGCGCGAGCCGCTGAATGCTTTGCTTTACACTAGCAGAAAGCAATACCCCCCTCTTATTTTTCTGAGATAACTGCTTCTTGCAAACACAAGAGCCAATCACGCATTTTTCCCTGCGGCTCAGAGCGGACAGCAGCCAAAATGGGCAAGCTCAAATCCACATCCTGTGCATCAGGGATACGTACAGGCTTCAACGAGGCATCCAGCCAACGGCGCGGCAAATATCCCAACGCCTGTGGATTTTCAGCAACCGCCTGCCGCATTGCAGCCGCGCCCGGCGCTATCCCCGTATCCGCAAAGAGAACTCCTCCGATCAAGGCATCTGCCAGACGCCGCATCTCCGTTTCGGGCGCAGCAGCCCAGACAACAACCTCCCCTATTTTCCCCTGCGCATTTGTCCCAAGCTCCTGCCACACTCTCACACGCCCAGAATACAGTCTGTTAAGTTCATCTTGTGTCAATGAGTTAACCGGACTCTCAGAGTGTACGACAAAAACCAAATCATCCTTCCCCAGGTCAAACACACTGGCTGTCAGGTGCTGCTCCTCCCCCCACGAAAAACACACATCCGCCAACGACAGACATTGTACAGAGGATGGCGGTTCAACAAGGACAATGGCAGTATGCGGTTGCTTGAGCACGCATGTATTCATATATGGGGTCATCCAGCGCAATGGAGAAACAACAGCAACACGCCAGACATCTGGAGGCGACAATTCAGTCGTTGAGGGAACACCAACGCACGACGATAGAAAAAGCCACCCGGAGACAATCAGAATGCACAGACAGTATGCCCTTACCGCCAAAACATCAACTCCCGGCTCACAAGTAGAAAACTAAAAGGGTCACCAGCCCAAGCAAGGCACAGTACACAGCAAATACCAGTAGCGAACGCTTTCTCAAAAAAGACAATAGCCAGTGAATGGAAAAATACCCAACAATCACTGAGGTGATAACACCAGCCAGCAAAACAGGTAAAAAACTTAACAAACCTGGTACATTCAGCAAATCCACTACGCTCACAAAACCCGCCGCCAGCATCACCGGGATAGACATCAGGAAAGAAAAGCGCGCCGCCGCTGGACGGTCAAGATGACGAAAAACGCCACCCGAGATGGTCGCCCCAGAGCGCGAAATTCCGGGAAAAACAGAAAGCGCCTGAAAAAAACCCATCCATAGCGCATCTTTCCACTCAATATACTCAAAAGAGCGCCGCTGCTTCCCTAGCCACTCGGCCGCCACCAGCAATGCCGCCGTGGCAAAGAGGAAAAAAGCTGTTGCCGCCACACTCTGAAAAGCAGCCTCCACCATATCCTTGACCAACATGCCGATAACCCCTGCTGGCAACGTTGCCAAAATCAATAACCAGCCAAGCCGCGAATCAGCTTCATCAAATGGGCGGCGAGCAACCACCCCGCGCACAAACGCACCGGCAATGCGGAAAACATCCCAGCGAAAGTACAGGATAACTGCTATGAGTGTCCCTAGTTGAACCAAAACATCAAACGGAAAAATCTGCTCTTCTGGAATCTGCCAGCCAAAGAAGTAAGGTGTCAGCACAAGATGCGCCGAACTGGATATGGGCAAGAACTCAGTGATGCCCTGAACAATACCCAACACAATCGCCTGAAAAATGTTCATATCGCCTCAGTGAAATCTCCCAACTGGTACCCGGAAAGGAATTTTGCACAAAACTCCACATAACAGCCATCCATAATCGCCTGGCGCGCCAGGCGCATGAGTTGTAGCAACGTATGGAGGTTATGAATTGATAAAAGCGTAGCCGCCAGCATCTCTCTGGCAACAATCAGGTGGCGCAAATAAGCCCGGCTGAAATGCCGACAGGTATAACAGGTGCAATTGAGATCAATCGGTTGAGAAGACCTGGCGTGAGAGGCATTCATCAGATTGAGCCGTCCCGCAAAGGTCATCGCAGATTGATGACGGGCAAGACGGGTGGGAAGAACACAATCAAAAATATCAATCCCGCGCTCCACGCCATTAAGCAAGTCCTCTGGCGTGCCAACCCCCATCAGGTAGCGCGGCTTGTCTTCAGGAAGGACAGCGTTCACCTCTTCAATCATAGCATACATTTCGGCTTTGGTCTCCCCAACCGACAATCCTCCAATGGCATTGCCGGGAAAGCCCAGCGAAGCAATGTATTCCGCCGAATAGCGGCGCAGATCCGGGAAAACCCCACCCTGGACAATGCCAAAAAGCGCTTGGTCTTGTCTGGTCTTTGCCCGTAAACAGCGTTCAGCCCAGCGATGGGTACGCTCCATCGCTTTTTCAACATAGGCGCGTTCATACGGCGGGGCGCACTCGTCGAAAGCCATTATCACATCCGCACCCAGCTTTTCCTGAACCGCAATGGAGACCTCCGGCGTCAGACGTTGAACTGAACCATCAATATGGCTTTTGAAGGTAACACCATCTTCGTCCACTTTGCGTATTCCAGTTAACGAAAAAACCTGAAAGCCCCCCGAATCGGTCAAGATCGGGTGTTCCCACCCCATAAAAGTATGCAGACCGCCCAATTCTGCAACCTGATCCGCACCTGGTCGCAGAAACAGATGATAGGTGTTGGCAAGCACCAGAGAAGCACCTATTTCTTCCAGTTGCGCCGGGGTAACAGCTTTGACCGTCGCCTGAGTGCCCACAGGGGCAAAGACAGGAGTCAACACATCACCATGCGGTGTATGAAAAATACCTGCCCGGGCACTTCCCTGGCGCGCGACAACCTCAAATGAAAATGGTTGCATCATATCGTTAGCCCCCACGCACACACAATCTCTATCTGCAGCGCCTTCTGTGCAAAACTGCCCGCCCACAAGACTCTGTTCACAACATCACCGCCAGAATTAGAAAATAAACTGTTTGGTATCACAATTTGACGAAGACACAAAATCAAAAGTAAAATAAGAGCTGTGAAAATAACTCGCAGATATCTGTTCACAAAGTGTACGCCAGCGATGAGTGGCGGTACAAACGCAAACCCAGTTGATAATTTCATCCCCTGGATTATACCCATGAACGCGCAATCATAGAGCAATGGAGGCAAAGTTTCTTCCAAATGGATATTGACAACTGTACAAGCTGGCTGGAAATCGACCTCGGGGCAATCCGAAACAATATTCAACAACTACTGCAAATCAGCAAAACAAATGTCATGGCTGTGGTTAAAGCCAATGGCTACGGTCATGGAATGGAACAGGTGGCGCGCGCCGCAGTCCAGGCTGGCGCAACCTGGTGCGGTCTGGCAAGACTGGAAGAGGCTATTCAGCTGCACCAGTCTGGCGTGAGCTGTAACCTTCTGGTGATGGGGTATACCCGTCCCTCTTTCATCCAGGAAGCAATTGCTCGTCAGATTCATGTGGCTGTTTTTGATGCGCAAAGCGCCCAGACTTATGCTACTCAGGCGCAAGCAATAGGCATCCCGCTCCATATCCATGTCAAAATTGACAGCGGTATGGGGCGTCTGGGCATCTTTCCAGAAGAAGGCGTTTCGTTTATCCGCTGGCTGCATACCCTGCCCGGGCTGGAAATAGACGGGGTGTTCACCCACTTTGCCCGCGCCGATGAGCCTTCCCTGCCAACAACCAATCAGCAGCTCGACCGCTTTTGCCAGATGGTGCAAAACCTGGAGCAAAGCGGCTTGCGTCCCAAATGGGTGCACGCTGCCAATTCAGCCGCAACAATTTATTACCCACGCGCCCGCTTTGACCTGATACGCGCCGGGGTAGCCACATACGGCTTGCACCCTTCAAAAGATGCCATGTTACCCGACACATTCCGCCCGGCAATGACCTGGAAAACCCGCCTGACTTCAGTAAAGCGCCTGCCAGCCGGGCATGGCGTGAGTTACACACACCGCTACATCACCAGCAAAGAAGAGTTGATTGGCGCAACAGCCATCGGCTATGCCGATGGGTTTCGCCGCCGCTTGGGGAACTTTGCCCTTGTGCACGGCAAACGCGTCCCTGTGGTAGGCACAGTATGCATGGATCAATGTATGCTGCAATTGGATAGCGTTCCAGAGGCAAAGGTCGGCGATGAGGTTGTGCTGATCGGGCAGCAGGGCAATGATCGCATCACCATAGAAGAAGTCGCTGAAGCCTGGGGAACCATCAACTATGATGTGGGAACCGGCCAGGCGGCACGCGTGCCGAGGTTCTACATTGAGTAATCATCTGGAAAAACGCTGGGAAATCGCTCCCCCGCCTCCAGAAGATATTGACAGCGCGTTGGGGGAATTCCACCCTGTTCTGCGCCGCCTGCTGTACAACCGCGGACTAAGAGATGTCGAGGAGGCATACAATTACCTCGAGCTTGAAGGCTCTCTCTATGATCCCTTTCTGCTAACAGACATGGACAAAGCCGTTGCGCGCTTGCTACAGGCTGTGCAAAATGAGGAACCCATCGCCGTTTATGGCGATTACGATGTTGATGGAGTTACCGCCAGCGTAGTGTTGGTGCAAGCCCTGCGGCAACTGGGAGCGCAGGTCAGCCCCTATATTCCCGACCGGTTTGAAGAAGGTTACGGGCTGAACTGCCAGGCCGTCAAGAAACTGGCACAGGCAGGTGTCAAGCTGGTCATCAGCGTGGACTGCGGCATCCGTTCCCCCAGCGAAGTGCGCCTTGCCAAAGAGGAAGGGATGGGCTTTATCATTGCCGATCACCATGAGCCCGGCAATATCCTCCCCGACGCCGATGCAGTCGTCTGTCAAAAACGCAGCGACGACCCCTACCCAGATAAGAACTTAGCCGCCGTAGGACTGGCATACAAACTAGTCGAAGCGCTCTACAGCAAAATCGAGAAAGACCGTCAAGAGCTAAACAAATGGCTAGACCTGGTAGCCATCGGCACCGTAGCAGATGTTGTGCCCTTGCAGGGTGAAAACCGGGCATTGGTACGCGCCGGATTGGAGCATCTACGGCAGGGTGGGCGGCAAGGGTTGTTCTCGCTGGCAGGGGCAGCCTCGCTCAACCTGGCATGCGCCAATGCATACAGCATAGGTTTTATCCTCGCTCCGCGCCTCAACGCCGCAGGAAGGCTCGAATCCGCCCTGGACGCCTTTAATCTGCTGATGTGCACAGAAACCGAGACCGCAGGACAACTGGCGCAAAAATTGGATAATCTCAACCGCGAGCGGCAGGAAAAGACCCGTCAGATGTATCTCGAGGCGGAGATGCTGACAAAGGAAGCCGAAGGGGAACACATTCTCTTTGTTTGTAAAAGCAAAGAGGACTTCAATGAAGGTGTTGTAGGGCTGGTCGCCGCGAGACTGGTTGAAAACTACTACCGCCCGTCGATTGTCGCCGTCATGGATTCAGAAAAAGGGATAACACGCGCCTCATGCCGCAGTATCCCCGAGTTCCATATTACGCGGGCGCTGGACCAATGTGCACCCCTGCTTGAACGCTACGGCGGTCATGCCATGGCAGCAGGGTTCAATGCACGCAATGATCGGCTGGATGAGCTGCAACGGCAGTTAAAGACCATCGCCTCAAACGAGCTAGATGGGCGCGTGCTGCGCCCTACCCTGAGGGCAGATATGGAAATTCCACTGTGTGAGTTGCGCCCCGAGTTGCTTGACTACATTGGTATGATAGAACCTAGCGGACACAAAAACCCCGAAGTCTCCTTCGTTTCGCGCAACCTGAAGGTGCGGTCAAAACGAAGTGTAGGCAAGCAGGGCGAGCATCTGCGCCTCACCGTCAGTGATGACAAAATCACCTACGACGGCATCGCCTTTGGGTTTGGCAATTGGGCAGAGAAAATGCCCGAATATGTTGATCTCTTGTATGCGTTTGAGACCAACACCTATCAGGGAAACACATCTCTTCAGCTTAAGGTAAAAGATATAAAACCTTCGCGCTAATCTACAAAGCGGTATTTAAACAACGCCCAGAGGGCTTCAAAGGCGTCCCGCAGGCGAATCTTCTTGCCTTCAGAGTAATCGCGGGGGTTGAAGGTAATCGGTACCTCAAAGATGCGGATTTTGCGCTTCAGAATCTTGGCAGTAAACTCAGGTTCAAATTCAAAACGCCGCGAGCGTAAAGGAATATCCTTCACCACCTCGCGGCGAAACACTTTGTACCCTGTCTCCATATCACTGAGGATGCTGTCATACAAAATATTGGTGAGAAAAGTGAGCAGATTATTTGCTACCATGTGCCAGAACATGGTCACGCGGCGAGCACCACCCAGAAAACGCGAGCCATACACCACATCTGCCAGCCCCTCCTGGATGGGTCGCAGCAGGTTAGGATATTCGCGCGGATCATACTCAAGATCAGCATCCTGAATAATAATAATATCCCCAGTTGCTCGCTGGATACCGGTGCGCACGGCTGCGCCTTTTCCTAGATTGCGGGCGTGATGCACAATGCACACCCCATCTATTCCTTCCCACGCCTGTAAAACGCGTTCGGTACCATCCACAGAGCCGTCATTGACCAAAATCACCTCACTCGCAATGCCAGTTGCCTGCACACGTTTCAAAACAGTGTCAATGGTATTGACTTCATTGAAAACCGGGATGACAACAGAGATTTTCATACGATGGATTATATCAGAGTCCCGGTTGTGATTCGCCTCCATGTAAATTATAATGATAAGTGTCTTTTGATTTTAGTTTTCCGGGGAGGGAAAGGTGATTAACACACCTGCACCACAAGCTTTTGATACCGAAGCCGGGGGTAGAGGGGCATATATCCCCAAGGCAATTGCAAAGGTGGAGGATACGGGCTTATCATTCCTCTGGCTGCAAGACCTGGCTCTCAAGGTGCTGTACTTTGAGGGCTATATGAGCGGCTTTAAGATTGCCGAGAAAATCACCCTGCCTTTCACTGGCATTGTTGACCAAATTCTGGACGCCTTAAAACGAGAAAAACTGGTAGAAGTACGCTCCGCCCAACAAGCCGGGCTGGGTGAAGGGGCATACCAGTATGCAATCACAAGCGCAGGCATTGCCCGCGCCCGCGAGGCATTGGAACGCAGCCAATACGCCGGACCGGCGCCCGTCCCTCTGGAAGTATATTACAACGCCTGCAAATATCAGGCACGCAAGCGGTTCACTGTGTCTCAGCGTATCATGCGGCAAACACTGTCAAACCTGGTACTATCCGAAAAAACCTTTCACCGCCTTGGACCAGCCGTCAACTCAGGAGCGTCCGTTTTTATGTACGGACCGCCGGGCAATGGAAAGACCAGTATTGCGCGCGCCATTGGTAACATGATCCTTGACGAAACCATTTTTATCCCCTATGCTGTCTATGTCGATGGGCAGGTTATCAAACTTTATGACACTGTCAACCATCAGCTTGCCCAAAACGACGAAGGGGCAAGAAAAGGCAGTGAAACGCTGCGGGTTGGCACACGGCGCGACCCGCGCTGGGTCTGCATTCGTCGCCCCTTCATCGTGGCAGGTGGAGAGCTGACCCTCAACGATCTTTATTTGGTATACGATGACATCCTGAAATTCTACGAAGCACCTTTCCAGATGAAAGCCAACGGTGGGATTCTGCTCATTGATGACTTTGGGCGTCAACAGGTGCGCCCGCAGGATTTGCTCAACCGCTGGATTGTGCCGCTGGAAAACCGCATTGACTACCTATCGCTACACAACGGGCGCAAATTTGAGGTGCCTTTTGATGTTCTTCTCATCTTCTCAACCAACCTTCCACCTAAAGACCTGGTCGATGAGGCATTTCTTAGACGGCTGAGACACAAAATCGAAATCACGGACCCATCCTTTGATGATTATCGAGAGATTTTCAAACGTGTGGCGGCAGCAAAGCAAATACCCTACAACGAACAGGGGTTGGCTTATCTCCTTCAAGAATGGTATATCAAACGCAACCGCAAACTGCGCGCTTCTCATCCCCGCGATTTATGCGATCACATTCTGGATATTGCCAGCTATGCCTCCATTGAGCCAGCCATGACGCCCGAAATCCTCGACCGCGCTGCACAGGCGTATTTTGTAGAGTTATGAATCAGATTTACCATCTGCCCCACCCGCTGGTGTTTGCCCACCGCGGAGCGTCGGCACACGCGCCAGAAAATACTCTGGCGGCTTTCCGCATGGCGCAAGAACAAGGAGCCCCCGCAATAGAAATGGACGCAAAACTCAGCGCAGATGGGGAGGTGGTAATCATCCATGATACCTCCGTTGACCGAACGTGCAACGGCAGGGGGAAAGTCAAAAATCTCACACTGGAGGAACTGCGCAGGCTGGATGCTGGTAGCTTCTTCTCCCCCTACTATCACTCCGAGCGCATTCCCACCCTGACGGAAGTGTTGGAGCAGTTTGGTGGAAGGATATATCTCAACATCGAACTAACCAATTACTCTTCTCCGCTGGATCATTTGCCCGAAAAAGTCGCCGCGCTTGTAACGCGCTATGCCCTGCTAGACTGGGTTCTTTTTTCCTCGTTTAACTTGTTGAACCTTGTGCGTATTCGCCAGGTGCTTCCGCAAGCAGTTGTTGCCATCCTGGCACTGCCAGGAAAAAGAGGATGGCTGGCACGCGGTGCGCTTGGGCGCTTAGCGGCACCGGGCTTCCTGCACGTATTCCACCAAGACGCTACCTACAAGCTCTGTCAGAGACAACACCACCTCAAACGCAAAGTTTACGCATGGACCGTCAACGAGATTGCCGAAATGCGCCGCCTGTTGTCTATCAATGTTGACGGTATTTTCACCGATGATCCCCAAAAAGCACTTGAGATTCTAAAGGTATAATAGAAGACACGCCGTAATACAGGAAAGACTGCACCACCTGCTATCATGAGCATGTCAAAATATTTTCTGCGCTTCTGGATACTGCTTACACTTCTGGCGATAACGCTCTCTTCAACGCGCCTGACAAAAGCAGATATTCACCCGCAAACAAATACTCCCGAATTCAAAGCCAAAATACTGCTGGAGCGTATGACACCCGAAGAACGCGTTGGGCAGCTATTTTTGGTTTCGTTCAAGGGCAGGGACGTCGCGGAGAATTCTCAAATATATGATCTAATTGCCCGGCGGCATATCGGGGGTGTGATCCTCACCAACGCCAATGACAACTTCGCTGAGGCAAGCCAAACGCTGCCAGAAGCACAGCGTTTGATCACAGATATCCAAACCGCTGAGTGGAAAAGCAGTCTTTCACAAATACAAGACCCACTTAAAGAAAACCCTTCTAACCCGGTTTATGTACCCCTCTTCGTCGCAATTTCTCAGGAAGGCGATCTATACCCTTATGACCAGATCATCAACGGATTAACGCCTCTCCCCAGCTTGATGGCTATCGGCGCTACATGGCAGCCTGAAATGGCAAAACAGGTTGGGGCCGTGCTGGGCAGGGAGCTGAGTGCGTTAGGGTTCAACTTTTTGCTCGGACCTTCGCTCGATGTGCTAGACGTTTACCCCGCCAAAGGCAGCGAAGAGCTTGGAACGCGCACATTTGGCGGAGACCCATACTGGGTAAGCGAAATGGGGAAAGCCTATATCCAGGGGATACATACTGGCAGCGAAAATAAGATGGTGGTAATTGCCAAACACTTTCCTGGTATGGGAAGTTCAGACCGTCCACCATCCGAAGAAATCGCCACCGTACGCCGTTCGCTCGAACAGCTCAAACAGATTGAGCTACAGCCCTTTTTTGCAGTTACTGGAAAAGCCGAAACCCGCGAAGCGGCTGCCGATGGGCTACTGGTTTCACACATCCGCTACCAGGGATTTCAGGGGAACATTCGCGTTACAACCCGCCCGGTAAGCCTTGACTCCTCAGCGCTCGAACAGCTTATGGCACTTCCTTACCTGACAAGCTGGCGTCAGGAAGGCGGCGTGATGGTCAGCTTTAATCTGGGAAGTCAGGCAGTACGCCGATTTTACGACCCCACTGAACAGAGCTTCGACGCCCGTCAGGTAGCGCGCACTGCCTTCCTGGCAGGAAACGACCTTTTATACTTAGATAACTTCACTGCCTCTGGCGACGCTGACCAATACACCACAATTGTAAAAACGCTGGATTCATTTGCCCAGAAATATCGCGAAGACCCGGCGTTTGCCCAGCGAGTAGATGCCTCTGTGGAACGGCTGCTGGTTTTGAAATACCGGCTATACCCGAACTTTATTCTGGAAAATATCATCCCTTCACCAGCAGCATTGGAAACTGTGGGCACATCACAACAAATCACCTTCGAGGTTGCACAAAAAGCCGCCACTCTGCTTGACCCTCCCGCCAGCGAGTTAAACGCCATCCTGCCGCACTCGCCGGAGAGAAACGAGAAAATCGTGATTATCACCGACGTAATCGCAGAACGGCAATGCACTCAATGCGAGCTACAGTATACCGTTGCAGTAGATAGTTTACAAAAAACAATCCTGCGTCTTTATGGTCCACAGACAGGCGGACAAATTTCCGCATATCAAATGGTCTCTTTTTCCTTTGAGGATGTCAGCAAAATGCTGGATGGTGTCGCCAACCCCCCACCCATTGAGGATGAATTACGAGGTGCAAGCTGGGTTGTCTTCGTCATCCAAAAAGTCAACGCCAAACGCCCTTCATCACTGGCAATGCAACGTCTTCTCTCGGAGCGTTTTGAGCTGTTGCGCAACAAACGCGTAATCGCTTTTGCCCTCAATGCCCCTTATTTTCTTGATGCAACAGATATATCCAAACTGACAGCATACTACGGGTTGTACAGTAAGACAGCCCCTTTTATTGATATCGCCGCAAGACTGTTATTCCAGGAACTGGATGCATCCGGGCATTCCCCGGTCTCTGTCAACGGGCTGGGATACGATCTCTCCGTGATTACTTCGCCCAACCCAGAACAGATTATCCCCATCTCCCTGGATATCCCTTCCGCCGAGAGCATTGCCCCTACAACTTCAGAGACAAGCCCCACAGCGCCAGCACCAACCCCTACACAGGTGCCAACGTTCAAAGTCGGAGATACGCTACCGCTCAAAACCGGCATCATTTATGACCACAACCGCAACCCGGTGCCAGATGGCACGCTGGTTCGTTTTGTCTTTTCCACAGGCACGGAACCCGGCAGAAGTGAACAAATCGAAGCATTTACAGAGAAAGGTGTTGCGCGTGCGGCGTTCCGCATCAATAGCCCTGGAGTGCTGGAGATTCGCGTTACCAGCGACCCTGCTCAGACATCCGAGATTTTACGATTAGATATCACCGGAGGTGAGGCGGCTGCCATCACCGTCATCGCACCTACAATGATTGTCATTGCTACCCCGCAGCCAACCTTAACGCCGCCGTTCGAAACCCCTACCGCGACCCCTGTAGCAGCTTTACAGGAGGGCAAAAAGCGCGCTCCCTCAGGCGGTGATTGGCTGGCAACAATGATTGTGATCTGGGGCTGCGCTATAAGCCTCTTTTTCGTCAGTCGACGGGTTGTCCTCGACCTCTGGGCAATACGCTGGGCGCTGCTGGCAAACATTGGGGGGGTGCTGGCATACCTTTACCTGGCACTTGGTTTGCCTGGCAGCAATTACTGGCTCGACCAGGCAGGCAAAGCAGGTATACTGGCTGCCGCCATCATCGGCGTTCTAATTGGCTGGGGAGCAGGCTGGTTATGGCACAGATACAAAAAATGATGTCCTTACTGAAGCAGCGTAACCAGCAGACTCAGCGCTGTTAAGGCAACTGCTGACCAGAGCAAAACCTGCTCAGTTGTTTTTCGCAAAGCTGACGGCACCACAACGGGACGGGTCAGGGGGTGCGTGGGCATTGGAGCAGCACTGCCAAACAACATCTCACGGAATTTTTCAACATTCTCCGGTCTGTCATTGGGATGCAAATTCAAACCAGCCAGGACAGCACGCTCTGTGCGCGTGCTGACACTCGGGTTAATCTGCGTGGGCAACGGCAGACTATCCGGATTAAGAAAACGTTCCCGTGCCACAACAGGTGGTTGATTGGTCAACAGGTGATACAGGGTAGCCGAGAACGCATAGATATCGCTACGGATATCTGTATGTCCTGTATCGCCGCCATATTGCTCCAATGGCGTGTAAAGGGCTGTGCCCTGCCCCTGTAAGATCGTAATGGTAACCTCTCCAGGCGCAAGAACCTTGACCAGCCCAAAGTCAACCAGCTTGAGAATGCCGCTGGGAGTCAGCTTTAGATTGCTGGGCTTAATATCCCGATGGACAATGGGAGGCGTTTGGTTATGAAGATAGAGAAGCGCATCGCAAAGCTGGCTTGCCCAGTTCAAAACATCTGTCTCAGGCAAAAAGCGGTTTGCCTGTTTGGCTTCCAGCATCAGTGTACGCAGGTCTTTTCCGGGAACAAAATCCATCACCAGATAATCGCGATTGCCAATGGAGAAAAAGTCTGAGACCTTAGGAAGATTGGGGTGGTCCAGCCGTGCAAGCACAGTCGCCTCGCGCATAAACTGCTCACGCGCCTGACGCATCAAATCGGCGCTGAGCGAGCGGTCCATCTCCACCTCTTTAAGGGCGCACTGACGTCCTTCCAGCCGCAAGTCATCGGCAAGATAGATGCATCCCATACCCCCCTGCCCAATGATGCGCTGTATCTGGTAGCGACCGCGTAATACTTCCCTGGTCTTTAATGGGACCGGCATGACAACTATCTTCTCCTCAAATCTACACCTTCAAAACTTTCCCCGGTCTCTGTAACTTTTGGCGCATAAATTGCAACACAGCAAAAGGTTTTCCAGCAAATGCCCGGGGTGATACATCACACAAAAAACATCATATTCTGCTATTATTATAACTGAAAGAGAGAAGAAAGCAGGAGGAATTCCATGAGAAAGAAGGACAACGGGGCAGAACAGCCAGTTCTGATTGGGCAAACAGGCCCTCTGAACGGTCAACGTTTTGTCATTCGTAATTTCAGCACCATTGGTCGAGATGCCAGCTGCGAAATTGTGATACCCGATCGCCAGGTATCACGCTTTCACGCCCGACTTAGCGTGGAAGACACAGGTGTTATCCTGGAAGACTTAGCCAGCAAAAACGGCACCTTCCACAACGGAAAAATGATTGGCGAACCTGTCGTTTTGCAGGACGGTGATCTTATTCAGATTGCCTTGGTACAGTCTTTTGCATTTATCTCCTCCGACACCACCATGCCCATCGAAGCCGGTGCGATATTACGCCCTCCTGTTGCCGGTCGGCTCAGGCTGGATGCCCGTTCCAGGCGCGTGTGGATTGGACAGAAAGAAATCCTGCCCCCGCTTTCAGTCCCCCAGTTTCGATTATTGCAAACGCTTTACGACCAACCAGGTCAGGTTGTTTCGCGCAATGACCTGATTACCACTATCTGGGAAGATGAAGCCGCCCTCGGTGTCTCCGATCAGGCACTGGATGCGCTGGTACGCCGCCTGCGCGACCGGCTGGCAGAATTGGACAAAGAGCACCAGTATATCGTTACTGTCAGGGGGTACGGGTTAAGATTGGACAATCATCCAGAGTGAGCCTCTTGCCATGCAAAGCTCACCCAAAAGCCGGGCAGCAATCAATCAACGCCGCTGCCCAGCTTTTCTCATTTGCTCAGGCTTTGCTGCATAGAGACGCGCAAGCTCATCCGATAAATCTTTTTGAGTTTGTCAACAATTTCGGCAGGCTGTTTTTGATTCTCGCTTTGCGCGATGATGCCATTGAGTACTTGAAGAAACTCGGGGGTCACGCGGTGTCCGTTGTCCTTAACTTTGGCTTTTAGAGTGTCTTCGTCCTCCGCCTCCAAAAGCTCCTCAATGAAAGCGATTTCTGGAGGGGGTGCGCTGGCTTTTTCAATCACACCCATAATTTGCTGCAACTTCACGCTACGCTCAAGGTCGCCTGCCTTGCGCGCCGCCTCAAGCTCTTGCCCGAGAAGGTCAACAAAATACTGGTCTATTGCCCCAAGGTTTTGCAGAACAGCTTCTTCAACATTGGGTGCTTTGACAATGCTATCTAAAAGTTGTCGGGTTGCTTCTCTCGCCTGCTGCAAAGCCTGGTCAATCTCATGGGTAATCTCTAGCAATCTTTCACGCAATTTAACCAGCTCAGCCTTTTTCTCACCCTGGCTGCTATCAATGCGCTGTGTAAGCACCTCAAAAAAGGCATAATCCAATCCATTGCGCGCAAGGCTAACCAGCGTGTTGAACGCAGCCTCTGATTTTGTCGCCAGGATCATATCCAACAGTTTTTCTCTGGTCAATTCCCCCTTCTGACTGGCTTTCTGAAGAGATTGGACAACATCCTCAACCTCTCGAGACTGCTTCTGCAACTCTTTTCCAATAGCCGTATTTTGAATCAGATCTTTCTGTACTTCAGCAAGCTGACGGGCAGACTGTTCATCTCCCTGCGCAGCCGCAACCTGAAACAAGCGGCTGAGAATTGCAAAAAAGTCTTCATCAATTTGCGCCTCTTCCTCTTTGATGATCTTTTTACGCTCCTCCGATGAAGCTCCGGCAAGACGTTCCAACAGACGAAGACGTTGCTGCTGCTTGTCAAGCATTTCTCGCGTAATGCCATCCGCTTCCAAAATCGTTTCAACCATGCGTTGCATGGTCAGCATGGTTTGCGGGCGCAGGAGATATGCTTTACGCTTTTCAGGAGGCAACCCATTGAGCACCTTATTAATCAGTGGACCAATCAGCCGCTCCTGCTCATTCGCCTGAAGACCCAGCTCAGGCGGAAAATACGTCAGCAATAGTTCCTTACCAGCATCGTGGTAAACAACTGGCACGCTAAGCTGCCCCTGAAAACCGCAAGCAGGGCAGCGAACAATATTCACCATCCCACTGAGAAAGCGGCTTTTTGCCTTTGGGTCAGTGCTTACATCAAATATCTGTTCAACTTCAGCCACAAGAGGCTGTCGGCAGCGGGGACAAGAGGTTTGCGTTTGAGGCATAAGATATCTTTCTAAAATCAGTATACTTTTTAACGTTGACCAACTCAACAAAAGGCGATTATACCACCTTAAGTGCCAAATTTGCTTCTTGCGCGCCAGCCGTCTAACCATTACAATCAGAGGTCAACAGCAGAAAACAACTCGCAACGCTTTTTATTGGTGACTTGCTGATACCACATGATTGAGGTAGATAACATGACTCGGCTTAATAAAATTCTGACCCTTGCCATCCTGCTCTTCATCTTGACTGCCGTGTTGATAGGGTGCGCCGATAAGCCATATCCCACTGAGGTCTCTGTAAAAACTGCCCGCGAATACCAACAGGCTGGAGCATTTATGCTGGATGTGCGCCAGCCCGAAGAGTGGGACGAGGCTCACATTCCCGATTCAACACTGATACCACTCAACGAATTAACCACCCGTCTGAACGAGATTCCCGCTGACCGCGAAATTGTGGTCGTCTGCCGCAGCGGCAACCGCAGTGCGCAAGCCCGCGACATCCTGCGCAATGCTGGTTACAAAAAAGTAACCAGTATGAGCGGAGGGATACGCCAATGGATTGCTGCTGGATATCCTACCATCAACGGAAAATAAGCCCTCTTGTATTTTTATGAAAAATGAAATCTTTGACCAACGCGGTCTCTCTTTTCTGTCATTAAGTCACGCCCTGAATGACGTCAATCAGGGCGCCATACCGGCTCTGTTGCCCTTTCTGGTGACACAACAACATTTGTCATACGTTGCTGCTTCTGGGATCGTTCTGAGCGCGACGGTCATATCTTCCATTTTGCAGCCACTGTTAGGTTACTACTCCGACCGCCGCCCAATGCCATGGTTAATGGTCACAGGAATGCTGCTCAGCTGCACCGGGATAGCATTATCAGGCATCGCTGCAAGCTACTGGCTCACCATTACCTGTGTGTTACTCTGCGGCGCTGGCGTCGCCGCCTTTCATCCCGAAGCATTTCGTTTTGCCAACTACCTCTCCCGAAAACGCCCGGCAACCGGTATGAGTATATTTGCGCTGGGAGGAAACATCGGTTTTGCGCTTGGTCCACTGATGATGACCACTGTTGTCATGGCTTTTGGCTTAAAGGGCACACTTCTGATGTTCCTTCCCACTAGTCTCATGGCGCTTCTGCTCTATATTGAAACACCACGCATGCAATCTTTCCGTCCCCCTGATTTGCCAAAAAACGAACAGGCTGCCGAAAACAAACCTGACTGGAGCGCTTTTATCCGTTTGACAATTGTGATTGTCATCCGCGCATCATTCTATTATGGGCTGGTGACATTTATTCCCCTTTACCTGATCAATGTCCGCCAGACTTCAATCACGTATGCCAACAGCGCTCTGACGGTCATCTCGCTGGCTGGCGCTATTGGTGCATTGGTAGGCGGGCAGCTCGCAGACCGTTTCGGGCAAAAGCGGGTGATGATCCTGGCAATCATCATGATCACCCCGCTTCTCTTGGGCTTCCTTAATACCAACGGCATCATCCCACTGTTTTTCCTTGCATTAATCGGTATGGCGATGGTAACCAGTTTCACAGCAGCCATCGTGATTGCCCAAAATTACGCTCCCTCCAACATTGGGGTTGCCTCAGGTATCGTAACTGGTTCAGCAATCGGTCTGGGGGGGATGACAACCCCGCTCTTTGGAAAAGCCGCTGATGTTTACGGTGTAACGACTGCTTTCTACATCATCGTCCTCTTGCCGCTCATCGCTGCTGCAATCGCCCTCCGCTTGCCTGTTCCGCCAAAACAATCTGGGCGCTCAGAAACAGCTTAGAAAAACAACAAAAATCCCCTGAAAAAGACCTCTTCAGGGGATTTGTTTCGTAAAAAAACAGAGCGGGTTAGTGCGCCTGCTCAAACTCCTGCATACACTCAACCAGCGCCTTGACGCTTTCCAGCGGCAACGCATTGTAGAGCGAAGCACGGAAACCACCTACAGAGCGGTGTCCCTTGATGCCCACCATCCCCTTACTGCTGGCAAATTTGGCAAATTCTTCCTCCAACTCCTTATAGCCATCCGCCATCACAAAACAAACGTTCATGCGGGAACGGTCTTCTTTGGCAACCGTGCCCACAAAACACTTGTTGCGGTCAATCTCTGCATAAAGCATGTCAGCTTTGGCTTTGTTGACCTTTTCCATCTCTGCCACACCGCCCATCTGTTTTAACCATTGACACGTCATCAACGCCGAGTACATGATCACACAGGGTGGTGTATTAAAGAGAGAATTATTTTTGATATGCGTTCGGTAGTCCACCATTGTGGGCAGCTTGCGCGTTACCTTGCCTAGAATATCCTCACGCACAATCACGAAAGTCAAACCAGCTGGCGCCAGATTCTTTTGCGCGCCGCCATAAATCAGCGCATATTTGGAAACGTCAATCGGGCGGCTGAAGATATCGGAGGACATGTCCGCCACCAACGGGACGGGAGAATCTATATCAACAAGAATTTCAGTGCCAAAAATCGTATTATTGGTCGTGATATGGAAGTAGTCCAAATCCGCAGGGATAGTGTACCCTTTGGGAATATACGTAAAGTTCTTGTCCTCCGATGAAGCAACCACAACTGCTTCACCAAAGTTCTTGGCTTCCTTGTATGCACGCGTCGCCCACTCGCCAGTTACCAGATAACCGGCTTTCGTCTCCAGCAAATTGTAAGGGATGTGGAAAAACTGTGTGCTTGCGCCACCTCCCACAAAGAAGACTGCATACCCTTCAGGAATGTTGAGAAGCTCCTTAAAATTGGCAACCAGATCATTCACCACTGCTTCAAATTCTTTGCTGCGATGAGACACCTCAAGGATAGAAAGGCCAGTTCCGGCAAAATCCCTGATTGCTTCGATGGTCTTATCAATAGTGTACTGGGGGAGAATGGAAGGTCCTGGATTGAAATTATGTTTTTTCATGATCACTTGTCCTTTATCATTTACAAATTATTTTACTTTCAAAAAGATCTCTTTTTTTTATTATATATCACTCTCGATAGCACATAAAGTGAGAGATTTCTATTTTTCCTAAACTTTCATCAGATTACATTTTCTCATTGTGTGAGGCAAAGACTGGGATGCTCTTCTGAAAGAATCTCATACCGCAATCTACCTCCGCAAAAGTGCTCGACGAGTCCCATCACTGCCTCACATGCAGCTTTTACCTCACCAAGTTCAAAGGGCGGCAAAGCATCCACATTAAACTCGACATCTTTGGTTTCCATCAGCGTCAGCGTATGCGTGGATTGCCTCCATGTCCAACGACGCGTCAGCACGGTGTCCCCCTCTACAAAAATCACCTCACCCTTAAGCGGGTGTTCCACTTCCTGCGAGCCAAAGGGAATAAACTGTTCATCGCCATTGGCATGGCGCAGGGCAATATCTTGTGTCAAAACGTCAATCGCATGACTACCCGTCGGCAGCAAATACCGCAGCGAGACAACATTGCCAATATCCACCAGTGCGTTGATGGAGGGAAGAGGGTCATTACGCAACACACGGCGTGTCATCGCCTCGATCGAAGACCGAAACTCGCTGGGTTTTGCGCCAAAAGCCCGATAAGCTTCGCGCCAGGGTTTAATGCGCGGGTGATCGTTCAAGGTTTCAAGATCGAGCCTGGCACGCAGTGACTCCTCAGCCTCCCGTAGCAAAGCCACCAGCTCAGGGGAAGAAGCACCATTTTTTACATCGTGCGCCAGCACCACCCCGCGCGCATAACCAGGAAACTGGCGAAAAATCTCGTCACTAATGGTGTAGAAAAGCTGTTTCATAGATAACCTGTCCATTTTTGTGGGAATTCGTGGCTGTTCCTCACGGATTATAGCATGACGTTTTAAGTTTGCATCAATTGTGCAGGTATAATCGGTTCTAAGGATGAACCTCTGGCATAAAGGGCTGATTACCTTTATTCTCTTATCCATTCTATTGGCATCAAGAGCAACTTCCCCCACTACTGAAGATAAAGCTGGGCTTGATAGCCTCATCCTGTCCGAACAGGAAGATCCTCTATATCCCCTGGCAGAAGAAATTGCCAGCACAGAAAGTCTGCCTGTTTTTCACAATTGGCATGAGGCACTGCAGAACAACCCCTCCTATATCCTGTGGGTTATTTCGCCCCATCATTTATCCGATACCGTCATTATTGAAGCCGCAATCGCATTACGCAAACATGCTTTCATACCAGCAATTGGGTTAATTAGCGGTAATACATTGGAAGAAGCCCGTAACCTGTGGCAACGCAAAGCCCCGTTCAAAGCTTCTGTTGCCTACACCGCTATTGGAGAATATCCAAGCATGGGCATACATCAGGCACACCTGAGCGCAGTCGAACACGGCAAGACAACACAACCCACCCCAATGACCAAATCCTCCCTCGTTAATGCGTTGCAGCATGCAGACTACTTGGTTTTCACAGGGCATGGAAGTGCAACCAGCTGGTATCTGGATACCACAACATCCTTCAGAGCAGAAGATATACCCAGTCTTCCACCACTGGTCATAGCATCAGGAAGCTGCCAGTCCTTTCGTCTCTGGGTCAAAGATTCGATTGCCATGACGTTCGCAAAGAATGGCGCTGCCGCGTATGCAGGTTTTGTATTCAGCCCATTGGCAGGCGCTACAATTGGCAACATCTATGCGCTACCCTTTGAGCACACCTGGCAAGGTTTTCCCATTGGCATGGTGATCAGTTTGCAAAACCGCGCCACGCTGAAATTGTTTGCCAGGATACCTTACTATTTTCTGCTTGGAGACCCACGTATTGCTTTCCGCATCCTCCCACCATACACCCTTGTTGCAGACATACAATCAGGCGAAGAGAGAACGCTCTCGTATAGTAATGCTCCGCCAGGTATCATACCGGTCGTGATTGTGGGCGGAGCAGAATATCAATTTATCCACATCGATGGGGTGGGCGCTATAGCGGAAACCGATCCTATAAATCACATACGCCTTCAAACCATGAACCTCAAAGGAGATAAATATCTCCTCTTTGCCCATAACGGCGGCGAGTTTACTGTTCACCTTCGCCGCCGTGCTCCCTTTTTATGGCAATTCTCTAACACCATACGTAACGCCTTTGATCTCGTCCACTTCATCATGCCACAAAACGGTGGGGATATCATTTTGTTGCTTTGCAGTCTGATAACACTGGCTGGTATCCTGAAAAGCAGACAACACAGACAAAAAATAGCCGGGGAGCAAAAGAGCATCTTTTTGCTATCTTGCGCTGTTGCGGGGGTATTCCTCATCTCTGCTACCATCTATCAAGTCACTCGTCTTGATCAGATCAGCATTCTTCATAAACCAGTTTACATCAGCCCAATATGGCTCGCGGCGATTTTTCTGCTGACGGGCAGTGCCACCTATCTCCACCTTTCTCACACAGCATGGATTGCAAAGGTTCTCTCTTCGCTCCTGGCAACTCTCCCAGCTCTTTTACCCGCGCTCTTCAACCTGAGCACCCTCCTGATTTTTAACCTCTTCTTTTCGATGCCTCGTTTGGGAACACCCATTGCGAGCTATCATCTGGGAACATTACCCCTTGTCTCCGCCGGGGTATGGTACGCTGCCTTCGAGCTTGTCACAAGAGTAACACAAACTGCTCTTTCGAGTTCATCCAAGAACAAGAAATTTGGCGAACAGCCCCTATCGGGCTAAGAAGCTTTATAATACTGGTAGAAATTCTCCTGATTAGTGATTTGAGCAAGCTCGCGAGAAAATCAATGGCAAAACACCAAACAAAAACTTCCCGACCATTTCGCTACTGGATATTCGCTCGCAAGGTGATTCAATACACCGCCCTGGCAGGGTTCATCACCCTGCTGGTCGTGACACGTGCCAACCGCGGGGGAGCTATCGCCTCTCACATCCCCATGCACATTGACCCGCTGGTCATGCTTGCACAATTTTTATCAAACCGCATATTCCTGCTGGGATCGACTCTGGCAATTGTGATCATCTTGCTCACACTGCTGCTGGGCAGGGCATGGTGTGGCTGGCTATGTCCACTTGGCACATTGCTTGATCTGTTTCCCCTGCGCAAACAGCACAAAGACCAGCCTTCCCCACCCGAAACATTGCGCAAGGCAAAATATGGTTTGTTGCTGATAACCCTGTTTGCAGCATTGTTGGGCAATCTGACGCTGCTGGTCTTTGATCCATTAACCATTCTCTACCGTACAATCACCCTTAGCATTTACCCAGCAATTGACCAGATCATTTCTGCCATCGAGCGCCTGCTCTATCCCATCCCGCTGTTTGCGGCGCCCATCTCAGCCCTCGATACCCTGCTACGCCCCATCATCCTGCCTGTTGAACCGCTATATTACCGTCAGGCAGTATTATATGCGGTTATCCTTGCTGGCATTGTCTTTCTCAATGCCTTTGCTCCCCGCTTTTGGTGCCGCTATATTTGCCCTCTGGGCGGTTTGCTGGGTCTGGTAAGCAAACTGGCTATCTTCCGCCGTCAGGTAAAGCCCGGATGTGCCAGCTGTGGGCTTTGCAATCGAGCCTGCCCAACTGGAACAATCAACCCACAAAAAGAATATGCCAGCGACCCCAGCGAGTGTACCCTCTGCCTGGAATGCTTTCAGGCTTGCCCAAGTGGCGAAACGCGATTGCAATTCAGCTTGAAGCCAGCCGCGTGGCAGTGTTATGACCCCAGCCGAAGAGACCTGCTGACGTACGGGCTGGCAGCTGTTGGCGCTGTCGGGATTCTCAACGCAGACGCCCGCACAACCCACCCTCACCCGCATCTGCTGCGTCCACCCGGCGCAGATAACCAGCGCATCCTGTCCAGATGTATACGCTGTGGTGTGTGTATACGTGCCTGCCCAACAGGAGCTTTGCATCCCGCCATCACCGAATCCGGGCTTGAGGGGTTATGGACGCCCATTCTCATCCCCGCGTTGGGTTTTTGCGATTATTCCTGTAACACCTGCGGTTTGGCTTGCCCGGTCGAAGCCATCCCACCGCTCCCGCTGGAAGAAAAGAACCGGCAGATAATTGGCAAAGCATATATTGACGAGAACCGTTGCATTCCCTGGTCAGACCACACTCCCTGCATTGTGTGTGAAGAGATGTGCCCGGTGCCACAAAAAGCTATCATCCTGGAAGAAGTTGCGCTCGACAAGCCAGACGGACAGACAACGATTTTGCAGCGCCCTCGTGTGATACGCGAACGCTGCATCGGGTGCGGCATCTGCGAGCACCGCTGTCCGGTCAATGGCGAAGCTGCCATCCGGGTATATATTGCCAACCAGCCATTCTAAGATATCTTTCTGCCGCTCAGAGAATCTCCCCTGATTTAAGCTGTCGGCTCTTCGCATCCCAAATCAGCGCTTCTACTTTGCCAGAGAACCCTACCAGGCGCGGTAATAATCCCTGTAATGCCAGACTGTCACCAGTCGTGAGAATGCGCACGCTGCCCAAAGGCCGCCCATCTGCAAGCCAGCCGCGTTCCTCCAGCAAACGCTGTGTCTGGCGCGCCACCGCCGGAGCCGGGTCAATTATCGCCACATCTTCTCCGACAATTTCAGCAATGAGCGGGATCACAAAAGGGTAATGTGTACAGCCAAGCACAATCACATCTACCCCTTTTTTGAGCATAGGGCACAGTGCATTCTCAAGAATAGAGCGCGTCTCAGCCCCACCCAAATTGCCATTTTCAATCTGCTGTACCAAGCCAGGACACGTATCCTGATAAATCAACACTCCGCGGGCAAAGCGCCGTACAACCGAAGCATATAACGCGCCTTGCAATGTGGAAGGTGTTGCTAACACTCCCACCTTCCCAGAACGCGTTTGTATGGCAGCCGGTTTTACAGCAGGCTCCATGCCAACAAAAGGCACCTGTGGAAATGTTTGCCGCAGATACGCCAATGCCGCAGCCGAAGCGGTGTTACACGCCACCACAATGATGCGGGCACCTTCTCCCAGCAAATAGCGGGTGATCGCTTCCGAAAATATGCGTACTTCCTCAGGCTCTCGAGTGCCATAGGGAACATGTGCTTGATCAGCAACATAAACCAACGGTTGAGCGGGAATCAAGCGGCGGATGGCGCGCAGCACGGATAAACCGCCCACGCCCGAGTCGAAGATGCCTACTGGCGGATATTCAGCAGCCATTCCCCCAATTGTAATCCGCTGAGGATGATTACAACAGGTTATGAGATAGAAACTCTGTTGAAATGACAAAAACAATCATGTAGAATGGGACTTAAGAAGTATATCCACAGGATGTGGAAGGGAGAACGTATCAATGATTATCACAATTCTCGAAGGCACCGTACCAACCAACAAATGGGATGACTTTGAAAATGCGTACCGCGAAGCGATCAAACACGCCCCGCTGGAACTACGCGAAACATTTCTAATACAGGACGAACAAGAGCGCACTCTGTGGCGCATCATTACTGTCTGGCGCGACCGAAAATCTTATGAGAACATCAAGAACAGCCAGACCTACTCAACCTGCGTTGAGATTTACAAAAATGTGGGGGTAACTCCAACGCGCCGTACTTTCAACGTGATTGCCCACCATATGCACGTTTAAAAAAATATTGACAAATAGGGGAAAACGTTATATACTTACTTACAGTAAGTAATTATTCAATCAGCCCCCCCCACCAACAACTACTTGCACATTTAACCATACTTACGATGTAACATTCATGAAAAAAATTGTCCCCCGCCAAACGGTCAAAGCCAGCGTGATGCGCAGCATTAACCGCTCAGCTATCCTGGATATCATCCGCGAAAACTCCCCCATTTCGCGCTCTTATATCGCCAATGTGCTGAACGTAAGCCTGCCAACCGTTATGCGTGTGGTGGATATTCTGATAGAGGAAGGGCTGGTTCGCCACAGCGGGACAAAAGAAGCCAGCGGCGGCAGACCGCGCCCACTGCTTGAGTTTAACGGCAGTGCCTTCTCCGTACTGGCAGTTGATCTCTCAGGGACAAAAATGTTTGGCATGGTAGCCGACCTCTCTGGCAATATTCAACACGAGATACATGTCTCAGAAATCAGTCCTGACCCACAAACAAACCTGGAGAGGTTATATCAGCTCATTGAAGAGTTAATAAAAACGCCCAGACCACCTCATCAGACCATTCGCGGCATTGGTATTGGAGCACCTGGCATCACCAATCACCAAGAGGGGATTGTCCATTGGGCACCCAGCCTCGGCTGGCGAGACCTCCCATTGAAACAACTTCTAAATGAGCGCTTCCAGCTGCCTGTCCTGGTTGAAAATGATGTCAACCTGGCAGCGCTGGGAGAGTTTGGCTTTGGCGCTGGACGCAGTGCCCAAAGTATGGTTTGTATTTCCGTCGGTAGCGGCATTGGCGCAGGTATTGTAATCGGCGGCTCCCTGCACAGAGGCTATCACTATGCCGCCGGTGAGGTAGGCTATCTTTTACCAGGAGTGGAATTTCTGGGAAAGTCGTATCAGACTTTTGGCGCATTGGAGTCTCTGGCTTCCAGCACAGCCATTGCGCAACAGGCTAATCAACTATGTGGGACGTCCGCAGAAGACAGCCTGCGGGCAGAAGACATCTTCATCGCTGTTCGAAACGGAGAAAAGCGGTATCAGCCGCTCATTGCCAGGATGGTTGATTACCTCAGCCTGGCTGTTGCCGCAGCAACCACCCTGATTGACCCGGAGATGATTGTGCTGGGAGGGAGCATCTCAGAGCATGCCGACTTGCTGATACCATCCATTCTGCAACGCCTCAACGGCGCTATTCCCACCCAGCCCAATTTGATTGTTTCAAGTCTTGGAACGCGCGCAACCATCATGGGCGCCATCATGCTGGTATTGAACGGCACCATGGAAACACTGGTTGTTGAAAGACATTAGTACCGACAAAAAGGAGAAACCTTATGGAAAAACTAGCTCTACTCGGTGGTGAGCCAGTAAAGAAGACCCCCTTCCCAGCCTGGCCTCAGTACGATGAAAGCGAACGCCAGGCGCTTATGGAAGTCCTTGAAAGTCGCATCTGGTGGCGCACACCCGGCACAAAAACGCTGCAATTTGAAAGGGAATTTGCCGCCTATCATCAAGCAAAACACGGCATTGCCGTTACCAACGGGACAGCCGCGTTGGAAGTCGTCATGGCTGCATTGGGAATTTACCCCGGCGACGAGGTGATTGTGCCCGACTTCACTTTTGTTGCCACAGCCAGCGCGGTGCTCTTTGCAGGGGCACTGCCTGTTCTAGTGGACGTGCTGCCAACCACCTACTGCATTGACCCCCAGCTAGTTGAAGCCGCCATCACACCCCGCACAAAGGCAATTATAGGTGTTCACATGGCAGGTCACCCTGCGGACCTGGACGCGCTACAGAAAATTGCCAAAAAACACAACTTGTATCTGGTCGAAGACAGCGCCCACGCCCATGGCAGCGAATGGAAAGGTCACAAAATTGGCGCCATTGGCGATATGGGCACATTCAGCTTCCAGGCAAGCAAACTGATGACTGCCGGTGAAGGCGGCATGATTATCACCAACAACGACGACCTTGAACGCGCTGCCCGCTCGGCGCATGACTGCGGGCGGCTGCCAGGCGAGTGGTTCTATGCCCACTTCAACTACGGCTCCAATTATCGTCTCAGCGAATGGCAGGGCGCCGTGCTCAGTCAACAACTCAAGCGGCTGGACAGCCAGGCTGCTATTCGCACACGCAACGCTGCCTATCTGGATAAAACGCTCCCCAGCATTGAAGGGATCACCCCCCAGGCACAAGATGCGCGTGTGACCCGTAATGGTCATTATGCCTATATTTTCACCTATGACCGCAAAGCCTTTGCCGGTTTGCCCACCGAGAAATTTATCCAGGCATTTAATAGGGAAGGTATCCCCACACAAGCCAGTTACCCACCACTCCACGATCTGGCAGTTTTCAAAAGCGGCGCATACCGAAAACGGCTACCCCCACAAATGGCAAACGAGAACCACGCCTTCCTCAGCGCGCCCTTCACCAACACGCTGCGCGCCGCCTGGGAGACCGTCTGGCTGCCCAACCCCGTGCTGCTGGGCAGTGAGGAGGACATGGCATTGGTCGTCGAGGCTATCCGTAAGATTCAGCGCCACGCCAAAGAATTGCTGTAACGTGTAATTTTTTAGGAGACCTCCAAAATGACCGCTCCCAAACTTGAAGTGTATGACTGGCAGGGAAACGGCTATAAACCCCTGGTTGCCAGCAATGGCTGGCTGGTTGCCTTGCTCAACTGGGAACCCAATGCCGATTTAGAGAAAGCCTGTGAGATTGAAGCCCATTTTGAATCTGATGAGGTATTTGTCCTCCTCTGCGGTAGAGCAGCCCTTTATCTCATTACCGAAAAGGGCTTTGAAGTCATCGAGGTGCAACCCGGACGAATTTACAACGTTTGCCGCGCAACCTGGCACGGGGTCATCAACACCCGCGATGCCTCATGGCTGATTGTCGAAAACCGCGACGTCAGCGAACAGAACAGTGCCATCCGCCCGCTGACAGAGGAGGAAAAGCGCGTCCTCAAAGCCAACGCACCCGACTGGGCAAAGCAGGTTTAGCAACACGAACAGCAGGAGATTTGTGTAATGATCAGACCAAAAATCGGCACCTACGCTGTTTACGAACCGACAGAAGAAGGCTGGGAGTCCTGGTCGCAACAGCTACAACAGATCAACAGCGATCTGGCAGATCAGGGATTAGAAATCATCTCAGCCCCTGAAGCAGTCCGTGACGAAGATTCTTGCCGTCGGGTGGCTGCCTGGTTTGCCAGCCAGCAGGTGGACTTGCTGCATCCCTTGATCATCACCTGGTCATTTGACCACTATACAGTGCTCATCCATCAATCCGCCCCCCTGCCAGTTGCTATCCGCACCATTCCCGGAATACGCACCGGCTCTATCGTAGGCGGGCAGCAACTGGGAAACGTCCTGACAGACATCGAGGTGGAACACCGCCTGTTGTATGGCGCATTGGGCAGCCAGGAGACAGCCAGAGAGACGGCCATCTACGCCCGCGCGTGCGCTCTGCGCCAAAAACTGCGCGGCGCACGTTTTCTCCTCATTGGCAGACGTACCCCCGGGATGAGCAATATCGCCATTGATGAACTGGAGATTCTGCGTCTGTTAGGAATTGTGTTGACAACAATGGGAATGGACGAGTTTAACCTTGTGGTCGAAAAAGTCTCCCCCGCACAAGCAGAAGCCGAGTGGCAAAAAGTATCTACCAGAGCCGCTGAGGTCAGCTGCAACCCGCAACAAGCCATCGCTTCGATGAAACACTACGTCGCATTGAAACAGCTGATCGCACAGTATCAATTCCAGAGCATTACCATAGGCAGTTACCCTGCCTGTCAGGGTGTGGCATGTCTTCCGCTGGCGCTGCTGGACGACGAAGGAATTGCCACCGGGTGCGGCGAGGGGGATGTCAACTCAGCCATTGCCAAGTACCTCCTCATGCAGCTTAGTGATGCACCAGGGCATTTTGGTGAAATGCTGGAAATCGATGAAAGCGCCAATAGCATCGTCACCTCGCATTGCGGAGCAGGAGCACCCTCGCTGGCAGATCAGGACGGATACATCCTCTGCCCTGTGCGGCTGGCACACAGCGGTGTCTGTATCCGTTACAAAGCCCGCCCAGGTCCGATCACTTACGTCAACCTGGTCGGAAGACGCTCCAACTACCGTATGTGCGCCATAGAGGGAAATGCCGTGCACACCGAAATGGTATTTGAGGGCAACCCCATGCGTATTGTACTCAAAACGCCTCTTCGCAACCTCTGGCAAGCGGTTTCTCAGTACGGCTTTGGGCATCACTGGATGGCGGGCTACGCCCACGTCGCCAACGAGCTGTCAGTCTTCTGCCATCTGACAGGCATCAAAGGCATCTTTCCGGATATAGACCCATGAACTCCAAAGAACGATTACTGGCAGCTCTCAACCATCAGCAAGTTGATCATATTCCCCTTCTGTTGCGTTTCTGGCAATTGGAGGAAGGGGTGGATAACATCCCCTTCGAATGGCGTGATCAGATTCGACGGGTTGAAAATACCACCGCGCTTGGGCTGGACGATACCCTCCTACTCGAACCGCCGTCGGGGTACGTCGAGAACTATGCCCCCGAGCAAAACGGCATAAAAAGCACAACCACCCTGCTGCCCCCACCAGCAGGAGAAGCGTTTCCCCTGCTGGTAAAGATATACCACACCCCCGAAGGACCTCTGCAAACCACAATACAGAAAAGCGAGGACTGGATTCACGGGGATAACATTCATCTCTTTGACGATTTCAACATTCCGCGCATGAAGCAACCTCTAATCAAAACCCAAGAGGATATCCAACGTCTACGCTATCTGCTATGCAAGCCCATCGCCAAGCAGGAAGCCCTTTTCCGCCAGCAGGCTGCCCATCTGAGAGAGGAAGCTCTCCGATTGGGGGTACTGCTGGATGGCGGGTGGATTGCGCTTGGCGATGCGCTGATGTGGCTGTGCGGCATGGAACGCATTCTCTACGCGCAAATGGATGAGATGGATTTCCTGGAAGCCCTTATCGAGGTTGTCTTTGAGTGGGAAATGTTGCGCATTGACTATCTGCTAAAAGAGAATGTGGACGTCGTTGTGCAAATGGCATGGTATGAGGGTTCCGACTTCTGGACGCCCAAAAAGTGGCGTGCGATGCTCAAGCCGCGCATCAAGCAAATGGTCGAAAAAACTCACCAGCACGGCAAGAAGTATCGCTACATTATCACCAAAGGCTGGAAGCCCATTCGCCAAGACCTGGTAGAAATCGGCGTGGATTGCATCACAGGTCTCGATCCAGTGCAAGACCGTATTGATTTATACGAGGTGAAACGGGAAATTGGCAGTCAGGTATGCCTGATGGGTGGAGTCAATTCATCGGTGATGTTCACCCAGTGGGACGAGACACACATCCGCCAAGCACTGGACGAAGCCATCACAGCTCTTGCTCCCGGCGGCGGTTTCATCCTTTTCCCGGTAGATGCTGTGTTCAATAATCAACCCTGGGAAAAGGTACAGTTTTTCATTGATTTGTGGCGCGAAAAAATCAATATAATAAGATAAAAAGAACGCAAAAAGATTTTACATAACCGCATCGAATCAAACCCACCAATTTAATTTAGACAAACAGGAGAAAAAAGAAAATGGAGAAGCGTCTGATTACAATTGTTGTTGCACTGTTTATCTTGATACAGCTGGCAGCCTGTGCCCCTGCGGCCACCCCCGCCGCGCCAGCACAGCCCGCGGCTCCTGAACAGCCTGCCGCGCCAGCACAACCTACCGCGCCAGCACAACCTGCCGCCCCCGAGCAGCCCGCTGCTGCACCCGCAGCGACAACGTACCCCGAAATTGTGGTGGCTTGCTGGAGCGGCCCTGAGCACGACAACCTGGTCAAGCTCGCCGAAGCATATACCCAAAAGACTGGCAACCCAGTTGTTGTCGAAGAAATCGCCCGCGAGGCTTACTATGACAAGCTGACCACCACCTTTATTGCTGGCAGCGACGACTACGATGCTGCCTATATCATGTCAGACTGGCCACCCGCCTGGGTCAAAGCAGGTGCCCTCAAAGACCTGGATACTTTTATCAACGACCCCAAAGTCGTCAGCCCAGACTTCAAAATGGAAGTCTTTGAACCTTCGATAGATTACTTCAAGTTTGATGGCAAAGTGTATGCTTTCCCCTCAGAAGGCGATACCGCCTGGCTCTGGTACCGCAAAGACCTGCTGGAAGCAAAGGGGTTACAGGTGCCCAAAACCTGGGATGAGTATCTTGAAGCTGCCCGCAAGCTGAACGACCCTGCCAACGGCGTATACGGCGCACTGATTGCTGCCAAACCCGATGAGGCTTTCTGGGACTTCATGTACTACTTCTTCAGCTTCGGCGGTCAAATTCTGGACGAAAACAACAATGTAACCATCAACAGCGAAGCAGGTGTTGCCGCGCTGGAGTTCTACGTCAATCTGCTAAAAGAAGGTCTTACCCCTCCCGATGTTGCCACCTACGGCTACAACGAAGTGCTAACCACATTACAGGAAGGCAAAGCAGCCATGGGTGTGCAGTGGATGGCAGCCACAATGACCCTCACGGACTGCACCCAAAGCCCGAAGGTATGCAAAGACGGTCAGCCCCTGCTTGGCTATGCCCACATCCCCAACTATGTTGGCAAAGACGGCAAAGAAGTTGATGCCACTGGTGGTAGTCAGTGGGGCTGGGCTATTCCCAGCGGCTCAAAGAACCAGGAAGCCGCCTATAAGTTTATCGAATGGTTAACCAGCAAAGAAGGCGCCAAGATGTGGGCGTTCAACGGCGGTATCCCGGGCAACAACGAAGCACTCGCCGACCCAGAAGTGGTCGAAAAAATCCCTCAATTCAAGATGCTGGCTGAGGCGATGCCCAACCGCCACATCTTCCCGCCAACCACAGTAACCTCCGAACTGGTAACCGCCTTTAACGAAGGCATTGTCGCTGCCGTAACTGGCGTCAAGCAACCCAAACAGGCTCTTGACGATGCAGCAGCAAAGATGACCGAGCTGCTCAAGAGCGCCGGTTACTAACCTTACATAGAATTCCGGGGGGTTCTGGCGGGAAATCTCCCATCAGAATCCCCCCTCCACGATACATTACCAAACAGTGAAATCTCCTCATTTTACTTCCACCTTAACCAGGCGGCGGTTGATGCGGCGCTACGAGCCTGTATTTTACATCGCCCCGGCGTTTATCGTTCTGGCAATTATTCTGTTTTACCCACTGGGATATTCCCTCTATCTCAGTTTTCACAACTGGACACTGCGCGATTTCAGGCAGGGGGTGCCTTTCGTCGGGCTGAAGCAATATATCAACCTGTTTTCCAACCCCGAATTCCTCAATGCCATCCGCATCACTTTTATTTTTGTCATTGCGGCCATTGTGCTTGAATTTATTCTGGGAATGGCACTGGCTCTGTTGCTCAATCACGATCTGAAAGGCAAAGGGATTATCCGTTCCTTCATCCTGCTCCCTATGATGTGTACCAATGTCGTGGTGGGATTAACGTGGCGGTTATTGCTCAATTATGACTACGGTCTGGTCAATTATCTATTGAGTGTGGTGGGGCTTCCTCGCCTGGAGTGGCTGAGCAAGCCAGCGTTGGCAATGCCAGCTGTGATCATGGTTGACGTGTGGAATACCACTTCTTTTGTTGCCCTGCTCCTGCTGGCAGGTCTTCAGGCATTGCCGGATGAGCCATATGAGGCTGCACGCATTGACGGGGCATCATGGTGGCAGCAGTTTCGTTATCTCACCCTCCCCCTGTTAAGACAGACCATACTGGTTGCCCTGCTGTGGCGTTTCATTGATACTTTTCGCATTTTTGATGTGGTTTACCTGCTCACCGCAGGCGGGCCTGCTCGAGCAACCGAGACGGTCAGCATCTATGTCTATCGCTACGGGTTTCAGTCATTCAACCTCAGTTTTGCATCCGCAGCTTCTTACATTATGATTTTGATTATGCTGGTCATTGCCGCAGTCCTTGCGCGGCTGATCGGCAGACAAGATTGAGACAGGCAAAGCTATGAACATCTATCGGGTCACAAAAGTTATCAACCAGGTTCTGATTTATGTTTTTGTTATTCTGGCTGTGATTCTCTCGCTGTTTCCCATCGTTTACCTGCTCATCACCTCATTCAAACCGCCAGAGCTGACCTTTGCCATCCCGCCTGTCTGGTTTTTTGAACCAACGCTGAAAAACTACTATGAGGTCTTTGCCGGAGGAAAATTCGTCAAGTACTTCCTCAACAGCCTGATCGTTGCACTCGGCACCACCCTTGTTGCTCTGCTGCTCGGCATCTTTGCCGGATATGGTTTTGCACGCTTCCGCTTCCGCGGGGTGCAAACCCTGCGGCTTGCCGCCCTGGTACCACAAATGCTTCCCCCGATCACGATCATTGTCCCCCTGTATGTGCTTTTCAATTCACTCAACCTGATAGATACCCGTTGGGCGCTGCTGATTTCATATCTCACATTCATCATCCCTCTATCTATTTGGATGATGACTGGCTTCTTCATGGATGTCCCAGAAGAATTGGAAGAATCGGCAATGATTGATGGCTGCACAAGGCTGGGGGCACTGTTTCGTATCAGCTTGCCTATTGTTACCCCCGGTTTAGCTGCCACAGCAATTCTGGGTTTCATCTATGCCTGGAATGAGTTTCTGTATGCCGTCATACTCACTGGGCGCGACGCACGCACACTGCCGGTAACTATCACCAGCTTTATGACCAACAAAGCCATCCTGTGGGGACGCATCGCTGCCTCAGGATCGCTAGTGCTGGTGCCGGTTTTGATCTTTGCCCTTCTGGCACAGCGTTATCTGGTGCGTGGTCTCTCACGCGGTGCTATCAAGGGATAAAAAACTCCCCCGCTGACGACGGAGGACAATTTGTGGGCGATACTGGACTCGAACCGGTGACCTCTACTTTGTGATAGTAGCGCTCTAACCAACTGAGCTAATCGCCCTAAGCGTTTTGATTATAGCAAAACCTGCTGGCTTTGGCAAGGAAAATTCAGATTAGGGTATAATAAGGCGCGGTTTCCCAACCGCCCTCACCACATGCCCATCACAGCGCTTCAATCCTGTGAGGAGGCAAAGCGTCTGTGTGCTTTTACGCTTATTGTGGTGAATTTATTTTGTCTATAAGGATACTAAAGCTATGGAGATAGGCATCATCCAACCCGTTGACATCGATGAGCAGATGCGCGCATCCTATATTGACTATGCCATGAGCGTCATCGTTGCCCGCGCCCTGCCAGATGCACGCGACGGTCTCAAACCAGTGCATCGGCGCATCCTGTACGCCATGCACGACATGGGTGTCCACGCCAACGCAGGGTACAAAAAATCCGCCCGTATCGTAGGCGAAGTGCTAGGGAAGTATCATCCCCACGGTGACATGGCTGTATACGATGCAATGGCGCGCATGGCGCAGGACTTCTCTATGCGCTACCCGCTGGTAGATGGTCAGGGCAACTTTGGCTCCATTGACGGCGACGCGCCAGCCGCCATGCGTTACACCGAAGCCCGCATGAGCGCTCTGGCAGAAGAAATGCTGGTAGATATTGACAAAAACACTGTTGATTTTGTGGACAACTTTGATGCCACCCTGCAGGAGCCTACTGTACTGCCCTCACGTCTGCCCAACCTGCTGCTCAACGGCGCCTCTGGTATTGCTGTGGGCATGGCAACCAACATCCCACCGCACAACCTCAAGGAACTGGCAGATGCCATCGCCTACTTGATTGACAACTATGACAATACTGATGACATTGCCGTCAAGGATTTGATGCAATTCATCAAAGGTCCCGACTTCCCAACGCGAGGGGTGTTAATCGGTCTGGAAGAAGATTTATATCAGGCATACAGCAACGGGCACGGGCGATTAACCGTGCGCGGTGTCGCCCATATTGAGCAACTGAGCGGCAAGAAAAAATCCAACCGTAAGGTTGAGCAAACCGAAGAAAGCAACGAAGAAGAAAGCGAAGACCAGACAGGGAAAAAAGGCGGCGGAAGATATGCCATCATCATCTCAGAAATTCCATATCAGGTAAACAAATCGGGGCTTATTGAGCGTATCGCTGAACTGGTGCGCGAGGGACGGCTCGAGGAGATTGCTGACTTGCGCGACGAATCCGACCGCAACGGTATGAGCATTGTCATTGAGTTGAGGCGCGGTGTGCAGCCCAAACAAGTGCTCAATAAGCTATACAAATATACCCCTCTGCAAACCACCTATGGCATGCACCTGTTGGCATTGGTAGACGGCGAGCCCAAGACCATTTCGCTCAAACGCGCCTTGCAGATTTTCATTGACCACCGTTGTCAGATCATTAAACGCCGTTCCGAGTTTGATCTAGAAAAAGCCCGCCGCCGCATGCACATTCTCGAAGGACTTCTGATTGCGCTGGCAAATCTGGATGAGGTCATCCAAACCATACGGCAATCGCCAGACGCTGAACAGGCGCGCCAACGTTTAATCAAACGTTTTAATTTGACAGAAGTGCAGGCACAAGCGATTCTCGATTTGCAACTGCGCCGTCTGGCAGCACTGGAACGCGAAAAAATCGAAGCAGAATACCGTGAAGTCAAACAACAGATTGCCTATCTCGAAGACTTGCTGGCACACCCGAAAAAGATTCTGGAAACGGTGAAAAACGAAACAAACGAGCTGGCAGAAAAATACGGCGATAAGCGGCGCACACGCATCCTGCGACAGGCGGTAGAAGAGTTTGACGTAGAAGACCTGGTTGCCGACGAACCCATCCTGATCAATATCACCGAAAAAGGGTATGTCAAGCGCGTGCCGGAAAGCTCCATCCGCGCAATCACGCGGGGAAGGCGCGGCAAAAGCGGACAGGATATTCGTGAAGAGGATGAAATCCTGATGATGATCCCCGCGCGCACACTGGATACCATCCTCTTTTTCTCTGATCGCGGCAAGGTGTACTCAGAAAAAGCGTATCAAATACCAGAAACCACCCGCGGCGACCACGGCACTTCAATTGCAAATATCCTTTCGCTCAACTCGGATGAGCGTATCACCGCTGCCGTTGCCGTGCCGGACTTCCAGCAGGCAAAGTACATCACGCTGGCAACAGTGCATGGTCGCCTGAAACGCATGGGGCTTTCAGATTTCTCCAGCGTCCGTTCCTCAGGTCTCATCATCACCCATCTAGAGGAAGGAGACGAGCTGGGGTGGGCGCGCCTCACCAGCGGACAGGACGAGATCATTATTGTCACTGCGCTGGGGCAGGCACTGCGCATTTCCGAAAAAGAATTGCGCCCAATGGGAAGACAGGCAGGTGGCGTCGCTGGCATTAGATTACAAAAGGGAGACACCATTACCTCAATGGAGGTCGTCGAGCCAGGCGGTTATCTGATGATAATTACCGAAAATGGCTATGGCAAACGCACCCCACTCTCTGAATACCCACTCAAAAGGCGGGCAACGGGGGGCGTGGTTACCCTACACTCCAAATACATCCAATCGACCGGAAAAATTGCCGCCAGCCGGGTTGTGCAAGAAAATGATGAAGTCACTCTCATCACCAGTGGTGGAATGGTGCTGCGGCTTAAGGTAAAAACTGTCCCCTCCCTGGGTAGATCAACCCGTGGAATGCATTTGATGGATGTCAGTGAAGGGGATAAAGTAGCTTCACTGGCGCGTATTTTCGCTTCAAGCGAAACGGAAACAGCGAACAAAAACGGCTACACCAGTGAAAGATAACAAGAAAAGAATTACAGAAAAGGCGGAACCATTTTTCCGGATATGATCAGGCAAAACGCCCCCAGCGCGCATACCATCATCAACAACATCAGCGCGATGACAAAGCGTTGAACGGGGCTCATACCCAAAAACTCGTGACTGCTCGAAGACCGTTTCGGGCGCTCTTTTCTCTTCTTTGCTGGTGGCGGCGTTTCCTCTTCTAAAAATGGAGCGGAAGCAGCCGATTCTCGTAGATCCTCAAACACAGCAATCCCTCCGAATGATATGTATCTATTTAATCACAAAATGGTTCTGGACGCAAATGAACATCACCAAAATAAAATGTCTGTATGCCTTCTGTTTCAGTCTGAATACACAGACTGCCATCCTGCACAACCCCCAACAACTTGCCTGAAACAACATGCTCCTGATGCTCTAAACGTACCGCCTCACCCTTAAACGCAAGCAAGCGATCCCAGGCTTGTATCAATTGTCCGGTCGCCAGATGAGGACGCCACGCCATCATCTCACTCAGCACAGCAGCAAGCAGATCAAAACGATCAACAGATTTCCCCAACTGCGTTGCAACACAGGTGGCAGGGAAGAGCAATTGCTCATCCGGCGGTAGCGCCTCAGGCAAAACGTTGATACCCACCCCAGCTGCAATCCCCAGCAGGGAATCACCCTCCCAGGCACTTTCCACCAATATACCACACACTTTACGGCGTTGAATAAGAACGTCGTTGGGCCACTTGACCTGCACCCCCTTTAGCCGATAGACATTGATCAAAACCTGCGCTACCGCTACCGCACACAGTGGAGAAAACAGAGAAAGGTAAGGTTTTTCCTCCTCGCGCGGTTTGAGTATCAGACTAAACGCCAGCGCGGCTGCCGGGCGCGTTTCCCAGCGCCTGCCCATCCGTCCCCGCCCGGCCGTTTGGCTGTCAGCCACAACAAGTGAATATTCGTCTGCGCCATCCTCTATCCATTCCAGAGCGTCCTGGTTGGTTGACCCCGTCACATCATAATAACGCAGGGCAGCAATTGGCAAATGTTGCAGCCTCACTCGGAGCATATCAGCATCCATACCAAATATTTTACTCGATTTGACACGTATATCTTTGAGCAAAAAGCAAAGAGCGCGGATTTCCCCACTCATGCCGCGCTCTGTGTGTCATCTAAAACCTCTGTTATCCCGCCTTTACCTTCACTGTTTTTGGTTTTGCTTCTTCAGCTTTCGGCACCCGTAGCGTCAGGACGCCATCCTTGAGCTGGGCTTCTGCCTTTGCCGGGTTGAGCAACGTGGGAAGCCGGACAGTCCTCTGAAAACGTCCACAAGGACGCTCTTGCATCAGAAAAGACACATTATCAGCATAGTCTTTCTTCAGTTCGCCTTGAAGGGTAACCGTTTCGTTAATGACTTGAATATCCAGTTCCTCTGCCGTTACACCAGGCAACCATGCGCTGATGACATAAGCATCGTTTTCGGCAACCACATCCAGAGGAATAAACACCTCACAGGTATCCTGTTCCCATTCAGGGAGATCATGTTCCATCATCTCACGCATGCGTCTGCGCCATGCTTCACGAAATCGAGGGGTAAAATAAAAAGTCATTTTAGTCTCCTTTTTGAATATCCGATAATACATTTTGTAACATCATAACAATGCCTTATCTGAAATTTAACAATAAAAGATAAATCTTTTATTAATCCTCTACTTTTTTGTGGTATGATTTTGCCAATTGGAGTGAAACCATGGACAACAAGATCACGATTATCGAAGGTCCTCCCCCTACCTTTGAGGCTGTTAACGATGGCTGGGCAATGGGCATCAACGAAAGCCCAGCATTGTATGACGTGGTGCTGACACGCCTGCGCACCTTCAACGGTCCTGCACTGGTGGAGCGCTGTCACCGCACATGGCATCAACATGCAGCCATGTACCTGCACTACCGCGACCCCATGGGACTGGAAGAACGCGCCCCAATCATGGCAGCGCGGTCAGTAGAAACCAGCGATGGGCAGGTGCTGCTCCTATGGGTAAGGCTCAAGCCCTCCTCCGAAGAGGTTGAAGATATTGAGGGCGGAGAGGATAACAACGCTGATTACAACGGGGAGATTTAACCTCTCATGCCGCTTGATCTGCACACCATACGCACCCATTTTCCTGCCCTGAAGCGCCCCGAGATCTTTCTGGACAACCCTGGCGGAACACAGGTGGCCAGTTCCTGCATTGACCGCATGATCAGCTATTACAAAGAGTGCAATGCCAATCACGGCGGGGTGTTTATTACCAGCCGGAAATCCGATGCACTGATTGAAGACACACGCCAGGCAATGGCGGATTTTATCAACGCTGCCCGCAAAGAGGAAATCATTTTCGGTCCCAACATGACTACCCTCACCTTTCACATCAGCCGCTCGTTGGGGCGCATATTCAAACCTGGCGATACCATCGTTGTAACCCACATGGATCATGACGGCAACATATCTCCCTGGCTAATGCTGGCTGAAGACTACAATCTGCGCGTGCGCTGGGTTGGTTTTCATCCCGAAAACGGCACCTTAAATCTGGAAGACCTGCAGGCTGCCCTTGAAGAAAAACCGCGTTTGGTCGCTTTTGGCTATGCCTCCAATCTGTTGGGCACCGTGAACCCGGTGGCAAAGATCACCCAGATGGCTCATGAAGCGGGCGCTCTGGTATATGTAGATGCAGTGCAATACGTTCCCCACGCGCCTGTGGATGTCCAAAAACTTGGTGTGGATTTCCTGGTATGCTCCGCATACAAATTCTACGGACCCCACTTGGGAATACTTTACGGACGTTATGATCTTTTGGAACGCCTGACCGCTTACAAAGTCCGCCCCGCACCAGCTAATCCGCCGGAAAAATTTGAAACCGGCACCGGGCTGTTTGAAAACATTGCCGGATTACTTGGCGCGCTCGAATATATCCAATGGTTGGGGCATACATACGGCGAAGAACAGCACGAATTATACGCCGGGCAGTACAGCGGTCGCAAACTCACCTTCAAAATTGCCATGGCAGCCATCCGCGCCTACGATCTTGAACTCAACCGCGCCCTGCTCAAAACCATCCAGAACACCCCCGGAGTCAAAATATATGGGGTAACAGATACCAGGGAATTGGAACAACGCGTGCCAACTTTCAGCTTCACCAAAAACGGTATAACACCCGAAGAAGCTGCAAGGAAACTGGCACAACAGGGTATCTTTGTCTGGAACGGTAACTTCTACGCTCTGGCAATTACACAGCGACTCGGTCTCGAAGAGAAAGGCGGTGTCATCCGTGTTGGGGCAGTCCACTACAATACAATCGAAGAAATAACCCGTTTGGAAAAAGCTTTACAAACTCTCTGACACATTAACAACTTTCCCAAATCCAGCAATTTAGCACACCACGATATTACCTCCCAATTGGCAAGTGGTTTGACATTTTTATATACCTAGCTATAATGAGAATAGCCCATAGGACAATTGCCCTACTCAAAAACCGCAAAACGTTCTTGTCAAGATGGACAGCCCATTTTTTCTTCCACAAAATGACGATTTTCTTCCGACTGTTGGCATAACTGGTCTCTTTTCTTACCGTTACGCCTATGCACGCTCGGCAGATTCACGCACATATAATGATCCGGCACAAGATTATCTGGGTTTTCAGGTGTGTGAAACATCTTTCCTCTTCGTATTATGTGACGGTGTCAGCCAGTCTTTTTTTGGCGACCTGGCAGCTAGAATGTTGGGAAACGCGCTAATACAATGGTTGAGTTCACTGCCGCCAACACAAGACAAAGCCCAGATACAGGATGATCTCGAACAGCACCTGCGCAGATTGTCTTTGGAAGCAAACGAAGCCGTGAAGAATTACGCCCTCCCTGCCAGTATTCCGCCTTTGCTGCGCGAGGTGCTGGAAGAAAAACGAGACAAAGGCAGCGAATCTACCTTCATAGGCGGCCGCATTGACCTGCCGTCAAAGAATTTGCCTAGAGGGCGTTTCCTAACCGCCTGGATGGGTGACTCACGGCTGCGCATTTGGCGACAGAACCAAGAAATCAGCCAGCAGCTTGGCGGAGAATTCCTTACCACCCAGCGGTGGTCAAGCAAACATGGCATCATCAACGGTAAGCCCTATGTATATTTTTCTCCGCTGTTCAACGAGGATAACACACCCATCATCTCACGCTGGCAGATATACTCAGACGGGTTTTCATCACTGGATAACATTCAGGTTGTTCTTTCCAACAATCACATCCAGGAGCTAATGATCCAGTCGGCACACACCCCCCAGAGCGACGACATTTCTTATCTTGAGATATGGCTGGGGAAAACACCCGAGAATGTCCTTGCCAGTAGCAACCCGGTTTCACTGGAAAGCCCCACCGTGTTTCTTAACACCAGCCCAGCCGATATCGAAACTGCGAAAACAGTGCTGGGGACGTTCATCCCTCAACCGCCCGCGAAAAATCCAGACGACGTGGAAGAGAAGAAGAGTTAAGCGCCATGAGTGAACTTATAGGTCAGAATCTTGGTCCTTTCCAACTGGTCGGTATGCTGGGGATGGGCGGGATGGCTGCGGTATATAAGGGATACGACCAGCGTCTCGAACGGTATGTTGCCGTCAAGGTGCTTCGTCCAGAAAGTCTGACCAGCAGCGATTTCATCAAGCGCTTTGAGCGCGAGGCAAAGGCGCTCGCTCAATTAAACCATCCTAATATCGTCAAAATTTTCGATTACGGCGAAAGCGGTGGCAAGCCCTACCTGGTCATGGAATACCTCAGCGGGGGTTCACTGAAGGAAAGAAGCCGACGGCGTCTTTCCTATCAAGAAGCGGTCGATGTCATCCTGCCCATTGCACGCGCCCTCTCCTATGCCCATCGGCGCAATATTGTTCATCGTGATATCAAACCAGCCAACATTCTCTTTTCGGAGACCGACTCACCGATATTAACCGATTTTGGCATCGCCAAAATCGTGGCAGGCGAACTTGCCAGTCATCTGACCAGCACCGGGGTTGGCATGGGCACCCCCGATTATATGGCACCAGAACAGGGAATGGGAGAAACGGTGGATCACCGCGCCGACATCTATGCCCTGGGAGTCGTCTTCTATGAGCTAGTAACCGGTCAAAAGCCTTTCCGCGCCGATACTCCCATGGCAGTAATGCTCAAACACATCTCAGAGCCGCTCCCCCCGCCACGGCAGTTTGCACCTGATCTGCCATCAGAGGTGGAACGCGTGATCTGCAAAGCCCTACAAAAGAAGCCCTCAGACCGCTACCAGGATATTGACCAGATGATTGGCGAGATCGAAAGTCTGAGCGGCAGCATGCCCAGTGCACAAAAACGCCCCGACACAGTGATTACGGAAAAAGGCACCCTCGTCTATATAAAACACACGGATACACCTGCCGAAATTGCCTTACAGGCACAACAGCGGCAGGCCCCCTATGTCCAACCGGCATTATCCACCACCGAGGACAAATATGAGGTGCTCGCCACCAGCAAAACACCCGCTCTCATCATTTATATCCTGGACGTGAGTTCTTCCATGACTCATATGATGGGAAACCGCCGGCGCATTGACGTGGTTACCGAAGCACTTTATGCTGCCATTCAACAGATGGTTTTCCGTTCAACAAAAGGTGTAAGAGTGGCGCCCCGTTACCGTCTGGCAATATATGCCTATAGCGATCACGTTTACGACTTGCTCAACGGCATCAAGACCGTTGACTACGTCGCCAGTCTGGGCATCCCAGAGCTGGTCACCATGCGCAGCACAGATACGGCAAAAGCCTTTCTCCACGTTGAAAAGCTGCTACAACACGAATTACCCAACATGGCAGACTGTCCTGCACCACTGGTCTGCCACATGACAGATGGAGAATTTACTGGGGATGACCCTGAAGAAATCGTCGAGCGCATCAAAAGGATGAGAAACCCAGATGGGGCAGTACTGGTGGAAAACATCTTTATATCCGATAAAATCATTAACGAAAACATTCCTAACCCCCGCCAATGGCAAGGGATCAGCGCAAAATCACCCCTGACCAATGAATATGCAATAAAACTGCGCAACATGTCTTCCATCCTACCAGAAAGTTACCGTATCATGATGTTGGAGTCAGGATACCGCATCGAACCAGGCAGTTACATGATGCTGCCTGGCATGACCAAGGAGCTGGTTGAAATGGGATTCGTTATGTCCAGCGCAACCCCCGTTTCGCGCAGCAAATGAAACAGATTAAAATTTAGTTACCATAAGCGAAAAACCGAAAGAGAAGTAAGATGGAATTGCGCCCAAGCGTCAACACCACATTAACCATCAACGATCAAACATATACATTTACCGAGCATCCCGCTGCAAAAGGAATGCCCTATGGTCAAAGTGGGCGGCGTGCCACAGTATATCAGCTCAGCACCCCAGACGGCGGGCGTCATGCGATCAAAATCTTCAACCTCAGCTTTCGCGAAGCCCGTATTGCGGAAGGTGTCGAGCGCATGGCACCGTTCGCCAGTCTCCCCGGTCTGCAGGTCTGTCGCCGCTTGGTGTTGACACCGCAACAGCATGGCGACCTCTTAGAAAAGTACGAGAACCTGTTGTACGCGGTGGTCATGCCATGGGTGTATGGGGAGAACTGGCAAGAGTTTATACTCAGCGGAAAGCCGCTGACGGTCAACCAGAGTCGTCTGCTGGCAAAGTCGCTTGCAGCTATCCTGGCGCGTATGGAAGCAGAGGGTCTGGCACACTGCGATCTTTCCGCCCCAAATGTCCTTTTACCCGGTCTGCAAACTTCATCCATGCCCACAGAAGGCAAAAGCAGTTTGGTAGCGCTGGTAGATGTTGAAGACATGTACGCACCCGGCTTTCCCCGTCCGCAGGTACCTCCAAGTGCTTCCTCAGGGTATGCACACCGCACCACCAAAGAAGGAAACTGGTCAGCAGAGGGTGATCGCTTTGCCGGGGCAGTCCTTCTGGCAGAAATGCTTGGTTGGTGCGATAAGGAAGTCCGTCAGGCAGCTTATGGTGAGCAGTATTTCGACCTGGAAGAAACACAATGCATCAACAAACGATATGAAATCCTGGTTGGGTCACTCTATCAAAACCACGGCGCGCAAATTTCAGACCTGTTTACCCGCGCATGGGAAAGTTCCTCTCTGAAAGATTGCCCAACGTTTGCCGAATGGCAACAGGCACTGGAAGCACCCTACGAAGCAGCTCCGCAGCCATCCACAAGTAAAGAATCAACTATGACCATCGAAGCCCCGCCCCCCCCTCCGCCAAAGGCGGAAACCCCACAGGAACGGCTGGTCAGGTCAGCGGTCGAGCGCGCACAGATTTATCTTGGTGTGGGGCAAACAGATAAAGCGCTGCACGAGCTGGAGGAAGCCTACCGCCTCGCGCCAGCCATCGGCGGACGAGAACTGGCAAGAGTTCTGCTGCAAGTAGCAGAGGGTAAAGAGCGCACTGGCGACTTGCAGGGCGCACTGATTGACTACCAGCGTGCCCTGGCTGTCGCCCCGCCCGGGGGAATGCGCGATGAGCTACATACTATTGTCGCCGAAGTCAGCAACAAAATTCAACTGGCTCAAGGCGCTGCCGTCGTAACAACAGCCGCTCCCCCTACAACCCCTTTCGAAGCGGTTTACACCCCTGCTCCCACTTCCCCTCCCTCTCTCTCCCCTTCTGCGCCAACGCCCACCAAAAAGCGAAACTGGGTGCTCTGGGCACTGCTTGGCGCAGGGCTTCTAGCAGTCATTCTCTGCGTGGTGGGCGTTCTAGTCATCCTGCCACAGACCGATTGGTCTAGCATCAACGTCGCCGAGCCGCAAACCAACCCGGCGATACCCACCACTAATCCGCTGATCCAGACTCAGTTGTTCGCATCCCCAACTCCAACCAATCCCCCCCCTCTGCCTGGTAAAGTTATCATACCCATAGAAAACATGGCGCGCTCCATCCCCTGGTTGGAACTAGAGCTTGCCCAAACACCAACCAGCCGTTTTATCGTCTTCAACACGCGTATGCCCCCCTTTGATAATGTGCTGGTGCGCAAAGCATTCTCAGCGGCTATACACCGCCAGGGTGTTGCGGATTTTGCCAAAAATTTGTATGGCTACGATACAGCCCCTCTGACCACGCTGACCCCACCGCAGGTTTTGGGGCGCGACCTTTACCGCGAGGTTGGGATTCGCTACGACCTCGAACAGGCACGCTTTTATCTCGCTCAGGCTGGCTATCCCAAAGGCGAAGGGCTACCGCCTGTTGCCTTCTCCCTGCGATCCGCCTCGGGAGCCTGCGACGACCCGGCAACACCTGCCATACAGCTGGCAAGATATTTGGTGAGCATGTGGTCTCAGCTGGGTGTCGATGTCAGCATAGACTGTTACACTGACGCGCAGAAATTTTCCGAAAAACGCCAGGCGGGCGCTTTTCAGTTTTTCTCATACGGCTGGGCTGCTGATTATAACGACCCCGATAATTTCTTAAACACCCTCTTTTTATCAACCTCAGAATCCAATCCGGGATTCTTTGCCGACGCCCGCTTTGATCAGCTGGTGCAGCAAGCGGCTGGCATGAATGATCCGTTGGAACGTCAAAGACTGTACATTGAGGCTGAGAAGATACTCACAGAGGAGCAGGCAGCCATTATCCCGCTCTACGCCCACTTGTTAGACGCCAGCGAAAATGCCCCCACCCCAACCTCCCCCGCTGTACAGAGTCCTTACTTCTTCAGTGACGATTTCTCCACAAAGAAGTGGAAAGAAGGCACAGATAACCGCGAAAGTTGGGGGTATGAAGGCGAAGAATACTTTATCCACGTCTTTGAGCGCGGGTTTTTCCGCTGGGTAACTCCCCCTGTTGATTTTAGCCCTCAGGTGATCGAATTTGACGTGCGCATTTCAGACAAGTCCAAAAATAATCAGTTTCTGGGTTATTACGGGGCAATGTGCCGCATACAAGACAACAGCAACTTCTATGTCGTAGAGATTGATCCTTTCGCCCAGGCATACCAAATCGAGCTACTCAAAGACAACAAATTTAAACCCCTCATCGCCTGGAAAACTCTGACCAATCTGGAAACCTGGGGTACCAATCACATGGCACTGGACTGCACCGGCACCAACATCACTCTTCTCATCAATGACAAGCTCATTGACTCGCTCGATGATACAACCCTGCCTGCTGATGGCGGTGTGGCAATTATGACAGGTAACCAGGATAAAGCTGACCCGCAGGGATTTAGAGTGATGTTCGACAACTTCACCGCCTATCGGCATGTCCAGTAAACCACATCTACAGGGCAGCAAACAAGCGCATCACAAGAAAAACCTTCTCACGGGGCGATACTTTGAAGATGTTATAATTCCATCATGCTAAAAACTCTGCGGCAAAAAAAACATATACTCATCCCCGCTGCGCTTACCCTGGCGGGTATCGCAGTCCTGCTGGTTTTTATCATCCTGGCTGTTAAACCCATCCGGGAACGCCTCAGTTACCGCTTTGAACAAATCAGCACACGCATTTTTTACATCTTCTTCCCTCCTGAGAAGGCTGTCTTCAAGCCAGAAGATCAACAGCAGACCGCCGTTGCGGGCACACTAACTGCCATTGCGATGATAACGCCTACCAGCGCGCCAGCCACCCCCATACCAACCGGCATGCCCTCTGCCACACCCACATTAACCCCCACTCCACTGCCAGGCAGCGTGAGGCTTAGCGGCGTGCGCTATATGGATCAGCACGGCGTATGGAATTACTGTGCCCCTGCCAACCTGGCAATGCTGCTCTCCTACTGGGGCTGGGAAGGTGACCGCATGGACACTGGCAGATGGCTCAAGCCTTTCGAAAAAGATAAAAATGTAATGCCCTATGAAATGGCAGACTACGTGCGTGAAGAAACCTCACTCGGTGTGATTGTGCGTTCTGGCGGCACGATTGAACTGCTCAAAGCCCTCCTGGCGGGCGGTTATCCGGTTCTGGTGGAAAAGGGTACCTATATTCGCGAAACAACCACCGGCAAGATCAGCTGGATGGGACATTACTCCGTACTTACCGGTTATGACGATACAAAGGGGGAATTCAACACCCAGGATTCCTTTTACTCTCCCGATTATCCGGTAAGCTACGACACCCTGCTACAAGAATGGCGGTCTTTCAACTACGTTTTCCTCGTTGTCTATTCCCAAGACAGGGAAAGACATCTCTTGACTCTGCTCGGCGATTATGCCGACGAACGCAAAAGCGAAGAGATTGCCGCGCAACGGGCTTCTCAAGAAATCTACACCCAAAGCGGCAATGACCAGTTCTTTGCCTGGTTCAACCGCGGCACCAGCTTGGTGCGCCTGCAAGACTATTACAGCGCTGCCGCGGCTTACGACCAGGCTTTTCTACTCTATGAAACCCTGCCTGAGAGCACCCGTCCATTCCGCATTGTTTGGTATCAGACCGGACCCTACTTTGCATATTATTACACCGGGCGCTACCAGGACGTGATCAACCTTGCAACTACTGTCCTGGAAGCCACGTATGAACCTTATCTCGAAGAAAGCTTTTACTGGCGTGCTTCAGCACGTATTGCATTGGGTGATCAGCAGGGGGCCATAGAAGACCTCTGTCAAAGTCTCAAATATCACCCGAATTTTATCCCTTCCACTGACAGACTCGGTCAACTGGGGATTAGCAACTGTCCATGATCAAGTTACTGCACTTCGCAGACGCTCACATTGATATGGCAAGCCAGGGACGCCGCGATGCGCAAAGCGGCTTGCCCATACGTGTCCTCGATTTTCTCGCTGCTCTCGATACAATTGTGGACACCGCAATCAGCGAACAGGTGGATGTCGTCCTCTTTGCCGGAGATGCATACAAAGACCGTACCCCATCGCCAACATTCCAGCGAGAGTGGGAACGGCGTATCATGCGTCTTTCACAGGCAGGTATCCGCACCATCCTCGTCATTGGGAACCACGACCTGTCTCCTGCCTTCGGACGAGCACACGCTTTACAGGAATTCGACACACTGAAAATACCGCATGTCTCGGTCATCAGCCGCGCCTGTCTGCTAAAGCCCCAAGACCTGGATGGGTTAGCCCTACAGGTGATCGGGCTGCCCTGGATTACACGCTCTGCGCTCATGGCCGCCCAGGAGTTGAGCGCTGCGAGCCATGTAGCGATTAACGAAGCCATAGAGACATACGTCCAAGCCCTGATCCCTTCTCTGCTGGATCAGACCGACCCCGACCTTCCGCTCGTTCTCACCGCCCACGCTTCTGTGGAAGGAGCCACATACGGAGCAGAACGCAGTGTCATGCTGGGTGGCGACCTCGTCTTACCAATTTCACTGATGCAAGACAAAAGATTGGACTACGTAGCGCTGGGGCACATTCACAAAGCGCAGAACCTCAGCCCAGATGGTCATCACCCAATCATCTATTCCGGCTCCATCGAGCGCGTTGACTGGGGCGAAGCCCGGGACGATAAATCCTTCGTCATTGTGCATCTCGAAAAAGGGCAAAAAACCCGCATCGAATGGCGCCAACTGCAAGGCAGACGTTTTATTGACTGCAGAGCCGAGATCACATCAGACCAGCAAGTGTTGCAAAGCATCATGGCTGCCCTGCCCAATCAACAGGAAATGGCAGATTCAATTGTGCGTCTCGTAATCGAATATCCCCGTCATCTCGAATCGATGATTGACGAACAGGCCATAAGACAATATACACAGGATGCCTTTGAATTTCATTTCATCCGCCGCCCAAAAGTTGAAAACCGCTTTCGCCTTCCAGAAGATCAAGCCATCAGCCAAATGGAACCAGCTCAGCTTCTGAATCTCTACCTGCAAGCCACAAAAACCTCTCCCGAGGACGCAACGGCGCTGAGCAAACTTGCTCAGGAAATATTCAACGAAACTTCCTGAGCACAGGGTAGCGTCTGGATACACATCAAAAAAAGATATGATTCCTATAAGATTGCAAATTGCTGGCTTTCTCTCATATCAAGACCTGGTCGAACTTGACTTTACAAGTTTTGATCTGGCATGTATCTCTGGTGCAAACGGCGCAGGTAAATCCTCGATACTGGATTCGATGACATGGGTATTGTTCGGTCAGGCGCGCCGCAGGGACGACTCCGTCATCAACAGCCATGCCAACACCGCCGAAGTCATCTTCGACTTTGAATACGAGGGCAATGTGTATCGCGTTCAAAGGGCAAAAACCCGCAATAAACCCATGCTGGTTGAACTCTTCATCTACGATAATACGCGAGGCTGGCGTCCGTTGAGCGAGCGCGCGGTGAGAAGCACCGATGAGCGCATCCAAAGCACTTTGCGTCTGGACTATGAAACCTTCACCAATGCATCTTTCTTTCTGCAGGGAAAAGCCGATCAGTTTGCTCAGCAGCGCCCAGGCGACCGTAAGCGTATTCTGAGCAACATCCTTGGGCTAGATATTTGGGAAACTTACCGCGAACGCGCCGCGGCAAGACGCAAGACACAGGAAGCAGAACTATATATCCTCAGCAGCAACATTCAAGAAATCAACAGCGAACTGGCAGAGGAAAGCCAACGCCGCGAAAGGCTGGCTGTCCTCGAAAAAGAGCTTGAGCAGATAACCGCTCTGCGGGAAGAAAAGGAGAAAAGTTTTCAAGCACAACGTGCGCTGGCGGCTGCACTTGCCGAAAAACGCCGTTTGGTAGATATGCTCGCCGCACAGCTTGAGACAATGCGCCAGCGGCAGCAACAGCGTCAGGAAGACTTGCAAAACCGGATGAGCGAACATCAGACTTTTCAACAGCGGATCGAAGCAGCAAACGAAATCGAAGCCGCTTACCAGCGCTGGCAACAGTTGCGTGAAGAATTACAACATTGGCAAGCGCTGGCTGCTGACTTTCATCAATTTGAAATGCAACGCTCCGCTGTCGTGCTAAAAATCGAAACCGAACGCACCCGTCTTGAGCAAGAGCAACGCTTTCTGCAGGAGGAGCAAGCAGCGATTGAACAAAATAGCCTGTTGTTAAGTCAATTGAACCAAAACCTGCAACAAACGCAAACGGAGATTGCACAGCTGCAAACACAGGTTGAGAAGAAAAACGAACTTGAGAACCAGCTCAGACAGGCACAGGAAACCCAATCCAACTGCCAGGCGGAAAATAAACGGCTCAAAGACCTGATGAACGAGCTCAAAGAGCGCATCGAGCGGCTCAACGTTACCAGCGGAGCACAGTGCCCCCTGTGTGGGCAACCGCTCACCCCCGAAGACCGGCAAAAACTGATTGATGATCTAACCGCACAGGGAAAAGCTCAGGGAGACGCCTACCGTACAAATATTGAAGCCATCCAACAAGCCAGCGCCCAGTGCAAGGAAATCGAAGCCGCCCTGCAACAGATTTCTACCCTCGAAGAAAAGCTGCGCCAACAACAACGTCTGCTTGACCAGCTCACCGACCGAAAAATGCAAATCGAAACGCTGATAGCAAAATGGCAAACGGAAAATCAACCCAAACTGATCGAGATAAACCGCGTTCTAGAAGAAGGCGATTACGCGCACAAGGCGCGCACCGAACTGGCGCAAATTGATGCTTCGATGAAAGAAATGGGATACGACCCCGCAGCGCACGAGGCTGTACGCATCGCAGAACAGGAACACCGCTCCAGCGAAGAGCAATATCGTCTGCTGGAAAATGCCCGCTCCGCCTTAGCACCCTTGGAACGCGAAATCGCTGCGCTCCAGCAACAAATCCGCAGCGGCGATGAGGAAATTCTCGCCCAGCAACGCGCTTACGAAGAAGCCGAAGCGGGATACGCTTGCGAGGCAGCCTCATTACCCGATCTCAATCAGGCAGAAGCCGAACTGCTGGCGGTCAAAGAGCGCGAAAACCACTTACACCTCGAAGTCGGCGCTGCCAGACAATCGGTCGAGGTGCTCAAAAATCTCCACAAGCGGTTGAAGACACTCACCGCTCAAAAAGAAGAGAAAAACCGTCTGATCGGACAGCTCAAGTCTCTGGAGCGCGCCTTCAGCAAAGACGGCATCCCAGCCCTGCTTATCGAACAAGCGTTACCCGAAATTGAGGCTCATGCCAATGCCATCCTTGACCGCCTATCCCCTCAAGGAATGTCTGTCTCTTTTTCAACCCAGCGCGAATTCAAAGACAAAAACCGCGATGACAAAAAAGAAACACTGGATATCATCATTCACGATCCGGCTGGCGCTCGTGAATATGAGATGTATTCGGGCGGAGAAGCGTTTCGCATCAACTTTGCCATTCGCCTGGCGCTCTCGCGCGTCCTGGCACAACGCGCTGGCGCGCGCCTGCAAACCCTAGTAATTGACGAGGGCTTTGGCAGTCAAGATGCCGAGGGACGGCAACGTCTGGTAGAAGCTATCAATCTGGTGCAGCAGGACTTCGCAAAAATCCTGGTTATCACACATCTTGAAGAACTGAAAGACCACTTCCCAGCCCGGATCGAAGTCGAAAAAGGTATTCGGGGTTCTACCGCCAGGCTCGTTCTATGATACAGGTCGAAGCTCGTTTGGGTATCCTCCAACGCGTTCTGCCCGACTACAGAAGCACTTTTTTTGATGCCCTGGCTGCCGTCTGTCTCAACGGGCTGAGCGTCTTTGCCGGACAAGCCCGCCCGGAAGAGAACATCGCACAGGGCAAATTGCACACAGCACACCTCTTCCCAGCAAACAATCTGCATTTCCTGCACGGCAAACGATATCTATGCTGGCAAAGGGGATTGGTGACGTGGCTGGAACACTGGCAACCAGAAGTGCTCATTGTTGAGGCAAACCCCCGCTATTTGCATCTCCCAATGGCTGTCCGTTGGATGCACAACCGTGGGCTACCGGTGATTGGCTGGGGGTTAGGCGCTCCGCCAGCCGGAAAAGGATTGTTTGCCACGCTACGCCAGAGCACCCGGCGCAGGTTCATCCGCCAGTTTGAAGCCCTGATTACCTACAGCCAGACAGGCGCAAACCAATATCGAGACGCTGGGTTTCCCCCCGAGCGTATCTTCGTCGCCCCTAACGCCGTAGCGTCAAAGCCCACCGAACCGCCAACACCTCGCCCCAATGCCTTTCTCGATGCGCCAACACTGCTCTTTGTGGGGCGGCTGCAAGAACGCAAACGCGTTGATCTGCTCATCTCCGCCTGTGCTGCACTTGCTCCTCAACACTATCCGCGCTTGTGGATTGTCGGCGACGGTCCAGCAAAAAACAGCCTGGAAACGCTTGCCAGACAAATCTACCCAAAAACCGAGTTTTTTGGCGCGCGGCGCGCGGAGGAGCTGCAACCCTTTTTCCGCCAGGCAGACCTCTTTATTTTACCCGGCACAGGGGGGCTGGCAATACAGCAGGCAATGTCCTTTGCGCTTCCCGTCATTGCTGCTGAGGCAGATGGAACACAGGCGGACCTGGTGCGGCAAGCGAATGGATGGCAGATTCCGCCAGGAAATCTCGAAGCGTTGGTTAGCACCCTGAAAATAGCCCTCAGCGACCCCGCCCGCCTGCGCAGTATGGGAAGCGAATCTTATCGGATTGTTAGCGAAGAAATCAATCTGGAAAAGATGGTGGAAGTGTTTGCCAGCGCCGTGCACAGTGTCTGGAAGGAATCAAATGCACATCCTGCTGATCGCTGACGGACGCAGCCCAATTGCCAAAAGCTGGATCAGGGGGCTGACAGCATTAAACCACCGGGTAACGCTGGTTTCAAGTTACCCTTGCACACCGCCAGCCGGTCTGGAAAATGTATATACCCTTCCGGTAGCCTTTGGCAAGCTAGGAGGCAGCCAGACAGCAACACCCGCGCGGGTGCGCAGCATCACATCACCACTGATCTCTTCAGCACGCTGGCTTTTTATGAAAGGGCGCTATTATCTCGGACCGCTCACGATACCTATTGCTGCGCAAAAGTTACGTCAGATTGTAGCCGCCTCTCACCCCGATATAATCCACGCTCTGCGCATCCCCTTTGAGGGGATGGTAGCCGCCAACGCAACGCTCCCCGCTCCCCTGCTAATTTCCATCTGGGGAAATGACCTGACGCTTCATGCCACAGGATCGCCGCTGATGCAGAAACTCACCAGGCAAACCCTCCAACACTGCACAGCCCTGATGGCAGACACACACAGAGATATCCGCCTGGCGCAAAAATGGGGTTTGGGTGCACCCTGCCCCACACTTGTTGTGCCTGGAAATGGCGGAATTGATATAAAAGAAATCCAGGCATCGCGTATGCAAAGCGCTGGCTTTCCCCTGGAATTGCCAGCAGATACCCATCTGGTAATCAACCCACGCGGTTTCAGACCTGGCAGCGTGCGCAATGACACTTTTTTCAAAGCCATCCCTCTCATAACTGCCAGACTGCCACAGACCATCTTTGCCTGTGCAGCCATGCAAGGGCAGACAGAGGCAATTGCATGGGTCAAAAGGTTGCAGATTGAAGCAAACACCCGATTGCTCCCATTCCTAGAACAGCAAATGTTATGGCAAATATTCCACCGTGCGGCGATCTCGGTCTCCATCAGTGTTCATGACGGAACACCCAACAGCCTGCTCGAAGCAATGGCTTGCGGTTGTTTTCCCATTGCTGGCGATATTGAATCGCTGCGCGAATGGATTACTCCAGGTATCAATGGTAATTTGGTAAACCCCTCTCAGCCCGAATCTCTGGCGCAAGCCGTTATCTCAGCACTGGAAGACACCAATTTGCGCCAAAGCGCCGCACGCTACAACGATCTGCTGGTACGCCAACGGGCAGAAGTCTCCTTGGTGCGCTCTCAGATAGATGCCTTCTACAAGCAGTTCTTGTAAAACGGGCAATCCGTCACATCACCTTATGGAGAAATGTTGGGGGTACGAAACCAGGTGGACGCCAACAGCGTTTGCCCTTCATAATGTACATCAACTTTGATCTCTACCATTTGATTTGGGGGCATTTCTCCAATGACAAAATCCATCTGGCTGATGCCATCCTCGCCAATCGGTGGAAGCTGATATGTATTCTGACGGCCGTCTGGAAAGACAAAGCCCGCTCGCACCGTTGCACCGCGCGCCGGAAAAGAAAACGGGTCATGCGCAATCACAAACAGCGTTCCCAAGCTGTTGGAAGACACCAAAAGCTTATCAACAAAAGCGTGCAGATGGAACGCCCGCTGTGGTGTAGGAAACCCCTCAACCGCGGAAGGCTGCGACAATGTCCAGTCTCCCATACGCGTCTCAAAATACACCCGTCCCAGATCAGAAAGCGTCACCCGCTGTCCAGGCATACGCTCCGCATGCCATTCCAAGCGCGCCCGCTCAAAATACTGTACCACCAAACCTTGATGCATTTCCAGATCGGAAAGCGGATTACCAAAAAACTCCTCCCCGTGATGCTGTTCATAGAACTGCCGAAATGCATAACAAACCCTGTGCCCGGTAGCAGGGAAGAAGCGGCAGCCCAAGCCGTTTTGAGAAACAGATGCAAGCGGACTCCCTTTGACATAAAGCAATTTCCCCAGCGGAGCAATTTCAACCTGCCCGCCCGCTCCATCCTGGCTTATATCCAGACGAGCACGTTCAAAATATTGAACCTTTCTGCCATTCACAGGATCAACCAATTCATCTGTGATTGGGTAGCCCAGCAACAATGTTGGCTCAGGCATATTCTGGTAAAATTGATAAAAATCACCCCGTATCCAATGCCCTGTCTGTGAGACATACACCGCATCGGGGGGCTTCGTTTGAGCTATCCCGCGCCCTTTAAGAACCGCAAGAACAACCAGTATAATGACCCCTAGCCCAGCAGTGCTTTTGAGTACACGCATAGCAAGATTATATATAAATAATAAAAAATAATCAATATCTTATTATTATTATATTTATATCAAATTTTATTCACCTCTACCACGCATTGCCAACCTGACAGGAACGTGTAATATGCCCACAAGAGATAACCGTGAAATTATTCCCGGCGGAGGCTTTTTTTACGATGTCTCCTTAAAAGCCCGGCTTATCCTGCGCCTGATTGCCGATCGCAGGATCAATCCACTGCTCAAGCTGCTGCCATTTGGCAGTCTGTTGTATTTACTCTTTCCATTGGATATCCCCGGGCCAATTGACGATATTCCCGTCGCTCTTATTGCACTATATCTGTTTGTCGAACTTTGCCCACCGGAGATTGTAGAACAACACAAGAAACAATTGGAAAGTATCATTCCAGGCACTTACCGAGATGTCAATGATGAGAATCAGGTCATCGAGGCTGAATTCCATGATGTGCACAGTGAAAAAGACCAATAAAAGCCAATTTTTATATATTGGATTACAAATATCCGCTTTTATTTTTGGGGCAAATGCACTATAATGATTGTGGTGTAATGCAAACTACTGGTGTGCCTGTATCATGGAGAGAGACATTATGGTTCAAAAATACTGGGAAAGAATCAAGAAACAGTACTGTCAACATGTACATACTGAGGTATACCTGGAGGCTGAAGCGGTGTACCCATCTGAACATTTGCCCGACCAGCCGCCGCGTCTGCGAGCACACCGCTGCTCACGAGGGCTGGAATGCAATCAGGAAAACAAACCCGCCTGCATCTGGGCTGGCACCAACCCAAATATTGACCCTTTTTAACTTGAAATATTTGCCTCACTGTGTCATCATCAACCACAAATTACGAGAACATTCTGTTCTCCATAAATGAGAGGAATTCTATGAAAACAAAAAATGTATATCTTGTGTTTGTTGTGTTGATCTTTGTTTCTCTAGCCTGTTTAAAAGGCGGGGAAACGCCTACTCCCACCCCGGTGCCAGTCATCCCCACCCCACTCCCGCCCACCACCGAACCCCCCCCTCTTCCCACCGAACCACCCCCACCACCCGTTGAGCCTGTCGAGCAAGCAACCGAGGAGTCTATGCCTTCCTCATCACCTTACTACCGTGATGAGTTTGACGAAATCAGCGACGCCTGGACCTACGAATGGGTAACAGGAAACACACAAAACAACGCTGAGATCATCAATGAAGATGGCGCGTTGATTTTCAAAATTCCTGGACGCGAGGAAAGTGCCGTGAAAGTCTATAACAACCAGTATTCTTACGGCGACGTCATCGTCCAGGCAGAGGTGGAAAACTTTGGTCACCCTCAGAATGGCATGTCTTTGCTGTGCCGTGTTACCGAGAGAGGTTTCTACGAATTCCGTATCTCTGCGGGAGGCAAATACTGGGTATATCGCTATGACACAAAACTAAAGAAGGAAGGGAAGAACCCTTACGTGTTTATCAACGACGGTGCCACCACCCTGATTAATCCAGGTAACAAGAAAAACACCTTCGCCTTTGACTGCTCTGGCACAGAATTTGGGTTATACATCAACGGAACACAGCACAAACCCAAGCCGCCTATTCCTCAGACTTTGCGGGATGAGTTCAAACGTTATACCGAAGGTGGAGTTGGTCTTGGCGCCATGGCATATCGCGAAGCGACACGGGAAGTTGAAATACATTTCCTCTGGTTCGAAACACTCGAGAAATAGCAAGCGTTTTTTAGCCCCAGCATATTTTTCATCTGTAGCCCCAGGAGGAAGCAAAAAAAGCTGTTTTCTCCTGGGGTAGTTTTCTGGCCCCGCCCCGTGCAGAAACAGCATGTTTTCAAGAAATCAAAGTTTGACTTTTGCCACCCTCCCGCCAGTCATGGCTTTTAGCTCCTGGGGAGTAAGTTTGAACACCGCACGGGGCGTACCGGCTGCCGCCCAGATTTCCTCATACTGCATCAGGTCTTCATCAATCAGAACAATCATGGGCTTGTGATGCCCCACAGGCGCCACGCCGCCAATCACATAGCCGCTCACCTGACGGACATACTCTGCATCAGCTTTAAGCACCGACTCGCCAAGTATTTCAGCCACCTTTTCTTCATCCACGCGGTTAGCCCCACTGGTTTCTACCAACACCGGCTTTGCACTGACGGATGTCTTAAAGATCAGGGATTTTACAATCTGTCCCACTGTACAGCCACACGCGCGGGCAGCATCCACCGCGGTCCGTGTTGAGTCGGGCATCTCAATAACCTTCGCCGAAAAACCAAGCTCTGCCAGGATATCCTGAACCTTCTGGGCGTTGGGACTGAGGGATTTTATCATCGTTGGACTCCAAGTATGGTATAATGCAACACGCCCACCGCAAAATGACGGGCTGAAAGTTATGGAGAGGTAGCGTAGTCTGGCCTAACGCGCACGCCTGGAGAGCGTGTTACCCGCAAGGGTACGCGGGTTCGAATCCCGCCCTCTCCGCTGTTTTTTTAATTATAATCGCAACAACCTGCCTTTCTTTTGAAATATGGCTAAAAATTGTGTATCCTGCACAAGCGCTACCCACAGGTCAAGGCACACAGCCAAGCGTTTCAATCCAATAACCAAACGCTGGAACGCTGTTGTTTAATATGGCGTTCCTCTCCCACACCTGACAGGTAGCCGACCGGAAAAAGTCATCGGAGATCACCATTTTGCTGACCTCACCCGCTTCCTCCACGCGCCCCGCATGCAAGTACCCATCCACAAAAACCAGCCATTCCGAAGGGTATCCAGCGTACAAACCCTCACCCCTGACCCAATCCCCCAGTCGGTTCACCTCCTCCCAATTGCCCTGCTGCCGCGCCAGCTCAGCTTTTTCAAAATAATAGCACCACCCATGTTGCGGTTCCTGCCCCAGATAGCCTGGCGGCTGGGCAACTCTCTCTGTTTCTAGAATCACCCGATCCAGATGAGAGAATTGAAGCCCCTCACGATACTCAGCCGAAAACAACATCTGATTGCCATCTTCCTGACTCAACAGGCGCACACATCCGGGTGGTTCATAAGCTATCATGAGCAAACCGGAGACATTACTTTCAAAAGCAAGCGTGCCAACCCGCCAACCTACAGTATCCTGCTTCCCCTTGGGCGGAACAATGCTTCCCCATAACTTATGAAAATCGTGTATCGAATAGGGAAGCCGGAGGGAAGTATTCTCCGGCGCATAGGTTTCATTTAGCACTGGCACCAGAAACTTATCATTATGAAAATAAAATGGCGAATAGCCTAACACCAGTGTGGTGCCGGGCATCAAACCGGGCACCCGCCAGGTAAGCTGCCAGTAAAAGTTCCGAAAATTATCCCACTCCTTGCGAAACTGATTGGCATTTTGCACATGCAAGCTGACGGAAAGCCCAACAAGAAGGGCAACCAGCAAGCGTTGCAATGGGCGGTAACGCAGCAATTGAAGCAACCCTGCTGTCCAAATACTACAACCCACAATAAAAGAAAGCGTTGGTCTATCCCAGGCAAATTCCAGACGAATCGGGAAATGGATGATCCAGAACGGCCAACCTGCCAGAAACATTGATAGCAAACCAACACTCATCCAACCAGCAGCCGTCTTTAGTTCCCCCTTTGCCGGTTGAGAAACGTCAAGGTTAGCTTTTTTTGATAAAAGAAACAACACAACAGCAAATGCTGCCAGCCCCGCTGCGCCCGCAATTATCAAAGTTTTCAACCCGGAAGGCAAACGCAATATCTGTAGCCACGTGCCAACCCCAACCGTCCACAAATCCGTCAATATGCGCTGCACCAGATCAGCAATTGCGGACAGCGCGTCCGTTCTCAAGCTCTCAATAAGCTCCGGCTGGTACGAGGGAAACTTGTGAATGAAAACACGCCAGTATAGAAACGCCATCGAAATAAGCAAGTATGGCAGCCAGTTGAGCAACACCCGCCTGATCAACTTTCCTCGATGTGGCTCCTCCCGGCGCAGCATCATCCACAAAAAAACTGGCCGCAAAAACTCCTGCCCAAAAAAATACTCCAGCGCAAACATACTCAGCGCAAAGACCCAGCCCAATGGGTAAAAAAACCACCTTCGGCGGGGACTCTCTGCCGCAAGGAGCATCAAAAGACACGATCCCATATAAAAGCCCAGCTGCAAAAAATGAGCAAAATATTCCAACGCTAAGGGCTGCTGTTTAAAAGCCGGGAAAACCGCAAAAATCAACGCCCCCCACACCGCCTGGATAGGTTGTCTAGGCCACAACAAACGCAACAAATACCAGAAGAGAAGCGCATCTGCACAGCGCAGCAAAAGTACAACAACATGCGCCCGGTAAAATGCCTCCCCGGTAATCGCCGTAATCAGCGCCCACATCCAGCCAGCAAACGGGCGCACCCAGGCAATAAGTTGAATCACCCCTTCAAAGCCAGCCAGACGATATACATAGAAAAACGGCCAATCATCCGCATATAGTCCCATCCAGGGCACAAGCATGCCAAAAGAAAGAAAAGACACCCCCAGCAAGACTGCAGAAAGCGGCAAAAACGTTTTCTTATTCTCCGAAATGCGAATATCCAAATTCCACCATAACCGGGCTGGCAAAGAATATGGCTGAGAAAATGGACATCTCCCAGCCCTCTTAAGATAACGGCTTATCGAATGGCTGTCAAGCGCTTTCCCTGGGTATGATATAATTACCAATAGGAATCTGCGCCTGAAACACCAGTTTCCTGATTGTTGTTTTAAAGTGGCTATTCGCCACCTCTTTCTCCAGGAGGTGCCCCAATGGACTTATTCAAGCAGGAAATCCCCAAACACTTCAACCTGCCGCAGCGCATTCACCGGCTTCCGGAGTTGGCTTATAACCTGTGGTGGGTTTGGACACCAGACGCACAGTACCTTTTTAGTCATATTGATTCCTACCTCTGGGAATGCTGCCGCCACAACCCCGTTGCATTTTTGAGCAAGGTTGAACGCCCGCGTCTGAATGCCGTTATCAGCGACCGGATATACCTGGAACGATACGACCGCTTGATGGCGCAGTTCGATGCATACCTACAAGCAGAGAACACCTGGTTTCAGCAAGAATATGGCAAGTTAAGCAACCAGATGATTGCCTATTTCTCGTTTGAATTCGGACTACACGAGTCGCTCCCCGTTTACGCGGGTGGTTTGGGGATTCTGGCAGGGGATCATCTCAAAGAGGCAAGCGATCTGGGGATTCCGTTGGTCGGCATTGGTTTCATCTACAATCAGGGTTACTTTGTTCAACACATCACCGAGGATGGCTGGCAGGAAACCGGCAACTATCATCTCAACTTCTTTGAGATGCCCATCTACCCGCTCTACGAACTGGACGGCGATCCATTGATGATCTCGATTGACTTGCCAGGGCGCAAGGTCTATGCCCGCCTCTGGAAAGTGGAAGTGGGCAGGGTGGCGCTCTACTTGCTGGATTCAAACGTGGAGGAGAATTCTCCCCCCGACCGCGAACTAACCTCCAGATTATATAGCAGCGACCTTGAAATCCGCGTCTCGCAGGAAATGTTGTTAGGGATAGGAGGAGTGCGTGCCCTGCGGGCGTTGGGGTATGAGCCGACCGTCTGGCACATGAATGAGGGCCATTCGGCATTTTTGGCACTTGAGCGTATTCGCGAGATGGTGTCAAAGGGCGTTGAACTCAGCACGGCACTGGAACAAGTACGCGCCAGCAATGTTTTTACCACACATACGCCTGTCCCTGCAGGCATTGATCAGTTCCCTTTGTGGCTGGTAGATAAATATTTCCCAACCTTTTGGCAGGAACTGGGCTTAACCCGCGATGAGTTTGTTGACCTGGGACGGCAACCGCAATCGTGGGGAGACTCCCTGAGCATGGCTGTGCTTGCCATCCATCTTTCTGCCCGCACCAATGCTGTATCCGAACTGCATGGCGAAGTGTCGCGCCGCATGTGGAAGTTTCTTTTCCCAGAATGTAAAAAAGAGGAGGATGTGCCCATCATTCACATCACCAACGGTGTGCATACCGGAACGTGGCTGGCGCGGCGCATGAGGGTACTTTACGACAAGTATCTTGGCGAGAACTGGATGGATCGCATTGATGACCTCGACTTGTGGGAACGCCTGCTGGATATCCCCAATGAAGAAATTTGGGCAGTCAGGGCTCATCTCAAGCGCAAATTGATACGCTTTGTTACCGACCGGGCGCGCCAGCAATGGCTGAGTGGCAATGCACATCCGGTACAGACCCTTGCCGGTGGAGTGTTACTAGACCCACATGTGCTCACCATTGGTTTTGCGCGCCGCTTTGCCACCTACAAGCGCGGTTATCTTATTTTGAGTGATTATGAGCGCCTGCTACGTATTTTAAATAACCCCGAAATGCCAGTCCAGATTGTGTTTGCTGGTAAAGCGCACCCTGCCGATGAACCTGGCAAGCTGATTATCCAGCAGGTATATCGGGCAGTCAAAGATTCTCGCACCGGCGGGCGCATGGCATTTGTTGAAGACTATGACATGAATATCTCCCGCGCACTGGTGCAGGGTGTGGATGTATGGCTCAATACACCACGCCGCCCCAATGAGGCTTCGGGAACATCAGGGATGAAAGCAGCCATCAACGGTGCACTAAACTTCTCTGTGTTAGATGGCTGGTGGCGCGAAGCCTACAATGGCAATAATGGCTGGGCAATTGGCGAGGATCTCGATTACAGCGACCCCAACGAGCAAGACCGCGTAGATGCCGAAAGCCTCTATGACATTCTGGAAAACGAGATCGTGCCGCTATTTTATACAAACCGCACCCAGAACCACGTACCACTTGGCTGGGTAGCGCGCATGAAGGAATCTATTCGCACCCTGCTGCCGCAATTCAGTATGCAGCGCATGGTCAAAGAGTATATGCGCGAGCTGTATCTTCCCGCAGCAGTCGCTATTGATTCCCATCATTAAACGCCATCAGGGGTTCGATATGGACTTTCTTCTTTCGCCACAAGCCTGGCTTTCGGCTTTGGGAATATTTGCCCTGCGCATTTGCGACATGTCACTGGATACTATCCGAGTGCTGTTCGTCATGCGCGGGCGCAAAAAGCTGGCATGGATACTGGGTTTTATGACCTCAGCCATATTTGTCATCGCAATCACCTCCGTCATCTCCCGTCTGGATAATCCATTGAACATTCTTGGCTACGCGGCTGGGTTTGCAACAGGCAATGTAGTTGGAATGATTATCGAAGAGAAGCTGGCAATTGGGCATGTACACGTTACCATCATGTCACCCGCTCGCGGGGCTGCCACTGTCCAAATCCTGCGTGAGAGAGGTTTCGCCGTTACCGAATTCAACGGCAGAGGCAAAGATGGTACCGTAACGGTGCTGCATTGTGATGTCCTGAGACGGGACATGGACAACCTGGAAAAAAGCGTACTCGAAGCTGACCCCAATGCGTTTATCACTGCCGAAGACGTGCGCCCCATTCGGCGAGGTTTCTGGCGTATGCGCAAGCCCTGACGGCAAAGACTTGAGGGGTGTTATAATTCGCTGTCAGAACCTGCCAAAATGATGCTAAAAAACCTGCTGGCGCACCCGTTCACGCGCGGCATCAACCTCGATGATCCGCGCACCACCCATCTCCGCAACCTGGTTATCCAAGAAAAGCCCTTTCTTACAAGAATATACCAGGAATGGTATCAGATGATTGCAGCGTGGATTCCAGGCGGTGGTGGATCAATACTTGAGTTAGGCTCTGGCGCTGGTTTTATGCGTCAGCACATCCCTGAGTTGCTGGCTTCAGATGTTTTTATATGCCCCAAGATTGACATGGTCTGTGATGGACAGCAGCTTCCCCTCACTCAGGCATCGCTGCGCGCGATTGTAATGACGGATGTGCTACATCACATTCCCAACGCGCGGCTTTTTCTTGCTGAGGCGCAGCGCTGTTTGCGTCCTGGAGGAAGGGTTATCATGATCGAGCCCTGGGTAACCAGCTGGTCGCGCTTTGTTTACGACATCCTTCATCACGAACCATTTGACCCCCGCTCCCCACATTGGGATTTTCCCTCTTCGGGACCGCTTTCTGGGGCAAACGATGCTTTACCATGGATAATTCTGAGCCGTGACCGGGCTGCTTACGAACTGGAATTTCCCTCACTCAAGATCACTCATCTCCACCCGTTTATGCCCTTTCGCTATCTGGTCTGCGGCGGTATTTCACTGCGAACCCTAATGCCCGGCTGGAGCTTTGGCTTATGGCGCGGGTTCGAGAAGATGCTCTCACCTTTGATGAAATACCTGGCAATGTTTGCCCTGATTGTTCTCCAGCGTGACTAGCTGACACCCGCAAGAGTTGCAAAGAGAGACCATCATGAAAATCAGCCAACCAGAGAAACGCCTGTTTGCCCTGTGGGGGTGGATTGACCGCCAGCATAACGCCTGCATTGCTGCCCGGCTTCCAGAACCTGCCCAAGGGCTAGTGCTGGACATTGGTTGCGGCTACGGCTCGTTGGTAAACTATCTGACATCACATGGCTGGCAAGCAGAAGGAATCGACAACGACCCTGCTGTCATTGAAATCGGGCAACAGATGTTCCCGCAAGCACAGATCAAGGTTCTGGACGTCGAGCATCTGAACAGCGCCTACCCGCACGCTTCCATTTCAGCCATCACACTCAAGGACTGCTTTCATCATTTGGCAAATGAAGGCGATATCCAAATGATCCTCTCTCATGTTCATCAGGTACTCCACCCTACGGGAAAACTAGTCATCCTCGACCCAAACCCTACCTGGATTGTGCGCCTGGCACGTAAGCTGATTGCCCACCAAGACCCGGAAGCCGCCCTGCAAAAATCCATTTGTTTGTTAGAAGAGAACGGTTTCAGGGTACGTGGGACAGATTTCTTTGAAGTCATTGGACTGCCAGCAAGTGGCGGCTATGTGGGCTTGCAGCTGATACCCAATTGGGAACCACTAAACTGGCTGGTAGCCGCACTCAATACACAGTTAAGCGCCTTGATCAACGCGCTGGGGCTGGGACATATCCTGTGTTGGCGCTATGTGATCTGGGCAGACAAGAAAAATAAGGACGGAAAATGAAAATACTGATTACTGGCGTGGCTGGTTTCATCGGCTCAAACCTGGCTTTGGCACTTCTGGAGCGCGGTTACACTGTTGTGGGAATGGATAATATGTCTCAGGGACACGAACTCAACATGGCAGATTTTATCCACCACCCACGTTTTACCATGCTGCGCGAGGATGTGCGCGACGCCACAGCAGTAAACCGTGCAATGGAAGGCTGCAACGCAGTTGTCCATCTGGCAGCCTACAAAATCCCACGTTACAGCGATGCACTGGATACCTTGCTCATTAATTCCATTGGTTCACACAATGTCCTTGAAGCTGCTATCAAACACAAATGCCGCGTGCTTTCCGCATCTACATCTGATGTGTATGGCAAAAACCCCAACGTTCCCTTCCGTGAAGACTCTGACCTGGTCATTGGCAATCCCACCATCAAAAGATGGGCGTACGCCATCTCAAAGGTTTTTGATGAACAACTCCATTTTGCCTATCATGACCGCCATGGCTTGGAATTTGTCATTCTGCGTTTCTTTGGCGGCTATGGGCCTAACCAGAACCTGACCTGGTGGGGCGGACCGCAATCGGTGTTTATCAATGCTGCCCTCGAAGAGCGGGAAATCGAAATTCACGGCGATGGACAGCAGACACGCTCTTTTACTTACGTATCCGACCACGTTGATGGTATTATGCGCTGCATCGAAAACCCGGCAGCCGTTAATCGCGTATTTAACCTCGGCGCGGTGGAGGAAATTACCATCGAAGGGCTGGGCAGATTGATCTGGCGTCTGGTGCGCGGCGACGATCCGCCAAAGCTGAAATTCATCCCCTACACAGCATTTGGCAACTACGAGGATGTGCGGCGGCGCGTTCCGGATATCAGCCTGGCAAGACAATTGCTAGGATATGAACCGCAGGTTGACCTGGAAAGCGGGCTGCAACGCACCATTGTCTGGCAAATACAACGGCGAGCGCAGCTCAAGCTCTAAGCCAGGCTTTTCTGGTTATGTACAACGCAAAAACAAATAACGCCAGCCACACAGGATTGTCAAGTCCTTGGCGGAGGCCCTCTCAAACCATTCCCCCAGCAACGGGTGGAAAAAAGTCCAGCACGTCATCCGGTTGCAGGGGGGTCTGCAGCCCTTCTGGCAAGGTGTTGACATCGTGGCTGTTCACAAAAACAAGCACATGCGCATGTAGATCATTGTTGCGATCAAACCAATCATCCTTCAACACCGGAACCCTACGCGCTGTTTCCAGAATTGCCTGGTAAACCGTGGTTCCGGCAGGCAAGTCAAGATTCAGACTCTTAACACCCGCTCGCAGGCGAAAGGTAGCATACAGATTAACTTGCACGCATTCTCTCCATCTTGTATTCCGTATGCAACCAATTATAACGCAGGCAAAAACAAATACGCTCCGCCCTCAGACAAACTTAGCAAAAGAGCACTCTGGTATAATCCAAAAATAAAAGGCGCAATCTTTTTATGTCAATTCGGATTTTACCAGAAGAAGTTGCCTCACAAATTGCCGCTGGGGAGGTGATTGAGCGCCCCGCCTCAGTGGTTAAAGAACTGCTTGAAAACGCCCTGGATGCCCACGCACAGCAGATCGTTATCCGCGTAGAAGCCGCAGGACAACGTTTGATAGAAGTTTCAGATGACGGTGCGGGTATTGCCGAAAATGAACTACAACTGGCAGTAGCCCGCCATGCCACCAGCAAACTGCGCTCCGCAGACGACCTGTATCGAGTAACTACACTGGGATTTCGCGGCGAGGCATTGGCTTCGATTGCCTCTGTCTCACGGCTGACCATCACCTCGCGAACCAGAGAAGCAACAGCCGCAGCACGGCTACTTGCAGAAGGAGGGCGTTCGGGCACTGTCGAGCGCGTAGGCGCGCCGTTTGGCACCCAGGTACGTGTTGAAGACCTATTTTTTAACGTTCCCGCGCGCTTGAAATTTCTAAAAAGAGAAATCACCGAGCGGCAGCAGATTGACACGTTGGTTACCCGTTATGCCATCGCATATCCGCACGTACGTTTTCAGCTTTTTCATGACGGTCGTTCAGCTTTACAAACCAGCGGCAACGGCAATCAACGCGAAATTCTGGCAAACCTCTACGGGGTGGAGATTACCCGGCAGATGTTGGAAGTTGCTTTTACAGAAGACGAGGTGCAGTTATCCGGATATATCAGCCCCATCAACATCACCCGCTCAAACCGCCGTGAAATCACCTTTTTTGTCAACGGTCGCTGGGTACAGGATGCCCCTCTGGTCAGCGCCCTGCTTCAGGCATATCAGACCATGCTGATGGTTGCGCGCTACCCGCTGGCTGTCCTATTCCTACATCTCCCCCCAGAAGAGGTGGACGTCAACGTACACCCCGCCAAAGCCGAGGTGCGCTTCCGTAAGCCGGAGCGCTATTTTGCCCATGTACAACGCGCTGCCCGGCGCGCCTTGCTGGCGTACTCCCCCATTCCCCAAATCAACCCACCCGGCTGGCACTCACAATCTCCCACCTTACCGCTTGGCTCGCCAAAGCAAATTGATCCAGCTTGGGAAATGGCAGCACAGACAGATGAAGCCGCCCCGCTAGAATCACTGCCCGCCATAGAAACCCCTCCACTGCAAACAGAATTACCCTCAGGGCAGCTTCCACTGCTACGTCTGGTTGGACAGGTGGGAAACACCTATCTGGTGGCAGAAGGTCCAGACGGGCTGTATCTAGTTGATCAGCACGCTGCCCATGAACGCGTGCTCTTTGAACGCTTCAAGAAGAGAAGCCCAGCAGCAATCCATTCTCAAACGCTTCTGGAATCCGCTGTATTGCACCTCCCAGCGCACAGCGCCGCGCTGCTCGAGGAGCAAATGGAGACTCTCAAACGGCTGGGATTCCTAGTCGAACCTTTTGGGCCAGATACATTTCGTCTAACTGCCATCCCCGATTTTCTAAGCGGCGCCGATCCCTTGGCTGCATTGAGAGCTGTGGTTGAAGATATAGAGGAGGACGAAACCCCGCTTCAAGGATTGCTCGAAGATCGCCTGATTGCTCGCATCTGCAAACGCGTAGCAATCAAAGGGGGACAGGCGCTTTCTACCGAAGAGCAGACTGCACTGCTGCGTGAGTTAGAAGCATGTCAGTCGCCGCGCACCTGTCCACATGGGCGGCCAACCATGATCCACCTGTCAGTGAGTCTTCTCGAACGCCAGTTTGGGCGGCGTGGCAGTCGATGACAAAGAAAGGTCAGTCCCTGCTTCTCACGACCCTTCAACAGGTAAATGAACGGCGAAAGTGCTGCCGACTCCAACCTCGCTTTGTACTTCAATCTTTCCACCCATGTTCTCAACAATCTTCTTGCAAATTGATAACCCCAAACCTGTGCCCACCGTAGTCCCCTCGCCAGATTTTGCACGGAAAAACTTTCCAAACAGGTGAGGCAAATCCTCTGCGGCAATACCCTGTCCTGTATCCGAGACCGAAAGTACCAGCTCGTTGTCCTCCGCGCAACCCTGGATGGTTACCTTCCCGCCCGAACGGTTATATTTGATCGCGTTGCTGATAAGATTGAGCAACACCTGTTTCACCTTATCCCGATCCGCATGAATGACCGGCAGACTGCTGCTGATCTCGACACATAGCTGGATGCCGCTCTCTTCTGCGCGAGGTTTCGTCAGCTCATAACATTCTTTAATGAGCTCCTCCACCTGAATACGGCTATTCTGAAATACTGCCCGCCCAGATTCCAGACGCGCCAGATCGAGAAACTTGGTGGACAAGTCATCCAGCCGCCTTGCCTCTTTGACAATGGTCTCCGAAAAACCCTTGCGCTGCTGATCCGACAGCTCCGGACGCTGTAAAAGATAGCCAATGGTAATAATGGCAGAAAGCGGCTGACGAAATTCATGAATAAGCTCTGCGATCAAATCTGACTGCTGAAACAGGCGCGTGTTTTCGATCGCTACCGCAGCCTGCGCAGCCAGCACCGTCAGCGCACTCAGGTCTCTCTGGTCATAGACACCCTGACGCCTGTTCAACACCTCCAATACACCTACCAGCTTGTCTTTAGCAATCAGGGGCACTGCAATCAGCGAATGGGTGGGATATTCGGCTTCTTTCTCCACGTTTTTGAACCACCGCGTATCAGTATGTGCATCCTCTACAATCACCGGCTGACGATTTAACGCCACCCACCCCGCTAGGCTTTCGGCTGGCACAACAATACCAAGAAAAAGATTCTCATTCTTTTTGGGGTTATCAGCGCCCTGGAAGTAAAGCTGCTTCTCACGCTCATCCCACAACAGTATCGAAGCCGCTTCCGATTCGCTGATCTCTTCGGCAACCAGCATAATACGCTTGAGCAATGCATCAAGATCCAGCATAGAAGCCAAATCAAGCGAAATCTCAATCAGACGTTGATATTGCGCCAATGTCAATGGGGCATCGTGTTCAGACATAGCACCTGCTTTATCAGAGGGATAATTTCAACCACATTATAAGGCATCAATACTTCAGCATACTCATCTAAATGGGTAGAAGTCAGATTATTGATCAACAATCTGGCACCACCCAATACCGCCATATAAGGCAGGGAGTTGGCGGGTGATACTTCCAGCGACGAGCCAACCACGAATATCACATCCGCCTTGCGGCAATGCTCCTCCGCCTTTGACCAGACCGCGGCAGGCAACATCTCCTCAAAAAGCACAATATCCGGCTTGAGCAGCTTTTGGCATTGCGGACAAAAAGGCATCTCATTTCTCTCCAGAAACGCCTCAATAAAATTCTCCGTCGGGTAGGTGACATTACAGCGATGGCAGGTTAGCGTACGCATAGAACCATGCACTTCAAAGACATTGACCGACCCGGCACGATGGTGCAGCGTATCAATGTTTTGGGTAATTACCGCTTTGATGATGCCGGCACGCTCCATCTCCGCCAGAGCATAGTGGGCTGGATTGGGTTGCGCTTGCCAGGAATTTTTTACCAGCGGACGCAACCAGTTGAAAAAGCGCTCTGGATGATACAAAAAAGCACTGAGCGATGCCACCTGCATAGGGTCGTCTTTATTCCACAACCCGGTATTCGCCGAGCGAAAATCGGGAATACCAGATGGGGTAGAAATCCCCGCCCCTGTAAAAACAACGGCGTGTTTCGCTTGACGAAGCAAGTCACTGGCACGCGATACAGCCGTTTCCAATTCACCCATAAATGCTACCCCTCGGGAATGTGTGAAATGACCGTTGCCGCCAACTGCTCATATTGTTTGGCTGGCAAACTTTGCGGCTGCACCTGAATAAATGGAACATTTTGCATCCCCGCCTGATACGCCAGTTCCGGAGAGGGTAAGATGGTCTGGGCAATTTCCAGCCCCAGCAGCTCACGCACCCGCGTTACCGTCAAAGACACATCTGAGCGCATCCGATTGAACAACACCACAGTCAGTCTGCGTTTTGAAAACAATGCCTTTTTATTTAAATCCTCTATCAACAATTGAGTCAGTTTAACAGAAAGGGGATAGGGTTCGGTAATCACAATAATTTCTTTGCAAGGCTCCAGCAGCCTGTGATAATCCGGAAGGGTGCAGTGACCAAAATCCAGCAAAACAACAGGAGAAAGCAATAACAAATTCTTGTGGACCACCTCAAACTGTTCAACCGCATTGACCAAACGTAGCTCGTCAAGGTTCTGCGAAGCCATTAGAAGCCTTAAGCCGTATGTTGTGAGGATCAGCGCCCGTTCAACTGCATCATTGGTAATCGCAATCGGCTTATAGCGCAGCAGATTGCTCAAGTTTTCCTGCCCGCTGAGGTTCAGCTCATACGCCCAGGTGCCATGCCCGGGTCTAAACTCGGCGGCAATGATCTCCTTCTTGAGCTGCCTAGCCAGGTTAATGCCAAGATTCAGCGTGAGCGTTGAAGCGCCCAACCCACCCTTAGGCGCCATGACCGCAATAGAATAACCGCTTTTCTCAACCACCGCCGGAGCAGCCTTTTTCTGACGCGTCAGCAGTGCCTTGATCCGTGCCACCAACTCAGCAGGGTGCACAGGCTTGGCAAGATATTCATCCACGCCACACTCATAGCCAGCTACCTTATCTTCCACCTGGCTTTTTGCCGTGAACATCAGAATGGCAACAGAAGCCGTCTGCGGGTTGCCGCGCAGAATGCGCGTAACCTGATAACCGTCCATATCGGGCATCATAACATCCAAAAGAATCAGGTCAAAAACCTGCGCGCCTGCTTTGGCAATACATTCTTCCCCATTGAAAGCAGTTGCCACTTCATACCCCTGCCGCTGCAAAACTAGACTGACCAGACGTACGGTCTCAAGGTCATCATCAACAACGAGAATTTTCTCAGCCATATCCTAATCCCTGGGAACTATATGCTCATTATCCAGTCTAGCACAGTTTATATTTGTGAGCAAGCGCACGAAAAAAGTATAATAAATCTATGCCCGTTGGTCAACTGATAGAAAAGGTTCAATCAGCATGCTCTCTAGACAAAACACGCCTGATCGTGGTGGGTGTCTCTGGAGGGCCCGACAGCCTATGCCTTCTGGATGTGCTCTGTCGTCTGGGCTATCGTCTACTGGTAGCACATTTCGATCATGGGCTACGCTCCGAATCGGCTGAAGACGCCCAAAAAGTGGAGCGTATAGCTGAGGAACGGCGACTGCCATACGTATCAAGCCGTCTGAACGTCGCTGAATTTGCACGCGCAAGCAAACAATCTATTGAGGAAGCAGCCAGAACAGCACGCTACCGATTTCTCTTCGCTGAAGCACGCCGCGCAGCAGCCCAGGCAGTGGCAGTGGCACATACTGCCGACGACCAGGTTGAAACCGTCTTAATGCACTTCCTGCGGGGGACAGGATTGGACGGACTAAGGGGTATGCCCTATGTTCAGCCCTCACACGAATGGGATCAAACCATCCCGCTGGTACGCCCTCTTTTAGGCATATGGCGTGATGAAATCCTGGAATACTGCCATGAAAACGCCCTTCAGCCGCTGACCGATTTGACCAATGCAGATACTACCTATCATCGCAACCGTTTGCGTCACGAACTCATTCCCTACCTGGCACAGTTTAACCCGCGCATCAAAGCCGCCATCTGGCGCATGTCACAGAACCTTACCGCCGACCACGCCGACCTGGAGCAAATTTCCGTCTTGACATGGAAAAGCCTCTGCTTGTGCGAGGAGCAGGAACGGGTGGAGCTATCCTATCCCCGGCTGTCTGGGCAATCAAAAGGTATGCAGCGCAGAATATTGCGGCATGGGCTGAGAATTTTGCGTCCCGGCTTACGAAACATAGATTTTGAAGCCATCGAGCGTGGGGTGGCATTTATCTCCTCTCCACCGCGCAGCCAAAAAATGGACTGGGTCGCAGGAATGTGGCTCTCTCTACAAAGCAATCGGCTGATTATCTCAACACACAGAGTGCTACCTGCTGATGAGGAAGTCCCCCAAACACAGGATGCTGGCGAAGCACTCTTGCAAGTGCCCGGCAGCCTCGATCTGGCAAATGGGTGGAAACTTACTGCTGAGCTTTTGAATGTAACCCCATCAGCCAATACCCAATATCCTTCAGATAACAACGAAGCCCTTCTGGATGCAGACCATCTGGTATCCCCATTGACCGTGCGCCCACGCCTGCCAGGTGACCGCATCGCCCCTCTGGGCATGGGGGGACATACTCTCAAAATATCCGATTTTTTTATCAACGCCAAATTGCCTGAAGGTTACCGCCACCGCTACCCGCTGGTAATCTCTGCTGGTCAAGTCGCCTGGATACCAGGATATCCCCCTTCGCACCTTTTTCGCATCACCCCGCAAACCACAACGGCGGTTCGCCTACGTCTTATCCGCACCGCATAGCTGGCGGAGTTTTAGGCTAACCTCGCGCCACTGAATCTTTGAGATTCCTAATTTGGCGCGAATTCTGTCATGCTCCATGCCAGACAACCAGTCATTGACAGCACACGTCCAGCGACACATGTCAAACGAAAGATGCTTTTCCAGCCCTGCCTCTTTACCTATGTCCTCCAGGAGGTACTCCAACCTGCGCGGCGACCAGGGGAACACGCGGTCCTTCGGTTGATACTGCGCCAGATATTCCTGATAGCTCTCAACCCAGTCAGCAGGAAGTGGGATTTTGCGTTCTTTATACCGGTTCTGCGGGCTGGCATAGCGCACAAACAGATAAGGTCCTGTGGGGGCTTCCAGATCAACATGGTTGAGATCAATTGCCAAACACTCGCCTTTTTTGATGCCAGTAGTCAAGAGCAGGGTCAGCAATGTATACGGACGGGCATCCGGCTTTTTTGCCTGCCGATATTTGAGCGCTACGGCGATAACCTGCCCCTCTTCTTCTGGCGTCAGCACCTGCGGCAATGGGCTGATAACGGACTTCTGAATAACAGTCTCAGCCGGATCAACTGCCAGCACACCGCCGCGACTCAGCCAGCGAAAGAAAGCTTTCATCGAGGTGATCCTTCGCGCCAGGCTTTTGGGACTACAAGGTACATTGCGCCCGCTTTGCAACCAATGTAAAAAGTTGTTTAAGTCAGCGGTGGTAATCAACCCCAAGGCCTTATCGGGCGGTAAATAAGATGCCAGAAGTTCAAGATCCCCGCGAAACGCTTTAATCGTGTAAATAGAGCGCCCCTGATCACGCAAAAAAATTTCCCATGCCCGTATGGCAGGCGTCATCAAAGTTTGGGCGGTGATATGAGCACCAATAGCAGAAAGGTTTTCAGACATAATCCCTCCGCTCTTCGTATAGTATTGTCAGTTTACATGAATAATTTTTTGTTGTCAAATGAAAACGCACAGCTGTTTTACACCCCCACTACGCCAACACCAGATAACATCCCGCCCCAAAAAGCGACGAGAAGAATAAAAGTGTATTTTCTTCGCTCCACTCGGTTACGCCGCGTAACAATCCTATGGCGCAGGAGTAGCTTCGTCAGGTGGTCCAGATGCCGGGCTGTCTGCCGCCGTTGTCGGTGTAGCCAAAAGCGGCAGGTACAAGACATCCCCCGCCTCCACTACCAAAGGATAAGAAAGGCAGTTAGCCTCCTTGATAGCAAAGAGGCTGACACCTAGCTGTTGACTCAATGAACGCAACGAGTCATTTTCAGTTACAACATAAGGAGACCAACCCTCAGGGGGAATACATTCGGCTGGCTGGGGCGTAGGAGTCAACTCAACAGTTTCTTCCACATTTGGGGTGATGGTTGGCAGCTCCACAAACGGGCTAAGTACGATCTTCCTTTCCGGAAGAAAAATGATGTTGCCGGGCGTTAATTCATCGCCGCTCAAACAATTGCCTTGCTTTAACTCCTTGATAGATAAAAGATACACCTCCGCCAGCTTGACCAAAGAATCGCCGGGTTGGATAATGTACGGCTTCCAGTCCTTGCGTATCACGCATTCCGGTGTTTCTGCCATCAGTGTGAGCATCATCGCCTGATCTAACAAAGATTCAGCCTCTTGAGGCTGCTCAGTAACGGCTGGTGTCTCCTCCAAAGCGGAAATTTCTGTAGGTGTGTGCTGAATATATGAGAAAGAAGCACCACGATAACCCTCAAAATGCAAATCCTCCGCTAGGGAAAGCATCAGTGCACCCATGACAAGACACAGTGACAATGCACTGGCTGCCAACCCCTTAAGAAGCTCTCTTCGCATTTCCATAGCTAATTTATCATCACTTGGGTTATTTAATGGTCAACGGGAGCAAAACACGAATGGTCGTTGGCTGCCCGCGTGCACTCTCGACCTCAATTTTGCCTCCATACGCTTCAACCAGCGTTCTGGCGAAATACAGGCTGTTGTGTGAACCCACCCCAGGTATTCGTACAGCTTTGCCTGTCGTTGGGGGCAAAAACAGCTGCTTGTGGTTCTTAGGGTCAATGCCTCCCCCTGTGTCGGTTACCTGGATAACAAGCTGGCGATTTTCTCCTTCCATCTCCTCGCGGGCGCGGATACCAATACTACCCTTAGGCGGCGTGACAGTACTGGCATTTTGCAGAAGTTGGACAAGAATCTGCTTTAAAACCTCCCGGTCAATCTGTGGGGAAGAAATCTCATGCGGTACATCAATGCGCAAATTGATACTCTTTTGTCTTAATTGTGTCGCTGTATCCGCAATCACTTCGTCAAAAACGGCATTCATATCCCCTATCTCGAATTTAAAAACCTCCTCTGGCGGAATCCCCAAACCGGATTTTGTGTTCTCAATCAGCATAGTAATATGCTCGATGAGACTGCGTATACGCTCCAGCGAACTTCGTTGCAGAGAACTGAGGACCCCGATCGTCTCCGAAAGCAAAAGTTCGCTATGCCCGCGCATCGAAGCAAGCGGATGACGCAAATGTTGCACGAGGCTGCCCACAAAACCAGCTTCTTCCTCGCTCAATGAAAAGGCAACGGGGATTTGTTTTTCATCACGAAGCTTTTCAATTTCAGCCTTAAGCAGGCTGTTCTCTTCGCGCAGAGCTTTTTGTTCCGATAACAAGCCCTCCAAGTCAAGAGAGTCCGCTTCAGAAGAAACCGCCTGGAGTACCTTTCGCCCCATCTCACTACCATTTGGCGCAATCTGCGCCATTCTTCCCATCAGGTCATTGGGGTACTGTAAAATTTTGACAATAATATCCGATATCAGTGAAAGGTAGTTATGGTCTGTCTGATTCCATACGCGCCCTGTATAAGGGCTGAGCAACAATGCGCCGCCCCATATCTCCTGCGAAGTACTTAGGGGAACCAGAAGTGAGCTCCGTGCATCAACACCTATCACTTCAAGCAGACACGCCATATCGGGGACATTTGCGTCCATCTCAAACGGTTGGCCCTTGCTCAAAGCCTCCACGATATTCGGAACGCGCTCCCTTTCAACACTGAATGGCAACAAGTCCCGGCTGTGATGCAGGTCATATCCATACGAGATATGTACCGGATCTTCCGCCGCAGACACCGGTATCAGGTAACAGATATCCGCCATCATCGTTTGGGCAATGGCATGTGCAATTGCAGTGTAAACGCGGGAGGGATCATCCGGCAACGTGGCATGAAGCCAGGTATAAATTGTCCGCGCTTCGGCACTATAGCGGATGGGCACGTCAGCCTGCTGCGACTGCGCCACCGACACACGCTGAACAGCCACATCAACATCTTCAGCCGTTTGCAACCGCCCGGCAAGCACTGGAAGCAACGCAAATGCACACATCTGCGCCATTCGCACAGCACCGGCATAATCCAGATTTGGCGAACCCCCAATGAGATGCACGACAAAGCCAGCCAGATACAGCACAGCAATTGCCAACCCAATACCCCAGTCCTGCGACTGCTTGAGCACGACCAGCGCGCCACATGCGATTGCCGCAACAATTCCCAGTAAACTCCAGGTGATTTCCAGCGGGATAAAGTTGAATGTATATAGCGGAGCCGTGTTCCTCCAAAAAATGACTGTAATGACAAAAAAGATAAAAGACACCAGCGATAACAACAACGCTCCCCCATCCATGATCCTTTGCGGCTGTTTGTAAAACATCCACACCCAGAAGATACAGAACAGACTCAAGAGCGTGATCAGACGATCTAATGGCGGGAGAATGTAACGCGGACTGATCACACCCAGCCACCCCACCAGGCTAAACAGAAAAAGCAATAGCTGCCCGGCGGTCAGCAATGCCAATGCCAGCAACAAACGGCGCACATGGATATCTTCAAGGCGCGGCTTACGCACCCACACTGCCTGAACACCAGTAGCGATTGCAAAAATCAGAACAAAGTGATAGATCACATTGCCTGGAGGAGCAGCAAAAAAGTCAAAAATGTTTCCCATGCGACATTACCATCCTGTGTTTATTCTCACACTACCACGCCTGCCCGGTTTCCATACTAATCATACAATGCCCATAATAGAGTATGCAAGTATTGTGCCACCCCTTTTGATAGCATTTCGTAGCAAAAAAGGTTGACAAATCACTAAAGCCGGATAAAATAGAAAACGCAGATAGGAAATGCCGAAGTGGCGGAACTGGCAGACGCGCTAGGTTCAGGACTTAGTGAGGGTTTCCTCATGAGGGTTCAAGTCCCTCCTTCGGCACAAATCAAGAAGCGGTCGCTTTAAGACCCAAGCCAGCTAGTGAAGCTGGCTTTCGTTTTAAACATTGTTCCAGAGGCAACGGCATGATCATCAGTCAAATTATTCGCAGCAAACGTAAGACCATTGCCCTGATCATTCAACATGACGGCAGCTTGATCATACGTGCGCCTTTGCATGTCAGCCAAAAACACATCCTGGAATTTGTCCATCAGAAATCAAACTGGATACGCAAAAAACAGGCTTTTTTAAAAGCAAATTACGCTCTCTCAACTCCAAAACAATACCGGACAGGCGAGGAATTTTGGTATCTAGGGAAAAAATACCCTCTCGAAATTGTGGATACTACCTCTGTGCCAAAAAAGGAGAAACAGCCTGGCAAAGCAAAGGCCTTACGCTTTTACAACGGGCGTTTTTACCTCTCTGCCATCGCCCAATCACGCGCACAGCAATTGTTCAAAACCTGGTATCGCGAGCAAGCGTTAACGATTATCAACCAACGTGTCGAATGGTATGCCCGACGCTGTGGATTTACATACACAAAAATCAGAATCACCTCAGCCCAGACACGCTGGGGGTCTTGTAGCACAAAGGGTGTTCTCAGTTTTACCTGGCGGCTGGCAATGGCACCCATCGAGATCATTGATTGCATTGTCGTGCATGAACTGGTGCATACTATTGAGAGAAACCACCGCAAAGGATTTTGGGACAGAGTCAAAGCCATCCTGCCAGACTACAAAACCCGAATCAGATGGCTGGAGATAAACAGCGGACTGTTGCGCCTATAAAAAATGCTCGTCCCCGCAACAATCCAGAAACATGCCACTTTTGCGGTAAAATAGAATGGATTTTGGGATCCACCCCCCTTCAACCTCGTTAATACGAGTGAAATGAGAGATTACCATGAAAACTTGGCGCGTTGTTCTTTCGCTGGTCTTATTACTGGTGCTTGCCGCATGTAACCTGCCGCGTGCCCCCAAGACCCCCAGCAGCGATCAGGTGCTCACCTCCTCAGCCAGTACGGTCGAGGCGCAACTCACCGAGCATGCAAAGACGTTCAGTCCGCCCGAGACCACCACACTGACCATTCCACCCACCGTCACATTGCCAGCCAGCACACTGCCCCCGCCACCAACTGTCGCTCCGCCGCCCACCTCTGTCCCGCCACCCTGCGACCGAATAACTTTTGTGGCAGATATTACTATCCCCGATGGCACAGCCCTTGCTCCCGCGCAGGCATTTACCAAGACCTGGCGGTTGCAAAACGCAGGTTCGTGCACCTGGAATTCCTCCTATGCAGTGGTATTCGACTCCGGAAACCAGATGGGAGCGCAAAGCGCTTACAGCCTGCCAGGCACCGTCGCACCCGGCCAGACAGTGGATATCTCCATCAATATGACCGCCCCCACCACCCCTGGCTCACATCGCGGCTATTGGAGGCTGCGCAACCCATCCGGTGTGGTTTTTGGACTGACAAACGGATCGGCCTTTTATGTAGATATCAAGGTCATTGCGCCAACCGTGACCGGTACCCCGCCAGCCACAGCAACGCCAACGGCAACCACAGCAGGGACAACATTGGTATATGATTTCGTCACTAATTTCTGCGCCGCCCAGTGGGAAACTTCTCCCCCCACAGCTTCCATCCCCTGTCCTGGGGTCAATGATGACCCAGAAGGCTTCGTTGTCCAGATTGGCAACCCAACTATGGAAAACGGAAGTGCCGCGGGCAAACCGGCTATTCAAACCCACCCCAAGTGGGTGGACAATGGCGTGATACAGGGCAAATACCCGCCGCTCATCATTGCTTCCGGTTCGCGTTTCAGAGCAACCATAGGCTGCTTGCAGGGAGGCGCCGCCTGTGATGTCAACTACTCGCTGAACTATTATGCCGATGGGATCCCCATTCTGCAAACACTAGGAAGCTGGCATGAGGTGTACGACGGATCAGTTGTCAACCTTGATTTGCCTTTGAATACGCTGGCAGGCAAATCTGTGCAGTTTGTTCTCATGGTACATGCCAACGGAAGTTCTGCCCAGGATTGGGCACTATGGGTTGATGCCAAAATTGTTAAGTAAAACTGCCAGGATGCCTGCTAAAACCTGTTTATGTGTTTGACACAAGGTGAAATTTCTATGGAAAAAGAAAAATCCCCCGAATCATTTTTTAAGTTCCTTGAGGAATGGCTTGACAAATTGCCAGACCTCCCTATCAGCCAACTTGCCGCGCAACCTGCGCGGGTTGCCATCCTATCCGTGGACATGATCAAGGGATTCTGCACGACCGGACCGCTTTCCAGTCCCCGCATCGCCTCCATCATCCTGCCAATTACCGATCTCTTCAAAAGCGTTTGGGAAGCAGGAATACATCACATCCTGCTGATACAGGACACACATGATCCCGAAGCGGTCGAATTTGGCGCTTTTCCGCCACATTGTGTGCGCGGCACGGAAGAATCCGAGGCGCCAGATGAATTTAAGAATCTGCCCTTTTACAAGAAGATGGTTGTGATACCCAAAAACTCGATAGCCTCCGAGATCAACACCGACCTCTCAGCATGGATGGCTACCCATCCTGAAGTAGATACTTTCATCGTTGTTGGAGACTGCACAGACATTTGCGTGCATGAACTGGTCACCTTTCTGCGCGCTGAGGCGGACGCATACCAGATGGAGCGGCGGGTGATTGTGCCAGAGAATTGTGTGGAGACCTATGACCGCCCGGTCTCCGTGGCGCGTCAGCAAGGTGGGCTTCCACACCCCGCTGACCTTCTCCAGGACATCTTCTTATATCACATGGCACTGCAGGGTGCCGAAATCGTGAAAAGGATAGTCTAACCCATACCGTGAATCATTCTCCTCACCATCCCCCCGCTGAAGATACCCGTACGGATGATGCATGCCTCCGTTATCGTCAGGAGCGCATGGCTCATTGGGACATGGTAGCAGAGAAACTGGACAACTGGGAAAGCTGGGGCAGGTTTTATCAACGCCGCCTGGTGGAAATCTATCGTCATCTGGTGCCCGCTGGTCAGCGAGTGCTGGAAGTAGGGTGCGGGCGCGGCGACCTGCTGGCATCCTTGCAGCCTTCCCATGGTGTAGGTGTCGATTTTTCATCAAAGATGCTGGCACGTGCCCGTCAGCGTTATCCCCATCTGCATTTTGTTCAGGCAGACGCTCATGAGCTCAGGCTGGATGAAAAATTTGATACTATCATCTTTTCAGACGCGCTCAACGATTTCTGGGACGTTCAAACCGTGTTTGAACGCATACGCCCCCTAACCTTGCCTTCCACCCGCGTGCTGATTAACAACTACAGTCGGCTCTGGGAACTACCGCTCGCACTGACACGCGCCCTTGACCTAGCAGCGCCCAACCTTTACCAGAACTGGCTGACCGTCCATGACATCAATAACCTCCTCTACCTCTCCGGCTTTGAGGCTATCCGAAACTGGGAGGAGGTTTTATTGCCGCTTCCCATCCCGTTGCTGGCGCCGCTTTGCAACCGCTATCTGGTAAAATTGTTTCCCTTCCGCTACCTGGCGCTGACTAATTTTATCCTGGCACGCCCTCAACCACAGCCAGAGCCACATAAACCTGCACCGTTGGTTTCGGTCATCATCCCGGCACGCAATGAGGCTGGCAATATCCGCTCTATTTTTGAACGCGTGCCAGAGATGGGCGCCGGTAGCGAGCTTATTTTTGTCGAGGGCAATTCAAAAGACGACACCTATGAAACCATTGCACGCACGATGCAGGCATACCCAAAACGCAAAGCCGCCCTGTATCGTCAGCAGGGGGTCGGCAAGGGAGATGCGGTGCGGTTGGGATTTGAGAAAGCCAACGGAGAGGTGTTGATGATACTGGACGCCGACCTGACCGTCCCTCCCGAAGACCTGCCGCGTTTCTACGAGGCGCTGGTTTCCGGAAAAGGCGAAATGATCAACGGAGTGCGCCTGGTATACCCAATGGAAAAAGAAGCCATGCGTTTCTTCAACCTGCTGGGCAACAAATTCTTTAGCATTGTGTTTTCCTGGCTGCTGGGGCAGGCTATCAAAGACACATTGTGTGGCACAAAGGTGCTCTACAAATCGGATTACCAAGCCATCGCCGCCAACCGTTCTTACTTTGGAGACTTTGACCCCTTTGGCGATTACGATCTCATCTTTGGCGCCGCCAGATTAAACCGCAAGATTGTGGATGTGCCCATCCGCTACCGCGAAAGAACATACGGCAGCACCAACATCCAGCGCTGGTCGCATGGATGGCTGCTGCTCAAAATGGTGGTTTTTGCCGCCCGTAGGCTCAAATTCATCTGATGTTCCAGCACTCCCTCTTTACCCCCGCCGCACTGACCGTTACCGAAATCACCCGTTATCTGCACGAACTATTTGAGAGTGATGACATCCTGCGCGATGTTTGGGTGCAGGGAGAAATATCAAACCTTTCTAGACCATCATCTGGACATCTCTACTTCACCCTCAAAGACAGCGCCGCCGCCCTCCGCTGTGTCATCTGGCGCAGTGCTGCGCAACGTCTGCAGCTGCCACTGCAGAACGGGCTGGCTGTTGAAGCACACGGCGCAATCAATATCTACGAGCGCGATGGCGTGTATCAGCTATACATAGACACCCTGCGTCCTGCCGGAGAAGGACAACTCTATCAACAATTTTTGCGCCTCAAAGCCCGGCTTGAGGCAGAAGGGCTATTTGATTCAGAACGCAAGCGCCCGCTCCCCGAAAGACCCACTTCCATCGGGATTGTTACTTCCCCAACGGGAGCAGCTCTTCAGGACATGCTCAACACCCTCAGAAGCCGCTACCCCCTGGCACAGGTGATCCTCGCTCCCACATCTGTACAAGGGGAAACAGCACCTGCGGAAATTATCAACGCCATTCAACAACTAAACAGTCTGGAGGAGCTGGATGTGATTCTGCTGGCACGCGGTGGCGGCTCATTGGAAGACTTGTGGGCATTCAATGATGAACGTGTGGTGCGCGCCATTATCGGCTCACGCGTTCCCATTATCACTGGCATTGGGCACGAGACAGATTTCACCCTTGCAGATTTCGCCGCAGATGCGCGCGCCCCCACTCCTACAGGGGCTGCCGTGATGGCAACACCAGAAAAAGCTGAAATTGAAGACGAGATTTCCACCGCCATATACCGGCTCAACCACCATCTCAATACGATTTTAGAGAAACGCCGAAATGCATTGGAAGATGCCCACCTCCGTTTGCTTCGCCTTTCACCCCTGTGGCGCATTCAAAACAACCGGCAGCATCTCGATGATATTAACCGTCAGATGTACACGGCACTGAGCTACAGCCTGCGTCTGCACCGCAGCAACTGGATGGGGATGTCACAGCGCCTCGAAGCGCTCAACCCGCTATCTGTCCTGCAGCGCGGTTATGCGGTTCTAAGCCGGGCTGACGGCAGCATCGTCCACAGTGTGGCACAGGTCAGCACAGATGATCGCATCCATGCCAGGCTTGCAGATGGAGCTCTGGTAACACGGGTTGAAAAAATCCTAAAAGCAGGAGGAAAAGAGACGTCATGACAGAGGAACCCCTCCCAGTTGATCAACTTTCGTACGAACAGGCGTATGCCGCACTGGTAAAAATCGTCAGTACCCTGGAAGAGAACCAGGCAACCCTTGACGAGGCAATTGCTTTGTATGAGCGCGGACAGATGCTTGCCAGACGTTGCGCTGATCTGCTTGACCAGGCAGAGCTAAAAGTAAAAATCCTGAGTGGTAATCATCCAACATCAGAGGATAAAGCCTCGCAAGATAGCATATCCATGTGAACGACTATCGCATTCTGATCACCATTTTCCTCGCCTGGTGGCTGGCGCAGGGTCTCAAAATCCCCATCGCGCGGCTGCTCAAGGGCACCTGGAACTGGCGGTTGCTATTCGCTGCTGGTGGCATGCCCAGCTCGCACTCCGCCCTGGTCACTGCCACAGCGACATCGGTGGGGCTGTACGCTGGCTTTGATACACCAGCCTTTGCGGTAGCGTTCGCCATGGCACTGGTGGTCATCTACGACGCTGTTGGGGTACGCCGCCAGGCAGGTTTCCACGCCCAGCAAATCAACACCCTGGTCAACGAGCTGCTCAGCGGTCATCCAATCTCCGAAAAACGGCTCAAAGAGGTGCTCGGACACTCTCCCCTGGAGGTTACCGTAGGCATCATTTTCGGCTTCCTGCTGGCGTTTGTTATCTGGCTGGTATGGCACTAATCACTGCCTGCCGCGCCTTATTGCTCATTCGTCCCCATACAACTTACCGATGATCGTATCAATATCTTCCGTCTGAGGCGACCCTTTTAGTAGCTGCTCCCAGAACTCCCGATCATAGCGTCTGGAACGCACCGGAATAGGCATGGGGACGCCCCAGCCGAGTAGCAATGCCTCTTCTGTCGGCTGCAAGCGCGAGAGCATCCCGCGCAGGGTATCTCTGCCAGCCAGACCGGACAAAACGGCGTGAATGTCGGCCTCATCTCCCAGCCAGCCGCAAATGCGCGTGCCAAGCTGCGACAGGACTTCATCGTAAATCTGCGAGGGTCTCTGATCAACAATCAGCAGGGTTACATAGTATTTGCGCATCTCTCGGGCAATGGTGCTAAACGTTGTCTGGGTCGCCATCTCGCGGTTGAGGAGCTTATGCGCTTCTTCCACCACAATCACTAGCGGACGCGGCTCAGCGCCCTTTTTGCTGCGAAAGTCATTGGTGCGCTTTTCCCAGGCAGCGCGGATGTGGCGCGTGATCAGGTTGCTAACCAGCAAATAATCCAGATCGCTCTCATAATCCCCAAACGATAGGACAATATGCTGGCCACTTTCGAGGGCTTTGATGATGCTCTGCAAACTATCTGCATCCGACCTTTCTACGATGTAGGGTTTATCAAAGACCCGCCCTAGCTTACGATGCAGCCCCTCCGCCGCCGACTCATTGATCCCCGCTTGATTTGCCCAGAATTCAACACTATCCGGTGCAGCCACCTTTTTGCCATCTTCATCTTCCACCTTCGCCCCATTTTTCATGCGCTTGAATTCATGAAACCATCTGTCCCTGCCAAAATCGCGCACCAAGGCATTGAGCGTAGTGGGGGTGGTATCCTTCAAATCCAGTTCGCGCGTCAGCAACTCGATATCCTCAGGTTGAATATCTTTCTCGCACAGCACCAGGTTGAAATCGGCGTTATGGCCGCGAATGTTGCTGCTTCCGCCCAGACTGACAACACGCACACGGGCAGGAAACTTGCTGCGCAGCCCAGCAATGAGCGCATTGGTATCAGATGCCGTATCGTCAAAACCGTACTCATTATGCATGTCAAAAACCAGCACCGAGCAGCGGTTATAGTGAATTAACCCCGCCAGAATCATGCGCGTTAGAAAAGACTTCCCCGAGCCAGTTGCGCCAAAGATGCCCGAAGAGCGCTTGACAAATTTTTCCAGGTCAATACACACCGGATGATTTTGCTCGCGCGTGCTGCCAATGATAAAATTCTCCTTGTCCTCCGGGTCGCCAAAGATCTGCGCCACATCAGCGGCATTCGCCAGCCGCACCGGCGCGTGATGCGGCGGAATGGTCTTGATGGGCATTGGGCGCGGTTCTTGATCCCCCGCATGCGTCTGTCGCCACGCATCATAGCGCACGTCGTGTAGTTCCGGACCTCGCTCCAACATGAGCACTGGCAATACCTCCAGGTTGGTGTAAAGTGTCTGTCCGTGTAACAGACCCGCCAGCCCCGGCGGCAGGCGCACTTCGCTCTGCTCATCGGCAAAACGCGGGTCGGTGGCGCCCAACAACAGATCGGTAATCAGCCCGTAATACAGCCAATCACCGCTCTCAATCACCACAAAACCACCCTCTTGCACCTCCTGAGAGGGCACCGTAAGCCGCACACGCAGGTTTTCTTTCAACCCTCCGCCTACAACATAGCCAATATACATCGAGGCACTATCCTGGTCAGCCGTCAGCATCATGATTGACCTCCTCTTCCCAGACCAGCCTGATGGATAATATCAAATTGCAAACCCGTATCTCCCAACGCGCCAAGCACACTCATCAAAGCAGGATAATCATCGCGTAGCAGAACAATCAACTCCTGCACCGCGGCGCTGAGCCAGCCCGCATTTCCAGCCGCGCTCTGTGCCGCAGCCACCTGGCGGATATGCGCTGCCAGCAACTCCCCGGTGGGCAAATCACTGGCACGCAGAATATGGCGAAAGTAGCCAAAACGCCCGCTGGAAGTAAACTGACGCAGTTCCTCATCAGTGCACAGATAAATGGCATCCAGCGTCAGCGGAGGGCGCGGTGGCAGCAAATGATACACATCCCCTCCCAGCAAATGCCCGACAAACAACACACTGATCTCTACCGGCACATTGCGGTTCATGCGGTTATCCAGAATAACCTCCTGCGAAACCTCGCGGGCAGTGATCAGCTGGCGCACCAAACCATCATCATCAATGTGAATATCATAAATCAGCCCTACTGCCTGCACAGTTTCTTTTTCATCAAGCGGCGCACGCACAAGCGCGCCCAAACTTGGAGCATTAAGCTCGGAGACGCGGCAGCCAATCACACAGCCATTGGTGCTGGAACGCAATAATTTTCCAATCTCGATTGCACTCATTTACACCTCGTTCGATTTCCACTATGATCTTTAGCAAGCTGTTTGTAAGACATCCCGCCCACATCTACGCCATTATTGCGCAGTTCTGTGAGAAACATCTCGGAGATCACCTTCTTTTCATCCAACTTAATAACAGCAACCTCATGCGCCCGATGTAAAACGTAAGGATAGGGTTGATTTCCCATCAAACGGCATTGGGCAACCAGAGCGCCATGTAATAAATCAATCAAAAATGGCTCGTCTGCAACCCATTTAGGGATTTCCACCCGCGCAAGGTAGGGGTGCGCACGTGCCATTGTGGGCACAGCAAGATTGAGATAAAAGAAACGCAGCGCCAGGTCTTCTTCAAAACGCTGCGCCGAGGGAGACTGAATGGCAAATACCGCCGAGCGGTTATACGGCTGCAGGAGTGAAGAATACAAATGTGCATCCACCAATCTGTCAAATTTGCGTTTATAAACGCCCCGCCGAAGCTCTTCCTTCGTCAAGGTCAGCAGCTCCAGCAAACGGACAACCAGATCGGAGCGCGAACGGTCAACATAACCGGCTGTGGCAGTCTTCATTTCGCGCAGCCTGCGAAGCACCTCCTGATACGCTCCCAATGCATTCTGGTAGGCCGGACCGCCTTTGGGATCACGGTACAGCTCCAGAGGTCCATCGGTAAGTGCAATGACAGGCAGCGCACTGTGCTTTTCCTCCTCTGCGAGTTCAGCAAGCACTTTGCGTTCATCCAAATCGCGCCGCAGGGTAACCATCTCTTCCGTCAGGGGCCCTTCCGGAGTATTCAGGTCATCAAAGCAGAGAAAGCGGCTGAAAACCTTTTCCACAGGCGGCTGATTGGTTCCGGGCTGCAGACGGATCACGCCGATATTAATCACACCAAACTCTACGGCATCATGGCGGCTGGGTGTAACCTGAGAACCATCAGCAGCCAGAAGAATACATTCCGGTGATTGCTGGGGCGGCGCAAACGTCTGGGTAAGATTTTCCGCAAGCGGCACAGCGCAGCGCAGGGCATCGTTCTCTCTCTGCGCCTCCGCCACCAGCTGACGTAGCGCTTCCATTTGCCCATCATGATCGTGCAGCAACTGGCGCGCCTGATCCACCTGTTGGCGGATTCTTGCTTGCTGCTGGGGCGCTTCCCGCCCCCTTTGGATAATCTGCTGGCGAATTTCCTGATAGTTTACTGGCATGCCCACCTCTGGGATTTTCGTTTATTGTAGAATATGTTTTCTATCCTGTCAATGAAAACAGCATCTGGAGCATATCAGCAAATATCAGGCATCACACAAGAATCATGGTGCTTGTGATTCCGATAAGGAAGGGGCATTATACCGCAAGAGAAGCACAAGCGCCAAAGCAGTGATCACACCGTACCCCATTCCAAAAAAGATACTCCACCCCAAAGCGCTGGCAACAATCCACCAAACAGCCAACCTCAGTTGATGGCGCAGGATAGGCCATTGCAGCAGACCAACCAACGCCCCGCCCACCAGGTTGACAGCAAAGGAGCGCAGGCTGAACTCGCGCGCCAACGCTGAGGTGCTGGCAAGAATAATCCACCCTGCCATCCAGCCCGACAGCGTAGCCCAGAACCAGCCGCGCCCCTGCAGCCCACAGCGCAGCAGAATCTGCCAGGTGAATACACCGGCAAACGTGCCACCGAGCAATCCGCACATAACGCCAACGATGACAGCCCGCGCAATGTAACTTTGCGGCGGCGCCGCAGAATAAGAGCTGAGCGCACACAGCACACTGGTGATCCCTACGGCGGTCACAGCAGCGAGGAGAGCCGCGCGCCGCGGCTGCCGCAAAGCCCGCTGCCACAACAAGCCTACAAAAACAGCTGGCACAACCCCGATCAATGCCCCACCCAGCAAAGCGCCAGGGAAAGTCCCAAACAACGTGCGGGGGCCTGTGGAGCTGCTTCGTTCCCCCTCCGAGAGAACAAAAGATATCAGCAGCAGGCTGGAGAGCATTGTCGCCACAAACCAGGCGGCACTGACGCCCAACGCCCACTCGGCAAGCGTGATGAACCAATGTTGGCTGCTGCGCCGCGGTAAAGAGGTGCTTTTATCAGCCATCATTGCGCCTATACTTGCACCACTCTGCTTTACGCTTCGCATCTAAAACAAATCTTTGCCGCATGCGGCATCGTTTATTCACATCGATGCGCACCTTTTCCTCCTACCCACAGTTCCCACAGCAGGATTGTGAAGTCAATATGATTATTACACCCTGTACACAAAAATACAACAGAGCGAAGCCGTTAGAGGACAAAGAAAAAACGTGATATGATAGAAATAAAAAAACGGTGCCCATGACAATATCAGATGATAACTCGCTCTTGATGATCCCCGGACCCATCCAGCCCGAAAAACAAGTCCTTGCCGAGATGGGAAAACCTGTACGGGTTCACTACGGGCCCGAATTTACCCAGATATACAAAGAAACCATCGCCATGCTCAAGCCTGTCTTTGGCACGCAACAGGCAGACGTTTTTCTTCTTGTTGGACCCGGCACCGCAGGCAACGATGCCGCGATTGGCAGCGCCCTGTCCTCTGGTGAAAAAATCATTGTGGGCGTCAACGGTTTTTTTGGCGAGCGGTTAAAATTGATCGCCGAAAACTACAACCTTCAGGTGATCACCGTTGCAAGCGCATGGGGAACACCGCTTGACCCGCAGAGTTTTGCAGATGCCATCCGCAGCCACCCGGACGCAAAAGCCATCGCGGTGGTACACCTGGAAACCTCAACGACCATTCTGAACCCGATTGTCGAAATCGGCCAACTTGCCAAACAACACGGCTTGCTCTACATTGTGGATGCCGTATCTTCACTGGGCAGCATGGCTTTTGATATGGACGGCTGGGGCATTGACCTGTGCGTCTCAGCCACCCAAAAATGTCTGGGGGCGCTGCCCGGTTTGGCGCCGATTGCAGTCAGCCCTTATGCGTGGGAAGTCATTGACCGCAATCCAAACAAGGGACACGGGTTTCTGCTTAATTTGCAAACCTGGCGCTATTACACCAACGAATGGTCAGACTGGCATCCCTTTCCCATCACCATGACCGCCCACACTGTCATGGCGCTGCGCGCTGCCCTCATCAGCCTGCAAACCGAGGGCATCGAAAACCGTCAGGAACGTTACCGCCGACTGGCGCTGCGTCTGCGTGAAGGGCTGAGGCGCATCGGCTTGCCGCCCTTTACACCTGATGATCTCATGACCCCCGTGATTACCGCGGGCTGCGCTCCGCAGGGCGTGCCAGCGGGCAAATTAGTTGCGTATCTCTCAGAGGAGCACCATATCAAAATATCCACCGGACTGGGACCGCTCAGGGATACCATCTTTCGTATCGGGCACATGTCACCCATCCTCACCGAAACCGAAATTGACTGGGTGATCCATGCGCTAAGCAAATTTCAAGGTGTGTAAACGTGGAGGTATTATCATGAAACGCGAAGGTATTCTCCTTGTCATTGCATTGCTGATGTTGCTGTTGATCGCCTGTGCATGTCCCGCCTCAGGGCTGGGAAAACAGCTAGACAACCTGAGGGAGCTACAAGGGGCAGCTTCCACCGTCGAAGCGCTGGCAACCGAAGTAGGATCAGAGGGGCTTGCCAGCACCGCTCAGGCAATGTTAACAGAAGTGCCGCTTGAGGGGCTGCAAGGCACGCTTGAGGTGCTAATGCCCACAGAGATGAACAACCCTGAGAATTTACAAGCCACTATGCAAGCCATGCTTCCCCAACCGGACGCCTCTCAGAGTAAGCCAGAAGATATTCCCGTATGGGGTGGCACTAAAGAAAATTTCTACGCGGATAGCAGCGCTGTCTCCTATCTGACGCCTGATCCGTTTAGCGATATTATCGCCTTCTACAAAAACGAAATGCCAGCCAACGGCTGGGAAGCGGTGAAGGTGGGGAGCGTCGAGACTGCCGACGCAGCTGTACTGCAATATAAGAAAATTGACCGCTCCGCAATCGTTACCCTCAGCCGCTCAAACGACAAAACAGTCGTTCAGGTAACCATCAGCACACCCTAAGATATTTGCGCTGGGTCAGCGCAAACACAGCTGAAACGTTAGGTCAAAGGCACAAACCTCTGGCGCAAATTTGCCCCCAGAGCAACTGCCCTCTGGGGGTTATTTTTGTCTAAATTGCGCTGATGATATTCGAATAGGCATTTCCTATCGCCGGGCCCATCAAAGCCAAAACTACAATCACGACAATTACAATAAGAACAAGAATCAATGCATACTCAACCAACCCCTGCCCTCTTTCCAGCGCACGATCAGCCATGCACGCACCACCTCCTTTCTAAATTCCATTATAGAACATTCGAATGTAGAAAGAAAGTGGCAGACTCTACAAAATTGATAGGTGCAAAAACCGCTTGGAGGCGCTCACCTCACCCGATTGAAGTTGATAATCACCAGGTTGTGGCTGCAATCCGCAAGCGTATCAAAAGCAATTGGGTCAGAAAGAGGTTTGCCATCCAGACCATACAGTGTGATGCGCAGGGTGCGCGTTGAAGCCAGCGGTTTGCGGCTGAGAACAATCTCATACCCGCCAGGACCGTAAGCAGGGTTGCTACCCGTCAGCCCCACCGCGTCAACTGGTATCCCGTTCAGGGTACCCTCGATAACCGTCACCAGGTTTTTGACCGGCGCGCCATTCAGATCAAACGCCTGCCCCGCAACCCCCATCCAGTTGCAGCCCTGCTCTGAGCGGGCAAAATTCTGCAGGTAAAATGGGTCACCCGGATGCAGCTGATACGGTTTGGCGCTTTCGGTGGCAGTACTGGTAGGCTGGGCTATCGGAGGAGCCGCCGTAGGCAGAACAACGACCGGCGTCTCGCTTGGCAGCGGGGTAGCTGTCGGCAGCGGCGTGTTGGTGGGCAGCGGCGTCTCCGTTGGCGGTGAAGTCAGCGTAGCAACAACGGAAGGGGAAGCCGCATTGCATGGCGGGCAATTGCTTGGCGGACAGGTTGGGCACACCTGAGATGGCAATTCAACGCCAACACCACTTTCAAAAGGGATGGCTGTCGGCAGTTCCCCTTGCGGCGCACTCGAAAGCAAAGAAGTCAGCGTGCACGCAAGAAGAAGAAAACTGACAAAGACAAGAAGTATCCTCTGAAACATCCCAACCCTCCCAACAATGATGAACTGCCTTTTTACCGCTGTGTTGCGAATATCCATGAAAGATCAGGAGATGATTAACAGTCGCTTAACGATTATATCCTATCTTGCACTGCAAGATTCGTTCCTAATAGGCTCCTTTGCCGCGCAAGACAACCCACACCGTTTTCACCAGGATTTGTATATCCAGCCAGATGCTGTAATTCTGGACATAATACAAATCCTCCTCAGTATGAAGGTGCATAGGGTGATCGCTACGCCCGCCGATCTGCCACCAGCCCGTCATCCCCTGTGGAACGGCAAACCGCTTACGCTGCCACAGATCATATTTCTCCACCAAATCGGGCATTTCGGGGCGCGGACCGACCAGACTCATTTCTCCCCGAAGCACATTAAATAACTGCGGGAGTTCATCCAGGCTGGAGCGGCGCAAAAACCTCCCCACCCGCGTCACGCGCGGGTCATCGGGCACCTTATGAATCACCCGCCCCTCGGCATCCCGCCGCTCGACAAGATGGCGCATCTGATCCGCATTAGCAACCATCGTTCTAAACTTATACATGCGAAACAGCTTCCCATTCTCCCCCACCCGCCAGGGTTTATAGAAGACGCCGCCAGGGCTGTCCAAACAGATCACCAGGCTGATCAACGCCATGAGAGGCAGCGCCAGGGGCATCAGCAGCAGGGTGATCAACAGGTCAAAGGCACGTTTGGTCATGCGCTGATACTCATCCAAAGCCGGCGCACGCAAATCGAGCATGGGAATACCGGCAAATTCACACACCTCGGCATGGTGCAGACTGAGCGCAAAGTAATCCAGCAGCACCCACACACGCACCGGCTGATCGTGCAGATTGCTGACCAGACGGTTGAGACGGTCTTCGGCAGCGCGCGGCAGCGCCAGAACTACATCATCCACCTGATACGCCTGAATAATAGAACGGACTTCTTCCATCCTCCCCATGATCTCGATGTCATATTCGCGGCTCTTATGCCGGTCATCCAGATACCCCACCAGTTCCAGCCCAAAATCGCCGCGCTGTTCTATCTGCTTTCCCAGCCTCACCCCTACCTCTCCCGCACCCACAATCAAGACACGCCGTTTGTGCAGCCCCTCAATCAAGCGGTAGCGGTAGACCATGCGGTAAACCAGCCGCCACAACAGCATAAGAAAATATGCCAGCGCAACAAAAAACAGGAACAGAAAACGGGAGACCTCGCGCAGCGAAAAATACAGCACGCCCGCCATGGAAACGCTTGCCAGCAGCGTCCCCAGCGTCAGGCTGGTCAGCTCGTCCACAATGCGCAGGTTGCGCCGCCCGTCATACAATGCAAAGAGCAGAAAAATGCTGACCCAGATGAGCGGGAAAAGAAAGAAAAAGCCAATCGGAAGGGTTACCTGAATGGGAATAAACTTGACAAATGGGAGAAAACTGAAAAAGTTGCGCAGTTTTACCGAAAGGTAAAGAGAAAGCGCCATAATCAGGGCATCAGCAAATATAGAAATAACAGCAAAATTTGCGGAGAAACGTCTAAACATATCAATCTTCTATAGGATACCGCTTTAAGCGCATCCATTGCAAGAAAAGCAAGGCAACAAAACGCGGGTAACCCAGCAAATATCTGCGCCACAGACGGCGCGGCTCACTGCACAGGCGGAACAACCACTCCAACCCACTGCGCTGCATCCAGCGCGGCGCCTGCGGTTTGCAGCCAGAAAGAAAATCAAACGCTGCGCCAACCCCCACCAACACAGGCACATCCAGAAGGTGAACATGTTCCGCCATCCAGCGCTCCTGACGCGGTGAACCAATCCCTACCCAGAGAATATCCGCACCCGCCGCCCGCACCCGCGCAACCGTCTGCTGCCGCTCCTCCTCAGAGACCGCACGGAACGGCGGCGTTTCCCAGCCAGCGACTTGTAAACCGGGACAAACCAACAACAGTTTCTGTATCAGCCGCTCAGCGACCCCTTCGGCGCCGCCATAAAAATAGTGCCGCCAGCCATCCTTCACCGAACGCTTACAGACTGCCATCATCAAGTCTGGTCCATAGACACGTTCCACATGGGAATGTCCACACCAGCGCAATAACCATGCAATCGGCATACCATCGGGGACCGTCAGCCCGCTGTGGTTATAGACACGACGCAAACTGGCATCATCCACACACCCCATAATGGCATGTGCAGGCGCCAGACAAATATAAGCGCTTTCACGTCTGCCGATCCATTCCTCCATTGCAGTCATCACCTGGTCCATATTGACCGCACTGACCCCAACCCCAAGAATGTTAACACGCGAGAAGTCTGCCATGGCGCTATCCAATAAATAACCCCATGAAAAACAACCAGGACATAAACAAATTCACCCCCAGCATCACCGCAAAACAGATTTTTCGAGCTTGCGGGTTCTGCACCCACAAAGCGATGATCACATACACCGGAAACATCAGAAGGATATAACGCGTATACCCCACCAGAGGCTCGCCCGTGTTGACAAAAAAGAGCATATATACAACAAAAACCACCAGGTACACCAGATGGCTGCGACGCAGACCCACCACTCCCCACACAATGGTAATCAGAGCAAGCAAAAAGAGCATAAAATCCACCGCAGCCGTAAGCGGATTGGGAGAGCGCAGCAGATTGGGAAAATCCATCAGGGTTTGCCATGGCATCTGCGTTGCAGATTCCCATGGGAATTCGGCAACCACCTGCCAGTAAGGGGGATATCCCCTCGCCAAACGCCAGCCCAGATACACGGTTACCCCCATAAAAGGTGCCAGCGGCGTTGCCAAAACCATCCACCTGGCAATTCCCTTGCTGCGGCGCAAAAAGTCAAACACCTCAAACGCCAGCAAGGCAGCCAACGGCATACCTGAGCCATGTGTTAGCGCCAGCGCAAAACCCGCCAGCGTCGCTAGAAACCACTTTCTCTTAAGCGCTGCCCAGCAGGCAATCAGAATCAACAACAAAGAAGTCGAGATCGGATACGTGGCAAAATTGAAGACAACGGTAGGGAAGAATGCCGCAACAAAAACCGCTGTCCGCGCCACCTGTGCAGAATAAATCTCTTCCACAATCTTATACAGGAAAAACAGGGCAAACAGATACGCCAGGCTGCTCAACAATACCAACGCGGCCAGCGTAGAAACCCCCATCAGCTTTGCCAGCCAGCGCCCCAACAACGGGTAGAGCGGGAAGAAAGCGGTTAACTGATAATCAAAATAGCCCAATTCGGCAATCCGCAGGTAATGAATACCATCCCACATCGTCCAGATACCCAGCAGGGCTGCCTGCCATCCTTCGGGACGGGGTGCGATTTCATAGTAATTGATCTGACGGGGATTGACGGTCATACCCGCCCAGAACAACAATGCCCCCCACAGTGTCAATGTCAGACGTCCTGCCAGCCATGCCAACACACTGCTGCGCCATGAATCGGGGATATGCGACCAGTATGTCCTCATAGAGCGACCTCAGCCAGGATTTCCTCCAGCCGGCTGGCAAAGTGCTGTGGCTTCCACAATTGCAGCCGTTTTTTGCCCAAATCAATCAGCGTCTGGCGCACATCGGGTTGGCGGTATAAACGCAAAATCGCCTCTGCAATTTGTTCGGCGCGCTGCGGATCAACCAGCAGCGCCGCATCGCCTACTTGTTCGCGAATGCCGCGCAGGTCAGAGGTAATCACCGGACAGTCGTATGCCCATGCTTCCAGCACGGGGATATTGGTCGGGCCAAAAAAAGTGGGCATGACCAGCGCAAAAGCCATCCGGTACAGCGCCTCCATATCCTCATCAGGCACATACCCCAGAAAGAAAACCTGCTCAGAAAGCCCCAAACGATGCACCTGCTCCAGCACTTTAGGATAATCGTGGCGTTTGCCACCCGCCAGCACCAGTCGGGCTGATACCCCATGCTGCTCGCGCAAGATACACACAGCCTCCAGCAGACGAAGATGATTTTTATGTGTCCAGAAGGAAGCCGGATAAAAAAGATACTCTTGCGGCAAACAATAACGCTGCCGAACAACTTCGAGGCTGGATGAAGTCAAATCGGCAGACCGCAGGTGCTCTGGAGCAATATAGGGGAGAGGAAAGACATGCCGCGCATCAGCCGAATACAAACTCAAAACATCCTCTTTGCCCGTCTCAGAATCAACCAGGATGGCGCGCGCTTTGGGGATGGCATTGCGATAAAGATATTCACGCCGCCGCCACTCCCCGCCAGCAGACACTTCCGGGAACTGCGGCTGCAGACGGTGTTGCAAATCATGGACAGGAAAAACACAGGGATAATCCCACTGAAAGACATGCAGGGTAGGCTTAACATAAAGCATGACATCTAAACGTGCAGCATCCACCTGCGGGAAAGAGGGTAAAACCTTTAGTGGAAAATAAAGCCCCAACCGCGCCAGAGTCATCAAACCTACCTCTATCCCCATGCGCAGACGAACCGCGTCAGGCGGCAGTGAAACCACCTGCCAATTCTCACCCTGCGGATGCACCGGCAAAGCATTCAAGCCAGCATAAAACAGCACATAGCAATGTCTTGTCCCGTAGCGGTTAAGACAATCCACCAGCGACACTGCATACTGGTATAAACCGCCCTGCTCGCGCCGGGCATTAAAATAAATGCCCACACGCAGAGGTCTTACCCGTACCATATCATCTATCCCTCCCTTCACAATACCGCTTCTGCAATACTGGCGTCCAGCTTGGGTGCATCATAACAAAACGCCACCCCTGCTGCTCTGCCAGCGTCAACGCATTCTCCAGCGTGTCGCCGTGCACATCGCGCACATATCTGCCCGGGTCTTTCTCAGGCACATGGTGATCAAAAAAGCGCGGGTGTGCCCTCTGCAACTGCGGCATGTACTCTGGGTAGCTGTGGCGCGGCGAATTTGACCAGAAAAGCACGTCATTAGGAGCGCGGCCATCAAACCCCCACAAATACACCTGGCGCGCCAGCGTGCAAGCCAGGGGCAATAACAGCAACGGAAGCACATTCTTCATATTCGGCAAACAAAAATTGCGGGTAAGGTCAACATTCACCCCCCAATACCAGCCAATCGGAAACGGAACCAGTTGTCCCGAAAACGCGTCAAATTCACGACTCACCAGTTCATGAAAGCGTCCCGGATAAACAAACAGCGTATCTGTCTCCGCCAAGCGATCACGCAAATCACGGCGGAAAGCGCAGGCATGCTCTGTGAAGCCAAAGTGGTAGATGGCATCACCGGCGGCGATGAAATCCGGCTTGAGATGCTGCCACAATTCCTTATCGCGAACAATGGTATTACATACCACTTTATAACCGTCCTCCCACTCACGATCTAATGCCTTTGCCAGTGAAGGGCCTGTGCCAAACACATAACAACGTTTCAACCCCTTTTCACGCAAAAGCGCTACCCGCCGCGTAAAACGTTGTTGCGCCGCTTTGTAATCCGGCGCTCTCTCTGCACAATACTCCGACACACTGCACCATTCCCAGCCATCCATCGGATTGCGGCGAAAATCCACGTTAAACGTCGCCGACCGGTAAACCGCCATCTTATCAAGTTTTGGCACATTACCAAAATACAAGATGGGCACAGATGAGACGACCTCGAACAGAGATACCTCCTCAGTGTGGCGGATCTCCCAATCCATTGACGGCACATAAAACGCTTTGCGCACAGCCAGGTCTGCCAGATCATCATCAGAAATACCCGGCGCAATTAACAAGATGCGTGTTTTGCGCCTCCACAAGCTGACAACCCCCTGGAGATGAGCAAACAACCTCAATGTAACCCGCCGCGCTAGCCGGATAAGAACAGGAAATACCCCTCCATAAGCTTTGACGGTTTGCACAAACAGGCGCATTGGTATCATGACGTTATTACACCTTTAGTGTGGGGCAGCAGAAAACACATAATGCTCTTCCAACCCGCGCGGCAAATGCAGGACAACACGATAACCAGCAGCATCAAAGATCTCCATCACCTCCTGCTTGCTGGATGAAAATCCCGGCAGAGCTTGCGGATGAATCTCGACATAGATATATCTCGGCGGGAAGCTGGTCAGAAGTTTGCGCATCCCCCGCAATGCCAAAATTTCCGCCCCCTCGATATCCATCTTAATCACATCCGGCAGAGGAAGACCGCCACGTGCAACCTCGTCATCCAAAGCGTGTGTCTCGATTAAGACCTGTCCGCCAAAACCTGAATTGGCCAGTGAAGGTGATCTGCCCGCCACTCCATCAGTGAAAAGTGGCACAGTCGCGCTCCGATCAGACACTGCCCAAGGGATCACCTCAACATTGGTAACTTTATTCAACGCAATATTCCGATACAAGTGTTGACGAAACCCCTCATCAGGTTCAAACGCCAAAACCCGGCGGCATTTGCACGCCGCATGCAAGGTGAACACCCCAATGCAGGCGCCCACATCAAAGAACACATCTTCGGGGCTTAACCTGTCCAGAAGAAAGCGCAGACAGTTTTCCTCCTCATCCATATCAAACACGCGGTTGTACTCGGTCAGGTTTGCCACCTCGAAACTGATGCCGTGCGGCAGGATTGCCCTCTGCACAACAATTCTCGGATAACCACCGCTCAGCAAGCCCAATCTTTCCAGATGATAGCGCAGCCGCACCGCAACCGACCGATATGCCTTCGCAAACCTCATGATGATCTCATTGCCTCCTTTGGGCAGAAAACCTTTGCCACAGGGACTGATAAAAAGCAACGCTCAATGCTCTGTTGAACAAATACAGACCCACAAAATAACCCGCCGCACCAAGCACCAGACGCAAAGCCAGCTCAAGCCAGGGACTATGAATCTTAAAAACCGACAGCGCTAATTCAACCAGTACCATCAAGAACGTCGCTTTGAGAGGCGCGGCGCAGCACTCCCACAAATAGCTGCGCGGCAACTGAAGTGTGCGCACCGCATAGAAAGTGTGCACAATACCCCCTACGACAATCACAGCCACAGCCCGGGCAATTGTAAATTCCAACAGACCATAGCGAACACTGAAAAGATAAACGGGAAGAATAACCGCAATCGAAATCAGGTAAATCTTGACCATGATATCCGGGCGCCCAATCGAGCGAAAAACATGGGTGTTCAAAATCCACAGATGCGCAATCCCCGCATACACCGCAAGAATGGACAAAATCGGTGCCATCCCCGCCCACTTTGTACCAAAATACGCCTGCGCAAGCGGCACAGCGCACCAGGCAAGCCCCACACCGGCAGGAATAGCATACGCCGCGACCAGTTGGGTGCCCTCTATGTACATCTTGCGCAGACTGGCTCGATCTTCCTGGAGTCTGCTAAACGTCGAAAGCGCAACACCGGTCAGCGCCCCAACCGGCAACCCAATGGCTGCGTTGGCAATATTGAACGCCAGTGCGTAGATACCCAGAGCTGCTGTCCCCAAATACGCCCCCACCAGCGCATTGTCAAAGTAAACAAACATCCAACCAAGAAGCATCTCAATGGTAATGAAGCCGCCAAAGCGTAACAATTGCCACGCTGTGGATGACACAAACAGCCATTTGGGCAGCCAACGGCTTTGATACCAGAGAAAAAGCACGCACACCAGATTGCCGCACAGACTGGCGATGATCACTGCCCAGTACCCCTTTCCCATCAGGGCAAGGGGTATCGCCACCCCAAAAGACACCAGGGATGCCCACAATTGAGCGCGGTAAATCTTCGTAAACTGAAACTCGCGCTTGAGCAATGACAGCGGCAGTGTCCCAACAGAGGAAAAAAGCAGCTGTACCCCCATCACCCGCAGTGCTGCCACAGTTCGCGGTTCGCTAAAAGCCAGACCAATCCATGGGGCAATAAACCATAGAAGGGCATACAACCCTATTGCTACCACCAGACTCAACCAGAAGGCAATATGTGGCGTCCCATCCTGGTGGCTGGAACGCTGAATTACAGCCTCCCCAAGCCCCGCCTGCTGAAAAATGGTTACCAGCGCCAAAACCAGCATGACAATCCCCAGCACACCGACATCGTCCGGCAAGAGCACGCGCGCCAGCAACACTGGCAACAAAGGGCCAGAAATCTTTTGAAACAGGTCCGTCAGAAAGACCCAACGTGCTGAACGAATTGCCTTGTCGCGCAATTCAGCAATCTCTACCTGTGAATGTTGAGATAATGGTCTGTCCATTCCCCCTACAAGGTGTTATCAGGAATTAACTGTATCAGTTTATTTTCAATCTCAGTCGCCTTTGCCTCATTGCCCAATTTTCTGTACCACTCAGCCAGTCGCTGCATGCGTTTTCCCCAACGGTCTGGAAATGGGCTTCCTTGTAACTGAGGCACAAAATCCTGGTTGAGCGCCGAAGTGCGAAACGCAAAGACAGCATAATTGCCATTTGCCAGCGCGCCGGGACCATATACGCCATCATACAACATATCACCTACCGCCCTGTCCCCCAACTCCACTGCTTGCTGATACGCCCCTCTGGCAGCCAAGACCTCTGCCATCAGCCAGTTCCATTCCAGGCGGTCTGCGTTGCTCTCTGTAAACGCATCCTCATTCTTGCGCAGGAGAACATCCGCCTTATCCAACAGTCCCTCGCGGAGATACGCATCTGCCAGAAGTACCACTGGTTTGAGCCGGTTGGTCTGCTGCGCCTGCTCTTCCTCCAGCGCTTTGATACTGGGTCTCACATCAGGATGATCCAGTCGCCAGCGCTGCTGTGCTTCATGCCGCACAGGAGTGCTACGCCAGAAATACGCCTCCGCCCAATCTGGGTTAAGCGCAATCGCACGGTAATAAGCCCCAAGCGCTTTATCGTGACTTCCAGCTACCTCCAGAGCAACACCATTATTGAGGTGATACACAGCAGCGTCCGGCGCAATCCGAATAGCTTCACCAAAAGCAGACAGGGCAGCGTCAACCCTACCCTGTCTGAGATAAAGCGCCCCAAGGTTGGCATGATTAAGCGCCCAGTAAGGGTCCAGAGCGATTGTCTTTTCAAACGCTTCCACCGCTTTGCTCAACGCCTCCGCATCCCCCTGTGCAGCCAGGTTGCTGTATGCCAGCCCCATTTGCTGATATGCAATTGCCAGTCGGGTATCGCGCTGCGCCGCCTGAGAAAAACTTCCAACCGCCGTCTGCCAGTCGCCTTGTGCGCCTGCCAGCACGCCAGCGCGCATTGGCAAAATAAACCAAAGGCTGAGGGCTGTTAATACCACAACGACTACCCCCACTCCAGCAGGTAACAACCTGCCCCTTGCATTCTGTGTCGCCTGTATCCCCACCGCGGCCCCCAGCAAGACCGCCAGATTCCACAAACTGGTCGGCGAGGTGTGATGCACACTATCGAAAAAGCCATGCACGCAAAACGCTACCAGCGCCGCCAGCGCCCCAGCAGCCACAGCCCAATCTATCCCCTGCAGACGGGTTACCTGTCTCCAAAGCGTAATCACCGTGCGATACAACAGCCAGATCAACGCCAGCAACCCCAGCAGACCACAGCCCCCAAGTGTGTCCATATAGATGCTGTGGGCATAGTCAAAATAGAAACGCGGGGGGACAGAATTGTGCTGAAGATAAAAACTGACAAACGTGAAGGGGCCACTGCCAACCAGCGGCGAGCGAAGAAAAGCGCTCAGCGCCGCAGGCCAGAACTCGCTGCGCGACTGGAAGAAGGAGGCATGAGCTGTCTGCGTCGTCTGGCGATAAAGCAAAAAGGCAGCCAGCAGCACAAATATCAAAACCAGCGCCACAAGTCCTATCAGAGCAATCCGCTTGCCCCGTACACGATGCCAGACCGCCCGCAGCCACTCACCGCGCAACCGGGCAACCAACACCGCCAGACAAAACAGACCCGCCGCTGTGCCCAGCCATCCCCCGCGCGAAGAGGTAAAATACAACAGCCCCACAGCAGAAACCACCCACACACCCAGCGCCACACGCCCAACCCGCGAACGGGTCATCAGCAAGCGCGCTAGCGCCATCATCAGCCACACATTCAATATCACCGCAAGAAAATTGGGCACCGGAAGACGATAAGCCTGAGAAGGTATCCATTCATCGGGGTTGTTCAACAACCAGTGGTGATACCACTGCCACACAGAATACCAGCTTAAAGCCATCAGAATCCCGCCTATAATCAAAAGCACCTTGACCACCAGCTCGGCGGGAAGACCACCACCAACGCGATTGACGCTTACCAGAAAAAGCAAAGCTGCAATACAAATCAACCACAATTCGACAAAAGAACGCCGCACATCAATCGAGGTGATCGAACTCAATAACACCACGCCAATGAAGCCAACTAGCGGCATATCCACCGCTGTGGAGAAACGCCACCGGCCGAAAACAACTAGCATCGTAAAAACACCAAACAGAGCCAGGTTAATCGCCAGATAAATTGGTTGAACAAGACCAGCGCGTGTGCTGCCCATGAAAACGAAATAGGCACACAGCAAGATCAATACCGCTTCCTGAAGCAGATACAATCTTTGCGCGGGCGTGGAAGAAGACGACATCAGAGCGGTTTGTATACCTCCTCACAGACACAGACCTTTTCCAATTATAGTAGAATATAAAAAATAGTACCTGAAAAAACTTAAGGCTATCCATCATGAAACAACTTTTGCAGAATATGCGCGATGGCAAAACAGCCATTAGCGAGGTTCCCATACCTGCCGTTCAGCCCGGCACTGCCCTGGTGCGCACCGCTGTTTCCCTGGTTTCCGCAGGGACAGAGCGCATGCTGGTTGAGTTTGCCGAAAAGAGCCTGCTTGGCAAAGCACAATCACGCCCTGATCTGGTACGTCAGCTGATGGACAAAGCCCGGCGCGAAGGCATCCTGCCCACCCTGCAGGCCGCCTTCAACCGCCTGGACAGGCCTATGCCATTGGGATATGCATCGGCAGGAACAGTGATCGCCACAGGCGAGGGGCTACAAGGCTTTTGCACAGGGGACAGAGTCGCCTGCGCTGGGGGGGGGTATGCCGTTCACGCCGAATACGCTGTTGTACCGCAAAATCTGCTCGCCGCCCTGCCTGACAAGGTGGACTTTGAGCAAGCGGCTTTCACTACACTGGGCGCCATTGCGCTGCACGGGTTTCGTCTTGCCGCGCCGCAACTGGGAGAGAGTGTTGCCGTGATCGGATTGGGGCTGCTTGGTCTGCTCAGCGTACAAATTGCCCGCGCCGCTGGCTGCCGCGTCTTTGGAATTGACATCCAAGCGGAGCGGGTGAAACTGGCAAAACAAATGGGAATTGAAGCATGTCTGCGCAGCGAAGTTGAGGACAGCGGCAAAACCTTTGCGCGCGGCCTGGGATTTGACGCCATCCTTATCACCGCTGACACACGCTCCAATGACCCTATCAATCTGGCAGGAATCCTGGCACGCGATCGCGCCACAGTTGTTGCCGTAGGCGCAGTCGGAACACACCTGCCGCGCAAATTGTATTACGACAAAGAGCTTGATTTTAAAATCTCCCGCTCCTACGGGCCAGGGCGCTATGACAGCAACTATGAACAGAAAGGGCATGACTACCCCATTGGGTACGTGCGCTGGAGTGAAGGGCGCAACCTGACGGCTTTTGTAGAACTGCTGGCTGACGGAAAAGTGGATGTAAAACCGCTCATCTCGCACCGCTTTTCCCTCGAGGATGCGCCGCAGGCGTATGACCTCATCACTGGAAAAACCGCTCAGCCCTTTCTTGGGGTTCTTTTGACCTATTCTCAAGACACACCAACTCCCGTGGAAAGACGGGTGCAGACAGACATTGCGGCAAAACAAACCGCGCCAGCACCCGCGACAATCTCCATTGGGGTACTGGGGGCGGGCAATTACGCCAACGCCGTCTTTCTTCCCAACATCAGCAAACCCAGCGGGGTTCACCTGAAAGGCATTGCCTCAGCCTCAGGCATCAATGCCCAACATGCCGCGCAGAAGTACGGCTTTGAGTATGCTACTTCATCCGAAGACGAAATCCTCCAGGACGCCTCGATCAACGCTGTTGCTATTCTCACACGCCACAACGATCACGCCCGTCAGGTGATCCGCGCCCTGCAGCAGGGAAAAGCAGTATACTGCGAAAAACCTCTGGCAATCCAGGAAAGCGAACTGGCAGAAATTGAAACCCTGCTTGGCGGCCCTTCGACCCCGCTGTTGATGGTCGGTTTCAACCGCCGCTTCGCCCCCATGATAAAAACGCTCAAGGAATTTTTACATCACCGTAGTCAGCCCTTGGTAGCCCATTACCGCGTCAATGCCGGTGCATTGCCGCGCGATCACTGGCTGCACGACCCCCTGCAAGGCGGGGGGCGCATCATTGGGGAAGGCTGTCATTTTATTGATCTGCTTACCTTTCTCGTTGGTGCACCTCCCGTTAAAGTGAGCGCTCATGCGTTACCCGATGGCGGAATCTACCAGCAGGACAACGCTGTGATCACATTCATATTTCCCGACGGTTCGCTGGGCACCCTCAGCTACCTCGCCAATGGCGATAAAAGTGTGCCAAAAGAATTCCTCGAAGTTTTTTGCGAGGGCAGAGTGGCTATTCTCAATGATTATCGTTCACTTGAACTGATTCGTGGCAGCAAACGCAAAGTGGTCTCTGCTCCCCTGCGCCAGGACAAAGGGCATCAGAGCGCCTGGGAGGCTTTTATCGCATGTCTGCGCGCAGGCAGCGCCCCACCCATACCCTATTCAGATCTGATTGAGGTAACGCGCGCATCATTTGCCGCCATCCGCGCCATACAGCGCGGCGAATCGGTGTCAGTATCCCGACAATGATACACACAATGCAGGGTAACCAATGACATGGTTCAACCGCCTGCCTGTCGCGCTCAAAGCTGCTCGTCAGATCGGCATCGTTCCCATTATGTACTATATCATCTACTGGTTTGGTTTGAAAACCGGGCATTACCGGCGTTGTACACCCACTGCAGAGAATAACATCCGGCAAGAAGAAATCGAAAGAATTATCCAATACCGCAGCCATCACCCCCTGCTGAGCACACCACAACAAGAGACACTGCAGCAAATTCTTGGCGATGAAGCTGCAACACTCCTTGAACAAGCCAATGAAATTGTCAGCGGCAAAATGCGTTTATACGACGCAGACCCGACGCCCATCCAGTTTACGCCTCCTCTGCCGCTAAAGCACTGGTCTGTTACGCCCATCGAAACCTCCCAGTTTCAGGATATTAAGGACATCTGGGAACCGGCTCGCTTTGGATGGGTTTTTACACTGGGGAGAGCATATCTTCTCTCCAAAGACGAGAAATACCCCCAGGCTTTCTGGAAGCATTTTGAGGTCTTCCAACAGAGTAACCCTGTTAACTTGGGCGCAAACTGGGTCTCAGCGCAGGAGGTTGCCCTGCGCATCATCGCGCTGGCTTTCGCCTGGGAGGTCTTTTCAGGCTCAGTACATACGACACCTGCACGCCGTGCAAGACTGATTCAATCTATATTCGATCACGCCATGCGCATCCTCCCCACACTACCCTACGCCAGAGCACAGAATAACAATCACCTGCTCAGTGAAGCCGCCGGGCTTTTCACTGCCGGAATCTTTTTGCAAACCATGCCCCTTGCCGAAAAGTGGCATCGCCAGGGCTGGAAAATTTTTTGCCGGTCACTGCAGCAACAGATTGCCTTAGACGGCACATACATCCAGCACAGCACAAACTACCACCGCATGATGCTGCAACTGGCTTTGTGGGTCTTGGCGCTCGCCAAAAACCAGAACCTGACGTACCCTAAGCTGGTGCAAGAGCGGCTGGCAGCAGCTACAAGCTGGATTCTTAACCATTTCGACACAATCAGCGGTCGCGTAACCAATCTAGGACACAACGACGGCGCATATATCCTTCCCCTGGCAGCGGGTGGAATTAGTGACTACCGCCCGGTGGTGCAAGCTGCCAGCCGCGCTTTTCTGGGCATTGATAGCCTTGCGAAAGGCAAATGGGATGAACTTTCACAATGGCTGGGGGTTGCCACGCCTTCTCAACAGACAGATTCACTTTTCCCCAAAACAGAGCCTGCTTGGCGGCTGGGGAATGAAACCTGCTGGGCATCGCTGCGCGCAGTTCGCTTCCACAGCCGTCCGGCACATGCCGACCAACTTCACGTTGACCTGTGGTGGAACGGACATAATATTGCCCGTGATGCCGGCACCTACCGCTACACAGCTGCCCCCCCGTGGAATAACAGTCTGGCGGGCTCCACAGTGCATAACACCCTGACTGTGGATCGCTGCGACCAAATGACCCGCGCCGGGCGATTCCTCTGGCTTGACTGGGCACAGGCAAAGATCATCCACGCTGAGCGCGACTCTGTTACAGCTGAACACAATGGCTATCGGCATTTAGGCATTATCCACCGCCGCACATTGAGCCGCCCCAATGTGGCAGACTGGTGCATCCAGGACGAACTTCTGCCAGCAGCGGGAAAGAAAGACACCCACGAATTCACCCTCCACTGGTTGTTGCCCGATTGGAGCTGGAAAATAAACGAAAACACCCTCAAACTTTTAGCTCCATGCGGAGAAATCACGCTGGAAATGGTTTCATCCTCCCCGCATAACACCATTCAGATCATACGCGCTGGCACCGTCCTTTACGGAAAAGATGACGAACTGCCCATTTTAGGCTGGTATTCGCCAACTTATACACACAAACTACCTGCCCTGTCTGTTGTTTACCGCGTCAACGATGTTGCTCCATTGCAAATCACCAGTAACTGGTTTCTGCATGCGGTAAAATAGACGTATGCATGTTCTGCTGATCCATCAGGCATTCGCCAGTCTGGACGAAGCCGGGGGCACCCGGCATCTGGAAATGGCTATGCACCTTGCAAATTGTGGACACGCCGTCACCATCATTGCCAGTCCTGTGAGTTATCTGAGCGGCAAAAGCCGCTGGCAAAAGCCACACTGGGTGGAACGCGAAGAACTATCGCCAAAGATCACTCTGCTGCGCACGTACACTTATCCGGCGCTCCACCGCAGTTTCATTCACCGCGTTTTCAGCTTCATCAGTTTCATGGTGTCTTCCTTTTTGGTCGGTCTCAGCGTGCGCAATGTAGATTTACTCTGGGGAACTTCCCCCCCCATCTTTCAAGGCATCACCGCCTGGTTTCTCTCGCGCATCAAAAACGTCCCTTTCCTTTTCGAGGTACGCGATCTATGGCCAGCCTTTGCCATTGCTGTCGGCGTGCTGCACAACCCAGTGCTGATACGCGCCTCGCTGTGGCTTGAGCGCTTTCTTTACCGCCATGCCGATCAGGTGATTGTCAACTCGCCTGGTTTTATCGAGCATGTCAAACAACATGGAGCGCAGCAGGTAGAATTAATTCCCAACGGCGTTGACCCGCAGCAATTTGATCCCACTCTGGATGGCAGCACCTTCCGCAGGGAGAATCACCTTGAGCAGAAATTTGTCGTTGTCTACGCCGGAGCACATGGGCTATCCAACGACCTGGAAATCATTCTGCAAGCCGCTGCAATTCTGCAAAGCCAGCCCCATATCCACTTTGTGCTGGTGGGTGACGGCAAAGATAAGCCAAAACTCATCGCACAGGCGCAGGAAATGCACCTGACCAATGTGCTTTTTCACCCTCCCGTGGCAAAAGCAAACATGGCGCAAATCCTGGCAGCAGCAAACGCCTGCATTGCAATTCTCAAGCCCCTTGCTTTATACCGCACCACTTACCCCAACAAGGTGTTTGATTATATGGCAGCCGCAAAACCGGTTGTGCTGGTAATTGACGGGGTCATCCGTCAGGTTGTTGAGGAAGCAGGCGCAGGTATATTCGTCCCGCCGGGCAACGCGCAAATCCTGGCGCAAGCCGTACAATACCTGGCAGAGCACCCTCAAGAAGCGCAGCAAATGGGCATTTGCGGGAGAAAGTATGTGCAAATGCATTTTAATCGTGTGGATATCTCTAAAAAGTTTGTCGAGCTAATCGAAAGGATAAGGGGCTATCATGAGTGAAATCATCCTGGTTGTTGAAGACGAGATCAGCTTGCAAGAAACGCTGGTATATAACCTCAAGAAACAGGGCTACGAGGTGGAAAGTGTCGGCGATGGAAATGCCGCCATCGAGGCTGCGCGGCGCCTCCACCCCGATTTGCTTATTCTCGATATCATGCTGCCAGGCATGGATGGCTTTGAAGTCTGCCGTGTGCTGCGGCGCGAGATGAATACCCCAATTCTTATGCTAACCGCCCGCGACGATGAGATTGACCGTGTGGTTGGTCTGGAAGTAGGTGCAGATGACTATCTGACCAAACCATTCAGTATGCGAGAACTTCTGGCGCGCGTCAAGGCGCTTTTACGCCGCGTACGTCTTATCCGTCAGGAAGTTAATACCGTCAGCACTCCCTCCACAGAAACAAAGCCACAGGTGTTGACCTTTGGCAACCTTTCGATTGATCTCACAAGGCACGAACTGCTTGTGGACGGGCAGCTGGTTGCGCTCAAGCCCAAAGAGTATGAGCTTCTGGTCTTCTTAGCAGAACATCGCGGTCAGGTGCTCTCGCGCGAGTTTATTCTTGAGCGCGTCTGGGGATGGGATTACTTTGGTGACAGCCGCACCGTAGATGTGCACATGCGCTGGCTGCGAGAAAAGATTGAACCCTGCCCGGATAAACCCTCCCGCATCATCACCGTGCGCGGGGCGGGTTACCGCTTTGAAGGCTGATGTTTTCCTTGCGCTCTTCCATCCTGTGGCGTATTTTGCTCCTGTTTGTCCTGCTATTGCTGATCAGCGCGGCAACAACGCAAATAGCCCTTACCGCAGTTGCGCAAAACATGCTCATTCAGACATCAACCCATAGTCTGCAAAATCAGGCATTGTTGCTAGCCCAGCAGGCTACGTCAATGCTCAAAGCCGACCCATCCGGGCAAATCATCACACCCTTTGTAGAACAAAATGCGCACGAACTTGAACTGCGCATCTCCATCTATCTCAAAGAGCAACGTATCGCCATCGACTCACAACCCGAAGCCCTCGACGTGCAGCGTCTGGCGCTCGAGCCCGAAATGCAGCAGGCTTTGGCAGGAAACACCAACAGTCGCATACGCCGCAGGGAACTATCCCTCGAAGATGCGCTGCTGGTCGCCGTTCCGCTCTACACTCAAGACAAAGTAGCAGGGGCGCTAAGGCTATCCATCCCGCTGGCGCGTCTCCAACAGGATTCAGCCCTTCTGGTGAGAAATGCCTTGCTTTTGACCATCGCGTGGGTTTTTCTGGCAGGAGTTCTAGCCTCTCTGCTCATCCACCAGATAACCCACCCGCTGCGTTTAATCACTAGAAGCCTTCTCACCACAGACGACGAACGGCTCAAGGTACCCACACAAACAGACAGATTGGACGAAATTGGGCAGCTAACCCGCGCGGTGAACCAGATAATCACCCGTTACCACGCCCAGATCGAAACCCTCAGCGCAGAACAAACCACCTTCAGTGCCGTGCTCAGCCACATGACAGATGGCATCATCATTGTTGATCGAGACGGCACTGTCAAAATGATCAACCCGGCAGCACAATCTATCTTTAACATCAGTGAACAAGAAGCTATCAATAAAAGGTTGGTCGAAGTTGTCCGCCATCATCAGCTTGTGGAATTATGGCAGGATTGCATCCGCACGGGTACCCAGCAAAGCACAACCCTCGAAACCACCCCCGACCGTCTTTCGCTGGAAGGGATCGCCACAACCTTGGGAGAAACCTTACCCGGTAGCATTCTGCTTCTTTTTCGCGATCTCACCCGGCTGCGCCGCCTGGAGATGGTGCGACGCGATTTTGTTTCGAACGTCTCACACGAACTGCGCACACCGCTGGCTTCGCTTAAAGCTCTGGCAGAAACGCTCAACGAGGGAGCGCTTGAAGATCCGCCTGCTGCCCGCCGCTTTCTCAAACGCATGGACAGCGAAATTGACAACCTGACGCAAATGGTGCAGGAACTCTTAGAGTTATCCCGCATCGAATCGGGGCGTGTGCCATTGGAACGAACTCTGACCTTTCCCAGCCAGCTTATCCATTCCGCCATTGAGCGCATGCAGCTCCAGGCAGAACGCGCGGCTATAAAACTGCATACCGACTGCGACACAGAATTGCCTGCCATCTATGTTGATCCGCAACGGCTGGAACAGGTGATGATTAACCTGCTACACAACGCCATCAAGTTTACTCCCCCAGGCGGAGAAATTAAGCTCTCGGCTTACCAGGAAGCAAACAACATCGTCTTCTATGTCAAAGATAGTGGTGTAGGGATTGCCCCAGAAGCGCTGGAGCGTATCTTCGAGCGCTTTTACAAGGCGGACCGCTCCCGGTCTGGCGGGGGCACCGGACTGGGGCTATCCATTGCCCGCCATCTGGTCGAAGCGCACGGCGGAAAAATCTGGGCACAAAGCCAGCCAGGCAAAGGCAGCACCTTCTATTTTTCAATTCCCAAATAAGGCCGCTTTTTCTACAGGAAACAAAAGGCTCATCTCTTCCATTGTAAAAATTTAAGCAATCATTTACCTTCCGTTAACATAACTTTGGTTCTCCCTTAAGCTACCTCTGTTAAGATGGGGGTGTATACCCAAAGGTATAACTTATCAGAAAAGGAGAACCAGAAATGAAACGTACTATCTTTTCCCTTCTTGCCGTCTTAATGGTAGTGAGCATGGCGCTTGCAGCTTGCGCTCCCCAAGCCACGCCGATGGCAGAACCCACAAAGGCTGAACAGCCCGCCGAACCAACCAAAGCAGCGGAACAGCCCGCTGAACCAACCAAAGCAGCAGAACAGCCCGCTGAACCAACTAAAGCAGCAGAACAGCCTGCCTCACCGACAGAGGCACCTGCTGAACCTGCTCAGCAGGGAATGCTGCCCGAAGTTGACCCCGCCAGCCTGAGCGGAAGCATCTACGCTGCGGGTTCCTCCACCGTCTATCCTCTGGCTGAAGCCATCGCCGAAGAGTTCAAAGCCGACGGCTTCACCGGCGAGATCAAAATCGACTCCATCGGCTCCGGCGGCGGCTTCGAACGCTTCTGCAAGACCGGCGAGTCCGACATCTCCAACGCTTCCCGCAAGATCAAGGACAGCGAAGTCGAAAACTGTGGCAAGCTCTCCCCCGCTCGCACCCCTATTGAGTTCCGCGTCGGCACCGATGCCATCGCTGTTGTCGTCAGCAAGGACAACGACTTCGTAACTGATGTCACCCTCGAAGAACTGGCTGCCATCTTCTCTACCGCCGAAAAGTGGTCCGATGTCCGTCCTGAATGGCCCGCCGAACCTATCCAGCGCTTCGTCCCCGGCACCGATAGCGGCACCTTCGACTTCTTCGTCGAAGAGGTCATCCAGAAACCCCAGAAAATCGAAAAACTGGATGCTGCCAAGGAAATCGTCCTGGCTGCCAAAAACCAGCAGGCTTCCGAAGATGATAACGTCCTCGTTCAGGGTGTCCTCGGCAGCCCCTACGCCGTCGGTTACTTCGGTTTTGCTTACTACAAGAACGAGGAAGCCAATCTCAAAGCCCTCTCCATCAATGGCATCGCCCCCACCTTCGAGAGCGCTGAATCCGGTGAGTACAAACTCTCCCGCCCGTTGTTCATCTACTCCGACGCCGGCATCATGAAAGCTAAACCCCAGGTGGCTGGTTTCATCAGCTACTTCCTCACCAACGTCAACACCGTCATCGAAGACGTCGGCTACTTCCCCGCCAGCGAAGCAGCCCTCAAGGAAGCAATGCAGAAGTGGCTCGATGCAATGAAATAACCCTGTCATAAGCAGAATATTTTTGGGAGGCCGGGAACGATCGGCCTCCCAAAAACCAAGAAGAATAATCAAAATGTGAAGAGAGAAAAACATACACAGACAAATTCAGATTACCCAAATTTTCCGGCGTTGTTATCTGCGTTTGTCTGTGCACCTGCACAGTTTTTACTGTTTTTAAAAGGGGTATCTGTAATGGAACATGAAATAAGCAAACATCTTGTCAGACAAACTGCACCCGTTGTTACCAGCTCCCAGGAAGCTCTTGCCTCCAAATTGCGCATGCGCTTCCGACCTGGTGAAACTTTGATTATGGGTTTTCTGTTTGTGTGCGGCGCTATTTCGATTGCGACTACTCTTGGTATTGTATTTGAATTGACCAAGGAATCGCTTTTGTTTTTTGGAAAACCCGAAGTCAAATTAATTGACTTCCTCACCAAAACCACCTGGCAGCCATCCATCGGTAATTTTGGTGTCCTGCCGCTGGTTACCGCCACAGCCATGACAACTTTCTTTGCCATGCTGATTTCACTGCCTCTCGGGCTGAGCGCTGCGATCTACCTCAGCGAGTACGCTTCCCAAAAGGCACGCGGTATCCTGAAGCCAGTTCTAGAAATCCTCGCCGGTATCCCCACAGTGGTATACGGATACTTTGCGTTGACCTTTATGACGCCCTTGCTGCGCCTGATATTGGGGAAGGAAAACGTACAAATTTACAACACACTCTCCGCAGGACTGGTGATGGGCATCATGATACTGCCCCTGGTGTGTTCGATGAGCGAAGATGCGCTCAGCGCAGTACCCCGCTCGCTGCGCGAAGCCGCCTACGGGCTAGGCGCTACCCGTCTGGAGACAGCCGTGCGTGTCGTTGTGCCTGCTGCCTTTTCCGGCATCATTGCAGCTTTCATCATTGGCATCTCGCGCGCAGTCGGCGAAACCATGATCGTCGCTGTTGCCGCAGGATCAGGGCCAAATTTCACATTCAACCCGCTCAAAGCTGCCGAAACAATGACAGGATATATTGCCCGCATCAGTGGCGGCGACCTGGCTTATGATACGCCAGACTACAACAGTATTTTTGCCATCGGCTTAATGCTGTTTGTTATCACCCTTTCACTCAACATCCTCAGCCGCCGCCTGGTTAGCCGCTTCCGGGAGGTGTATGAATGAACAATGCTATTGACAACAACATCTTTGCCAATCCCGGCAATCTCCCCAAAAGACATCAGATTGGGAAAATATGGAGCACGATTTTCTTCGCCTCCACCACCATCGGTATCGTTGCGTTGACGGTATTGCTACTCAGCATCATTAACCAGGCAATGGGGCTGGTCATTATAGAAAACAAAATAGACCCCATGACCCTCGCCGAGCGGCCACTGGAAGAGTTACCCAAAGAGGAACTCATTTCAATCTTGCAGGCAAACCTCTCCAAAAACCGCATCAAGACCATTGAAAAAGAAAAACCCCTTGATGCAAGAAGCCAGATTGACATCTACGGCCTGGTGATGGAACGCGTGGTGCAACCCACCGTTGTCAAAAGCTACACATTAACGCAATCGCTGTTAAGCCGCAGCCAAATCGAGCGTGAAGCGGTAGAGAAATATCCCAATGCGAAAATTGAGTTTCGTTCGTGGATTAACTTCACTTTTCTAAAAAAGACCATGTCCAGCAAACCCGAACTCGCCGGGGTATCCACAGCGCTGATGGGGTCACTATACCTGATAGCAATTACCATCGCGGTGGCTTTCCCCATCGGGGTTGGTGCGGCAATCTATCTTGAAGAATACGCTAACAAAGATAACCGCATTAACAAAATCATCCAGACGAACATTGACAACCTTGCCGGTGTGCCCTCTATTGTCTATGGTATACTGGGACTGGCAATTTTCGTGCGCACACTCGAGACAATCACCAGCGGCGCCGCTTTTGGCATTGAAGGCAATAATGGGCGCTCCATTCTATCCGCCGGGCTTACTATGGCATTGCTCATCCTCCCTATCCTCATTATCAATGCTCAGGAAGCCATACGAGCGGTGCCGGATTCACTGCGCCAGGCTGCCTTCGGACTAGGCGCCACCAAGTGGCAAACCGTCTGGTATCATGTACTGCCCAACGCTCTGCCAGGAATACTAACCGGTACCATCCTGGCTATCTCCCGAGCCATTGGCGAAACTGCTCCGCTTATTCTGGTGGGCGCCTCGACCTATATAACGACAAATCCATCCAGTCCTTTTTCCAAATTTACCGCTTTGCCCATCCAAATTTACAACTGGACAACACGCCCACAAGACACATTCCGAAACATCGCCGCTGCCGCCATCATTGTTCTTCTAATATCCTTGCTGTCATTAAACGCAGTGGCTATCCTTATGAGAAACCGCTTTAGCAGGCAGAGATTATGATCAACTACGAACCGAACACCCCCAATCTTTCAGATGCCAACCACAACATCCTGGAAGTGAAAAACGTTTCCATGTATTATGGCAGCTTTCGCGCCGTTAAGGATCTGAATCTAAAAATCCAACCCAATAAAATCACTGCCATCATCGGTCCATCGGGTTGCGGCAAAAGTACCGTTCTGCGCGCTTTTAACCGCATGAACGATTTTGTGCGCGGTTACCACCTGGAGGGAGAAATCTGTTTTCACAATCAAAACCTTTATGCCCCTGAAGTGGATCCCGTACAGGTACGTAAAATGATTGGGATGGTCTTCCAGAAGCCAAACCCTTTCCCAAAAAGCATCTACGAAAATGTTGCCTGGGGAGCGCGCATCAATGGTATTCCAGGAAATATGGATGACATTGTCGAACAAACATTGCGCCAGGCAGCATTGTGGGACGAGGTAAAAGATGATCTGCGTAAAAGCGCCCTGGCGCTTTCAGGCGGGCAACAGCAACGTTTATGTATTGCCCGCGCTCTGGCTGTCAAACCAGAAATTATTCTCATGGATGAACCTTGTTCTGCGCTCGATCCCATTGCAACGCTCAAAATTGAAGATCTGATGCGCGAGCTTTCTGTTAACTACACCATCATTATCGTAACCCACAATATGCAGCAAGCCGCACGCGCTTCAGATTACACCGCTTTCTTCACCATGGACCCAGACCGCGCCGGTGTCATGGTGGAGTTTGACACAACCACCAATATCTTCACCAATCCGCATGATAAGCGTACAGAAGATTACATTTCAGGGCGGTTTGGGTAATATTGGATTATGTTGTATAATATATAAAATATTGAGGATATTATGCTACGAATAGCCTTTGAGCGTCAACTTGTCCAGATAAACGATGAAATTTTGCTACTCGGCAGCATGGTTGAGCAGTCAATCTTAAGCGCGGTGGATGCCCTCAAGCGGCGCGATGTCGTCCGCGCACGGCAAATTTATCAGCATGATACCGAGATCAACGAAAAACGTTTTGCAATCGAAAATGCCATCCTCATCACCATTGCCACACAGCAACCCATCGCCCATGACCTTCGCAAACTGACTGCCAACCTTGAAATCATCACCGAACTTGAACGCATGGGAGACTACGCTAAAGGCATTGCCAAAGTGATTATTAAGTTAGGCGACCAGCCCATCCCCATCCCATATAACGAGCTTGGACGTATGGGTGAAAAGGCAGTTAGCATGTTACACCGCGCCCTCAGCGCCTTCATCGCCGAAGATGTTAACCAGGCAAGTACCATCCCTACAGAAGATGACGAAGTAGATACGCTCTATAACACTGTTCACCACATGATGGTCAAAGAAATGATCGCCAACCCGGAGATCATTGACCATGCCAACCAGGTCATGTGGGTAGCACACAATCTCGAACGGGCGGCTGATCGGGTTACCAACATTTGTGAACGCACCGTGTTTATCGCCACCGGGGAATTACTTGAAATCGAGCCTTCTGATGATGAAGAAGAAGTAAGTTCATGAACCCTTGAAAGGCAGTGGTTGTGTTAGCCAAAGAAAAATATCCCGGCAAATTAATTATTGTTGAGGGAATTGACGGCAGCGGCAAGTCCACCCAAATTGACCTGTTGTATAAATGGCTGCAAACAACCGGCAAATCTGTTTACTTCACCGAATGGAACTCCTCCTCGCTGGTAAAAAGCACAACCCGGCTGGGGAAAAAACAAAAAATGTTCACCCCCACGACGTTTAGCCTCTTACAGGCTACCGATTTTGCCGACCGATGGGAAAATTACATACGCCCCCTCTTAAAAGCTGGCACCATTGTGCTTGCTGATCGGTATGCCTTTACCGCTTTTGCCCGCGACGTTGCTCGCGGCGTTGACCGCGAATGGGTGCGATATCTTTACTCCTTTGCCATTCAACCTGATCTGGCATTTTACTTCCGTGTGCCACTGGACGTGGCGATCGAGCGTATCACTGGCGCACGCGCCAATCTAAAATACTACGAAGCCGGAATGGACCTTGGGCTTTCGGACAACAAAATTACCAGCTTCCGTCTGTTTCAGCAGCGCATCATCGCCGAATACGAAAAAATGATTGACGAATTCGGCTTCACGGTCATTGACGGCACACTGCCAGTCGAAGCGCAGCAACAGCAGATGCGCCAGATTGTCAGAAAAATTTTGTATCGCTGGAAAGGGTTGCCCAGCCCTATCCGTCCACCCCGCCGCAGGCGCGCTGTCTGGTCGCTGACAACACCCACCATTAACAAGGGCGAGCCATGACGAAACTTGACTTTTACGGCGCTGGTTTTCCTTATCTTCAGTTCAAAGACCTACCCGGAAAGTTGATCGTTCTGGAAGGGACAGATGGTGTTGGACGCTCGACCCAGATACAACTTCTACGCCAGTGGCTTGAGGCTGAGGGTTTTGCCGTCTCTAACACCGGCTTGAGACGTTCTCCCCTCACACAGCCTGGGTTGGACGCAGCAAAACTGGGGCATACGCTCAGCCCACTCACCATGAGCCTCTTTTACGCCACCGACTTCGCCGACCGTTTGGAACGCCAAATCATCCCTGCGCTCAAAGCCGGTTTCATCGTTCTTTCTGACCGATATTTTTACTCCATCATCGCCCGCGACAGCATACGCGGCTTGAACCCTCACCGTTTGCGCAAAGTGTACGGTTTTGCGCTTAAACCCGATATCATCCTATATCTCAAAGCAGATATCACCACCCTTGTCTCGCGTATTGTGCACGGGCGCGGTTTTGACTTCTGGGAAGCCGGGATGGATATACGCTGTGCGGACAATTTATACGACAGTTTCTGCGCTTATCAAACGCTCCTCATCCAGGAGTTTGACCGAATGGTAAAAGAATTCGGCTTTATCACCATTGACGCCAACCAAAATGTTCAAAGCGTCTTCGCAGATTTGCGCACACACATAAAGAACCTGTTTGTGCCAAAATCATCCAGCTGACGTTCTTTAAAAATCAGACATTCCCAACAAGACTGGCGACCATACTGCCAGAAAAATAGACAAAAGCAATGTCAGACGAGTACACATGTAGCTATGGAAGCAAGTTACTAAGAAAACATACCCTGGCGCTACTCCAGGAGGTTGAAGGCGTCCGTCTGGCAGAAGATATCGAATGCATCCACCGCATGCGCGTTGCTTCACGGCGTTTGCGCGCAGCCCTCCCCCTATTTAGAGATTGCTTCCCTGAAAAGAAATGGTCAGCATTCAGCGCACAAATCCGACAGATCACCCGCTCGCTGGGTGCAGCCCGTGATACAGATGTGCAAATTGACAAACTAAAACAGACGCTTTCCAGTCTTCCCGAAAAGCGATATGCACCGGGTATCCGCCGCCTCATTCTACGGCTTAGCCAAAGAAGAGCCAAATTACAAACAAAGGTCAACCGCGCGCTGGAACGTCTCACTGAGAGTGGCACTGTAGATGAAATGCTCTCGGCTTTCGAGACCATCTTATCCTCAGCTACTGAAGAACCCCCCATCAGCGCTCTGTTTTACCGCCGCTCCTACGAAGCGGTTTCGCGTTGTCTGAATGCGTTTCTCAGTTATGAAACCCATCTCCTCGATCCTCTGCGCGTAGAAGAACTGCACGCCATGCGCATTGCCGCAAAACACTTGCGCTACACCATGGAAATTTTCGCTCCATCTTATCCCGACGAATTGAAAATCCCTCTCCAGATCATCCGCAAGACGCAAGAGGCACTAGGTCTTATCCATGATTGTGATGTCTGGGAGATGTTCTTAACGGAATTCATTGAAGATGAGCGCAAACGCGTGATTGCTTTCTATGGCAAAAGCGCGCCGTTCAATCTGCTCTTGCCGGGGCTTGAATATTTCCGCACCGCGCGCCTCGAAGAACGCAAGCTGGCCTATGAAAGTTTTCTCCAGGATTGGAAGAGCTGGAAAAAGCAGAACGTATGGGAAAATCTGCTCTTTACAGTACAGAAACCGGTTTCCTTCCTCGGGCAGCCCATCTACCCTTCCATTAGCCACTCGCCATAACGCGCACAGGGGATTGACCTCCATGGAACAAAATCCTGCTTTGAGCCAAAAACAGGAGAGCGCCTACCAGGCAGTTCTTGAGCTGGCTACTACCTGCAATTACAACCCTGAACACATCCAGCGGGTGGTCAAATTCTCACTCAAACTATTTGATGAGTTAAAAATCCTTCATCGCCTTGGCGAAGATGAAAGATTCTGGCTTCAATGCGCTGCAACGCTACACGATATTGGGCAAATTGAGGGGCACAAACAACATCACAAAGCGTCTCTCAAGATTATCATCACTAACAGCCTATTGCCATTCGATAACAAAGAACGCCTGATCATTGCCTCAATAGCCCGCTATCATCGCAAGGCATTGCCAAGCGAAAGCCACGACCACTATGCTGCCCTTGACCCGCAAGACCGCGAAAAGGTCTGTGTGCTGGCAGCCTGTCTGCGTCTGGCAGATGGTCTTGACCAGTCTTCTCAGGGGCAAATTGTGGATTTGAGTTGCAAGCCAAAGCTGAAGAAAATCACAATCGTCTTAACCGTCAAAACAATCCCGCGCGATGACCACATCGCGGTCGAGAAGTCAGATCTGATGCAGGTGGTGTTCAACCGCAAAATTATCCTCCACTGGGAAAAAGCAAACTAACCCGCAAAAATCTTCATCAGCCGCACAAGATGCATAGCACTTTTGCGATACAAATCCAACCGCAGGTTCTCATTCGGGGAGTGAATCTGCGCCCCAGGATGACCAAATCCCATGCAAACAATGGGAAGGTCAAGATAGCGGACAAATAGATAATTGGGCCCTGAGCCACCCGTGCTGGGGGTGATAACCATTGGCAAGGGATACACATCCCTGGCAGCATCAACTACCATACGCACAAACGGATGGTCAGAGTCTGTGCGCGCAGGGGGGATCATGCCATGCGAAACGATCTCGACATCATCAAAACCCTCGGCATCCAGGTGTTTGCGCAGCTTCAGCAATATCTCTTGCGGGTTCTGGTCAGGAACCAGGCGAAAATCCATCTTGGCGCACGCCCTGGCTGGTACGATTGTCTTGGAACCAGGTCCCTGATAGCCAGCTGTCAAACCGCAAATTGTAGCGCTTGGCTCAAGTACCTCAGCGATCCTCAGTTCCTTCCCGCCGCGCAACCCCTTGATAAAACCCTTGATGCCATAACGTGTCTGGTATTCATCAGCGATGTCGGGCAAAGTCTCCATCAAAGCCGCATCCTTCTGACTTGGCGAGCGTACTGCGTCATAAAAGCCGGGGATACGCACGCGTTCATCTGGAGTCTTTAGACTATTTAATGCCCAAACCAGCCGCCAGGCTGCGTTGGGGAAAATTGAGCCGCCCATCCCAGAATGAACATCCTGATTGGCAGTGGTTACTGCCAGTTCAACATACAGCAATCCGCGCACACCCAGTTCCTGAAGCGGCGCCCCGCGATGATCCACATCTCCGAACTCCCAGATACAGGCATCTGCTTTAATTCTGTGGTGATATTTCTCCATGAAGGCGGGCAGATTGGGGCTTCCCACCTCTTCCTCACCCTCCAGGACAAATTTCACATTGCAGGGAAGCTCCCCCTCCAAATCCATAAAAGCATCCAAAGCAAAAAGACGATTGACAAAATGTCCTTTATCGTCCGAAACTCCACGCCCATAAAGCACATCATCGCGTAATACTGGATCAAACGGCGGCGTCTGCCACAATTCCAGCGGTTCAGCCGGTTGCACATCATAGTGATTATAGAAAAGCAGCGTTTTATCGCTGCGCCCCTTTTTCTCCGCAATCACCACCGGCGCGCCAGGTGTTTTGATCAGCTCCACCGTAAAACCGCGCCGCACAAACATCTGATAAACAAGCATGGCACACGCTTCTAAACCAAAATTTTGGGCAGACACGCTGGGCTGTTTTACCAAATCAATCAACTCGGCAATATTTTCAGACAGGCGCGAAACAAAATATTGATCGAATGCATCGATCGGCAGCATATTTCTCTCCTCTCATCTCACCCCACCATAGGCGGGGGCTTCTTATGGTGAACTACAATAACGCCTCGATTCGTGCAATAACCATGTCCAATGCCACTTCATTCATCCCCCCCTCGGGAATGATCACATCGGCATAACGCTTGGAGGGCTCTACAAACTCAAGGTGCATTGGACGTACTGTACTCAAATACTGATGGATCACCGTCTCGGTGGTACGTCCCCGCTCGGCAAGATCTCTTTGCAAACGGCGAATAAAACGCAAGTCAGAGTCAGTGTCCACAAAAATCTTGACATTGAACAACTCACGCAAAGCCCTTTCGGCAAAGATCAGGATGCCCTCTACCAAAATCACCCTTTGTGGCTCAATGTGAATCATGCGTTGCGTGCGACTGTGCGTCGTAAAATCATACACTGGCAGATTGACTGCTTGCCAAGATTTAAGTTTATGAATATGCTCTATGAGCAACTCTGTTTCGAGAGAATCCGGGTGATCAAAGTTAACCTGCGCCCGCTGAGCTGGTGGCAAATCACTTAGATCACGATAATATGCATCATGCTGAAGAAATGCTATGCGCTGCGCCCCCACGCGCTTGAGCACTGCATTTGCCACAGTCGTCTTTCCTGAACCCGACCCGCCTGCAATCCCAATCACAATCGGTTGCTTTCTTCTTGGCATGTGATGATGTTCCTCACTCTAGATGATGTTGCTGCCGATACTGACGAAATAACAGTTTCAAATATTCCAGTTGATAACCAGTGTCCTTCGCCAAATTCTTCAACGTATAGTTAAAACCCTTCTGACGCGCCTGATAATAATAGTCAAACCAGCAGTCTATCGAAGAACCTTTTGGGGGTTTTGACAAAAGCCCCGTCTTCCCAACCACCTCAGAAGCGTCCCGCCTTGCCTGTTCCTCCACCTTTACGCCCCTTCGCATTCTAGCACGTGCAACCGGCGAACCCGATTCACTGACAGCTGCATCTTGATTGCGGTAAGACTTTACCGCCACTTTGCGCGGCGTATCCTTGATATCCATAGAATCTGGCGGGAGCATACGTATCACCTGACCCAGAATCATATTACCATAAGGCTGCCCTTCAGGCAACTGTCTGGGTTTCTCTCTCTTCTTCACTGCGAGAGGCGTCACCGAATGGTTCAGATGCACAGCCAAATCTTCTGGGATACTACCCGCGCGCAGGTATCCTGGCACAAAAACTCAAGTTTTTATAAAAAATCATGTGTTGAAAATATGGGTCAGCACAATACGCAGCCCAATAAGAATCAACACACAGCCTCCCACGATTTCCATCCGCTTGCCAAAGCGCACACTCAACCGTCTCCCGGCATAAATACCCACCTGCGACAGCAACAAAGACATCAAGCCAATCATCAAGCTTGAGAACAAGATTTGCGCCCGGATCATTGCCAAGCTGAGACCAACAGCCAGTGCATCCAGGCTGGTTGCCACACTTAACATGACCAGCGTTCTGCCGCGCGATGGGTCTTCGCGGCAGGGTTTACACTCAGGGTCAAGCCCCTCGCGAATCATCCGCCCCCCCACCCAGAGGAGAAGCGCAAATGCCACCCAATGATCAAACACAGCAATAAATTGCACAACCGTATTCCCCGCCAGCCAGCCCAAAAGCGTCATTCCACCCTGAAAAACGCCAAAGTGAAAAGCCAGACGCAGACGGGAACGCAATGAGTCAACAAAATTTGTCGTCCCCACACCCAAAGAAACAGCAAAACAATCCATTGCCAGACCAACTGCAATGACCATCAGCGTAACATAATCCATAAAATGCCCTTATGTGTAATGGGCGGATTATACCATCACAAGAGAGCCCGTTACGTAACATATCTTAGCGCATGTCTTTAGATTGCGCAGTTTGAAACCCAGAGGGTATAATCAGAATCATGATACCCGGCACCCCGGATACGTTCACGCTTGTCAACACACTTAGAAACATCACCCGCCACTGGCAGCAGGTCGCTTTGTTTATGTTGGCAGGCGCCCTGCTGGGATGGTTGACACATCTATTCCTGCCACCGATTTATGAAAGCAGCGCTGAGATCACGGTTAGTATTGATTTTACCCGCACCGGCTTACTGACAGATATCGAAGAAGATCAGATCATGGTTACAGCAGGCGATGTTATCAACTCCTCTGTAACGGTCAACAAACTGCTTGCCCAGGCAGCCGCCGAGAGGATAGACATCTCCCCAGAAACTTTTCGCAAGAATAGTTATCTTGAACGCCAAAATCAAAAATGGCTTCTGCGGATACAAAGCCATGAGCCTCTTGAAGCGAGACGCCTGGCGGAACTCTGGGCTCAGGCTGCTTTCGAGACCCTGACCGAAGCCTACAGTCATGCCTTGAAAGCAGATAGGCTGTTGCGTTACAGCGATTCGCTCGTAAGCTGCATGGAGCAGGCTGTCTGGGTTGATCCAGCAGCAGCGCGCTGCGATTACACCCGCCTGCAAGACCTGCAAACGGAGCTACAGCAAGTCAGCCTCCAGGCAGAGGCAGAAAAACAATCCGCCATGGGGCTTTCTTCAGCGCTGACGTTTTCGTTGACACGCCTACCCGAATCCTCACAATCTCCAGTACGAAATAAACAGGGAGAATTTACCTTCGCCGGAGCAATATTGGGGTTATGTCTGGCGCTGGGCGTGATACATCTGGATCTTAAAGCCTGGCTGCCACAAAGGGCGTATCGTGGAAAATAAAATATATCTGCAGGCGCAACGATACTGCTGGGCATTGCTGGTTCTCATCCTCCCTATTACCAGCTTTCCCCCGGTGGCGAAAATGATCGGCTCCGGCACAACAGTAGCAGCACCCTCCGCGCTGGTACTGCTGATACTGGTTATAGGCTGGCTGCTACCCTATCTTATCAACGGCGGCAGCCTTCCGCAACAAAGCCTGCCCCTGATCGTTTTCGCTGTTGCCGCGCTGGCAATGACCGCTCTCTCTTTTTTTCTTCACATTCCGCCCTATAAAGAAAATTCCACCCTGCGCAATCAGATGGAAGCGCTTCTCACACTAGGCATTGGGATAAGCTTTTTTCTCTTAACAGCCAGTTGGGCACAGCAGGAAGAACGCACCGTGTTCACTCTGCGACTGCTCAACTGGAGCGGGCTAGTCATGCTTCTCTGGTGTCTCGTTCAGGCTGCGGCATGGTATAGCCTCAATCGCTATCCGCTGTGGCTGCGCACCATCCACGAATGGTATTCTGTGGGACCTCTTTTCCGCCAACGCGTCAGCGGCTTTGCTTTGGAGCCCTCCTGGCTGGCGCACCAGCTCAACATGCTGTACCTGCCGCTATGGCTGTCGTTTTCAGCCCGCCGCTACTCTGTCCACAAGTTTCGCCTATTGGGGCTTTCTTTTGAAAACGTATTGCTCATCGGCGGCGCATTGGCGCTTTTTCTCACCCTTTCGCGGGTTGGGCTTCTGGCGTTTCTGCTCATGCTTACATACTTGCTATTCCGGGCAGGGATACATCTGAAGAATTGGTTCACCAAAAGGGCTTCAGACAAATGGTCTCTTCTGGCAAAGAGAAGTTCTCTACCCATTACAGCGCTTATCTATGCGCTATTGATTCTGATCCTGATTGCGGCGACCCTGGGAATGGCTTATGGGTTAAGCCGGTTTGACCCCCGCATGGCAAAACTCTTTCAAATAGACCTCGCCCGTGATAATGCACTGCTGTATTATGCCAACCAGCTGACATTTGCCTCGCGCCTGGTTTACTGGCAGGCAGGCTGGCAAATATTCAGCGAGCACCCCTGGACAGGCGTTGGGCTTGGAAACGCTGGATTTTTTATGACACAAAAAATTTCCGGTTACGGATGGAGCTTAATGGAGATCCGCGAGCTGGTATATCGCACCCCCAGTCTCTTGAATATTAAGAGTCTATGGGTGCGGCTGCTGGCAGAAACTGGTATGATTGGATTTATACTCTTTGTTAGCTGGCTATATGTTCTATGGAGGTGCGCGACCAATCTCAATCAACATACGTATCCCTTATATAGAGGAATGGGGCTCTTTGGAATATTCGTTCTGCTTGGGTTACTCATTGAAGGTTTCAGCGTGGATTCTTTTGCCATGCCTTATGCCTGGTTTTCACTGGGATTGTTAACAGCTGCTCATGAGCGCGGCTGGTCATTCGGAAGATTAGAGGTGTAAACATGAATCAATCAAACAAACCTGTGATTGTTGTTTTGCTTATTCTCCTGCTGCTATGCTGCTGCATTGTTCTTTGTGTTGCGGCGGTGCTTGGGGCAACCGGAATAGGCGGCTATACGCTTTTTCAACAACTTAATCAAAACTGGCTTGCTACTCCCCTCCCCTTCGAGTTCAACATCCCCACCCTCGAGCCATGGTCATCACCTGAGCCCACACCTACTTTTCCATCAGAGGAAACACCGCTCAGCAAAGAACTGCCAGATCAGGGAGCCTTTGAAACGCTGCGCACATTGCAGCAAAGCGTAGTACCCAGCAACGACCTGCGCGAGCTGGCAATGCGTCTGGAGGGCAAAGGAGAAGTCCCTATCTATCTGGACACACAGCCCACACCATTGAAAATAGGGGATCGCCTGACCTTCTGGAAAAGCAATGTGGACACCCACGAACACGTCAAGACAGAAGCAGTCGTGCGTTACGTTGGTGAAAATATCTACTTTTTCGTCGAAGACGGCGTAAACTACAAAGAAAGTGATCTAAAAGATCTGGCAAGCACCTTTGATCAGAAAATCTATCCTACCAACCGCAAGTTCTTCGGCAACGAGTTTTCACCAGGTATTGACAATGACCCGCACCTGTATATCCTGTATGCAACCGATCTGGGCAACAACATCGCCGGGTACTTCTCTTCAGTGGATTCTATTCACCCGCTGGCACACGAATATTCCAACGCACATGAAATGTTCTATATCAGCGCCGACAATGTGGGACTGGATGAGGAATTTACGTATGGCACTCTGGCACACGAGTTTCAGCACATGATTCACTGGTACCATGACAAAAATGAAACCTCGTGGCTCAACGAAGGCTTTTCCGTTCTGGCAGAACTGCTCAACCAATACGACGTTGGCGGCTTTGACTGGCTTTATACCAGCAACCCCGATCTACAATTGAACGATTGGCCAAACGACCCCAACGCCACCTCGCCTCACTATGGCGCAGGCTTTCTGTTCGTTACCTATTTTCTTGATCGGTTTGGCGAGCAGGCCACCCAGGCACTGGTAAAAGACGAGGAGAACGGTTGGGAAAGTGTGGACAGTGTTCTTTCATCTCTTGTCAACACAGACCCCTCAAGCGGTAAACCCATCTCTTCGGAAGATGTCTTTCGCGACTGGGTTATTGCCAATTACTTGATGGATGACCGCATCGGGGATGGACGTTATTACTATAACAACTACCGCCAGGCGCCGCAGGCATCAGAAACCGAAACGGTTTACAACTGCCCCACAATGTGGCAAAACCGCGAGGTGAAGCAGTTTGGCGTGGATTATATCCGTATCGACTGTCCAGGAAAATGGACACTTTCATTTGAGGGGACAAGCGAAGTTGGTGTTCTGCCAATGGATGCATATTCGGGCAATTTTGCCTTCTGGTCGAACAAGGGCGATGAATCAGATATGATGCTTACCCAAGAATTTGACTTTTCGAATGTCAGCGCTCCCATTGAACTCCAGTTCCGCACCTGGTATGACCTGGAAGAAGACTATGACTATCTGTATCTTGAGGCTTCGGAAGATGGCAAAACATGGACAATTCTCAAGACACCCTCTTGCACAGAAGAAGACCCCTCCGGCAACAGTTATGGCTGTGGCTGGAACGGCGTAACCGATGGCTGGATACAGGAGAACGTGGATATCAGCCAGTACGCTGGTAAGAAGGTGTTGCTTCGCTTTGAGTACATCACCGATGCCGCGGTCAACGGTGAAGGCTTCCTGCTGGATGATGTAGCGATACCGGCTATTGGCTACAGCACAGACTTCGAAAAAGACACGGGCGGCTGGAAGGCAGACGGTTTTGTGCGCATTGAAAACCGCCTGCCGCAAACCTATATTGTCTCTTTGATCAAGTTAGGCGATAAAACAACCGTGGAACCCGTTCAATTGGACGAATACAACACGTTCAACCTAGCAATTGATGAAGATACAGAAGTTGTGTTAGTCGTCAGCGGCTCCACGCGCTTCACTCGTCAACCAGCTGCATACCGCTTCAAGCTGGAGTAGGTTTTCAGGAAGGCAGCGAAGCCCGCAACCTCGCTAGTTCTTCCTCTAATTCGGCACGTCGCTGCAAAGCGGCTTGCCGAATTTCTTCTTTTAAACTGACAAATCTTTCGGCAATCTGCCCGCGCAATTCCCTTCCAGAGGAGGGAGCAAGCAACAAAACAATCAGGGCAGCGACAACCCCGCCAAGCATTGCACCAGCAATAAACCTTGTTACACGGTTCATAGTAATCTCTCCTTACTCGCTTTCTGTATGTCTCGCATGATGCACCAAACCAAGTTTTTCAAACACAAGAGGCGCCAGTGCGGTTGTCCACAGCCCAACAACCGCATAGCGCAAAAAGCGTAATACCATCCCAACGGAGTCGGCTGAGGAAGGGAACGCAGCCCGCAACCCAGCCCACAAGACAAACAGCCCAATCATCCCAACCAGATAGCGCAAGATTTTTTGTTTCATTGCGCCATCGGTACGGAAGCTCCCATAACGATGATAGAACCATACTGCGCCGCCAAGCGCCCCCAGCCATGTACCCGCAAGAGTGGCTGCACTTTCAGAAGCATACGGGGCAATCGGCTCATTGGGCCACTGAACAAGCGCATTATCCACCCACATCTGCGGCAAAGGGATGCCCTGAAACAGTTGAAGAAATCCAAGTAGAAAGAACAGCAGAAACAGCGAGGAGATAAACAAATAGAGGAATATACGTCCCGGTGTCTGCTTTTTAGCCCAGACGACAACCCGCTCTTCTACCCTCAGAACACACAATAGCAACACAAGACCAATACCCCATCCCGCCAGAACATCCCGCAGATAGTGCACCCCCAGATATAGCCGCGAAAAGCCTATCAAGAAAATACCAAACACAACAAGGAAACGCAATAACCGCCTTTGGGCAACAAAAGCGAATAGCCCATACACACTCGCAGCGTTCTGCGCATGTCCTGAAGGCAAGCCAAAAGAGGTCTCGTGTCCCCATGCAACAACACGCCTCTCAACCCAATAGGGCCGCGGCAAATGGAACGCCCACTTCAAGAAAACATTGACCGCATTGCTCAAAATCAACACCACAAACAACCGCAAACCAAGCGCGGCATCTACCGTCCAATACACTAGAGGAATAACAAGCATATAACATTCCTCTTGCCCTAGAAAGCTAAAAAAGCGCATGAAAGGCAGCAGCCAGACTCCTAATGACTGAATCAAGACGAGAAATGAGGTTTCAAATGCCAGCACAGCTAAACCACTCTCTTCCTTTTTTGCTGGATACAATTGTGAAACAAATTGGCGGTTGTTTCTCCGTATTGTACACGCAAAGCCTGAAAACAGGGAAGCGCTATCAGATAATTCACATAAAAAGCCCTGCACGTTGGCAATTTCACAGGAAAAATCATTCGCCAAAAGTCTCTCTCCCCCATTTTGTATTTATGATAAAAATTGGACTCACAAATAAAACAGTGGCGTTATAATTAGATACGGAATGCGTATTTGACAAAGGTATAAAATGATGACGGCAGATAATGAGGGCAGTTCTGTAACCTTTGTGTCAATTGAGCAGAAGCTGCAACTGATGTCAGGTATTCTGGAGAAGATGAATACCTTTCTCGTAGAGACACGTTCAGCAGCCATTCCACCGCTCATCTATGAAGGCGTAAAACAACTCTCGATGGCACTCGCATCGCTCACAAAACGTGTCCATGCACTTGAAGAGGAGCGGAGCGATCTGCAGGCTCTGGCACAAATTGGGCAAATCATCAACTCCTCACTCAAACTCGATGTCGTGCTCAAAATTGTGATGGATACCATTATCCGTCTAACAGGCGCTGAGCGGGGCTTCCTGATGTTGAAAGACGAGAACGGAACACTAAAACTTCGCGTGGCGCGAAATTGGGAACAGGAAACCCTGGATGAAGCCGAAGCGTCCATCAGCAGCACAGTCATCAACCGTGTCGTCGAAACCGCCCAGCCTGTATTGACCACCAATGCCCAGGAAGACCCGCGCTTTACTGGTCAGGAAAGTGTGGTTGCTTACAATCTCCGTTCAATCCTGTGTGTACCTCTCATGGTCAAAGACGAGCTGACGGGAGTAATTTATGCCGATAACCGCATCCGCAGCGGGCTATTCACGCAAAAACAGCTGGATTTGCTGCGGGCGTTTGCCCACCAGGCTGCGGTAGCAATCGAAAACGCCAGCCTGTTTGATTCTGTGAGCCGCACCCTTTCTGAAGTTACCGAACTAAAAAATTTGATGGACAACGTATTTGCCTCTATTGCAAGTGGGGTGCTGACAACCAATGTAGAGAAACAGATCGTATTGTGCAACCGGGCTGCAGCAGATATTCTGGGTCACGAAACACAGGAAATGATTGGCAAAGACCTCAAGGAAATTTTTGACCCCTGTATGCCAATTCTCGAGCCATATATTGGTAAAGTGATGCACAGTGACGAAAAAGTGCTTGGGCTGGAAACCAGCCTGGCATTGCGCCAAGAGCAAATGTCTGAACTGCGCTTCAGCCTTGCTCCCCTAAAAGACGCCCAGGAGACCACACAAGGAGTAGCCATTGTCCTTGAAGACCTCACCGAACAGAAACGCCTGATGGCACAAAAAAGACTCTTTGAGCGCATGGTCTCGCCAGCCGTGATTGAGCAGCTTGACCCAAACAGTTTGGCATTGGGCGGACGGCGGGCGCTGATCACCACCCTTTTTGCAGATATCCGCGGTTTCACCAGCTTCAGCGAAGGCGTTGATCCTGAAGCCCTTGTAACCGTCCTCAACCGTTACCTTGCGATCGCCGCCGAAGCGGTGCTCAACGAGGGCGGTACGGTTGATAAATTTCTAGGTGATGCTGTCATGGCATGGTTCAACGCACCCATACCACAGCCCGATCACACCCTGCGGGCAGTGCGGGCAGCGCTGGCTATTTCCAAAGCCCAGGCTCTTCTACACCAGAGTGTCGAAGCCCCTGCAGGGCTTTCTTTCGGCGTCGGTATCCATTGTGGTGAAGCCGTTTTGGGGTTAGTCGGCACAGAAAAACGGCTGGATTACACCGCCATTGGAGATAGTGTAAATACCGCAAAAAGAATCCAGGAGAACGCCTTAGCCGGCCAGATTCTGATAAGCCACGAGGCTTACCAAAATGTCAAAGGACAAATCAAGGTGCGCGCCGTTGAACCTATCACAGCAAAAGGCAAACGCGACCCGATTGTTGTCTATGAAGTCCTGGGAATAAACGAATCCTGAAGATCAGGGAGACCAGTCTGAGGATAGGGCGCCCAAAGCTACAGCTACACCCGGCGAGCCATCTGCCGCAGGACATCCAGACGGGCTTGCGCAAGACTCGGCAGAGCATCCATGCCATAAAATGGACCACTGCCTTCCACGGCAAAAGAAGCAGAAATCCCACCCCGCAACGCCGCTTCCAAAGGATCATAACTGCCACAGTAACCGGCAAGAAAACCGCCACAAAATGCGTCTCCCAAGCCTGTTGGGTCAATGATCTTGACAGGGTACATCGGCAATGACCAGCGTACGTTCCCCCGACAATCATAGATATACTGCCCCTGCTTTTTTCGGTCAATAACAATCATCTCACAACGATGCGAGGCAAGGTCTTCAGCCATCTCCCACAGGTCAGTAGAACGCCCCTTGAACAGATTGCGCATCTTCTCCTCCGAGACCACCAGCGCAGCAATCCCATCTAAAAGCTTGGGCAGCTCGTCCAAAAGCGCATAGTTCATATACTCAACAGCAAGATCAAGCGTAATATGATGTATATGCGTTTGTCGAAATACTGTCAGCAAAAGTGTTAAGCTGTAATAATCCAGTGGACAGATGTGAACCGCAATAGCATCAAGGTAGCTCTCAGGAATTTCAGACAGCTGGATACTAGCAGGTGTCGGCTGGATGCGCACAGCATGGTGTTCGGTAGAAGGCACATACCCCAACAGTGAGTGAGGGAATTCAAGCCCAACGCGTTTAAAATGCGCAATGGGATTATCGGTCTGCTTGGTGTTTTCATCGAGATAGGCAACAAAATAGCGCAAATCCAGCGGCTGAGGGAAAATGCTGATACCACGGATATCAAAATCTCGATCAGCAATCTGCTGTAACCATTCCTGCGGATAATCTTTTCCAACCTTGCCAATCAGCCCGACAGGCTTTTCCCAAATGCCCAGCCCCCCTGCAGCATACAGCAGATTTCCCCCAGGCTTATCTAGAATTGCCCTGCCATCTTGCAGTATGATGTAATCTCTGCGTAGCTGACCAGCGATAACGAAACGTAAATGCGGCGAGCTTAACATGCAACCAACAATGCGCTGTCCAATGTGCTATTTATCGCTGGCAACCGTATCCGAAATCAAACGCAGCAAACCAAGAACCCCCAAACCCACCTTTACGCCATCTCCAACCGACACCTGCACAGCATCCTGACGCTTCTCCGCCCTCTGGATAATCATATAAGAGGCGATTAAACCTGTAACCGCCCCCACCAAAGCACCAATGACCAGCGTCTTTGTTTTCCAGTTGATTCTTTCCATAATAATACCCTCGTATGCTACCCGCGTGATTTTATACGTGCAAACAGTCTTCTAAGGCTATCAAAACCCACTCTTATCGCAATAACCGGATTGGCAACTTTGTCAGACCAAACACGCACATAATACCTCCCCGTCTCCAAATACATGTACACCAGGTCACTATAAATGGGGAGAAGGCACGCAATCTTACTTATCAGGTAGATGGCTCCCCCAACTAACACAAGAAAGATGACACCTCCAAACATCACAGGCAGAATCATCAAAATCAGCGCTGTGCTGGACAGTAAACTGCTACTTACATTACCTCGAACGGATGAGATGACAGCAAATACAGCTAGAGCCAGGATCGCGACAAGCAACAAAACTATTGGCAGCAGTATTTGTCTGAGAACCTGTCTGCGGTGCTCAACCTCTACCTGAGAAGACAAAAGCAATGTCGAAGAAACTGGGGGCTGCATATCGTTCATAGGTCATATTGTAGCATGTTTTTCTGTTTCGAGTATCCCCTGCTGAGAAAGCACAAAAAAAGATGGCATCCCATGTAAAATTTTATAGTATAATAAAATTTGAAAAGACAAGCATGAGCTTCTTTCCAAAAAAGGAAAGAAGGGCAGACTGAGACTTTTGATAATTGATAAATAGCAAGCTGGTACATTCTACGCGCTCCAATGAGGGCGCCAAGGGCAAAAATAACGCTTTTATACCATCAGTTAGCGAACACAAAGGCAGTTTTTGTTGGTACGTGCAATCCTTTTTTGAGCCAAAAAAAACCAGGAGTTGTTTATTGCTGAGAAGAATTCTCATCCTGAGAGAGCATTTAAAAAAACCAGGCTGAAAAAGCAATTGGTTCTTTTGTGTTAACTGAAAAGCGCTAAACTCTAATACCAGCAAATCGTTGTTGTAGATCGATTATTGGAAGCCACAGGCTGCCCAGCAGGATGTGGCTTTGTGCATTTAACAAACGCTTTTATGGAAAGAAAAATAACCGCATTAAGAGTACAAAAAAGAAACCCCCATCGGGTCAACGTATACCTGGATGGTAAATTTGCTTTTGGTGTGGCAAGGGTAGTGGCGGCATGGCTACAGGTCGGTCAGATGTTGAATAACGGTAAAATCGAAGAACTGTTGAAACAGGAGAGCCACGAAACAGCCTACCAGCGCAGTCTGCATTTTATAGCAACACGCCCCCGCACCGAAAAAGAGGTGCGGCAGAAACTTGTTGGGCTGGGTTTCAGCGACGACATCATCCAGTCGGTTATCTCTGCGTTAAAAAGCAAAGGGTATATTGACGATGTCGCTTTTGCCCGCACATGGATCGAAAACCGCTTAGCCTTCCACCCCCGCAGTTACAAATTGCTGAAAATGGAGCTCAAGCGCAAAGGCGTCCCCGAAGAGGTCATTGCCAGCACGCTTGAGGATACCCAGATCAATGAGGATGAACTTGCCCTCGACCTGGCAAAACGCTACGCCCCAAGATTAAAGGGGATTGACCCACACAAATTTAAGACGCGGCTCGGCGCATATCTTATGCGACGGGGGTTTCCCTGCACAGTAAGCATGCCCATTACGGAACAAATTTACCGCGATTACTACCAAAACAACCTTCGAATAAGAGAGGACAGGGACAATGGTTTTTAACAACTTAGCTCAAATGCTATTACTCTTTTTAGTCGTGGACATTGTTGTTGTGGCAATTATTGCCTACATTGTTACGCGAATCCTTTCGGAACGCTATCGCAAGGAAGAACAGAGTAAAGCAGAAACCTTATTACAAAGCAAGATGGAAACGCTCAAAGCCATTGAGCTGGAAGCGCGCGATAAAGCCCTTAAGATATTGCAAGAGGCTGAGGCAGAGATCGTCAGAAGGCGCAACGACCTGGCACGCGAGGAAGAACGTCTGCAGCGCAGACGTGAAGAAATTGACCATCGCATTGAGCGTCTTGAGCAACGCGAACAGGCACAGAATAAACGCCAGAGTGCACTTGATAAACGCGCTAACGAGATCGAAAAGAAATACGCTGAACAACTTGCAGAACTGCAACGCGTGGCACAGATGACCATAGAGGAAGCCCGCGCCGAATTGCTATCGGAAGCCGAAAAAGAAGCCCGTAATGACATGGCACGGATTATCCGTCAGATCGAAAGCGAAGCCAGACAGGAAGGCGAGAAGCGCGCCAGAGAAATCATCGCTGGCGCCATCCAACGGGTGGCTTCAGATCACGTAGCAGAAATCAGCACATCGGTTGTTACCTTACCGAATGAGGAGATGAAAGGGCGCATTGTGGGGCGCAATGGGCGCAACATCCGCGCTTTTGAACAGGCCGCCGGTGTGGATGTCATTGTGGATGACACACCCGAATCGGTTACTATCTCGTGCTTTGACCCGGTGCGGCGCGAGATCGCCCGCCGTTCGCTCGAACGCCTGATTCTGGATGGCAGAATACACCCCGCATACATCGAAAAGGTATTATCTGAAGAGGAACGCGCCGTTGAAAGAATCATTGCCGAGTCAGGGGAGCAGGCTGCATTTGATGCCGGTGTGGCAGGTCTGCATCCTGAGGTGCTCAAGCTGCTGGGGCGTCTAAAATACCGCACTTCCTACGGGCAAAACCAACTGGCACACGCCGTTGAAACCGCCAAGCTGGCAGCTGCCATGGCAGCCGAGTTGGGCGCCAACATCGAGGTTGCCAAAGCTGGTGCCCTGCTGCATGATCTGGGCAAAGCGCTGGATCACAACATTGAAGGCACGCACGCAGCACTGGGAGCAGAGTTCGCTAAACGCTATGGCGTCAACCCCAAAGTGGTCAACATTATTGCTTCACATCACCATGAGGTAGAGCAGGATACCCTGGAAGCGGTAATTGTTGAAGCGGCAGACGCTATCTCTGGCGCGCGCCCCGGCGCACGCCGCGAAGATTTTGAGCAATATATCAAACGCCTGCGCGCACTGGAAGAGATCGCCAACACACACAAAGGCGTCAGTCAGAGCTATGCCATTCAAGCCGGGCGGGAGATTCGTATCATTGTCCGCCCCGAAGATATTGACGACCTTGCAGCCATTCGGCTGGCACGCGATGTCGCCCGCACGATCGAGGAAAGTATGCAGTATCCCGGTCAGATCAAAGTAACCGTGATACGCGAAACGCGCGCTGTAGATTATGCCAAATAGCTTATAAGAAGGGGTTGTGATCCCGCTCCAAAGCAACGGTGGTCTCAGCCCCATGCCCGCATAACAGACGCGTCTCACCAGGCAAAGTAAGCACCTGAGAGCGAATGCTGTTAATCAACTGATTGTAGCTGCCGCCAGGCAGGTCGGTGCGCCCAATACTGCCGCGGAAAATAACATCCCCGCATAGCGCTACCCCGCTACCAGGCAAGTAAAAGATAACATGCCCAGCGGTATGCCCCGGGGCATGACGAACCTCTATCTTATCCTCGCCCAGACTCAGCAACTGACCATGTTCAAACAGAATGGTAGGGGTAACATTCACCTGAACATCCAGTCCAAAATTCTTTGCACCGCCTCCATCCCTTAGCAAGGCAAGATCGGCAGGGTGCAATCCTAACACGGGCGCAGGGCGTATCATGTTGACCAGTGCATCTGCGCCTGCCAGATGATCAAAATGAGCATGCGTCAACCAAACCGCAACAATAGAAAAGTTTGCCTCAGATGCACGTCTGACAAGTCGTTCAACGTCAAAAGAAGGATCAACAATCACTGCCTGACGGGTTTCCAAATTCCCCAAAAGATATGTGTTGTTAAGCAGCGGTCCTAAGACTTCTGTTTCAATCTGTATGGTCATGGGGTATCATCCTAACACAATTAGCTCGCGCGGCAAATCACTCAAACACTCTGCCGCATCTTCGGTAACCACAAGATTATCCTCAATACGCACGCCATAGTGTCCCATCAGATAAATACCAGGTTCAATGGTGAATGTCATCCCTTTCTGTAATACCTGTTTATTCTCAGAAAATAGATACGGCGGCTCGTGAGCTTCCATCCCAAGCCCATGCCCCACCCGATGGGTGAAATATGCGCCATATCCAGCATGCTCAATCACATGGCGTGCCGCCCGATCCACATCACCGGCTGAGACACCCGGTCTCACAGCTTTTTGCGCCGCGAGGTTGGCTTCCCTGACAACAGCAGCAATCCGCTCACATTCCGGCTCCGGCTTGCCAATCACAAACGTGCGGGTCAGGTCAGAACAATAGCCGTTAAAACTTGCTCCCCAGTCAAAGAGCAGCAAATCACCCAATTCAAGAGAACGATCAGAGGGCGACGCGTGGGGATTGGCACTGTTCGGCCCGGCAGAAACAATGGGGTCAAAAGGAAAGACTCCCGACCCTGCCCGCAACAACTGTATCGTGAGTTCCGAAGCCAGTTCACGTTCTGTAATGCCCACCTTAACCAAAGGCAGGGTAGCCAGCAAAGCTTGTTGGGCAATTTTTACTGCCCGGCGCATTGCAGCAAGTTCAAGGCTATCTTTTTGGATGCGCAGTGTGTCCAAATCAGCCGGTACAAAACTGGCATGTGGCGCCGCTTGCTGCAAAAAATCCCATTCCAGAAAACGAAATGAAACAGGCTCAACACCTATCTTCCTGCCATCAATATCAAGACTTTGGCAGGCTGCTCTAAAAGCAGCGCCCCACGTTTGAGGATCATCGCCGTATGCGTAACAGGCAATGCCCGCCAAATTTTGGAGTTTGGGCATTTCCAACTCGGGCAATATCATTGCAGTTTCCCCCGGCACAGTAACAAGCAGAACTACCGGGCGCTCCATGAGGTGAAATTGCAAACCGGTGAGATAACTTAAGGTGGCGCTAGGGACAAGTGCCAGCACATCAATATGCTGTTCAGCCATTAATTGACAAAGCAAAGACAGGCGAGCTTGATTCAAACATTAACTCCTTTTCAATCCAGACTAAAGCAAATTGTATCAGCAGAAAAGGGTGAGTCAAGAGGAAAATTTCTGGCGTCGTACGCTATAATCATACTTGGTTGATTGATCATTAAACAACCCTCTTCATCCCTCAAGACAGTTTCTAAATATGAGATTTTATCAACGCTATCTTTGGATTCTCGCCCTGCTGGCTGTCGTTGGTGGTCTTTTGCTCGCTCTGACCGATTGGTTCAAGCAACCCGCTTACTGGGTTGCAACACTGCTGCTGGGCAGAACGGTGTATGCCCCCCCGGAGATGGAGAAGCTCGGGTATCTCTCCGTCATTACTGGTGCGGCATTGTTCTGGGCAAGCTGGCGGCTTGACCCGCGTGTCAAAGCCGCCGCTGGCTTGTGCAAAGACCAATTGCTTAAAGCCGTTGAACATCGCAATTCATTGTGTCTCTTACTCAGTTTGGCACTTTCTCTTTCGGTCAGCCGCCGCCTGCAGGTCTGGTGGGAAATGCCAACAACACTAAGGATTTCTCTGCTTGTAGTAACCACAGTGCTGGCCGCTCTGGCAATTCATTTTTTGATCTTCAGATTGCTTTTCCGAACGTTGCAACGATATTCCGTCAAGTCTCTCTTGCAGTGGCTGAGCATATCCATGTCGCTGGCTGCCCTGGCGCTGGCAGTGCTCGATCTTTCCCCACCACCCCCACCCCGCTGGCATACACTAAAGGTTGTCGCCGCTGGAACACGTGATGACCTGTCCACAGGGTATCAGGTGGAAATCAACCAGATGTTGTTGGAGAAAAAGCCCCTATCACCAAATTATCTGAGGTCGCAAGGCAACTGGAACAACAAAGAAAATAGGTGGTCAATCAATTCAGAGAAACCCTCCGCTCTGATTTATCGTTTTCCCGATAGCGGAAGACAGTTACTTGAGCTGCAGTTTGCAACTGGTCCGGAGGCAGGAGAGGTCTGGGTGTTTTTAGACAGACAGCGCCATTACTTCGACCTGTACCAGCTTTTGCCAGGAGAAATGGACATCAAGCTTGCCACTGATAGGTTGAACTATCTTTTTATCACAATACCGTTCCTGGGTGCAGACGCTCTCTTATTAGGTTTGTGTCTATTTGCGCTGGGGTTTATCTTATTTCGACAACATTTGACCTCTGAGATTTCAAAAACTCGCGATGGGTTGCCTGGAATCAACTTATTTGATGCAACCTTGCTGCTTGCCTTTCTCTGTTTTGCGATCCTTTACTTCATTGCCCGTTTGCAAAGCAACTATCCGTATTACACCATAAGCGGTGATGCTGCTAACCTGAGTTCTTTCGCCGCCGCGATGAAATATCCACAAAATTTCGAAAAAGACCTGCTTATCAGCCAGAGCAGGTCTTTTGAGTTCTATGCCACAGTGCAGATTCCTCTGTTGCAGTGGTTGGAAAGTCTCATGGGCAACTATGGCTTAGCTTTTGGCATATTATTGATACCTACCACTTTTATCCACCTTCTAGGGTATTATATTTTGGGACGTGTATTGCTCAAAAGCCGTTACTGGGGATTGCTGCTTTCATTGATAACAGCAATGCCCGTCTTGCTCGGCTTTGGCGAGTTCTGGGGGATATATCAGGACGCGTTGCCGCGCTTTATGTTCCAGGCAATACTACCTTACCTCCTCACCCTGCTCCTGAAATGGCAGAAAAAGCCGGTGCGCTGGTTATGGGTCATGGGATTGACAGGGTTAATGATGTACGTTCATCCGGTAAGCACACCCTCCTGGGCAGTAGCCATCTGGATCAGCCTGTGGTTTTTACAGCCTAAAGGCTGGTCTATACGCAAGCGTCTGATATTCATGTTTGGGGCAGGTTTCGCCTTCCTTTTGCCAGCCATCCCATTTGCATTCAACTATCTTGGTTCTCATTCGGCAGCCAGAATGGAAAATCAGCAACTGGCACGTTACGTTCTGGAAAATTTCATGTTCGGTGATGTTTTTACAGTCCGCGCCCCCATCAAAGAATTTTTCTATTTCTTCCTTAGCTATGGAATATATCCTTTGTCTCTGCTTTCAGTGCTGGTGATCTGGTTGGAGAAAGGACAACGTCACACGCTTTACCTGACCCTGACCTGGATTATCGGAGTCATGGCAACCTGCATCGCGGTCACTTGGGTCGAGAGACGCATTGAGCAGGCGTTAGGAATTTTGCCAGTACAGATTGAATTATTGCGCGGCTTGCGCTACGGGCTACCCTTTATGCAACTGTTTATTCTCTGGTCGCTTCGGGTGTTAAGCGTCATCTTGAAACCGCGCCCAATAGGCTTCTACTGGCAGCCGCTTGCGTCGGTTATCGTCGGCGCGTGGATCATTTTACATCCCGTTTCCCCTTCCACCTCAACAGCCATTGATTGCATAAAAACCGGAAAGCTGGTCTGCCAGGCTTCTGGAGATTATGGCGAAGCCATCGCTTATCTCCGCCAACACACACCGCCGGACTCAGCAGTGTTTTGCCTGCGTAACGCGAATGGCTCATTTAGCGACGTCTCCTGTCAAGAGGTGCGTTACCTGGCGCTGCGCTCTCTGGTCTATACGTTCAAAGACAGGGGGGTTCTCACCTATAATAACCATGCAAAGCTTTTGGTATGGTACGACACGTATCAAGCTTTACGAGCAATGGATGAGATTGCCGACCCTGCCAAACAGCTTGAGATGGGTGTTTCCATTGCGCGGAATTTAAAAGCAGATTACATTCTCAGCAACATGCCCCTTCCCGCTTCTGCAATCAAAGCGCAGGGGCTGGAAAGGGTTTTTGGCAACCAACCCGGACAATTCTGCGTCTATAGAATCCATGCAAACTAAACTTTTAAAAATTTTTTCTTGCGCGTTCTTCCCTTTGCGGTTATAATAGCAATCGGCGGGCGGTTAGCTCAGTTGGTTAGAGCATTGCGTTGACATCGCAAAGGCCGTAGGTTCGAGTCCTATACCGCCCACTCTCTTTAATAAAAAAACATGCAGTGACCAGGACGAGTAGCTGTCCGTCAGACGTTCAGAGAGAACGGGAGCGTGGCTGAGAATCCCTTCCGTAACCCGGACAGCAAAAACCCCCTGTGAGCATAACCCGGAAGAGGGCAATCATGCCCATAGTATGGGAAACGGCAGACCCCGTTATCGGTCATTAGAGATAACCTGACGTTCAGGTTAAGTTGGGTGGAACCGCGAGCCGCCTCTCGCCCCATATCGGGCGAGAGATTTTGTTTATTGGAGGTTAATATGTCCACAAAAGAACAATATACCGATTCTTTCCTGTATCGTTTGCGCCATTCGACCGCACACGTCATGGCACAGGCTGTTCTGGATAAATTTCCAGGTGCCAAGATTGCCATTGGCCCAGCTATTGAGGACGGATTCTATTACGACTTTGACCTGCCCCGCCCTTTGACGCCCGAAGACCTTGAAGAGATCGAAGCGCGTATGCGCCAGATTATCAATGGCAAACACCCTTTTATCCGCCGCTCAGTTTCCGCCAGCGAGGCACGACAGATCTTCAAAAACCAGGACTTCAAATTGGAACTCATTCAGGGTTTGGAAAGCGGCGGCTTTGATGAGGACGGCAATCCATTGGAAGGCAATGTTGAAATCACCACATACACCCACGATACCTTCACCGACCTATGCCGCGGCCCGCATGTTGAGCACACCGGTCAAATCAACCCTGAAGCATTCAAGCTCATGAGCGTTGCTGGCGCCTATTGGCGCGGCGACGAACACCGCCCCATGTTACAGCGCATTTACGGCACCGTCTGGGAGAACAAAGAAGACCTGCAAGAATATCTCAGACGTTTGGAAGAAGCCAAGAAACGCGACCACCGCCGTCTGGGGCGCGAACTTGACCTTTTCAGCGTCAACGACGAGATAGGTCCAGGGTTGATCCTGTGGCATCCCAAAGGCGGCAAGATACGAAAAATTATTGAGGATTTCTGGGGAGATGAACACGAGCAAAATGGCTATGAATTCATCTATACCCCACACATTGGGCGTGCTGCTCTTTGGGAAACCAGCGGACATCTGGTCAGCTACCGCGAAAACATGTACTCCCCGATTGAAATCGAAGGGCAGCAGTTTTATCTCAAACCAATGAACTGCCCTTTCCACATCCATATATACAAGAGCCGCGGGCGTTCTTACAGGGAATTGCCCATGCGATTAGCAGAAAAAGGGACTGTATACCGCTTTGAGCGCAGCGGTGTGCTACACGGTTTGATGCGCGTGCGCGGGTTCACCCAGGATGACGCCCATCACTTCTGTACACCCGAGCAAATGCCACAGGAAATCGATTTTGTGGTCAATTTCTCGCTTCACATTCTGCGTTCTTTTGGCTTCCAGGATATTAAAGCCTATCTAGCTACCATGCCAAAGGACGCCATTGGGGAAGCAGATCAATGGCAGGCCGCCCAAAATGCGTTAAAAGAATCGCTGGAGCGCATCCATCTGCCCTACGAAGTGGACGAGGGCGGCGGCGCTTTCTACGGGCCCAAGATTGACCTCAAGGTCAAAGATGCCATCCAACGCGAGTGGCAGCTCTCCACCATCCAGTTTGACTTCAACCTGCCCGAACGGTTCGATTTGACCTACATCGCAGAGGATGGGCAACAACATCGCCCATATATGATTCACCGCGCCTTACTCGGCAGCTTGGAACGCTTCTTCGGCGTACTCATCGAACATTATGGGGGCGCTTTCCCCGTCTGGCTGGCGCCCGTTCAGGCAAGCATCATCCCCATCGCCGACCGGCATCTAGACTATGCCTTTGAAGTAATGAAGAAACTCAAAGCTTACGGGATACGCGCTTCTGTAGATGACCGCAATGAACGTATGAACGCCAAAATCCGAGATGCACAGAACCAGAAAATTCCGTATATGCTGGTCATTGGCGACAAAGAAGTCGAAAACAGACAGGTTGCTCTGCGGTTGCGCAGCGGTGAAAATCCAGGCCCAATTGAATTAGACGCCTTCATTGCACGTGCGCAACAGGATATTGCCGATAAAAAATAAAACGGTTGACGTTTTTTGCAAATCTATGGTATATTCTCTCGTTGTATCCGCTTTGCAAAAGCGGGGTAGTTAATTCTTTATTTATCGAAAAAGGAGAAAACCATCGACCAGTTAAATCTGCGGGTAAATGAAGCCATCAAAGTGCCAGAGGTGCGCCTGATTGGTCCTAAGGGCGAAAATATGGGTGTCGTTCCAATTCAACAAGCCCTGCGTATTGCCAATGACGCCAACCTCGACCTAGTAGAAGTCGCTCCCAATGCCGCCCCTCCCGTATGCCGTGTCATGGATGTCGGCAAATTCATCTACGAACGCATCAAAAAGGAGCGCGAAGCCAAAAAAGCGCAGACAAAAATTGAGGTAAAGGAAATCCGCCTGCGCCCAAAGACCAATGAACATCACCGCTCATTTAAAACTCGAGATGCCCGCAGATGGTTACAGGATGGAATGAAGGTCAGGGTAACGATCCGCTTTCGAGGACGCGAGATTACCTATCCTGAACTGGCGTTGGAAGACCTGAAAGAAATTGCCGAAGAGCTCTCAGATATCAGCTTCGTCGAGCAAATGCCCAACATGGATGGCAAAGTTATGACCATGGTTCTCAGCCCTTCCAAGTACGGCAAGAAAAAAGCTGGCGAACAAACTGTCAAAGAAAAGGCTGAAATCGAAGACGTACCTGCTCCAGACAGTGAAGCATAGACGGCTTTTCTTTCTAAACAAAATATTCTGGTATAATAGAGCGGTTTTATCAACCGTCTGAGTTAACTTGTTAGAGGAGTATTGCTGTGCCAAGGAAGCAAAAAGCAGGAAAATTTAAGTTAAAAACCCATAAGGCAACTTCTAAGCGTTTTCGCCTGAGTGGGTCAGGGGTTTTACTGCGAACCAAGGGCGGCAAAAGCCATTTGCGTCGCCGTACCTCCGATCGCACCAAAGCCCTGTTTACAGAGATGATCCCGGTAGAAGGCAAGGGTATCATCCAACGCGTCAAACGTCTGGTTCCTTTTCTGGATAGCAAAGAGTAACCAACAAGTTTTTTGTGCGGCTGTTGGGTGTTCACAACAGGTGCCAGGCACCGACGCCCAGGGGTCCGCAAAGGAGTAAAGTATGTCTCGTGTAAAAGGCGGCCCAAAGGGGCATCTTCGCCACAAGAAAATTCTTAAGATGACCAAGGGCTATACCGGCTCTCGGCGTCTCCTTTTTCGCCGCGCTAACGAAGCGATACTCAAAAGTTTGTGGTATGCCTATCGCGACCGGCGCGTTCGCAAGCGCGATTTGCGCAAACTATGGATCGCCCGAATCAATGCGGCAGCCCGTCAAAACGGCTTGAACTATAGCCGTCTGATATTCCTGATGAAAAAAGCCAACATCAACCTCAACCGCAAAATGCTGGCTGACCTGGCAGTGCGCGATCCGCAGGCATTTGGCGCCATTGTTGCCAAAGCCACCAGTGCTTGATCTTGTATACAGACAGATAAAAAATGGGATGGCAAATCACCATCCCATTTTTTATTCCCACGCGCCTGCCCAAATCGAACGCAATACAAAAATATTTCTCCTGCGGTACAATATCATCAAGATATTGTTCAACGACTGTGAACAAAAGCCGAAAAACTGCTCCCGTCTATAGTTCTTTCTGGCATCAAACACCTATTTCAGGAGGAAGGTATGTCTGTTGCCAAATCTCGCTATACACTCCCCACAAGCCAGGTTCTCGAAATCGTCCAGGGCGATCTAACTGAAGAAACAGTAGATGCCATTGTCAATGCCGCCAACGCCCAGCTGGCACACGGAGGAGGCGTTGCCGCAGCCATTGTCCGCCGCGGCGGTTATCAAATCCAACAAGAGAGCAACGACTGGGTACGCAAACACGGTCCTGTCAGCCATGACAAACCAGCTTATACTGGCGCAGGTGCTCTCCCCTGTCGCTATATCATTCATGCCGTGGGTCCCGTCTGGGGAGAAGGCAACGAAGATCAAAAACTCGCCAGCGCGGTAAGCGGCAGTCTGCGGGTTGCAGACGAGCTGAAGCTCTCCTCAATTGCCATGCCCGCCATTTCCACCGGCATCTTTGGTTTTCCAAAAGAACGCGCAGCCAAGATATTTTTTGAAACCATCTATCAGTACTTCCAAAATCAGCCCGCCTCTGGGCTTAAGCTGGTGCGCATCACCATCATTGATACCCCAACTATCGAGATTTTTGCCCAAGCCGCCGCACAATGGCAGCAGAAAAACACACAAGTCAAGTGCGGATGATCACATCAGCACACAACCCAAAAATCCAGCAGGTGCGGGCACTGCTCAGCCAACCGCGCCAACGGCGCGAATCTGAGATGTTCGTCGTGGAGGGCGTCCGCATGATCGAGGAAGCCCTGATATCGGGCTGGAAGCCGTTGAGAGTGTTCTATTCTGCGAACCTCAGCACGCGCGGAATGCAAGCGTTGGAGGAGTTTTCTCAGCAGGGGGTAGATGTGGAAGAAATCTCAGAGCATCTGATGCAATCCCTCAGTGATACAGAAACCCCTCAAGGCATTCTGGCTGTATTTGAAGCCCGTCACTTGCCTATTCCCAAACATCTTGATTTTGTTCTTATCCTGGATGAACTGCGCGACCCAGGCAATTTGGGCACCATTTTGCGCACCGCAGCGGCGGCTGGTACGCAGCTTGTCATCCTGACGCCCAAGACATGCGACCCTTTTGCCCCTAAAGTGCTGCGGGCTGGCATGGGTGCGCACTTTCACCTCCCTATTCTCACCATGTCCTGGGATGAAATTGTCGCTCTATGCAGGCAAAATACCCATCCGCCGTTGAGCATGTTTCTTGCCGAAGCCAAAGACGGTATCCCCTGCTGGTCATCAGACCTCAAACAGCCGCTGGCGCTGATTATCGGCAGTGAGGCTGAAGGCGCTAGCGCTCAGGCGCGCAAGGTTGCCCAACACAAGATTCACATCCCCATGCCCGGTGAAAGCGAATCACTCAATGCAGCCATCGCCGCCGCGCTCCTCATCTTTGAGGTCGTCAGGCAAAGAACATCCGGGTACTGACAGATCTTTACATCTAAATGGAAAGGCGTTATTTCACCTGTTTGAAATTGATCAAAATCAGGTTCTTGCTGCAATCGTTGAAGGTATCAAAATACACCTTCTCCGAAAGCGGGTAAAGCGATTGGTCCACCAGCTGCACCCATAACCCCTTTCTGGATGCCTTCAGTTCTTCTCCAAGTGTAAACTCATACCCCGCAGGCCCATACTGCAAAGCCGTACCGGTCAGGCTGGTCTGGTTGTAATACGCCCGATTGAGATAGCCACCCAATTGAACCAGAATCCCCGTCGCCGGGCGGTTTTGTATATCAATCACCTGCCCGCCAACGCCAGACCAATGACACAGCTTTTCCGCGGGCAAATGAAAAGCCTGAATGGCGGCAGGAGGCGCTTTCAATGTATAGGGATACGCCGAATACGCCGTTGCTGTAAGTGTGGCAAAAATATCATGCACATTGATCGAGGGCGTGCTTGAAGGCTGCGGCAAGGTGGGATATACCACCGTTAAAGTAGGTGTTTGGGTTGCAGTCGGCTCCACTGCTGTTGTCGTTGGTAGCTGCGTATCAGCTGCATGCACCTGCGCTGGCTTGCCCAGCCCGTCAGACACATCCTGCTGAACAGGCACTGGGGTCTGAGAAGGAAGCATGATGCTAGCCGGCATCGTCGGGGGCGGGAAAGGATTAAGCGCCGATTCGGGCTGCAAGAAAATATACACCCCTACGCCGATAACCACCAGAATCATCACCCCCACCAGCAGGGTCAGAACATCCCAGACCGCCTGTTTCCTCCGCTTCAGACGACGCGCTTCGCGCCTCGCCCGTATCAGCTCAGCATGATTTGCATCCATCCAAGTCTCCATATCCTGCTCTGTGTTGCAGGATTCATGCCAATTTTACTCCACCAGAATATTAATCTCACTCTCTGTACGACGTTTTGCAATCCATTCCTCCAACGCCTTTTGCTGCAGCACCCGGCGGGCATCGGCGGTCAATGGATGCTGCGCCTCGCGCTGCACCACAAACACAATGTGATAACCAAAGTCTGTCTGAACGACAGGAGTATACTGCCCCGGCTGTAGGTTAAACACGGCGGACTCAATTTCGGATCTGGTCAAATAACCCCGCGGAAACCAGCCCAACTCACCGCCTGTCTGAGGGTCATACAACCAGCGCAAGGCAGCAAAATCTGCCCCCCCCTGCAACTGGTTATAAATTTGCTGTGCCAGATCCGCGTCAAAGACCAGGATTTGTTGAGCATGGATTTGCTCCAGCGCGCTTGGAATAGAAGCCATGATCTGCTCCTTCTGCCATGCAGCCGCCATCGCGCGCCGCAGTGCAAGGCGAAAACTTTCCTCAGTATATCCATTTTGCGCCATCCACTCTGTCAGCTGCTGCGCACCGCCCATTCGTTCTGCCAGACGCTCCACCCGCTGTTGGATATCGTCTTCCGTCACCTGATAGCCCCCCGCTGATGCCGCCTGCGCCAGCAATGTCTGTGCAACGAGATCATCCAGAACTCTCTTTTGCCGCTCTTCGGGCGTCTGCGTAATATTCATCTCAGTTTGCGCCGCCTCCAGACGCTGCAATTCCGCCTGGTATTCAGAAAGCAAAATCCCCTCACCATTCACCCAGACTGCCATCGGCAACGGGGTCATCGTCGCCGTAGGAGCAGGCGTCGCAGTGCTCGGCGGTATCGAAGCGGTAACTGTAACAGTTGTCTGCTTGGCAACACAGCTTTGCAAAAACAGAAATAACGCCAGATAACAGACTAGAATTTTCGCATTACGCAACATCATCGGCTTGATTATACCCGTTTCAACAGCATTCGCAAAAAATTTATCCGAATCTGCCCCTTGCAACGCGGTTAAACTTGTGTTAACATAATAGCAAATACAGGGGTATTTTCAGATTTACCTCCATATCTGGGGGGTAAATGTTTGTTTCAGAACCCTAAAAAGTCTTTTTATGCCCACAGAATGGAGTTTACCATGCGTTGCCCCTTCTGCCAGAGTGACCAATCAAAAGTGCTGGATACCACACACGATAACCGCGGCGGTGTTCGTCGGCGTCGTGAATGTGAAAGCTGCGGTCAGCGCTTCAGCACCTACGAGCGCCCCATCCTGGCTACTCCGCTCATCATCAAACAGGATGGCAGTCGCGAGGAGTTTGACCGCGAAAAGCTGGCAAAAGGCATTCGCATTGCTTGTGCCAAACGCCCCGTCTCGGCTGACGCAATCGAGCGTCTGGTTGGAGAAATCGAATCCACATTACAGCGCATGGGCAAAGAAGAAGTATCCGCTCGTGTGGTTGGCGATATGGTCATCGCCGGGCTTAAAGAGCTGGATCACATCGCCTATATTCGTTACGCCTCGGTTTATCTGCGCATGGATGATCTGCGCAGCATCCGCAATGAGATTGACCGCCTGTTAGAAGGGTCATCATAACATCTGCCAGTGTCAATAAAGCTCTGGTCCCATATTTAGAGGTAAAAGAGGAACACATTTTATGGTTACAAAAGCCCAGCACACCATCCAAACCCCGCCCGTGCCCGCAGACCTCCCCAAAGTTGATCTTACCGAAAACGCCCGTCAGGTGCTTGTGCGCCGATATGTGCGCCGCGGCGATGACGGCAAACCAAGCGAAAGCGTTGAAGAGATGTTCTGGCGCGTGGCGTACCATGTTGCCCTGGTAGAAGAAAAATGGGGCGAGGATAGCCTTTCGCGCGCAAAAGAGTTTTACCGCCTGCTGACTTCCAAGGCATTCTTTCCTAACTCACCCACTTTCACCGGTGCTGGCACCCCGCTCGGGCAGCTGGCTGCCTGTTTTGTCCTGCCCATCAGCGATGATATGGGGCGCAAATCCACCGGCATTTTTCAGACCCTGCGCGATGCAGCGCTCATCCAACAGACAGGCGGCGGTAATGGCTTTTCTTTTTCGCGCCTGCGCCCCAAAGGCGCCATTGTCAAGTCCTCGGCTGGGCAGGCAACCGGACCAGTGGGTTTTTTACGTGTCTATGACCATGCCTTTGGCGAAGTGGCACAGGGTGGCTCGCGCCGCGGGGCAAATATGGCTGTCCTGCGTGTGGATCATCCTGATATTGAGGAATTTATTACCTGCAAAACCAGCGAAAACGCCATCACCAATTTCAACATCTCGGTAGGAATTACTGATGCCTTCATGCGCGCTGTCAAAGAAGATGACTGGTGGGAACTGCGGTTTCCTGATATTCTCGACCCCAAGTACCGAAACTTTGATGGCACGTTGGAAGATGCCGAAAAAGCGGGCATCCGTATCAGGGTATACAAGCGCCTGCGCGCCCGCGAGTTGTTTGAAAAAATTGTCAAACAGGCGCATCATAACGGCGAGCCAGGCGTGCTGTTTTTGGATACTGCCAACCGCGCCAACCCTGTTCCGCATCTGTATTCGCTGGAAGCCACAAACCCCTGTGGGGAACAATTCCTGGGCAACTATGAAAACTGCTGTCTGGGTTCGATCAATCTTGCCCAACATTTGACGTCAGGTCACCGCGTAGATTGGGAAAAACTGCGTCAGAGCACCATCCTGGCAACCATCTTTCTTGACGACGTTGTAGAAGCAAACAAATACGTGCCCGCCGTCCCGCAACTGGAAGAAGCCGCCCGCCGCGCCCGCCGGATCGGGCTGGGCATCATGGGACTGGCAGATCTGCTGTATCATGTCGGCGTTCGCTATGGTTCTCCCGAGGGGCAGGAGCTTGCAGCTCAGGTGATGGAGTTTGTCCGTTATCACGCCATGCGCGCCAGTATTGACCTGGCGCAAAAACGCGGTGCTTTCCCCGCCATTCAGGGAAGCATCTATGACCCTAAAAAGTTAACCTGGCGTCCTCCCATTCCCTTACAGCCCTACGAACACGACTGGGAGCGCCCCCCGCTGGATTGGCAAGCCATCTACGAAGACATCCAGCGATTCGGCATCCGCAACGCTGCCCAGACCACGATTGCGCCCACGGGAACCATCGCAACCGTTGCTGGCTGCGAAGGGTACGGCTGTGAGCCAGTTTTTGCTCTTGCTTATCTGCGGCATGTCAACGACAACGGCAAAGACCTGGAACTGGTTTACACCAGCCCGAGCTTCGAGCGGGCGCTCAACGCTGCTGACATCGAAGCCAACGTACGCAAAAAAATCCTGGAGGAGGTCAGCCGCACTGGCAGCATTCAGGGGCTGGCAGACGTCCCCGCCTCGATACGTGATGTTTTTGTCGTCTCGCAGGATATCAGCGCCGAAGAGCACGTACGCATGCAGGCTGCGCTTCAGGCATTTGTGGATAATTCTCTCTCCAAAACCATCAACTTCCCTCAGTCCGCTACCGAAGAGGACGTTGCCACCGCCTATCTTCTTGCCTGGGAGCTGGGCTGCAAGGGTATTACTGTGTATGTGACCGGCTCGCGCGAAAAAGTCGTCCTCGAAACAAACGTCACCGCCCAAACCAAGCAGACAAAGGCAGTTGCGGAGGTAACCATCGAGCAGCCAGAGCAACCAGTGCTGTGGACTTCTTCCAAGAAACCCCGTCCGCGCTATTTGCCCGGATACACATACTCCATAGATACCCCGCTTGGTAAAGCCTTCATCACCATCAACGAAAACGGTAAAGAGCACCCCTTTGAAGTGTTCATCAATACTGCTAAAGCTGGCTCCGACACCGCCGCCGTTTCTGAGGCAATTGGACGGCTCATTTCCTACATTCTGCGCATCACCACCCCCATTGACCCACATCAGCGCCTGCGCGAAGTCGTTCGTCAGCTTTCGGGCATTGGCGGCGGCAGACCGCTGGGCTTTGGACCAAACCGCGTCCGCTCTCTACCTGATGGCGTCGCCCAGGTGTTAGACGATTACCTCCAGCAGAAGCAGCAAGAACGTCCCACTGCTTTTATCGCCGGAGGCGGCAAGGATGCCCTTCAGGGCAGTCTGTTTGGCGAATCTCCTGCCGAGCAGGCGCAAATGATACGCATCGGCGACCTATGCCCTGAATGCGGGCAGGCGGCGCTGGTGAATGAAGAGGGCTGCCGCAAGTGCTATGCCTGCGGGCACAGCGAATGCTGACACATTCTGATGCCACTGGCAATATATCTGTGCCACAAAACATGGCGTACCCTCTTCGGCTATGTTATAATTTCCGATAGAGCTAATCACCAGGGTGATTGCTGACAGCGACATCGTCCCCAGTATTGCCACCGGTGTACATCCAATACAAAGATGTGATTATGACGATACATGGAGCTGAACTTCGGACATGAGATCGGACAAGAGATATTGAAAGGAGCCTCAAAACCGATAAACTTCGTTTTGTGAATAACAAATCGGCAAGGAGGCTCCCATGTACAAGTATATTCCTCTTCTTGGCT